>DAOMOK010000010.1:0-256173 GCA_035444285.1 Chloroflexota bacterium
CGTGGCGGGTGGCGTGGCGGTTGGCGTGGCGGTTGGCGTGGCGGTTGGCGTGGTGGTTGGCGTGGCGGTTGGCGTGGCGGGTGGCGTGGCGTTTATTCCCCTATTCCTCTTGTGTTATTTTCGACTTCCCCTTTTCATGCTTTACTGGCCCTGGAACACGCTTCTCTACTGGTTGGCCCGTAACCGGCTGGTTTCCTGGCGGCAGCTTTACCGGCGCTGCCCGCAAAATGGGGATGAACTCATCTGGTTGCGCCTCAGCTTCCTGGATGGCCTGTTGGTGCTGCTCACCCAGGCCGACCGCGCCGCCGGGCTGGCCGCCATAGACGCCGTAGCCGCCTCCTTCCGCCAGGGCTGGGCCGCCGCCCGCGCCACCGAACGGCTGCTGCTCAATGAGATAGCCCAACCGCAAACCGTGCCCCAGTTGGCCGCCCTCAAACAGCAAGTCGCCTGGCTGCCGCCCGCCGGGCCACAGGCCTACCGCGAGGCGCTGGATCGCTTTTGCCATTCCCTGATGGCCGCCCAAACCGCCAGCAGCAACCTGAACCGCCTGACCAACCTCAACCGCGCCCAACAAACCCTGCGCGCCATGCAAACGACGCTAGAAACCGGGAGCAAGAAACAGCCTAAAAAATCTACCGACAGGTTTGTGGATCAGGCACGTTTGCAGCTTCTCATGGATGAACAGTTCACATTAGATGAAATCTATCAACTCTGTTTTGAGTTGGATATTGACTACCAAACATTACCCGGCACAACTAAGAAGGATTTGATTCGAGAGTTAATTTTATATCAGGAGCGGCGTGATCGGCTGCCCCGATTACTGAATTTAGTAGGGCAACAACGCCCACTGGCTTTTCAGGAAACCGAACTACAACAAAAGATCACAGATGAACCGTTCTACCTGGCGGCGGAGTTTCGCCGGGAATTACTGCGCTGGAGCTACATCCTGGATGAAGAAATCAACCGCCTGACCCAGGTAGAAGCCGCTTCGCCGGACATTCCCAACCCCTACAACCCCGGCCTGCCTCTCAAACCGGATGGCGGCAGCGTCGTTTTCCAGGGTCGCCAGGACATCTTCACCGAAATTGAAAAAAGCTTGCTGGCGCTGAACCAGCCGCCTACCCTGCTGCTGCATGGGCCACGCCGCAGCGGTAAAACGTCACTGCTGTATCACCTGCCACACCGCCTGCCAGAAACCGTCGTCCCTGTTTTTGTCAATTTGCAGGAAGCCGCCGGCACGGTGCAAAGTCCCGCCGGTTTTGTCACTGCTCTGGTCGAAGCGATCCGCGATCAGGCAGCCACACAGCGGGGGCTGACCCTGCCCCGCTTCAGCCCCCGCGACTTTGAAGCCGAACCATACCTCTCCTTCGCCAACTGGCTGACGCAGGCAGAACGGCCGCTCCAGGCTTACACCCTCTTCATCACCTTTGATGAATTTGAATGGGTGGAAAAGGCGATTGCTGACGGCCGGTTAGATGAAAATGTACTCAGCTTTTTCCGCAACCTGATTCAGCGCGGCGGCGGGCTGCGTCTGGCCTTGCTTTTTGCCGGGGTGCATTTGCTGGATGAAATGCAGCACAATTGGGCCTCCTACTTCATCAACGTCAAAACCGTACACGTCGGCAACCTGCCCGAAGCCGACGCCCGCACTCTCATCCTCAACCCCATCGAAGATTTCCCACTTGACTATGAACCAGAAGCGTTGGCCCTGTTCCTGGCCCAGACACGCTGCCAGCCCTACCTGATTCAGTTGGTCGCCTTTGATCTGGTCAACTACCTGAACAGCGCCGAACGGCGGGCGCAGGGCGATTGGCGCACCGTCACATTGGCCGACGTGCAAACCGGCTTTCAGAAAGGGCTGCACTCCGGGTACAATTACTTCGCGGACCGGTGGCAAATCTGCCGCCCGGACGAAAAATTGATTCTGGCCGACCTGGCCGCCGGGCAGGAGTTACCGCCGGAGCTAGATGAAGGGGCGCGGCTGCTGGCATTGCGGCGGCTTACCCGGCGCGAACTGGTGGAAGGGATAGACGGCCGTTATCAGATTCAAATACCATTGGTGGCGCGCTGGATACAAGAGGAAAAACTACCCGCTCTGGTCCGCGCTGAAATTCGACAATCTTGAGGTTTGTATGGATAGACTTTTTTTTATGATGGGTTCGGTGTTGATGTTTTTAGGCGTGGCGGCAGGCGCGTTTGGGGCGCATGGGCTGGCGGCTTATTTCCAGCAGCACCCCACGCTCAAAGGCACGTATGACACGGCCGTGCAATACCACACCCTGCACGCCCTGGCCCTCTTTGTGGCCGCCTGGGCCGCCAACAGATGGGGCGGCAGCCTGCCCACCTGGGGCGGCTACCTCTTTCTATTGGGCATCCTGCTTTTCTCCGGCAGTCTCTATCTGCTCGTCGCCACCCGCCTGCGCTGGTTGGGCGCGATTACGCCACTAGGCGGCGTCGCCTTCCTGGCCGGTTGGCTCTGCCTCTTCCTGGCTGCCTACCGCAGCCAATAACAGACATCCGATTTCGGCAACCAAAGGTTGCTAGAGAAATCGGATGTCTTCACTTCCCACATGACTTCCACTACCCGTCCGGCCTTATGGGATGATCTGCAAGCGATTGTTGCCTTGCGTAACGAGGCGTCCGTGGCATCGCGTGGTACGCCGATCACGGCCGACCACTGGCAGCAGCGTTTCTGGCTGGAAAGTAACGTCAATCTGGCAACGGATAGCCGGGTGGTGGAAACGGCCGACGGCCGTCTCATCGGCTATGTGGAGCTTTCTGCCGAACACCCTTTTGTGGTTCATGAGATGTTTGGCGCAGTGCATCCGGCCTTTCGCGGGCAGGGCATTGGCTCGCAACTGGTGGCCTGGGCGGAACAACGCACCCGGCAAGACACAGCCAAAGCGCCGCCCGATGCTCGCGTGCTGATGCACTGCCCCCTGTTTGATCGTGATCGGGCGGGGCAAAAGTTGCTGCAAGATCATGGTTTCACGGCCGTGCGCGAATTTGTGCATTTACAGATGCAACTGACCGGCCCGCCGCCCACACCTGAGTTGCCGGAAGGGGTTGTGATACGGCCGTTGCAGCCCACCGATTGGTCCCAAGTTGGCCCCGCCCTAGAAGAAGCCTTCGCCGACCATTGGGGCGTCTTGCAATACGAAATGGAGGAGCCAGACGAGGATGACACCGCTCGGCCTCAAAGAGACCCCACCATCTTCCGACCCGACTATTTTAATTCCCCCGGCCTCTGTTTTGTGGCCTGGGCGGGTGATGAAGTGGCCGGTTCCTGCCTGTGCAACGAAAAATCGGTGGAGAATCCTCAAGCCGGTTATCTGGGCAGCCTCAGCATCCGTCGCCCCTGGCGGCGGCAGGGGCTAGGGCTGGCGCTCACCCACACCGCGCTGGCCGAATTTTACCGGCGCGGCATCCACCACATCCTCACCGATACCGATGGTGACAGCTTCACCCGCGCCTACCGGCTTTATCAGAAGGCCGGTATGCACATTTACCGGCGCGAAATTGTGTATGAAAAAGAATTGCGTCCGGGCACAGAATGGCTCAGACGCAATCCTGTGGAGGTTTGATGAATCCCTTTGGAGTTCCCGGCATTACCCCCCAAGAGTTGGCGCAAAAACGGGCCAGCGATGACTCTTTCATTTTACTGGACGTGCGCGAACCGTATGAACTGGCGTATGCTCATCTGGGCGAGGGCGTCACCCTGCTCCCCCTCAGCGATTTAGCCCGCCGCCAACTTGAGGCGCTGCCGTCGGAAATTGCCGATAACAAAGAGGCCGACATTGTGGTACTCTGCCACCACGGCAACCGCAGCGCCCAGGTAACGGCCTGGCTGCACCACAACGGCTGGGCTAACGCCGTCAACGCCGACGGCGGCATTGAAGCTTATGCGGTTGAGGTTGATCCCTCGGTGGGCCGTTATTGAGAGGATAAGAGGAGTGAGCGGTGAGCAGTGAGCGGTAAGCAGTGAGCAGTAAGACGATCCACTGCTCACCGCTTACTGCTTATTGCTTACTACCAAATCGCTATGCCCGACTACATCAAAGTGTACGAAGTAGGCCCCCGCGATGGGCTGCAAAATGAGGCCACACCCGTCAGCACGGCGCAGAAGAACCGGCTGGTAGATGGGCTGATTGATGCTGGCTTGCAGCACATCGAGTTGACCAGCTTCGTCCACCCTAAAGCAGTACCACAAATGGCCGATGCGGATGAGGTCACGGCCGTGAACCGCCAAAAATACCCCCACATCAACTTTGTTGGCCTCGTCTTCAACCAACGCGGGTATGATCGGGCGCTGGCGGCGGGCTGCCGGGCTATCGCCTGCGGCGTCAGCGTCAGCGAAACATTCAGCCAGAAAAACACGCGCATGTCCTCCCAGGAGGCCCAGGCCATCAGCCGCAGCCTGGTAGAACAGGCCAAACGGGATGGCCTCTGGACACGCGCCTACGTGATGACCGCCTGGGTCTGCCCCTTTGAAGGGCCAACGCCACCCCACAAGACAGTCGCTGTAGCCGAAGCATTATGGGCGCTGGGTGTGGATGAACTGGCCATTGCCGACACCATCGGTTTTGCCAATCCAATAGATGTGGGCCGCCTGATGGAAAATTTGGGCCGCCGCCTGGACATGAACCGGCTGGCGGTGCATTTGCACGACACCCAGGCGATGGGTTTAGCTAATGCTACCACCGCTTTGCAGGCCGGGGTGCGTATTTTTGACAGCAGTATTGGTGGGCTGGGCGGCTGCCCCTTTGCCCCCGGCGCGGCAGGCAATCTGGCAACCGAAGACCTGGTATTCCTGGCTTACAAAATGGGCATTGGCACGGGCGTGGACTTTCAGCGGTTATGGGATGTGGTGCATGAATTAGAAACGTTTATCGGCCGTCCCGTCGGCGGCCGTATCCGCGCCTGGTGGGAGAGCACTTATCATACGGAGCCGGCGGTGGAGTTCAGGTAGAGATTATGAGATCGGGATATTGAGCGATAGGCAATCTCTGCTAATGTTTTTCGCCATGACTACAGCGGATAAAGAATTGAACGGATTCTCCTCTAGAAATTTATCCGCTTATTCCTTCATCCGTTGTAGTCTTAAAGGAATAGCGAAAACTTCGTGACACTATCAATCTCCTAATCTCCCAATTTCCTGAAAAATCTCCCCAAACCACTCAATTTCCGCCATCGTGTTATAGCAGTGGAAGGAAAGCCGCAGGTACGCATTGCCTTCTTTGTCCAGGTGTTTGACGAGGGCGACATGCTGGCGGGCTAAGGCAGCCACCAATGCATCCGCTTCTTCGCTGCTCATGTCTACGGCAAAAGTGACGATGGGGCCATGCGCCGGTTGCGGGGAGATGACGCGGTAGCCCAGGTGGGTGAGCACGGCCGTAGCCCTGTCCGACAGCGCCCGTGTATGGGCATCAATCTCCTGCACGCCCAATTCCCGAATCAGCCCCAGGCTTTCCACCATGGCGATGATGCCCGGTATGTTCGGCGTACCACTCATAAAACGTTGGGCGGCGGGGGCCGGCGTCGTGTCATACTTCAACCAGTGCAAATAATCAACGGTGGCATTACTGCCAATCGAGCGCGGCTGCATTTGTTCGGCCACTTCCCGGCGCACATAGAGAAATCCCTCACCGGGCAGCGACAGCAACGATTTTTGGCCGCCGCAGGCTAACACATCAATGTGCATGGTCTGCACGTCAATCAGCATATGGCCGATAGCTTGAATGGCGTCCACCACAAAGAGGATGCCGCGCTCCTGGCAAAAACGGCCGACGGCCGTTAAATCGGTGCGATGTCCCGTGAAAAACTGGATGGCGCTGGCCGCAATCACCCGCGTTCGTTCGTCTACATATGGTTGCAGCGCCGCCAGCGTGAGACCGCCATCCATAGCCGGAACCAGCCGCGACTCCACCCCCGCCCGCCCTAGACTCAGCCAGGGATACACATTCGCCGGAAATTCCACGTCACAAAACAACACGTTGTCACCCGGCTGCCAGGCTATGGCCTGCGCTACCGCGTTCAGCCCGGCCGATGTGGTCGTCATGGGCACAATTTCCCAGGGGGATGCCGCGTTAAGGTAAGCGGCCATTTCCTGGCGCAACCGCTCGGCATAAACCAGCCCATGCTGCATCCAAAACCGGGCCGGCTGCCGGGCAAACTCGTCAATGGCCCACTTCACTTTGGCCTGGGTGCGGGCAGGTAATGGCGAAATACCGGCATGATTAAAGTAGAGCGTTTCACTGCTGCCGGGAAATTCATCTGCGCGTAATTGTTCTACGTTGTACATCTATCACTACCACCTTATATAATTGGGTAATTGGTGCGGTAGACCTGACAGGTTTCAGAAAACCTGTCAGGTCTATTGTCCGCATTCTACCACTCACCAGGAATTATTGCCGATGGTTTTGACGCCCCAATTGCTTTTATCCGCTTACTGTGAAGGGATATTCCCCATGGCGCATGAAGACGGCCGTATCTATTGGTATGATCCCGACCCACGCGCCATCATCCCCCTGGATGGTTTTCACGTGCCCCACCGCCTGGCACGCATCGTGCGGGCAGGCGAGTTTGAGGTGCGGGTGGATACGGCGTTCACGGCCGTGATGCGAGCCTGCGCCGCGCCGGCGCACGGCCGTGAAAACACCTGGATCAGCCGCGAATTCATCAGAGTTTACACCGAACTGCATCGCGCCGGTTTCGCCCACAGCGTGGAATGTTGGCAGCACGGCCGTCTGGTAGGCGGACTCTATGGCGTCTCCGTGCAAGGCTTGTTTGCCGGGGAAAGCATGTTTAGCCTGGCCGCCAACGCCAGCAAAGTGGCCCTGGTGCATCTGGTAGAACGGCTGCGGCACGGCCGTTTTCAACTACTAGACACCCAATTCATGACGGATCATTTGCGCCAATTTGGTACAATCGAGATTAGCGCCGCCGAATACAAACACCGGTTGGCGCAGGCATTGTTAGTAACAGCAGAATTTTAGTAGAGGCAGGTCTAAGACCTGCCTCTACTGGAGAAGAGGAATATGACCGATAAAATAGACCGGGCGGATGTGCGCATTTTCAGCGGCCGTTCCAACCGTCCGTTGGCGGAAAAGATTGCCAACCATCTGGAATTACCGCTGGCTGAGACCACATTTTCCCGCTTCAGCAACGACAATCTGTTTGTGCAGTTAGGCAGGAGTGTGCGCGGTCGGGTAGTGTACATTGTGCAGTCATTAACGCCGCCCGTCAGCGATCACCTGGTGGAATTACTCATGATGCTGGACATTGCCAAGAGCGCCGCCGCCCGCGAAATCCATGCCATCATCCCCTATTTTTCTTATGCCCGCTCCGACAAAAAAGATGCGCCGCGCATCTCCATCACCGCCCGGCTCATCGCCGACCTGCTGGCCACATCCGGCGCCACCCACATTATGACCATGACGCTACATTCACCACAGGTACACGGCTTTTTCAGTGTGCCGGCCGATCCGCTGACGGGGCGGATGGAACTGGCGAACTATATTCGCCAACGCCAGCTAGACCCGGTACGTGATGTAGTTGTCGCGCCAGACATGGGGCGGGCCAAACCGGCGGCCCGCTTTGCCCGCGATCTGGGGCTGTCCATCGCCTCGGCCGATAAGGTGCGCATTTCCGATACCGAAGTGCGCATTGGTGGCTTGATCAGCCGCCAGGTCAGAGGGTTCAAACGAGCCATTGTCTATGATGATGAAATTGCCACAGGCGGTTCGGTGGTAGAATTAAGCCAGGTGTTGGTGGAAAGCGGCATTGAGGAGATTGTTTTACTGTGTACGCATGGGCTGTTTTTGGGGCGGGCGGTGGAACGCATCGCTACCATTCCACAGATTGTGGAAGTGGTGACGACGGATACGGTGGAACGGCCGTCGGAACGCCAACCCGCCAATCTCACCGTCCTCTCCGTGGCCTCCGTCTTTGCCGAAGCCATGCGCCAAAATTACTGTCACCGCTCCATTGGGGAGCTGTTTGAAGGGATGGAAAGCTGAAAATTGACAATTGAAAATTGACAATTGTCAATGGAATAAGGAGTATTTTATGACTGACAACAACCATCATCACGACGAAGAAGATTTTATTATGGCCTTTCAGGATAGCTGCGATAAACCAACGCTGCTGCTGATTCATGGCTTCCCGCTGAACAGCAGCATGTGGTCGCCGCAGTTGGATGACCTGGCGAATTTTGTGCGCGTCATCGCCCCTGATCTGCGGGGGCACGGCCAATCTGACGCCATGGCCGGGCCGTACAGCGTGGGTATGTTGGCCGATGACTGCGCCGATCTGCTGGCGCATTTGAATGTGGCCACGCCCTTTGTGGTTTGTGGCCATTCCATGGGCGGTTACATTGCGTTGGAGTTCTACCGGCGCTACAGTGAATTTGTGGCCGGGCTGATCCTGACGGCCACCCGCGCTGGCGCCGATTCAGCCGAAGGCAAGGCCAACCGGGACAAGATGGCGGAGATGGCCAAACGAGAGGGCGTCACGGCCGTAGCCGATGCCATGCTGCCCAAACTCCTGTCTCCCGATAACTTTGCCCAGGACAAGGAGTTGGTAGAGTTTGCCCAACAGGTAATGGAAATGGCCTCACTGGAAGGGGTGGTCGGCGCGCTGGCCGCTATGCGTGACCGGCCCGACTCCACCCCCACCCTGGGTGACATTGACGTGCCCGTGCTGGTCATTCATGGCGCTGACGACCAGTTGATTCCGGTATCAGAAGCCGAAGCGATGGCCGCGGCTGTGCCCGACGGCCGTCTGGTCATCATCCCCGGCGCCGGCCACATGCCTAACCTGGAACAACCGGACGCCTTTACTGACGCGGTGATTGATTTTTTGGAGTCGTTGGGCTTTGATGACGAGATCGAGTAATACGTGATGCGTGATGCGTGACCGGATTGACTTCACGCATCACGCATCACGCCTCCCATCATGTTCGACTGGAAAAGTGGCGACGATGAATGGGAAGAGCTGCCAACGGCCGTAACCGCTGACAAAACTCCCCGCTTTCACCTCAATGGCCGAGGGCTGCTGGCGTTGGCAGTGTTGGCGCTGCTGGTGGCGGGTGGATTGTGGCTGGCTTACCGGCGCGTGGAAACACAGGTCACGGCCGTGACCAACAGCCGCGAAGAAGAAATTCGCGCCGCCGACCGGCTGCTGGTGGAAACGGCCGTTGCCGGTGACAATGAACTGGTCGCCGCCTTTCTCAGCCGCTCGCCGGCCTGGACGGATACGCAGATTCGGCTGCTAACACGGGGCAGCTTTTTTGACCGCCCGCCGCTGGGTCTGTGGCTAGACACCAGGGCCGACCTGTTCACTACCGAATTCCTCTCCTCTACCCAATCCACCACCGAATTCATTTTTTCCCCCGACCTGAACAGCGCCGAACTCAAAATGACCATGCCCTACGTCACCCTGGACGAGGATGGGGAGATGCAGCCGCTGAGCTTGCAGCGCACGGCCGTGTACCGCCTGCAAAGCAACGGCTGGCTGCTTGCCGAACCAGACCGCGCGTTTTGGGGCGATTATGTGCATGAGGAACGGCCGTATCTCGACCTGATCACTCCTACCCGCGACCGGGAGACGGCCGTCCGCCTGGCCGATGACCTGAACGGCTGGATTGAGCGTATTTGCCTGGACATTGCCTGCCCACAGGCATTTCAACTGCAACTACGGCTGGCCAATGACCCCCAAAGCCTGCTGGAACTGCATTCGCCGGTGCGTTTTAGCACTGTCTATGCCGGGGGGCGGCAAACTACCCGCCTGTCATTGCCCACGCCCACGCTGGTGGGTCTGCCTCTGGATGAAACGGGGTACCAGGTGTTGCTGCGCGGCTACGTCACCCATCTGGCGCGGGCGCTGCTGAATGCCTATGCCTTTCCGGCCCCGGCCGAAACAGGCGGCGTGTTCACCAACCCAGATATTGATGGCTTGTTGGCGCAGTGGGGGCTGATGACCCCCTGGCCTACCGGCTATAACCCCATCATCGCCGCCGCGCCGCCGCCCATCCCCCTGCCGGAGCAGGACATCTTAATGCTCTGCCAGGGCAGCCGCGCCCTGAACCTGTTCCGCTATGATATGGCCGCCGAGTTATGGACGGATATGCCCCTGGAGACGGAAGGCGCCCCCGGCTACTACCTGACGCCTTTTCCAGATGGTCAAGGTGCGGCCCTGGTGGTTGGCCCTTCCACCCGCGATGGGCTGTTCCGGGTGGTCTGGCTGCATGACGGCCGTGAACGACTTCTGTTCACCACCCCCGCCTGGCCCAGCGTCAACTCTGTCACCCAATTAGAACCTGGGCGCTTCCTGCTAAGTTATAACATGGAGTTCGCCGATGAAAACGGGGACAACCCAGGGTACCGTTACAACATGATTGAGATGATGGCTGACGCCTGTGACGATGAGACCTGCGCCGTGCAGCCTTTTGAGAAGTGGGTGCAGCCTTCGCCAGACGGCCGTTACACCCTCATCATGACGCCACATGAAACCCAACAGATGGTGTACGCCCTGGGAAATGCTGCCGGCGAAGAAATCATGGCGCTGGAGAATGCCTATTACCCCATCTGGCTAGACGGCCGTACCCTGGCCTATTTGCAATCCATCCCCTCCAATAACCCACACCAACCATCCGAAAACAAGTTGATGACGGCCGTGATCACCGGAGACAATTCGGTTGAAATTGAAAATCGCTTGACGATGGAAGAAATCCGCGCCACCTTGCCCGATCTCCCCCCCACAAGCCAGTTGTACCTCGCCGGGATGACCTCCTACCCGGCCGCGCAGCCGGAACAACTATTTCTTAGCGTCTTTGACTGGCAAGGCAATATGGCGCAAAGGGGCTATTTACTGCAATATGATTGGCAAGAACACGAGTGGAGTTCCATTGATAGCGAATTCGTCAGCGCAACCTGGGGGGATATTCGCCAACACGGCCGTTATCTGACGGTAGGCGGCTATACCAATGCCGGGTATGCCATACACCTCTATGACATCCCCAACCAGCGCTGGCAGGTGTATGAAGTGGATAATAGCCGCTTCCTGTCCGGCAGTCCGGCGGCCTGGTCAGAAGATGGGAACTGGTTCATTTTGCTGGACAGCGGCCTGATACGGTTGGTAGCTCCAGAACACCGCTACGAGAAGCGGCTGTTTCATGGGCTGGATTATTGCGGAACCGCTTTGTTTGTAGACCGCGAACGGCGTGACGAGACCGGCCCCTGACCATTGGGGCTGATCACCAGGTCATTTTCAAAAGGGAGTGGTTTGTTGGCGGCACGGCCGTGCAGCAGCCACAATTGGCTGTTAAACGGCTCTTCGCCTTCGGCTAAAGTGGCGATGCTGGGCAGGTAACGGCCGTCTGACTGCAAGCTATGGCTTTTGGCCGTGTCATGCAAATAGATATTCAACAGCCGGATCACCTCTTGCCGGACGCCTTCATTTTCTAAGGGGAACAACACCTCCACCCGCCGGTCAATGTTACGCGGCATCGGGTCGGCGCTGCCCAGGTAAATGTCTGGCTGCCCCAGATTGTGGAAATAATAAATGCGGCTGTGTTCCAAAAAGCGGCCCACAATACTCACCACCCGGATATTATCGCTGACGCCGGCCACCCCCGGCCGCAAACAACAAATACCACGAATGACCAGGTCAATTTGCACCCCTGCCTGCGACGCCGTATACAGCGCCCGGATAATGCGCGGGTCTACGATGGAGTTGGCTTTGATGATCATACGGCCCTTCTTGCCATATTCCGTCTCCCGCTCAATCAGCCGCGTCAAATTATCCCGAAAATTAACCGGCGCCACCCAAAATTTGCGGTACTCCTTCTGTTTGGAAAAGCCGGTGAGAAAGTTAAACACCTCGGACGCATCCGCCGCCATCTCCTCATCTGTCGTCAACAATCCCAGGTCGGTATACAGTCGTGAGGTAAAGGCATTGTAATTGCCGGTAGCCATATGCACGTAGCGGCGCAGCCCATCCCGCTCGCGGCGCACAATCAGCAGCACCTTGCTGTGCGTCTTCAGCCCCATGATGCCGTAGGCCACATGCACCCCCGCATTTTCCAGCGCCCGCGCCCACTCGATATTGCTCTCCTCGTCAAAACGCGCCTTTAATTCTACCAGTACTGCCACCTGCTTGCCGTTCTCCCGCGCCCGCATCAGCGCCCGCACAATAGGTGGATTTGGCCCCACCCGGTACAACGTCATCTTAATGGTGATTACATCCGGGTCGTCGGCGGCTGCTTCCACCAGGTTAATTACCGGCGTAAAACTGTCAAAGGGATGGTGCAGCAGCACCTCTTCCCGCCGCAGCACATGAAAGATATTCTCGCCACTGCGGAATGGCGACGACAACCGCGGCTGGAAAACCTCATCCTTCAAATCCGGCCGATCCAGCCGGTGCAGCTCCCACAAACTGCTCAAACCTAATGAACCATTGGCCGTGTACACGTCATGTGAGCCAATGCGCAAATGGTCTATAAGCAGCCGCCGTGTCTCGTCTGGCATTGTCTCATCCACCTCCAGCCGCACCACCTGCCCAAAATGGCGCTGCCGTAAACTCTCTTCCATCGTCAGCAGCAAATCATCCGCTTCCTCTTCCTGAATCTCCATGTCTGTATTGCGCGTTACCCGGAACGGGTATGAAGCCCTGATAATCATGCCCGGGAACAGCCGATCCAGATTGGCGGCAATCACCTGTTCAATCCAGACCAGTTTTTGCGTGCGCGGCGGCAATATATCCTCCGGGTCAATCGGCTTGAGCGGCACCAGGCGCGGCAGCGAAGCGGGTACTTTGACGCGGGCAAAATATTCTTCACCGGTATCCGGGTCAACAATTTCCGCTGCCAGGTTAATACTGAGATTGGAGATGTGGGGAAAGGGGTGAGCCGGGTCCGTGACCAGGGGCGTCAGCACCGGAAAAATCTCGCGGTCGAAGTAGTCCCGCAGTTTCCGTTGTTGGCGCGCATTGAGGTCTTTATAATCAAGCACATGAATACCCTCGCCAGCCAGCGCCGGCAGCAGCGTTTGCCGCCAACACTCCATGGCCGTGGCAAAGAGATGTGTCACCACGCGATGAATGGCTACCAACTGCTCACGCGGTGTCAGCCCATCGGCCGGGGTATCGGTAATGCCCAATAACACCTGCTGCTTCAGGCCGGAGACGCGCACCATGAACACCTCGTCCATGTTCGAGCTAAAAATCGCCACAAATTTTACCCGCTCTAGCAGCGGATGGTCGGCGCTGAGCGACTCTTCCAGTACGCGGCGATTAAATTCGATCTGGCTCAATTCGCGGTTAATATAGTAGATGGGTTTTTTTAAGTCTATTTCGTCCATAAGATTCCTGAGATTGGAGATTGGAGATTCGGGATTGGCTGATCTCCAATCTCTGCTCTCTAAACATGAGAACCAGTCTACCACATGAAAAGAATTCTAGTTAATCAAGACCACACAAAATGGCGGCGATTTTTTCAGACAATAGACCTGACAGGTTTTCTGAAACCTGTCAGGTCTACATTAATTAGCGGCCAAATCGCTTTTTGGCTTTTGTATTTCCTGGTGGGGTGTGCGCCATCGGCCGTGCTGCCCACGGCCGTGCCCACAACCACATGGCCCACTTCCCCGCCGCTTCTCTCCGTCGTGCAACCGCTGCCGGCAACGGCTACCGGGGTAGTCGGCGATGCAGCCGTCGCTGGTACGGCCGTACCCGATGCCACCGCCGCCGCCCACACCCTGGACACACCCGACCCGGCCTCACCTCGTTTGCGCCTGGCGGCCGACACGGCCGTGCCCGCCACCTTCACCGCCGCCGCCCAAAAATTCGCCCAGCAGCAGTTGGCGCAATACAGTTGGAGTACGCCGGAAGAGGCCCACCTCCTTCTGACTACGCGCAGCGAGCGCCCACTCGCCCGGTGGGTGTATGGGTTAGCCGCCCCCTTTCCCACCGTGCCCGATGGCCTGACCCTGGCTGAATTACAAACAAACTGGCAAACCGGCGGCCTGCCCATCATCGTCGGCGAAAGTACGGCCGTTGCCATGACACCCATTTTGGGTACACCGGGCACGGCCGTGCAAATCGTCCCCGAAGGCGAACTGCGCGAACGATTGTGGGCGGCACGGCCGTCGGCCACCTCCCCCTCGCTGACCATCCTGCCCTTTGACCAGCTCACGCCCGACCTCAAAGTGCTGGCGCTGGACGGCCAATCGCCGCTGGCGGCCGATTTTTCGCCGGACAGTTACCCGCTGCTCATTTCTATTGGCATTGAAGGAGAAGAAACGGCCGTTACCCAGTTCCGCGCCCAATGGGATGGCCCCACCGCCAATTACGACCCGGCTAAAATCAGCCGCGTGGCCCTCACCGGCGTCACCGCCCTGGTACGCGCCACCGCCTTCAACATGGAGCGCTCCGGCATCCTCTGGCCCGGCGAAGAGGTGGGGCCGGTGCTGCGCGCCGCCGACATCGCCCACATCAGCAACGAGGTCTCCTTTGCGCCCGACTGCCCTTACCCTGACCCCATCGGCGGCACCACCTTTTGCAGCGATGACCGCTACTTTGACCTGATCCTGGATATGGGTACCGATGTGATTGAACTGACCGGTAATCACTTGAACGATTGGGGGCGTGACAATACCCGCCGCACCATCGCCATGTACGAAGCGGCAGGGCTGCTCACCTACGGCGGCGGACGCGACCTGGCTGAAGCGGCCGTACCGGCCATATTCGAGCATAATGGCAACAAAATTGCCTTTGTCGGCTGCAATTCATTTGGGCCAGCATTTGGTTGGGCAACGGAGACAGGGTCAGGGGCACGGCCGTGTGATGGCTCACTGCCCGCCGAAATTGCCGCCTTACGCGAACAAGGCTACCTGGTGTTTGTCACCCTGCAATACACGGAGTATTACCAGTATGCGCCGCCACCTGACCAGAAGCAGTTTTTCCAGGAAATAGCGGCGGCGGGGGCTACGGCCGTGTCCGGCAGCCAGGCCCATCACGCGCAGGGGTTCGCCTTTTACCAGGACGCTTTTATCCACTACGGGCCGGGCAACCTCTTTTTTGACCAGATGGATATGATGGGCACGCGGCAGACGTTTGTGGATACGTATGTGCTGTATGACGGCCGTTTGCTCAGTGTGGAACTGTGGACGGGCCTGATTGAAAACTACGCCCGCCCCCGCCAGATGACCGCCGCCGAACGCGGCCAATTGCTGCAAACCATTTTCCAGGCCAGCGGCTGGTAATAGACCTGACAGGTTTTTCCCAAACCTGCCAGGTCTCTAGATAATCAATTCTCAGCAAAAGCAAAGGGACGTAGCTCACGGCAGCGGATAGCCAATTCTCCGGCACGGCCGTGACGCACACAGTAGGCCACCAATTCCCGCGCCTTGTCCGATTTGTTTTGTCCATACAACTCTTCAATCTCAATCCGCATGTCAAAACAGAGCGTGCGCAGCTCGCTCATGTCGAAAAAGCTGGTTAACGTCTGGCGCAGCGCAATCAGATTCAACATTTTTCCTTCCGCTTCATAGTGCGCAGCCTGGGAGTCCACCCATTGCACCATGCCATTTTCAGCCTGGGACAGAACGGCCGTTGTGGGGGCAGATAACATCAGGCGCATCAGCACACCGGTCAGGTTTGGTATTCGGCTCAGCAGCCAGGTAGCGGCCATCATTAGAATATCGGCGCTGGGACGGCCGTTTTCTTTGGTCAATTCCTGGCGCAGCAGCCGCGCGTGGAAGGTCGCCATGTGCGCTTCATAGGGGGAGAGCAGGCGTGACGCCCCGATCAGCGCCCCTTCTAAATCGGTCAACATGTCCACTACACGCTGGCGGTCTGTAGGTGATACCGGCGCGTTCACTTGCAGATGAATGCGTTCACCGACAGCCACGCCGGTGGCATTGTCGCCAATCGTAACCTGGTAGTTCTTGCCAGCCGGATCATGATGCATTATGTTTTCCATTACTGAACTCCTTATTTACTGATAAGACCAATCTATGCTGCCAGCATACTGGAACAGCGTTGACCAATCGTTAAATTAGATTTGACCTGCCACCCGCAACTTGCCACCTGCCACCCATCCCTTTCCCCGCTATAATTCCCCTCATGTCACACGCAGATCAAATTGCCCCCCTTTTGAAAGTAAAAATTAGCCAGGTCACGGCCGTCATCGAACTGCTCGATCATGGCAATACCATCCCCTTTGTCGCCCGCTACCGCAAAGAGGCCACCGGCAGCCTGGACGAAGAACAAATCCGCCAGATCAGCGACCACCTCACCCGGCTGCGCAATCTGGACGAACGCCGCCAAACCATCCTCAACACCATCCGCGAACAGGAAAAGCTGACGCCGGAACTGGAAGCCCAGATTCACGCCGCCGCTACCCTGACAGAACTGGAAGACCTGTACCAGCCGTACAAACCAAAACGGCACACCCGCGCCTCCGCCGCCCGCGAAAAGGGGCTGGAACCACTGGCAAACTTGATACTGGCGCAAATACAGTCTGACCAGACGGCCGTGCAAATTGCCACCCCCTTCCTCAGCGACGCCGTGCCCACGCCGGAGGATGCCCTGGCGGGGGCGCGCGATATTGTGGCCGAGGTAGTGAGTGACACGGCCGTTGTCCGCCACACCCTGCGTGAAAAAACCAGGCAATACGGCACCCTCGTCTGCCAGAAAGTCGCCGACGCCAAAGACGAACGCCGTGTCTACGAACTCTATTACGACTTCCAGAGCCGCTTTGACCGGCTCAAACCATACCAGGTACTCGCCATCAACCGGGGTGAAACAGAGAAAATTCTGCGCGTCACCATTGACATCCCCGAACGGGACTGGATACTGTCCGTGCGCACCGGCTTCCGCCCCGACCGCCGCTCCCCCCTGGCCGACCAGTTACAACAGGCCATGGATGACGCCACCCACCGCCTGCTCATCCCCGCCATCGAACGCGACATGCGCCGCACCATCACCGAAATGGCCGAAACCCACGCCATCCACGTTTTCGCCGACAATCTACGCGGCCTGCTCAGCCAGCCGCCACTGGCCGGGCACACCGTATTGGCGATTGATCCGGCATACCGGACTGGTTGCAAAACGGCCGTCATAGACCCCACCGGCAAACTGCTAGAAACGGCCACCATCTACCCCCACCAGCCCCAAAACCGGCGCGATGACGCCCTGAAAATGCTGGCGCTCCTGGTGCAGCGCCACCACGTCAGCCTCATCGCCATCGGCAACGGCACCGCCTCCCGCGAGACCGAACAACTCGTCGCTGACCTGACGCGGCAAATTCACACCGTGCATTATTTGATGGTGAACGAGGCCGGCGCCAGCGTCTACAGCGCCAGCCCGCTGGCTAAGGAAGAACTGCCCGACCTGGACGTGAGCATACGCGGCGCGGTCTCTATTGGCCGCCGCGCCCAGGACCCACTGGCCGAATTGGTGAAAATTGACCCCAAATCCATCGGTGTGGGGTTATACCAGCACGACGTGAACCAGAAGCAGTTATCCGAATCGCTGACCGGCGTGGTGGAATCGGTGGTCAACCAGGTGGGCGTGGATGTGAATACCGCTTCCCCGGCGCTGCTGACCTACATCTCCGGCATTGGCCCCAAGCTGGCGAAAAGCATCGTGGAATATCGGAACGAACACGGCCGTTTTGCCACCCGCGAGAGCCTCAAAAAAATACACGGCCTGGGCAGCAAAGCGTTTGAACAATCGGCCGGTTTCCTGCGCATCCGCGACGGCGAAAATCCGCTGGACGCCAGCGCCATCCACCCCGAAAGCTACGGCGTGGCTACCGCCCTGCTCGCCCGTGCCGGCCTGAAACCGGACAGCACCCCCGCCCAACGCGAACAGGCATTGGCGGCGCTCAAACCGACGGCCGTGCTCGCCACTGAATTGAATACCGGCCTACCCACCCTGCAAGACATCTTTGCCCAACTGATACGCCCGGGCCGTGACCCCCGCGAGGATTTGCCCCTCCCCCTCCTGCGCAGCGACGTGTTATCGCTGGATGATTTACAGCCGGGAATGCGGCTTAACGGCACGGTGCGCAACGTGGTGGACTTTGGCGCGTTTATAGACATCGGCGTGAAACAAGATGGCTTGCTGCACCGCAGCCAGATTCCCCGCCGCGCCAGCCTCAACGTCGGCGACGTGCTAGAAGTGGCCATCCTCTCCGTAGACAAACAGCGCAACCGCATCGGCCTCGGTTGGGCGGATGGTAAATAAACCAGGAGGTAAAGGATGAAGTTATCAGAGCAAGATGCCAGATTGTTTTTTGATCTCATGTTTTCGCTGCAATTTTTTGTGAAACAGCAGTTAGGGTTGTTTCCCGAAGTGAAAACAGCAGCGGCCTACCGGGAGTTGACCGGGGAAATACGGATGGAAGTGCGCAATGCTGTATGGGACAACCCCCATTTGATTCAAGAGTATGTGAAGGGCAATCCCGATACTTTGAATGCGGAACAGTTGGGTATTGTGAGTGGCTGGCAGCAATTCTTGCGCGGCAACTTCGTTTTGGAACGCCATTTGAAGTCATACACTATCTTTATTGGTGATGGCAACAAGGTGTATGGAGTGTTGGGCCTGTTAGACGAACTGGAGGAGGTCATTCCCAAATATGCCCTGCCGATGTATACACAGGCGGTCTTGCTGCCATTTAAGGGGGTGATTGTGTATGATGGTCTGTTGTCCAGTTACGCCCTGTCGTTTGGCGGCGGTATGAGGAGTGGTTTCAAAGAGGCCTATAACAAAGCCAAACGCAAAGGGGAGATTATTGTCAGTTTTGACACGGCCGTACAAACCCAGGCCACCGCCAAAGCCCAAAAGCCGCTCAAAGATTGGCAGCCCATCATTACAGCGCTCAACGAACAGGCACAGACTTTACGAGCGCAGGCCGGTTCGCCGCCCACCTGGGGGCCAGCGTTCAGTGTGGTGAAAGCCAGCCTGGCATTGGCGGAAACGGCCGTGACCTCCCCCGAAGATTCCCAGACTCTCTGGCAGCAATACAATCGCGTCGTCCAGGCGCTGAATCGGCTGGAAGATGGCATTTATCGTACCTATGACTGAGAAGAGGAAAGGCAATGATGGAAAAGTTAACCTGCAAATTGATTCGTGGGGATGAAGGCGGCACGTACACCGGCAAACAGGCGTTTACCTACAACGCCGGTATTTATGCCGAAAACACAGGCGCGCAAGGCATCTGTATGCACCTGCTACACATTCCACCCGGCGGCCGCGCTAAAGCGCATCTACATGAAAACCACGAAACCGCCATTTACGTCATTAGCGGGGTGACGGAGATGTGGTACGGCGAAGATTTGGAAGAGCATATGGTAATTCAAGCGGGGGATTACCTGTACATCCCGGCGGGAATGCCCCACCTGCCTTACAACCCCAGTGAGACGGAAACGGCTACGGCCGTCATCGCCCGCACCGACCCCAATGAACAGGAAAGCGTGGTCTTGTTGCCGGAACTGGAAGCTCGCCACCCCAAACCCTAAGGGTTTTTGAAACCCTTAGGGTTTATCCGCGTTGATTTTGATCAACTGCGCATCCGCTTCCACCGTATCACCCGGCTGGTAATAAATCTCCTCCACAATACCATCCCCGGCAGCGCGGATGGTGTGTTCCATCTTCATCGCTTCTAGCTTCAGCAGCGCGTCCCCCCCTTTCACTGCCTGCCCCACCATTACTAACACAGCCAAAACGGAGCCGGGCATGGGCGCACGGAGAGAGCCACCAGCATCGGCTGCCGGTTGCGGTTCCGGTAGCAGCGGCACGGCCGTCAACCGCACCACCCCCTTTTCCGTTTGCACCCACCACACGTTTTGCTGACGCACGGCCGTCACCTTCTGTCGCCAGCCATCCACCGTCAATATCACTTCGTTTTCAGCTATTTCCACCAACACCACATCCGCCGTATGGTCTGGCTGGATAGATGTGGTTAGATGATAGTGACGCACCATTCGTGGCACGGCCGTCAGCCCCACTTCCACCACTTCCTCACCCCACGCATACCGGTACACCTGGGGCCGGTTCGGATTATTGCGCCAATAACCGGCAGTGGTGTTTAGCTGCGGCTCGCTCTCAAATTGGGCCACCGTCGCCGCCATCAGCGCCAACGGCATGTCCCCGACCGGCGGCTGCCAGTTGGCAAACTGCTCGGCCAGAAAGTGGATGTGGATGCGGCCGTCGGCCATCTCAGGATGGCGCAGCACATCAACCAGAAACGGCAGATTATGGGTGAAGCCAAGCAGCACGGCCGTTTCCAATGCGCGCGCCAGGCGGCGCACGGCCGTCACCCGGTCAGCCCCATACGCGATGATCTTTGCCAGCATCGGGTCGTAATGAATGGAAACCGGGTCGCCCGTTTGTATCCCGCTGTCTACACGAATCCCCTCCCCTTCCGGCGGCTGCCACAACAGCACCTCGCCCGTTACCGGCAGAAAATCGTTGGCCGGATTTTCGGCGTAAAGGCGGGCTTCCAGGGCATGACCACGCCAGGCAATTTGCGTCTGCGTCAGCGGCAGCCGCTCCCCTTCTGCCACCCGGATTTGCCACTCCACCAGGTCAAGTCCCGTCACCCGTTCCGTCACCGGATGCTCTACTTGCAATCGAGTATTCATCTCCAAGAAGTAGAAATCGCCCGTTTCATCGAGCAAAAACTCAACGGTACCAGCATTGTGGTAATTGACGGTTTGGGCGGCACGCACGGCCGTTGCTCCCATCCGTTGCCGCAATTCTTCACTCACCACCGGGGAAGGTGACTCTTCAATCACTTTTTGGTGGCGGCGCTGCAAGGAACATTCCCGCTCACCCAGGTGGATGAGATTGCCGTGTTGGTCGCCCATTACCTGAATTTCCACATGCCGGGCATGGGTCAGCGCCTTCTCCAAAATCAACTCGTCCGAGCCAAATGCCTGCTGTGCTTCCCGCCGCGCCGCCGCCAACGCTTCCGGCAAAGCTGCGGCGGCCTCAACCAGCCGCATCCCCTTGCCGCCGCCGCCCGCCGCCGCCTTCACCAGGACAGGAAAGCCGATCCGGGTTGCTTCGGCCAACAGTGTAGCATTGCTTTGATCCACACCACCATATCCGGGAATGATGGGCACACCTACGGCCGTGACCCGTTCCTTCGCCGCCCGCTTATTACCCATCAACTCAATCGCCTCAGGCGACGGCCCCACAAAAATGAGGTCGGCGGCGGCACAGGCGCGGGCAAACTCGGCGTTTTCGGCCAGAAAACCAAAACCGGGGTGTACGGCGTCTACCCCGGCGCGTTGGGCAGCGGCGATGATGGCGGACATATTGAGGTAGGAATCGGGAGCGGGAGAAGGGCCGATGTGGACGGCCGTGTCTGCCAGCCGCACATGCAAAGCGTCTACATCGGCATCCGAATAAACCGCCACCGCCCGAATCCCCAGGCGGCGACAGGTGCGGATGATACGACAGGCAATTTCACCCCGGTTGGCGATGAGGAGGGAGTGGATCATGGGGATAATTGAGTAATTGGGTAATTGGGTAATTACCCAATTACCTTTACTTACAGGGTCGCTATAAAGGAGTGTCCGGCCAACCCATCATTCATCATAAACCAGCCGGTGAGCCAGATGCGGCGGAGGGTGAGGAAGGGGGCAATGGCTTCATGTTCGTTTTCACTTAACGGCCGTTCCGCGTAATAGCCGGCAAAAAAGGCTTCAGCCAGTTCCGGGTTATGCTGGTGAATCAGGTCGCTGTTGTGCAAAAAGACGGCAATATCATAGGCGCGCCAGCCGGTGCCACACCAATCAAAATTGAAAAAGGTAGGCTTGTTGTTAGCGTCAAAAAAGACACTGGCGCTGTGAAAGTCGCCGCCGATTGGCCCCCAACTATCCGGCGTATACTGCTCATTGTTGATCAACGCCAGCAGATCATCCTTCGCTTCCTCTGCCGAGATCAGCAGCAGTTCCAGATCATCTTTGCGCCCTTCGTCTTCGTCCCAATATCGCTTAATGCGCTGCACCGGTTTATCCACCAAAAATTCCAGGTCTAACATCCGCCGGTCATATTTATGTTCATAGTTGTTAGACACACGATGAATTCGGGCCATTTCCCGGCCAAAAATATATAGCTGCTCTTCGTCTTGAATTTGCATGGCTGTGCCTTCGGCCAGGCTAAAGAGCGCATAATATCGCTGACCTTCCGGCGCTAAAATGCTGCCCAGGAAACGGCCGTCGCGCCGGGCAATGGGGTAAGCGACCGGTAACCCTTCCTTCTCCAGGAAATTCAACCAATCCAACTCGTACAAATAGTCGGACTCTTGTCGCTGCAAACGGGCGCCCAACTGGTACAACCGGGCCACAAATTTGGCGCCGCTGCTGGTTGTTACCAGATAATGGTCATTATCCTGCGTGCGCACCATTTTACTAAACAGCTTACACGTCACCGGCCCACCAAAATCATATTCTCTGGCAATCAACTCCGCGAATGATTTGGCATCTACAAAAGAACGTACAACTTTGATTGTTTCCATGTCTCCTCCATAAAATCAGTGAGCGGTAAGCAGTGAGCAGTAGACCGCTAACTGCCCACTGCTTACTTCCTGCTTCTACCGTCCCGGCAATATCCCTTCATACTTGGCAATAATACCCAACATAATTTCGTCCGCACCGGCGCCAATGGAGAGCAGGCGGGCGTCGCGGAAGTAACGAGCCATCGGGTACTCTTCCACGTAGCCCATGCCACCATGAAATTGCAGGCAGGTGTCGGCCACTTCCCGCGCCAACCGCCCCGCTTTCAACTTGGCCATAGACGCCTCTTTGGTCACGTCCTCACCGGCGACCAGCGTGCGCACACAATGGTACGCCAACTGGCGCAATGCTTCCACTTCGGTGAGCAGTTCACAAATTTTGAAATGAATCCACTGGTTATCAATCAGTGGTTTACCAAATGTCTGCCGCTGGCGGCAGTAATCAATGGTCATGCGGATGATTTTTTCCATCCCGGCGGTGCTCATGATCACCCCGGACAACCGTTCCTTTTGGAACTGCTGCATCTGCAAAATAAAACCCATACCCTCTGGCCCAATGCGGTTGGCCTGGGGCACGCGCATATTATCAAAGGAGAGAATGGCCGTGTCGCTGCTGTGGTTGCCCAATTTTTCCAACTTCTTGCTGACGCTGAAGCCAGGTGTATCGGTGGGCACGATGATGAGCGACATGCCTTTGAAGCCGTAGTCGCCACTGGTACGGGCCAGCAGCGTCAGGTAATCGGCCTGGGTACCGTTGGTAATCCACATCTTGGAGCCGTTGATGACGTAATCGTCGCCGTCCACTTCGGCGCGGGTGCGGATGGCAGCCACGTCAGAACCGGCATCGGGTTCACTGACGGCAATAGAGAACACGGCCGTGCCCGCAATCGCCGGTTTCAAGAACTTCTCCTTCTGTTCATGGCTGCCGTGCATGGCGAGGGCCGGCGTAGCCATGTCGGTTTGCACAGCAATGGCCATGGGTATGCCAGCGCAGCCAGCCCGGCCCAACTCTTCCAGCATGACCGTTTCATACCAGTAATCCAGCCCGCTGCCACCATATTCTTCTGGGTAGGTGATGCCCAACAGCCCCAAAGCGCCCGCTTTAGGAAACAGTTCATGCGCCGGGAACATGCGCTCTTCTTCCCACTTATCTACGTGGGGATTGATCTCGTTTTCCACAAACCGGCGCACCATCTGCCGGAACATCTCGTGTTCTTGATTGAAATAGAGAGACATATGTTTTCCTACATGTTCGTAGCAGGCGATTTATCGCCTTCTGAAGGCGATAAATCGCCTACTACAAACGGCTGCTTAAACCCGGCAATCGTCGCCCGCCAACCGTCTTCGTTTTGGCCGGGTACGTAGGGCAGGTAGTAGCTGAGGCGGTCTATGCGACGGCCGTACCGCTGCTGCACGATGTGGGGCAGTTCAGCCCAGGTTCCGGTGACGGCGATGGTATGCAGGATGTCATCATTGATAAGGGCGGGCATTTCTGCCCAACGGCCGTTGCGCGCCAACACGCTCAACTCTTTGGCCGTTTCCTGCCAGCCGTGTAATTCCGCCAGCACCCGGTAGGCAGGTGTACTCATATAGAAGGAGATTTGCTGCTTCACGAACCCTTCTGCCCAGGCAGCGTAATCGGGGTCATCGGTGGGGATGGCAAAAACGGCCGTGTTCACGCTGAAATCCCCCCGCGCCCGCCCACTTTTTGCCAGCCCGGCTTCAATATGGGGCAGCGCCACCTCATCAAAGTATTTCACCGAATGGATGGCGTGCAAATGTGCCCCCTCGCACAATTCGCCCGCCAGCCGCAGCATTTGTTCGTTGACGGCGGCAATGTAGATGGGTGGATTGGGGTAGGCAATAGGGCCAGGGTTAAAAAACGGCGTCATCAGTTTCAGCAGGAAAAACTCGCCTTCAAAGTCGAGTGGTTTGTCATACTGCCAGCAGTCCCACAGGGCATGGATGGCCTGAATGGTCTCGCGCATCCGCTTCACCGGTTTGTCCCATTTCACGCCCAAGCGCAGCACGTTATGGGCTTTGACTTGTGGCCCCAAACCGAGGATGAAACGGCCGTGACTATACTTCGCCAGGTCCCAGGCCAGATGCGCCAGAATGGTGGGCGTGCGCGGAAAGGCAACGGCAATGGCCGTGCCCAGGTGTACCCGCTGGCTGTGTTCCGCCGCCAGCGCCAGCGGCAGAAAGACATCATGGTTGGTTTCGGCCGTCCAGATGCCGTCAAACCCCAACGCCTCTGCCGCCTGCGTATAGGCGGGCATTTCGGCCAGATCGTGGACAAGGAGAGTGGTATCAAATTTCACGGCCGTTTGTCCCTATTGATCCTTCAGCAAAATGACCATATCTTCTGTGACAAAACCGGGCGTGCCCCCCTGCACGGTGGCATCAAAACGAACGGTTGCCCGCACAATCAGACCGGGGCGGAACTCGTGGGGACGCAACTGGGTGCCATCTTCCACCAAAATTTCGGACAGGGGTTGGGCGTGAATGGTATAGGAGATGCCGCCGGGAATTCTGACGGTAAAGGTGGGTTTGTCCTGGGGAATGGCGTTCACGGCCGTGACCGGCCCTTCCACGATAAATTCACCGGATTGTGGCGCCGGGTTGGGGTTAATCTCTAACCCGGTCCCCTGATCAACACCGGCTACGGCCGTGGCCGTAGGGGTTGGCGCCGGTCTGGGCGTGTTCGTCGGCGGCGACGAATCCGAAGAAGAAGCGGCAGATGAGGAGGTTGTAGACGTGGAGGAAGAAGAAGACGCCGAGGACTCCGATGATGAATCCGACGCCGCCGAGGTGTTGTTGCCGGTATTACTCGCCGTATTACTACCAGAGCCACCACAGGCTACCAGCCATCCGGCCATCAAGGCCATTATCACAAGAACAACTAACTTTTTCATACGTTACTTTCCTTTTGTTGAGTGAAATTTTTATAGATAACTAGAATTTACCTGTCAGGCGACGGCCGTGCAACATTCTCTTTGAATCTTCACGTTGGTGGCAGCGGATTTGCCTCTTGCCTGCTCGTATGAATTACCCGCAGAGGCAAAGCGTTCGTCTCCATGCCATCTACAATCAAGCTAACCAGGACGCTATCGGGGGCACGGCCGTTGGCAACCACCTGCATATCTTCCTGGCGTAAATGGAAAACCACCTTATCATCTTCCCATTTGCTCACCTTTGCCCCAATCGGCACATGATTGAGCGCCAAAATACCGGCCTTCTCCTTCTTATCGCTGCCATCACCATGCAGATATTGGCCGTAAATCGTCACCTCGCTGCTGCCTTCTCGTTTCACTTCCGCCGCCACCGGGGAGATATTCGTCAGGCGTGTCACCAGCCGTGGCGAACTCGTTTCCGTGTACGTTTCCACCAAATGCATCGTATTCTGCATCGCCTTTTCCACACGGTCCACCGTTGTCTGAATTTCATCAAACGTCAAATGGCCGTTTGCCACATACCGACTTTGAATGAAGGTCTGGTTCAAGTTCAACTCCCACATCATGGTGGTGAACGCCGCCTCCATTTGCACCAGGTTCGCCATCGCGTTTTGAATCCGATCCAGCGGGTCTTTGATCAACTGCCGGATCACACCCGCCAACCCACCCATGCCAGCTAACAACCCCATCAGGCGCGTGTTGGACGTTTCGCTAAAAATAGCCACCCCAAACCCAACAATGACCAACGTCAACCCCACCACAATCACCATCAGATTCACGCGGCGCAGGGTGATAAGGGTGGCTTTAGCCTGTTCTACAGCCTGGTTCAAAATGTGCGCTGCTTCTTCGCTGCGCTGCCGGGACGGCTCCAGGTAATACTCCGACAGCAAATCCTGCCGCCGGTTTTGGCGACGCTCTTCGCCAATGACCGCCTGAACCAGGGCATCAATCGCCATCTGGCCCTCTTTGCGGTCGGCTAGATTAGCCAACATGCGGGCCATGTTCTCTCGAATTTCCAGGTCTTCATCTTTGTTTAGCTGTTGCGCGAAATAAGGCACAACATGGCGACGCAGTTCAAGCTGAATATCGTGAAAGCCATTCGCCTTTTCAGAATCACCGCCCTCTAAATACCAGGGATCGCTCATGGTTGCCAGCAAATTGGCAATACGACGGTTGACGATCTTTTTGCGCTGCCGGATGATCCAGGTGATTTCCAGATCAAGCAGTTTTTTCATCTCTTCTTCGCTGACGTCAGCCGCCCGAACGCGCTGCGCCCAGCCGGGGTATTCACTCGACTTATCCTCGCGCACGGCTAACCATAGCTGTAATTGCTGTTTTTCCTCCTTGTTCCACAAAGGATCGGTCCCCAATCTGGCGCGCAAGGATTTTTCCCCCTCCCGTTTTCTGAAAATAAGGTCGTGATATTCAGGAGAAGCAACAAGCTGATAAAACGATTTCTGGTTGTCTGGATATTTTTCCAATTTCAGATCAGAACGTTCCAGTGAACCCTTTACCCGCTCAACCAGGGGCAGCACTGCATACCGATTGTGGCGTATGGACATCTCGGCGGTTTCAATGCGTAATGTTTTATCGTCCAAAGCAATCCACTGCTCCCAGAGGCGTACCAGACGACGCATATCGCCTAACCTGGCTTTGGCCACATAGCGGGCGATGTAATCCGGTACGTTACCTTCATTGCGGGCAATCTTCTCAAAAAGACGGTTTAATTCATGCCCGTCCCAGGTGAGGTCGAAGGTAATACGGGCCATTTCAAACGGGGCTTTGCTTTCTGGGCGCTCGGTTTCCTCGGCTTCGATCTCTTTTAGATGTCTGTGGATGACTTCAAACAGATCAGGCGCCATGTCATAAATATCTACTTGCCGGGCGGCCAACCAGAGCGCCGCCCGCTGCTGCCGCCGCAGGCGCAACGATACGAGTTCCTTCTTATTGGTCAGCACAGCGTCCACAAGCCGGACAATTATTTTGCGGGCAACTATTTCTTCGGCAAGCCCTTTTTCATCCAATTCGGATTCTTGGGCGGAGGCAGAGGTACGGCCGTCTGCTGGTGTTGTCTGCTGCGCCGCCGGAAATACGTCGGACACGGCCGTGACCATTTGGCTGTCGTTCAACATCTCCCAGCCAAGCGTTGCCTGCATCTCGGCCGAAAACTCATCCAGATGTTGGCCCAGCTTTGTAAAGGCATCCTTTTGGGGCACAGACAGCAGCACGATTGCCCTAAAGGTGGTCGGGACAGCCTTATCAGCGCATAGCTCTTGCAGGTAATACCAAAGATTGTCTATGGCCGTAGCCGTTACCTGATTTTTCTGTGGCTTGTCTGCCCAATACACATCAATCGGTGTGGTGCTGCTGCCCAAGGGCCAGGTTAACTCATTCAACTTCAGCAAAAAATTAATCGCGTTTTCAATGCAAGCTGCCAGCGCGGTTTTCTCTACCTTTGGGTCAGGCACAAAACCGGCTAACTCTTTGATAACCTGTTCCACTTGTTTATCCCAATGGATCGCCTGGATTTGCTTGAGCGCCGGCCCGCTCTTTTGAATCTCATAAGCCACCCGGACCACCTTTTCACGGTCCACCGGGGAATTCAAGCCAATCAACAAAGCGCCGTCTACATTTTCTCCCCAACCCAGGTGTATGAGGGCTAACACCGCAGCTAAACGGACATTTTCTTTGTCGGCTTCTTTTACCATTTGCAGCAGCCTTTCTTTTACGACCTCATCGGCTTTCAACAAGTTGCCTATGGTTTGCAGCTCTGCATCTTCCGGTTTTTGGGCTGCTGCCGCCGCCAGCTCTTTCACGGCCGTGACCACATTTCCCCGCCTGACTTTATCCTGCAGGTCGGCCAATCCCGCCACCAAAGCGCTGCCCACTGTGCCCGGTTCCGTTTCCGGCCACAAACGCACCAATGCTTTGGCGGCATCAACCCGTGCCGCATCATATTCGCCGACCCCACCCTGTCGGGTACGCATCCTTTCTAAAACGGCCGTGTCCCCCTCCTCAACCAGTTGAATCAATTTGAGTCTTACCGCCTCTTGTTCCGCCGGGTTAATTTCATCTGCCGAACGCGCCGACACAATGCTGCTAAAAGCAACATAGCGCGCCTCAACATCCCCCCCCTTCAACCGGTTAAGAATGGTCTCATATTCGGGGCCACCCCCACCGGCGCCACCGCTGCCCATCACCACATTCGTTATGACATCTTGCCCACCGGCCATCTTCA
Organism: Chloroflexota bacterium; assembly: GCA_035444285.1. Taxonomy (GTDB): domain Bacteria; phylum Chloroflexota; class Anaerolineae; order Promineifilales; family Promineifilaceae; genus CAADGU01. The sequence goes on from DAOMOK010000010.1 coordinate 28,721, forward strand.
TCCCTCCTACAGCCAGAAAATCGGCTTACACCCAATACAACAATTACATCCGAAACACCCCATAATGCGGCGCACCTGGCGTTATAAAATCCACATTATGCGCCACCGACAAACCCATACTCAATACCTGCCGCGTATCACGCGGGTCAATGATGCCATCATCCCACAGCCGGGCGGTGGCATAATATGGGTCTGATTCTTGCTCAAACTTCTGCCGCGTCATCATTTGCAGCATTTGAATGGCATTTTGGTCTGGCTCCTGCCCCCGCCGCCGCGCCTGCTGCTCTTGCACAATCGCCAGCACCCCCGCCGCCTGTTCGCCGCCCATCACCGCCACCCGGCTGTTCGGCCATGTCCACAAAAAGCGCGGGTCATACGCCCGGCCACACATGGCATAATTGCCCGCGCCATAACTGCCGCCCACAATCACCGAAAACTGGGGCACGCTGCTGGTAGCCACCGCGTTAATCATCTGGCTGCCATATTTGATGATTCCCTCTCGTTCATACTTCGTGCCCACCATAAAACCGGTGATGTTTTGCAAATAAATGAGCGGCGTGCGGCTCTGGTTGCACAACTGGATAAACTGCGCCGCTTTGTTGGCGCTCTCGGAAAACAAGATACCGTTGTTGCCGATGATGCCCACCGGCCAGCCGTTCAGATGCGCATGGCCGCACACCAGCGTTGGCCCATACTCCGGCTTGAACTCGAAAAAGTCCGAGCCATCCACCATGCGAATGATAATTTCGCGGATGTCAAAGGGAATCTTGGGGTCGGCGGGGATGACGCCCAGCAGTTCGTCGGGGTCGTAGGCGGGGGCAGTAGGGGATTGGCGACGGCCGTGTGCCAGCCCCACCTTCTCCCGCGGCAACTGCGCCACAATGCGCCGCCCAATGCGAATGGCATCCGCATCATCCGCCGCCAGATAATCAGCCAGCCCGGAAACCTGCGCATGCATCGTCGCCCCGCCCAACGTCTCGTCATCCGTCTCCTCGCCCGTGGCCATCTTCACCAGCGGCGGCCCACCCAGGTAGGCATACGCCTGCCCACGCACAAAGACCGTGTAATCGCTCATACCGGGCACATACGCCCCACCCGCCGTAGACGAGCCAAACACCAGCGAAATCTGGGGGATACCCAACGCACTCATGCGCGCCTGGTTGGCAAAACTGCGCCCGCCCAAAATAAAAATCTCGTCCTGAAACAGCAAATTGGCCCCGGCCGACTCCACCAGACTGATACACGGCAGCCGGTTCTCCTGGGCAATCGCCTGCGCCCGCAGCGTCTTTTGCAGCGTCATGGGGTACACCGAACCACCCTTCACCGTCGGATCATTCACAAAGACCATGCACTCCACGCCCGACACCACGCCAATGCCGGTGATATTGGATGCAGCCGGCGACTCATCGTTATACATGCCCCACGCCGCCAGCGGCGAGAGTTCCAGAAATGGTGTGCCCGGATCAAGCAGCAGTTCCAGCCGCTCACGGGGCAGCAATTTGCCCTGCTCCCGCAGCTTGCGCGCGCCACGCTCGCCGCCGCCCGCACTCACCTTTGCCAGCCGATCATTCAACTGGTCAACTAATATCTGCATAGCGACCTGATTCTGTTTGAACTCTTCACTTCGGGGGTTTAGTTTTGATTCGTGCATAGCTCAGGAAAAAAACTGCTCAAGGTCAAAATTGCCACTGTTAAACTCAACCAGCTTGATCCAATCAATCGCGCCACGCTCATCACAAAATCGGTTGACGAACTCGCCGGTAAAGCGATTGCTCACCCGATCTTTTTGCTGGAGAAAGGCCTCGTTATGCTCATTCGCCCGGTAGCCGATTGGCTCAATGATGTCGGTATAACGCTGCTCGTTTTGGCTGATGAGATACCAGAAGTTTTGGCCGACAATCTTTAAGTAACCGCGCAAGTAGCTAGTTGCTGTGTTTCCATAGCAAATTCCCAAAACTGGCTGTACGTTGATTTTCAAATGCGACTGTTTAATACGCTTGACTGCATTCTGTAAATCTTGTTGGAGTTTGTTTTGTTGGGAACTATTGCCCCAATTAGGGCCTGATTTGACTGAGACGATGTAATGGATGCCGTTGTTTTCAAATTCAAGGTCTACGCCAGGGGCTGTGGATTTACGGCCGTTACACGTCTTCCCCGCCACAAAAACTGCTAAATTTTCCAGAAAATCCCCGAATAACTTTTCTTCGGAGGATGACAGAAAAGCCTCTAGTAATCCATCAATTAGTTCTGAGGCTGTTGTGATATTTTTAGCGCGAAAGAGATAGGGATTTTTTTTTAGGAGCTTATTTAGTTGCAGATCTTCTAAGGATCTGATTCGCCGCTGGTGAAAGTCCACGATGTGAACATTGACAAACTCATTGACTTCGTCAAGGTTAAGTGGATTCATTGGTCATCTCCGGCTTCGTATATCATGGATTGTTCCAACAAACGCGGCTGATTAAATCCAACACGCTCCATAGCAAGCTGATAATATTCTTCGGAAATATCAATGCCAATAAAGTGACGGCCGTGTTCCTTTGCAGCTACCAACGTCGTCCCTGAACCGGCAAACGGGTCTAGCACCACATCGCCCGTATCTGTAAACAGCCTGATAAACCAGGCTGGCAGTTCTACCGGAAAGGTGGCACTGTGACTGCGGTTGTAACATTCTGTAGCCATATGTAAAACGTTCGTCGGATAGACCAGATCGCGTCCCACCCAATTAGAGACATTTTTACCAAAACCGCTGTTGACCCTAGATTCATCTCGGCGTTTATCCGTTTCGCTCAAATTTGCCAACCGGGTCTTCGCCCAATCACCAACCGGCACCATGACCGCATCCTGGTGCATCTTGAACTGCTTGTGCTTATTGAACTGCAATAACCGCTCCCAAGAATCTCGGAACCGATTCGGCCATTTGCCTGGATAGGAGTTTTTCTTGTGCCACATATACTCCTCTGTCCACAACCAGCCTTGTTCACGCATTTTCAGAATTAATTCCAAGACATAGGTATGGCGTTCACCGTCAACCACGCGCTCTTTGATATTCAGAATAAATGTACCTGTTGGCTTCAGTACCCGTTTGAATTGCGCCGCTTTGGGCAAGAACCAATCCACGTACTCATCCGGTTTTACGCCACCATACGTTCTGGCGCGTTGGTCAGCATAAGGTAGTGATGTGACGATGAGGTCAATTGAATTGGCGGGGAAATCTTCTAGCACTTCCTCACAGTTACCTAAAATGATACTGTCCAGCAATTCCATAATCTAACTTTCCTCGGTCGCTTCGGGTTTGTTTTTGCCTATTTCCACAAGTTCGCGCGATTATAGCAGAGATGGAGCAAAACGGCCGTACCCTCCCCACACACCAATCGTAGCCCTCCCACGCCTTTCCCGTCAGGCAGCCACAAGCCACCTGATCTATACTGTCTGGTAGTTCGATTTGTCTGTTGATTACTGCTACGGATGCACCGCCATAGGCATCCGGCAAGCAGGAGGGATATGAAAATGACACAGCTCCACCAACACCTGATCCCCCGCCTGGGGTTGAAGCCCCAGGCTGATACAATAAACCGGCTGAAGCCGGTTTGCTCTAGTTTTTTGGCCGTACTCCTGTTCACCCTCCTCATCCTCACCGCCTGTGATAGCGGTCAGCCAACGGAAACCGTCGTCCAGGTGATCGAAGTGACGGCTACACCGCCACCAACGGCCGTGCCCACCTTCACCCCCACGGCCCTGCCCGACCATCTCGCCGTCACCCTGCCGGGCAACCTGGACGCCTTTCCACCCGGTGACGCCCTCGTCCTCCACTTCAACCAGCCGATGAATACCAGCCTCAGCCAGCCGCTTACCTTCTCGCCACGTGTCAACGGCACGGCCGTGTGGAGCAACAACAACACCACCCTCACCTTCACCCCCGATGACGGTTTCAATTCCAACCGCAGCTACAACATAACCCTGTCTGCCGATCTGCACAGCGCCAGCGGCCTGGCCTTCGCCGGCACGCAGCGCTGGCAAATGAAAACCCTCACCGCCCCCTTTGTCGCCGGGCGCACCCCCAGCCGCACCACTATTACCGACCGGCTGCCCACCATCACCCTGCGCTTCAACCAGCCCATGGATACAGACAGCCTGGCCGCCGCCCTGCGCATGGAACCGCCGCTGCCCTATGATCTGGATGCCACCGACCAAACCATCACCATCACTCTGACCCAACCGCTGACCTTTGGCGTTCAATACCAGTTCACCCTGGACAAAACGGCCGTCAACCAGGACGGTATCTCGCTGGCACGGCCGTATACCTGGCCCCTGTCCCTGACCGACCCACTGGGCAGGGTCAGCGGCCCTTCTGCCAGCGACCCTGAAGCCCCCCTCACCATCCGGTTCAACTACCCCATGGACGCCGCCAGTGTCAGCCGCGCTTTGGAGATCAAACCGGCGGTGCAGGGCAAACTGGGCTGGAACGAAGACAACACGATGCTAACTCTGACGCCAGACGGCCGTCTGCGCGCCAATACCACCTACACCATCAACTTCATCACCCCCCTGCTCCTCCAGGATGGCAGCGAACTGCCGCCAATGGCCGCCGCCAGCTTCAACACCCCGCCCCCTATCCTCAGCTTTGCCCCCAGCGGGCAGAACGTCAGTCCCGCCGCACTGGTGCAAATCCGCTTTGACCGCCTGATGGATCAGGCCGCCACCGAAGCCGCCTTTGCCATCGAACCGGCCATGGAGGGTACGTTTGAATGGCGGGAAACCACCCTCGTTTTTCACCCGACCAGCGGCATCTTTGCCGAAAACAGTGACTACACGGTGACGCTGGCGGCAACGGCCGTCGCCGCCGATGGCGAACCCATTCTGGATGCACCGCAAAGCTGGAGCTTTGGCACCGGCCGTTTCCAGGAAGTTGCCAACTTTGGCTATGGCCCCAACGCACAGGTGCTGGATGTACACGGCCGTCGCGCCATCCAGTACCAGATTGTCACCCGCAGTGACCAGCAAATTGTTGGCTTTGAGCTATACCAGCTCAATCTGGAACAGTTCCTCGACCGTTACGCCTCCAACTTCAAAGATTACTGGCCCTGGCGCGAAGAAAGTAAAACGACTATTGATCTGACCGGTTTCCCCCTGGTGCAGAGCTGGCAAGAAGAAACCAGGCCTTCCCCAAACGAGTGGGCTAACATCCAGGAAGTAATCATCCCCGCCGATGTGCCGCCGGGCCTCTATATCCTCAACCTCACTGTTGGCCGCTTAAATGACCAGCTTATCCTGGTTCTCACCGAAAATACATTGGCCGTCAAAGAAGCCAACGGCCAGATTGTGGCCTGGGTGACGGACATCAATGGCGACCCCGTACCTGGCATTGAGGTGGGCATTTACGCCCGCAATGGCAACCTGATCAGTGAAGGACAGGCCGACGAAGATGGCGTCTTCCATACCCAACTGCCCGCCTTTGCCGAGGGCGGCCCACCGGCCATTGAGCCGCTCATTGTGGTCGCCCGCAGCGGCGATGACATGACCGTCAGCGGCCTCTCCACCGAGTGGCAAAGTGGGTATGGCTCGCGGCGCCAGTGGTGGGATACTCCCGTTGCCCTTACCCAGTCGGCCGCCTTCATCACCACCGACCGCCCCATCTACAAACCAGGACACGAAGTCCTGTTCAAGGCCATTGTGCGCCTGGATGATGACGCCACGCTCACCGTGCCGCCCACCGGCACACCGGTGACAGTGCGGATTCGAGACGGCCGTAACAACGTCGTGCAAACCTTTGAACTATTCACCAATAACTTCGGCACGGTGAACGGCACGTTCCAACTGGCCGACGGGGCCATGTTGGGCAACTATCACGTGGAAGTGTTTGCCGCCGGAACCAGTCACCGCCAGTTGTTCAAAGTAGAAGATTACCGCAAACCGGACTACGAAGTGACCGTGACCACGGACGCCGCCAAATATCTGCTGGGTGATACCATTGAAATCACCGTAGACACCGCCTACTACTTCGGCGAACCAGTCGCCAACGCCAGCATCACCATCCGCCGCTTTACCAAAGACCACGAGTGGTATGGCAGCGGATGGTACGAAGATTACAACACGGCCAACCGCCCCATTACCGGGCGGACGGATGCGGACGGCCGTTTCACCACCACCATTCACATCCCCCGTGACACCTATCTGAGCGGCGGTTATGGCTACTATTGGGAATGGGGCAGCAGTGTGCGCCAGGGACAATGGGGCATTGAGGCCACAGTAGATGATGGCAGCCACCAGACCGTCAGCGGCTTCCAGGCCGTTACCCTCTACGATGCCCTGGAAATGATTGAGGCCGACTTTGGCGGCTACGTCCATGCCCCCAACCAACCCTTCTTCATCAGCGCCAACGTGCAGACCATCTTTGGTGAGCCGGTCGCCAACCGCGCCTTGACGCTGGAACTGGCCCGCTACCAGAGCAGTACACGCGGTTACAACGACGTGCGCCAGAGCGCCAGCCTGACCACCGACGCCCAGGGCCGCGCCTCCACCTCATTCACCATCAACGAACCCGGTCATTACCAGTTGCGTCTGAAAGGTACCGATGCCCGCGGCTACACCATCCAAACCACCAGCTACGTTTATGCCTTTAGCGACATCTATAGCAATTGGTACGGCCGTGAGGATGGTGAACTGCGCCTGGACACCGATAAACCCAGCTACGCCCCCGGCGAAACCGCGCAACTGATCATCGAAAGCACCGTCAGCGGCCCGGCGCTGCTCACCTGGGAACGGGGCAGCACCCACCGCGAGCAGTTGATCAACCTGACTGCCCCGTTGACATTGGTAGACCTGCCAATTGAAGAAACGGATGTGCCCAACATTTACGTAGCCGTTAACGTCTGGCAGCCGTTGGATACCACCCTTGACGAGTACACCAGCAGCAGCCAGCCAGACGGCCGTTTGCTCACCACCTACCACAACATCAGCGTCCCGGCCACCACCAAACGGCTCAACGTCACCATCACCCCGGACAAAGAGCAGTACGCCCCCCGCGAAGAAGCCACCTTTACGGTGCGTGTCACCAATTATCAGGGCGAACCTGTCTCCGCGGAGGTGTCGCTGGCGCTGGTAGACGAAGCCATCTTCGCCCTCAGCGAAGAGCTATCTGGCCCGATGTATGACGCCTTTTATTATGAACGCGCCCGGCTGGTAAACACCTACAACTCGCTGCGACCGACGCGGGAGCTGTGGGGCGGCGGCATGGGCGGCGGTGGCGGCGACGGCGGTTATCCTGGCGGGCCACGCGCCGATTTCCCGGACACGGCTGCCTGGTTCCCCGTCCTCATCACCGACTTCAACGGCGAGGTAAAAGTGACCATCACCCTACCGGACAGCCTGACCACCTGGCGCATGACGGCCAAAGCGGCTCCGGCCGACACACAAGTGGGCGAAACAACGGCCAACATCACCACCTGGCAGCCCATCATCGTCCGGCCGATTCTGCCCCGTGCCCTGACGACCGGTGACAATCTGCACATTTCGGCCCTGATACACAATTACAGCGATGAACCGCAGGGGTTGGCCATCTCCCTGGCCGAACAGGTGGCCGCGGACGATGTAGCGCAATTAGAAATCCTGGCGCCCGTTACACAGACGCTGATACTGGAGCCGGGTGAAGTTCGGCTGGTGGGTTGGGGAATGACGGCCGTGATCGCCGGTGACACCCATCTGTTGGTGCAGGCTCAATACAATGCTGATGTGGCCCGCTTAGAACCCGGCGACACGGCCGATGCCGTGCTGCTGCCCTTGCACATCAATCCCTTGGCCGTACCTGATGTAGTCACGCAGATCGGCCAGTTCAACACACGCTTGGAAACAACGGTTAACATTCCCACCGACGCCCTGCCCATGAGCGTGGTGGAAATTCAACTCAGCCGCTCCATCGCCGGTACGCTGCTGGAAGGGCTGGAATACCTGACCGGCTACCCCTACGGCTGCGTGGAGCAGACGATGAGCCGGGCGCTGCCCAACGCCGTCGTCGGCCGCGCCCTGAATCAGTTGGGCGTGAGCAACCCCACCTTGCAGGCGGAACTACCCGCCTACATCAACGCCAGTGTGCAGCGTCTCTACGGCTTCCAGCATAATGACGGCGGCTGGGGCTGGTGGTATGACGACCGCACCAATGATTACCAGACGGCCTGGGTCATCTTTGGCCTGGCACAGGTAGCCGAGGCGGGTTATGCAGTAGACCCAGCGGTAATTGAACGCGGCGCAACCTGGCTGAATGACAATTTGCCCAGCATGGACGCCCGCACCCGCGCTTTTGCCCTGTACGCCCTGGCCGAAGCAGGGCAACCTAACAAGGAGGCCACTCTGGCGCTGGCCGATAACCTGGATTCTCTGCGGGGGGATGTGTTCAGCCTGGCGGGGTTGGCGCTGGCGTTGGATGCAGTGGGTGAACGGCCGTTGGCGCGGCAAATTGTGGATGGATTGGCGGAGACGGCTACGAATACCAACGGTCTCATCCATTGGTCAGGAGCTTCACACGATGGTTACTACGACCAGAAAACAATGGCCTCAGACGTGCGCAGCACGGCGCTGGCGCTGAGCGCGTTTGTGCAAATCCGCCCCGGCCACGAATTGGAAGGCGGCATCGTGCGCTGGCTGATGGGGCAGCGGCGCAGCCAGGGTTGGGGCAGCACCAATGAAACGTCGTTCACCATTCTGGCCCTCACCGACCATCTACTGGCTTCGGCCTTCAATGAAGCGGCAGCGAGTACCAATTTCACCATCTCCGTGAACGGCGCCGTGGTCGCTGCCGGGGCCTTGGGCCAGGGTGCGCCCGCGCAAACAGTACAGATTGCCCGCGAGCAACTGGCCGATGGCGAAAATGTGGTTGTGATAACGCAGGACGGCGGACGGCCGTTGTATTACACCATCAACAACCGCGTCTACATCCCCCAGGCGGAAATCGAGGCCGCCGGGGTAGTCACGGTTGACCGCGCCTACCTTGACCCCCTCACCAATAAGCCGCTGGACAACATCGTCGCCGGGCAACTGGTTAAAGTACAGCTAACGGTCAACCTGCCCGAAAACGGCAGCTACCTGATCATCGAGGACAAATTGCCCGGCGGCCTGGAAGCGCTCAACGAAGGGCTAAACACCACCAGCCGCATTGCCGACGAGTATTGGGAATACCAGACTGAAAACTGGGGCTGGCAGACGTTGGGCTACAACTACAAAGAAATCTTCGACGACCGGGTCAGTTTCTTCGTGACGGAGATGGACAAGGGGCGGCGCACCTTCACCTACTTTGCCCGCGCCACCCTGCCGGGCACGTTTACCGCCATGCCCGCCGAAGTCAGCGGCATGTACACCCCCATCCTCTGGGGCCGCTCCGCCAGCACCCAACTGACGATCAATGCTGGGGAATAAGACTAATGGTGACAGGCATGTTGCGTGTGCCTGTCACCACATTAGTTAGTTTGTATAACTGCATAGCGATGGTCGAATTCTGATCAGGCAAGTAAAAAGTAATCAAGAGGGACTGCGTGTGGGGCGGTGTCAAAAGCAGGATCGTTCACCGTGAGATTTTCATCATCCAGGCCAATTGCCACAAGCACATGAGAGGTGTTTTCCTCCCAATAAGGCAAATCACCTGTTTGCACAAAAACTAGACAGGGTATTCCAGATTCAAGGCACTCACGGAGGGTAGACAAAGTACCTGATTCATAAGTGACTGAAAAGCCCATTTTTTCCAGGCGTCGTAGATTAGGGGCCGGCGTACCAAATGACTGCGTACCCAGACGACGGGCAAGTTCACTTTCGCTATGTGAATGCCCCAGGAACTCCAGAATCATACGAACGCCCGCTGGCAGACAAGCACCGCTGTGACTTTGTTTAAAGTGGGGAACTGGCAGCAAGCTGGTTGGCATGATTTGTTAACCCATTAATGAGGGTCTGGTCGCCCAACACTTCACCTGTTTGCACGTCAACGTCAACCACGCCTACTTGCCCCAAACGGCCGTGACCCGGCAAAGACAAGATAACAGGTATCCGCCATAGTAAACGTTGGCCAGCCATGACCAGGTCGGGTGCATCGGCCAACAAACCTGTACCTACCTTATCTAACAGAAAAACATTCACTTTCTGTCGGGCCACAAATGGGGTGATGTTGATAGTAGTTTTAACATGGACGTTAATATCTACTTCGGTTGCTTTTAATTTCGCCCACAACACATCATCCAAGACAACATTCATGATCATGCTCCTATGCTCTCAGGCAAACACCTCTGCGCAGACAACGTCAAACCCAGACAGTAAGGCAGAGTAGGCTCGTTCTCTCCTGGCCGCTTTTACCAGCAGCGTATACGCTCCCTCATCCAACACAAACACCTCTATCGTCTCATGTTCCGGGTCCACAATCCAGTATTCAGGAATACCGGCCTGGGCATATTCGTTAAATTTGTCGCGCCGGTCTGTTCGCCGCGTACCGGGGGAAATCACTTCCGCCACCATATCGGGTGGTTCGTAATATCTCTCACCCATTTTGCGCGCATTTTCATGACTCACAAACAATAAATCTGGCTCACGAATTTTGCCGGGCCACAACCGCACTGCCAGTGGTGCGAAGCGTACTACACCTAGATCATGTTCCGTGACAAAAAGATAGAAAGTACGATACAGGTTGGCAAGAACCTTTTGATGCCGGTCGCCGGGTGGAGCCATCAGAAAAACCTCCCCTTCAGAAAGTTCAATAATACGGTTGGTGTCTGGCAGGTTGAAGTATTCGGTTTCCGTCCATTGGCCCTGAGGCGGCCAGAGTTCGGCAATTTCTGTGGTCAGTCGTGGTTGATCGGGGGTCATGGTGGTCATGCACATTCTCCTCGTTCTGCAAATCAACAGGTGGGTTCATTGTATAAGCGGCAGGTGGGGGCGTCAACGGCCGTGATCACCGGGCACTGCAACTTGACCAACACGGCCGTACCCCCTAAACTGTTCCATATGAATGCCAAAAAAACAGTGGCCATCACCCGCACCTGCCCTACCTGCCAGGGCCAAAAGGTCGTGGCCGGCCCGGCCGTTTGCCAGCTTTGTGGCCAGGAAATTCCACCCGATGATTCCTGGTGGGAAAGCAATGATTCTTTGCTACCCTGCGGTCACGATGCGGCGGACCATCTGGTGGAACAGGCTGTCCAGTGCCCAGAATGTGAGGGACACGGCCGTAGCCAACAATGGATCACGCTGGCGGAATGGCAGCATATTCAGCGTCAACGCTTCATACGTGGCCTGGTTTTGCTAGCCGTCTCCCTGTTGGTCATTTTCACCTTAATCTGGGCTGTCAGCAGTCGGGAACCCGACTATATTTGTGGCAGTTGGTGGTATGGCCTTATTCCCATCTGGCTCCTTCTCTGGCGGCGCTAACCCTCACCAACATCACCTCGCCGGCTTATAAGCCACCGCGTCAATCTCCACGGCCGCGCCCAACGCCAGTTCCGCCCGCCCCACCGTAATCCGCGCCGGTGGGTCATCACCCATCACGGCCGTGTACGCCGCATTCATCGCCGCAAACGTGCCCATATCCGCCAGATACACATTCATCTTCACCACGTCCGCCAGCGACGCGCCGCATTCCGCCAAAATCCGCTCAATGTGGCGCAGCGTTTGTGTCGTTTCCGGGCCGGTTCCCCCTTCAACCAGTTCCATCGAATCCAACTTCGCCCCTAACGTGCCGGAGACAAAAATAAAATCCCCGGCAATCACGGCATGGCAAAACGCTGGCAGTCTGGCTAATTCAGGCACGTTTACTTTTGTTCCACTCATACTGTCCTCTTCATTCGCCCAATTTATTGACTTTTGCCACAAGCTGCTGGTAATCGGTTAAAAGCTGCGGCTCTTCCAACGCCTCCGCGAATTGGGAAAGCCAGCTTTCGATGTACGGTTCGTCGAGACGGCCGTGTGCAGAACAATTTTAAGGTTTTCTTCCACTGGCGCTTCTCCACGCTTCTAGTTTTTGCACCCTCTCATAATAACCAACCAGCGCTGCGTGTTTTTCCGACTGCTGGCGCAAACTTTGCTTGTAGTTCCTCCGACGTGCAAATTCCCAAAGAGACAGGTATTCTTGCCAGCTTTTTTCCGGTGTGCGTTCATGCGCCGTCAGGTAGCGGTCGCGCTGTTCGGCCAGATTCCATTCCCGGATTTGTTCCTGCGCCCAGCGATACAACTCTTTGTCGAGTTTTTTGTCGTCGTTTGGCATGGGGGGATTATAACACAGGGAGATGGCGAGACTGTCCAGTCTCGCCATCTCCCTATCAAAATTGCGGCAGCACGTGGGCAAACTGCGTCAGGTAATCATCCAGAATGGCGCGGGCACGGCCAATGTCGTTGATCATGGGGTCAAGCAGGAGCGTTTGCAGGGCTAAATGACGGTCGCCGGTCACGGCCGTGTCCACCACCAGTTCCACCAGCGCCGCCTCCCGCCGCAGCAGTTCCGCTATCGCTTCCGGCATCTCGCCCATGTGGATGCCCTGCACCCCCAGGCCGCTCACCAGCGCCGGAATCTCCACAATCGTTTCGGCCGGCAGGTTGGTAATGGCGCCCCGGTTGGGGACGTTGACCGCTTCGTCGTAAAAGTTCTCGTCACCGGCAATCGCGGTAATCAACTCCACCGCGCCTTCACTGTGCGCCTCGCGCATCCCCGCCACCGGCATCGTCCCGTCAGCCATTTGCCGCATCATGTGGTGCAAAAAGTCCCGCGCTGCCTCGTTGCCACCCCAGTCGTAGAGCGGAACCTGGTACGTCTCCCAGGGTTTTGCCAGCGGGTCATGCAGCCAGGGCAGGTATTCCACCAGATGCGTATCACCGGGGATGGGCAAGCGACCAAAGATGCGAAACAGGTCTAACGAAAACGGTTCTAACGTCGGCGGCGCGTCGGCCAGCGTCGCCCGCAGCAACGGGTATAAATCCTCGCCCGTCGCCTTATCCCGAATATCCATCAGCCAGATGAAATGGTTCAGCCCGGCGGATTTGATTTGGAAATAGTTACGGCCGTGCGCCGCCATCTCGTGTATCGTGCCCACATTACCCGGATCGGAATGTAGATTCACACCCGGTGGTACCGGGATGTTGTACCGATTGCGCAGGAGCACGGCCGTCAGCCCATAGCCCACGTTAATCTGATGACACTTACCCACCGTTTGGATGCGGCTGAATTTGCTCACCGCACGGGTGATGCGCGGCAGCGGATTGCTGAAATTGATCAGCCAGGCATCCGGGCACAACGCCTCCATGTCGCGCACGATTTCCATAAAGGGCGGAATCTGGCGGCAGGCGTGCATCAGGCCACCCGGCCCGCCATTTTCGCCATATGGCTGGCGCAGGCCATGTTTCAGCGGGATTTCCCAATCCATGCGCCACAGTTCTTCACGAGGGGGCACTTCAATGGAGACAATGACAAAGTGCATCCCGGCCAACACGTCCCGCCGGTTGGTGCTGGCGCGGATGCGCATCTCCGCGCCCCAGGCTTCGTTCATCTGTTCGGCCACACGGACAACCGTTGTTAATGCTGCTTCACTCAGGTCAACCAGCGCCAGTTCGCTGCCGCGCAGTTTTGGCTCGCGCATGAGGGTGGCTAACGTGGTTGGCCCAAAACTGGCGCTGCCCGCGCCGATGATGGCAATTTTGGTAGGGTTCATATACCTCTCCTGGTTATGTGTAGAGACGTTGCAATGCAACATCTCTACCACAATTTTACGGCCGTGATTATACCCCCATCTTGCCACCCATACCCGGTTCGGATACAGTTGCACATGGAGGAAAATGCCATGGCCCGAACATTGAAAGTTGCCACTATCCAGATGGATGCTAACCCTGCGCCGGTTACTGAGCGGCTGGCTCGCGCCGAAAAACTGGTGACGCAGGCGGCGCAAACCGGGGCGCAGTTGGTGGTCTTGCCGGAACTGTTTAACAGCGGCTACCAGTATGACCCGGCTAACTTTGAACGGGCGGAACGGGTCAACGGCCGTACCGCTTCCTGGATGCAAACCATCGCCCACCAACACCATATCCACCTGGCCGGTTCGCTGCTGCTGCTGGACGGGAACGAGGTGTATAACGCTCTGCTGCTGGTCGCGCCGGACGGCCGTATCTGGCGCTATGACAAAAATTACCCCTGGGGCTGGGAGCGCGGCTACTTCCGCGACGCCAGCCGCACCGTCATCGCCCACACCGATTTGGGCGACTTTGGCCTGCTCATCTGTTGGGACGCCGCCCACCGCGACCTGTGGCGGCAGTACGCCGGGCAGGTGGACATGATGCTGATCACCAGTTGCCCGCCGGACGTATCCAACCCCACCTACCTCTTCGCCAACGGCGACCGGGTGTCGGTAGACGAGATGGGGCCGGTGATGGCGCTGACAAAGGGCGACGGCCGTCGCGTCTTTGGCGACATGGTGAACCAGCAAACGGCCTGGTTGGGTGTGCCGGCAGTGAACAGTGTCGGCTGCGGCGTGATCAACACCCACATCCCGCAAGGACTGGGCACGCTGCTCACCATTCTGCCCATCGCCCCGCACCTGACAAAATACCTGCCCCAGGCCGGGCAGATGCGGCTGGCCTGCGCCATGGTGCAGGGCTGCAAGGTGGTGGATGGACACGGCCGTGTGCTCACCGAACTGGCGCAAAGTGACGGCGAGACATTCACCATTGCCGAAGTAACGTTAGCAGACAACAAGCCACAGCCGCACGGCCGTCAACCCGCCTCGCCCCTGTCGCCCCTCTCTTACCTGGCCTCCGACTACCTGCTGCCGATATTGACCACGCCCGTTTACCGCGCCGGGCTGCGCCAGACCTATGGCCCGCACATGGCCCCGCTCAACCCCGCCGCCCGCCGCTGGCTGGCGCTGCTGGCAGTGGTAGGCGTGTTGGCCTTTTTGTGGGGCTGGTGGTGGGCACGGCCGTATCGAAAGTAATTGTCTAAAAATTACCCCCCCCCTGCGGAGTGGAGGCTTTAGCCGGTAGCGTTACGGCTAAAGCCTCCACTCCTGGTAAGTGGTACAATCAGGCTCATGTGGCTTGAAAATCCGCGAAGGATGCGATGGTAACAGGAACCTACTCGTGATGAATTGCTGGAAACGTTGAGAATCACCCTGGCGGAAGCGTTAGAGTTCAACTGTGAGGATGCCCGACAAACAGCGGCGGAGTGTTTGTAATAGATAATTGTTAGTGTCATTAGTTTTTCGCCATGACTACAGCGGATAAAGAAATGAACGGATTCCTCTCTGGAAATTTATCCGCTTATTTCTCCATCTGTTGTAGTCTTAAGGGGGTGGCGAAAACTTCGTGACACGAACCAATCTTGGAGATTGAACCAATCTGCACCAACTACTTTTTAGACAGTCACCAACCACATGGACGAAGAACCAATTATTACCCAACCTGTATCCGATACCACGAAAAAGCTGCGGGAGAAGTTTTACGAGCAGTACGCCAGCCAGAGTGAGCAGCTAGACGCGCTGGCACGGCAGTTGATCACCATTGAACTGGCGATCCCCGGCCTGTACGCCACCATATTGAAGTTGACGCAGGGGGATAAAGCCACGGTGGCTGTGGATAACTGGCTTTTTGTCACCTTTGGCGGCTGGTTTGTGGCCCTGGCGCTGACCTTGCTGGCCTTGCTTCCGCGGGTGTGGCAGGTAGACCCCACCCTGATCAAGAGCGACCCGGCGGGCAACAGTCCGGTCTTAAGCCTGGAGGCGTATTTTTACCACAGCGCCCGGCGTAAGTATCGCCTGCTGGCAGCCGCCTGTCTCTTTTTTGGCGCAGGCACGTTGGGTGCAGTGATGGTTTTGTTTTGACGGGCGCGGTCAGCAGACCGGCCCAGGCCGAACTGCTGTGGTCGGTCTGTGACCGAGCCACACCAAGACCGGCCCAACCAGGGCGAAGCGAAGGGTAACGAAGATGGACAAGTTAGAAAAGCGCGTCAAATTGCAGTGCTGGCAGTGCCAGCGGGAGTACAGTTTGTTGCGTGATGTGGGGCAGGCGATGTTGGAGGTGGAATGCCCGTTCTGTTACGCCAAGGGGGAAGTAGACCTGGCCCCCTGGCGCAGCCCGGTGGTGAACATCCACAAGGGCGAGGGGGGCGGGCAGCAGGCGTTGGGTGAATTGTTGGATCTGCCGGCTGTGCTGCCCACCACACCACGCCAGACAGAGGAGTAAGACCATGCCAGTCGCACTTGCCAGTGAACCTTTTATCATCCGGCCGGAAGCCGATTTTTTGCAAACCCACCCCGGCCTGAAACATCTCAGCAACCAGTTAGCACATCTGTACGCCAGCCACCGGGAGGTGGTCACGGAGGCGCAGTTGCAGCAGGTGGGTGGGCAGTTGTGGGCGGCGCTGGATGTGGCCGAGGCGTTTGCCGCCGCCCGGCAGCAGGCCGGCCGCCAGATTTTGCCCATCCTCATTGAGAGCGACGATCCGGTGGTGCAGGCGCTGCCCTGGGAGACGCTGCACCATCCCGACCACGGCTTTTTGGGCCAGGTTGATGGCTTTACCCTCAGCCGGTGTGTGCCCGCCCACGCCAGCCGCCAGCCGGATTTGCAGGCGGGGCCGCTGCGGGTGCTGCTTTTTACCACCCTGCCAGATGACCTGGACGCGGAAAAGGAGCGGCTGGACGTGGAAGAGGAGCAGGCGCAGGTGTTAGAGGCGCTGACGCCGTGGATCGCCGAGGGAGTGGTACAGTTGGAGATGCCGGATGATGGGCGATTGACCACCTTGCAGGCTTATTTGCGGGATTTCCAGCCGCACCTGGTGTTTATGAGCGGGCATGGCCAATATGTGCAGCCTCCCCTGAGCGGGCAGTCTGCCTATGGCATTTTCCTGTTTGAAGACGAGATCGGCGGCAGCCAGCCCGTGGCCGAAGACAAAGTGGCCGCTGCCTTCTTGGGCAGCCACGTGGAATGTGTGGTCTTGTCTGCCTGTGAGGCGGGCAAGGGCAGTTCGGAAGCGTTGAACAACGGGCTGGCCTGGCGGCTGAGCAGCCTGGGTATTCCCCACGTGGTGGGCATGCGCGAATCGGTGCTGGACCGGGCGGGCACGCTCTTTGCCCACGCTTTTTGTGACGCGGTGGCGCGACAGGAGCCGCTGCCGGTGGCCGTGCAGGCCGGGCGGCAGGCGATTACCACACCATTACAGGGCAGCGACCTGGTAGCCCGGCACGGCGAACAGGCCAGCGGCCTGGCGGAACTGAGCCTGGGGCAGTGGTGCCTGCCGCTGCTGCTGACGGCACAATACAACCGCCCCTTATTGACCTGGAACTTCACGCCGCAGCCGCCACCCACCCGGCTGACCAGCCAGACGTTGGACACGGTGACGCTGCCGCCACGCTTTTTGGGGCGGCGCGCCGAACTGCGCGCCTTGAAAAGCAGGCTGCGGGCGCGCCCAGGGGCGGGCCAATTGCGCCAACTGCTGATCACGGGGCCGGGCGGGCAGGGGAAAACGGCACTGGCGGGGCGGCTGGCGCAGGATTTACAGCGGCAGGGGTATGAAGTAATTGCCTATGCTGCCCGGCCGGAAAATAGCTGGCGGCTCTTTTTTATGGGCGATTGGCAACTGCTGCACCCGGCTAACCGGGCCGATTATGCCAGCATGGAACCGCACCTGGAAAACGAGGCGGAGAAGGCGGATCATTTGCTGCGCCTCTGTTTGCGGCAGAGCGGCGGCAAGGTGGCCTTGTTTTTCGACAACCTGGAAGCGGTGCAGGATGGGCAGACGCAGGCGCTGACGGATGAACGGCTGGCGGCCTGGATGGCGGCGGCGCAAGGATTGGCGGGGGCGGGTTTGATTTTGCTGCTGACGTCCCGCTGGCGGCTGCCGGGCTGGCCGGAGAGCGACCATTGGCCGCTGGCGCGGGCCAGTTATGGCGACTTTTTGCGCCTGGCGCAGGAGCATTTGCCGCCGCGCTGGCTGCGGGAGCGGGCGCGGCTGCGGCAGGTGTATGCCACGCTGCACGGCAATGGGCGCGGCCTGACCTTTTTTGCCGGGGCGATCCAGGGCATGGCCTTTCAGGGCACGGACAGCCAGGCGGAGGAAGCGTTTCTGGCGCGGCTGGCGGAGGCGGAGACGCGGGTACAGATGGACATGGCCCTGGCGGAAATTGTGGCCCACCTGCCAGAAGGGGCGTTGGCGCTGCTGCACCGCCTGCCCGCCTACCTGACGCCGGTACCGCGGGAAGGGGTGGTTAAGCTGGGGCTGGATTTGCCGGAGCCAGAGGCGCTGCTGCAACGTTTACTGGCCGTTTCGCTGGTGGAGCAGACGGTGGCGCTGGAATGGCAATGTACCGAATACCAACTGCCGCCGCTGGTGGCGGGCTGGCTGGAAAAACAGGGGGCGCCGCCGCCCGACCCGGCGCTGCTTCGCGTAGCGGCTGAGTACCAGTTGTATTTGTGGCGGGCGGAACGTTTTTTGTTGGGCCAGGCCCTGGCTGCCCACGCCGCCCTGCGCCGAGCGGAGGAAATTGAGCGCGCCGACCGCTTTGCTTTAGATTGGATTGTAGGGCCGCTGAACCGGCAGGGATTGTATGAGACGTTGTTGAACGAGTGGCTGCCGGCTATCTGCCACTCCAGCAATCCCTGGATCAAGGCAGAAGCGCTGGGGCAGACGGGCAAACAGCACCACCACCTGGGCAACTATAATCTGGCGCTGCCCCTCTTCCAACAATCCCTGCAAATCAGCCAGGAAATCGGCGACAAATCCGGCATGGGCACCACCCTCAACAATATGGCTACCACTGCTTATGCGCGCGGCGACTACGACACCGCCCTGCGCTACCTGGAACAATCCCTGCAAATCAGCCAGGAAATCGGCGACAAATCCGGCATGGGCACCACCCTCAACAATATGGCTACCACTGCTTATGCGCGCGGCGACTACGACACCGCCCTGCGCTACCTGGAACAATCCCTGCAAATCAGCCAGGAAATCGGCGACAAATCCGGCATGGGCACCACCCTCAACAATATGGCTACCACTGCTTATGCGCGCGGCGACTACGACACCGCCCTGCGCTACCTGGAACAATCCCTGCAAATCAGCCAGGAAATCGGCGACAAATCCGGCATGGGCACCACCCTCAACAATATGGCTACCACTGCTTATGCGCGCGGCGACTACGACACCGCCCTGCGCTACCTGGAACAATCCCTGCAAATCAGCCAGGAAATCGGCGACAAATCCGGCATGGGCACCACCCTCAACAATATGGCTACCACTGCTTATGCGCGCGGCGACTACGACACCGCCCTGCGCTACCTGGAACAATCGCTGCAAATCAGCCAGGAAATCGGCGACAAAAAAGGTGAGAGCACAACCATAGGCAACATTGCCAATATCTATTTAGCACGTGGAGATCGGGAAATAGCCTTAAAGTATTTCAAATATGATTTAAGCATCTGCCAAGAAATCGGAGATGTGGCTGGTTTAAGCATCACACTGATCAATATTGGGCACGTTCACTGGCAAAATGAGGAACAGAGGGAGGCGTTGAGCGCCTGGATTGCATCACATCAAATCGCCAGCCAGATCAATCTGGCGCAGGCGTTGCAGGCATTGGCGGAGCTGGCAGGGCAGTTGGGGCTGCCGGGTGGCCTGGCGGGTTGGGCGGCGTTGGCGGAAAAAAGAGGAGATTGAGAGACTGGGAGATTGGGAGACTATGCAATCTCCCAGTCTCTCAGTCTCCCAATCTCAGGTAAAGTACAGTATGAACCACAAATACGACGTAATCATCATTGGTGGGGGGCATAATGGGTTGGTGGCGGCGGGCTACCTGGCGCGGGCCGGCAAGCGCGTGCTGGTGCTGGAGCGGCGGCATCTGGTGGGCGGGGCCAGCGTGACCGAGGAGATTTTCCCCGGTTTTAAGTTCTCCGTATTCTCCTACGTGGTTAGCCTGTTCCGGCCGGAAATCATCCGCGACTTAAAGCTGCCGCAGCATGGGCTGACGATATTGCCGCTGGAAAGTACGCTGACGCCGCTGCCCGACGGCCGTTTCCTTTATCGCGGCAACGACCATTGGGAATCCATGCGCAGTATCGCCCAGTTTAGCCAACGGGATGCCGATGTGTATGATGAGTACGGCCGTAACATGTACTTCATGGCCAAAGCGGTCAAATATATCCTGGGCATCATCCCGCCCGACCCCACCAGCTTCAAACCGGGGGAACTGTTGGGGTTGGCCAACCTGGCCCGCCACTTCCTGGGGCTGGGCGAAGAAAAGCTGTACCTGCTGGCCAAGCTGATGACCATGAGCGCGGCCGACTTCGTGGCCCAATGGTTTGAATCGGAGCCGCTGCGGGCCACTCTTTCCGCCAGCGGCATCATCGGCACCTTTATGGGGCCGCGTTCGCCCGGCTCCGCCTATGTGCTGCTGCACCATTACATGGGCGAGATTGACGGGGCGTACCGCGCCTGGGGCTTCCACAAAGGGGGTACGGGCGGTCTGGCAGAGACATTGGCGCGGGCGGCCCAATCCTTTGGCGCGGAGATCAAGGTGAATGCCGGCGTGAAAGAGGTGGTGGTCAAAAACGGCCGTGCTACCGGCATCGCCCTGGAAAATGGCGATGAATACCAGGCCGATGTGGTCATCTCCAGCCTGGACCCCAAATTGACCTTCCTCAAACTGGTGGACGAAAAGGAATTGCCCGGCGATCTGGTGGCCGGAATTCGCAAATTCAACATTTACGGCTCGTCGGGCAAGGTGAATCTGGCGCTGGATGGGCTGCCGGATTTGGCGGGCAACCCCATGCAGCAGTTGGGCCACGCCAGCCGCCGCCTGATGGCCGGGGCCATTTCCATCAGCCCAAACACTGACTACCTGGAGCGGGCCTTTGACCATGCCAAGTACGGGGAGTTCAGCGCAAGGCCGTATATTGACGTCATCCTCCCTTCCATGATAGACCCGGACATGGCCCCGCCGGGCA
Organism: Chloroflexota bacterium; assembly: GCA_035444285.1. Taxonomy (GTDB): domain Bacteria; phylum Chloroflexota; class Anaerolineae; order Promineifilales; family Promineifilaceae; genus CAADGU01. Next base: position 49,661 of record DAOMOK010000010.1, read on the forward strand.
AACACGTCATGTCCTGTTTTGTGCAATACGCGCCGTACAATCTGGCGGGCGGCTGGAATGACGCCCAACGGGACGCTTTTGGCGATGCGGTCGTCAACACGCTGGCGGAGTTTTTCCCCAACATTAAAGACCTCATTTTGCACCGGCAGGTGCTGACGCCGGTAGACATTGAGCGCACCACCGGCTTATCGCAGGGCAACATTTTCCAGGGGGAATTGAGTTTGTCACAGCTACTATTTTTGCGGCCGGCCGCCGGATATGCCAAATACCGCACCCCCATCAAAGGGTACTGGCAATGCGGCTCCGGCACCCACCCCGGCGGCGGCATCATGGGCGCACCGGGGCGGCTGGCAGCGTTGGAGGTTTTGAAGGAGACGTAGCAAGCAGTGAGCAGTTGGCAGTAAGCAGTGGACTGCTCACTGCTTACTGCTCACTGCTCACTATTCACAATCGGCAGGGTTTGGATGAAAAGAAGATACGACATCATCATCATCGGCGGGGGGCATAATGGGTTGACGGCCGCAGCTTATCTGGCGAAGGCGGGTAAATCGGTGCTGGTGCTGGAAAAGCGGGCGGTGTTGGGCGGAGCGGCGGCGACGGAGGAAATCTGGCCCGGCTTCCAGGCCAACACCGGCGCGGAGGATGCGGGGCTGTTTCAGGACAGCATAGTCAAAGAGCTATTTTTGAAGATGCACGGCCTGGAATTCCGCCAATCCGAGGTGGCGATCTTTGCGCCGCAACTGGATGCGCCCGCCGTCACTCTGTACCGGGACGTGGCCAAAAGCCAGCAAGCGATTGCCACCTTCAGCCAGCGTGACGCGGAACGATACCCGGATTTTGTGGCGCAGGTGAATGGCTTCACGGCCGTGCTGCGCGACATGCTCCTGCAAACCCCACCCAACCTGGGCGAGCCGCACCTGGGTGAACTGGTCGGCTGGGGCGGCGTGGGTCTCAAGCTGCGGCGCATGGGCGGCGCATCCATGATGGAATTTATGCGCGTCTTGCCCATGCCGCTGCGCGAATATCTGGACGAATGGTTTGAATCGGACGCACTCAAAGGGGCGCTGGCGGTGGACGGCATCACCGGCACGATGCAAGGCCCCTGGTCGGCGGGCACCACGCTGCAATTTCTGTACCAGCATAGCAACGGCTTTCTGGCGCAGCGGGCGGTAGCCGGGGGTATGGGCGCACTGTCCGAAGCGTTAGCCAGCGCCGCCCGCCAAAATGGGGCAGAGATTCGCACCGGAGCGGGCATCGCCAAAATTCAGGTAGACAATGGGCAGGCGATTGCCGTGCTGTTAGAAAACGGCGACCAGATTCCGGCCAACGTTATCCTTTCCAGCGCCAGCCCGCGCCATACTTTTTTTGACTTTGTCGGGCCGCAGCAGCTAGAGCCGCGTTTTATGCGGGCGGCGCGGAACATCATCTACCGGGGCAGCACGGCCAGACTGCTATTGGCGCTGGACGAACTACCCCATTTTGCGGGGCAGACGGGCGAGGGGCAGTTACACGGCCGTATCCGCCACGCCCCCTCGCTGCTGTACATTGAAAAAGCGTATGATGCTGCCAAGCACGGCCGTTACGCCCCCCACCCGGTACTGGACATGCAAATCCCCACCCTGACCGACCCCACCCTGGCCCCACCCGGCAAACATCTGCTCGCCATCACCATCCGCTACGCACCCTACCGTCTGGCGGATAGCAGTTGGGAGAATGAGAGAGAGGGATTGGTCACGGCCGTACACAACACCCTCACCCCCCTCCTCACCCCGCCGTCTTCGTCGGCGTCTTCGCCGCCGTCACCCCCTCACCCCCTCACCTCCGCACCCGCTCACCTGCTCACCCCATCAGACTACGAACACACCTACAGCCTGCCCGAAGGCAGCATCTTCCACGGCCAGATGAGCCTGGATCAACTGCTGGTGATGCGCCCGGTACCCGCCTGGGGTCAATATCGCACCCCCATCGAAAATCTGTACCTCTGCGGCGCCGGTGCACACCCCGGTGGCGGCGTTACCGGCGCACCCGGTTACAACGCGGCGCAGGCGGTTTTGAATACCAGGGGTTCGTAGTAGGCACTTCAGTGCCGTCAGTGGGCGATAAATCGCCTACTACGAACACAGAATGCCAGGGGTTCGTAGTAGGCACTTTAGTGCCATCAGTGGGCGATAAATCGCCTACTACGAACGCAGAATGCCAGGGGTTCGTAGTAGGCACTTTAGTGCCGTCAGTGGGCGATAAATCGCCTACTACGAACGCAGGCCCACATGCCGGTCAAAGAATTACTACCTTGAGTTTTGTAAGATTTTCCTCTCTGGGGCGTTAATCAGGCAAAAGAGATCAGAGATTGGAGATTAGAGATTGAATAATCTCCAATCTCAGGTTAAGTGAACATGCTTGATAACGACCAAACCCTCATCGAACAGGCCAAACATGACCCGCAGGCGTTTGCCCGGCTGTATGACCAATACGTAGACCGGATTTACCGCTATGCCTACCGGCAGACGGGGGATGAGGCGCTGGCGCAAGACGTCACGGCCGTGACCTTTGAACGCGCCCTCCATCACCTGAAGCGGTACGAGTGGCGTGGGCAGAGTGTGCTGGCCTGGCTCTACCGCATTGCCCGCAACGAAGCCATCAGCCAGCAGCGGCGGCGCAAATGGCTGACCCCCTGGCGGGTGGCGGGGCAAACGGAAACGAGGGTGACGGAAACGGCCGTGCTGCATCATCAGCGCCACGAAGCCCTGCACCACGCCCTGGCCCGGTTGTCTGCCAAAGACCGGGAGATTATCAGCCTGCGTTTTTTTGAAGAACTGAGCGGTGAGGAAGTGGCCGAGGTGTTGGGCTGTTCGCCCAATACCCTATACGTCCGGCTGCACCGGGCGCTGAAACGGCTGCAAAGCCAGCTTGAGGCGATGGGTGTGACCGGGGAGGTGAATTATGGGAACTTTTAACGCAAAGGACGCGAAGGACGCAAAGGGTTTTGAAGAGGTTAAGGGGTTGGTGGCGGAGTTGGAGATGGTGGAGGCACGGCCGTATGCACCGGATGCGCCGACTCCGTTCAAACAAGAACTGCGTGGGCGGCTGCTGCAAAAACATGAACGGCCAGGGTTGTCCTGGGCGGAGATGGGGCGGTTGTGGCGCTTTGCAGGCACGGCCGTGGCGCTGTTGCTTCTGGCAGTGGCAGTAGGGCTGTTTTGGACGGCGATTTCTGACCGGGGCACGGCCGTTGGTCCGGCGCAGGATACGATTGTGGTGGCAACACGGACGGCCGTGCCTGAATCAAACAGTGGCGAAAGGATGCCCACCATAGCCAGTGCCGATAACCTGGCCGTTCAGCTTGGCGAATATCTGCGTCTGACCGGTTTTACGTTGAACCAGAGTCGCCGGTTGGGGACAAGAACCATTACATTATCCGATGGCACCGAAATCCCTCAAGAATCAGAGTGGAATGAATTGCGCCTGACGCTGAACTGGCAGGTTCTCACACCTCTGCCACACGACGATTTCACCCTTATGTTTCACCTGACTGATGAGGCGGGCAAGGTGGTGCAGGCCATTCATATACCCAGCCGGCTACGACCGTGGTCAACCTGGCAAGAAGGGAAACAAATTGCCGATTTTCATGGGCTGCCAATAGGGGATGAAGTCGCGGCCGGTCATTATTATCTGTGGCTCACTCTGTACGATTCGCGCACCGATGAATGGCTGCCGGTGCAGGCGCCAGAGGGTCAAATCGTGGTCAAGGAGGGCACGGCCGTGCAGTTGGCCGATTGGCAATATCACCCAGACTATTCGTCCACTTTCGCCGCAAGTGATGTGATTGGTTGGAGCAATCGCCCGGCCAACGTCATCATTGGCGACGGGATACAACTGGCCGGGTATGACATCGCTGAAGAGGCAACCGGGTTGCGCCTGACGCTGCAATGGCAATCACCTAACGGTTGGCCAGAAAACACCCAACTCTTTGTTCACCTCTTGAATGAAAATGGAGAGATGGTCTGGCAAACGAATACACAAGCATCCCAAAGTACCAAAGACAACCTGTTGCTAGAGCCGGAACTCGACGGCCGTTACGACATCATCATCGGCCTGTATGACCCCAGCACCGGGCAGCGGCTGCCGGTCACAGCGGGGAATGAACGCATGGTGGTAGATGGCGGTACGGCCGTGTGGCTGACTGATTGGGAATTTACAGCGAAACCGTTGTGCGGCGAAGGCTTCTACGACGGCAACACGTTCCAGATTCGGCCCTGCGGCACTGTTGGCAATGATGACCGTATTCTTTTTGCCCTGCAAAAGGCACGGCCGTCGGCCAATGCCCTGGTGGAAATCGAAGTGACGGTGAATTATGAGCCTGTATCAGATAAAGAATTGTTCCTAAAATTGCACTACGCCGCGCCTAATTGGGAATCATTCACGGGCGGCGGCCGTATGCCCATTGATGGCATGAGCGACTATATCCCCCTGAACCCGGCCGAAAGCAGCGTGACCATCACCTTTACCGGCAACCCGGCGGAAATGGCGCAAATTGTGGGCACCGACCGGCCCGCGCTGGTGGTGCAACTGGCGTATTTTGTAGAGGGGGCGAACGGCCGTGAACTCAAAATTCTGGACATGCAAACCTACCCCAACGCCCTTGACCTGTCTAACCCGGACGAAGTGCGTTATGAGGTGATCCCCTAGTACCCGTATTCGGTAATCCGTATCCCGTAATCCGAAGGCTCTACCTCTGGAAAATCTGTCGGATAACGGTATACGGACTTCGGGATACGGATACTGGAATGCAAAAGGCCCTCAGGGTCTTACACCATGTGCCGGACACGGCCGTCGTGGTTACAATACTCCCATTTCCCCATGTGGTGGAAAATGGGAGTTTGTTATGTATGACGTAATCGCTTTTGACGCCGACGACACCTTGTGGCCGAATGAACATCTCTACATTATGAAACGGGATCAGTTTATTGAGATGTTACGGCCGTATGCCGACCCCGACCACATTGGTAACACCCTCGACCAGACGGAGATTGCCAACCTGCGCTACTATGGCTACGGCATCAAATCCTTTGCCCTTTCCATGGTAGAAACGGCCGTGCATCTGACCAACGGCCGTGTCTCCGGCGACACCATCCAGGCCATTTTGCAATTCAGCAAGGAGATGCGCGACCATCCGGTGCAGGTGTTTGAGGGGGTCACGGCCGTGTTAGATGAACTACAACCCCACTACCGGCTCATGATCATCACCAAAGGCGACCTGTTTGAGCAGGAGTCCAAAATTGCCCGCTCCGGCATCGCCGACCGCTTCCATACCATCGAAGTGGTCAGCGAAAAAGAAGCCGAGACGTATGACGCCCTGCTGCACAAATACGGCATCGCCCCCAGCCGCTTCCTGATGGTGGGCAACTCGGTGCGCTCCGATATTTTGCCGGTGGTGGAAATTGGCGGCACGGCCGTCCACATCCCCCACGCCACCACCTGGGCGCATGAACTTGTGCCCCACGCCGACCGCAGCGGCTACACCGAACTGGCGCACATCAGCCAGCTTCCGGGTTGGCTGGCGGCACGGCCGTGAAAGGGATAGAATCCCGTAATCCGTAAAACGTAATCCGTGGACCGATATCGGATTTCGGAAAACGGATAACGGATTACGCAACATGATAGACACCGAAAACCTCACCAAACAGTTTGACAGCCACACGGCCGTAGACCGGCTGACCCTACACATTGGCGAAGGCGAAGTCTTTAGTTTCCTCGGCCCTAACGGCGCGGGCAAAACCACGACCGTGCGCATGCTCACCTGCCTGATTGCGCCCACGCAGGGACGCGCCACCGTCATGGGCTACGAAGTGGGCAAAGACAACCAGGACATTCGCCGCCACGTGGGGCTGCTGACGGAAACGCCGGGCATGTATGATCGCCTCTCCGCCCACAAAAACCTGACCATCTACGCCGAACTATATGAAGTAAAAGACGTGCCCGGTCAGGTGGAAAAGTATCTGCGGATGTTGGGCTTGTGGGAGCGCCGTCAAGACGCCGCCGGTACGTTCAGCAAGGGCATGAAACAAAAATTAGCCATCGCCCGTGCCCTGCTGCATGAACCCAAAATCCTCTTTCTGGATGAACCGACCGCCGGGCTGGACCCGGAAGCAGCCAAGCTGATACGGGACTTCATTCTGGAAGTGAAAGAGCAGGGACGCACCATCTTCCTGACCACGCACAATCTGGATGAAGCCGACCGCCTTTGTGACCGCGTTGCCGTCTTCAACCAACGGCTGCGGGTAATTGACACGCCACAAGGATTGCGCCAGGAGATGTACGGCCGTCAGGTTGTCTTTCATCTGGCTGAACCGGCTGCCCCTCACCAGCCCACTCTGCAAAACCTGCCCTACATCAACCGGCTGGAAGCGGTAGACAACAAACTGGTCATCGCCCTGGACGACCCCGAAGCACACAACCCCGAACTCATCCGCCTGCTCGTCAACGCCGGGGCCAACATCCAGTTTGTCGGCGAACTGCGCCATTCGCTAGAAGATATTTACCTGCGCCTCGTTAATGAATCCTAAACCAGGTTCGTAGTAGGCGATTTATCACCGTACCGCTGTCGGACGGCGATAAATCGCCTACTACAAACGCGGAAACAAACCCATGAAAAAAATCCGCACCATCATCGGCAAAGAATGGGCCGAAGTATTCAAGAACCGGCTCGTTCTCTTCTCCGTTATCTTCCTGCCACTCATCCTCACCATCCTCCCCCTGGCAACCATCTGGGGCATGAGCCGCTTCCCCGCCAGCACCTCTACTAACGTCTCGCCAGAGGAGATGGAATTCTTCGGCGATCTGTGCGTGGGTCTCAGCGAAAACGAATGTGTCATGGTCTACACCCTCAGCCTGTACACGTTGCTCTTTATGATCCTGCCGGTGATGATTCCCGTCACCATCGCCGCCTACAGCATTGTCGGCGAAAAAGCCACCCGCAGCCTGGAACCCCTGTTAGCCACCCCCATTACCGACATTGAACTGCTCAGCGGTAAAGCCGTAGCCGCCATCGTCCCGGCCATCCTGGCTACCTGGCTGGCCTACATGGTGTACGCCATCGGCGCGGTCATCATGTTGGGTACAGAACTAACGCTGGCTTATGTATTTGCCCCTGTCTGGGTTTTGGCAATTTTTGTGGTGGGACCGTTGATGACGTTTCTTTCCGTTAGCATCGCCATCATGGTTTCCGCCCGCGTCACCGACCCGCGTGTGGCCGAGCAGTTGTCCGGCCTGGTGGTGCTGCCCATCATCCTGCTGCTGGTCGGTCAATCCGTCGGCTGGATCGTGGTCAGCCAGGACATGATTTACCTTATCGGCGTGATTGTACTGATTCTGGATGTCGTCTTAGGTTTTATCACCATCAAATCCTTCCAGCGGGAAACAATTTTGACGCAGTGGAAATAGGGAGCAAGTAGCAGGTGGCAAGTAGCAAGTGGCAAGTGATCTGCAACCAAAAAATCACTTATGGCAGTAGATAACATCAACCTCGCCGGTCTCAAAATCGGCCATGCGGCTGATGAACAGTTCAACACCGGCTGCACGGTGTTTTTGTGCCCACCGGAGACGGTGGGTGGTGTGGATGCCCGTGGCCCGGCCCCCGGCAGCCGCGAGTTGACGCTGTTGGAACTGGACAAACCCATCCAGACGGTTCACGCCGTCTTGCTCACCGGCGGCAGCGCCTTTGGTCTGGCAGCGGCCGATGGTATCATGCGCTACCTGGGCGAACGGGACATCGGCCACTGGACGCCCATCCGCCGCATCCCCATTGTGCCCGCCGCCGTCGTGTACGACCTCTTTTTCAGCCAGGGGCAGCGCATGCCAGACGCTGATATGGGCTACCAGGCCTGCCTGAACGCCAGCGAGACAGAATTTGCCCAGGGCAATGTGGGTGTGGGCATGGGTGTGACGGTGGGCAAATGGGGCGGGCGCGAAGGGTTTATGAAGGGCGGTTTTGGGCTGGCCTGTGTGGAACAAGAAGGGCTGGTGGTGGGCGCAGCCGCAGTGGTAAACGCCATTGGCGATGTGGTCAATGAGGATGGTTCTGTATTGGCCGGGGCGCGTCATCCCGATGGTGGTTGGCTGGTAGCGGGAAATCCATACCGCCGGTTTGCGCCACGGCCGTTGCCGACACCATCAACACTCACCAACACCACCCTCGTTGTCGTCTGGACCAATGCTGTTTTGACAAAAGTTGAAGCCAACCGGTTGGCGCAGCGGGCGCATGATGGCCTGGCCATCGCCATCCGCCCGGTACACACCACTCACGATGGCGACGTGGCCTTTGCCCTGGCTACCGGGCAGGTGGAAGCGAATTTTGATCTGGTGGCGAACACGGCCGTACACGCCACCGCCGCCGCTATCCGCAATAGCGTGTGCTTTGCCCGGTCGGTGGGGGACATTCCTGGTCTGGCAGTGTAAACTAATTTCCTGTAGACGGCCGTACCCCTCTATCATACAATGCGCCCATGAGTACCACCATTTTGCAACACGGCCGTGTCACCTGGACAAACATCACCCAACCCACCTCGGCCGACATAGACCAGTTGCAGGCCACCTATCCCCACCTCCATCCCCTCAACCTGCGTGACTTCAGCAACGACCTGGAATTCCCCAAAATAGACCATCACGATGAATACCTGTTCATGGTCGTGCAGCTACCCTGGTGGGACCCCCAGGAGAAAATATCCCACCCCTGTGAAGTGGATATTCTTGTCAGCCGGGGTACCCTCATCACATCCCACGCCGGCGCCCTCAAACCGCTCAACGAACTATTTACCCGCGCCCAGACAGACGAAACCACACGGGAAAAATTGATGGGCCGCGGGGCCAGTCCCTTGCTCTATGAAATTTTGCACGACCTGATTGATTACTGCTTCCCCATCCTAAACAAAGTCAACCAAAATATCCGCCACATCGAAGACCATCTTTTTCAAGCGGATACCGAACACATCTTACACGATGTCGCTATCGTCCGCCGGGATGTCATTGCCCTGCGCCACATTTTACGGCCGCAATACGACATCATCCACACATTGGAACAAGGTAACTGGCCTTTCATCCATGAGGATCTCACACTTTATTGGAGCAACCTGGGCGACCACCTGGCCCAATTAAAAGCGATGCTGGATGAACACATGGATGTAATCAATGGCCTGTCTGACACGTTGGATACACTGGCTTCTCACCGCATTGATGGCGTCGTGCGCGTGCTGACTCTTATCACCATTCTCACCGCACCCCTGACACTTTTGGCTACCGTCTTTGGCATCAATGTTGACCTGCTCCCCCAACAATTTCATCCTATCCTTTTCCTATCGGTCAATATCATTGGCGTCATCCTCACCTTGATATTGTTACGCTATTTGAAGCGAAAACGCTGGTTGTAATGCCCGATCACGAACAAAAAAAGCCCGGCCTTTTCTAAAAGGGCCGGGCTTTTTCCTGATGAAGACATCCAATTTCTCAAAGAAATCGGATGTCTGGATTTCATAGATTAGCGGCGCCGCGGGCCACCACGGTCACCACCGCGCCGGTCACCGCCGCGATCCCCACCACGACGGTCGCCGCCTCTATCGCCGCCGCGCCGGTCACCGGACGGTTTGGGCCGATCTTCCGCTCGCGCCTGGTCCAGCGACCACCCTTCCAGCACTGCTTTGCGTGACAGGCGATATTTGCCTTCCGGGCTGCGGTCAATGATCATCACCATCACCTCATCCCCCATCTGCACGGCGTCTTCCACTTTGCGCAGATGCTCAGAGGACAATTGCGAGATGTGTACCATGCCATCTGTACCTGGCAAAAATTCCACAAATGCGCCAAAGTCGGTAATACGCACCACCTTGCCGCTGACTATTTCGCCCAGTTCCGGCTCGTGGGTCATGGCGGCAATGCGTTTGACCGCCTGTTCCGCCAGTACACCATCTACCCCGGCCACAAAGATCGTACCATCTTCCTGAATATCAATGGAAACGGCGAAATCTTCTTCCAGGCCACGAATATTAGCGCCACCCTTGCCGATGACCGCGCCAATTTTGTCGGGGTCAATTTTGACGGTGAGCATACGCGGCGCGAAGGGGCTGAGTTCTTCACGAGGGGCGGGGATGGCTTGCAGCATATGTTCCAGAATTTGCAGCCGCCCTACCCGCGCCTGCTCCAACGCCTGCGTCATGATGTCCATCGTTAAACCGGAGATTTTGATGTCCATTTGCAGGGCAGTGATACCTTCGCTGGTACCGGCGACCTTAAAGTCCATGTCACCCAGGTGATCTTCCATGCCCTGAATGTCGGTGAGGACGGCGTATTTTTCGCCATCGCTGATGAGGCCCATGGCCACACCGGCTACCGGGCGTTTGATCGGCACACCACAATCCATCAGCGCCAGGCTGGACGCACACACGCTGGCCTGGCTGGTGCTGCCATTGGATGACAATACCTCGGACACCACGCGAATGGTGTAGGGGAATTCATCTTCCGGGGGAATCATGGGGCGCAGAGCAGCTTCGGCCAGGGCGCCATGCCCAATCTCACGCCGTTTGGGGCCGCGCAAGGGCCAGGTCTCGCCGGTGGAGAAAGGCGGGAAGTTGTAATGGTGCATGTAGCGGCGGGTCTCTTCGGGCGTCAGGCCGTCCAGCTTTTGGGCGTCACGGGGTGTACCCAGAGCAGCAATGCTCAACACCTGCGTTTCGCCGCGCTGGAAGAGGCCGGAGCCGTGGGCGCGGGGGCTGAGACCAACTTTGGAGAAAAGGGGGCGGATGGTGGTGAGGTCACGGCCGTCGGGTCGAATCCCCTCATACAAAATCCGGTTGCGCACCACTTTCTTCTGGATGCCGGTAATCACTTCACGCACCTGCACCGGATTCACTTCCGGGTCGGCTTCCATGAAGTCATTCACAATTTCATCGCGCAGGTCGCCCATCTCGTCATTGCGCTCGTGGCGGTCGGTTTGCACCATGATGTCGGCGACACGACCACCCACTTTGCTCTTCACCGCTTCTTGCAGATCAGCATCCACCGCATGAATAACCACCGGCAATTTTTCTTTGCCAACGGCGGCCCGCATCTCTTCTTGCATCTGAATAAACGGCTGCACCGCCTGATGCCCAAACGCCAATGCCTCCAGCAATAACGATTCGGGAACTTCATTAGCCCCCGCTTCCACCATGATGATGGCGTCCCGCGAGGCAGCCATGCGCAAGTCTAATGTGCTGCCGGCCATTTCTTGAATGGTAGGGTTGGCTATCAGTTCACCATTCACGTATCCCACGCGCACCCCGGCAATCGGCCCCTCCCAGGGCACATCCGAGATGTGCAGGGCGGCGCTGGCGGCATTGATGGACATGATGTCCAGGTAATGTTCATTATCCGAGGAGAGGGTGGTGGTGATAATCTGCACTTCATTGCGCATACCATCGGGGAATAACGGCCGTAACGGACGATCTGTCAGCCGCGAAATGAGCACTGCCTCCGTCGTTGGCCGCCCTTCGCGCCGGAAGAAACTGCCCGGAATACGACCGGCGGCATACATCTTCTCTTCAAAATCCACGCTCAGCGGAAAAAAGTCTAGCCCCTCCCGCACAAATTTAGACATGGTTGCCGTCGCCAGCAGCACCGAATCCCCGGCGCGCAGCGTTACCGCCCCACCCGCCTGTTCGGCTAACAGGCCAGTAGATACCGTCAGCTCCTCATTGCCAATACGAGCTGTAAAAACAGATTCTGTTTTCATCTTTTATTGAAATCCTTTTTTGTCCAGTGATGGCGCGGTGGGAAACCGGCCACAGCAGGTATATCTGTCACACGAGCCTGACCACGCTGCCAGGTAAAACGCCAAAACGCCTGAATTTACCTATCAGGCAGCCGGAACATCTCAGTTAGACAATATGGTGTTGGCAATTGGGGTTTTAGGGACTGGGGATTGGCTCATACCAAACTGGTACGGGGCAATACCCAATTCCTAAACCGTTCGCCCATGCCAACAAACTTATAAAAAACAAGGGGCGATTATCATCTCGCCCCCTGAAAATAACAACTCTTCGCAGCCTTTATCGGCGCAATCCCAGCCGATCAATGACTTCACGGTAACGTTCTGGGTGATTCTTACGCAAGTAGGCCAACATGCGCCGCCGTTTACCCACCAACCGCAGCAAACCACGCCGCGAGCTTTCATCATGCCGATGTTCACGTAAATGGGTTTGTAACTGGGAAATACGGGCGCTAAACAAGGCGATTTGCACTTCAGGTGAACCGGTGTCACCTTCGTGCTGAGCATATGATTGCAAAACTTCGGCTTTCGCAGTAGGTTCTAAAGACATAGTTTCCTCCAGTTTGATTTTCAGTTTTAGCCTGACTATCGTCGTGCCGAATAACGTCGCACAGCCAAGCCAGTGGCGGATTATAGCCGCGCTGCCCTATATCTCCAAATGGGTCATCGTTTTCTCATTCGACGCCATAGACGGCCGTTGTTATAATGCTGGCTTGTTTGTTAAACAAGATGAGACCCGAAGGGTTTTGAAAACCCTTCGGGTCTTATAATGATGAGGTTGTAAACAATGACTCTTTCGGGATTAGCGCCCTATTTGGGCATCATTGAGATTATTCTGGCGGTAGCCATGACCGTTTTGGTTTTGATGCAGACAAAAGGCTCTGACCTGGGCGGATTTTTGGGGGGCGGCGGCGGCGACAGTGGTGGCAGTTTCCGCACCCGCCGGGGTATTGAAGCCACCATGCACCGGATTACCATCATTTGCGCCGTGCTTTTTTTCATCAACACGGTTTTGGCGTTTTTGGCCTGGGGGTAGGAGACGGTAATCGGTAATCCGTAATCGGTAATCGGTAATCCGTAATCCGTAACAATATGAAATTGCATCTGCGCTGGCAGATTCTTCTGGCGGTATTGGGGCTGCTGCTGGCGCTTTCCATCCTCTCTTTTCAGGTACAAACGGCGGCATTGTGTGTTACCCGTGTGCCGGCCAGTGGTGGTGTGTTCAGCGAAGGCGTACTGGGCGCACCGCAATACCTGAATCCCTTGCTCAGCGACCCAAACCCGGTTGATCGGGAACTGGTCAGCCTGCTGTTTGATGGGCTGACGCAGGTTGGGTCAGACGGCCGTATCCACCCGGCGCTGGCCGAAAGCTGGACGGTGAGCGAAGACGGCCGTACCCTGCAATTCACTTTACGTGATGACGCCCTCTGGCATGACGGCCGTGCCGTTACCACCGCCGACGTTCTCTTCACCTACAGCCTCATCCAGCAAGAAGATTTTCCCGGCCCGCCCGCGCTCAAAGCCCTCTGGCAATCCGTCACCATCAACCAGATAGATGAACAGGTGATTGAGTTTGTGCTGGCAGAACCATATGCCCCATTTTTAGAAGCCACCACACGCGGCATCCTACCGGCACACCTATTGGCCGACGTGCCCGCCGCCGAATTAACGGCGCATCCATTCAACCAATCGCCCATCGGCACCGGCCCCTGGCAAATACAGTCCGGCCAAAATTGGACAACAAACAATCGCCTGCAACTCACCCCCAACCCGCTCGATTGGCGTGAAGGGACGGCCATTCCCACCCTGGAATTTCGTTTTTACCCGGATGAAAGCAGCCTGCTCACCGCACTAACAAATGAAGAGATCACGGCCGTCAGCCACGTTACACCCGCCATGCTGCCGGAAACGGCCGTGCTGCCTGATGTGCGTCTGTTTACGGCCGTGGCTCCGCGTTACACCGAACTCCTCTTTAACCAGGCCGGCGGTAGCGTCACTGCGGCGGCAGAAGTGCGCCAGGCGCTCGCCTATGCCCTGGATCGGCAGGCATTGGTGGATACGGTACTGTCCGGGCAGGGCATTCCGTTTGAAGGGCCATATCTGCCATCATCCTGGGCCTATAATCCCGGCGAACTGACCACCTACAGCTACGACCCGGTTACCGCCACCACCCGGCTAGACGCGGCGGGTTGGCTCCTCGCCGAAGGGCAAACCATCCGTCAGAATGGCGAAACGCCGCTCACTATGCGCTTGCTGACGCTGAACGCAGAACCATACCTGTCGCTGGCAGCCGCCATTCAGGAACAGTGGACGGCCGTGAACGTCAACACCACCATCTCCACCACCAACACCCTGCGCGACGCACTGGCAACCGGGCAATTTGATGCCGCCCTGCTGGACATCGCCCCCACGACCGACCCCGACCTGTACGACTTTTGGAGCCAGGAAGCGATGGTGCGCGGGCAGAACTATGCCCAATGGAACAACCGCCGCGCCAGCGAAGCATTGGAAAGCGCCCGGCAGGTGTGGAGTGAGGCAGAGCGACGGCCGTATTACGACGCCTTCCTCCGCCTGTTCAATGCCAGCCTGCCCGCCCTCACCCTCTACCAACACACCAGCACCTACGCCCTCAGCCACAGCGTCAACGAAGCTGAAATTGGCTACCTGTTTACCCCTCGTGACCGATATACCACCTTTGCCAACTGGTTCCTCCTCTACCGTGACGTAACCGTTAGCTGCCCGGCTACGCCAGAGCATGGTGGTTCGTAATCCGTAATCCGACATCGGCCCTCGAACATCGGACTTCACCCCACAATCAGGCATTCATATAGGACTTATTTACTATAGAATCTCTTCATGTTATACTGCCCCCAACTTTGCCGCAGTACGTCGGGGCGTACGCAAAAATTGCTTCCATAGCTAATTCGCTTAATCCTGAGCCAGGATCGCCCCAAATTTGTATTCTTTCAGACCTGACAGGTTTTTTACTCGTTCAACTTGAAGCTTTGTAGGCCAAAACCTGTCAGGTCCCAGAGGGACTGAACGCTCACCCAAAATTTACAATTCTATTGGAGGTAAGTATGACATTAGTGAATGAAGTTCGCGGCACAATGCATTTTCTGCAACAAGAAAACACCCGTCTATCCGAAGAAAACGATCATTTACAGGGGGAAGTTGTACGGCTGCGTCTGATTCTACGTAATTTGGGGGCGCTGCAAGAAATTTCCATGCACATCAACGCCCGCACAGATGTCATGCAGCTTCTCGATAGAATTCTGCAAGCAGCCCTGGAAAGCATCGGCGCTGAAGATGGCTCGCTGTTGCTCCGGGACCCGGAAACGAACGAATTAGTTTTTGTAGTGGTGCGTGGGGCAGTCCGTGAACAGTTGACCGGACACCGTATTCCCTCTGGCGAAGGCATTGCCGGCTATGTGGCCGAGTCGCGCCTGCCCATCATCATCGCCAATGCGCAGCTAGATCAACGCTTTTCACCGCGTATAGACCTGGCTTTTAACTTCAAGACGCGGTCTGTACTGGCGTCACCCATTATCCATGACTCTGACCTGAAAGGAGTCATTCAACTGTTAAACAAACGTAATCGCCAGGAATTTAATGACACCGATATGATGATCATGAACCTTGTCGTGCAACTGGCTGGTGATGCCATTGCCCGCGCTGAACAGTTCAGCGAAGAGGCTTAATGATGACACGGCCGTATGCAAACCACCACCGTCCACGCCATTCTGGACAAAGAAATTGATAGTACCCTCGGCCACCTGATCTATGTGGTGCGCGATGGGTCACTTGTCTTTTATGTGGGTCAATCCAAACGGGATGTGGTGGCTCGTTTTGGCGAGCATTTGCTGAAGCCGTCGCGTTTGGGGGAGTTGATTGAACTGAATCGGCCGCAATCTTTTGATTGGGCTGTAGATTTTTACACATTGGCCGACTGCCGCCCCTTTGTCACCCAAAAGAGTCTGTTTGCCATGCAAGCCTGGGAACATTTTGACATGGACATGGCCGAACAAAACCTGATTGCCGCTCTGCGCCCCGTGCTCAACCGGGATTTTAACCCCCAACCATCGCCACTGCCGCCCCATTACCAGGGGCGCCAGCTTACCGGTCAACCGGCCACGGCCGTGTCCCCAGGCGAGCGCGTCTGGCTAAACCAGATGAGTCTGGCGGGATGGGTGTATGAAACGGATGCCAACGGCCGTACCACCTGGCAGCACCACGACGGCCGTACCCTCTCTGAGCAGCAAGTGACCCCCTATCGCCAACAGAACCGTATCCCGTGAGCCGTTATCCGTAAACCGTGAGCCGTAAACCGTGAGCCGTAAACCGTGAGCCGTAAACCGTGAGCCGACGTCGGATAACGGATTACGAATTACGAATTACGAATTACGGATTACGGATTACGGATTACGAATTCCGCCCCATCTCCACCAGCCCCCGCTGCGCCGCCAACGCCACCGCCTCGGTGCGATTGCCTGCGCCTAGCTTGCTGAGAATGGCGCTGACATGGAACTTCACGGTGCGCTCGCTGATCACCAGTTTGGCGGCGATCTCCTTGTTTTGCAGACCGGCAGCCAGGGCTTGCAGCACTTCCAGTTCGCGGGCGGTGAGCGATTCCAACGGCAGTTCCGGCTCCTGGTTCACCCGCTGCATCAGTTTAGAGGCTACAATTGGTTGCAGCAGGGAGCCGCCGCTGTGGACGACCCGCACGGCATGGAACAATTCCTGGCGCGGCGCGCCCTTGAGCAGATAGCCTTGTGCGCCCGCTTGCACGGCCGTGACAATGCGCTCGTCACTATCAAACGCCGTAAACACAATCACCCGCGCCTGCCCGTCTTGCGCTTTTAGCTGGCGCAGCGTCTCCACGCCATCCATGCCCGGCATTTCCAGGTCAAGCAAGATAACGTCCGGGCGTAAATCGTGCGCTTTTTGCAGGGCGTCACGGCCGTCGCCCGCCTCCCCCACCACCACAAAATCAGGCTGCGTGCCCAATATGGCCACCAGTCCATCCCGCACCACCGGATGGTCGTCCACAATCAGAATGCAAATTTGTTCACTCATTGTCTGGTTTCCTAGACCTGACAGGTTTTCAAAACCTGTCAGGTCTGCACGGGCAAAACCACTTCAATGCGCGTACCCTCATCAGGCGCGCTTTGTAGATGAAAACGGCCGTTCAGCAGCCTTACTCGTTCATTCATGCCAATCAGGCCAAAACGATCGGGCGGTACGGCCGTCGGGTCAAACCCCACGCCATCATCGGCCACCACCAACACCATCGCATCGGTGCTAAAGTGCAATTCTACCACTGCCCGGCGCGCCTGCGCATGGCGGCTGACGTTTTGCAGCGCCTCCTGCGCCAGCCGGTAGATGCCCGTTTCCAGGCGACGCGGCAACGGCCGTGCCCCACCCTGCACCAGTAAATCTACGGGGACGGCCGTTTGCTCTGCCAACACCGCCAACGCTGCCACCAACGTCTGCTCTTCCAGTGGCGCAGCCCGCAAATCCATCACCGAGCGGCGCGCTTCCTCCAGATTGGCGCGGGTGAGGGCCAGGGCGTGCTGCACCACCTGCCGCACTTTAGCCGGTTCCATCCCCGCTTCCAACAGGGCATCGGCCGATTCCAGTTGCAGGGAAACGGCCGTTAAGCCCTGCGCCAGGGTATCGTGAATCTCCCGCGCCAGCCGATTGCGCTCTTCCAATGCGCCCAACGCTGCCTGCTGCGCAAACAGCTGCGCCCGCTCCACGGCAATGCCCAGCATATCCCCCACTGTGTATAAAAGCTGCAAATCCTCGGCCGACAACTGCCGCCAATCGCGGCTGGCGACGTTCAACACCCCCATTTTACGGCCGTGTGCATACAGCGGGATGCTGGCGTGATAACGCAGGCCATCGGTGCCATCAATCAGCCCTTTGAGGCGGCTGCACGTGACCACATTCACATTGGCCGCCCCGTCCAGATCGCCGGCGCGGTAGGTATCCAGGCAATAACAGGTACCGGCCATTTTGTCCGGGCGCTGCGCCAGGGCCGGCGGCAGATTTTGCGCCGCCGCCAGATAGGATTCGCTATTTTCGCGCAGTAACCACACCCAGCCCGTATGCAGGTCGAGCAGTTCGGCCACCTGCGCCAGCGCCGTCTGCACCGCTTCATCCAGGTCTACGGAGCGGTTGAGCGCCTGGGCAATGGTGTTCAAAATCGCCAGTTCGGCATTGCGCCGTTTGAGTTTATCTGCGTTTGTCTCGCTCATCAGTTATTCGTTGGTTTACCCGGAAAATTAACGCAGAGGCGCGGAGGTGCAGAGCGGAGTAGTTAGTTAGAAAAGACTTTGCGTTCTTCGCGCCCTTTGCGATTTGGCAAAGGATGATTGTTTACGGCCGTTGATTGGCGAGGTAAAAAGCTTGATTGACGACCTGCTCATCCATGCCAAAGTGCCGGGCGACGGCCGTAGCTGCCTCACCATCCAGATCATACGTCGTATCCGTGCCCCAGCCAAAACGGTGCAACTGCCAGGGGGTTTCGCGCATGTTGAAGCGCCAGGGCTGGTTGTGGATGATTTTGTTGATGATGACCGCATCCAGGAAGAGGCCATTTTCGCCGTAATCGGCGATGGTGTGGCTGCGGTAATCGGCTTCGGCTACCGGCTCGTCAATCAGGGTGAAGGCGTTGGGGCGGGGGTGGGGGTGTTGTTCAATTTCGTAGCGGTGGGGGGCGCACGGCCGTACCGTGTAAGATAAAAATGGCGTGGCCCGGTGCATGACCCCCTGTGGGCCGATGGGCAGCGGGGCATAGATGGGAAATCCGGCATCCACCAGCCACTTTTGCCCGTCCAGCAAAATGACAATCGCCGTATGGCAGCCCACCGTCTCGCCCATGTTGTTGACCGTCAGATACCCCGCGAAACCAATCGCTTGCAGCAGGGCAAAAAAGGCGTAGTTGCTTTCAAAGCAGGTACCGCCCGCGCCGTAAGCCAGATTTTCCTGCCAGAACTGTTCCGGCCAACGGGGGCAGTGCGCCGTTTCCGCCACCTGTGCCCGGCGGGCAATGCGGAAGGCGCTCTCCCAGGGCACGGTGCGGCAGTAAGCGGCGATGAGTTGGTCAAGGAAAGCGCGGGTGAGAGGGGGCGGTACGGCCCCTTCGACAGGCTCAGGGGCCGTGACGCCCAAATGGGCCAAAATCTGCGCCGCCAAATCGGGCGCCAGGGATGCCATCGCCATCATCTAGTTCTCCGGCCAAAAGAGTAACACGATTCTGGATTCTGGCGAGGGGGGTAAGGAGAGCAGGCAAAAGCGTGTGGGAATTGGCTACAGCACGGCCGTGTCCCCAACCTGTGCCTGCCTTTTTTATGCTGCTGCTACTCGAAGGGAAATTTTCTAGTAAGGAAAAATAATTTTCTAGTAAGGAAACTTCAAGACACTTTTTTGCTTGCCATCGTCTTGCCAGGACGAGCACAGATAAACGGCGAATCTTGAAGAAAATAACAGGTCGCAAACTTCACCCATGGGAACTTTCGTTTCAATGCCTACTCCCTCTGAACTTTCTGCACCCTCCCCCTGAACAGCTAGGTTTACCCAACAAACCGCGCAAGTTCAGCGTTCATCCCCCACCACCTTCAAGGTAGGTTTTTAGGCGGAATTTCGCCGCACCTTTTACATCTAACGCCGACTTCAGCCGCGCTTCGCGTCGGCGGCAAGCCCTATTAGGTGGCTTGTTCCCAAGCCATTTGCAGCCAATTACGGACTTCCTCGTCAATTTCATCCTTTCGGTATAGCTCCAAATGGTGTGTGAACCGCTGCGGTCCAACCTCCGTGATCTCTTTCCATCGCGGGGAAGAGTCGCGTGTGGGAAACGATAGGGTAAGAACAAGCGGGGCAGTGGGGGGATTCGTGAGGTACTGGCCCGGTATCCAGACCACGGCGATGTTCTTCTTTCGACGAAACGCCACCTGGCTCTTCGAGACACGAATTGTGGCGTTACCGAGACGAGCAACTTCGTGGGAGACGGCGTCGAAGAGCCGCCTTGAGTCTTCTCTACCCCGAAAGAAGTCGTCAATCGTCAGGTCCGTCATGCTGCACACCCCTTGGATTACAGACTATGGCTCTTGGCCGCCTAACGTTAGCTTCAGCCTCTGTGGGCAGGCATGATGCCTTCAGTCGCCACCGCCTCAAATCGTGGATCGGCTCGGCGCTCGCAGTCGGACTGCAAGCATTGTTGGGCGTATTATTCACGTTCTGAATTTGTTAACGGAAGCCCATGAGCGTCCGCTATAATGTTCGACCAAGGCATTACTCCTAATTGTATCCAATCAATCGCCCACATGATGGAAATCAATCCTATCCCAAAAGCAATTTTGTCCTGGCGGGGGTCATAGACGGCAAAAACAACCCGGTCAAGGTAGTTGCGGAATTCAGGGCTGACCAACCAATTCCCAAAAATATCGGCTACCAGTTGGAGGTTATGGTGTGTATAGACGGGTTCTGGCAACGGCCGTTTGCTGTTCCGGCAAGAACTGGACCGTGTCGCCCGCGTCCGAGACGTATCTCCCGTTCTCCAAAATGGCAAGCGTTTCTGCGGCGACAGTTTTCAGAGAAATTGTTTTCCTATTTGATCATCTTTATGGCTGGTTGTCAGTTCATGGTTTTTACCCAACTTGTGTGCATTGGCACATTGGCAACTGGCAGAAAGGATACCGGAGAAGGGGGTCATTGTCCACTGAAATCGGGCAAAAAACTTTTTGGAACCTGGTTAGTGTCATTAG
The DNA here is from genome assembly GCA_035444285.1 of Chloroflexota bacterium. GTDB lineage: Bacteria > Chloroflexota > Anaerolineae > Promineifilales > Promineifilaceae > CAADGU01. Next base: position 70,223 of record DAOMOK010000010.1, read on the forward strand.
TTTCTCGCCATGACTACAGCGGATTAAAGAAATGAACGGATTCCTCTCTGGAAATTTATCCGCTAATTTCTCTATCCGCTGTAGTCTTGAGGGGGTGGCGAAAACTTCGTGACACTAACGAATCTGGTACACACAAAACACAAGACCGCTGTGAGGGGAACACGGCCGTATCCCCCTCACAGCGGTCTTGCAGCTAGAGATTTGCAGAAAATGGCGGTCGTCAAAACAGGTGTGCCCACACCGGGCTTTTAAGCCGGTGCGGTTTCGCTTGTGTCGGTTATTTCGGGCACGGCCGTGTCCACCCCTTTCCCCTCATCCGTCACCTGTACATGGTCTGGCAGAAGCGATTCGGCGTGGCGCACCACCGGCACCGTGTAGGCAATGACGGCTACCAGCACAATCATCATGCCGGTAAACAACATGACCAGGCTCATGCCGGAGCCGGCCGTGTTCCCCACCAACCCGCCAAAAGTCTGCGCCAACACCCCCTCAGACTGCATCGCCGGTTCCATCCAGTTATCGGCCAGCGGCCCGGCAATCAGCAGCGCCAGCGGCGAGGAAACCCAGGCAATCAGGCGGCGAATGGAAAAAACACGCCCCTGCACATCTGGCTCCACCTTGGCCTGCCAGATGGCCTGGTTAGAGCCGTTGATGATCGGCCCCACAAAGGCCATGCAAAAACCGGCCACCATCCACACCGGCAGCGCCTGCCCCATGCCGTACACACTCTGAAACAGCCCCACCAACGCCCAACCAAAAATCACGCCATAGACCAGCCGTTTGGGGCCGCCCCAGGTGGTCATCACCAACCCCCCAATCACGCCGCCCACCGCCGCCGTGGACTGCACCGAGCCGAAGATGAGTTCATTGCTGTTGGTACGCGACAGCACCATAGGGGCCAGCAAAGCAAACCCCAGGTTATTGAAAAAGTTGGCGGAGAAGAAAACCAGTTGCAAGCCCAAGAGCGACGGCCGTCGCCAGATATAGCGAAAACCAAACACCGATTCCGATAACAACGAACCCTGGCTTTCTTTGCCCGTCTTTGTCTGTTTGGGCTGGGGAATGTTCACCAACAACAAGGCGCTAATGGCAAAAACAAAGGAGAAAATATCAATGGCAAAAATCGTGCTCAGGCTGGTCAGACTTAACACGGCGCCCGCCAGCACGGGGGCCAGAATGCCCGACCCGGATTCGGCCAGCCCAATCATAGCATTGGCGCGGGCAAACTGATCTTTGGGCAGCATGGTGCTGATCGCCGCCGAGTAGGCCGGCCATTGGAATGTTTGAAACGTACCCATCACGGCCGCACCGATATACAGATGCCAGATTTGCATCATGTCGTTGTAATACAACAGCATGAGGACGATAGTAACCAGGCCAGACGCCAGGTCGCTGAGCATCATCATCATCTTGCGGTTGCTGCGGTCTACGATGGCCCCAGCCACCGGGCTGAAGAACAAGAGCGGCGCCAGAAAGAAAAAGCCAATGAGCGCCAGGTCGGTGGCCCGGCCCGTCTGCTGGAAGGCCCAGATGGTCAGGGCAAAGTTGGTCATGCTAGTGCCCAACAGCGAAATCAGTTGACCAACCCAGACGATGGTAAAACCGGACATGCCGGAGCGAATATCTTTGGATGGGGGAGTGGGGGTGGGAGTCATTATTACCTGGGTAGAGATGTGAAACGTGATGGGCGACCGAGAATTCACGCATCACGTATCACGGATTACGCATTCGATTCCAAAGGGCCAACCTTCTCTGCCAGTCGATCCTTCATCACCTGCATGGCGGCCGGTGGGCCGGAGAAATCATACCACACCTCGCCGCCGGGCTGGAAACGCACGGTGTAGGTGGCGGTCGGGAAGTATTTTTGCGAGAGGGCCATAAAATCTAACAGGCGTGGCCCTAATTCGCCGGTGTAGGCCAGCTTCATGTGGATGGTTTCGGGGGAGAAGGTGGCGGTGGTCACGGCCGTCAACACCTCATCTTGCCACGTCGCCAACTGTAACAATTCGGAATCATCGTGCCCGCCAATCTGGTGAAAAAATGGGAAATCTTCCGGCTCAATGGCCAATCGGGCCAGCGGCTTTAATGGCGACTCGCTCACCCATTCGTTTGAAAGGCCGCCTGCGGCCGTCAGAGGCATCCGCCGGAACGTGTCACGGGGCAAGAAATAGAGTGTGCCGGTACGCCACGGCGCCTTATCCAGCCAATCCTTGTTAATGGAAAAGTCATACACCCGTATTTCGTCACCCTGCTTATTGCGGAAGGTGCTGAAGCCGTTGCGAATGGAGCCGGTGATTTTGGGGCGATCTACGATGGCAAAAAAGAGCGGCCACAAACCATCGTGTGTACCATAAATGCCCTGCACGTTGCCCCGCCCGCTTTTGTCATTGAGTTCCAGCGAGGTGCGCCGGGTCAGAAATTCGTCAATACCTGGCTCGCCAGAGCCGTGAAAGATGACCACTTCCTGGGCGGCCACGTATTGCAGAAATTCGTGTTTGGGATACGGAAGCTGGTACTCCAGAAGACGGCCGTCCCCCACCCCCACTATCTCCGCCAATAACTCTGAAAAGGCTGTTTGCTTCGCTGCGTCCAACGTCCACTGCGGGGCCAACAAACCCTGACCTGTGGGATAAGATGATGCCGGTGGTGGCCCGTCCAGGCGCGTCAGTTCATACTCACCACCCACCAAAACGGCCGTTACTTGCCCGGCGTCATTGGTCTGGAAAACGGCCGTGGCCCCATCCGCCGGGCCACCTTGCATCTGGAACGTATGCGCTGCTAACGGACACAGCACCACCTCAAAACCAGGTGGCACACCGGGAAATGTGGCTACCAGTTCCTCACCCCGGGTTTTTACCTCCAATACTCGTTCCATCAGGCAATAATAGCCTTGATAAAGTTGGCAGGACATCATGGGGGTTACACCTTTTGCATCGTATGATTGTGTGTTGTTTAATCAGGCTGCACGGCCGTTACCAATGGCAGGGCCGTCTCAGATTCTATCACAACAGGGAGTTCGGTGGGGGTACGGCCGTTTTCAATACCCAACAGCGGCCGATTCACAAAACCCGTCAAAGCCACAATCAACGTCAAGATGCCGCCCATCATAAACCAGGTACGCACCCCAAACGCATCGGCAAACGGCCCGGCCACAATCAAACTCAGCGGCGACATGGCCATGGCCGCGCTGTTGAGCAGCGTAAATACGCGCCCCTGCATGGCCGGGTCTACCACCGCCTGGAAGATCGCCATAATCGGCCCATTCGTCAGGGAAATCATACTGCCCGCCAGCAGCGCACTACCCACCGCCAACCAGAACATGGAAGCCGGGGCCAACCCTAACAAGAAAATGCCGATGCCCAAACCGATCAACCCCACCAGGGAGGTATAAATGCGCTTCTGGAAACCGCCCCACACCCCTAACAAAATACCACCGGCCACAATGCCCAGGCCAAAAGCAGCCTCAAGCACACCCAGGTGGATGGCCTCCCCTTGAAAATGTTGTGTAATCAACAACGGTTGCAGCGCCGCCAAAGGGGTCAACAGGAAATTGATGAGCATGGCCATGCCCATCAACATCAGGACGGCCGGCCAGGAGAGGACGTAGCGAAATCCCAGGCGCATATCCGTCCAGAAAGAGGTTTTGCCAGCAGCGGTGGATTCGGGTTGCTCCATCTTCTGCGGCTGCGGCACCACAATGAACAGCAGGGGCACAATGGCAAACAGCGCCGTTACCACATCAATCGCCAACAGCGCCGGCATGGTCAGCACACTGATCAGCAGCGCCCCCAGCGGTGCGGCCACAATGCTCATGCCACCCTGCAACATCTGGTTCAGACCTTGAATGCGGGTTAACTGCTCGGCCGGCACCATCAGCGGCGTGCTGGCCTGCATCGCCGGCCAATGGAACGCGCCGCCCAACGCCCGCACAAACAACAGGGCAAAAACGTGCCATATTTCCACAGTGCCCGACCAGAAAAGATAGGCCAACACCAGCGAAGCCAGGGCCACCACGCTGTCGGCCACAAACATCACCCAACGGCGCGGCCAGCGGTCTACCAGCACCCCGGCAAACGGCCCCAGCAGCACTTGGGGCAGCAGCCCCACCAACGAAGCCACAGCCAGAATCGTGGCCGAGCCGGTTTGTTTGGTCAGCCACCAGATCAGGGCAAATTGCACAATCTGGCTGCCAAACAAAGAAACGGCCTGTCCACCCCATAAGGTGAAAAACGGCCGTAATGATTTTCTATTCTCATTTGCTACATTCTGTTCCATCGGGGAATTCATCGGTTTACTCCATTTGCGGATGTATGCGCCCATGGTGAAATGTGGGCCAATGCTCAAGATAATAATGGCCGATATTCATTTTGTCAATACTTTTGTGAATTTTCCTGATATTGATATGAATTTTATTGATTGTGCCGCAGAAATTCTCGATTTGGAGACAAAAACATCCAGACCTCTGGGTTTGGAAAACCACGCAGGTCTGGATGTTCATTTCGCAATAGCAAACTGTTCGGAGAAATCCTATTGTGTCCCTACTGCCAACCGCAAACCAACCATTACCGATTACCGGTCACCGATTACCGATTATCCGGACTCAACTAGACAGGCGATGATAAAACGGCAGCGTAAACTCCGTGCGGTCCACATTTAAGGTAATGGATTTACGCTCCGTCTCACTGCCAAAATCACGCGGCCAGGTGATGTCCACATCATACGTCAGCCCGGAACGCACCCGCACCGGCAGTTCACACAAGAAGACGCCGTCCCGGTTGGTGGTGCCGGCCACAAACGCCTTCACCCCCTGGCAGCTCACCTTCACCTGCAAGCCATACAGCCCCGGCCCATCCTGGTATTCCTGCACCACAATGCGCAGTTTGATGGACCGCATGGGTTCTTTGCTGCCAAATCGCTGCTGCACGGCCGTGTTCAAATTCCCACTCGACCCTGACGGCGGCGGCGTGGTCCGGCGGCGGCTGGTGGACACCGGGCGCGGAATCTGATCTTCCGTAATCTGGATCGGCGGCATGGTGATCGGCCGTGGTTGAGACGGCGTCACCTCCCCATCAGAAATGGTGATAGCCGGCGCGGGCGTCGGCGGCAGCGGATCGAGGGGCGGCTCTGGCTCCACACGCAGTGTCTCGCGGGCATATTCCGGGTAACGCACCGGCACCGGCGAGCGGAAGTGCGGCGGCGCCGGCGCAATCTCCGCCTGCGGCGACAGTTGATCCAGAGAAGGCGTTTGGGGTACGGCCGTGCCCGGTTCAAACGCCAGTTTACGCGCCAACTTATCCCGTTCGGTGGCGCTGCGCTGCACTTGCTGGCGAATGAAATTAGCCGTCCGCCGCAGCAGTTGGCCCGCCGGGCTGTGTTCACCCGGCGGCGTCGCCGGGTCTAGTTGGTAGAGCGGGTATTCGCTCTTCCAGGCTTGCGCGGCAATAGCCAACGAAAGCCAGGAGATGGGAGATGGAGAGACCTGTCCTGAGCTTGCCGAAGGAGGGGGGATGGGGATGGCGTTGCTGGCGGCGGCCAATGCCCGGACTTCGTTGTTTTCGGCCAGACCGGTACTGTCTAGCAGATCATAAAGGGCCAGGCGCACGGCCGTGCTGCCCTCCACTAATCGCCCAAAATCATTCAGCGTAGGGTCATCTACAAAACCCGTTGCCCGCAGCAACGCCTTCGCCCGCGACTCGGTGAACGCGGGCACGCTTTCGTCACTGCGGTTCAAATCAGCCACCAACCACTCGGCCAACCGCTGCGCAAACAGCCCCAGGTGGGCGTCATCAAGATAATTTGAAATGAGGATCGTTGCCTGTTCCCCCATAATCTTCTCCACTGTTACTGATTGTCTAATAAACGAAAATAGTCGTCACGAGAAATCCCTGCCGTCTTGAGATTGTTGCGAATGATAGAAACGGGTACTTCTTTGTAAGCGGGGATCACGATAGGGCGCAAAATCCCTGGCCTTGTATAAGAGCGGTGACTTCCTTCTTGTCGCACAAACTCAAAACCAGAATCCAGGAACACTTTTTCCAAAACGTTCCAGTGTACAGGTACAATGCGCGGCACACTCAAGCTCCTACAGTAGCAAAATGCCGTTCCGTCGCCACCCACAATGGGCTGTTCCACCCGCCTGAATTCACTTCATAACCTGCTTCCAAGAGAACCTCTTCTAACGTTCCAATATCAGCGGCAGTTGTCAAAAATAACTGTACTGCTTCATCAAGTGCATGGCGAGCTTCTTGAGGGGTTTGCCCCGAACTCATCACATCCAACGGCATGGCATGGGCCACAAATTGCGTTCCTTCGCGCCAGATATTTACAGTATATTCAATATCAAATTGACTATTCATAAGCATTCATTTCTCAGGAAGAATGGCTCAATCTCAAAGATTGAGCCATTCTTCCTGACTCTACATATCAGGTATCCAGATTTTTTTAGCAGTAATCAGCTCTGCCTGTGGCGGCAAGGGCAGCTTCTCATGTGACCTGGCATAAAAGGCCAGCCCTTTATAGCTCACCAGATATTGATAATGTTTGCTCAAAATACCGCCCATACCCATTACAACTAACGGTTCGGCAATTCTTTCCACCAACTGCAACCAATCATCCGGCTCAATATGAACAATGGTACCGGTCGCTTTGGTGGCGTTGGCGACGGCCGCCGCAATGGCTACGTATGCCATATCGTCCTCTTTAGAGAGGAGTTCGCATCCTCAGATGCGAACTCTCCTAAACAACAACACCCGTCTCCAACCGATGCAGCCCTTCCCAGGTGCGCATCAATTCTTCCATGTCGGAGACGTTTTCCAGGTCAATTTCCATAGCCGCACGCAGTTCCGGATCATGCAAGTTGCGGTCATGGTTTTTCAACATCGGCTTGACGATGTGGGTATTAAAGTCACGCTCCGCCTTGGTCGCTTCCAGCCAGAAGAGGCGGCGCAGGCGCGGCAGCAGTTCATCGTCGCTGAACAGGTCGGCGATGATGTCGCCAAAGATGCGGTTAACCTTGACGGCCACGTTATCCAGCCGGTCAGCGTAGCTGGCCTCCAGATCGGCCGCCGCCGCCGCGGCGCTTTTGCCTTCACCCAGGAAGCTAATGTCGAAGTCAGGTGTAGGTTGCCCCGCCGGTTCGTCCAGAATGGTGATGGCAAATTCATCCTCCGGCTGGGCGGCCACGGCCGTCGCCGCCGGATTACTATTAGCAGCGGGCGCGGGCGCAGCGGCGGCCAATTCCTGCCGCACCTGTTCCACGCCATACAGGGCCACGTCCAGCAACCGTTCATTGGTATTCAGCGCCAGTTCCCGCTCACCCACATCCAGCCGCTGATGGACGGAACGCTCCGGCTTCATCAGTTCATACATGGTGGCCTGCTGGCAGACATGGCGGAAGCTTTGCGTTACCCGACCAATCAGGCGGTTATACGCCGCCGCCAAATCCATTGGATCATCGCTGCTGACGCCAGGGACGGTGTAGGAGTAGGCACGGCCGTAGCTGGCCCGCTCCAATCGGCTGTAAATCTCGTGCGCTTCCAACGTGCGCTGCAACTCCGCCGAAATCAAATCAGCCGCTTCCGGCATAAATTTGGACACCGCATCTTGCATCACCAGTTCCACCTGGAACAGGATGCGCTTGATGGGAATTTCGATGCCGCTGGTGCCCCAGATCAGGTTGTCATAGGTCACATCGCGGTCATCCCAATACTCGGTGCCATAACTTTCCAGCAGCGTCTCCACTTCACGCTGCACCGAATCTTGCACCATGCCCTTAATGCCATTCAGCGTGGGTCGCAGCAAATTGCGGAAACGTTCATCGCTGTTGCTGCGCGAACTGAGTTCCAGCAGCGCATTGTGGAAGGCGCGCGGCAAATCCTTTTGCTGACGCACCAACACATTCTCAAAGCGCCGCTCCTGCAACTGCTCCCAACTGGTGGCAAACGGCGGCTGCACGCCGCGATGCGCCAGTTGTTTTTCGTAATAGAAACGCAGCGATTGCAGTGAATTGCGGATACGGGTGGCCGCTTCCCGCAGTTGGCTGCGCACCCGCTCCGTCTTGATGAACTCGATCAGGCTGTCCCGCAGTAAGGGCACTTCACTCAGTTTAAGCAAGGCTTCGGCCGTGTCCGGGGCCAGCGGGTCTTTGGCGTCAATCTGACCGAGTTGATCACGGAATACCTTGATAATGCGCTCTGTTTCACTGGCGAACTCTTCCGGGGCGTTGTCCGGGTCTTCCACGTAAAGGGCGGGCGGGGCCATCACCAGGAAATAGGGGCGGTTGTTGCCGCGGTCGCGGTACCGTTCCCAATAGTTGGGGGCGATGTAGCGCGTCACTTCCTTCACTTCCAATTCCGCCTGGGGCAGCCCGGAGTTGAGGCGGTCAAACGCCTGGCGCACATTGGCGCCATTCACCGCCAGGAAAATTTTAGAAGCGGCGTCATCCAGATCGCCGCCGCTGAGGCCAAAGAGCCGGTTTTCTTTGATCCAGTTCACGGCCGAAAGCGATTTCATCTCATCCACGCGCTGGCGACCGGCGTCTGTTACCAGGACAACCATCGCATCCTCTCGTTTCATCTCTTCCAGGGTGATGGCTTCGTGCAGTTTCATGCCCGCGCCCAGGCCGGGCACATCCACGATGCGCAGATAGCCGTTCATGAGCAGGTTTTCCTGCCCGGCGCGGGGATGGATTTTGAAGGTGGCCGCTTTGATCAGGCGAATCTGGCGCTGCTCGGTGCCTTTGAAGCCGTCTTCGCGCAGGTGCTTGAGGGAATGTTCGTCATCCAGAATGAGACTTTGTGGCGGCGGTGTGCCGGCTTTGTAAAGCTCCTTGTTGTTTTCGTAGGAGTGCATACAGTCGAGCAGGATTTCCAGGTATTCATCGCGTTCGGTTTTGGCCTGGCCTTCGCTGGCGGTGACAATGTCTTTGATGTCGTTGCGTGCCTGCTCTCGTTCACCATCGTTGGTGATGTCGAAGGCGGGCAGCTCAGCCAACTGGCAGAGGCGACGCACGCGCCCGGCAAATTCGTCCTTACTCCAGTAGTTGAGGATCAGGGATTCGGCCTCGCCTTCTTTGGCCTGTTCGATGTAGACGATGGTGCCGGTCACGGCCGTGACTGCCCCACTCGGCAGCAAATTCCGCCCCAACAGCGCGTTGATGAGCGTACTCTTGCCCACGCCGGTGCCGCCAAAAAAGACCAGCGTATAAGTACGCTGCGCCAGGATTTTCTGGGCCTCGTCTATGCTTTGTTGCGCCTGGGGTACGGCGCGAATGAGGTAATCGCGGGTCTGGTCAATGGTTTGCTGTAACTGTACCCACTGCTCCACCTGCGCCGGGCTGATGTGGGGGAGGGTTTCTAGCTGCGTGCGAAGTTCTACATATTTGTCTGCTTTTTTGGACATGGGTTCTCCTGAGGAAATTATGAATTATGAAGGATGAACCTTCATCTCTTATGTATGGTGGGCTGTTGCCCGTGTTGTTTTCTGATCTTGCATCGCGGATTCCGTATTGTTTGCTGCCATACGAGATATTTTTGATGTGGATGATGTTATTGTACACCATCATGCAACCCGGTGGGGCGCATCACACTGGTTTATACGCAAAGCAAAAGAGCCGGTTGCAACGGTAACGGGTTCGTTGATTTGTCATTGATATTATCTATGAGGTCGAATCGAAAAGTGTAATGCTTCGCGTGATAAACAGCACTTATGCAAACCCTCTTCCCGCGTATAGTTAAGGCAGATTGCAATTAAAGAAACCTGCAATCAAGCATTTGGTTGAGAAGCTTGAGTGAAAGGTTTATTGTCGAGCACCAACATGATCTGTTGGTGTTACTGGAAAAATTCAAGACGTTTGTCCTGCACTTTTTACCCAAATGCGCTGGCGAGGCTGCGGTGAAGATCGCAGCCGCTGGTTCAAACATCTGTTGTTGGTGTCAGGATACCTGACCATGCTGGTACTGCTTCCGTGGAGATGACATCAACGGCCGTGTGCCTGCCGGGTCTGCGCTACCAGAGTGGTCGTTGCCCCACAACAATAGCGACATGACAATGGCTGAAGACAAACACCAGGCACAACTGGCGCCAATCACAAACGATTCCAGGAAAGTAAGGTAAATAGAAAACAAGGCGCCAGATAACGCCAGCAACCATAAGACCCACATGCTCACCGGGCGCCAGGCCACCGGGCCATAAGACATCATCAACCAGACCAGGCCAATGACAGCATACCCCATTACCCCCAAGACGCCTATGGGAATAAGGCCAAAAAGAGACGCATAGACGCTTTGTACGATGAACTAAAACAGTCGATCAGTGACGGCGCCGGGCCAGGCTGGCGATGGCGTACAGAATCAGGGCGCCAAAAATCACAACCACCGCCACTCCAAACAGGATAATCGAGGATGCCAGATTTTGCCGGGGTGTAGGCTGCCCTTCATTTTGAGATAGACGGCCGTTCTCCGCCCACAACAGCGTAGTCAGGGCGTCATATTCGTCATCCGGCAGCACACCCGGTCTTTGCGGTGGGTGGGTGGCACTCAAGTAAGCCAGTAACTCTTCGGTCGTGTCAAAGCGGGAAAGGTGACTGCTGGTGTTCATGACCGGCGGGATGGTCTCCGGCAGGGGAAATCCCAGATCATTCGGTAGACCCGCGTGGCAGCCACGTGCCCAACAATTCTGATGATCCTCCACCCACACCTGCCGCCATTCATCGGTCAACCCCTGACCCTTATCCCCGTGGCACGGCATACAGTTATAGTAGTAAGAATAGCGCCCAAGTTCCAACGCAGTTGGGTTTTCGGGAAGCTCCGGCGTCGCCAGAGGGTCTGGCGTGGGAGAGGCGTCTGCCGACGGATCGAAAGCGGTATAGCCAGGGCCGACCGGCAGCACGAACAGGGTGGCAACCACCGCCAGAACCACTCCCAACCAGGGCGGCAGTAACAACAAAATGTTCTCGCGTTGCATGAGTCATCTATCCACTGTATCTAAAAGCCGTCCGTCCCCTTGAAGAGCGCCAACAGATTCAGCGAGGCTGGCCTTGATTGGCTGGCAAGTGATACGTATTGCCGCGCAAGGGCATCTTTTGCCGCCCCGTGGACGGTGCTTGCCAGGCCCAAGGCTTCTGCCAGTTCTGGTGGTGGACAGTCTTGAATGATTTGCTTCCAGATAGCCGCTTCTAACACGTTGAATGCCGTTTGCACTTCATACAGATCAAAACCGGCAGCGAATCGCTCCTGAGCCAGGGTTTCGGCGTAGTGAACGATTAGTGTCAGGTCTCTGTCTTTGATGGACTGAGCCATGAGGTCGTAGAGTGTTTGCAAACGGCCGTGAATTTGTGCAGCATCGCCCTCTTCGTAGTGTGTCAGGTGCGTTCGTGCCAGGACATCAGTCGCCTGACTCAAGATTTCTGCCTTTCTTTGTTCGAGTAGTTGGGTGAGATTCATTTGATTCCAATTAGCCTCCTTTGTGACGATGACGTTGTTGACCGGGAGCGGCGGCCAGGCTGTGGATTTCATCCGGGTAGCGGGAGAGTGTGGCGCTCCAGAAACGTGTGCCGTACCGCTCAACAACCTGAGCCTGACCGCTGGCTTCCAGGTCAGCCAGGGCTTCTTGCACCCGGCCTGGGTTCCAGCGGGCCAACGCGCGTTCTAGTTCTTCCTGGCGCATGGGGTGGCGAGTGATGATGCCGATGATGGCGTCAACGGCCGTGTCACACCCACTCAAGTCAAAGCTGCCCTCCGCTGGATGAACCACCGTCGCCCGTTCACCCAGTATAGCCCTGGCCCGCATCAGACCTTCTTCGTCAGACGGCCGTACCCAGGTCTCGGCCGGCGGGCGGGTAGGCAGGTTGAGGTGTACCTCGTCAGGCCGGATGCGGTCCAAAACGGCGGCGATCTCCTGCAAGGCCTCTTCCGTGTCATTGAGACCCTGCATCAGCATCACTTCAATCCAGATTTTGCCGCTGTATTCCTGGCGAAAGACGAGCAGGCCATCCACCAAACGATCAAAGGTGGCTTCGGGATGGGGACGGTTGAGATGGTGGTAACGAACGGCCGTGCCTGCGTCCAACGAGGGCATCACAACATCAGCCCCAGCCAGATCACGGCGAACCTCCGGCAAATAGAGCAGAGAGCCATTGGTAATAACGGCGATAGGCAGATCGGTTAACTGCTTCACGTCCCAAATGAGACGGCCGATACCACTGTGCAAGGTGGGTTCACCCGAACCGATAAACGTCACCCAATCAATGTCACCTGGCTGATGGTCGTCTAGCGCCATCTTCACTTCGGCCAGGATTTCCTCAACGGGGAAATACACTTTGCGCTCATTCGTTAGCGGTACCGTCCGCCCCAACTGGCAGTAAACACAATTCCAGTTACAGGTCTTGAGCGGGATCGTGTCAATGCCCAACGATTGTCCCAGTCGCCTTGAAGGCACCGGCCCAAACACGTACTTCATTTTGTCTCCGTTCCAGTATGAATGTCCTGAATAACCATGCCATGTTCTTGCCGAAGAATGCGCCTGGCCTCGGAAACCTTGTCCGCAGTCGCATCCACCACAAACAGGGCTTCGCCACGTCGCACGCCTTCAACGTAGGAATAAAACTCTTGTTCTAGCCGGTCTATTCCAATGATCGCCCCAAGAAATCCACCGGCGGCTACCCAATACAAAGAAATAATCGCCCACAAGACAACGCTTGTGCCAACGGAGCAGTTCATCGCTTTGCAATTGAAAACCCCGGCGGGAACGCCATAAAGAGCGCCCACAATCAGCCCGATCAGCGCACCAATGGCCGCATTTTTGAACACACCGCGAACTTTTTGGTGACCACCCAATCGCTGCCAGACATCGGCCGGCTGCCACAAAACATCAATCTTGGTTTCGACAATTCCGGCTGATCCTAATGCCTGCCTGGCTCTGGTCACATGTTCATCATTAGGAATCAAACTAATGACCGTTTCCATTCTTGCACCTCCTGCCTCACTGATTATCGGCGACAATCGTCAAGAAACTGTATTTTCGACATGACATATGGTGTAATCCGGGCGCTCACGATTTACAGTCCCTTCAGGATGCGCCGCAATTCACGAGCATGGCCGGCTTCATCAGCGGCCATCTCCTCTAATTTCAGCTTTAACTCCACATAGCCCAACTCACCGGCCAATTCAGCATGATCCACATAATTTTTTACGTCTTGCAGTTCCATTTCTTCATCAAGGGCAAGCATTTGCCGCAAGCCATCCGGTTTGCGGAATGAAACGGGTTCCGTCACCGGTTCACCACCCAGATCAACAATGACATCGGTGAGAAAGGCGGCATGGCCCAGTTCGTCAGCGATCTCGCTGGTGAGTAATTCGCGGAGTTCAGCGCCCATCAATCCAAACGCTTTGCCAGATTGATAGGTATAACGGATGACAGTGCCGTACTCGGCTGCCAAATCCTCATTCAAACCTTGAATTAAAGTTTCTTTTGTAGACATGCTATTCTCCTTTTGTAATAAAGCATGTGTGCTGATTCATTCACACACCTTTGAACCAACAGTTTGTATGATCGTGATTTGTAATACCTCTGGTGTGCATCCCTTGAGCAAGAAAGCATCAACGCCGGCCCTGAACGCTTCTGCCCGATAAGTTGGATAGATGGTCAAAGCGATCACTTTGATCTCAGGCCACTGGCTTTTAATGAGCCGTGTAGCCTGAAGGCCATCCATGAGGGGCATTTGCATATCCATCAACACCACATCTGGGCGATACTCGGCTACCAGTCGTACAGCTTCTTGCCCATTAGCAGCTTCACCAACCACCTCGATCTGTGGCGCAAAATTTAGAAGCGCTTTTAGGCCGCGGCGCGTTGGTTGTTGATCATCGGTGATCAATATGCGTACTCGTCCATTCATGGATCACCACCAGAGATACCATTCATAACACGTTGCTTATAGCGTACCGGGGATTAACTGGTCTGTCGTCGGAGAAATGATGATTTTGGGATCAACAAAAAGACCGCCCTGGGGCGGTCCTTCTCCACACTGGTTGACGGCGACTACAACAAAAGTAGCAGGTACAACCAGCCAGGGGTCATCTGTTTTCAATATCGGGGTCGTTTTCCAGCGTGGAGAACCCTTCACGCAGTGCGTACAGCGTCGCCTGCACACGATTGGCCAGATGCAACTTGCTCAGGATGTGGCTGATGTGCGTGCGCACCGTTACTTCGGCAATGGTCAACGTGTCGGCTATCTCTTGATTGCTCAACCCTTTGGCTACGTAGCGCAGCACTTCCACTTCTCTTTCGGTAAGTGGTTCCGGGGTCTGCGGTTGGGGCGACGGCCGTCCCAATTCATGTAACACTTTGCGGGCGATGCTCGGATGCAGTGACGGTTCCCCACGGTGTACCTGCCGAACGGCCTGCACCAGCTCTTCCGGGTCAGAATCTTTGAGCAAGTAGCCCAAAGCGCCAGCTTTAATGGCGGGGAATACCTGGTCGTCGGCCGCAAAGCTCGTTAAAGCCAGAATACGCGCTTCCGGTTGACGCCCCATAATTTGCTGTGTGGCTTCAATGCCATCCATATGTGGCATGACGATATCCATCAGAATGACATCAGGCCGTGTTGTTTCTGCCAGTTTTACCGCTTCGCGCCCATCACCAGCTTCGCCAACCACCAGCATGTCATCAATTTCCGTCAACAGGGCTTGTAAACCTCTGCGCACAATGGCGTGATCATCAACAATAAGAACCCGAATGGGCATTTCTGTCATGTCTGTGCCTTCTCCGTTACAGAATTACTTCGACCGTTAGAGTGGTTCCCCTATCCGGGGTACTCTCGACAAGCAACCGACCGCCAATACGCTGCACCCGTTCTTCAATTCCACGCAAACCCATTCCCCCACTCTGTCTGGCAACAATGGGGACAAAACCTTGGCCATCGTCTCGCACCGTCAGACGGAAACGGTTATCTGCATACAGAAACTCAACGGTTATTTGCTGCGCCCTGGCATGTTTAACGGCGTTATTGAGCGCCTCTTGCACGATGCGATAGAGTTCCTCTTCCATTGCCAGTGGCAGGCGTGCCTCTTTCCCTTCAATATGCAGGGCAGTTTGAAGGCCCGATCGGGCTTCTACTGTTTCCAATCTAGTCTGAACGGCCGTTGTTAAACCCTCTTTTTCCAGCACCGGCGGGTGCAGTTCAAAGATGAGCAGGCGCATATCCAACATCGCTTCATGCGCCATATTTCTCAACTCTTGCAGATGCTCAGTTGCTACGTCTTTTTTTCCGGCCAACAGCGCCATACGGGCCGCATCGGTGTAGAGCGTAACGCTGTAGAGAGCCTGCGTTACCGAGTCGTGCAATTCTCGCGCCAGCCGCTGCCGTTCCTCAAGTACCGCCAGCTTTTCAGCCTGGTGGTGCAACTGGGCGTGCTCAATGGATACAGCCGCCTGTGCCGCAAAAAGCTGCATCACCTCCATATCCTCAGCGGTAAAGCCACCCGGTTTGTTAACAACATCCAATACACCTAAAACTGTGTTGTCCACACGTAAAGGTAGAGCCAGTAATGTTCTGAGATCGGCATTGTAATGATAGGCTTGCATGCGACCATCGGGATCATTGAGTAACAACGGCTGCCCTTGTTTGATGACCGACCCCACAAAGGATGTTTCTACCGGTAAACGTTCTCGAATAGGCACAGGTTTGCCGCTGCTGCCCGTTACCCGCAACCACTCGCCCTCTTCCAGAAGCGATACGGCGCTGCCGGTGGCGCCGGTCAGCCCCAACGCCTCGGCACACACGATGCGCAAGACATCGTCTACGGTGGTGAGGTGTTGCAGCAAGGCGGTGGTGGCACGCTGGAGATTCTCGTTGGCATTTATTAACAAAGCCGTTTGGGCGCGTTCACTTATATCGTGGCCCGTGCCAATGACGTATTCAACAGCGCCATTAGCATTGGCAACGGCCGTGTTGTGCCAGGAAATTAACCGGCGACGGCCGTCTTTGGTCGTCCAATAATTTTTACCTTCAATGGGGTAATGGCCGGCAAATAACCGGGCAAAGATGGACGTCACCAGCGGTTTTTCTTCTGGTACAGGCAACAGGTCCCAAAAGCATTGGTCTTTTACCTCAGCAAACGTGTACCCTGTCAATGTTTCGCAAGCACGGTTGAAACGCAGGATACGGCCGTTACGGTCCAGAACGATAATGAGCGTATCAACGCTATCAAGAATGGCGCCGATAAAGTCACGCTCCGCCTGCAATTGCACTTCTGCTTGCCGCAATGCCTCCATAGGCTGCTGGAGTTGCGCTTCAAACGCTGATTGCTCGGTCACTGGTTGGTTCATCGTAAATTACGCATAGAAGGAGGAGCGTTTGCTAAGCTATTGCCCCATTTTCATCAAATAGCTACCGTTTTGCGCTATTATACTACACCGCTTCTTGTTCCAACCCTGGTCAAAGTGACGACATAATGGTTAGACTTCTATGGGAAAGGGATTGATCTAACAAGTGGCTTATGGTATGCTGTCGTCCGTGACGCAGTGCGTCACGGAGGCGAAAGAAGCATATGATAATGGAACGCAAGATGATACAAATGGAAACGAAGTCAGGAAAACGGGTGGTGGCACGGCCGTTAACCACCTACGATGCCCCTTATCTGGTAGACATCTTCGAACATATGTCACCGGAGAGCCGCTACAGCCGCTTCCAACAATCCCTGGAAAACCCCAACCCCAAACAGATTTGGGAGGAAGCCGAAAAGATCGCCCAAATGGAAGATGAGCAGCAAGGCGGGTTCATGGCCTTCTGGCAACGGCCGTTGCTGCCCGATGTGCCCGTTGGCGCTGCCCGTTACGTGCGGTTGGACGACGAGACGGCCGAAATGGCCATGTCCGTGCGTGATGATATGCAGGGGCAGGGTATTGGCTCCTGGCTGCTAGGTCTGGCCATAGATGATGCGCGCGCCGCCGGTATTCGCAAATTAGTCGGCAGTGCCCTGAATGATAACGATGCCATCTGGCGGGTATTGGATAAACTGGGCTACCCTTACCACCGCAAACCCGATGGCCTCATTTCCGAAATCGAATTAGATATTGGGGGGTAATACTGAATGTATGGATTGCTGCGGTAAATCCATTTCAGTCGGCTGCCATGCGCCTCGTTGAGCATGAACGAACCCCTTGCCTGTTTGTAGTAGGCGATTCATCGCCGTCAGAGGGCGATAAATCGCCTACTACGAACGGGTCAGCGGGTTTTGGGGGATACGGTAATAACGATGGGTAGGCGGGTGAAGGCGGGGATGACTACCTCTGGTTCGGCCAGGTGCAGGCCGGTGGAGGTGCCGCCATCCAGGTTTAAGGCTACATCCAGATTTAGGTCAGATTCGGCCAGCCAGACGCTCAATTGATGCAGGGTAAAGCTGCCCCAGGGAGCCAGGATGAAAAGAACACGGCCGTCGCCATCCTGCCCCACCACCGTCCGCCGATTTGCTCGCCCATCCTCTTCGGCATAGCCAATTTGCCCACCCGGTTTTACCAGCATGGGGAAAGATTGCAGCGCATATTGCAGCAGTTCATTGGGATCATACGGCCGTGCCCCCAACCACCTCACCTCTGGCCCACCACCCGTCACGGCAAACATCCCGGCAAAATCGCCATAACTACGGCCGTTAACCTGTCCATCTACCACCGTCAACCCCGTAGCCACAAACTCCTCCGTAAAAAAGCCGCCGTTTACCACCAGCAGCGCCCCCGTTTCCACCTGCCACTGTGCCAGCGTTTGCGGCTCACCCGGCCGATAGGTCACTTGAAACGTGTACAACGCCGGATCAATACGGAAAATGGAGAGTTCTTCACGCACACGGCCGTCCGCCGCCAACAACCGTATCACCCGCTGCTCCAGGCCGGGGTGCAACATTTGCCAGCCGGTATCAGGAGGGGGAGTAAGGGTGAGCAGGTGAGGGGGTGTAGGGGTGTAAGGAGGTGTAGGGGTGAGGCGGTGTAGGGGTGATGAGGTAATAAGCATGCAACCCATCAACCAGATAAAGCAGACAATACCTGCCACCAGCCACTTGCCACTTGCCACCTGCCTACTCATCCTGCAACACAATCCGGGTACGGTGAATGCGCGCCGCCAGCGGGTCTAACCCCAGCGCCAGCATCACCTCATCTGGCCGGCCGGTGAGCGACGGTTGCAGCAGCAGGCGCATTTGAATCTGAGGCAAACTATCGGCCGTATCCAACAGGCAAAGGTCAAGGAGCAACGGCCGTAAATCATACGACTTCAGCTTCCCTTTCTGCTCCCGTTCCCGCAGCAGTTGCGGGGCTGCCAGTAGCTCCGCAATCCGCCCGGCTAATTCCTGCCGGTCAACCGGATCAAGCGGCGTGGCAACATAAGTTGATTCCACCGTGCTGGCCTGCAATGACGGCGCTTGCAGAGGCACGTCGGCCATGTGAAACACCTCAATGCCAGGAGCCATGCGAGCCATTAACTGCTGCCGCGCTGCTTCCGGTTCCACGCGCTCCATCATCAACACATCGGCCAGTTCATATGCGCTGGTATAACCCAGCGGCAGCGCCGTTGCCATTTGTAGCCGCGGGCGGCGGTTAAAGCCATGGGTATAGGCCACCGGCAAACTGGCCCGGTTTAGCGCCCGCTCCAGCGCCCGCGCCAGGTCTAAATGGCTGATGTACCGGGCCGGGCCACCCTTGCCAAACGTCATGCGTAATCGTTGTACATAGTCTGCTTGCATAATAACGGCAATTGTAGCCCGTGCCCGTTATTCGTGAAAATAATCCAGACAGGTTACAATCGCCTACATGAAACGTTCAGGCGTCACGCATCACATTTTACGTTTTACCTTCTTCATCTTTCTGCTGGCTGCCTGTGAACGGCCCGACCCGGAAGTGACCATTCTCTCTACCGGCAGCCTGACGGCCGTGCCCCCCACCCTGGCTGCCCTGACGTTTGAGCAACTGGGCGTAGCCGCGCCAGAATCGGCCGCCCCCATCGTCCCCCTCTCCGCTGCGCCTGTGGCTGCGCAAACGCCCACACCTGACCCACCCCGTTACGACCCACACAGCGTGGGCGGCCAACAGACACACACCATCAATCCCGGCGAAACATTGGGGTATATCGCGCAGCTTTACGGTGTGGCGCTGGAAGAAATCCTGACGCTCAACGAGATGCAAATCACCGACATTTTGCAGGTGGGTCAGCAAATCGGTATCCCCGGTCAGGTGAGCCAGGTGGGGCCATCTTTTAAGATCATTCCCGACAGCGAACTACTGTTCGGCCCGGCAGCCAAAGGGTTTTACGTCCGGCAGGCAGCCGCGCCATACAATGGTTTTCTGCTACGTTACAGTGAAGAAGTAGAAGGCAGGCGGCTGGAAGGCCCCGAAATTATAGAACTGGTAGCT
This sequence comes from Chloroflexota bacterium, assembly GCA_035444285.1. Taxonomy (GTDB): domain Bacteria; phylum Chloroflexota; class Anaerolineae; order Promineifilales; family Promineifilaceae; genus CAADGU01. The sequence goes on from DAOMOK010000010.1 coordinate 89,621, forward strand.
CACCGCCACAGCGTCAACCCGCGCCTGCTGCTGGCGCTGCTGGAATATCGCAGTGGCTGGGTGACCCAACCGGCCCTGCCCGAATCACAGCAAAAATATCCATTTGGCAAGAGCGGCGCCGCCTACGAAGGGCTGTACCGGCAGTTAAGTTGGGCGGCTAATGAACTGAATTGGGGGTATTACGGCCGTGCCGAAGGCAACCTGCACACCTTTGTCTTACCCGACAATACCCGCATCACCTTCGCCCCAGACATCAACGACGCTACCGCCGGCGTCCAGCGCCTGTTGGGTGGCGCAGATACCATCACCTATGAAAGCTGGCTGCAAGATATAGGCCCAACCGGGTTTTATGCCACTTACGAACGGCTATTTGGCAATCCCTTTGCCCTGGCTGTGGAACCGGTATGGCCGGCTACGTTGTTGCAACCGGCTTTGCAACTTCCCTGGAAAAACGGCGAAACATGGTACTTCACCGGTGGGCCGCATGGCGGCTGGAACAGCGGTTCTGCCTGGGCATCCCTGGATTTCGCCCCAGAGGCGGACGTGTTGGGCTGTTTTGATTCCGATGCCTGGGTCACAGCTATGAGCGATGGCATTGTTACCCGCAGTGGTTTTGGCGCGGTGGTCATTGACCTGGACGGAGACCGGTATGCCGGGACGGGATGGGCCATCACCTATATGCACCTGGCCGACCGTGACCGCATCCCCGCCGGTTCACCGGTGCAGACGGGCGACCGTCTAGGGCATCCTTCCTGCGAGGGCGGCTTTTCGGATGGGACGCATGTACATATTGCCCGAACATATAACGGCCGTTGGGTCTCGGCTGATGGAAGTGTCCCATTCAACATGGGCGGCTGGGTTTCCCAGGGCGCCGGGCGCGAATATGATGGTTTCCTCATTCGCGGTGCGGTCAGCAAGGAGGCGTGCGCCTGCCGTGAAGAGAGCAATGCCATTACCTGGGAGTGAGTTCCAGCAGCGGTGTGTTACCCTTGCCCAATACAAAGGCTTGTTTTCTGGATAAACTGGTAGACTTCACCACCCCTCCCCCAGACATTCACATTTTCTACACAAGCTGCGTTTATGGTTAGGGAAGTTAATAACTTGTCCAACCATAAACAAAGGAGTGTAGACCATGTTTTTCCGAAAGATTTTTGGCTTGTTTTTCATTTTGTTACTCTTCGGGGCGTTGTTTGGCATGAACGGCCGTAACCAATCCCAATTTCAGGCCGGGTACGTGCAGGGGTATGTGGCCGGGCAGCAATCCATGCAAACGGCGGAGGGCGGCACGGCCGTAGCCCCGCCCCCTGCACCCTATTACCCCACCTACCACTATCCCGGCTATAGCTTTTTCAGCTTTTTCATCAAAGGGTTTGTTCTCTTCTTTGGGTTTATGCTGCTGATGGGGCTGCTGTTTGGGCGTGGGCGGCGGCATGGCGGGCACGGCCCGAAGCCGCTTCGGGTTGGCCGTCGCTGGCACAAGTGGCATGAGGAATGGCATCAGGCCGGGCACAAACCACCCTGGTATGACGCCGACGCCGACGAACCGGTGATGAAAGCGTAATCCGTCAACCGTAATCCGTGCCGGTTGACGGATTACGACTGACGGCTGACGGGTTACGGGTTACGGGTTACGGTTATAATCCCCCCATGAACGAACTTATCCTGGTGGTAGACGACGAACCGAAGATGGTGAAGCTGGCGCGGGATTACCTGGAAAAGGGCGGGTTTCGGGTGATGAGCGCGGGGGAGGGCGGCACGGCCGTAGCCATCACCCGCCGCGACAAACCAGACCTGATCGTCCTCGACCTGAATCTGCCCGGTATGGATGGCCTGGACGTGTGCCGCGCCATCCGCCGCGACTCTGACGTGCCCATCATCATGCTCACCGCCCGCGTGGAAGAAACAGACCGGCTCATTGGCTTGGAATTGGGCGCGGATGATTACATCGTCAAGCCCTTTTCGCCGCGTGAGTTGGTGGCGCGGGTGCGGGCCGTGCTGCGCCGGGTACGCGGCGGGTTGGTACAGCCCGGCGTCCTGCGCGCCGGCGATCTGGAGATTGATTTACAGGGGCATCGCGTCAGCCGGGGGCCGGAAACCCTGCATCTGACCCCCATTGAGTTCAACCTGCTGGCGCTGCTGGCCGAACATCCCGGCCAGACCTTTAGCCGCGAACGGCTGCTGGAAAGGCTGCACGGCTTTGCCCACGAGGGCTACGACCGCAGCATTGACGCCCACATCAAAAACCTGCGCCGCAAACTGGAACCCAATCCGGCTGAACCGATTTATATTTTGACGGTATATGGGATTGGGTATCAATTTAAGGATAGAGATTAGAGATTGGAGATTAGCGTGGAATCAATCTCCAATCCCTAATCTCCGATCTCCATGAATTTCCGTATGAAAAAGAAGCACCAACCACATTGGCAGCATGAAAACTGGCAACATGGCGAGTGGCCGGAGCAATGGTCGGGCAAACCGGCGGGACTGTTTGTCTGGTTTATGTTCGTCTTTGGCACGCTGGCGGTCTTGCTGCTGGGTATGGGTGGCTTGCTCATTTATTGGCTGGTCACGGCCGTGATCCAATCCGACACCATCGCCGCCCCCATCCTCTTGAGCATGTGTGGCTCTTTCCTGCTCATCCCTTTGCTCCTGCGCTTCATTGGCGGCAGAGCCTTTGCCGGGGTGGGCACGGTGGCGCAGGTGATGGCCGCCGCCGACAAGGTGGCCGAAGGGGATTTCACGGTGCGGGTGCTGGAAAAAGAGGGGCGGCGTGGGCGGCGGCGCGGCCGTTTTGCCCGCTTAGCCCGTTCCTTCAACCAGATGACGGCTGCCCTGCAGCAGGCGGACGAACAGCGACGCAACCTGACGGCCGACGTGGCCCACGAACTGCGTACCCCGCTGCACATCATCCAGGGCAATCTGGAAGGCATCCTCGATGGCGTCTACGAGCCAACGCCGGCGCATATTCAGGCCACGCTGGAGGAGACGCACCTGCTGGCGCGGCTGGTGGATGATTTGCACACCCTGGCCCAGGCCGAAGCAGGTCAGTTGTCGCTACATCTGGCCCCGGTAGATGTGACCGAACTGCTGGCCGATGTGCAGACCAGCTTTAGCGGTCTGACCGAGGAAAAGGGATTATCGTTAACCGTGAGCTTTGACGGCAAACCGGCGGAATTGACCATCGCGGGAGACGCCGAACGACTGGATCAGGTGTTGGGCAATCTGGTAGCCAATGCGCTGCGACACACACCGCCGGGCGGGGGCATCACTCTACACGCGGCGCGACTGGACGGCATGGTGCAGATTCAGGTGCAGGATACGGGAGAAGGCATTTCAGCGAACGATTTGCCCTATGTGTTTGACCGCTTCTGGCGCGGCGACCGGGCGCGTACCCGCACCGATGGCAGCGGCGGCGGCCTGGGATTGGCAATTGTGAAGCAACTGGTGGAGGCGCATCACGGCCGTGTCGCCGTCAACAGCGCCCCCGGCGAAGGCACAATTTTTACCCTCTCGTTCCCAGCGGTTTAATCTTCCAAACCATATGGCCCCAGGGTAATGTTTGGTTCTGCCCCTTTCTTTTGCTACAGTAACAGCCATGACCGCCAACCTCATTGCCTCCTTAGCCGCCTACATCCCCCGTGACCGGGTAGACCACATCATGACCGGCGCGCCGCTGGCAGATGATGGCGTGGCCCTCATCGCCGATATTTCCGGCTTTACGCCGCTGACAGAGGCGCTGACCCAGGGTTTGCAGGCGGATCATGGCGCAGAGGAGCTGACCCGTGCGCTGGATTCTGTATTCACGCCGCTCATCGCTCAGGTACACCGCTACCGGGGCAGCGTCATCAAGTTTGGCGGCGATGCCCTGATTGTCTGGTTTGGGCGGGCGAAAGGGACACGGCCGTCAACCACCATCCACCGCGCCCTCACCGCCGCCCAGCGGATGCAGCGGGTGATGCAGCAGCACGGCCGTATCCCCACCCCCATTGGTCCCGTCACCCTGCGCATGAAAATTGGCCTGACGTATGGCCCTGTCAAACGGTTTAATCTGGGGCTGCCCGCCTACGGTTATGAAGACGTGCTGGCGGGGGCAACGCTGGATCGCATGGCCGATAACGAACATCACGCTGAACCAGGCGATATGATGGCCGACGCCGCCACATTGCAGTTGGTGGGCGATGTGGTTACCGTGCAAGAATGGCGGGAGGGGGTGGCGGTGGTAGGGACACTGCGCCGCGCCGCCCGCCCCAAACCCTGGCCCGCCCTCAGTTGGGGTACGGCGGATGAAACGGCGCTGGTAGCCCAACTGGCAGCCTATGTGCCCCGCGTTATTCTGGATACGCTGCAAGCGGGGCAAACGCAGGTGGCCGAGCTAAAGCCGGTGGTCAGCCTCTTTGTGCAATTTCATGGGCTGGATTATGATGCTGACCTGGACATCGCCGCCAAATTACAGCACTATTTTGGCCTGGCGCAAGAGATTGTGGGGCGGTACGACGGCCGTCTCAACCGCCTCATCACCGGGGACAAAGGCAGCCTGCTGCACATCATCTTTGGCGCGCCGCGCAGTGTGGAAGAGCAGGAAGAACGAGCCATCCGCTGCGCCCTGGATTTGCAGGCGGAATGTGGCCGCCTGCCCTTCATTACCATGCAGCGCATTGGCGTCAGCAGCGGGCGCGTATTTGCCGGGCCGGTGGGTTCCCCCCGCCGCCACGATTACACCACCATGGGCGATGCTATCAATCTCTCTGCCCGATTGATGCAGAATGCGGCTGATGATCAGATTTTGCTGGACACGGCCGTGCGCAGCCAACTCAGCGCCGCCCTCAAAGTCACCGACCTCGACCTCATCCAGGTGAAAGGCAAAGCCGCCCCCATCCATGTCTACGCCGCCACCGCTTATCAGCCACCGGAACGCCAGGCACGCCGTGTCGAGCGGCTGTTTGGCCGCGACAACGAATTGGCCGTCATCCGTGAGCCGTTATCCGTCATCCGTCATCCGCTCACGGCTCACGACTCACGGCTCACGGCTCACGGATTACGGATTACGAATCACGGCGGCATCATCGCCATCATCGGCGAAGTGGGGCAGGGCAAAACGCTGTTGCTGGATAACGTGCGCGCGGAAACGGAAGCGGCCTGGCAATCTGACCATACCGGGGGCATTTGGGCCAGCGGCATCAGCCTGGCCTATGGGCACACTTTCACCGGCTACCTGTTCATCGAACTGCTGCGTGACCTGCTCAACCTACCCCCCGCCGCTACCCCCCACCAGACCAGCCAACGGCTGCGCGACTTCTGCGAGGATCTGTTTGGTCCAGCGCGGCTGGACAGCACCTATCCTTATCTGGCAGCGTTTATGAACCTGCCGCTGCCGGATGATGTGGCTGCTCGTCTGGAAGGTTTGGCCGGGGAGAGCCGCCGCTGGCAGTTATTTGAAATTATTCCCGATCTACTGCGCCAGCTTTGCCGTCATTATCCCGTTGTCCTGGTTTTGGATGATTTGCAGTGGGCCGACCCCACTTCACTGCAACTGGTAGAGCGCATCGCCCCCTTAACAGCGGAACTGCCCTTGATGCTGCTACTGGCGCTACGCCCGGAAGCGGAGACACGCGCCTGGGCCATGGTGCAGGGATGGGACACGGCCGTGCTGCCCCTCACCCGCCTCACCCTGGCCCCATTACCTGACGACGACGCCGCCACCCTCGTCACCACCCAGGCGCCCAACCTGCCGCCGCCGGTGGTGGATTATCTGGTGGCAAAAGGGGGTGGCAATCCCCTCTTTCTGGTGGAACTGGTGCGCACCTTGCAGCTAACCGGAACGGATGACCTGGCGCAGGTGGAACTGGATGCGCTCGATTTGCCCAATTCGGTGCAGGGTTTGCTGCTGGCGCAGCTAGACCGGCTGGCAGTGGAAACGCGCCATACGCTGCAACTGGCGGCGGTCATCGGCAAAACATTCCTGGATCAAGTGCTGGCGCGCATGAGCAGTGCCGAGCAGCAGGTAAACAATCTGCTGGCCGAACTGGCAGGGCGCGATTATATCCGCCCGGAGCAGGCCGACCTGGGTGCGGCCCATAGTTTCCGCCACGCCCTCATTCAAGAGGGGGCTTATAGCACCTTGCTGCACGAACGCCGCCGCACCTACCACCGGCAGGTAGCCGAAGCGTTTGAGCAGTTGATTCCCGCCGCTATCAGCGAGCAGGTGGCTTTCCTGGCCTACCATTGGGAACTGGCAGAAGAGTTGGACAAAGCGATTTATTATCTCAGCCTGACGGCCGATCAGTCCCGACTGTTGTATGCACATGAAGAGGCGGAACTGCTTTACGGCCGTATCCTCACCCTGCTGTCCCAATTACCCCCGGAGGCTACCACATTGGACCGCCAGGCCAGGACTTATCTGAAACTGGCCCAGGTCAAAGTGAATGGCCTGGATTTTGACGGCGCCCAACGTTATTACGAACAGGCTTTTGATCTGTTGGAACAGGTATCGGGGGGACAGGCGGCGACGGATGAACGGGATGTGGTGACGGCCGTGCCCGTTTTCCGCTGGGGTGTGCTGCCCGAATTCACCCACGACCTCGATCCCGCCCATGTGGAAACAAGCGACGCGCTGCAATTGATCATCAATCTGTTTGAGGGTTTGGTGGAACTGGACAATGAGTGGAACATCATTCCCTTGCTGGCGCGGCGCTGGCAGGTGTTGGCTGGGGGGCGGCGCTACCGTTTCGAACTGCGGCGGGATTGGCGTTGGAGTGATGGGATGCCGGTGACAGCGCATGATTTTGTTTTTGCCTGGCGGCGCAATCTCAACCCGCAGACCAACGCGGGCATGGCGCACCAGTTATACGCCATTCGCGGCGCGGCAGCGTTTCATCGAGGTGAGGAGAGAGAAGTCACGGCCGTAGGCATCACCGCTCTCGACGATTGGACATTGGAAATTGAGCTGGACACACCCATCAACTACTTCCTCTATTTGCTGGCCTATCCGGTGACACTGCCACAGCCGGCGCATCATGTGTCCATGCACCCGCAAGAGTGGGCCATTCCCAGGCATCTGGTCTGTAATGGCCCCTTTCAAACTGATGGTGATGCCCACGAAAGCACCTTGCGCCTGAAACAAAACCCCTACTATCGTGGTCTGCGGGCGGGTAACATCTCCCAGGTATCTTTGCAATTTCAGGAACCAAACTGGCAGCAATACCAACAAAACCAGGTAGATTGGTGCCGGGTGGACGACCGAACCGATTTGCCCATCCTTTTCCCCGAAGCCGCTTTTTTAGTGCAGGGGTTTGTCACCTTCTTTCTGGGTTTTGCCTGCCGCACGCCGCCGTTTGATAACAAGCTGGTGCGCCAGGCATTTACCTGTGCCATTGACCGACAAACGTTGGTGCAGACGGTGTGGTCAGGGGTGCAAAAACCGGCGTCTGGTGGGTTTGTGCCGCCGGGTATGCCCGGCCATTCACCGGAAATTGGTTTACCCTTTGCTCCAGAACAGGCGCGATTTTTATTACAACAGGCCGGTTTTGCCGATGGGCGCGGCTTACCGCCCCTCAAATTATTGGCATTGCCCGGTTTTGCCGGGACACCGGCCTATCTTCAGCAGGCATGGCAAACGCATTTGAATATATCGGTGGAAATAGTGGATAGTCTGACAGATGCGGAATTCACAGAGTACCTGGAACAAGGCCGCGGTCACCTGGCTTTGTCAGGCTGGTATGCGGCTTTTCCCGACCCAGATGATGTGTTACGAGGGATTTTTTATAGCAGCAGCGCCAATAATCTCTTTAACTGGCATCATGCCTTGTTTGATAATTTGCTCGATCAAGCACAAACGGTGGTCAGTTCACAACACCGGTTTAATCTGTACCATGAGGCTGATAGAATCTTGGTACAAACGGAAACGGCCGTAGCTCCCCTTTATTACCTGCAAGCATATGGCCTGCTGCGCCCCCCTTTTCACTTTGCTGACACCGGCAAAATTATCCGCGATGGGAATATCAAGTTCAAGAATATCGTGGTGTAGTGCCAGGCGCGGGGCGAACAGCTCTGGTCATTCGCAAGCCTTATGCCCCGCGCCTGGCACTGCTGTTCAATTTACGGCAGTTTGACGCAGTTTCCGGTACCCAACCGCACCGTGTGGTCAGCATTAGCCACCAGCACACACATCCTTTCCGCCCCGTCCGGGCCAAACGGCCGTTCGCCAAAATGATACTCCGTAAAAGGACTACTTCCGCCATATATTTTCCAGGGGCCGCTGCCAGGCATACCGGCGTTTTCCGGCGAAACCGTATCAAAGAAGAAGTGGAGATGCACGCCAGGCAAAACCGGCGTAAAGTTGAAGGTGTCAAAATCCACCACAAAATTAAACGCCTCATCCAGGGTAATCTGGTTGATGCGGGCATAAGCTACCGGCGTCGGCGCCGGTTTTAAGACGGCTGGCAAGTAAACAGATTGGTCTAGAATTTGTGTGTTCAACACGCCACTGCCCGTTTGCACAAATTGGTAAGCATTGGGGGTATTGTTTACAAACTGCGTATTGACGATTTGTACGGAAGCTGAAGCACTGCCGGTACTGTCCACAAAAAGACCGCCCCCTTGCCCGGCTGTATTATTCAAGAACAGGCTGTTTTTTATCATCACCTCTCCGCCATCCATTTGTATGAACAGCCCACCACCCTGCCCGGCGGTGCTGCCACCCGCATTCCCAGAGATTGTCACCCCATCTAATGTCACAAAGCCACCATGCATGATGATATGCCCGCCGCCACCGTGGGTGTTGGCACTATACGTGCCGTTACCGATCAATTGAGAATTACGGATGAACACCTGGCTGGTGTCGTACACAACAAGATAGATACCACCGCCAAAGAGCGCCTCATTATCATCGAAAAGGGTGTTTTCAACGGTCAGATAGGAACCTTCACGCAGTTCGACGTACAAAGCACCGCCAAAATTGTCGGCTGTATTGGTAAAAAAGGCGCTGTCTTCAATGACCAGATGGGAGCCATCCCGCACTTCCAGTTTAACGCCGCCGCCATCGCCAAATACCTGGTTGCCCCGCAACCAGACGTTATCCAGCAGCACATGGGCGCTGTCGCTGATCACACCGTTGATCCCGCCGCCCTCATTGCTAGAAGCATCGCTTAAAATGAAATGTTCAATGATCAGGTTGTCCAGGTGCGGGAAGCCAGAGGCGCTTGAGTCTTCCAAAATCAAAACAGAATCACCAGATGAAAAAAGTTCGGAACGGGTATACGGCGCGGCATATTGAAAGCCATAGGCCAGATAATCCGTTGTCTCGGTGAAATACTGATTGTTGACGGCGCAGTTTTCGGTGGGCAGCCAGCCACCACTCAGACGCAGGTTTTTGGTGATTACCGCACTGCCAGAGTTTCGTGCCGGAACCATCTGTACAATTACGTCCCCGTCTTCGGCTAAAGCAATGGCGTCGGCAAAATTGCCACAGTTACCAGCCCCTCCGGTACGAAATCCGGCGTAGGCATTTGACCAGAGGACAAAGAAGGTGGCAAAGACGATGAAGAGGCTGAAGATGGTCAGTGTTACCAGGTGTGACCAGCGTTGTGTTTTGAGCTTACGGCCGTACATCATTTTTTCCCTCCGCAAAAAGCTATTAGTGGCAAGAATGTTGGGTTGGTGAGTTGTTTACGGGCACAGTATAACGCAAAGAGGGGGAGATGCACGGCCGTCTATCGGAGTAGAGGCTTTAGCCGTCACGCTTTGGCTGAAGCCCCTACTCCTTAATTGTTGATAATAGACATCCGATTTCGGCAACTAAAGGTTGCTTGAGAAATCGGATGTCTGCCGGTGTTTAGGCCGCTCAGGGTTTATGGATGATGGGTAGATAGATAATCCGGGTGTCGTCTGGCGGGATGATCGTCGTTTCCAGCCGCACCTGATCCAGGTGCAAGGTTTGGCTGAACGAGGCGGGCAGATTAAAGCCGTAGCCCCATACTTCGGTCAACGTCAGACCATCATTGGGCGCACCGGCGGGTTGGCTGGCGCTGCGCTGGAAATCGTCGAAGGGCAGGAAGATTTGCCGCCAGCCGCTAAAGTTGTCCACAAAGGAGGCATCAAAGCGTTCGGCCGTGTCCGCTGCCTGGTAAACGCGCACATAATCCACCGTCATCGTTTGCGGGAAGACGGTTGTGTCATCCGGGTAGCCGGGCCAGGCGCCACCCACAGCCACATTCATCAACAGGAAGAAGGGGTGGTCAAAAACCCACTCCGTGCCCGGTGGAATGTCATTGATGGTAGCCGTGAAGTAGTTGATGTCGTCAATGTACCAACGAATGGCTTCCGGTTCCCATTCAACGGCGAAGACGTGGAAATTGTCTGACAGATTGCCGCTGGGCAGGGTATAACCGCCACCCACGCCACAACAGCCGGAGTAGCCAGGGCCGTGAATGGTGCCATGCACCGTCGCCGGTTCGCGGCCAATGTTTTCCATAATGTCCAATTCACCCGACTGCGGCCAACCGACCGTGCCAATGTCGTTGCCCAGCATCCAGAAGGCGGGCCAGAGACCCTGGCCATAAGGCACTTGCAGGCGGGCTTCCACACGGCCGTATTGCACTTCAAACCGCTGCGAGGTGATCAGGCGCGCTGAGGTGTATTCACAGGGGCCGTAGTAACATTCCAGATTGCTGGTGGCAGTATTCACTTCGCGGGCGGTGATGACCAGGTTGCCAGCGCCATCGGTCGCCGCGTTGTCCGGGCTGTTGGTGTAATGTTGTAATTCGCCATTTCCCCAGCCGGGGATGGCGTTGAGCGTACCGTCGCCCAGTTCGGGGCGCCAGACGTTACGGTCGGGCACGTTGCCGGCTGCACCGTCAAACTCGTCGCTCCAGACCAGCACCCATTCGTCTGCCGGGGTGGTGGCGGTGCTGTTCGAGCGGTTATCATGTAGTTCCAGGGTGATCGTTTCGCCACTGTTACGGCCGTAGACCCACACACTCATCCCTTCATAAGCCGACCAATCCTGCGCTTCGGCATAACTCTGGCTGAGGTAGGCCGCGCCGCCCAGGTTAGCGGCTGAATTTAGCGTCAGCACCGTTTCATACGGCCCCTGGTTGGGCAGCGCCATGCCAGAGCCGGCCAGGATTTCGGTGAAGGTCAGTTCCACGCCAGCATTGTCATAGAAGCGGTGGAAACCTTCAAAATCATCTAATAGGTGGGGATCGGCCGTGTCTGCTTCCACGATGTTGAGCGTGGCCCGGTAGGGGTAGCTGCGCGAGGCGTTATCCGGCTCGTCCAGGATCAGCATCACCAGTTGGTCGCCTTTGGCTTTGCCATTGTGCAGTGTTTCCACGGCAAAGGTATGGCTGGTTTCGCCAGGGGCGAAGACCAACACGCCATTCGTGGGCACATAATCATGCACCGGGGAGGCGTGGCTTTCGGCCGTGCGGTAAGGTACGGTGATCGGTTCGGTGTGGGTCATGTTGAGGGTGACGGTGATCACGGCCGTGTCCCCTTCCGGCGCCTCAAAATTAGCTGCCGCAAACGTCACGCGGGGCAGAGCGTCGCCGCCGGTATTACCGTAAATGGCTACCTGATCCACATAATTCGTTTGCGCCCCCATGGGTACCGAGCCATACACGCCAATGGCATAGCCGTGCACCTCGGTCAGCGTAAAGCCGTCATTGGGCGCGCCGTTGCCAATGTCCTTGCGGTTAAAGTCGCTGAAGGGGATGGCAAAGAAGCGCCAGCCGCTGAAATTATCGGGGATGTCCATGCTATACCGTTCGGCGTCGTCGCTGCTGGAGCCGGGATTACGGTTGTCCAGGATGTCCAGGTATAACGTGCCGCCGGTGTTGTTGCCATAGAGCCAGAAGCAAACCCCTTCGTAGGTACTCCAATCCTGGGGCGTCCACTGTGTCACCGTTTCATCTTCAAAAGCGTGGGTGAAGCCGGCCCATTGGCCGCTGCCGACGGTGGTATCTAGTTGCAGAACGGTATTCGGCGTACCCAGGCCGGGAACGGGTTCCGGCGTGCCATTGGTAACAACCTGGGTCAGGGTGATGGCCGAACTGGCCCCGGTCGCGTTCCAGGTGACAAAGCCAATATCGGCCGTGCCGTCCTCCCCGCTGACCAGTTCCGTCAGTTCGTAATCATCAATAATGGTGGTGCGCACAATGACCGCTACCTGATCTACAAAATTGGTTTGTGCGCCCATGGGGACAGAGCCGTAAACGCCAAAGGCATAACCGTGAATTTCGGTGAGAGTGAAACCATCATTGGGGGCGCCGTTGCCGATATCTTTGCGGCTGAACTGGGTGAAGGGGATTTCAAAGTAGCGCCAACCACTGAAGTTATCGGGAATGTCTATGCTGTACCGCTCCGCGTCATCGCTGGTGGAGCCGGGGTTGCGGTTGTCCAGGATGTCCATGAACAGGGTACCGCCGGTATTGTTGCCGTAAAGCCAGAAGGCAGCGCCCACATAGCGGCTCCAATCCTGTGTCACCCACTGGCTGACGGTTTCGTCTTCAAAGGCATGGGTAAAGCCGGCCCATTGGCCGCTGCCGACAGTGGTGTCTAGCTGCATGACCGTGTTGGTAATACCCAGACCAGGCACGGGTGGGGGCACGCCGTTGCTAACAACGGGCGTGAGGGTAATGGCCACGGAAGCGGCTGGAGCGCTCCACGTTACCCAGCCAATATCGGCCGTGCCATCCGTTCCCGTCACCAGTTCCGTCAGTTCAAAGTCATCAATCACCACCAGTTTGGTGTTGGCCGGATTGGGTTCTTCGTCATCCAGGATGGTCAGGGTGGCCTGGTGGGGATAACCGAGTGTAACGCTGACGGGGTCAGATAGGAGCAGGCTCAACTGGCGGCTGCCGTCGGCGTTGCCGTTGTCCAGGGTGGTCACGGTGAAGGTTTGCGCCAGGGTGTCGGGCGGGAAAGTGAGGGTGCCGCTGGCGGCGGTGTAGTCGGTACCGGCCACGGCCGTGCCGTCCACCGTCTCATAGGAAACGGTCACCTGTTCGCTGCTGGTCATGTTGAGGCTGACGGTGATCACGGCCGTGTCCCCTTCCCCGATCTGGTAGCCGGTTTGCGTAAAAGCCACGGCCAGTTCCGCCTGGCTGGGGTCGCCATAAACGGCCAGTTCATCCAGCACAATGGCCGCATTAGCCGCCGGTAGCGGGAAAGCCCAGGCGTGCATCTCCACCAGATTCAGCCCATCATTAGGCGCGCCATCGTCTTGGAAGGCGCCGCGGAAAAAGTCGGCAAAGGGCAGCGAGATCAGCTGCCAGCCGCTGAAATTGTCGGTGATCGTCGCCTGGAACCGTTCCACCACCGGGTCACCAGGGGTGCCATCCTGAATTTCCACGGTGTAAACGACGCCATTGTTTTGGCCGTACACCCACAGCGCCACCCCATCCAGGGCGCTCCAATTTTGGGCCGGGGTCAATAGCGCGCCAAAACCGCCCCAATCGGTAACATTGTAGGTACCGGAGAGGATGCCATTATCGCCAACCTGGCCGGGCAGCGCGTAAGGATCGGTATCGCTTACGGTAGCAAAATCGGGAGCTACGGTAGAGTTAGGCCCATTGTATTGGAACCAGCCGGCGGGCGCGCCGCCGGTGAAATCAGCAAAGGGGATTATTTCGACGACGGCCAGGTTGTCCAGCATGAAAGCGGCGTCGCCCACCGGCAGCGGGAAAACCCAGGCGGCGATGGCCGTGAGTTGGAAGCCGTTATCGGGCGCGCCGGGGTCCTGAAAACCGCCACGCACAAAGGTAGCGAAGGGCAGCGTGATCTGTCGTTTGCCGGTGAAATCGTCAGTGAAAAATGCCTGGAATCGTTCTACCACCGGGTCAGAACCATCTTGCAATTCAAAAGCATAGGTGAGGCCGGAATTCTCTCCATAAAATTCAAAGGTGACAGCCTGATAATTTGACCAGTTGGCGGCCGGCAGCAGCGCGCCAAAGCCGCCCCAGTCGGTGACGTTGAAGGCAGCAGACAGAACACCCGTGCCGCTGATGGTAATAAAGGTGGGGTTGACGCTGGAGCCAGGCCCGTTGTATTGGAACCAATCGGGCGGCGCACCGCCTTCAAAGTCGGCGATGATGGCCTCTGGAGCGTGGGGGGATTGGGGCACGGCCGTGCCTCCTTCATCGGCCACCCTTTCCGCCGGCGCAGCCAGGGTCAGGCCGGTAAATAACAAAATGCCTGACAGCAGGGCAACGGCCGTCAGGCATAAAATAGTAAACAATCTGCTCATTCTCATGGGGTTTCTCCTTACTTGTTGATATACGTTTAGACCTGACAGGTTTTTTAAAACCTGTCAGGTCTTTGGGGCCAATTGACGAATAGGATGAACTTTGTTACATTCTTTGAAAACGATTTCATCGTTATGTAGATATATGGCTATATTTATGAAACCGATTTCAGAAAATGTAGCATATTTCCATTTTCGTGTCAACGAAATGATCACCAACGAGATATAATCACCCGGCGAGGTAAGACATGACTCCAAACGAGAAAATAACCATTGCTGATATTGCCACCCATGCCCAGGTCTCCAAAAGCACGGTATCGCGGGTATTGAATGAAACAACGCCGGTAGCAGCGGAAAAACGGGAGGCGGTGCTGGCGGCTATGGCCGCCCTAAATTACAAACCCAATGTATTCGCCCAAAGCCTGGCCAGTGGACAATCGCTGAGTCTTGGCGTGTTGACACAAAATTTTGGCTCGCCGGTGTATGACGTGATCATGCGCGGCGTCTTGTTGGGGCTGGAGGAGACGCCCTATTCGCCGCTGTTTGCCGACGGCCGTTGGCAGCCGGAAACAGAACAAAAAGCGATTGAAACCTTCTTAGACCGGCGTGTGGATGGCCTGATCCTGATTGGCGGTTACTGCCCAGAAGAGGTGCTGGTGGAAACGGCGCGCCATACGCCGTTGATTATTGTGGGTCGGGAAGTGCCATCCCTGCTCGCCCACTGCCTGAATGTGGACAATGTGCAGGCGGCCTATGCCGTTACCCGCTATCTGATTGATCTGGGACATCGTGATATTGTGCATATCACCGGCATTCTGGCGCATGAAGATGCGGCGCAGCGGCTGCAGGGCTACCGGCAGGCGCTGCTGGATGTGGGCATTGAGCCACACCCTGACCTGGTAATTGAGGGCAATTTCCGCCGCCAATCGGGCATGATGGCCACGGAGATGCTGCTGCTGCGCGGACGGCCGTTTTCCGCTATTTTTTGCGCCAATGACCAGATGGCGTTTGGGGCGCGGCTGGCGCTGTACCGGCGCGGCATTCGCGTGCCGGATGATGTGTCGCTGGTGGGCTTTGACGACCAACCCGATTCGGCTTTTATGACGCCACCGCTGACCACCATGCGCCAACCGGCAGAGGAGATGGGGCGGGCCGCTGCCACGGCCGTATTGCAACTGATCAAAGGTATCCCCCCCCATCTACCGCTCTTTGACTCAGAATTGATCATCCGGGAGTCGGTCAGCCGCCACCATTAAGCCTGGGCCGCCGCTTTGTATCGGCTTATCAGTAGCGTTACAATACCGGCACGGCCGTCAACTGATCCGCGAAAAACGCAAAGGGCTTCGTGAAAGACACGAAGGGATTCGTGAAGGACACGAAGAAGCGCGAAGGAGAAGAATATGAACTCGATAATCCACACCCTCAGCCAGGCCAAATGGTACGACCTGACGCAACCGCTCAGCATTTTCACCCCACCCTGGCCCGGCGAAATGCCGCTGCAAGTTCACTTTTTTAAACGACTGACCGGCGCTTATGGCGGCGGGCAGGGGGCCAATGGACAGCTCATCGAATGGAGCAACAACACCGGTACCCATCTGGTGGGGCCGCGCGCTTTCCATTCCGGGGCGCAAGCCATCGCCGACATCCCCCTCGGTGCGCTCTGCGGCGAAGGCGTGGTCGTAGACATCAGCGATGCCGTCTCTGATTACAGCCTGTACACGCCGCAGATGATCACCGACCGCGTACAGGTGAAACCGGGCGACATCCTGATCATCAACACCGGCTACCACAAATACGCCTGGGATCAGCCGGACACACCCAATTCGCTGGCGCAGGGCGGCATTGAAAACAAGGAGTTTGGCTACTACGTGCGCCACCCCGGCCCCTCGCCGGACTTCTTCCAATGGGCGCTGGATATGAAACTGAAGCTGATTGGCGTGGACTGTGGCTGCGCCGAACATCCCATGAACACCAACATTCGCAATTTACACGGCCGTGAATTTGACAAAGCCGAAGCCAAATTGAAAGAGACACACGGCCGTGCCTGGGACGACCTCTTCCCGCCCGACCAATATCACGAACTAACCCATATCACCATGCCCAAAGCCGGGCTGCTGCTGGCCGAATCGCTCGGCGGGCAAATTGATGAACTGAGCAACCAGCGCGCCTGGATTATGATCCAACCCATCCCCTTTATGGAAGTGGAATCCGCCTGGTGCCGCGCTGTAGCTTTGCAAGCGCCAGAAGGCATGGACCAGGCCGACTTCTTCGCCGCCATGCAGCAGGCAAACACGCTAGACATGACTTTGCCCTTCAGCGTGCAAACACCACAATGGGCCAACTACGAACCGTTGAGCATCAAATACACCAAACGAGTTGGCGGCCAATACTTTGGCCTGGGGCGCAATAACGCCCACTGCCGCGCCAGCTTCCACCTGGCCAGCCACATGGATGGCGAGAAACATTTCTGGGCCGCCGGGCGCACCATTGGTCAGGTTCCGCTTGACTACTGGCATGGCCCTGGCGTCATCGTAGACATCTCCGATGTGGTCAGTAACTCCAGCGTCTACACGCCACAGATGATTGAGGAGCGGGTAGATTTGCACGACGGCGACATCCTCATCATCAAAACCGGCTGGTATCGTTACGGCTGGAACAGCCCGGACTCCGACGAATTCCGCTACATGATCAAACATCCTGGCCCATCGCCAGACTTTGGCGATTGGTGCATCGCCCGCAACATCAAATGGTTGGGCATTGATTGTGTGGCCATGGAACATCCCATGAACACCATCCAGCGCAACTGGCATCCCAAAACGTTCGCCGAAGCCAACCAGAAACTCATGGACCAGTTTGGCAAAGATTGGGACGAGATGTACCCGCTGGATAAGTATTACCAGGATATGCACCTGAATCTATTTCCGAAGGGGATTGTTCATGCGGAGAATTTGGGGAAGGAGATAGCAGCGGCGGGCAACGGCCGTTACTATCTGGCGGCCTTTTTGCAGCGGGGTGTAGACAATGCCTCCATGTGGGGCCGCTTTGTCGCTTTCCAATAAAAGCAAAGTCCCCGGCAGCGGCCCTGTGCGCTGCCGAGGACTTTATCTTATTGCCAGTGACCGCCCTGTTTCTTCTTGATTGTCAATTCCCTTTCATCTCATATGTGTGCGAAATTCAATCGTGAAAGTGGTAAGGCGTCTCTGACCACGGTTAAGCATGGCATTGGGGCTGCGTTGCCCCTGGCGGCGCCACGGCCGTCTGTATGTTACGATAGATGCACTTTCTCACAATTCTTCTGAAGCCTGAAAACGGAAACTGTCCTATGCCTGGTATCACCATAAACTCCGTCCCCCTGCCCCCAGACGGCCGTGCGGATGCCATCCGCGAAAATCTAGATGATTTGCGGGGCCAGTTGACCACGCGCATTGCCGTGTTGACTCTGGTGACAGCGCAGTTGATGCTGCTCTTTTACAACCCGCCAGTCAGTTTCCCGCTGGACATGCTGTTGTACTGGGCGGCGTTAACCGGGTTATGTTTGTTGGTCCTGGCGCTAAATACCAGACGTTCCGTCTGGGCGCGCCGTCTATTGGCCTGGGGGCTGGCAGTGGCGCTGGCAGTGATGATGGCGATTTTCCCGGTGGCCTGGTTGCCGTTTCTTGGGGCGATTCTTATTTTTGTTGCCGGCCTGTTGGTTAGTGGTGGCGAGGTGGTCACGGCCGTGATGGTGGGCAGTACGGCCGTATTTCTCACCAACCAGGGCAGCCGCGCCTATGATCTGATCGGCGTCCTCACGGTGCTGGCGCTGGCGCTGGCAGCCGCCTGGCTCACCGCCCGCCAACTGACCATCACCCTGGACTGGGTGTGGCACATGAACCAGCGCGCCGCCGAATTGCTGGATACCACACGCAGCCAACAAGCTGACCTCCGCCTGGTTAACAAATCACTCAAGATCGTCAACGACCTGCGCGAACGCACCGAACATGAACTGCTGCTGGCACATAAACAGTTGCGCGAAGCGCAGCGGCTCAAGGAGCAGTTCGCCGCCAACATCAGCCACGAACTACGCACGCCGTTGGCCATCATCCTCGGTTTCAGCGAAGTGATGGTACTCTCGCCGGAAGTATATGGCGACCAGAGCTGGCCCGGCGGTGACAATTGGCCGCCCAAACTGATGCGCGACATTTACCAGATTTACCGCAACAGCCGCCATCTGCTGGGGCTGATTGATGACATTTTGGATTTGTCCCGTTTTGAGATGGTCGGCTTCACGCTGCACAAAGAGCCAACGGTGCTGGCGCCGCTACTGTATGAGACGGCAGCGATTGTGAACAACCTGTTTGAAAGTTCGCCGGATATTTCTTTGCGGCTGGAAATCCCACCCAACCTGCCCGCAGTGGAGGTTGATCAGACGCGCATCCGCCAGGTGGTGTTGAATTTACTCAACAACGCCCGTCGTTACACAGAGGTGGGCGCGGTGACATTAAGGGCGGAAACGGCCGTCAACGAGGTCATCATCCAGGTACAAGACACCGGCCCCGGCATTGCCCCGGAGCAACTGGCGCACATCTTCACCGAGTTTTACCAGGTAGACCATTCACTCAGCCGGCAGCATGGCGGCGTAGGCTTGGGGTTGGCGATTTGTCAGCGTTTTGTGGAGGCGCACGACGGCCGTATCTGGGCTGAAAGCGCGGTGGGTATTGGCTCCACTTTTGCCTTTAGCCTACCGCTGCCCCATGTCCGACCCGCGCCCAAACCATACCAGACGCGCCCGATTGAGCCGCTGCCACAGGCGGTACGGCCGTGTCTGCTCGCCGCCGACCCTGACCCACTGGTAATCAGCCTGCTACAACGCCATCTGGCCGAATTTGAAATCGTCCCCATCAGCAGCCCAGACGAGATGGCCGAACAGATCGCCACCTACCACCCACTGGCAGCCATCTACAATCTGCCACCAGGACAGATCGTACCCCCGGAATGGGTGAATGGCCTGACCATCCCCATTATCGAATGTTCGCTGCCCAGCCAGGCATGGATGGCGGATACGCTGGGCGCCGTGGCCTGCCTGACGAAACCGATCAACTTTGAACAGTTGCGGGCCGAAATTGAGTCATTGGGGGCAGTGCAACAGGTGTTGGTAGTGGATGACAACCCCGGTGTTTGCCAGTTGGTGGAACGAGGTTTGGCAGCCATTCAGTCAGAATTGGCGGTAAGGGTGGCGTATGACGGCCGTGCCGCCCTCAACGCCATGCAGCAAGAACGGCCCGACCTGGTGATACTGGACTTAATCATGCCCCAGATGGATGGGCTGGCGGTGTTAACAACCATGCAAGACGATGCCACGCTGGCTAACGTGCCCGTTATCTTGCTGACCGCCACCAATTTTATGGAAGACCGGCTGGCGCAGGTCGGCAGCCAGATCAGAGTCAGCCAGACCACGCCCTGGCATCCCGGTGACACCCTGCGCTATCTGGAGGCGATTTTGAGGAGTGTGAGGCCGGTAATCCGTAATCCGTAATCCGTAATCCGTGATGCGTGATACGTGATGCGTGGCGGAGATCCTCACGCATTACGCATCATGTTGAGTCCAATGATTGAACCGACAACCATTCCCCCCGACGAATTTATTGAGCAGGTGAAGCTGGCGCTCGATCATTTATATGATTTTGCTTATTTGCAACGGCTGCCGCTGGCACAGCAAATGGCGCGACCACAAACCAATCAGCCGCTCAGCCACCAGTTACGGCGGGAATTGATCACGGCCGTAGAAACCCTCAGCCCGGACGTCCGCCACACACAAGAGACGCCCGACGCCCGCATTTATAACCTGCTGCACCTGCGCTACATCGAGGGCATCACCGTGCAGGAAGCGGCCAACCGGCTGGGCTTATCCACCCGCCAGGCACACCGCTCCTTACGGCGCGGCGAAGAAAGTATCGCCGCCATCCTCTGGAACCGTCTCCCTTCACCCCCTCACCTGCTCACCCCGGCGTCTTCGCCGCCCTCTGCCCAACAACTCTCCTCCGTACAGGCGGAAATGGCGCACCTGGAAACACATCTGCAACCAACCGATATACGGCCGTTACTCAGCGAAGCGCAGACGGCCGTGCAGCCTTTGGCGCAGGCGGTGGGTCTGGTATTTGCGTTAGAACTGCCAGAGACGCCGGTGATTGTGCCCGTAGACACGGCCGTTGCCCGGCAAATTTTCGTCAGCGTTTTTAGCCGTATCCTCAAGACCGTCCACAAAAACAGCCTGCATGTGCGCCTGGCGCAGCGCGAGGCACAAACCACGCTAACCATTGGGTATACCCCCCAGAGCAACGACGCCCCGGAAATCCTGGACGATGTGTTGAACCAGCTCATTGGGCGATTGGGGTGGGTGGTGCGTCAGGAAGGGGGCGTAGACGGCCGTCGTGCCATCGTTTTTAATCTCACCAACAGCGGCGCCCTCATCCTGGTGGTGGATGACAATGAAGGGTTGGTGGAACTGCTCGACCGCTACCTGACCGGACACGCCTGCCGCGTTGTCACCGCCACCAGCGGCGCCGTTGGCCTGCAACTGGCGCAAGAACTGATCCCCGATGCCCTGATTCTGGACGTAATGATGCCCGGCAAGAGTGGTTGGGAAATCCTGCAAACCCTGCGCAGCCAGCCCACCACCGCCACCATTCCCATCATCGTTTGTTCCGTCTTTAACGACCCCGACCTGGCTTACGCGCTGGGCGCGTCCCGCTTTCTGCCCAAACCCATCAGCCGCGACCGCATCCTGGAAACCCTCCACGAACTGGGCGTGGTGCAAACGGGATAATGGTTAAAGCCCTAAGGGTTTCAGAAAACCCTTAGGGTCTTAGCCCCCCCCAAGGAGCAATTCCTGACGATACGATTGCACCCGCTCCGGCGAAATTTCAAAGTGCCGCAGCGTGTCCAGTGCCACACCATTTTCCACCCTGGTTAACCCCAACAACAAATGCCCGGTGCTAATCTGCTCCTGGTTGGCGGCCTGGGCTTCCTGGGCGGCATAAGCCAGCAAATCCCTGGCGGGCTGGTTCAATTCTGGTTTCACCGGCTCCTTCAATTCGGCCGTATGTTTCAGGCGCTCCTCCATCAGCCGTGTTGGTTCCAGGTCCAAACCCAGCAAGTACAACACCTCACCCGCGGCACTCTCCCGCGTGGCAATCAGCCCAATCAGAATGTGTTTCGTGCCTAACTCCTGATGATGCAGCCGCACCGCCTCCTGGTAAGCAAAACGCATCGCCGCCTCTGCCTCCGGCGTCAATGGGAGTAAATTCACCTGTTCCATTACCTATCCTCATCCTTTCCCGCGCACACTGCACCCATGCGGGCTTCCAGACCCATACACCCATTATACCCGATAACCGATTACCGATTACCGATTACGGATCACCGATTACGGATCACGCCCATGTCACACCCCTGTCACCCACATGGCACAAAATCCATTGTAAACCAGGCTAATTACCAGTACAGTAAACTTGTCGCACCCTATTTCCCGGTGGCGGCATTTTATCCACCCCTTTTTGTTTGATTGAGGAGAAACGCAATGCAAGTCAAAAAATTGAGATTTACCCTTTTTGTACTTCTACTCTTGTTTGGGCTGGTGCTGGCTGCCTGTGGCGGCGGCGACACCCAAACGACCACGGAAACAACGACGGAAACGACAACAGAAACGGCCGTTGAAACCACTACTGAAACCACCACAGAACCCGCCACCGGCGGCATGGATGCCGTCGAGGTCTTCTCCTGGTGGACGGGCGGCGGCGAAGCGGCCGGCCTGGACGCCATGATCGCCCTCTTCAAAGAGAAATACCCGGACACAGAATTCATCAACGCGGCCGTAGCCGGTGGCGCCGGCACCAACGCCCGCGCTGTGTTAGCCACCCGCCTGCAAGCCAGCGACCCGCCGGATAGCTGGCAGGGCCACGCCGGGCAAGAACTCATCGGCACCTACGTCGCCGCCAATCAGCTAGAACCACTGAACTTCCTCTATGAAGAAGAAGGCTGGTACGACGTGATGCCCGCCACCCTCATCCCCTTGATGTCACAAGGCGGCAACATCTACTCAGTGCCCGTCAACATCCACCGCGCCAACGTCCTCTGGGCCAACCCTAAAGTGCTGGCCGAATATGGCGTAGACATGCCCACTACGCTGGACGAATGGTTCGCCGTGATGGACGAATTACAGGCCGCCGGTATGGACGAACCGCTGGCGATGGGCGAACAGTGGACGGCTATGCACCTCTTTGAAACCATCCTCCTGGCCTCCCTCGGTACCGATGGGTACGAAGAACTGTGGACAGGCGGCGATTGGAGCACACCGGCCGTCACCCAGGCCCTGGCCGACTTTGAAAAAGTTCTCAGCTACACCAACAGTGACGCTTCGGCTCTAAGCTGGCAAGACGCCGGGCAGTTGGTCGTAGACGGCGATGCCGCTTTTAATGTGATGGGTGACTGGCAGGAAGGCTTCTTCCGTGAACTGGGCCTGACGCCGAATGAAGATTACGTCTGGGCGCCGGTGCCGGGCACGGCCGGTAACTTCCAGTTCCTCTCTGACAGCTTCGTCCTGCCCAAAGGCGCGCCGCACCGCGAGGCAGCCATCAACTGGCTGCGCCTGGCCGGTTCCAAAGAAGGGCAAGACGCTTTTAACCCCGTCAAAGGTTCCATCCCCGCCCGCAGCGATGGCGACCGCAGCCTCTACGGCGTTTACCTGCAATCGGCCATGGATGATTGGGCCAGCGACCGCGTAACCGGTAGCCTGACACACGGCGTGGTCGCCAACGATAGCTGGAAGTCAGAAATTGACACGGCGCTGGGGCTTTACCTGAGCAACCGCAATGTGGCTAATTTCCAGGCGGCGTTAACGGCCGCAGCTACCGGCTCTGACCAGGAAGCAATTGATACGACCGCACCGACAACCACCACCACCGTTAGTGGCCCAGTGGAAATCTTCTCCTGGTGGACGGGCGGCGGCGAAGCGGCCGGCCTGGAAGCGATGATTGAGGTGTTCCAGGCACAATATCCTGATGTGGAATTCATCAACGCGGCCGTAGCCGGTGGCGCCGGGACGAATGCCCGCGCCGTGCTGGCCACCCGCCTGCAAGCCAGCGACCCGCCCGATAGCTGGCAGGGTCACGCCGGGCAGGAATTGATTGGCACGTATGTGGCCGCCAATCAGCTAGAGCCGGTGAACTTCCTCTATGAAGAAAATGGCTGGCTGGATGTGATGCCGGAAACGCTCATCCCCCTCATTTCCCAGGATGGCGACATCTACTCCGTGCCGGTGAACATTCACCGCGCCAATGTGTTGTGGGCCAACCCCAAAGTGCTGGCCGAGTATGGCGTGGAAATGCCCACCACTCTGGATGAATGGTTTGCTGTGATGGACGAATTGCAAGCGGCAGGCATGGACGAACCGCTGGCGATGGGTGAGCAGTGGACGGCGCTGCACCTGTTTGAAACCGTTTTGCTGGCCTCGCTTGGCCCGGATGGGTACGATGCCATCTGGAATGGCACCGGCGATTGGAGCAGCCCGGAAGTGACCCAGGCGCTGGAGGATTTCGCCAAAATCCTGACCTACACCAACAGTGACGCTTCCGCCCTCAGTTGGCAGGATGCCGGGCAGTTGGTGGTGGATGGCGACGCTGCCTTTAACGTGATGGGCGACTGGCAGGAAGGATTCTACCGTGAACTGGGATTGACGCCCAATGAAGATTACATCTGGGCGCCGGTGCCGGGTACGGCCGGGAACTTCCAGTTCCTCTCGGACAGCTTTGTGCTGCCGGTGGGGGCGCCTAACCGGGACGCAGCCATTGCCTGGCTGACAGTAGCCGGTTCGCTGGCAGGGCAGGATGCCTTTAACCCCGTCAAAGGCTCTATCCCTGCCCGCAGCGATGGTGACCGCGCTCTGTATGGTGAGTATCTGCTGTCGGCGATGGATGATTGGGCCAACGACCGTGTGACGGGAAGTCTGACACACGGTGTAGTGGCGAACGATAGCTGGAAAGCGGAAATTGACACGGCGCTGGGCCTGTTCCTGGGCACAGGCGATGTGGCGACTTTCCAGAATGCGCTGGTAGCGGCCTGCGCGTCGTCTGGCGCTTGTAAATAGTTTGAGATTGGAGATTGGAGATTAGGAGATTGCCAATCTCTCTATCTCCTAATCTCTCCATCTCGCCATAGTTGTAGGACAGGTTGACAAACCTGTCCTACAATTCCCCCCCATTATGAATCTAAAAAAGCTAGATCGGGACACAATCACGGCTATCCTGCTCATATCCCCTTCCATTGTGGCGCTGTTGATCTTCGTCTATGGCTTCATCTACTGGACGCTGCGGGTATCTACCAGCAAATGGGTGGGGCTGACGCCTAATCTGGAATGGGCCGGGCTGAGCAATTACATCGGGTTGATGAATGATGCCCGCTTTCACATTGATGTGCGCAATACGGTCATTTTCACGCTGCTGTTCGTGGTTGGCTGCCTGCTACTGGGGCTGGTGCTGGCGCTGTTGTTGGACCAGGGGTTGCGCGGCGAAAGTTTCTTTCGCAGCCTGTTTTTGTTTCCCATGGCCATCTCCTTCATTGTGACGGGGGTGGTGTGGCGCTGGCTGATGAATCCGGCGGGGGGGTCGCGCATTAGCGGCTTAAATCTGCTGTTTGATTCGATGGGGCTGGATTTTCTGATCAACAAATGGTACACCACGCCAAACTGGGGTATTGCCGCCATTGCCATTCCCGCCATCTGGCAGATGTCTGGTTTTACGATGGCCCTTTATTTGGGTGGGCTGCGCGCCATTCCCGAAGAGCTGCGGGAAGCGGCGCGGGTAGACGGCGCGTCGGAATACCAGATTTACCGGCGCATTATTCTGCCGCTGCTGCGCCCGGTAACGTTGAGCGCCATGATCATTTTGGGGCACATTTCGCTGAAAGTATTTGATCTCATCATTGCCGTGGCCGGGAAGCAGGTGGCGCTGGACGTGCCGGCCGTGTACATGTGGACGACGACGTTTGATGGGCTGTTTTACGGCCGTGGCGCCTCCATCGGCATTTTCTTGCTCCTCACCGTGGCCGTGCTGGTGATTCCCTACCTCTACTTCACTCTACGCCAGGAGGCCGAAATATGACCATTTCCTATCGCCGCATTCCGTCTCGTGCCCTGATCTATATTTTGCTGCTCTTTTTTTCCATGTTTTACCTGATCCCCATGTATGTGATGCTGGTGACAGGGTTTAAGAACTTTGATGAGGTTAGCCTGCGCACCATGTGGGATTTGCCCTCCGGGCTGGCTGTAGAGAACTTCCGGGCTGCTTATCAGGTGTTGGCCCCCCACTTGTGGAACAGCATCCGGCTGGTCATTCCCACCGCCATGATTTCGGCCATGGTTGGTTCGATCAACGGCTACATCCTGACCAAGTGGCGTTTTCCAGGGGTAGGCATCCTCTTCCCGCTGATTTTGTTTGGCATGTTTATCCCTTACCAGAGCATCATCATTCCGCTGGTGCAGTTTATGAGCTGGCTGGGGCTGGCGGGCGGGATTCCTGGATTGGCGCTGGCGCACATCATCTACGGCATTCCCATCACCACCCTGATATTTCGTGGGTATTATGCCAGCGTGCCCAATGAAATGGTGGAAGCGGCGCGCATTGACGGCGCCAGCCTGATGCAGACGTATGTCAGCATTTTTCTGCCGTTGTCTGTGCCCGCCTTTGTGGTGGTGTTGATCTGGCAGTTTACGGCATCGTGGAATGACTTTTTGTTTGCCGTCATCCTCACGAATTCCGCCAACTGGCCGATTATGGTGGCGCTGAACAATATGGCCGGCAGCCAGATTATTGCCTGGAATGTGCAGATGGCCGGTTCGTTTCTGGCGGCGCTGCCGACGTTGATCGTCTATATCATCTTGGGGCGGTATTTCTTGCGGGGGCTGATGTCTGGCGCGTTGAAGGGGTAAGATCGGTTATCAGTAATCGGTTATCGGTTATCAGTGGCAGACGGCCCGTTCTCGTCGTGGGTGGTGAGGGCGGGCTGTTTTGGTTTCACGGCCGTTTGTCGCCGCATATCAGGGATAGGGTATAATTGTGCCTTGTAAGGAGATGCTTTTTTATGGAATTGACCTGGTATGGATTAAGCTGTTTTCGCCTGACCGAACGGAAATTTACCACCGTCGTCACCGACCCATATAACGGCCATCTGGGGCTGCCCGCGCTGAAACTAAAGGCTGATGTGGTCACGGTGAGCCATGACGCGCGGGGTCACAACTTTGTAGACGGCGTCAGCGGCGTTATGCATCGTCTCACCGGCCCCGGTGAATATGAAATTGGCGGCGTTTTTGTTACGGGCATCCGCACTATCAGCGATGCCAAAACCAATCAGAATGTGATTTATGTGTTTGATTATGATGGCCTGACCATTGCTCATTTAGGCGATATGCAGTCTGTTCCTTCCCAAACGCAAATTGAAGCGTTGGAACAGGTGAATGTGCTGTTGGTGCCGGTGGGCGGCGGCAAAAGCCTGAATGCAGCGCAGGCATCCGAACTGGTCTCGATGCTGGAACCAAATATTGTGATACCGATGCATTATCACCTGCCCCAATTACAACTTGAATTGGAAGAAGTGGACCGCTTTCTAAAGGAAATGGGCATCACCGATTTGCGCCAGGAAGAGAGTCTGAAAATCAGCCTGGCAAATCTGCCGGAAGAAACGGAAACGGTCTTGCTGACGCCAAGGATATAGAATCATGCCCACCAAATTGTTGATGCGCTGGGATATTCGACCGGATTCGGAAGCAGAGTATTTTGAATTTCTGGTTCACGAGTTCATCCCTGGTTTGAACAAACTGGGCATTATGGATATTCAGGTGTGGTATACGCAGTATGGGGATTGTGAACAGAAGTTAGCCAGCGGCATTGCGCCTACCCCAGAAAAGATGCGCACGGCGCTAAACAGCCCGGAATGGGAGGAACTGTCCGGCCGGTTGCAGCAATACGTGGAAAATTTTCGCAAGAAGGTCGTAGTGGCAACGGGGGGGTTCCAACTGTAGGAAGATAACAAAAAAGCCCGCATAAATGCGGGCTTTTTTTATGCGGGTGTGGCCGCTTTTTCAGCCGGGGTGCTGCTTTTTGTAGTATCGGCGCTTGAATCACTCTTGGCAGCGCCACCGTCATCTTTGCTTTCGGTGGCAGGTTTGCCCGGAGCTTCGCTCTTGCTGCTTGCGGCTTTAGCCGAACCGTTGCGGTTATCGGTCACATAAAAGCCGCTACCCTTGAACACAACCCCCACCGAATTGACAACTTTGCGCAACTGCGGCTCACCGCAGGAAGGGCACTCGACCAGCGGCGCTTCGGACATGCGCTGATTGCGGTCAAATTCATAATGACAGGCTCGGCATCTATAAGTATATACAGGCATAATTCAATTCCTACCAATTGATTTCGTGAGGTATTGTAGCGGTCGCACCCTTGTTTGACAATGCGACATCGGTATGCTATAGAGGCCGCGTAAAATTTCTATAAGATTTCTCAAACTGGTCATTGATCCCTGGTCATTGGCTCATTGCTGATGGCAAATGACTAATGACCAATGACAAAGTAAGGAAAAAACCATGAGTGACCACAAACTGCGTAACTTTATCAACGGCCGTTTCCAATACGCCAATACGAATGATTATTTGGGGGTGGTGAATCCGGCCACGGCCGTGACCATGAGCCATGTTCCCCTTTCACCGGGCGCGGATGTGCAGACGGCCGTGCAAGCCGCCCAGACCGCTTTCCCCGACTGGCGGCGCACCCCGGCCGGCGACCGCATCCAAACCCTCTTCAAACTCAAGATGCTGCTGGAAGAACACCTAGACGAACTGGCGCGCATCATTACCAACGAATGCGGCAAAACCTATGCCGAAAGTGTGGGCGAACTGCGGCGGGGCATCGAAAACGTGGAGGTCGCCTGCGGCATCCCCTCGTTGATGCAGGGCTACAACAACGAAGACATCGCCCCCGGCATTGATGAACACATGTTTCGCCAGCCGTTGGGCGTGGTGGCGGCCATCACCCCCTTCAACTTTCCCCTCATGATCCCGCTCTGGTTCCTGCCTTACGCCATCGCCACCGGCAACTGCTTCATCCTCAAACCGAGTGAGCGGGTACCCATGTCCACGCAGCGCTTTTTTGATCTGGTGGCGCAGCTTGACCTGCCGCCGGGCGTCTTGCAACTGGTGAATGGCGGTAAAGAGGTCGTAGACGCGCTGCTCGATCATGCGACGGTGCGGGCCATCAGTTTTGTGGGGTCCACGCCGGTGGCGCAATACATCTACGGCCGTGCCGCCGCCAATGGCAAACGGGTGCAATGCCAGGGTGGGGCCAAAAACCCGGTAGTCATTATGCCCGATGCCGATATGGACACGGCCGTGCGCATTATGGCTGATTCCGCCTTTGGCTGTGCCGGTCAGCGCTGCCTGGCCGCGTCGGTAGCCATCACCGTCGGCCACGCCCAGACCACCTTCACCGAAGCCATCGCCGAGGCCGCCGCCAGCCGCAAAGTGGGCTATGGCCTGGACGCGGGCGTACAAATGGGGCCGGTCATCAGCCCGGCAAGCAAAAGTCGGATTGAGCAGTTGATTGGGCTGGGGGAACAGGAGGGGGCGCGGGTGTTGGTAGACGGCCGTAGCCGCCACGTTTCCGGTTATGAAGACGGCTCCTTCATTTTCCCCACCGTCCTCAACGGCGTCCATCCGCAGAGCGAACTGGCGCGCACGGAGATTTTTGGCCCGGTGCTTAGCCTGACGCCGGTAGGGGATATTGAGGAGGCGATTGGGGTGGTGAACGGCCGTGCTTACGGCAATATGGCCTGCATCTTCACCAGCAGCGGCGCGGCCGCCCGACAGTTCCGCTATGCGGCCGATGCGGGCAATATCGGCGTGAACATTGGTGTGGCCGCCCCCATGGCCTTTTTCCCCTTTAGCGGCTGGAACGAGAGCTTCTACGGCGATCTACACGCCCAGGGGCGGCACGGCGTCGAGTTCTACACCCAGACCAAAGTCGTCGTCGAACGCTGGCCCACCGAATGGAGCCGCCAGTTCTGATCCGCGAAGATTTATAAGTGGGAGGGGAGGCTTTAGCCGATAAGGGTGTCGGCTAAAGCCTCCCCTCCACCTAAAAATCATGGCGATGTTGTTGTCGGCTAAAGCCTCCTCTCCACCTAAAAATCATGGCGTAGGCGTAGTAGTTGGTGGTGGTGGCGTGATAGTTGGTGGTGGTGGCGTGTTAGTTGGTGGTGGTGGCGTGTCCGTCGGCGGTTGTGGTGTGTTGGTTGGCGGCACAGGCGTGTTGGTAGGTTGTGGGCCAGGGTATGGGGTCTGGGTGGCTGTGTGACTGGGTGTGGGTAATGTGGTCGGCACGGCCGTTGCCGGTCTTGGTGTGGCGGTGGCTGGTTGTGGCGGCGGTGGCGGGTTGGTGGGCACGGCCGTCGCCGTGTTAGTGCCACGCACCGGCGTCAGCGGTGGGATGGTGGCGGCAATGGGCAGGTCAAGAGCCAGGGCCGGGTCTACCCATTCGGCTCCAGCCAGGGAAAGCCATCCGGTACGGCCGTCGGCCAGCAAGATATTCATCCATTCCCCAGTCCTGTCTTTCGCCAGCACCGTCACCACGTCCCCGGTCACCAGAGTGGCGAAGGTGGCATAAGCCGTGCCCGGCCCTAAGCGCACATTGGCATTGCGGGTCAGGCGCAGTTGCGGCAGGTTGGTGGGCACGGCCGTAGGCGTCTGTGTTGGGCTTGGCGTATGGGTAGAGGTGGTTGTGTTGGTGGGCGACGGTGTGTCATTGGGTACGGCCGTGTCTGTGGCAATTGCCGTCGCCGTGAATGTGGGCGCTTCGGTTGGGATGACAGCCACTTCTGTGGCGGCGAGTGGTGTTTCTTCAACTACTTCCTCGCCACCCCGACCCCGTAGAAAAAGGCCGGCTAACAGCAGGATAAATAACACGGCCACAACGGGTACCGCCCATTTCCACCATTCCGGGCGGGGGCCGGCAACCGGGGGCGGAATAGCTGGCGGTTCTGGGGGCAGCGGGCCGCCGGTGCCGGGTTTGATCGGAGTTTCCGGCAGGCGAGCGGATGGGTCAGGGGCAGATGGTGGCGCGGACACGGCCGTGACGACCGGGATTCCTGCTTCGGGTGTCGTTGGAAAAAAGGCGGCGTTGGGGGTACGGCCGTCGGCCACCGCCTCCACATCCGCCACCAAAACCGTCACGAATTGGTACCGTTGCATCTTGTCCTGAGCCAGCGCCTTTTGGATGACCCAATCCCACCCTTCCGGCAGGGCAGCGTTAAAATCGCGCGGATAAGGCGGTGGGTAGAGAATGCGGGCAGTGGCCTGTTCCAGAGGGGTATCGCCGCTAAACGGCCGTTGCCCCGTCAACATCTCAAACAAAATCACGCCCATCCCATAAATATCGCTGCGATAATCCACTCCTTTGGGGCCGCGCACCTGCTCCGGACTCATGTAAGCCGGTGTGCCCATCATGGCGTCCGTGGCCGTCATTGTCGCTTCCAGCAGCCGGGCAATGCCAAAATCAGACAGGTAGGCCCGGTTGGTATGGTCAAACAAGATGTTGCCCGGCTTCAAATCGCGGTGGATGATGTTCTGGCTGTGCGCCTCCGCCAGCGCCGCCCCCACCCGCTGCACGATGGGCACAATCTCCGCCGCCGCCATGCCGCTCTCTTTCATGCGTGAGGCCAGCGTACCCCCCTGCATGTAGCGCATCACCAGGTAAAGGCTCTCGTCTTCTTCGCCAAAATCATACAGGGGCACAATGGCCGGGTGTTCTAGCGCAGCAATCGTCTCCGCTTCCCGCTTGAACCGTTCGCGGATTTGCGGGTCTTGGGCCAGGTGTTCATACAACACCTTCACCGCCACCTGCCGCCCCACCCGCGGGTCACACGCCAGGTAAACGACAGCCATACCCCCACCCGCAATTTTGGATAGGATTTCGTAACGGCCAATTTTTTGGGGAATTGCCATGTTGTCCTCCAGAAGGAACCGGCTGTTGCACTGGCGACTATTATGCCGTATGTGATGGTGGGGTACAAATGACTGGTAACAGGTTATCCGCTTTCCGAAGCCCGAAATCCGACATCAGGCCTCGGTGTCGCCCCGTTGTCCCATAATCAATCACGTTGACGAAGCTATTTGGAGGCCATACAATAGCCATAATGCGATTTGAAATTGAGTTTACCGACAATGCTTTGCAAGACTATCATGGGCTGGATGCTCGTTGGCGAGCGACGGTGAGGGACGCTGTTGAAGTTCATTTGCGGTATGAGCCACAAAAGGAAAGTTAAAGTAGAATCAAGCGGTTACGTCAGTTAGAGTGGCCGGAGTATCGTTTGCGAGTAGATGATTTACGTATTTTCTACCAGATTGAAGGTGAATCTGTACAAGTTCTGGCTATCGTCTTGAAGCAAGATGCAGAAAAATGGCTGCAAACTTTTGGGAGGCAAAAAACATGATAAAGGTATCGTTGAAAGAGGCAAAAGATAAACTGTCGTTTTTTATTGATGAAGCAGCGAAAGAACAGATCGTGATCACACGCCACGGTAAGCCGGCCGCTGTTCTTATTGGGTTTGCCGATGAGGATGAATGGTTTGAGTACCGTCTGCTGCATGATCCACGTTTCCAACAACGAATTGCCGAGGCACAAGAACAGGCCCGCCAGGGCCAATTAACACGGCTAGAAAACCTGCCAGAGTGATTGATGCAACGACCAGCGATTGAACAGCAGGTGACATTTTTAGTGACGACCGACCTGGCGGCAACGGCCGTGTTCTACGAAACCATCCTGCAACTGCCCCTGGCCCTCGATCAAGGGGTGTGCCGTATTATGCCACCGGCGGCGATGCCTACCTCGGTTTTTGCCAGGCGCTAAGCCTGGAAGCGGGCAGTACACCACCGACACAAGGAATCATCCTGACCCTGGTCTCCCCGGAAGTAGATGCCTGGCACGATTATTTGCTGGCCCACAACGTGCCCATCGAAAAACCACCCACCCTCAATACCCGTTTCAACATCTACCAACTCTTCACCCGCGACCCCAACGGCTACCTGATTGAAATCCAAACCTTTTTAGACCCAACCTGGCCAAAACCCGTAACCCGTAACCCGTAACCCGTAACCCGTAATCGGTAATTGGGTAATTGGGTAATTACTTGCCCCTCACTGCTCACCGCTCACTGCTCACCCCCTCACCTCCTCACCTGCTCACCTGCTCACCTTGTCACCCCCTCTCACCACCGCTAAACTTCCCCCATGCGCGCTGACCGTCTCATTTCCCTGTTGATGTTGTTGCAAACACACGGCCGTCTCACCGCCGATGAGTTGGCCGAACGGCTGGAATGTTCGCCACGCACCATTTACCGTGACCTGGACGCGCTCAGCGCCTCCGGTGTACCCGTCTATGCCGAACGCGGGCCGCAGGGTGGCTGTATGCTCATGGAGAGCTACCGTACCAACCTGACCGGCCTCAAGGAAGATGAGGTGCGCGCCCTGTTCATGTTTACCGTGCCCGGTCTGCTGGCCGACCTGGGCGCAGACAAAGCAGGCGAAAGCGCCCTGCTCAAGCTGACTGCCTCGCTGCCCGCCCCTTTCCAACAAGATGCGCAGCGCATTCAAGAACGGCTCTACCTGGATCCAAACGCCTGGTTCCAGCAAGAAGAGCCGACGCCGTTTCTGCCATTGGTGCAAACGGCCGTATTCACCGACCGCCGCCTGCGCATGAGATACCGCCGCGCCGATGGGCAATGGGTGAAACGGTTGGTTGATCCCCTGGGGCTGGTGGCCAAAGCGGGCGTTTGGTATCTGGTGGGCACGACAAACTTTCCCTATCCACAAACCTACCGGGTGTCACGCATTCAGGAGGCGGAACTATCGGAGGGGCACGGCCGTCGCCCCCCTGATTTCCAACTGGCCGATTACTGGCAGAAGTGGTGCGCCCAATTTGAAGCCCGCATGGAACGTTATGTCGTCACCGTGCGTGTGGCCCCAGAGGCTATTTCCCAGATGCTGCGCTTCTTTGGCGAAGAACTGTATACCCTGTTAACACAGCCAGAAGTCACTGACGATCATGGCTTTGCTACGCTATCGTTGTCCTTTGATTCGGCGCAGGCGGCATGTGAAGCGTTGATGGGCTTGGGCACGGCCGTGGAAATCCTGGCTCCATCCGAATTGCGCGAAAAGGTACGGGCGACGGCTGTGCAGTTGGCGGCTTTGTATGCTGAGCGTAAGAGATTGGAGATTGGGTAATGTCTCTACTTTTGCGCCATGACTACAGCAGATAAAGAAATAAACGGATTCCTCTCTGGTAATTTATCCGCTTATTTCTCCATCCGTTGTAGTCTTAAGGGAGTGGCGAAAACTTCGTGACACTAACAAAATTGGAGATTAGGAGATTGGGGAGTCTCTCAATCTCCCAATCTCTCAATCTCCCGATCTCCCTCTCACAACCACCCACGCAGGCGGTAAATCAGAATCCCCACATACTCCTTCAACCCGCTGGTCGTCAGTTCCAGCGCATCTGCATCCGGCAGCAGGCTCAGCCCCCAATAAAACCATCCGGCATTTTCACCCTCTTCCCAATCCGGCTGCACAAACTCATAATCCGTTGGCGCAGGAATAACCTCTATACCCTGCTTTGTGAAAATCGCCACCGACCGGGGCATATGAATGGCCGAAGTCACCAACAGCACTGTTTCCATGTCATGCGCCTGTAACATGGTTTTGCTAAAGACAGCATTTTCATAGGTATTCATGGACTCAGCCTCCAACAACATGGCCTCGTCCGGCACACCCATCAACCGCAGCGCTTCGGCCATCCGTTCCGCCTCGGAGATGGCATTGCCCGGCAATTTACCGCCGGTCAACAGCAGCCGGTCAGCGGCGCCCTCATGGTAAAGCCAGGCAGCGTACCACAGCCGGTCGGCGGCGTCGTTGAGGCCCACCGTCGTTTGTGGATAGCCGGCAATGGTGGTGCTGCCGCCCAACACCACAATCACATCCACCTGCGGCAGCGGGTCGGGTGGCAGGTAGCGCCATTCCAACGACCGCGCCAGCCACAGCGAAACCAGGGGATTAGCCGCCAGGTAAAGCAGGAAAAAGGCGGTGAGCAGCACGGCCGTTTGCCACCCCCGCCGCCGCCACAAAAAAACCGCCACGATCAGCAAGATACAAACCAGGCCAATAGGGTAAATAAAAAGGGGAAGGGTTTTGGAGAGGAAAAAAAACATGTCGTTATCCGTAAGCCGAAGTCCGAGAGCGGTATCGGTTCACGGATGACGGCTCACGGATCACGGTTCACCACACTCGCCAGGGTTGGTTCGCCTGCCATGCTTCCTTGAGCGTGATGTAATCTTGTAAGGTTTTCATGGATTGCCAGTAGCCATGATGGCGGTAAAGGCGCAGTTGGTTTTGCGCCATGAGCAAGGGCATAATGTCCGTTTCAAACAAGTCATCGCGGTAGTTTTGACGCAAGATGTCAAGCACGGCCGTCTCAAACAACATAAACCCGCCATTCACCCAATGCGGCAGCAGCGGTTTCTCTTCAAAATGGGTGACACGGCCGTCCGCGCCCGCCTCAATCAGCCCATACTGCGAATGGCGCTGGATGCCTGTCACCGTCGCCAGCGCCCCATGCCCTTCATGAAAAGCCAGCAGGGCCGCCAGATCAATATCGGCCACCGCTTCGCCATAGGCCACAAAAAAACGACCGCCGGTTCCCGAACCATCATCCAAATAATCCGCCAGTTTCACCAACCGCGCCCCGCGCCCCGTCTCCAGACCGGTGTCCACCAGCGTCACCTGCCAGGGGGGATGTTCGTAATCGCCTTGAAACGTGATGTGGGGACGGCCGTTGCCACTTTCCGCATCGGCCAGATGAATGGTCACATCCCGGCTCATCGCCTCATATTCTAAAAAGTAGCGGCGCACCTGGTCGCCCTGGTGGCCCAGCGCCAGAATAAAGCGGTTGTGCCCATACGCCGAAAAGATACGCATGACGTGCCACAGCAACGGCCGTCCGCCAATATCCACCAGTTCCTTCTTCGTCAGCGTATTGCCCATGCGCGTGCCCTGCCCGCCGCACATGATGACTACCGGAATGTTCATAATGAATCAGTGAGCAGTGAGCAGTGAGCAGTTAACCTACTGCTTACTGCTTACCGCTTACTGCTTACTTCTCTCCATTTCCACCGCTTTGCGTAAATTCAAATCAAACGGCGGGTAAACAATGCCCGCTTCGGTGACAATGCCGGTGACGTAACGATGCGGCGTCACGTCAAAAGCGGGGTTGCGGGCTGTGATGCCTGCCGGGGCGATGGGCTGGCCCAAGACCGTCAGCACCTCGTCCATCTCTCGTTCTTCGATGGGGATTAAATCGCCGTGCGCCAGTTCCAGGTCAATGGTGCTGGTAGGCACAACCGGGTAGAAGGGCACGCCATTTTCTTTGGCGATTACCGCCAGTTTATACGTGCCGATTTTGTTAGCCACGTCACCATTGGCGGCGGTGCGGTCTGACCCCACCAGGACGATGTTCACCTGCCCGGTGCGCATAAAATGACCGGCGGCATTGTCGGCAATCAGGTCAAAGGAAATGCCGCGCTGCTGCAATTCCCAGGCGGTCAGCAGCGCCCCTTGCAAGCGCGGGCGGGTCTCATCTACCAGCACATGAATCTTCTTCCCCTGCTCATGGGCGGCAAAAATGACGCCCAGGGCCGTACCCCAATCCACCGTCGCCAGCGCCCCGGTATTACAGTGATGCAAAATGGTGTCGCCATCCCGAATTAGTTCCGCGCCGTGGAAGCCCATGCGCCGGTTCAGGGCCACATCTTCGTCGGCAATACGCTGCGCCTCGTCCAACACGGCCGTACACCCCTCAACCACCGTCATCGCTGCACCGCTATTGGCTATGCGCAAAATGCGCTGCACCGCCCAGGCCAGGTTCACGGCCGTGGGCCGGGCCGCATTCAATACCTGCCCTGCCGCCGCCAGGTCCGCCCGCCAATCAGCCAGGTTGTTCGCCCGGCTTTGCTGCGCCGCCAATGCCATGCCAAACGCCGCCGCTGCGCCAATGGCTGGCGCACCGCGCACCACCATCGCCGTAATCGCTTCGGCCACCGCCCGGTAATCGGCATATTCGGCAATGACCAGTTCAAACGGCAGCCACCGCTGGTCAATCATCTTCATGGTGTTGTGGTCAGAATCCCAAAATACAGTACGCATGTTTACTCCGTTATCTGTAATCCGTGATCCGTTATCCGAAGTCCGATTACAGAAGACGGATTACCGATTACGGGTTACGAAACCGGGCGCGATCATAACACAGCGCCATGAGCACTGCCACAGATAGCGTGATGCGTGACGAGTGATGCGTGATGCGTGAACCGTTATCCGATTACCGATTACGGATCACGGATTACGGATTACCGATTACCGATTACCGATTACCGTTCTCATTTGTTATCATCCCGCCAATGATACGTAACCCATTTCGGCGGTTTATTTTTGTTTCCAGCAGCCGTTGGCTCATACCGGGTATTGGCATTAAGCGGTGGTTGTCGGTCATGGGCGTGGGCACGGCCGTGATTGGCATGGGTCTGGGCATATTGCTGGCGACGGCAAAGGAGCATGACTGGCTGCCCACGGCCGTGTACGAAGCCCTGACGCTGCAAATCCTCCCCCTGCCCCTGCGTGTCCTGACTGCCTTTGTTATCGGTGGCCTGCTCATCATCATCAGTGTCCTCAGAATTGGCCGTAATCTGGTAGCCCCCTTTTCGCCAGCCCATATTGATGTGGCCGAAACGGTGTATCACTACAGCCGCCGCCAGCGCGGGCCGCATATTGTGGCTATTGGCGGCGGCACCGGCATGCCCAGTTTGCTGCGTGGCCTGAAAGAGCATACGGCCAACATCACCGCCATCGTGACGGTGGCCGACGATGGCGGCAGCAGTGGGCGGCTGCGGCGCGAATTGGGGGTACTGCCGCCCGGTGACTTCCGCAATAACATCGCGGCGTTAGCGCGGGACGAAGCGTTGATGACCCAGGTGTTGCAATACCGGTTTGGCAAAACAATTGACGAGAATGGCACTGCGGCCAACGGCCGTAGCCATCTGCAAGGGCACGCTTTTGGCAATCTGCTGCTGGCAGCGCTGACGGGCATCACCGGCAGTTTTGATGAGGCGTTGTTGGCGGCGCAGCAGGTGTTAGCCATTCGTGGGCGGGTGCTGCCTTCGACGCTGGCTAACGTCACCCTGACAGCCGATGTTTTAGTGGCCGAGGGCACGGTACAGCAGGTGTCGGGAGAGTCGGCCATTCCAGAGGCGCACGGCCGTGTCCAGCGCGTCTACCTGGAACCGGCCCATGTCAATGCATACCCCCCAGCGCTGCAAGCCATCCTGCAGGCCGACCTGATCGTCATGGGGCCGGGCAGCCTGTATACCAGCATCCTGCCCAATTTGTTGGTACCAGACCTGGCGGCAGCCCTACAGCACACCCGCGCCCGCAAAGTGTATGTGTGCAACCTTGCCATCCAGCCCGGAGAGACGGATAATTACAGTGTGGCCGATCATGTCGGCGCTCTGTTAGCACATATTCCCACCGGCTGTATAGATGTGGTATTAGCCAACAACAATCTGTCTGTTCCCCCGGAAACGGGCGGCGGCCATACCATCTTCGTGCAGCCTGACCCACCCACCCACATCCCCATGATCCTGGCCGACCTGGTAGACGAAGCCCGGCCATGGCGGCACGACAGCGCCAAATTAGCGCAAGCGGTGATGAATTGTCTGGCTTGACCATGACATCCGGCATTGGCAAGCGCCAATTGTGGGCGATAATTATTAGTTGACGAGAGATTAGCGATTGGAGATTAGAGATGGCTCAATCTCCAATTCCAAAAAAAGGAGAGTTTCGATGACAATAAAAATAGGTATTAACGGTTTCGGTCGCATTGGCCGTCTGGTTTTCCGCCGCGCGCAAGAGATTGAAGGCTTTGAGGTGGTGGGTATCAATGATTTGATTGATGTGAACTACATCGCCTACATGCTGCAATATGATTCCACACACGGCAAGTTTAAGGGCACAGTAGCCGTTGAAGATGGCAAACTGGTCGTCAACGGCAAGGCCATCCGCGTCACTGCCGAAAAAGACCCCAAGAATTTGAAGTGGGATGAAGTAGGGGCGGAATATGTTCTGGAATCTACCGGCCTCTTCCTGACAGATGAGAAAGCCCGCGCCCACATTGAAGCTGGCGCTAAGCGGGTGGTGTTATCTGCACCTTCCAAAGACAGCACGCCCATGTTCGTCATGGGCGTCAACCACAAAACGTATACCGGGCAAGACATTGTGTCCAATGCTTCCTGCACCACCAACTGCCTGGCCCCCCTGGCGAAAGTGCTGAATGACAGTTTTGGCATCAAGGACGGTTTAATGACCACTGTACACGCCGTCACCGCTACCCAGAAAACGGTGGATGCGCCATCGTCCAAAGATTGGCGCGGCGGGCGCGGCGCGGGCCAAAACATTATCCCCTCCTCCACCGGCGCGGCGAAGGCGGTGGGCAAGGTGATTCCGGAGTTAAACGGCCGTCTCACCGGCATGTCTTTCCGCGTGCCCACCCCCAACGTCTCCGTGGTTGACCTGACGGTGAACCTGGCTACGCCCGCCACCTATGACCAGATCAAAGCGGCTATGAAGTCAGCCTCGGAAGGCGAATTGAAGGGGATTTTGGGTTACACCGAAGATGCCGTCGTTTCCACCGACTTCCTCGGCGAAGTCTGCACCTCTGTTTTTGACGCCGGCGCCGGTATCGCTCTCACCGATACATTCGTGAAGGTCGTGGCCTGGTATGACAATGAATGGGGCTACTCCTGCAAGTGCCTGGATTTGATTCAACACATGGCGACGGTGTAAACGGCCGTCGGCTCTAAAATAAGTTTGTAGTAGGCACTTTAGTGCCGTCTGGCGGCGATAAATCGCCTACTACAAACTTTTCAATCATGGAACTGAAACAACTCGAAACCCTGATGCACCAATTTGTGGGCAGCAAGGGTTGGTACGAACCCGATTCCCCCAAACCACAAACGCCGCGTAATTTAGCCGCTTCATTGGCCATTGAGGCGGCTGAAGTGTTGGAACATTTCCAGTGGCGGGCGGAAACCGCCGATCCGGAAGAACTAGCCGGGGAATTGGCAGACGTGGCGCTCTATTTGCTTCAGTTAGCCAGCGTGACCGGCATTGACCTGGAACAGGCGATTTTGGATAAGTTAGCCCTTAACCAGACGAGAGATTGGCCCGTTCCATGAAGATTTTGGCGGTCAGTGACCGGGTGATGGATCAGCTGTATTGCGCCGATGTGCGTCAGAAGTATCCGGGCATTGACTTGATTGTAGGTTGTGGGGATTTGCCATTTTATTACCTGGAATTTCTCATTTCGGCGCTGGATAGGCGGCTGGTGTATGTACGGGGGAACCATGACAAAGGGCCACAATATACGGCAGACGGCCGTCGCCTGACCTATGTGGAGGGCGGTTCAGACATTCACGCCCGCTGTGTGGAACGGGAGGGGCTGCTCATTGCCGGGTTGGAAGGTTCCATGCGTTACCGGCCCAACGCCCCCTATATGTACACCGAAACGGAAATGCGCATGGTCGTCGCCGGGATGCTGCCTAAGTTGCTGCGGAATAAGGTAAAGTACGGCCGTTACCTGGACATCCTCATCACCCATTCCCCCCCCTTTGGCATTCACGATAAACTGGATATTCCCCACACCGGCTTCAAAATTTTCCTCAACTTCATGCAGTGGTTCCGCCCCAAATACCTGCTGCACGGGCATATCCACATTTACCGGCAAGACACCCCGCGCGTTACCCGTTATCTGGACACTACCGTTATCAATGTTTACCCTTACTTTGTGCTGGATGAGGCAACAGGTTGAAGATAGTGGCCGGTAGCGGTCACTATCTTCAGGTCAACTATCATGCAAAACTGGCGTGTGATGGGCCGTATTGCGCTCAAAGCGGCTTTGTTGTTGGTGGTGGTAAATGTGCTGTTTGCCCTGGTATGGCCCAAAACATCTTCGGGTTCGCTGCCCACCTCTCTCGGCTCTCTTTCCCTTTATAACCACCTTTTCCCCGGTCGAGAACGGCTGCCCTACGGCGAAAATCCGGCCGAAAGCTATAACCTCAGCCTGAACAGCCTGCCCGCTTTATTTGCCAGCCACAAGCTGCACCGGCCCAAAGCTGCCGATGAATTTCGGGTCATTTTGCTGGGCGATTCGGGCATTTGGGGTTGGTTTTTGCAGAATGATGAAACGTTGGCCGGGCAGTTGAATGCGATGGCATTGGAGACGGCCGACGGCCGTCACATCACCGTTTACAACCTCGGCTACCCCATTATGTCCTTGAGCAAAGATTTACTGCTGCTAGACGAAGCCATGCGGTATGATCCCGACCTGATCCTCTGGCCTGTTACACTCGAATCGTTTGCGCCGCTGAAACAACTCAACCACCCCGTTCTGCAACACAACCCGGCGCGGCTGCGCCCACTCATCACTGCCTATGATCTGAACCTGGATGCCCATGATCCCCGTTTTGTGGAACCAGACTTGTGGCAAAGCAGCCTCATCGGCCAGCGGCGCGCCCTGGCGGATTGGCTGCGTTTGCAGCAGGTGGGCGTAGCCTGGG
The DNA here is from genome assembly GCA_035444285.1 of Chloroflexota bacterium. Lineage (GTDB taxonomy): Bacteria > Chloroflexota > Anaerolineae > Promineifilales > Promineifilaceae > CAADGU01. The sequence continues at coordinate 130,590 of DAOMOK010000010.1, forward strand.
CCGCCACCGGCATTGACCAGGCCATCCCGGCGGAAATCCCGCTGCGCCAGTCCGATTTTACCGCCGATGTAAGCTGGCAAACCTTTGCCGCGGAAACGACGCTAACGACCGCTGATCTGGCGTTTGACGTGCTAATGGCCGGCATGGAACGGGCCGGAGATGTGCCGATGCTGATCATCAACGAACCAATTTTTATCAGTGAGGGGGAAAACAGCCACCTGCGCTATAACCTGTGGTATTCACGCTGGGCATATGATCAATACCGGGAATTGTTGGCGGACATGATGCGGGCGGCGGAACGGCCGTACCTGGACTTATGGGACGCTGTTCCTCCCGGCGAATTTACCGACAGCCCGGTACACCTGACGCCCACCGGCACGGCCGTGTTTGCCAACCGCTTGAAGGAAACTCTTAGGGATGAGTAGTGTCAGGCAAAGGGCTGTACTACTCTGGTTGACCAAAATGGTCTTGCCCCTTGCCTGATACTCCTGGTTCAAAGGTTCAGGCTTTTTGTTGACAAAGTCTGGCAGGTTTTGTATCTTTACGCCACGATGAAGAAATATACCCTTTTCGCTCCCGTCCCTAGTGGCCCCGTTGTCCAGACAACGGGGCGTTGGCGCGTGATATATAGGTGATCGAGACATCCGATTTTTCCAAAAAATCGGATGTCTTCAAACGATAAGTCACGCCCCGTGTTGGTTTTCCACACGGGGCGTTTTTATATCTGGTAGGGGTGAGGCAGGCGGGCAAAACATAAGAGGGAACAGACAAATCATATCTCGCCTGCCTCACCCTTACACCGAGGAGACCAAAAAATGCGAATGACTCAATTAATGAACCAGACCTTGCGTGAAGCGCCGGCCGGAGCGGAGGTGGAGGGGCACCGGCTGTTGCTGCGCGCCGGTTTTGTGCGGCAGCAAGCCGCTGGTATTTTTAGTTACCTGCACCTGGGACACCGCACCTTGCAAAAGCTGGAAGCCATTATGCGCCAGGAAATTGACGCGCTGGGCGGGCAGGAAATGCTGATGCCGTTGGTACATCCCGCCGCCGTCTGGCAAGAAAGCAAACGCTGGTATGAGATTGATGACGAGATGGGGCGGTTCCAGGATAAAAACGGCCGTGACATGGTACTCGCCCTCAGCCATGAAGAGATTGTCACCGACCTGGCCCGCCGTGAAATTCAGAGTTATCGGCAGTTACCCCGCCTGGTCTACCACATCCAGCTCAAATGGCGTGACGACCCGCGCCCCCGCGCCGGCCTCATCCGCGCCCGCGAATTTACCATGTTGGACAGCTACACACTGGACGCCGACGACGCCGGGCTGGACAAACAGTATTGGGCGCACTATGAAGCCTATTTTCGCATTTACGGCCGTTGCGGAATTCCTGTCATCGCCGTCGAATCCGATGTGGGCATGATGGGCGGCACGCTGGCGCACGAATTTATGTACCTGACCCCCATTGGCGAAGATACGCTGCTGCTGTGTGAAAGCTGCGGTTACAAAGCCAACCGCCAGATCGCCGCTTTCCGCAAAACGGCCGTACCCGCCGAAACGCCACTGCCGCTGGAAAAAGTCGCCACGCCAGACGCCAAAACAATTGAGGCGCTGGCCCAATTCCTGAGCGTGCCCAAATCCAAGACCGCCAAAGCCGTTTTTATGACCGCTACTATCAAACAAGGGCAAACCAAAAGCGAAAAACTTATCTTTGCTGTGGTGCGCGGCGACATGGAACTAAACGAGACGAAGCTGACAAACGCGGTCAAGGCGCAGGTCTTACGGCCATCTACCGAAGACGAAATCCGTGCCGTGGGCGCTGTGCCGGGGTACGCCTCTCCCATCGGGCTGAGCGGGATTACGGTGGTGGTAGATGATGCCGCGGCTGCCGCGCCCAACCTGGTTGCTGGCGCTAATGAAGCCGGCTATCACCTGAAAAACGTGAATCACGGCCGTGACTATAACGCCGACATCATCACCGATATTGCCGCCGCCGCCGCTGGTGACGCCTGTCCGCAGTGTGGTGAAGCGATGACGGCCGTGCGCGGCGTGGAAGTGGGCAACATCTTCAAACTGGGCACACGCTACACCGAAACAATGGGGGCCACTTATCTGGATGAAAATGGTGCGTCTCACCCCATCATCATGGGCAGTTATGGCGTGGGCGTGACGCGGCTGCTGGCCTGCCTGGCCGAACATTGCCACGACGAACAAGGGCTGGTCTGGCCGGTGACGGTGGCCCCCTACCCGGTGCATCTGGTCTCACTGCGAGGGGGTGAGGAGACGGCCGTGACCCTCTACCACCAGCTACAACAGGCCAGCATCGAGGTGCTGTACGACGACCGTGACGAATCCCCCGGCGTCAAATTCAACGACGCTGATCTGATTGGCCTGCCCATTCGCCTGACGGTAAGTGGACGGTCTCTGCAAAATGGCGGCGTGGAATGCAAACTCCGCCACGCCACCGACCGCTCTATCATCCCCCTGGCAGACGTTATCCCACAGGTACAATCTCTGATCGTGGAATTGGCGCAGACAATAACGAATAGAGAATTCAACTAAAGGGTGGACCATCAACTGGTTGCAAGTGGCAGGTGGCAGGTTACTTGCCACTTGCAACCTGCCACCGACTAAACCAATTGTCCAGGATTTAATTGGTTTATCCATCAAGATGAGAAACAGGCAAAGAAGCAGCCTGTATCCAGCCAAAATGAAAGGCAGTTGGGTATTATTCGCAATCGGCAGCGCCAGTTTGCGCTGACTTTTTCGCTTGACTATAATTTCTACTACCTTATAGGAGAAACACAAATATGGCTCTTACAGAGTCCAACACGCAGCTATCCCCTACCATACCAGACATTTCTACAAGCAGTGAAATCCGGCAGCCAGGCGGGGTCGTGGTACGGGAAATTGTTGAAACGCTCCTGCTCACCTTTTTCATCTTCTGGCTGGTCAACAGCCTGGTTGGCCGGTACCGCATAGATGGCAGCAGCATGAACCCTACCTTGCAACATGGCGAATATCTGCTCATCAATAATCTCTCCTATTATCTAAACGAACCACAGCGGGGTGACATCATCGTTTTTCACCACCCCAACAGTGAACTGAACCTGATCAAGCGTGTAATTGGTCTACCGGGTGATCAGATTGAAATTTCTAACCAGCATGTAAAAGTAAACGGCGTGACGTTAGACGAGCCATATATCCAGGCAGAACCGACTTACAGTGGCAACTGGACGGTACCGGCAGGGGAGTATTTTGTCCTGGGTGATAACCGGAACAGTTCTAGTGACTCACATAGCTGGCAATATCTGCCGAAAGAAAACATTATCGGCAAAGCTATTTTTATCTATTACCCTTTTACCGAATGGGGCCGCGTACCACACTATCAACACCCCATTGAATAATCATGTGACGTTATGAGCTACCGGCGCGAGGAGATCGAACAAATGGTACGGGAGGTGGTCACCCGCACATTAGGTAATGTGCCATCTGCGCCGGGAAATGACGACCCTGACGGCCGTCCCCCTTCCTCTACCCCCCCCCACCGCCCCCTTGTAGATGCCGATACCGTGCGCCAGCTTCCGGCACATTCCACCTACACCGTTACACCCGGCAGCCTCATCACCCCCCTGGCCCGCGAAGCCGCCCTGGAACGCGGCATTCGACTGGAAGTTCTTGACCAAAAGCCCGAAGTTCGAAGTCCGATTACCGATCACCGTTCACCGATTACCGATAACCGCACTATCGCTCTGGGCGCGGATCACGGCGGCTACCAGCTAAAAGAACAGATCAAAGGAATGCTGACAAAAGGCGGCTACACAGTGATTGATTGTGGCGCACACAGCGGGGAAGCGGTAGATTATCCTGACTATGCTTATGCGGTGGCGCAGTTGGTAGCCAACGGTCGTGCCTGGCGCGGCATTATGATTGACGGCGCCGGCATTGGTAGCTGCATGGCGGCCAACAAGGTTCCAGGCGTGCGAGCGGCAATGTGTTATGATCAGGCTACGGCCGTGAACAGCCGCGAACACAACAACGCCAATGTGCTGACATTAGGCGCGGGCCTCATTGGCCCCGCCCTGGCTAACCAGATCGTCACCACCTGGCTCAATACCGATTTTGGCGGCGGACGTCATGCCCGCCGCGTGGATAAAATAGACGCGATAAGTAAGCGGTTTATACGTAATCCGTGACCCGTGACCCGTGACCCGAAATCGGATTACGGATTACGTTTTACGGATTACGGTTTACGAGATGGTAAACCAGGCGACTTTAGAACGACTCATCGAGGAAGTCACCCATGAAGTGTGGCTGCGGTTAAGCCAGATGGAGGGCGGTACGGCCGTGCCTGCTACCGGTTGCAACTGCCAGGACGGTTCCTGCGCCCAACATTGCACCGACAAAGTTCACCAGGTGATGCAGGCCGGAGCTACCCGCCTCACCGCCAGCCTGGGCACCCACCCCACCGACCAGGCCATCAGCCGCACCATTGACCACACCTTGCTCAAAGCCGACGCCTCCCAGGAGCAAATTGCCCAGCTTTGTTACGAAGCCCGCAAGTACCAGTTCGCCTCCGTTTGCGTGAATCCCACAAATGTGAAACTATCGGCCCAACTACTCAAGGACAGCAATGTCAAAGTCTGTACTGTTGTTGGCTTTCCCTTGGGGGCTACCCCCAGTACCGTGAAATCGTATGAAACCCAACAGGCTATCCGCGACGGCGCGACAGAAATTGACATGGTGATCAATGTAGGCGCACTCAAGTCACAAGATTACCGGCTGGTACTGGAAGACATTGGCGCGGTGGTGCGCGCCGCCCATGCCGGTAACGCTCTGGTCAAAGTGATCATCGAGGCCGCCCTGCTCAACGATGAAGAAAAAGTGGTTGCCTGTCAGCTTGCCAAGACAGCCGGGGCCGATTTTGTCAAAACCTCCACCGGTTTTGGCCCCGGCGGAGCCACCGTGCCCGATGTGGCCTTGATGCGCCGGGTAGTAGGCGCGGAGATGGGCGTCAAAGCCGCCGGCGGCGTTGGGACTTATCAGGATGCCCAGGCAATGATTGCCGCCGGGGCCACCCGCATAGGCGCCAGTGCCGGCGTGCGCATTATGCGTGAAGCAGCCGGTGAAGCAGTAACCACCGCCAAGACAAACTATTAGCCAAAACCTGACAGGTCTCGGAAGACCTGTCAGGTTTACCAGAACAAGGAACAATACATGAAATGTAATCACTGCCGCATTGGCCATCTCACCAGCACCAAAATACCATTTATTACCTTTCTGGATGACCAGATGATGGTAGTGCCCGATGTGTCTGCTTATCGCTGTGACATGTGCGGCGACGTGTTATTTAACGAAGGTTTTTTGGAACGGCTGCAATACCTGCTGGACCAATTGACTGAAACGGATTATCCGCCGGAAACGGCCGAATGGCTGGCGCTGAATGAGCAGTTGGGCCACTGGCAGCCCAGTGACAGGATGAGTTAACGATGACCGTGGATTTACGCAGTTATGTTTTTCTGGACAGCTTACAACCGCAACACGCGGCATTCCTGGGCACAGTAGCGCGGGGCTTTTTACCCCTGCCTGGCGACGCTTCATTGTGGATTGAGATTTCACCCGGTATTGAAATCAACCGCATCACCGACATTGCCCTAAAAGCAGTTGGGGTAAGGCCAGGGATGCAAATTGTGGAGCGGCTGTATGGTTTGCTGGAAGTTCATTCATCCAGTCAGGCCGATGTGCGCGCGGCGGGGGCGGCCATTCTGGACGCGCTGGGACTGAAAGAAGAAGATCGCTTAAAGCCAAAGGTCGTTTCCAGCCAGATTATCCGCCACATTGATGCGCATCAAGTACAGTTAATTAACCGGATGCGGCATGGACACATGATTCTGGCCGGGCAAACGTTGTATGTGATGGAAGTGGCCCCGGCGGCGTATGCGGCCCTGGCAGCCAATGAGGCCGAGAAACGAGCCGACCTGAACATTTTAGAGGTGCAGGCGTTTGGCAGTTTTGGCCGCGTCTACCTGGGCGGTGAAGAACGAGATATTATGGCCGGGTATCAGGCGGCGATTACGGCCGTCGAAAGCGTCTCCGGCCGGGCGCAGGAAGAAAGTAAACGAGAATAATCGTTCGTAGTAGGCGATTTATCGCCGTCAAATGGCGATAAATCGCCTACTACGAACCTGTGAATTGAGGAGGCACTTATGACAGAAGCATTAGGCATGATCGAATGTCGCGGGTTTGCGGCCATGGTAGAAGCGTCTGACGCGATGGTGAAGGCAGCCCGCGTGGAACTGGTTGGTTACGAAAAGACCGGCGGCGGCTACGTAACGGCCATTGTGCGCGGCGATGTGGCCGCCGTGAAAGCGGCCGTAGAAGCTGGCGCGCGCGGCGCAGAAAAAGTGGGCGAAGTGGTCGCCATCCACGTCATTCCCCGCCCCCACCCCAATGTGGACCAAACCCTGCCGTTGGGCCGCCAGTCTCAAGAAGAAGCGTAATCCGTATTTCGTAATCCGTAATCCGACTTCGGATTACGGATTACGGGTTACGGGTTACGGATAAACCATGTATCTTGGCAAAGTGGTCGGCACACTGGTGGCTACGCGCAAGGAAAGTTCGCTGGATGGGCTGAAGTTCCTGGTGGTGCGCCGCCTGAACGTGGAAAATGAAGAAGAAAGTGGCTATGTGGTCGCGGCTGATGCCGTGGGCGCGGGTATTGGCGAAGTGGTCATGGTAGCCACCGGTAGTTCTGCCCGGCAAACGGTAATGACCGACAAACGGCCGTGTGACGCCGTCATTATGGCGATTGTAGACACCTGGGAAGTGAATGGCGAGGAGAAATACCACAAAGGAAACGACTGATTTGATAACGCCAGCAACCCTACACAAGCGGGAACAGTTACATCAGTTCATTGTTCGGGTGATGGCGCCGGAAACGGCCGTAAAGGGGATTGTTGGCGTCGGCAGCATCGCTACAGGTCGCTGCCGTCCCGATTCTGATATTGATGCGGTTGTTTTTCTGGAACCGTTTGACGAGTACATCGTGCCCGCCGAGGCGATTTGGGATCCGCACACGGACACCTTCCATAGCATCTTTACACAAGATAAAGCGATTCATGCTCACGGGTTGCAGTTGGATTTTAAGCGACTGCCCTGGCAAAAATGGTGCCTGTCTGATTTTGAGTGGCCGGAGGAAATTCGCCACGAACTGGGCAATGGCTGGATCGCCTATGACCCCACAGGCGCGGTGGAGCAACTGATTGGGCAACGTACCATTTACCCGGATGACCTGCGACAGCAACGCCTGGATGAAGCGGTCACCTGGCTGGATCAGCATCTCAATTGGGACGCACCGGAAACCAACTGGCAAAACTTAGGTCCGGCCCGCGCCCTGGATCGTTTGCAAGCGGCGTATCATTATTTAATTGTTGGCCTTTTTGCATACAATTATCAGTGGCAGGGTTGGCGTAACCGTGAACTGGATAGCGTACTGCGTCTGGCCTGGTTGCCCCGTAATTTTGATGGCCGCGTGTTGTTAGCCGCCAATACATCCTCGCTGGATCATGTTGGTTATCAGATGCGGGTGCAAACACTCAAAGAGTTGTTTGCCGAATTTCAGGAAGCATTATTGGCTAACGACGACTATGAAAGCGATCCCATCGAAGAAGCGTTTATACGCACCGCTGAAGAACCGGGGCGCGCCTGGAATATGGATGCCTGGAACCATACTCGTCAGGAAAGATTGAGATTATTGACAGGCAAAAGCGTGTTGTAAAAACGTGACATGAACGAATCTGACATCCAGAGGATTATTGACCGCGTGATGAAGGAAGTAGGGCAAGTACCACCAGTACCCCTACAGCATACGGCCGTGCCTGTCACCGGCGGCCAGGATGGTATCTTCCCCACTCTGGATGAAGCCGTGGCCGCTGCCAAGATCGCCTTTCAACAACTAAACCAGTTACCTCTAGAAATTCGCAAACACATGGTGGCGCACATGCGCCAGGCGGGGCGCGAATATGCCCAGGTATTGGCCGAGTTGGCCCACAGCGAATCGGGCATGGGGCGTGTGGAAGACAAAGTCCTCAAAAACATGCTCAACGCCAACAAAACACAGGGCACGGAAGCGCTGGAACCCACCGCTTGGAGCGGCGACGGCGGCCTGACGCTGACGGAATGGGCGCCATACGGCCTGATTGGGGCGCTGACGCCCAGCACCAACCCCACCAGCACCGTCATTTGTAATGCCATTGCCATGGTTGCTGCCGGGAACGCCGTCGTTTTTAATGCCCACCCCAGTACGCAAAATTGCTCCAACCGGACGGTACAGGTATTGAACCAGGCGATTCGAAAAGCGGGAGGGCCGGGGAATTTATTGACGGCCGTGGCCCAACCCACCCTGGAAACCGCCACTGCCCTCATGCACCACAAAGACATCCGCCTGCTCACCGTCACCGGCGGCACGCCTGTGGTGCGCGCCGCTATGCAGAGTGGCAAACGCGCCGTCTGTGCCGGGCCGGGCAATCCGCCGGTGGTGGTGGATGAAACCGCCGACATTGAGGAGGCGGGGCGAGACATCGTCATTGGCGGCTCGTTTGACAACAACATCGTCTGCACCACCGAGAAAGAGACATTTGCCGTAGCCGCCATTTGTGATGACCTGATCAACGCCATGACCCGGTACGGCGCGGTGAAAATCAATAGCTGGCAGTTTAACCGGCTGTGGCAGGCGGTGACGGTGAAGGATCGTGGCCCGCGCCAACCGGCCGACATGAACAAAAATTTCATCGGTAAAAACGCCAGCGTGTTGCTGGCCGAAATTGGCATCTCTGCCGGGCCGGAAGTAAGGCAGATTGTAGTAGAAGTGGATCAAAATCATCCTGCCGTCTGGTCAGAGCAGATGATGCCCATTATGCCGGTGGTGCGCGTGGCAAACGCCGATGAGGGTATAGACCTGGCGGTAGCAGCCGAACATGGTTTCCGGCATACGGCCGTGATGCACTCCAAAAACCTGGATAATCTCAGCCGTATGGCCCGTGAGATGGATTGTAGTATTTTTGTGAAAAATGGCCCTTGTCTGGCCGGGCTTGGTTACGGCGGCGAAGGTTTTTGCTCGTTTACCATTGCCAGCCCTACCGGCGAAGGGTTGACCGGCCCGCGCAGTTTCAGCCGTTTGCGACGCTGCACCCTGGTAGATTCTTTTCGGATTGTATAGAGTTTCTCCTGGCAGTAACGGGAGATTGCATCAGAGCAAGGAGAAATAAATACACATGAGCATTGGCGCGCGCAATCTGATCAATCTTGACCTGTTTACTGACGCTTACCGCGTAACAGGGCGGGCGTTGGTAGGTACCGGTGGTATTCATGCTGAATTGGGCAACCCTAATTCCAAATTTCTGGAACTTCAAGACGCCTACATTTCGCGCATCCATGAACCGGGTGTCATCATTGCCAACTACAAACTGGCCTCTTTCCGCAAAGACAACATCAACTTCATCGTGCTGAATGATCGGCGCGATGGCATACCGGTGGGCACGCAGCACGGCCGTAGCGTTTTCACACGCGGCCGGCACATCCCCGCCTTTCTCACCGTGCCCTCCTTTGAAATTCAGGGCGAAGTCATCCACGAAGGCAAACCATCTGCTCGTGAAATTCTGGTACAATCCATGGGGCGGTTTCAACTGATATTCGATGCCAAAGCATCTGCCTCTAGTGCGCCGGAGATTTCCTACAGCGGCGATCTGATTTTGGTGCAAAAAGAGCGCATTGGTATCTTCTGTCTGGATTTGAGTCAAACCCCGTGAGCCGAGGAGAGGATTGAGTGGCCCGTATCTACGTAATTGATGATGACGAACAACTGCTGCGCATGGTTGGCCTCATGTTGGAACGAGGTGGCCATACCGTCACTCTCATCAGCAATCCGGTTGATGGTCTGGAGCAGGTACGCACAGACAAACCTGATTTATTGGTGCTGGACGTGATGATGCCCAATTTAAGCGGGCATGATATTTCGCGGGAAATTCGGGGCAACAAACAACTGGAAGATTTGCCGATTCTGGTTCTTACCGCGCGCTCGCAGGAAATTGACCGCACCACAGCCTTAAAAAGTGGCGCGGATGATTATTTGAGTAAACCTGTTACCTCGCAGGAATTGATTGAACGGGTGGATGGGCTGCTGGCAAAAAAGGGCGGGCAGAAAAAGCAAGAAGAAGGCGTGGTCGTTACGCTATTTGGGTTTCGCGGCGGCGCCGGGCGCACCACGCTGGCGGTGAATCTGGCGGCGGCGCTGCGCCGGGTAAGCCAGCAAGAGGTGTGTCTGGTAGATTTATCGCCCACCGGCAGCCAGACGGTTATGCATATGCGGTTACAGGCGCGCTCTTCATGGACCGAACTGCCAGACAATCTGGACTGGGCAGCCTTAAAAGAGCGGCTGGTTATTCATCCCTCTGGCCTGCGGGTGCTGGCAGCGCCGGCCAAACCGGTTTCCCCCATGATGCCCTCGGAAGAAAATTCCCGTGCTATATTGGACATCTTGCGACACCATATGGCGTTTACGGTTATTGACGCGCCCAGTGTATTTTCACCGGCGTTTATCACGGCCGTGTCCACCGCCGATATGGCCCTGCACGTGGTCACGCCAGAAGTAGTGTCGGTGCAAACGGCCGTACAGCTCAACCGCCTCATGACCAAAGCCGGTATCACGGTTAAACGCAAGTCACACGTTTTGAACCAGCCCACTGTCGAAGCCCAACTACCACAGGCAGCCGTTGAACGCGGCCTAAACACCAAGGTCTCTTTCCTTATCGGGTATGATACCAACCAATCCCGCGCCATGTCGCAAGGCGTCCCTCTGACCCTGACCTCGGCAAAAAGTCCCTTACCCACCGTCATCAAACGCATGGCAGAAGCCATCTGGCAGCGAATAGCCACACAGGCGGGGGGATGAGGTGTCCGGTCAGTTGATACTTGACACCTGACACATAACACATCTATGGATTTTCCCGCGCTGGCCTTACTTGAATTCAACAGCATTGCCACCGGCATCATGGCTGGCGATGCGATGGTGAAACGTGCGCCGGTGAACCGGATTCAGGCGGGCACTGTACAACCAGGGCACTACCTGGTTCTGGTAACCGGGGATGTGGCCTCGGTGCAAGAGGCGGTTCAAGCAGGCAAAGAAACCGGGCAAACCGCTTTGCGTGACGCCATTTTTCTGCCGAATGTGCATCCTGAAGTGGTCCGGGCGCTGGGCGGAGAACGGCAGGTACAAGAGGCAGACGCGCTGGGTGTGGTAGAAACACAAACGGTAGCCGCTGCCATTCATGCGGCCGATGCCGGGGTAAAAGGGGCAGAAGTGGCGCTACTGCAACTACGGCTGGCGGATGGTTTGGGTGGCAAGGGGTTGGTCTTGTTTACCGGGCTGGTGGCAGATGTGGAAACGGCCGTGGCCCTGGGTACGGCCGTCGCCCAATCACAGCTAGTGCGCCAGGCCATCATCCCCCAACTGCACCCGGAAATGTGGGACAATGTGAACCGGCACGGCCGTTTTGGCGGCCATTTCAGTTGGGAACCTGCTTGATTCTTTTTGTTTGTAGTAGGCGATTTATCGCCGTCCGGTGGCGATAAATCGCCTGCTACAAACGATGAACGGTGAATCTTTCATGCAACTGGCAAAAGTGATTGGCACGGTGGTCGCCACCCAAAAATACGAAGGGCTGGAAGGGATCAAATTCCTGATTGTGCAGCCGCTGAGCAAAGAGCAGCAGCCTAAAGGCAAACCGGTAGTCGCCGCCGATGCCACCGCCCAGGCCGGCCCCGACACGCTGGTTTTTATCGTCGGCAGCCGGGAGGCGGCGCAAGCCCTACCCAACACCTTTGTGCCCGTTGACCATGCCATTGTGGGCATTGTGGATGATGTGAATATCGGTAATTGAGTTGTAACTCAATCACCGGACCACCAGTTATGTACATTGGACGGGTTAGCGGCACAGTAGTTGCCACCATTAAACACGAGGCGTTTTACGGCCGTAAACTGCTCATTGTTGATCAGCTAGACCCCCACGGGAAGCCAAACGGCGCGTATGACATTTGCGTGGACGTGGTGCAGGCTGGCCTCGGCGACCGGGTGCTGGTAATGGATGAAGGTAACGGCGCCCGCCAGATTCTACAACGGGCTGTTGCCCCTGTTCGCGCCGTCATTGTGGGCATTGTGGATGAGGTGGAGCTATAAGGGCCAGACATTCAAGTAGACACTTACACACCTGACCCTTACAATACCCCTATGTTAGTTGCCACCTGTGTCATCAAATTAGAGTTGGACGGTGTTTTGTCGTTGAAGGAAAAGCGCCAGATCGTCAAGTCTATCCTGGCGCGGCTGCCGCATCATTTTAATGTGGCCGTGGCCGAGGTAGACGCGCAGGATGTGTGGCAAACGGCCGTCATTGGACTGGCTACCGTCGGCACTGATGCTGCTTATTTGCATGGCCTGCTGGAAAAAGCGGTGACCTGGGTGGCACAAACACGCCCCGACGTTCCTATTCGAGATTATGAAATTGAGTTATTTTGAAACTTGTTGGTAGATTAGAGATTGGCGGCCCCTATTCTCTTGTCTCCCTCCTGGCTATGGAACAAAGCAAACCCACGATACGTATAACCCGCATGAGTAAGCGGTTAACCCCTATCAAATTTCTTTGGCTTTTATTCTTGCTTCCTTTTTTTATTACTACCCATACCCAGGCTCAAGATGAACCAGCCGGCCTGAGCCTGACGGCCAAAGCCGGTTTTGATGGCCTGTATAAAGGGGAGTATTGGCTGCCGGTGGTGGTCAGTGTGGCCAACAGTGGCCCCCCCATCGAAGGCGAAGTGCGCGTCTACCCCGGCGCCAACACAAACAACGAGTTGATGTATCGCGCCCCTATCAGTTTGCCCACGCAATCAGACAAACGAGTCACGGTTTACATCCGTATGCCTGGCCCGGCGACTACTGTGCTGGTGCAGTTGGCCGATGCGGATGGCCAGGTCTTGGCTGCGACACGCACCAGACAGTTGGCGCGAGTGCAGGCTGATGGCCTGCTCTATGGGGTTGTCAGCCCGGACAGTGGCGAATTTGATTTTCTGGACAAAGTGTCAGGCAGCCGCAGCACGGCGGCTGTTGCCTACCTGACTCTGGCTGACCTGCCTGATATTCCCGTGGCCTGGAATGCGTTGGATGTACTGGTCTTGAACGACACCGATACCACCCAGTTCTCAGCCGATCAGCTAGAGGCGCTGACATCATGGGTGAGTACAGGAGGGCAGTTGGTGGTAACCGGTGGGGCAAGCTGGCAAAAAACGGCCGTGCCCCTGGCCGATTGGCTGCCCGTTACTCTCTCCGGCAGCGAGACGGTAACAGACTTACCTGATCTGGCGGAAAAAGTGGGCGCCCCGTTCCGCGATCCCGGCCCATATGTTATTACCACCAGTAGCCTGACACGCGGCGAACTGCTTTTCCATGAAGATGGCTTACCCGTGCTGGCGGCTGTGCCTTACGGCCGTGGCATCGTCTACTTTCTGGCGCTAGACCCCCGTTTTGCGCCGCTGTTGGATTGGAGCGGGGCCAACATCATCTTTACGGCCGTTGCCAGCCGGGTCTCGCCGCTTTCCTTGTGGGGCGCGGTGCCTTCTGAAGGTTACGCCGCCCAAACTGCCATCTCGCGTCTGCCAGATTTAAATCTGCCGTCGGTATGGCAGTTGGCCCTGTTTTTGTTGGTCTACATTGCCGCCGTTGGCCCGGCCAATTACCTTGTTTTGAAACGATACAATCGCCTGGAACTGGCCTGGATTACCCTACCGGTACTCATTTTGGGTTTTACGGCCGTTACCTACCTCACCGGCTTTCAACTACGCGGCAGCGACCCTATCATCAATCAAATGACTGTCGCTTACAGCCGCGTCGGCAGCTCTCAGGCGCAGGTGTACAGTCTGGTGGGTCTCTACTCACCCCGCCGCAGCACGTATGATGTCATCTTTCCGGCGGACACACTGGCACGGCCGTTTGCAGGATTTAGCGGCAGCTTCAATGCAAACTTGAATGCCGACGCCATCACCTACAACACCAACCATTCGGTTGACGGGGTTCGGGTGGATGTGAGTGATGTGCAAACATTAACCGCCCAGACGAACCGGCCCGCTTTGGCTGTATCCGGGGAAGGGGCGCTCATCCGGCAAGGGGCAGCCGCCATACGGTTACAAGCAGTTGTGCAAAACAACAGCGACCAGACGCTAGAAAGCGCCGTGATGTTGTTTGGCGACACGGCCGTGCCGCTGGGCGATCTGACTCCTGGTGAAGTAGAAAACGTCAATGAAATCATCAGCAGCAGTGGCAGTTCATCTTCCAGTTTTGGCTATGGCGGGACGTTAACCCGACACGTCAACACGTTGTTGGGTTATGATTATTACGACAGCGCCAAACTTTATCCTCGTTATCAATTTTTACAGGCTTTGGAAGGGGAAAATTTCAGCAGCACCCTTTCCCCCAGTATGCCCCGGAACAGCGCTATTTTGCTGGGTTGGACGGAAACGGCGGCTATTGAGATTGGGCTAAGTCAGGGAACGCCAAAACAAACGGCCGTGACTCTGCACTTCATCGAAATCCCGCTCAGCCAAAACCTGACCGGCAGCGCCACCGATAATCAAGAACTGGTTCTGCCCTCTTTCCTGCTGGATTGGAAGCTATTGCCCGACAGCACTATCGTCGGCAGTAGCGCCAGCCCTTCCCATCTGGAACTCAACCTCATCGGTAACTGGGCTGGCTTTGAATACACGCCCCTTGTGGAGTTTCAGCAAATGCCTGTTACGGGGTTAACGGTTTTGCTGGAAAAGGAAAGTTATTCCAGCGCCACGTTGCCGGATGTGAACCTGTGGAATTGGGAAACGGAAACGTGGGATTTGCAGGACTATGTGAATTGGGGGCGCACGGCCGTGCCCGACCCCACGCCCTACATAGGTCCGGCCAGCGCCGTCCGTTTACAAGTGGTAGCCAAGGATTCGGGTTATCAGAGCTTGACGGCCGTCTATCCCTTACTCACCGTCAAATCGGACAATTAGCCCACTCGTAGCAGGCGATAAATCGCCACCTACAAACAGATCAGATTATGGCCTCAATCATCGAAATACAAGGACTGACCAAAAAATACGGTGGCCTGACCGCCCTCAACGAACTAACCCTGAACATTGAGGAAGGGGCGGTATTTGGTTTCATTGGCCCCAACGGCGCCGGCAAAACCACCACCATGCGCATCCTCACCACCCTGCTCAAACCTACCGGCGGCAAAGCGTGGGTTGCGGGACATTCCGTGGCCGACGATCCGCGGGGCGTGCGCCGCGCCATCGGCTACATGCCCGACTTCTTCGGCGTGTATGACGACATGAAGGTGTGGGAATATCTGGACTTTTTTGCCGCCTGTTACGACGTGCCCAAAACAGCCCGCATCGGCATGATTGATGATCTGCTCACCCTGGTAGACCTGAACCACAAAAAGGACGCTTATGTGGAAAACCTGAGCCGGGGCATGAAACAGCGCCTCTGCCTGGCGCGCACCCTGGCCCATGACCCGCAGGTGCTGATCCTGGACGAGCCAGCCAGCGGCCTGGACCCGCGCGCCCGCATTGAAATCCGCGAACTGCTGCGCGAACTGAAAAACATGGGCAAGACCATCTTCTTCTCCTCACACATCCTGTCTGAAGTGGCCGACATCTGCACCGAAATCGCCATCCTGGAAGCGGGCAACCTGATTGCCCATGGTGATATGGAGGAGATGAAAAAGCAACTGCGCGCCCACCGCTTGATTCAAGTGAAAGTATTGGGTGACCTGGGGCCGCTGCAAGAATTGCTGCTTCAGCACGAAACCGTGCATGGCATCACCCCGCCCGGCGAAGCGGACATCCCGGCCGATGCCGTGCAGTTTGACTTTGGCGGCAACGATGAAGCCCTGAGCCACCTGCTGGCACAGATGATCAACCAGGGGATTCGTGTGGTCTCCTTCCACGAGGAAACAGGCGATCTGGAAGATGTGTTTTTGCAGGTGACGCAGGGGATTGTGAACTAAGAGATTGGGAGATTGACAAATCTCTCAAGATCCTAATCTCTTCATCTCCATCTTGCAACGAGTAACACTTTGAGAACATGGTGGCGCTGGTATCGAAATCTATCAGACAATCCCGTCTATTTGCGGGAGAAGGGGCAGTGGGGCAAACCCAATCCCTTTTACGATAACCTGCTCCGCTTTTCGCCATTTGTGGTTTTGGGCGGTATCAGTCTGGGGTTTTGCACCGGTTTTAGCAACCCCGCCTTTTTTGGGGATAACGACGATCTGTTTTTGATCTGGTGTTTGTTATGTCTGCCGGGGATATTGCTTTCGATGGTGACAATTTTTGGTTCACTGCTGGCGCCGGCCTTAACAGCGCCAATGATCAGCCTGGAACGGGACAAGGGTACATGGGATATTTTGCTGGTAACGCCACAACCGATGATGTCCATTCTGATGGCCAAATTGTTAGGGGCGCTGTCACGGCTGCGCATCTGGCCGGTCTTGTTCGTGCTCAGCCTGTTTCAAGGATTGATCATGTTTTGTTCGCTGAGTCTGGTGGATGGGCAGATGGTGGGTTGGGATTGGCTGTTGAGCATCGCCGCGGTGACACGGCCGTGGCTAGAAATTTTATTTGCGGCGTTCATGGGGCTTTTTTTGTCTACGGCCGTGCGCTCCGCTACCGTGGCCGTGGCCGGAACCTATGCCCTGGTGGTGATCGTCAAACTGTTCAACAGCAGCCTGATCTGGATGGCGCTGCTGAACAATCAGTTAGGCGGTGGGCTGGCGGTGCTGGCGATGGGGGCGGTGGCGCCAACGGCCGTGTACGCCCTGGCGATCTTGGGCCTATGGGCCGGTATTTTTTATCAGGCAAAGAGAATGATTGGAGATTAGCGATTGGAGATGAACACAATCTCCAATCGCTAATCTCCAATCGCTAATAAACATGGCTGAACTAACAACAGAACAACCACGCAAGAAAAAAAGATTCCGAAACCTGCGGGAGAATCCGGTAACGATAAAAGAACTGCGCAGCCGGATGCGTGGCCGCCGCGCCTTTGTGGTACTGACCATTTATTTGCTGGTGATGGGTGCGTTTATCACCCTGGTATATGCCGCCTATGCCAGCGCCAGCAGCGGCCCCTTTGGGCCAGACCCGCGTGAGGTGGGCAAAGTGGTGTTTGCCTGTGTGGTTGGCGTGCAGGTATTTCTGGTCATCTTTGTGGGGCCGGCGTTCACATCGGGCACAATTACCGGCGAGAAAGAACGGCAAACGTATGATCTGCTGCGTACCACCTTGCTAACGGCCGAATCCTTTGTCACCGGCAAACTATTATCTGCTTTAAGCTACGTATTGCTGTTGGTATTGGCGGCCATTCCCCTGCAAAGCATCGCCTTTCTGCTGGGTGGTGTCATCCTGGAAGAGTTGATTATCTCCCAACTGGTCATCTTTACGGCTGCCCTCACGTTTGCCTTATGGGGCCTGTTTTGCTCCAGCGCCATGCGCTCCACGCTGGGGGCCAGCGTGATGACCTTTGCCGGGGCGTTGTTTATCACCATTGGCACACCCATGCTGGTGGGGCTGTTTGCGGCCATCCTGGCCCCCTTTCTGGCTACGATGGGCGCCTCGTTTACCCGGACGATGGAGATAGTGCTGCAATATGTGCTGATCTTCCTGGCCGGTACAAACCTGCCAGCGACTTTGTTTGTCAGCGAAATTTTCCTGCTGCAAGAGGATGCTATCTTTTTCTTCAAGAGCACCAGTGGCCTCTCCACCGTATGGCTGCCTACCCCCTGGCCCATATTCATCGTGCTTTACTTGCTGCTGGCCTGGGTTTTATACTGGTTAAGTGTGCGCAATGTGCGTAAGATAGCAAATCGGTAGAAATTAGAGATTAGAGATTGGGCTATCTCCAGTCTCTAATCTCCAATCACAATAATGAACGCAGACCAACCTTTTAACCAGCTTCTTGCCCAACTACACGCCTGGAACGGCCGTCGCCGCTGGCGTGATGCGTTGGTGTGGCTGCCACGCGGGCTGCTGGCAGGGCTGCTGGTGGCGGTGATAGTGGCGGCGCTGGCGCGTTTACGGCCGTTGCTCACCAACCAGGAAGTGGGTTACATTGCCCTGGCGCTGGCAGGCGTGGGGCTGCTGGCGGTGCTGGTCTGGCTGCTGTGGCAGCGCCATCCGCTGCCGGAGCAGGCCCGTTTTGCTGACCGGCAATTTGCGCTGAAGGAACGGGCGAGTACGGCCGTGGAAATCCACCACGGCCTCATCACCACCAGCCCGATCATCGCCGAACAACAGCTAAATGATACGCTCACGGCCGTGCAGCAGGTGGATACCCGTGCCCTGCTCCCCTTCCGGCTGAACCGGCAGGATTGGCTGGTAATTGTAGCGGCGGTAGTGTTGTTGGTGACGGCCGTGTTATTGCCCAATCTGCAAGAAGCGGAACTGCTGCGCCAGCGCGGCATTGACAAAGCCATCGCCGAACAGATCAACCAGCTAGAAGCCCTCAGCGAAGAAATCCGCCAAAACCCGCTGCTCACCGAGGAACAAAAAGAAGAACTGCTGGAACCGATCCAGCAGGCCATTGAAGGTCTGGGCGAAGGTGGCCTCAGCCAGGAACAGGCCATCGCTACCCTTTCCGAAGCCGAAGCCGAAATGCGCAGTCTGGCGGCCAACAACAGCGCCGAACAACTGCGGCAGCAGTTGCAGAATGCAGGTGAACCACTGGCTAATAACCCCAACAGCCAGTCACTCGGCCAGTCGTTGCAAAATGGCAATCTGGCGCAGGCCGGCACCGCCGCCACCCAACTGGCCGATCAACTGCAGGGACTCAGCCGCGAAGAACAGTTGGCGCTGGCCGAAGATTTGATGGCTACCGCCCAGGCGCTGGTAGGTACCGATGAGCAACTGGCGCAGCAGTTAGCCGCCGCTGCTCAGGCCCTACAAAACGGTGACATCGCCGCCGCACAGCAGGCCCTACGTGAAGCGGGCGCCACCTTGCAGCAGCGAGCGCAAGAAGCGGCTGCCGCCGACCAGGCCAATCAGGCCGCCAATGCGTTGGGCGAAGGACGGCAGTCGGTAGCCCAGGCCGGTGGGCAAAACCAGAGCGGGCAGCTAGCCAATCCCGATAATTTACTGTCAGAGAATGACGGCCGTGCCGGCCCCAACGACAGCCTGGGCCAATCACCCCCACCCGGCCCCGGACAGGGCAACGGTCAGGGGCCAGGCGAAGGCAGTGGACAGGGGCAAGGGCAAGATGGTGGTCAGACAGGCGGGCAGTTGGGTGGCCCTGGGCCGGGCGGCGGCCATGTGGAAAACGTCTACGTACCGGAAATGCGCGACCTGAGCGGCTTTGAAGGAGTGGATATCGAACTACCGGCGCAGTGCCGGGTCAATCCGGCCGACTGCGGCGCGCTGCTCAACGAAAGAGCCACCGAATTTGGCGACGAAACCAGCATTGTGCCCTACACCCAGGTCTTCGGCGACTACCGCAACGCCGCCAACGAAGCCTTGCAAGACGATTACATCCCGCTCGGCTTGAAAGGCTACATCCGCGACTATTTTTCATCATTGGAACCTTAAATACCTGAACGCGAATATCCAGGCATCGAAACCTGCCTGATCTATGCTAAACTCCCTACAAAGTTACCTGTGCATGTAGTGGTTGATGTTATCAAAGAAGAATCGGTTGTCATCGTGACAGCTTATGTCCCTGACCGGAGGCGATGGATAGCTTCTCAAAGACGACAGCCAGGAAAAGGCAAACGAAAATGAAATGTGTCAAATGTTTTGAAGGGGAACCAACGATCGGCGTGACCTCACTTACTTATGAACGTGATGGCTCAGATATTCAAGTACATGTAACCGGGATTCCCGCCGAAATCTGCCCTGTTTGTGGTGAAGTGTATTTAAGCGAGGCTGTGGCTCAACAAATATATGAACTTGTGTCACCATTACTAGAGACAGGTGAGGAAATGGCCGAAGCCGCTCTTTTGCCACCACCAAGGATGATGATCCAATTTCCACTATTAGAGCCTGTTCAACTTAAACGTGTGGTAGCTGTTGCTTAAGTGTCTAAAAGGGATGAAGTAAGCATGACTTCAATGTCGGAACTGGCAGAGCTTTCGGTAGCAGAATTTAGGGAAACGGCCGCAGCCATTGAGGCCGAAGTCGGCAAAGTGATTGTGGGGCAGGCGGATGTGGTACGGCATGTGCTGATCGGCATCCTCAGCGCCGGGCATGTGCTGTTGGAAGGGGTGCCGGGGCTGGGCAAAACGATGCTCATCCGCACCTTGGGGCAGGCGCTGCACCTGCAATTTAGCCGCATCCAGTTCACGCCAGACCTGATGCCGGCCGATATTACGGGTACAGAGATTATGGAGGAGATGGGCGACGGCCGTCGGGAATTCCGCTTCCAACATGGCCCTGTCTTTGCCAACCTCATCCTGGCCGATGAAATTAACCGGGCGACGCCCAAAACCCAGTCCGCCCTGCTGGAATCCATGCAGGAACACACGGTGACGGTGGCTAACCACACGTATTCGCTGCCCGAACCGTTTTTTGTGCTGGCGACACAAAACCCGATTGAGCAAGAAGGCACGTATCCCCTGCCGGAAGCGCAGCTAGACCGTTTTCTCTTCAAAATCAATGTTCCTTTTCCATCGGCCGACGAATTGACAGAGATTATTGCGCGGACGACGGGGAAGGAGACGGCCGTGGCCCAAACCACCGCCGATGGCCCCCGTCTGATCGCCATGCAGCAGTTGGCGCGGCAAGTGCCCATCCCCAGCCACGTCAGCCAGACGATCAGCCGCCTTATCGTCGCTTCGCATCCGGGTAGCAGCCCGGCGCCGCTGGTAAACCAATATGTGCGCTATGGCGCCAGCCCACGTGGCGCGCAGGCGTTGGTGTTGGGGGCCAAGATCACGGCGCTGCTGGCGGGGCGGTATAATGTGAGTTTTGATGACGTGACGGCGGTGGCCCCCGCCGCCCTGCGCCACCGCCTGCTGCTCAACTTTGAAGGCCAGGCGGAAGGGGTGAAGCCGGATGATATAATTGCGAATCTGATAGAAAGTGTGCCAAAAGAGTGAAGGCCGTTATCCGTAATCCGTAATTGGATGACGGATTACGGATAACGGATAACGGATTACGAATTCCCCATCTCTCCTATGCCCCTCTTCGACGAAACCACCCTGCGTAAACTGGAACAGCTAACGCTCATCGCCGATCATGTGCGCGTGGGGGTGATGAAGGGCGACCGGCGCAGCAAAAAGCGGGGCACGTCTATTGAGTTTGCCGATTACCGCAACTATAGCAAAGGGGACGACCTGCGACGGCTGGATTGGAATGTGTATGCCCGGCTGGAACGGCCGTTTATCAAGCTGCTGGAAGAAGAAGAAGACCTGGCCGTCCACCTGCTGGTGGATACCAGCGCCAGCATGAACTGGCCCGACACTGCCGATGATGAAAACAAACTGCGCTACGCCCTCAAACTGGCGGGGGCGCTGGGGCATGTGGCTCTGGCAACCGGCGATTTGCTCACCGTCACCTTACTCAACAGTGACGGCGACCGCACCTGGGGGCCATTCCGGGGGCAGGGGAATTCGTTGCGGTTGTTCCAGTTTTTAGAGAGTTGTGAGGCCAGCGGCGTCACCGACGTGAATTTGTCGCTGCGGAATTATGCCTTGTACGGCCGTCGTCCCGGCCTGCTTTTTTTGCTCAGCGACCTGCTCTCCCCCAACGGTTACAAAGACGGGCTGAACGCTATCCAATCACGCGGTTACGAAATTGGCCTGCTCCACCTGCTCAGCCCGGACGAGGTAGAACCGCCCCTGAGCGGCGACCTGAAACTGGTGGATGTAGAAACCGGGCAAGACGCCGAAATCACGCTGGATGCGCCCACGTTGGCACTGTACCAGGAGAGACTGCGCGCTTGGCAGACCGAAATCGCCACCTACTGTGCTCATCGCCATTTACATTACATTCCCGTCACCACCAGTTTGCCCTGGGAAAAGCTGGTGGTGCAAACATTGCGCGAAAAAGGGGTGGTGAAATGAGGCGAGTGGCAAGATAAACTTATAATAAAGGAAGATTACATGAATGCCAGATTGAAAATGTTTATTGGGTTAACGGCCGTACTGCTCACCGCGTTGGCCCTCATCAGCCAGATGGGCCGCACAGCCCCCTTGTTTGCCGGAAGTAACCAGTTTATTTTTCTGCCAATTGTCACCAAACCGGTGAGTGCAGACCTGACCATTACCGGTGTGGAAATCACCCAGGCCACCCAAAAAGTTGATAACAGCGTTCCGCTAGTAGCTAATCGCAATACCGTCGTGCGCGTTTTTGCCGAAGCGCCGGTGGGTGGGCCGATGAACAATGTGGTAGTGCGGCTCACGGCCGTGCGCAATGGCGTCACCCTTAACCCGATAAGCTCTGCACCCATAACCATTCCAACAACCACCGACCGCAGCAACTTCAACAGCTCTATCAACTTTATCCTTCCGGCAAACTGGCTCTCCGGCAACGTCAGTCTCACTGCCACCATAGACCCGGATAACACGATCCCCGAAAGCAACGAAAGCAACAATTCGCTCATACAGGCGATGAACTTCAACGACGTACCTGACCTGCAAATAGTTATCGTACCTATCAACTACACGCACACGGGCGCAGTTGCCCCCGGCTATTATCCTGGCCAAAGTGCGGATCACATCAGCGACTGGATCAGGAGCGCCTACCCGGTTGATGCCGTCAACGTGACGATGCGCACCCCTTACAACTTTACCGGCAACCTGGCCACCCAGGCAGATTGGATTGATTTGTTGAATCGCATGTTAACAGTCAAGCTGGCTGATGGCCATGCAGAAAACACACCCATTGTTTATTACGCCTTCGTGCCCATCAGCAATGGTTCTACCCAATGGTTCTTTTCTGGTATTGCCGGGATTGGCTGGATTGGCGCCCGCGAATCGGTCGGGCTTAACCTGATGGGGTATAGCCCCAATATAGACGCTACCGGTGAACTGGCCGGACACGAAATTGGTCACAATATGGGCCGCCGCCATGCGCCTTGCGGCAATCCGTCACAGCTTGACGAAAACTATCCGTATGCTGGCGCTTCCATTGGCGAGTATGGGCTGGATATCCCCAATGGCGTGTTCTGGTCGCCGGCCACGGCCGTGGACTTTATGAGCTACTGTGACCCGGCCTGGATTTCCGACTATACCTACATCGGCATCTACAACGATCAACGGGCCAACGGGTTTGTGGCTATAGATGTCACGGCCGTAGATAGCATGATCGTTTCCGCCGGTCTCAGCGATGACGGCGTCGTTACCCTCGCCCCCAGCTACGCTTTCACCAGCTACCCGTCAACCGGTGTATCTGGCGATTACCGGGCGGAACTGCTGGATGAAAATGGTGACGTATTAGCCAGCCAGCCCATGCAGTTGCGGGAGGCAGAAGAAGAAGGGGTATCGGCGCGGGCATTGACGGCCGTGTTGCCCCTGCCCGGCAAAGCCGCCGCCACCCTGCGCATCATGCAAGGTGACACGACCGCCGCCAGCCGCAGCCTGAACAACACCGCTGCCTTTGGCCCGCAAACGGCTACGGCCGTGCGTGAAGGCGACGCCATCACCCTCAACTGGGGGCTGGTCGGCACACCGACCATCGTGCGTTACTCACCCGACGGCGGCCAAAGCTGGCTGGCTCTGGGCATTGGCGTCACCGACGGCGCGTTCACCATAGACACCACCACCTTGCCTGCCGGCGAGGACGGCCTCTTTGAGATTATCCTGGGGAATACGGGGAGTAAGGTGGTGCTGACGGCCGTGATGCCGTAGGTAAATTGAGATTCGGAGATTGGTTAGTATCATGAGTTTTTCGCCATGACTACAGCGGATAAAGAAATAAACGGATTCGTCTCTGGAAATGTATCCGCTTTTTCTCCATCCGTTGTAGTCTCAAGGGGGTGGCGAAAACTTGGTGACACTAACGAGATTGGAGATTGTGCAATCTCCAATCTCTAGCCTCGATTTACAAAATCATCAATCAGCCGCCGTGAGATGCTCATGGCGGGGGGGATGCCGGGCAGGTTATCGGTCGTAAACCAGCGGGCGTCTTCAATTTCACCAGCTTCGGGGGTGATGTCGCCGCTGGCATATTCGGCCGTGTAGGCGATCATCAGCGAATTGGGGAAGGGCCAGGGCTGGCTGCCAAAGTACGTCACGTTTTGCACTTCCAACCCCACTTCTTCACGGATTTCGCGGTGGACGGCCGTTTCCAATGTCTCTCCCGGCTCCACAAAACCGGCCAACACACTGTAAAAACCGGCAGGATGGCGCGCCCCCCGCGCCAGCAAAATCTCCCGCCCAGTTGGCCCCTGGCGCGTGATGCGCACAATGATCGCGGGCGAGATGCGCGGGTAGGTCACCAGGCCACAGGCCGGGCACTTCTTGGCTCGTTCGTCGGCCTGTACCGCATTAAAAACACCGCAGCGGCCACAATAAAGGCTGGTGCGGTCCCAATCCAGAATTTGCAGCGCCCGCCCCCCTAACCAGAGTTGGTCATCGGGCATACGGCCGTAAAGCCCCCTTAACCCTTCAAAGGCCATGCCCGACGGCGCGGGCGTTTCCGTAGCCACCTCAGCAGCATAACAATGCAAGGGTGCATCTCCAGGCATGTAGCCCAGATAATGTTGGCGCAGCGGCGTCAATCCCAGATCGGCCGGTGAATAGAGCAAGGGCCAGGTGGCCTGACGGCCGTCTACCATCACCAATAGTTGAAAGCCGGACAATATGAACCAACAGGCCGTTGCCGGTGGCTCTGCTGGTGGCCTGAGCATTGAGACAAACTGTTCCATGAATCCTCCGCGAGATAAAGGTGGCGAATTGTAACATAAACGGGAACGGCCGTAGCCTTTCGCCAGTTGCCCGCCGGAAATCACAGAGTATTATTCCCTCACAAGTAAAGACCCAGACTGATGAAATACGATCAAAGGCACGTCCCATGCAGTTTACCCTCAACCGTGATTTGTTAACGCAATCTCGCCTCATTTTGTCCCGATTTAAGCGGTTATTTTGGGTGGTTGGCGGCGCCGGTTCGGGCAAGACAACCATCTGCCGCGCGCTTTCGGCCCGGTTTGCCATGCCTGTCTATGACATGGACGCCCATATTTACGGTGTGTATCACGGCCGTTTTACCCCAGAACGTCATCCCGTCAACACAGCCTGGGCCACATCGCCAAATGGTCTGGCCTGGTTACTGGCGCTGTCCTGGGCAGAGTTCGATGCGTTCAATCAAGCGGCGCTGCCTGAATATCTGGACTTGTTGGCCGCAGACCTGGCGGCGGTCGATCCCGAAACCAGCCTCTTGGTTGATGGCGGCATCTGCAACCCGGCCATCATTGCCCAGGTCATCTCGCCACAGCAGATTGTTGGCCTGGCAGCACCCGCACGGCCTAGCGCCGAAATCTGGCAAGCAACCGGGGAGCGCCAGGCCATGAAGGATTTCATCTACCAATTGCCGAATCCAGACGAGGCGTGGCGTAAGTTCCTGGAATTTGACGGCCGTATCACCCACTCCATCCTACGGGAATGTCAGGAAAACCATATCCCGGTGTGCGCCAGGGGTGATACCGAATCAGTAGACCAATTCGCCACGAAGGTTGCCCAGACATTGGGAATTTTATAAGGAGTAGACCATGAAAGTTTTATTTATTGGCGGTACCGGGATTATCAGTTCAGCGTGTGCGCCGCTGGCAGTGGAACGGGGCATGGATTTGTATTTATTAAACCGGGGGCAGAGCGCACGGCCGTCGCCGCCCGGCGCAACGGTTTTACATGGCGATATACGGGACCGGGATTCGGCTTTGCAGGCATTGGGCGACCACCAGTTTGACGCGGTGGTGGAGTGGATCGCCTTTACGCCAGAGCATATTGAAACCGACCTGCGTTTGTTTCACGGCCGTACCCGCCAATATATCTTCATCAGTTCCGCCTCTGCTTACCAGACGCCGCCCGCCAACCTGCCCGTCACCGAAAGCACGCCGCTGCACAACCCCTACTGGGCCTACTCCCGCAACAAGATCGCCTGCGAAGAGCGGCTGCTGCGGGCGTACCGGGAGGATGGTTTTCCGATGACAGTGGTACGGCCGTCGCACACCTACGACCAGACCCTCCTGCCCATGCACGGCGGCTACACCAACGTCCACCGGATGCGCCAGGGTAAAAAGGTGATCGTACACGGCGATGGCACGTCCCTGTGGACCATGACCCACCACCGCGACTTTGCCAAAGGGTTTGTGGGACTGCTGGGCAACAACCACACCATCGGCGAAACCTATCACATTACCTCTGACGAATGGCTCACCTGGAACCAGATTGTCGAACTGGTTGCCCAGGCAGCCGGTGTGGAAGCGCACATCGTCCACATCCCCTCTGACTTCATCGCCCACTTCAGCAGCAGTTGGGGCGACAGCCTGCTGGGCGACAAAACCCACAGCATGATCTTCGACAACAGCAAAATCAAGCGGCTCGTGCCCGACTTTACCGCCGCCATCCCCTTCGCCCAGGGCGCCCGCGAAATCATGGCCTGGTACGACGCCGACCCCGCGCGGCAGGTCGTCAACACCGAACTCGACCACCTCATGGACCGCATCATCTCCGCCTACGAATCAGCCCTGCCCGCCTCAGTATAGTATGTGAATGACTGGCCTAGCTCTATATACTGCATCTGTGTAGTAGTTGACCATTGGCGGGGTTTATCCCGCATTCGGTCAGTATAACAAGTGTTGGGCATCATTGACTCTTTTATTGGAAACGAAACATGGGTGTGAAGAATTTCTTAATTGATGGCGTTTCCTGCGCCGGTAAAACTACGGTCTGCGACGAGCTACAAAGGCGCGGCTACCACGTCATCCACGGCGATGAGGAGTTGGCCTATTGGGGCGATCTAAAAACGGGGGAGCCTGTGCATGGTAGCTCTGACGAGCATCGTACCTGGATATGGGACGTTGAGAAGGTCAGAGCTTTGGTGGCTGATAAAAACCATGCGGCAACATTCTTTTGCGGCGGTTCCCGGAATTCCGACCGCTTTATCGGTCTGTTTGATGAAGTTTTTGTTCTTGAGATCGATCTGGATACGCTGAACCGGCGTCTGGCTGCCCGACCTGAAAACGAGTGGGGAGGAACAGCAAGTGAAGGGGAATCCTTTGCGCGATTACAACAGGAGACAAAAGAGGGTCTTCCCAAAAACGCAATCATAATTGATGCAACGGTCCCCCTCTCCAGCGTCGTGGGCACAATTCTTGAAAATGCCAACTGATGAGACGTTCATGCACCATGCATTTGGTCATGGCAACCTCGCCGCGTGTCCGATCACCTTATAGTGTGTGCAGCGGCTCAGATAGATTGGCCCCTCGAAACATCGTGTATACTTGACCTGACCGAAGGCAGCACGGGTGGCGGTGTTAGAGGAGTTTAGAATATGACCCGTTCATGGCGCAGTCTAAATACACCAGCCGGATTGGAGCAGGCAACGCGCGTGCCCATCACCTTCACTTCCGAAGGCCACACACTCACCGGAACGCTGGTTAAGCCAGCAGGTGACGGCCCCTTTCCTACCATCGTAGTCCTGCACAGTGCCAGCGCGGGCAAGCAAGATCACCCGCTGTATTTGCATCTCGCTCAAGCCATGAATGAAATCGGCGTCGCCGTCTATATCTATGATCGCCGGGGCGAGGACATCCCTCCCAAAGAACGTGTGCACCCCGGTTATATGGCCCTGGGACGTGATGGGCTTGCGGCTGTTCGGATGCTCAAGACACGTGATGACGTGGATGCAACACATATCGGCCTTTGGGGCGTCAGTCAGGGCGGATGGATAGCGCCGGCCGCTTTTGGGCAAAGCCCGGATGATATCGCCTTCATGATCCTGGTATCCAGTTCAGGCGTCGGCCCGGCAAAGCAGATGGTCCACGCCGTTCCTCACGTGCTGCGTGCGCTCGGCTATGGCGAAGCGGTAGCCGAAGCAGGTGCACACCTGCGCCAAAAGGTTGACGGGTATTATCGTGGCGAGGTCACGCGCGAAGCGGCTCAGGCACTCATTGATCAATATAAGGATGAACCCTGGTTCGAGCACGTGTATATTGCTGAGAGCCTGCCCGAAGCTGTCGCCCAAACCGGCTGGGACAATGAAACACGATTTGATCCCTGGTCAGTTTTCAGCCGGATTACCGTGCCCCTACTGCTCCTCTACGGCGAGAACGATCCGTGGATTCCCGTAGAGGAAAGCATGGCTATCTGGCGCGACGCCCTTGTCCAGGCAGGCAATGATGATGGTGAGCTTCATCGCGTCCCGCATACCGGCCACCTCATGTTGATTGATGAACCCGCGTATGTTGATGAGAGGGAACTGCGTGCCAGAGAATTTTCGCCTGTCTATACGCGACTGATACAAGATTTTGTCCGCCGTGTTGTGACCTGATGAAGCTGGAATTTGATCATGTAATTGACAGAAAAGGGGGATATGTCATACTCCAGATGTTATTTGTGGGAATCTTTCACACGTTTGTGCCCATGAGTGGGCATGCTTGAAGTAAACCATTGGAGGTCATAGTGAGCGAATATATACCCAGCCCCCGGCAGTGGGTGGCAGAACAAGTTGAACTCTATGAAGGCAGCGGCGGTACGGCCGGTTTGACCTTGAGGGACACGGGGCTGCCCGTGATCATTGTGACCAATAGAGGCTGGAAAACAGGGGCGATCCGCAAAACCCCCTTAATGAGAGTGGTGGACGGAAATAACTATATCCTGGTGGCCTCCCAGGGCGGCGCACCCACGCATCCGCAGTGGTATCACAATTTGCAGGCGGATCCGAACGTTGAAATCCGCGACAAGACGGAAGTTTTTACCATGCGCGTGCGCGAAGTGGTAGATTCTGCCGAGAGAGAACGACTCTGGGCTATCGCGGTCGAAGCCTTTCCGCCTTATCAAGAGTATCAGAACAAAACCGACCGCGTCATCCCCATATTCATCGCCGAACCCGTCGCGTAAGGACTGCCCGGCCTGCCCTAGGCAAACCTTCCTGACCCAGGCGCCAGCATTGTCAGGTTTCCTTGCTGGAAAAAAAATTTCCTTACTAGAAAATATTTTT
This sequence comes from Chloroflexota bacterium, assembly GCA_035444285.1. Taxonomy (GTDB): domain Bacteria; phylum Chloroflexota; class Anaerolineae; order Promineifilales; family Promineifilaceae; genus CAADGU01. Next base: position 159,815 of record DAOMOK010000010.1, read on the forward strand.
TCCTTACTAGAAACGGATCATTTCCTTACTAGAAAATCCTCTCTCACACTGCGCTGTTTTAGCCTGTTTCCTCACCACCACGTTACGCCGTTGGCCACATAGACCTTGACCCTACTCGAACACTTGTGCTAAACTCCTCTTGCTCGCCGACAAAAGGAGTTATCCCATGAATGTAAACACCGTTCGCCAAACGACACTGGATGTGATTTACGAGAACTGGCGGCAGTATAACGCCAAACTACGCACCGCCATTGCGCCGCTGACAGATGAGCAGCTAAAGCTGCAACCTGCGGCGCGAATGTGGCCGCTGGGGCAGATTGTGCAGCACATCATCAGTGTAAGGGCCGGGTGGTTCAGCGGCACCTTACAGGACAACGACGACGTGATGGACGCCTACATGATGTGGGGGCAGCAAGACTCGCCACCTCGCAGTGCGGCGGAACTGGCGCGTGGTCTTGATGAGACGTGGGCGTTCATCGAGAGCCGCTTGCAGCGCTGGACTCCCGCAGAGTGTGCTCTGACCTTTCCCGACGAGTGGGAGGGCCAGACGTATGAGGTGTCGCGCAGTTGGGTGATCTATCATGTGTTGGAACATGACCTGCATCACGGCGGCGAGGTCTCGTTATTACTGGGCATGAACGGCCTGCCAGCGCCGGATATTTAGAACCCAATGTGCAACTTTATTTTCATTAGAGAGGAGTTGGCATCCTCAGATGCCAACGGGCGCATTCTCAAATGCGCCCTCCTCGATTAAATCGGGCAAAAAGTTGCACATTGCGTACTTATGATACTTTTCGTAGTTGGCCGCCAATACCGTCGCCCGATGAATAGGAAAAACCCGTGAGGTCATTATGCTAACCATCAATATCGAAACCGCCCGGCGTTTTGTTCTGGGCAAACAAGGTTTGTGGCCGGGGCGGCGCTGGCGCGGCGTGGCAGGCACGGCGCAGGCCATGCGCGCCATTGAATACCTGCAACTGGATCCCCTGCAAATCATTGCCCGCAGTCAGGATATCATGTTATACGGCCGTGTCCTGGACTACACCCCTGGCCTGTGGGAAGAAGTGACCTACCAACAGCGCCAATTTTTTGATTGGGGTGGCTGGCTGGCCGTCCGACCCATGGAGGAACTGCCACACTGGCGCGTGGTTATGCACCGCGAGCGGGATGGCAACTATGGCGATGCCCGCATTCGCCAGATGGCCCACGAGCACGCCGAAGCCATCGCCGAGATGCGCACCATTTTGCAGGAGCGTGATGTCGTCAGCAACCGTGACTTCAAGATGGAAACACGGCAGCGCACCCAAAGCTATCGCGGCCGTAAAGACAGCTCCTTGGCTTTGTACTATCTGTGGCGCACCGGTGAAGTAATGACTCACCACCGCGAAAACTTCGAGCGTGTGTATGCACTCACAGAAAAGGTCGCCCCCGCCCACCTGATTTATGAGAGCAGCGAGACTGAGACTGATCGCTTTCTGATCAAAAAGGAAGTTAGCTGCAGCGGACTGTCGCGGATCAAACGTACGAGCGAAGCATGGGGGCGTGGCGAGCCGGATCGCGCGGCAAAGAAAGTGCTTGAGAGGATGTTAGCTGATGGTGAACTGATCGAAGTGAAAGTAGAAGGTTGGAAAGCATTACACCTGGCACTCGGCAGCGACGTTGAATTGCTGCATGAACTGAGCGCCGGGCGTATGCCGCCGGCATGGGCGCCGCTGGCTGCAACTACCACAGAAGAGGTTGTCTTCCTGGCCCCACTTGATCCCGTCAGCGCGCGGGGACGGGCCAAAGTTCTGTTTGACTTTGATTATGTGTGGGAGGTGTATAAACCGGCGGATAAACGCAAATTTGGCTACTACACACTGCCGGTTTTGTGGGGCGACCGGCTGGTAGCGCGGTTTGACAGCAAACTCGACCGGGCAACCAATACGTTCATCATCTTGGGCTTTTGGCTAGAAAATGAGGCGCTGGGCCAGGATGAAGCATTTGCTGAGGCATTGGCCGCCGGTTTTGCCCGCTTTGTCCACTTCCTGGGCGCAAGCAAACTGGAAGCAGAGGTGATTACTCAGCCGCTGCTGCGCCAGCGCCTAATCGCATTAATGCCTGATGCGTGATGCTATCAACAACAAACTCAACCAACTTACGGTTGTTTGCACAAGCACCTGGAGGAATTACATGATCATTGTTTCGGGAAAACTATTTATCGCCGCCGGTCAACGGGAAACTTTCCTGCGTTCTTCGCACGAAGCCATGGTGCTGGCCAGGCAAACAAAAGGATGCCATGATTTTGTGGTAGCGGCTGACCCCATCATCCCGGACCGCGTCAATGTCTATGAGGAGTGGGACTCAGAAGCCAACCTGGAAATGTTTCGCGGCTCTGGCCCGGATAACACACTCACCGAACTTATCGTGCGTGCTGATGTGTCCCAATATCAGGTGATGAGCTAAGAAATACGCCTATTGCGTGCGCTGGATATGAGCGCCCAGGGCGCGGAGTTTCTCGTCTACGCGCTCATAGCCCCGGTCAATTTGCTGGATGTTGTGGATGGTGGTTTCCCCTTTGGCGCATAGCCCGGCCATGATCATGGCCATACCGGCGCGAATGTCCGGGCTGGGCACACCCTGTGGATTGGCCTGCATTCCGTTGCCACCCTGCACCAGCACCCGGTGCGGATCACACAAGACTATGCGCGCCCCCATAAAGGCCAGATGATCCACAAAAAAGAAACGGCTTTCGTACATCCAGTCATGCAGCAAAATGGAGCCATTAGCCTGGGTAGCCATGACCAGGGCGATGCTCATCAAGTCGGGCGGGAAGCCGGGCCAGGGCATCGGTTTGATTTCGGGAATGCGCCCACCGAGTGCAGCTTCAATTTCCAATGATTGGTCGTCGGGGATGAGGATGTCGTTGCCGTCGTCAATCCAATGGACGCCCAGTTTTTCATACACCAGGCGGATCATGCCCAGGTTTTGCGGTTCGGCGTTTTGGATGCGCACTTCGCCGCGGGTCACGGCCGTCGCCCCAATAAAACTGCCCACCTCCATAAAATCCGAGCCAATGCGGAACTCGGCCCCACCCAGCCGGTCTACACCCTGCACCGTCAGGCGGCTGCTGCCAATGCCGCTAATTTGCGCCCCCATCCGGTTCAAAAAGTGGCATAAATCTTGCACGTGTGGCTCGCTGGCGGCATTGTCAATGATCGTTTCCCCCTTCGCCAGCACCGCCGCCATGAGCGTGTTTTCGGTGGCGGTGACGCTGGCTTCGGCCAGCAGCAGGTAGCCCGCGCCGTGCAACCCATCCACATTCATGTTGAAGTGCCCACGTGGATACATGCTCACATCCACGCCCAATGCTTTGAGGGCGCGAATGTGGGTGTCCAACGGCCGTCCGCCAATCACATCCCCACCCGGCAGCGGCAGTTCCACCTGGCCCATACGCGCCAGCATTGGTCCCGAAAAGACAAACGAGGCCCGTGTGCGCCCCGCCAGATGGCTATCCAGTTTACTTTTTCGCACGTTTTGGGCATGAATGCGCCAGCTTCCCTCACCTAAATTTGTCGTTTCCACCCCCAGGTCATGCAAAACATCAAAGGTAGAACGCACGTCTTGAATGTCTGGAATGTTGTGTAAAATGACCGGCTCATCCGTCAGCAGGCAGGCGGGCAGCAGCTTGAGCGCGGCGTTTTTGTTGCCGCTGGCCGTCATCGTTCCCCTGAGTGGATGGCCCCCTTCAATGATAAATTTCCCCATGATTCCTCTTCCTCAATGAAATAGTAATGGCTTGTACACCATGACTATTTCATTGTAGCCAGCCCCCACAGCCCTGGCAAACAGCGATTCGCCTACGGCCGTCACCGTTCATGCAACGGTCATTTATATGGGGAAAGACCCAAAGGGGTTTCAAAACCCTTCGGGTCTGGCATTCATACCCCCATTAGCGCCAAACACATTCTCCAACTGCACCCGCAGCTTGTGGCGCAGCAAGCTGTAAGAGAAATGATGGCGTGCCAGGTCATAGTTGCGCTCGACCATCTCTGCCAGCAATACCGGGTCCTCTAACACTGCTCGCGTCTGCGTCACCGTCTCATCCGTCACAAACTCATCAAACTCAATCACCCGGAACCCCTTGGGCCGAATATCGGTGGAATAAATGGAGTAGTTATTGACCACAATCGGTTTGCGAAAGTAGATGGCTTCCAAAAAAGCATTGCCAAAGCCTTCAAAAACGGATGGATACGTCACCAGATCGGCGTGATTATAGGCGTCCCACAAGTTGTAAATTTTCTGTCCATTGGCCGTTTGTCCACGCACATCGTCAAAAATATCGGCGCAGAAGATGGTGGGCACACCCAACATCGCGGCATATTCACGCACCCGCTGTTCATACTCATCCCCCTCGTCGCCAGAGGCATGGCTGATGACCAGGTGCGCCGGGCGCTGCAAGCGCCGCACCAGTTCAATGGCATGTTCAATCCCCTTGCGCTGCACCACCCGCGTCGGCTGCAACACGAACAACTCGTCCGGAGCAATGCCCAGCCGTTCGCGTAAATCGGCCGAATAGTCGTCAATGCCCGGCGCCGCTTCCTCATAATTCATCACATTGGGAATAATAGCCGACCCCACACCGCGCCGCCGCGCCAGTTGGTGCTGCGCCTGGCTGTTGATGACCACATGGGAGATGGAGGGCAAATCCGGCGGGAAGGCCATGTTGATGTAATCTGGGATGCCGTTCACCAGAAAACGTTTGCGCTCCCAGGCAAAATCATGGTGATGGGCAATGGTGGGTATGCCCGTTTCGGCAATCACTTCCGTCAGCGCCAGCCCCAGCGGTACGTTCAGGGGAATGGCCAGCACATTTTCAGGAATGAGGGCGTCAATCTTGAATTTGTGCAAAAAACGGTAGAGATGCCGCCGGAAATTGCCGCGCCAGTGGTGAATCCACAGGGTATCTTCACCACTGCGTCGGCTCTGGGCAAAAAAGCGGTCGTGCCGTTCCTGAATTTCCGGGTGGCGATAATACGCTTCTGGCACAACCATGCTGCGCCTGGCCGGCCGGTCGCTGTAGCCGGAAAAGTAATAACATTTGTGCCCCATCCCTTCCAACACTTCAGCCCACTTGGCCGTCTCCAGAGAAACACCATCGGTATCGGCAAAACGGGTGGAAACAAAACCGATGTGGAGGGATTGGCGATTAATGGGTTGGTCTATCATGGTTGATTTCCTTCGTGATACGTGATGCCATTCCTCACGCATCACGCATCACGCATCACGTATCACGCTCACCACTTCCTCCACCTGCGCGTTGGGCGGGATGAGGTCCCAAACCTGGGTGATGGGGTGGTTGGTGGCTTCTGCTTTGATCAGCGCCAGGGCCAGGCCATGCGCTACCACTGCCACCCGTTGGCCGGGATATTGTTGGCGGATGTCGGCTACGGCCGTCAGCACCCTTTCCCGCACCTGCCCCACCGTCTCCCCACCAGGAGGGGCCACGCTCAAAGGGTCGGCTTCACGGGCAGCAAATTCGGCGGTGTACTTCGCTTTGATGTCGGCGAAATACATGCCTTCCCAAACGCCCTGGTTAATTTCGCGCAAACGGGGGTCGGTAAACACAGGTAGATGGAAGGCAGCAGCAATAATTTCCGCCGTCTCCCGCGCCCGTTCCAGATCAGACGAGATCACCACATCAGGCGGGTTGTCTGCCAATTGCGCCGCCGCCTGCCGCGCCTGCGCCCGTCCTGTGTCATTCAGCGGAATATCAGACTGGCCGGTGTAACGGCCGTCTACATTCCAATCGGTCTCGCCATGGCGAATGAGGAGTAAGGTAGTCATTAAAAACTCGTGATACGTGATGCGTGATGCGTGATGCGTGACCGGAAGTGGTCTCACGGGTCACGGGTCACGCATCACGGGAAATCGGTGCAACCATTTCCGGCAGAAGTTCTACCGGCAACCCCCGCATCTGCCGGTATTCGGGAATTTCGATCATCGGCGGGCGTTGCAGTTCGGTCACTTCTTCCACTTCTAAGAAAAGATGACCGTGATCCTGACGCACCCGTTTCATGGTGCGGTTCACATCATGCAGCATGGTGTGGCCGTAGCGCCGCTCTAGTTTACCAAAAAAGGTCTGGGCAATGGCAAAGGACATTTTGCTCAGCTTTTCCAACGATTGGTTGCGGTGGATGCGCTCCACCATATCCACCTGGCTGATCGCCCCCAGATGCACCCGCTCCAGCACATCAATGAGCAGGCCGATCTCCACGCCGTAGCCGGAGGAAAAGGGCAGTTGTTCTAGCAGGTCACGCCGCCCGCCATATTCGCCGGACAGCGGCTGCACAATGCCGGACAGTTCCGGATAGAACAGGTTGAGCAACGGCCGTGCCATCAATTCCGTCACCCGCCCCCCCCGGCCACTTTTTAGCTCCTTACCCACCTTAAGGGGCCGTCGGTAAAAACCCTTCACAAATTGCACCTTCGTCCGCTGCAGCAACGGCCCCAACTGTCCATAAATAAAACGTGGATGAAAATTGGTTACATCCGTATCCACCCAGATCACAATATCCCCACCGGTCACAAACAAACTTTTCCAGAGCGCCTCCCCCTTACCCGTCCGCGCTCCATACTGCGGCAAAATCTCCTGGTGAATAAAAACCGGCACACCCAACTCGGCAGCAATCTGCCTGGTGCGGTCTACCGAATTGGAATCAATAAGGATAATCTCATCCAGCAGGGGGACTTTCTCCATACAGGCGCGCTGCGCCACGCGGATCACCTCCCCCACCGTCTGCTCCTCGTTCAGAGCTGGCAAGGCTAGACTGATGGTCAGGCCACGTTCTTCTTTCAACGCCAGCAGATGGTTCAAATCGGCAAATTCGTCCGCATGGAAGGTGTTTTCGGCAAACCAGCGGTCTACCAAAATGGAGATCGCTTTGGCGCTAAAACTGAGGCCCTGCTCCGGCATGGCTACCCGCTTGGTTTTCACGGCAATGACGCTGCTGGCAGCCTGCGCCAGGACGACATCAGCAATCTCGCCAAATGATCCCGTACTCTGCGTGGGCAAAGAAGACGTGCCCAAAATCACCAGGTCAGCGGTTTGGGCTACATCCAAAATGGTCTGGCTCTGGTCGGCCGTTTCCACTACCTGCTGTGTCACCTGCGGCATTTCGGCCAGCACCATGGCGATACCGGCAAACGTCTGTTCAGCCCGTAATGAGGGCGTACCGCTGCGCAAGCGCACGGCCGTGACTTCTGCCTCGTCCTGCGCCGCCAGCGTCAGCGCCAGATACAGCGCCCGCTCGGCATGGGGGCCGCCGCGCATGGGCACAGTCACCCGTTCTAATCGCTCTGGCAGGGGGCCGCGCAGCAGGGCCACATCACACGGTGGGTGCGACAGAATTTCGGCCGGCGTCAATTGCAGCACCTCCAGTTGATGCGGCCAATCCAGCACCAGCAAATCAATGGTGGGATCGCTCGTCAGCACCGCCCGAATCTCGTCCCAGGGATTATAGGAGACGCGAATACGTGGCTTTGCGCGCAAATTCACCCGGTCGGTATGTTCATTCATCAACAACCGCAAATCCCGCGCCTGGCCTGCGCCTGCGCTTAAATTTTCGCCTTCTTTAACGGGCACCACGCCCACCAGCAAAACGACTATCTCATGGGCCAACCAGTGGGCCAGTTTCAGCAGCGATTCATTATCGCTGCCCGGCATGAGCGGGATGAGCACCTGGGCCGGGCGGCGCAAATAAACAGGCAAATCCATCACATCGGTCTCTGTCTCTTCCATTTCGTCAAACTCAAACATCATGTTCCTCCAACAGGGGCGCTATTTTTTCGGCAAATATGCCGCGCCAGGTGTAAGAGCGGCGCACGCGCTGGCGAAGCTGGTAGCTGGCGCTGCGCGTCAGGTGATCGGTAATCTGTATTGCCAAAGCTTCCGGATCGCTGTCCGGCGAAAAATAGGTGGCGTATGGCCCGGCAATTTCGCGCAGCGGCGCAATGTCGGCGCAGAAGATGGGCAGGCCAAGCAGCCCCGCTTCCAACATGGGAATGCCAAACCCCTCTTCGCGGCTGGGGAAAAAGAGGGCGTCCGCCAGCCGGTATAAATCGGCAATCACGTCATCAGGCACATACGCTGCCGTGATCTCTGCCAGGAAATGCACCTGGTTTTCCAGCCCCAGGTCGGCGCGTAGCTGGCGCAACTCGTCAAAATAAAGCTGGTTGGTCGGGTTATGGGGGCCGGGTGGCCCGGTCACAAGCAAACCGGCCTGGGGCATGGTCTGGCGCAGGGCGGCGACCGTGTGTAAGGCCAGTTCGATGTTTTTGCGCCGGGTGATGCGCACCGGCAGCAGCAGGCGCGGGCTGGCCTGTCGCCAGGGTATCTGGTCTAGTAGTACGGCCGTGTCCTCTGCCAGTCGCAAAAATTCATCGCTATCCAACCCGGACGGTATCACCTGAATCGTTTCGGGGGGCAAGGCCAGCAAATCGGCCAATTCGCGGCGGCGCAGTTCAGAGACGACTACATGGGTGGCGGCCACATCCGACCAGGGCTGGTGCAGCAAATCCCAGGGCCAGCCGGGGTGCAGTTCGGCCTGGTAGCGGGGCGTCGTCCAGGCCAGATCGTGGTGCCACAGGATGAGGCGGGGCGCGCCCGGCTGGGCGCACACCCGGTGTAAAGCCGCCGTCAGCGCCAGGTTTTTGTGCAGGGAGCAAACGTTATGGGCGATGAGGATGTGGGTGTGGGTCACGGCCGTAGCCAATTCCGCCGTCACCTGCTCCACCAATTCCTCAAAATCCTCGGGGACTGTGCCCTCATCCAACGCTGCCTTGGCCGCCAGCACCAACGGGTGCAGTGAATCAGCCAGCGGAAGATATACAAATTCAACAGGGGCGTCCTGCGCCCCACCGCGCCCCGCCAGCAGCCGCACCGGGTAGTCGGCTGCCGCCAGCAGGCGCGCATGATGGGCAATGACGCTTTCCACACCGCCAACGACAGGCGGCGCAGTATAGTGGAGGATACCAATGGTCTTTTTCTGCTGTTTCAGATTCATTTGTTTCAGATGGTGGCTGAATTGAAATGGTAACAATGTAGACAACAGTGGCGCGGTTCTCATTCACAGAGGAGCTACAACCCCTTGCCGGAGGATTGTACCACATGGCGCGGGCTTCCCCAATTTTCCACAAATAAAGAAGCGACCCCTGGAGGTCGCTTCTATGCTCGGCGTTCTCAGACCCGAAGGGTTTTGAAAACCCTTCGGGTCTCTCAAGACGTTACTCGTCTCGCCTGATAATGGGCATGTAGATGGTGTACATGGTCTGGCCCTGTCCGGCTACCACCGTCACGGTGATGCTATCCACCGGGCCAAGCGGCGTATGGTCGGGGGCCTGCAACTGAGCCGTAATGACGTGGGTGCCCACCGTCAGCGTAATGGTCGTGCTGTCGCCATACACGGGGCCTGTATCCACGCCATCCAGCCACAAATGCCAGTGACCGTCGTCCGGTATGATGAAGTTAGGTGTTGTCACCGTCACGGTGGTGCTGATATTGACGCCGTTGGTAGCCGTCAGGACCGCACCATCGGCCGGGGAGAGGATGGTAATGCCAATCGCCAGCACTTCCACCTGGATGGTGTCCACCGGGCCAACGGGGGTGTGATCCGGGTATTGTAGTTGGGCGCTGATGACGTGTGTGCCCACCGTCAAGGACACATCCTGAGCATAGTCATACACGGGACCTGTGTCTACCCCATCCACCCACAGATGCCAATGCCCATCATCGGGCACGGTGAAGTTGGGGGTGGTGACGGTAACGGTGGTGGTGATATCTGTGCCGTTGACGGCCGTTAACACAGTCCCACTCACTGGCGAAGTAATCACGATCTCCGGCGGCGGCGCTACCGTCAGGCTAACTGGCACGAATAACTCTGGCGTAGTCAGCGCATTGCTGCCGACGCACAGGGAAGCCGTGTATTCACCCGGCGTCAGCCCTGTGGAATCAAAGATCACATTGACCGGGGTGCTGCCACCTTCGGCCGTTGAGCCGCTCGCCGGAGACACCGAAAGCCAGGGAATATCGGTCGGTGCGTCACAAGAGGTCGGCGAAGGATCAGGTAGTGAGGTTGGTCGCACAATAAACAGCCCTTGTTCAATGCCACTAATGATGACAACGCCGCTGTCAAAATAGGGATAGGTGCTCCAGGCCCCATTAAAGTTGGCATTGTTGTTGGCGGGATAAATATCAAAGTACGCCTCTTCAAACAGAGTGGCGTTGGCCACATCCGTGATATCGAGAATGCGCAGCCCACCGCGATAATTAGCCTGGAAAACATAGTTCCCCCGCACATACTGATTGTGATCAATGGCCCCTATTGGCGAGGTGTAATGCCCAATCAAGACCGGACTATCTATATTAGAGACATTCCAAACGTAAGTGCGTGTATTGTGTCCGAAACTCTGTTCATCCAACTCATCATCTATCAAGAAGTACACCTGGTCTTCGGTTAGCCAGCCCTGATGGGTATAGGCGCTGCCCGCATAACCGGTGCGAGAGAGCTGTGCAGGAGCGGCCTTGTTGGTGACATCCACGATGGTTAGCGTATCTTCATTCGAGTTGAAGCAGATTTCTTTGCCTTGATGTTGCGTGTCCGGGCCGTTGTAGATGACACATTGGGCGTCGTGGGTATAACCGTCGCTGCTAAAACAGCCGGCGTTGGTGGGGCTGAGCGGATTTTGGATGTTCACCATGTGCAGCCCGCCAGAGCAAGTGCTGGTGCCCACGCCATAGGCGTAACCACTATCTTCATTGATCACCAGGTTATGGGCATTGCCAAAACCGTTGTAATGGGCCGAGTTGACGAAGGTGATGGGGGGAGTGGTGATGTTGCATAGTTGCGACAAATCAAACACTTGCATGCCATGGCCGCCGGCTTCACTGACGATGAAGGCATAGTCGTTGTAGGTTTTGATGTCACGCCAGGAAGAGTTGCTGGTGTGCGTGGGCAGATTACCCAAATAGATGGGGTTGACGGGATCGGTAATTTCCACAAAAGAGGTGCCGCTGGAACGCCCCATCAGAGCAAATTCGCGGTTGCCACAGCCCGTCCAGCCCCAACTGTCATTACCGTTGCCGCCGCCAATGGTGGCCAACGGCATGAAGGCCAGTAAATCCACATTGCTGCAAGGATACGATCCGGCCATACCACCCACACACTCCGTAAGACCCATTGGCTGTAAATCTTGCGGTGGTTCTTTGTCCCGGAGAAATGCCTGCATACGGGGAGTGAAGTTTTCAGCGCCTTCTACTTCCGGGGGGTATGTCTGCATGGTTAACTTTTCCATGAAGGTGGAAGGTGGGTATTCGTTGATGGTCCAATCCAGTGTACCTGTACCGGTGTTGCTGATAGTGAGGGTATGCGTGACAACAGTGTTGGCTTGTTGTGTGCTGCTGGCGCTGCCGGGATCAACGGCTATCTCTGGCGCACACAAGTTTAGCTCTACATCAATGCTGTGGGTGCTGGTTGGCCCCATACCTGTAATCTGGATGGTGTAATCGCCCGGCGTGGCTGCGCCGGTATTACCGATGGTCAGGGTGCTGGTAAAGGGAACCGGCTGGCTGTTGACGCTAAAGTCGGCCGTAGCGCCACCGGGATAGCCATCGGCGCTCAGGGTAACAGTTCCTGTATAACCGCTAGTCGAGGCAACATCCACGACATAGGCGGCATCATTGGGGATGCAAACTTGTTGGCTGGGGGGCACGGCCGTGACGGTGAAATCGGTTACATCACATTCAGGAAGGGTGAAAACGCCTACTCTCGTTTTCCAGGTTGTGCTGCCACTAACCGGGTAATATTCGTTGGTATACCAGAACGAACAATCGTTGGCAGGGTCTATGCCCATGGCGCTGTAATCACCCCAGCGATTGGAGCCAGTTTGCGAGCCGCCACCATTGATGAGAACGGCTTCAGCCTGCAAAGTGCCCAAGGGATCGGAGGCCAGTCGGGTGGCGTAACGAATAGCGGGGAACATGGCACTGCTGGACACAGTGTAACCCAGGGCAATGTTACCGGCTTTGTCCATGGCGATGCTGCCCACCGCCCGGTCATGACCGTCGCCGGGGTCTTGAGTGCCTTCCTGATAGAGCGCCCAACCGCCGCCGGTGTTGCGCAGTTCAAACCAGCGGATGGCCGCGCCTACATCACCGGTGCCGCCGCCAATGGTGAAGTTGCCCACCAATGCCTGGTGCGTACCAAAGTTGCGATAGGGGAAGCGGAACATGGGCCATTCGGCGATGGCGTCCAGGCGTTGGGATGTGCCCGATTGCCGGAGGCAGTTAAAGTTGAAAAAGCCACAGGGCGTATAGGTGAAAGAGGCAATGGGGAGATTGTTGATCAGGGTAAAGGTACTGCTGCCGGGCGTTACCCAATTGACACTAAACGCAAAAAGTTCGATGCGATCTGTGCCGCCGTGGAAGGAGTTGTCCTTGAAGGTGTAGAAGAGGCCAGGGGCGCCGGCCGGGGGTGGCGTAGGGCCGTCTACGTCGGCGGGCAAGAGCAGGTTATTTTGGCCGGTGAACTTTTGGAAGGTGGCGGTGGGGTCGCCGATAAGCATTTTGGCGCGGTCGAAGGCGTAGGCGGTGTAGCTGCTTTCGTTGGCGGACATGTAATAGGCGTCCGGCCAGACGCCAAATTTGAAGTAGTCGGGGAAAGAACCGACGTTGAAGGTGTAGAGATGGTAACTGCCCAGGGGATCGGCCGTTTGTGAAATGGCGATGCACATGTGGCTGGGGCTGGCAAATTGGCTTAAGAGCCAACGGTCAGCCAGGGGATCGTAGAGTGGCACCGGATCGCCGGCATTGCCCGTACAATTGCCGCTGCTCCACAAGCTGCCGAGGTTGAAGGGGGCGTTGAGCGACGTACCGGCTTTGTCAAAGATGGCAACTTTGGTGGCGTTGACCATGTGAACGTAATGGTTGAGACCCACATCACCAACGGTGTCCGGAGGGGAACAAGTACCACAGCCGGTAGGGTTGCCGGTGCCTTCAAAGCTGAAGTCGAGGCCAGGGGTCTGGCTGCTGCTTTGTGAGTCAACAATGAGGGGATCAGTTGGGATGTTCTCCCGATTCCATGTGCCCCGCTGACCCATATCCGGCTCGAAGGCCAGGGGGTTGTGGCGGGGGTTAATTTCACGGTCGAGGGTGAGGCCACCAACGTCTGGCCCCAGATCACGGGCGGGGCGGCTGAGTTCGTAGCTGATGGCCTGGCCGGTAATCAATTGTTGTTGAGTGGGCACGGCCGTGTCCGGCATATTCGCGGAGACAAAGCTGGCGGCTGGCTGCATGATAAGCAGGCCAACGATCAACAAGCCAAGCAGAGAGACAATAACTTTGAGGGGTGCTTTCGTCATTTGTTTTTACTCCTGGGTGTGTATGCTCCACCGGGTGCTTCCATAGTGGGCTTCCATAGTCGGGTGAGAATTGTGGCACAGTCTGTGGATTTGGGCAAAACACGGTGGTACCAGGCGGATGTGGGTACAATTACGCTTATGATGCGATGCACAAAAGGCGACACCCTCACTATGACCATCCTCCGCAAATGGAAAGGGAACGGACGGCGGCAATCAGGGCTGCTTTTGCTTATTTTGGCAGCTTTCACGGCCGTGACCCAACTGACTGCCTGTACCACTGCGCTGCTGCCCAGCCCCACACCTCATCATCCTATCACCCCTTCACCTCATCACCCCCTCACCCCCACCGCCTTGCCCCAACCGGCCATCACCATGTTGAATACGGCCGTACCGCCCACCCCTCATCACCTGCTCACCCCCACCCCTCATCACCCCCTCACCCCCTCACCCTCACCCGCGCCCTCCCCAACCCCCACTTCCTCACACCCGACCACCATCCCCGCCGATGATCCGCGCCTGAGCTACATTGGCCGCTTCAACTTTGCCGACCCCGCGGCGCCTACGTTCGATTGGCCGGGCACGGCCGTAGAACTCTCCTTCACCGGCAATTCCCTTACCGTGCTCCTGGAAGATAGCGGCAACTGGTATGACGTGACCATCAACGGGCAAACGTCGGTGCTGCAAACGCTGAAGAGCCAGGAAAGTTATGTGCTGGCGACAGGTTTAGGTGATGGTGTGCATACCGCCCGGCTATTCAAACGCACCGAGTCCATTGTGGGGCAATCTACAATGAAAGGATTTGTGTTGTCACCAGGCGGCATATTGGAATCGCCGCCGCCGCGCCCGGAACGGCGCATTGAATTCATCGGTGATTCCATAACTGCCGGGTATGGCGTGGAAGGGGATTCACCAACCTGCCCGTTCAGTGTGGCTACGGAGAATGTGGCCCGTAGTTTTGCAGCGGTGGCGGCCGACGCGGTGGCGGCGGAGGTGATGATCACGGCCGTGTCCGGTCTGGGTGTTATTCGCAATTACAGTGACCCGGAAATGATTGGCCGTGATGCCATGACGGTGCGCTACGGCCGTACACTGGCGAATGAGCCGGTTCCCCTGTGGGATTTCCAACGCTGGCGGGCCGACCTTGTGGTGATTAACCTGGGCACGAATGATTTTTCCACCAACCCGCGGCCCACGCAGGCCGTTTTTGTGCAGGCGTACATTGATTTGCTCAACGACATTCGCCGCCGCTACCCGTTTGCGCCCATCATCGCCATGGCCGGGCCGATTTTGCCGGATTATGCGGCGGCTTATGTGGAAACGGCCGTACACCACATGAACACCGCCCAACAAGACCGCAACGTCCACTTCCTGCCCGTGCCCAATAACCTGACCATGCCCACCGACTACGGCTGCGACTACCACCCCAACATCAGCGGCCAACAGAAAATTACGGCCGTCCTGCTGCCCAAAATCCGGGAGGTGATGGGGTGGTAACAGGTACACGGATGAGACAGATTGGACGGATCAGCAAGGTTGATGAACGTAGACGAAACAAAGGCACCGGTGAAGTAACGACCAACGATGAGCCACAATGGTATATCAGGAACGAAAGCAAGACCATGACCTTTAGTGTCCCGTGTGTGGTTTCTTTTTCTAATCAGCCTCAAGAACAGCGAAAATACTTTTTCCTTCATTCAGGGGTTGCAAAGCGGGGCAGAAAGATAATTGGCTGGGATTGTTATTTTGACAGACATGATGTTCTCTACAATCGCTTCATCAGCCGATTTTATGATGAAGGCAATCTGGCGCTTGGGCAAAAGCGTTATTGGTGTGTTTCTAGTTCCTACTTGTCAGTCAGGGGTATTGATTGGCCTGTAGCTCCTAAATTCAATACCGATACAATGCCCCGAAAATCAAAGATTGCCAGCCAGCCTAAGGACGACATAGATTACGTTTATTTGATTCGTATGGGGCGCACCAAGTTTTACAAAATTGGCAAATCTAACGATCCGCAAGGACGTCTGGCTAGTATGCAAACAGCCAGCCCATATAAATTAAAGATGCAGCATGTTTTCAAAGCAGATAATGCCGCAGCAGCGGAGGAAACCCTACACCATAAGTTGCATGGGGCCAGGATGAAAGGTGAATGGTTTAAACTTACAGATGAGGAGCAAAAAGTGATTGCGCGCATTACAGCCTTTGAAGATGGGCAGTTCATTATGGGGGGGGGTAAAGCGGAGCATAGAGGAACTTTTCTCGGATGAAAACAGCCACCCATGAATATGTCTGTGAAGAGGTGGTTTAATGTGGCTGGTGTATTTGCGTTTTGATGACCAGGGACAGGTGCAAACGTATCACGTAACGGCCGTAAACAAAACGGCCGTAAACCACATCTACCACCTGGCCGAACAACACGGTCTGCCCCTCACAGCACGTCTGTAACGTCCACATTCCTCTAACTATGACCCTGTAAAAAGGCCCGGATCAGGCCAGCATGGGTATCGGGATCATCCAGCCAGGGTAAATGGCCGGATGCCGGAAACGATTGCCAGACCGCCTCCGGCTGCGCCGCGGCGCAGCGTTTCCCAATCTCTACCCCACCAAAGGGATCATCCTCCCCCCACAAATAGAGCGTAGCCGGTGTGATCTGGCGCAAAAACGCGGCATCGTAGCTATACGCCTTAAACCGGCTCATCATGTGGCGGCTCAGCCCATTCTCATGGCGCGCCGTCTCCGTGTACTTTAAGAGCGCATCCCGCCAAACCAACACCTCAGACGCAAACTGCCCCCGATCCATTGCCGCCGCGTGGCCTAGATGCCGGAAAGCGGCCGCCGAAGACGGCGTCATCCCCAAGAACATACTCAGCGCCGACGAGACCACATTGTAAAACGGCACACGAAACCCCTGCACAAACGCCGGGCAGCCCGCCTGTACCAGCCGCCGCACCCGCTCTGGCCGGGCTTGGGTAAAATAGAAAGCTAATGCCCCACCCAATGAACTGGCGACCACCGATGCCTGCGGCAGGTTCAGACCATCAAGCGTCTGGCCCAACAAATCCACACCAAATGCGCGCAAATCAATCCCCTGATAATTCACTGGCTCGCTCAAACCGCAGCCGGGCCGATCAAGGATCAGGCAGTGGAAATCCAGCAGTTTGGCCGCCAATGGCGCCCACTTTGAACCGGCATTCGGGCTGCCATGCACAAACAACACCGGCTCCCCCTGCCCCACTTCCAGCACCCGCACCTGGATGTTTAATCCTGGTAACGTAACGAACCGCTCTGTGGGCATGACCCCATAATGCTGCCACAGCCGCTCCTCAGCCGCTCGAAATTGTTTCACGTCATCTGCTTTCACCTGATCCTCCATCATCCCAAAAGATTGATTGCCGAAGAGACGGGCCGCCGCCTCTGCCTCTGCCTCTGCCTGCACTGCTCGCGCACCCGTCAACCCTTCCAGGGCAAAAACTAACGAGCCAGTATCCCGCAGTTGCCAGGAGAGGGCAAGGCTTTCGCGCCATAATTGGGCCGTCCGCGCATAATCCCCCGCCGTCAAACGCTTCACCAAACGGTTGCCAAACGTTGCCTGGTGCATAGTGGGCAACCGTACAGCCTGGCATTTTGGGCTAATGCAAATCTGCTACAACGCAAAGCACCTGACAGAGAAAAACCTTCGCGCTTCGCGTCCTTCGCGGATTTATAAATCTTTTAGCGTTTTTGGAGGATATGATGTTTACCTTACGCGCAAACCGCTTTATTTATCTGGCCTTGCTCGCCCTGGTTGTAGCCCTTACGCTGGCACACTGGCAGACGCAAGCACAAGCACAACAGAATGATCAGCTCGTTTATTTGCCCATTGTCGTTAGCAGCAGCGGCACAACCCCCCCACCACCACCACCGCCACCACCGCCACCGCCGCCACCGCCACCGCCGCCACCGCCGCAGCGCGCCTTTTTTGTGGAACCAGAAACCAGGAGCGCCAATGCTTCTATGGCCGTAGACCAGCAGGGCGGGATGCACATGGCTTACAGTTATTTCCTGCCGGACACTGAGCATCCGGCAGCCGTGTACCGCACCTGCGACGCCGTGGCCGACTGCTCTACTCTGGCAAACTGGCACGGCGTCTCGATGCTCGATTATGTCAACGAAGTGCAACTGACGCTGACCCCGCAAGGGCAGCCACGCCTGCTGATTCGCACCAATTCTACTTACGTTTCGCTGGGTGATGACTATTACTATGCCGCCTGTGACCAGAACTGCGCCCAACCGGACGATTGGGCCATCGCCTACCTCACCACCACCTCCGGCATGGCTTCATTCACCTTTGAAGACGTCAACCGGCCACAACGCTCCTTTGCGCTGGATCCGAACGGCCGTCCCCGTTTTGTCTACCTGGATAACACCGGCCCTGACCATCGCGGCACATACTACGCCTACTGCGACGATCAATGTACCAATCCCGACAATTGGTTTGAAACAAAAATCAGCCTGAGCAATGACCCATTCTACGAGCATTATTACTACCCGTCGCTGGCTTTCACCAGCCAGGGCCAGCCACGGGTGGTGGGTGATGGCCTCTATCTGCTGCAAGGCCAGGAGTTGGGCATCTACTATCTGGCCTGTGACAACAACTGCGGCGTCGGCAGCAACTGGCAGCGGGTGCGCCTCTTTGATCGCGGCTCTGGGGTCAACGTCTCGTGGGACCTGGAAATGAACGGCAACCAGCCCCGGCTGGCGATTTATGAAGGCGCGCAACTGGGCGGTGCTGGCGACATCCTGTACTACGCCTGGTGCAACAGCGGCTGCCTGACCGCCGCCAACTGGCAGCGGCATGACCTGGGGCTGACGGCTTCAGACGGCCGTCACCCCGACCTGGAACTAGACAGCCAGGGCCGCCCGCGCATCGCTTATGCGCTGTACCATGCCGGTGGTTTGGGCTACAGTTGGTGTAATAGCAACTGTCAGTCCGCCGGTGGCGCGTGGCAGCATCAGACGGTGGAATCACGGGCCGACCTGCATACCGCCTGGTCGGTGGCCTACCCACCCCAATGCAGCGGCGGTTTGTGGGATGGCTTAGCCCCCGTGTTGGCGCTGGATGGGGCGGGCAACCCGCGCATTGCCTACGACACCGCCTACCACGCCCAATGCTGGTACGACGATCCGTATGACAATGATCCGAACCCCGTGTACAGATTCCATCTCATCGCCCGTTCGGTGCGGATCAATTACTTCCCACAGCCTTAAGAGCAGTACGGCCGTATCCCTGTGGATACGGCCGTACCCCCTCCCCTCGATTCTACTCTTGACGCCAGTTCCCTGCCCCAAAAGGTTGCCCTCCTGCCCATTTCCCCATAAGATCACACACACTAACCACGCAATACGTTCGGCACAATACGGAGAAAACCATGTCAGAGTACAAATCAATTGGCGCTCCTACCCCTGTCCTCGACGGCCGTGAAAAAATCACCGGCCAACTGCAATATGCCACCGACATCAAGATTCCCGGTATGTTACACGGCCGTTTTGTCACCAGCCCCTACGCCCACGCCACTATCACCAGCATAGACGCCGAAGCCGCCCTGGCCCTGCCCGGCGTCGTGCGCGTCCTCACCGCCGCCGACCTGCCAGACATCCCGCCCAAAACGCGCAACAAGCTCTTTCTGGCCCGCGAGCGCGTCATTTTTGCCGGGCAGCCGGTGGCCCTGGTGCTGGCCGAAAGCCCCACCGCCGCCCAGGATGGCGCGGAACAGGTGTGGGTGGACTATGAACCACAGCCAGCGGTCATCACCATCAGCGAAGCCCTGGCTCCCGGCGCACCCCTGGTCTGGCCCGGCGGCCAACCGGGCGCATCCGGCGAAGCAGGCGCACACGGCGCGGACGTGGGCGAGGAAGAAGAGGAAAGCAAAGGCCCTAACATCGCCAATGGTTTTGAGATGAAACGGGGCGACATCACCGCCGGTTTTGCTGCGGCTGATGTGATTGTGGAGCGCGCGTTTACCACTTCCATGGTGCATCAAAGCTACCTGGAACCGATGACTACCATCGCCGTACCTGACCCCTGGGGAGACGGCATGACGGTATATGCCAGCACCCAGGCCCCTTTTCACGCCCGTGAACAGGTGGCCGATGTATTGGGTGTGCCGGAAACGGCCGTGCGCATCATACCCACCCTGCCCGGCGGCGCCTTTGGCGGCAAATTTTTCCTCTACGAATCCTTTGTGGCGTTGGCAGCGCGAGCGGTCGGCCGTCCCGTCAGCCTGTCGCTCACCCGCAGCGAAGAGATGCTGGCGGCCAATCCCGCCCCTGCTGCTGAAATGCGCGTCAAATTGGGGGCCAAACGGGACGGCACGTTTGTGGCTCTGCAAGGCGACATCAAAGTAGATACCGGCTGCTTCCCCGGCTATCACGGCGTCGCTGCCTGGCTGCTAGGCAGTTATTACCAGACGCCAAACCTGGAATCACGTTATGCCGAAATCTTCACCCACAAAGTTTCACCCGCCGCCTACCGCGCCCCTGGCGCGCCCCAGGCCACCTTTGCCCTGGAATCGGTGGTAGACGAAATGGCGCGGCAGTTGGGCATAGACCCCATTGAACTGCGCCTCAAGAACGCCAGCAAACCGGGCGACCCCTTAGCTGACGGTAGACCGTGGCCCGTCATGGGTATGACGGAAGTGCTGCAAGCGGCGCAATCCCACCCCATCTACCAGAATCGCGCTGAAGCCCAGGCCAAAGGGCGCGGCGTGGGCATGGCCATTGGCGGCTGGCCTGGCGGCACAGAACCCACATCCGCCCAGGCGCAATTGCACCGCGATGGGACGCTGCACGTGCATATCGGCTCAGTGGATTTGACGGGTACGCCTACCGGCTTCACCCTCATAGCCGCCGAGACGTTTGGCGTCTCGCCGGACAAGGTACGCATCGTCTACGGCGACACCACCAACATACCGTTTGCCGGGGCCACCGGCGGCAGCAAAATCACCTACATGGTCGGCCCATCCATCATCAAAGCATGTGAAGACGCCCGGCAGCAGGTGCTGTCCATCGCCGCCGAAGAGATGGAAGTTGACGCGGCGGACATGGAGATTGTAGACGGCCGTGTCCAGGTGAAAGGTGTGCCCGATAAAGCGTTAGAGTTAGGCGAACTGGCGAAAAAGACGATGGATTTTGGGGCTAAATATGCGCCGGTAGTGGGCAACGGCCGTCATGCCAACACCGAAGCGGCCCCCGGCTTCTGTGCCCAAATCGCCGAAGTGGAAGTAGACCGGGACACCGGCGAAGTGACCGTACATCGCCTGGTCGCTATTCAAGACGTAGGCCGCGTCATTAACCCGCTGACCCTGGAAGGGCAGATGCAGGGCGGCGTGATGCAGGGCCTCGGCTGGGCGTTGTATGAAGGCATGGCCTTTGACGAATTTGGCACCCCGCTCACCGGCTCCTGGGTAGATTACACCGTGCCCCATTTCAGCCACGCCGTGCCCGATTTTGAGATGGTCTTTGTGGAAGTGCCCGCCCCCCATGGCCCGTTTGGGGCCAAAGGGGTTGGTGAGCCGCCCATCATTGCTACGGCTGCGGCTGTGGCCAATGCGATTGCGGCGGCTACGGACGGCCGTGTCACCCAACTGCCCATGACCGCGCCGCGGGTGCTGGCAGCTTTGAATGGAGATTAGGAGACTGAGAGACTAGGAGACTGAGAGATTGAATAATCTCCCATTCTCTCAATCTCCTGGTCTCAATTCCGGTATATCCCTTGAACACATTAGCTCATACCGTTACCCAACATTTTCACGGCCGTTTTGGTGAACCGCCGACTTTTGTGGTGCGTGCGCCGGGGCGGGTGAACCTCATCGGCGAACATACTGATTACAACGATGGTTTTGTGCTGCCGCTGGCCATTGACCGCGCCATCTGGATTGCCCTGCGCCCGCGCCCTGATCGGGAGGTGCATATCCATTCGCTCGATTTTGAGGAAACGGCCGTCTTCCACCTCGACACAATTTTCAAAGAAACCAACCACTGGCTGGAATACCCCAAAGGGGTGGCCTGGGCGTTGCAGGAGGATGGCTACCAACTGGCCGGTTGGGAAGGGGTGATGGCCGGGGACATTCCCAAGGGGGCCGGGTTGTCTTCCTCGGCGGCACTGGAATTGGCAACAGCGCGAGCATTTACGGCCGTGACCAACCAGCTTTGGGACCCGGCGGCGATGGCGCTCTTGTGCCAGAAAGCGGAAAACCAGTGGGTGGGCGTCAACTGTGGCATCATGGATCAGATGATCTCCGCTGCCGGGCAGGAAGGCCATGCCCTGCTCATTGACTGCCGCACACTCGATACAAAAGCGGTGCCGCTGCCAACGGGCACGGCCGTTGTCATCCTGGATACCAACACCCGGCGCGGCCTGGTAGACTCCGCCTACAACGAACGCCGCGACCAATGTGACCAGGCGTCCAAATTTTTCGGCGTCCCCTTTTTGCGGGATGTCTCCATCACCGACTTTCTGGCAAATGAAGATCAACTCAAACCGCTCATTCGCCAGCGCGCCCGGCATGTGGTCACGGAAAACATCCGCGTCCTCAACGCTGTCACCGCCATGCTCAATGGCGACGCCGAGATGCTAGGCACGCTGATGAACCAGAGTCACCAGAGCTTGCGTGATGATTTTGAAGTCTCCAGCTATGAGTTAAATGTGATGGTGGAACTGGCGCAGGCACAGCCCGGCTGCTTTGGAGCGCGCATGACGGGCGCTGGTTTTGGCGGCTGTGCGGTGGCGCTGGTGATGGCAGACACGGCCGTCTCGCTCGCCCAATCCATCTCTGCCTCTTATCAACAAACCACCAGCCTGACGCCTGCTATTTACGTTTGCCAGCCGTCGGCGGGGGCGTCGGTAATCGGTAATTGGTAATCGGTGAACGATAATATGTTGGGGCAGCCATTCCAAATAAAGCTGTTGTTTCTCTTTGTTATTCTTTTCCTGGCCGGGCTGGCCTGTGCCCGGGCCGGCAGCCCCGGCCCTACTCCTACCGCCTCCACCCCACTGCCACCAGGCGAGAGCAGCCATACCCTATCCCATGACGGCCGTGACCGGAGTTACATCTTATACGTACCGGCCTCTGTGGATTGGGGCCAACCGGTACCGCTCGTTTTTGTGTTTCACGGCGGCACGGGCAACGCCCAGAGCGCCATTTATATGAGCGGGTTCAATGACGTAGCCGACCAGCATGGATTTGTGGTGGTTTATCCAAACGGCACGGGCCGCTTAAGCGACGATAAATTGCTGACGTGGAATGGCGGCGATTGCTGTGCCTATGCCCAGGCAGAGAATGTGGATGACGTCGGCTTTGTGCGCGCCATCGTCGCCGATCTGCAAACGCAGGCAGCCATTGACGCAAAACGCATCTATGCCACCGGACTATCCAACGGCGCTATGTTAACGCAGCGGCTGGCCTGCCAGGCAGCCAACATTTTTGCCGCCGCCGCTCCGGTAGCAGGCACCCTCAATTTTCCGGCGTGTAATCCATCACAACCCATTTCCATCATCGCCTTTCATGGTGACAACGACCAACATGTCCCCTATGAAGGTGGTCGGGGGCCGGCCTCGCTGGTGGATGTGGACTTCGCTTCCGTGCCCGATACCATGGCGTTTTGGCGCGAGGCCAACGGGTGCAATTCATTACCCCAAAGCAATACATCTGACCAAACGAAACACGAAATATGGGTGGGGTGCGATGGGGCAACGGCCGTAGAACTCTACACCATCATGGGCGGCGGCCATGCCTGGCCCGGCGGAAAACCGGGTTGGCCTGGGGCCGACCAGCCGGTCACAACAATATCCGCCTCGTCACTAATCTGGGAATTTTTTGCCGCCCATCCCCGGCAGTAAAGTCCTGGCTATGGGCGGCGGCCCCATGGTACCACAGAGAGAATCATGGTTTTTAATCTACAAATGACTTGATCTCCTCCACCGTCCAGGTTTGCCGCTGCCCGGCGTCGTTGTTCCAGGCGATGATTTTGGTAGGGGTGATTTCAATCACGGCCGTATACGCCTCATCGCTGGCAATATCCCAATCGTACTTGCGCTGAAAATGGGGCTGCAACACGGTCGTCAGCCCCGCCGCCAGCCGCGCCTCCCCTTCGATGATAATCACATCCATCGGGTCAGGGTAGGTGATGGTGACAAAGGGGTTGGCCTGGATATTGCGCGTTTTCACGGCCGTCTCCTGCGCCACCACATAGACCCGCCCCCCGTGCCACACATGCCACACCGGCACACTATGGGGTTTGCCGGACGGCCGTACCGTCCCCAACCAGCTACACTCACTCCGCGCAAATTTATCTATAACCGCCTCTAACATGTTCGTAATCCGTTATCCGTTATTCGTAATCCGTTATCCGATTACGGCTCACGGCTTACGGATTACGCCTCACGCCTTATCCCACCAAATACGTCGCCGTGCCCAACGCAATCTCCACCCCTTCCTCATTGTGCAGCTCCATGCGCGTCACCGCCACCTTATTCCCCTTGCGAATCACCCGCGCCGTAGCAATAAAAGCATTGCCCCGCCCCGGCCGTAAATAATCAATGCGAATATCAATCGTACCCAGTTTTTGCAGCCGCCGCTGCATCTCCTCTGGCGACAGGTCGAGCAGTTCCATGACCAGATTTGCCATGGCGACCATGCCCCCGGCCGAATCCAGCAGCGAAGCTGTCACCCCACCGTGCAAAATCTGGTAAAACGGGTTGCCCACCAGTTCCGGCTTCATCTGCACCCGCAGTTCCACACTCTCGGCCGTCAGTGCCAACACCTCCAACCCAATCAACTGATGAAAGGGAATGTGCTGCGCATACAACCCCTTGATCAATTCCAAAATTTCCTCATCTGTCATCGTTGACATCTTCTTTCCTCCTTTGGGGCGATTTTGCACAATCGCCCCACAAATTGTCAGCTATCTCTTATAGATGTGCAATCAAGTTAATTGGTGGTATGCTTGTAGCCGCAATCGGGAATCGGACTTTCGATTGCAAGTACCAGACCACACAAACACAAGCAAGCGGTCACAATGTTCATATTGTGGCCGCTTTTTACGCCTGAAAAGTTATGACCGAACAAACACTAATCACCGACGGCCAGTTAGTGGCCGAAATTCAAAAACGGCGCACTTTCGCCATTATCTCCCACCCGGACGCGGGCAAAACGACGCTGACCGAAAAGCTGCTGTTGTATGGCAATGCTATTCATCTGGCGGGCAGTGTGCGCGCCCGCAAAAACCAGCGCGCCGCCACCTCGGACTGGATGAAGATGGAACAGGAACGCGGTATCTCTATCACCTCTACCGTGCTGCAATTCCCCTACCAGGGGCACATTATCAACCTGCTAGACACACCCGGCCATCAGGATTTCTCCGAAGACACCTACCGCACCCTCACCGCCGCCGACTGCGCCGTGATGGTATTAGACGCGGCCAAAGGCGTGGAGGAACAGACGGTCAAACTGTTTGAGGTATGCCGTCGTCGCGGCATCCCCGTCTTCACCTTCATCAACAAAATGGATCGGCCGTCGCTGGACGCGCTGGCGCTGCTGGACGAAGTGGAAACGGTGTTGGGAATGCAGCCCGTCCCCATGAACTGGCCCATTGGTGATGGCGACACCTTTCTAGGAGTCTTTGACCGTCTGACAGAAGAGGTGCATCTGTATGACCGCACCGCCCATAACCAGACCATTTCTCCGGAGTACATCACCGGGTTGGACGACCCGCGCATTGAAGCCACCCTCAGCAGCCACCAATTCGACGACCTGCACACCAACATCGCCCTGCTGGACGAAATGGCAACCTTTGACTTTGATACCTTCCGGCGTGGTGAACAGACGATGGTTTATTTTGGCAGCGCGCTGACCAATTTTGGCGTCCAGTTGTTTCTGGATGACTTCATCAAATACGCCCCCGCCCCCAACACCTATGCCAGCGATGCCGGGCCAATTGACCCTTACCAGCCGGAATTTACCGGTTTTGTCTTCAAAATTCAGGCAAACATGGACCCGCGACATCGGGACAGCGTCGCTTTTTTGCGCGTGTGCAGCGGCCGTTTTGAACGCAATACCCAGGTAAAACACCCCCGCACTGGCAAGATGCTCAAACTCTCCCGCACCTACACCTTTTTTGCCGATGACCGCGAGGTGGTAGATGAGGCATTTGCCGGGGACATCATTGGGCTGCCGGGCAACCGGGAGTTTAACATCGGCGATACCATCAGCGCCGGCGCGGCGTTTAATTTTGCGCCCATCCCCCGCTTCCCCGCCGAGCATTTTGCCCGGCTGGTCAATCTGGATGTGAGCAAACAGAAGCAGTTCTTGAAAGGCATCGCCCAATTGGAAACGGAAGGGGCAATGCAAATTCTGCATGAAGTAGACGGGGCGCGGCGCGACCCGATTCTGGCGGTGGTGGGCATGTTACAATTTGAAGTGGTGCAGGCGCGGCTAGAAGAGGAGTACAACGTCAAAACGAAGTTGGAGCCATTGCCACACCGCCTCTCTCGCTGGGTTGAAGGGCCAGAAGAAAGCATCGAAAAGCTGCCCTGGCGCTATGGCATGATGAAGACGCGGGATTTCGACGGCCGTCTCGTGGCCCTTTGTAACTCCCCCCATGAACTGAACTACTACCAAGAAAAGTACCCCGAACTTACCTTCCGCAGCATTGCTTAGCCATCGCCTATGAATGAATTCATAGGCTGATATAAAAAACGTACTGAAGCACGTTAAAAGCGGCGCACATGAACGCGCTTTAGCGCGTTTTTCATAGCAGACGCCGATTTCCAATCGGCGGCGTTGGCTAACTGTGATTAACTGTGATTGACAGGAAAGTTAACGGCTGTAAAATGGTCATTTAGATGACCATCTGACAATCAGTGGAGGCGATGATGAAACAAATTTCTATTGTGGAGGCGCGTGACCACTTCACCGAATTGGTACGGCAGGTAGAAAAAAATTCTGGTGTACAGCTCACCCGACGCGGCAAACCGGTAGCGGTGATCCTTTCTATGTCTGAATTCGATCGTTTGCAAAAGGGCGAGGGCAATTTTTGGGACAGCTATCTTGTTTTTCGGGCACAGTTTGATCTGGATGAGTTGGCGATTGAGCCAGAAATTTTTGCGGAGGCACGGGATCGCACGGCAGGACGAGATGTGACCTTATGAGTTTGAAATACCTCTTAGACACTAACATCGTCTCTGAGCCATTACGACCGCAACCCAACCAGACCATTCTGGCAAATCTACAAACACATCAGCAGGAAATTGCCATTGCTGCGGTTGTCTGGCATGAATTGTGGTTTGGCTGTTTGCGGCTGCCACTATCACGAAGGCGCACGGCCGTAGAAACCTACCTGCAACACGTTGTCAGCGCCATTCCCATACTGCCTTATGATGAACAGGCTGCTCATTGGCACGCTGCCGAACGCGCCCGGCTGACGGCACAGGGCAAACCGCCTCCTTTTGCTGACAGTCAAATTGCCGCAGTAACGGCCGTGAACCATCTCCAGTTGGTGACGCTCAACACCGCCGATTACGCCTATTTTCAGGGCTTACAACTAACAACCTGGAATTGACTTCTGCTAACGCTCACTACTAACGCTCACTACTAACGCTCACTGAAAAAGCCCGACCTCTCTCCGGCAAATCTTCGCGTTTCTTCGCGTCCTTCACGGATTTCTAAAAATGTCAGTTTTCGGCATAGCGGCGTTTCCATTCGTACAATTTGTTGATCGCTTCCAGAGGGGACATGCTGTTCACGTCCAGTTCGGTCAGTTCTGCCAGCAGGGGGCTGGCTTCCGGGAAGAGGGCCATTTGTTGGCCGGAGGAGAGGCGAGAGGGGGTCACGGCCGTTGTCGGTGCATGTTGTTCCAGTTCGTGCAGCAGTTCATTGGCCCGGTTGACCACATCCCGTGGCAGCCCCGCCAGTTGCGCCACATGGATGCCGTAACTGCGATCCGCCCCCCCCGGCACAATGTGGTGCAAAAAGAGAACCCTGTCCCCTTCTTCGGCAACGGCCACATTGTAATTGGCAACCAGCGGCAGCAGGTCAGCCAGCCCCACCAGTTCGTGGTAATGGGTGGCAAAGAGGGTGCGTGGTTTGAGGCGTGGATGGTTGTGCAGGTATTCCACAATGGCCCAGGCAATAGCCAGGCCATCATAGGTGCTGGTGCCGCGCCCGATCTCATCCAGGATGAGCAGGGAGCGGTGGCTGGCATGGTTGAGGATTTCGGCCGTTTCCACCATTTCCACCATAAAGGTGCTGCGCCCGGCGTGTAATTCATCGTGCGCGCCAATGCGGGTGAAGATGCGGTCGGCCAGCCCCACGTCGGCTTCGTCAGCGGGCACAAAGCTGCCGATCTGAGCCATGAGTACGATGAGCGCCGTCTGGCGCAGGTAGGTGGATTTGCCGCTCATGTTAGGGCCGGTGATGATCTGGATGCGCTCCTTTTCGGTCATGTGGGTGTCATTGGGCACAAAGCGTTCCAGCCGCAGCGATTGTTCCACGACGGGGTGACGGCCGTTGACCACATGCAGCGTATTGTCGGTGGTGAGGGACGGCCGTGTATATCCCTGATTGGCCGCCGCTTCCGCCAACCCCGCCGCGACATCCAGTTCCGCAATCGCCTGCGCCGTTTGCAGCAGGCGCGGCGCATAAGCCGCCACTTGCTGGCACACTTCGCTGAAAACCCGCCGTTCAATTTCCAAAATCCGCTCCTCGGCATTGAGGATCAGCGTTTCGTACTCCTTCAATTCCGGGGTGATATACCGCTCCGCGTTGGTCAGCGTTTGCTTGCGAATATAGTCGGCGGGAATCATGGACG
This sequence comes from Chloroflexota bacterium, assembly GCA_035444285.1. GTDB lineage: Bacteria > Chloroflexota > Anaerolineae > Promineifilales > Promineifilaceae > CAADGU01. Next base: position 188,051 of record DAOMOK010000010.1, read on the forward strand.
TGTTGGCGTGGGTGACTTCGATATAGTAGCCAAACACTTTGTTAAAACCCACTTTCAAAGAGGCGATACCCGCTCGCTCCCGTTCGCGTGGTTCCAGGCCCGCCACCCATTCCCGCGCATTGGCTGACGAGTTCATCACCCCATCCAGTTCTGCCGAAAAGCCGGGGCGAATCACCCCCATCTTGTTGAAATTGGTCGGTGCGTCGTCGGGGATGGCGCGGGCTATCAGGTCGGCGACTTCGGCGCAGGCATCGAGGTTGGAGATGAGCGATTGGAGATTGGAGATTGGAGACTGGCGGCTTGCTAACTGCTCACTGCTCACTGCTAACTGCTCACTCATTACCGGTATAGCCTGCAAAGCGATCTTCACATTCTCCACATCACGTGGGTTGGCTTTGCCGCCGAGGATGCGGTTGGTGAGCCGTTCCAGGTCGGGCAGCCCTTTGAGGGTGGCGCGCAAGTCGGCGCGCAGCAGGGCATTTTCGTGGAAAAACTGCACCTGGTCCAGGCGATTGTTTAATTGAGCGATGTCCAGCAACGGCCGTGACACCCGCTCCCGCAGCAGCCGCGCCCCCATCGCCGTCACCGTTTTGTCCAGCACTCCCAGCAACGACCCCTTGCGTTCGCCGCTAAGGGACTCCGTCAATTCCAGGTTGGCGCGGGTGGCTGTGTCCAGCGCCATGTACCCCTCGACGCTGTAAGTCGCCAGCCGTTGGATTTGCCCCACTGCTCCCATCTGCGTTTCTTGCAAGTAGTAGAGAATGGCCCCGGCGGCGCGGGTCGCCAGTGATTTTTGTTCGCAACCAAACGCATCCAGGCTGGCGACGCCAAAATGGCGCAGCAAAATCTGGCGGGTATTGCCCTCTTCAAATCGCCAGTCTGGCAGGTGGCTGACGGTGCGCGCCTGCTCTTGCAGTGTGTGTTCGCTGTCTGGAACGAGCAGTTCGGCGGGGTGCAGGCGGGCCAGTTCTTCGGTGAGGGTGCGACGGCCGTGAAACTGCGTCGTCGCAAAGATGCCGGTAGTAATATCGGCATAGGCCAGCCCCACCCGGTCGCCATCCACAATCGCCGCCACCAGGTAATTGTGCCGCGCTGCATCCAACATCCCCGGTTCAATGACCGTCCCGGCGGTGAAAACGCGCACCACCTCACGCGCCATCAGGCCGTTGATGGGCGTCTCGCCCATCTGCTCACACAGCGCCACCTTGTACCCTTTAGCCACCAGGCGGGCAATATAACTTTCGGCCGCATGGTAGGGCACGCCAGCCATGGGGGTGCGCTGATTTTTCCCTTGAGGACGACTGGTGAGTACCAGGTCTAGTTCCCGCGCGGCCGTGTGCGCATCATCATCAAACGTCTCATAAAAATCCCCCAGGCGAAACAGGACAATGGCGTCTGGATATTGCGCCTTAATATCCAGGTATTGCTGGCGGCTGGGGGTGATGTGGCTCATGGTTGTAAACTCCTTGAAAGACGTGATGCGTGATGCGTGATGCGTGATCCGTAGCCGGGTCACGCATCACGCATCACGAGTCACGATTTTAGTTTCGTTTGGGTCAGGCCGCAAAGATAGACTTTCACTGCTTCTATACATCGGTCATGTTGAAAAGTTTTTCGGGTTCAGGTACGCTATGCGGCGGTTAGGCGTGTTATGATAAACCCAACAACGATGACAACGATGGAAGACACGGCCGTACTGATTGCCCGCATTGATCAGCTAAATGCGGAAGCATGGTCTATCCTCAAAGAAGAGCGTGAACGTGCCCGCGCCCTCAGCCGTGAAGCCGCCGAACTCGCCACGACCGGCCCCTTTGCCCAAAATCCGTATAAACGCGGCCTTGCCGAAAGTTTGCGCACCCTCAGCCGCGCGGCCGTGTACAGCGGCAATTACGAACATTCCCTTTCCCAGGCGCTAGAAGCATTATCACTGCTAGAAGAGGAAAATCTGCCAGCGTTAATGGGGGAGGTGCTGTATACCATCGCGGTTAATTATGTGACGCTGGGCAACTTGTCTGCCGGTCTGGATTCTTACATGCGGCAGTTGGAAGTTGTGGAGCAAATCGGCGATAAGGAAGGGTATGCAATGGCCTTGTTGGGGCTGGGCAACCTCTATGCCGAGATGAATGATTATGCCAGCGCCCAATCTTACAATGAACAAAGCCTGGCAGTTTTCCGAGAATTACCGGGACAATCTTATTGGGTGGCGCTGCTGCTGAACAATATCTGCTACAACTATTTCCAACAGGGTGATTACCAGAAAGCGTTGGCCTGGGGAGAGGAAGGGCTGACGTTTTGCAAACTGCACGGCAATACGCGGATCGAAGCCGTCATTTCCAATTCTATTGCCGAAGTGTATTTGCAGTTAAATGACCTGGATAAGGCATTGCACTACCTGGAAACGGCCGTCGCCGTTGCCAACAAAGGCGATGATGCCTATATCGCCATTGAGAGCCTTAAACTCAGCGGCGAGATTTATTTCAAACAGGGGCGGGCCGCCCAAGCATTACCATTTGTGCAGCAATCGCTGCTTCTGGCTGAACAAGCCAATCACAAACGGTGGATTTTTGCCTGCCACCGTTTACTGGCGGACATCTATCGGGCATTGGGGTTGTTTGCCGAGGCGCTTACTCACTTTGAACAATTTCACGCCATCAAAGAAACAGTGCAAAGCGAAGAGGTCAATGAGAAGCTAAAAAACCTGGAGATTGTGCAGCGTACCCTGGCCGCGCAAAAAGAAGCCGAGTTATACGCCTCGCTTTACCAGGAAGAACAGGCACGCCGGGTATTGGCCGAAACGATGCAACGGGTGGGAGCGGCGCTAACAGGGTCTATCGAATTAAAGGAAGTCCTGGACACCATTCTGGCGCAGTTGGCGCTGCTAGTGCCGTATGATCGGGGATCGCTGCTGGTACGCCGCGGTAACGAGCTGGAGTTTATGGCCATGCGTGGTTTTCCCGAAGGGGAAGGGTATTTGCACCAACGCATCTCGCTCGATGCGGACCCGGATTCGCCGGATGTATTTATGCGGATTTATCATTCCCGACGGCCGTTGGCGCTGGTGAATCTGGCCGGGTATGAGGGGTGGCAGCAGGTTTCCAATTTGACGGTTCCAGGGGCATGGTTGGGGATTCCCCTGATTCACCGAGACGAAGTTCGGGGCATGTTGTCGTTAGTGCGCGAAGCGAATGTGCCCTATGACGAAGAAGCCATTGCGCTGGCGACGACCTTTGGGGCTACGGCCGTGGTCGCCCTGGAAAATGCCCGTCTGTACCATCGCACCCGCCGGTTTAACGAACAACTGGAATATGAAGTGCGCCAACGCACCCAGGCATTACAAGACGCCTATGAACAGTTGGAACGATTAGACAAGGCCAAAGCAGATTTTATTGCTGTTACCGCCCATGAACTACGTACCCCCATCACCGTGATGAAGGCTTACAGCCAACTGCTGCAAAAGAAGGGGGATACCACTGGCGGTAATGGTGACGACAATCTGGTAGCCGGGATTGTTTCCGGGGCCAACCGTCTGCACGAGATTGTGACCACCATGTTGTGGATGGTGAAAATTGACAGTAAGGCGCTGGAGATATTTCCAGAACCACTCAACATGGTGGAATTGATCGGGCACATCGTGAGGGGGCTGTCTGAAGATATTGCCATCCGTAAGCAGCGGGTTATTGTGGATGATTCCCTGATGGCTTTGCCATCCATTACCGGCGACGAGGATGCGCTGAAGGTGGTGTTTGCCAACATTATTGTGAACGCCATTAAGTACACCCCGGATGGTGGAGAAATTCGCATTCACGGCCGTGCCTGGGACACCCCCCCCCAACCCGACTTGCCCACTGACGCGATTGCCATTACCGTCAGCGACAGCGGCATTGGCATCGCTCTTGAAGCGCAGGAACTGATCTTCACCAAATTTTACCAGACAGGGGATGTGGCGCTGCACTCCTCCGGCAAGACCAAATTCAAAGGGGGCGGCCCCGGTTTAGGACTGGCGATTGCACGAGGAATTATTGAAGCCCATCACGGCCGTCTCTGGGCCGAAAGCCCAGGCCACGATGAAAAAACCTATCCTGGCAGCCATTTCCACATTGTGCTCCCCCGCACCCAACCAACCAGAATCACAACGTAGCAAGTGACAGGTGGCAGGTAGCAATGAATGACCTGCCACTTGCCACTCAACTCTTTTGTTCGGCCAACCAGCCTTCTAACTGCTTTTGATGGCGCTGTTCCAGTTTTGTCAACGGCCGTCGTCCCTTCATCAGCAAATGCGCCTGCTCATAGGTTAGCCCTTCCTCCCGCATCAGATAAGCCGCCAGCAGCGTGGCCGAGCGCCCCCGCCCCTTAGCGCAGTGTACCAGCACAGAACGGCCCTCTTTCACCTGGGCCGCCATCCAATCTACCCCTTCCGTCAAAATCTCCACCGGCGGTACGGTTATATCCAGCACTTTGAGCTGAATGTGTTCAATTCCATGCTCTTCATAAAAAGCCAGGTCATCCTCCCGTTCCGCCCGGATATTCACCACCGCGCCAATATTATGATGCCGGATAAAGTCGTAATCACGCTCATATGTCGGCGCGCCACCTAACCACAATTCGGCCTCTATCTCCTCATGCGGCGTAATCTGCGAAAACCAGACATGCCCCATGATCTCCTCGTAGGTATAGCGAATAGCCGGATACATTTTGTCAAAGGCTGCATGAAATGGATTGATACTCATAATGCTTACTACTATAACTTCGTCCTTAGAAATCATCCAGAACCACATTTGGTGTAACCACATCAGAGGGTTCACCCGCTCAAACGGCGATGACAAACCAGATATGTTGATTCTTTCACCAGACCTTTACTCGTAATCCGTAAGAAATCATGTAAACTGCCCGGCATACAATCCACCATGTGATGTATTTTTTATGGAAGTAGCAGTAACGATTCAATAGTGTCCTGTAATGCGTAGGTTCCAACGGGGAGCCACCTGGGCCGTACAGGGGTTCAGCAAAAGGTGTGCTCATGGTTCAGCGGTTTTCACCCAATCGGCCAGTAGTTCGCGCCAGATATTTCTTCATCTTATTTTTTCTTTTATCGTCCACGCTCATATTTTCATCCACCAGAATAAGCCAGGCTTCATCTCCCATCGTCGTCAATACTTTCCTGGACAGTAAACAGGCCAACGACGGCACGTGTTCGCTGCGGGAAGCCATTATCGCCGCTAACACAGACAAAAAATCTGGCAATGGCCCTGGTGAGTGCCCCGCAGGCAGAGGCGCGGATACCATTCTGCTACCTGCCGGCACTTACGTCCTCACCCGGGGGGATAGTGGCAATGAGGATGCCGCCCAAACAGGCGACCTGGACATCTACGGCAACCTGACCATTATTGGCGCTGGCGCCAATCAGACCATTATCCAGGGTGTGGGTGTGAATGACCGCCTGATCCACGTACTCAGCGGGAACGTGAGCATCTCTGGTGTCACCCTGCAGCAAGGTAATGTGCCTGGCCATGGCGGTGCGCTCTTCAACAACGGCAACCTGACGCTTGCCGATGTAGCCTTGATGGACAACAATGCCAACGGCATGGGGGGCGGTCTCTATTCTCTGGGCACATTGCAGGCGAACGCAGTCAGCGTTGTGGGCAACAATGCCAATGGTTCGGCTGGCGGCGGCGTGGTAGTGGGCGGCGGCACGGCCGTATTCACCAACAGCACCATCAGCGGCAATACCGTTAACGGCAGCGGTGGCGGTCTGGTGAACAATGGGCAAACCACTCTCCACTTTGTCACCATTTCCAATAACAGCGCCACAAACGCCACCGGTGCCCAGAACAATAGCGGCGATCTGACGCTCAATCACACGTTGGTAGGCGGCAGTTGCCAGGGTACTGTAATCTCACAAGGTTACAACCTTATCCAGGACGCCACCGACTGCACCATTACCGGCGATCTGGTCGGCAACCAGATCGGCGTTGACCCGCTCTTGGAGCCGCTGGCCCTCAATGGCGGCAGCACACTGAACCATGCCTTGCTGCCCAACAGCCCGGCCGTAGAAGCCGGCAGCAACAGCGGCTGCCCGGCCACCGACCAACGCGGTATCAGCCGCCCGCGCGGCCTTTTCTGTGACATTGGCGCTTACGAGCTAGAGAATCCGACCCAAACCGGCCCAGCCCTTGTGGTCAATACGGCCGATGACGGTGATGATGGCATTTGTGATTATGCCCATTGTTCCCTGCGCGAAGCTATCTCGCATACCAACGCCTCCAGCGCCAGCAATCAGATTCATTTCAACATTCCCGGCGCGCTGCCGCCGGTCATTTATCCGCTGTCGCCATTACCCGTTATTACCGAGCCGGTATTGATTGATGGTTTCACCCAGGCCGGAGGATTAGTGGTACTGGATGGCTCGCTGGCAGGCACGGCCGTTGGCCTGGAAATTACGTCCGGCGGCACAACCGTGCGCGGGCTGCGCATCATCAACTTCGGCAGCCATGGCCTGCTTCTCTCCCAAAACGGCAACAATGTCATTGAGAGTAACGAGATTGCCTATAACGGCGGCGACGGTATCCGCATTTTGCAGGGGACGGGCAACCAGTTAACCGGCAACAACATTCACGATAACGGCGGCCTGCCCATTGATTTGGGCGGCGACGGCCGTACCCCCAACGACACCGATGACCCCGATGAGGGCGCCAATTACCTGCAAAACTACCCTAATCTGCTCACGGCCGTGCCCCAGGCTGATGGTCTATGGGTAAACGGCCGTTTGGACAGCGCCGCCAACACCACCTTCACCCTGGAATTTTTTGCGGCCACTACTTGCTCGTTCAGCGGCGGCAGCCAGACCTCCCTGGGCACAACCCAGGTGTCAACGGATGCTTTCGGTGATGTTTACTTCTCAGCCGATGGGCTAACGGCCGTACCCCTGGGATATTTCGTCACTGCCACCGCTACCGATCCGGGTGGCAACACGTCCGAACTGTCTGACTGCATCGCCGTCAGCCCCGGCAACACCTCCTGGGTCACCGCCATGCCGCTGGATGTGCTGCCGGATCTGGGACCAACGGCCGTCAGTCAATATCTGGACCAACCCGGCCAATCCCGTTGGTACAAATTCCCCATACAGCCCGGCAGCAAAGTAATTGTCACCCTCACCAACCTGCCCGCTAATTACGATCTAACCATCTACAAAGACATCGCCCAGGCATACAACCAACTGCTTTCGCCACAGGATTTACCGCGTTTTGACGCCGAATTTGCCCCGGAAGCGTTTAGCCCCGAAGCGTTCAGCCCGGAAGCATTTAGCCCCGAAGCATTCAGCCCAGAGGCGTTCAGCCCCGAAGCATTCAGCCCCGAAGCATTCAGCCCAGAGGCGTTCAGCCCCGAAGCGTTTAGCCCGGAGGCGTTCAGCCCCGAAGCATTCAGCCCAGAGGCGTTCAGCCCCGAAGCATTTAGCCCCGAAGCGTTCAGCCCGGAGGCGTTTAGTCCCGAAGCCTTCAGCCCGGAGGCATTTAGCCCCGAAGCCTTTAGTCCCGAAGCGTTCTCCGGTGCGCAGTTACGCAGTTTGTTGGGCGTTTCTGCCTTCCGAGGCACGGCCAATGAAGGGTTGATCGTCAATACCTGGAACAACACCGGCTACTTCTACGTGCGGGTACGTGGTTCCAATGGCGCGTTTAGTGCCCAGCTTCCCTTCCAGGTAAGTGTGGAAGTTGACTCCGGCTCTTGTGGTAACGTCACGGCCGTCACCACAGCCAGCAACACCACCCCCACTGCCGGTAACTATCAGACCATCATCCTTACCGACATGGCGCGTATGGCGGGCACGGCTGACGAAAAAGCCACCCTCGCCAGTCGCCTGGCTACCTACGCCGCCCGACCCGAAGTGGTCGGCGTCATTGTAGACGTAGGCGCGGATGCCCGCGTTGCCGCCGCCAATGCTCAGGCCGACGCTCATCTGGCCTGCCCCTATGCTAAAAATCTGGTCGCCGCCACCATCAAAGAAATTGTGGACGGCTACCGGGCGCTCAATCCCCTGGCCTACGTGGTCATCGTTGGCAATGATGGCGTCATCCCCTTCTACCGCTATCCGGACAATGCGCTTTTAGCCAATGAGAACAACTACGTGCCGCCTGTGCGTGACAACACCGCCTCGCAGGCCAGCCTGCGCCTGGGTTTTGTGCTGGGGCAAGACGAGTACGGCTCAAGTACGGCCGTCTCCTTCAAAAACTCCGCCATTCCCATACCCGATTTGGCGGTGGGGCGATTGGTGGAAACGGCCGTGCAAGCTACGGCCGTGCTCGACGCCTATCTGACCACCGGTAACGGCGTTGTCACCCTCAGTGCGCCGCCGCTCGTCACCGGCTACGACTTCCTGGAAGATGCCGCGCTGGCTGTGCAGACAGAATTAGAAGCGGGACTCAACCAGATGGCCGATACCCTCATTGCCGCCAACAATCTGGCTCCCACCGACCCCGCTTCCTGGACGGCGGATGATCTGCGCGCCAAACTACTGGGCAGCCGCCATGACATCACTTTCCTTGCCGGCCACTTCAGCGCCAGCGGCGCGTTGGCCGCCGATTACACCACCCGGATGCGCGCTGCGGAATTGATAAGCTCCCCGGTTAATCTGCAAAACGCCATCATCTTCAGCGCCGGCTGCCATTCCGGTTACAACGTCGTAGACGCCGACGGCGTGCTACTGGTGACAGAAGAACCCGATTGGGCGCAGGCGTTCGCCAGCAAAGGGGCGCTGCTAATCGCCGGTACCGGCTACCAATATGGCGACACCGACTTCATCGAATACTCGGAACGGCTTTACCTGGAATTTAGCCGCGAACTGCGGCGCGGCAGCGGGCCGGTTTCAGTAGGCCAGGCGTGGGTAGCCGCCAAACAGACCTATCTGGCGGAAACACCCCAGATGCGCGGCATCCACGAAAAGGCGCTCATCCAGGCCACCATCTTTGGCCTGCCGCAGCTCAGCGTGAATATGCCTGGTGAGCGACTGGCAGCGTCTGGTAGCTCATCGGCTGTCACCAGCGTCACCCCTGTGAATGGCAATCCCGGCAGCACCCTCGGTCTGGCTACGGCCGATCTGACCCTGACGCCCACTTTCGCCAATCAGACGGTGGCAATGAAAAATGTCCAGGATGGCACGACCGTAAACGCCTTCTACCTGATTGGCCCCGATGGCGTCGTGACCAATCCTGCCGAACCGACCTTGCCGCTGCACCTGGTGAACGTCAGCGCCCCTGGCACGCATTTACGTGGCGTAGGCTTCCGTGGTGGCATTTACACCGATTTGGGTGGCATCCTGCCCTTTACCGGCGCACCTACTACCGAGGTTCGCGGCGTTCACGCCCCCTTCCAGGCAGACATCTTCTTTCCGGTGCAGTTCTGGCGCGCCAATTACTTTGATTTACTGGCAAACCCGACCAACGGCGTCACCTCGCTGGCTGTCACTCCGGCACAGTTTATCTCTGATGGTCCCGGCGCCCAGACCGGCACCATGCGCCGCTACGATCAGTTGAATTTCCGCCTGTTCTACAACCATAACATCACCACCTATGGCGGGAACAGCACCCCGGCCCTCTCCGCGCCGCCAACCATTCAGCAGGTAGTGGCCGAACCACAGGGCGATACCATTCGCTTTAGCGTGGATGTGCTGGGCAATCCGGCAGCGGGCATTCAGGGGGTATGGGTAGTCTACACGGCCGTGACCGGCCCCTACCAGGGCCAATGGCAGCCGCTTGACCTCACCCAAAACGCAACCGTTTCTACCCGCTGGGAAGGCGTCTTACCGCTCAACGGCACAGACCCCGCCCATATGCGCTATCTGGTACAGGCCGTGAACGGCGTGGGGCTGGTCAGCCTGGCGGCAAACCTGGGCGATCTGTATGTGCCCGGCGCGCCGCCAACCGCGACTGCACCCACTACCGTCGCTCTCATCAACCCACCTGCAACCGGCGTCTACAATTCCCAGATTCAGGTGACGGCGCAACTCACCGGCAGCGGGATGCCATTGGCTGGTCAGCGGCTCACCTTTGGTTTGGGGCCACAAACCCGCCAGGGCATTACCGACGCCAATGGTCGGGCTACCGTGACATTGACGTTGTTGGGTTTGCCCGGCCAATACCCGCTGCAGGCCTCTTTTGCCGGATCACAAACATTTGCCCCATCCTCAGCGTCTGCCGCTTTTACCATTACCAAACAAAATACCGTGTTGACCCTGGCACAACCGGCCAGCGGGCACCCCGGTGATGAGATATTGTTGACGGCCACGCTCATGGCAGCCGACGGCCGTCGTCTAAGCGAAAAGTCCGTTATCTTCGTCATCAGCGGCGCAGGCGGCGCCTTTAGCCAGGCAGCCATCACCGACTATGCCGGGCAGGCCACCTTAGGCCAACTGCCGCTGCCATTTGGTACGTATAATGTCAACGTCTACTTTAGCGGCAGCATCCCGTTGCACACGGGTGAGGTATTGACGCTCAATGATGCCCGTTACAATCCTTCCACCGTGGCTGGCACGTTGACACTGACCGACCCACCGCCTACTTGCGAAACGGCCGTGGGCACGCCTATCACCATCTGGCCAGCTAACAACAACTTTGTCTCCGTCTATATCAGCGGCGTTAATGGGTCGGATGGCCAGCCGGCAGCCATCACCGTCACCGGCATTTACCAGGATGAACCGGTAGGTCGTGGCGCCAATTCCCCCGACGGCCGTATTTTGTCCGATGGCACGCCGCAGGTACGCGCCGAACGGGATGGCAGTGGCAACGGCCGTGTCTACCATATCTTCTTCACCGCGACCGGTAGTTCGGGCAGCAGTTGCAGTGACGTGCTGCGCATGCCGGTTGTCCCCCACGACCAGGGCGGCATGATAGATCTCATTGACGGCGGCCCACTGTACGATTCAACGAAACGTTAGCGAAATGAGATTGGAGATTGGAGATTGGAGATTAGCGATTATTTGTCTCTCAATCTCCAATCTCTCAATCTCCTCATCTTCAACCCCCCAAAATTTGTACCCCCCCGCTCTTAGGGTATAGTTCCGCGCGATGTCTTTTGATTGGCGGACCGAAGAAACCGTTCATTGGGACGAGCCACCACAGGTGGAACCAGAACCGGAACCGCCTCCCAAACGCCGCCGTTGGCGTTGGGGGCTGTTGTTCCTGTTGCTGCTACTGGTTGGCAGCAGCGTGGCGGCTTTCTGGCTGCTGCAAGAACGGGTAGAAACGGCCACGACGGATGTCACCGGTGACGTAATCGCCAGTCATCAGTTAATCGCCACCGCCGCCGCCAATGATGATGCGGAACTGGTGGCAACCTTTTTATCAGGTCGTAGCCGGGAGTGGAGCGCCGCTATCGAAAGGACGGTTATGGCTGGCGATTATCAAAGTCGTGCCGCATTTGGTCTCACCTGGCTGCCGCCTGATCCGGCGACGGCCGTTATCAGCGCCACCCTTAACCCCGAATTTAACGAAGCCGAAGTCGTAGCCGAACAGGTATACGCCTATGCCATCGGGAATGGGTTGACGGAAACGGTGCGGCTGCAGCAAACGGCCGTGTACCGTCTTGGCCCAGACCGTTGGCTGCTTTCACCGCCAGATGCCAACTTCTGGGGCGAAACCAAAACGAAGCAAGGCTTTTACCTGACGCTACAATATCCGGCACGGGACGAAACGCTGGCGCAACGATTGGCGCTGGATATGGATACGGCGTTGGCCGCCATGTGCGCCAATCCGGTTTTTACCTGCCCGGAGGGGCTGCACATCCAGGTGGAATTATCCACCGATCCGGTCTCCCTGACGCCTGATTTTGCGTCGGCGGTGTTTGTGGACGGCGGGCGGCTCTTCCGGCTGCCCACACCGACGTTAGCGGGTATCCCCCAGGATGAGACCGGGTATCAGGTGATGGCGCGTGGGTATGCGGCTCAGGTTATGCTGCCTATTATGCGGCAGTTGGCGGGTTTTGTGCCCGGTGAAAATGGGGTGTTTGCCCAGGCATGGCTCGATTGGCAGTTGGCGCGGTTAGGGCTACGGCCGTACCCCCTCACCCCCGCCGACCGCGCCCGATTGGCCGCCGAAAATATCACTCTGGCGGGTGAAGTTTCGCCGGAGCAGATGATGCCGGTGGCTTACGCCCTGGTAGCCTTCTTGTTACAGGATGTGCGTGTGCCACCACAGGTCTTGTTGCGACCATTGACAACCGGGCAGGCTGATTCGTATGAAAGCTGGTTTGATTCGGTGATAGACGGCCGTGTTGCGCCCGAAGAACTACAAACACGCTGGCAACAATTTTTAGAGAGGTGATCCATGAGGAACGCGAAGGCCTTTTTATTTGCGACTTTTAGTCAAAAAAAGGTGGAACCATGAAAGAATTTATGGAAGTGGGACGGGTACACGAAATCTGGCGCTACCCGGTGAAATCTATGGCCGGGGAGCAGCTTGACGCAGCACAAGTGACCTGGAATGGGCTGGATGGCGACCGGCGGGCGGCTTTTGTGCGCGGTGATGACCATTCCGGTTTCCCCTGGCTGACGGCGCGGTTAATTCCCGAACTGGTACGCTACCGGCCGTTTTATAACGACCTGGACGATCTGCGCAATTCATCGGTAACGGTGGAAACACCCGGCGGGCAGCGGCTCTCATTGGACGCGGATGAACTACGGGCGGAACTGGCGGGGCTGTACGGCCGTGACATTTCCCTTATTCGCATTAGACGGGGCATTTTTGATTCCTTGCCTCTGTCTCTGATGAGTACGGCCACGGTGGCGGCGCTAGACGAAAGTCTGGATTTTGACCTGGATAGGCGTCGTTTCCGTCAAAACATCATCATTGAAACGTTTGACGGCCGTCCCTTTGCCGAAGAGTCCTGGGTGGGTGAGGCGTTGGCCGTGGGTGACGTGCAGTTGCGGTTGAACCAACGTCTGCCCCGCTGCCAATTGATCAATGTGGACCCGGATACGGCCGTGCGCTCCCCCGCCACGCTTAAACTGGTAGCCCAGACCCGCGACAACTGTGTCGGCGTGGTCTGCACACCACAAAGCACCGGCATCATTCGGGTGGGTGATGTGGTGCGGCTCATACTTTAATTCGTAATCCGTCATGCATAACCCGTAATCCGAAGGCGATTCACGGATTACGGTTCACAGACTACGGTTCACGAATTACGGATTACGGTTCACGGTTCACAACCAACAATTCCGCCCGATAATCGGCAAACGGGATGGGATCGGTGGTTTGGGGGTATGGGTCTAATTGGATAAGCTGCACGGTGTACGCATACGCCGGTAACGTGTCCACCGTCTGACCCGGCGCAGGGTTGGTGTTAAACTCCAACGTTACCGGCTCTTGCCCTGGTAGAGAAGCCACAATGAGAAAACGCGCCTGGCCCGTCCAGAAACAATTTACCTGGGTGGGGCAGCGAGAATCTTCCAGTACGCTTTCAAAATACAGCGTCAAGCCCTCTGTACCCACCATCGTTTCCGCACCACCGGCCAGAGCAAATGGCTCGTTTAGATCAGCGGCAGGAGCGGATGTGGGTAGGGGAACGGCCGTGTAGGTGGGTCTGGGCACGGCCGTGGGGGTAGCAGCGGCTTCTGTTGGCGGCAGGTCTGTGGGCGCCTCTTCTGGGGCTGTTGGTTCTGTGTTTCCGGTCGTTTGGGTGCAGGCCGCCAGCGCCACTGCCAGCAGCAGACAGACAGGCCAGATAGCCAGTCGTAAAGGTTGGAATGTGGTATAGTGCATTATCAAATCTCCCTCTTTAGTGACTTCGTGTTCATATCTTTTTGGAGGAATTCGTATGGTTGCCTTTGAAATCGAACAGTTACAGCAGCAGCACACGGCCGCGGGCGAATTGTATCTGGAATTCCTGCGCCAGCCTTCCATGAGTCTGGGTTTGTATGTGCTGCCGGTGGGCGGCGCAGACCCGCAGCAGCCACATGCCGAAGATGAAGTGTATTATATTCTGAACGGCCGTGCCATCTTAAACGTGTCTGGTGAAGATAGGCCAGTGCAGCCGGGCAGTCTTGTTTTTGTGGGCAAACAGGTTCCCCACTACTTCCACACCATCAGCGAAGAACTGCACGTGCTGGTCTTTTTTGCCCCGGCCGAAACCGAGAATCCGTAATCCGAAGTCCGTTAACCGTAAACCGATGGGAGACGGCTCACGCCTCACGGATTACGAATCACGGATTACGTCTTACCACCGGAAATGACTATGACAACTTACCCTTTCATGCAGGTAGATGCCTTCACGACACGGCCGTTGGCCGGAAATCCATGCGCCATCGTGTTTGACGCCGATGGTTTGACCACCAAGCAAATGTTAGCCATTGCCAGGGAGATGAACCTTTCGGAAACGGCCTTTGTGCGCCGCTCGGCGGTGGCTGACTTCGGGGCGCGGTACTTCACGCCGGCGGAGGAAATCCCGTTGGCCGGGCATCCTACTATAGCCACCATACATGCCCTGGTAGAAAGGGGGGAGATTGTATTGGGTGAAGGAGTCACGGCCGTGACCCTGGAACTGCCCGCCGGGGTGATTGTCGTGGAGATTGCGGGGGACGGCAACTTGCCACGCATCACCATGAGTCAGAAAAAACCACAATTCCTGGCCGTGCATGACCCGGCGCTGGTGCTGCCCGCCTTTGGCCTCTCACCCACTGACCTGCTCCCGGGCGCGCCCATCCAAACCGTCAGCACCGGCACGCCGCAGCTCATGATCCCACTGCGCAACCACGAGGCGCTGCGCCGCTGCCGCCTGGACGTGGCCGCCTACAGCGCTCTGCGCGCCCGCGCCGACTTTTTCAGCCCACACCTTTTTTGCCTGCAAGGGGTAACAGCGCAAGGACACACCTTTGCCCGCCATTTTGGCGTGCCACCCGATACGATGGAAGATCCCTTCACCGGCTCAGCCACGGGTGGCATGGCCGCCTACTTGTGGCAATATGGCCTGTTGGACAACCCGACCTTTGTGGCCGAGCAAGGGCATTGGATGGGAAGGCCAGGACAGGCATGGGTGGAAGTAGTCGGGCCAAGAGAAGATATAGAAACGGTGAAGGTGGGCGGCACGGCCGTGACGGTCATATGGGGTGAATTGAATTTACACGCAAGCTAGACATCCGATTTTTCCAAAAAATCGGATGTCTGATAGGACGTAATACCATGAATGAGCAATTTGATTTCTGGTTGGGGGAATGGGAACTAACCTGGGCCGATCACGGCCGTGGGCACAACAGCGTCACCAAAATTCTGGGGGATAAAATCATCCGCGAAAAGTTTACCAGTCTGCACGATGACCACACGGCCCCCTTTCAGGGCATGAGCGTGTCTGTGTTCAACGAGGCTTCCGAGCAGTGGAAACAGACCTGGGTAGACAACCAGGGCAACTACCTGGATTTCGTGGGCGGTATCCAGGATGGCGACATGATCCTATCGCGCCAGACAATGGTAGAGGGCAAACCGGCGCATCAGCGCATGGTATGGACAAACATTCAACAGGACAGTCTGGATTGGTACTGGCAATTGTCCGAAGACGCCGGGCAAACCTGGCAAACGCTGTGGCACATTCATTACCAGCGGTAGGGGAAGCCGTGATGCGTGATACGTGATGCGTGAGAAACCCGGTCACGCACCACGTATCACTTAAACCTTGCCGAACGGATTTAATTCTTAAAGCTAATTGGCAAGAAAATCTGCAACGGCGACAGGTCGGGTGTGGTGATAACGGTGGGGGCAAACCCATTTGCGCCGCCGACAGCGAAGATGGTCGCTATCGCACCTGCAGGCACACGAATGAGCGGGATGTCAAAGAGCAGGTCGCCACAGCTTGAGCCAGCCGCCGTCACTTTCAGGTCATACAGACCGGCAGGTAGTTCCAGATAGGGGTCGGTGAACGCTTTGTACGGGACAGTGGACAAAACGGCCGTGCCATCCTCCGTGCAAATATCCACCTCCGTGCCACTGCTGGCAAAAGGCGCATAATGCACCACACGCACACGGGCACTGCCCGCCGCCGGGGCGCTGTTGTCATCCACCAGTGCATCCAGTTCCAACGGCTGGTTCACGCCATCGCCAATCGCCGACAGGGTGTAATCCATCCCCGCCATCAGGCTGAACGTGCCGGTAATGGCTGGCGTCACCGTTCCGGTGGGGATGATCTCGATCAGGTAATCACCGGCATCCAGCGCCACGCCTTCCACCAATTGACCAAAGACAAAGTCGGTAATGGCGTCAGCGCCATTTACGCGCACGGTGACAGAGGTATTCTCTAGACCGGCAGCAAACGGGGCAAAGTGGCCGACGTTGACCATCGCCTGGGTGGGCGTCAGGTTAAAGCCGGTGATGCTGGTTACATTTAACGGCCAGTCATTGGCGCCGCCGATGGCATACAGGTCAACCATCTCGTTGCCGCCCAGACGGACGGAGGGCAAATCCAGCGCCACCGTGCCACAGTCGGTGCCCGCCAGGGCGATGAGCAGGTCATAATCCCCGGCAGGCAGATTGAGCGTGGCCACGTCCTTGTAGGCAAAGTTGCTGACAACGGCCGTGCCCGCATCCGTGCAAATGTCTACTTCTGTACCACTGCTGGCAAAGGGAGCCAGATGGGCCACAAACACAGTCGCATCGCCGCCCGCCGCCAGGCGGTCAGGCAGCATATTCCGATCATAGACCACCAGTTCCAACGGCTGATTTTCGCCGTCACCGATGGCCGCAATCACATAGTCGCCGCCCGCTTCCAGCGTAGCTGTGCCGCTGATGGCCACGGTGCTGCTGCCGGTGGGCAGGATTTGCACCAGATAGTCACCCGCTGGCAGTTCCACACCGGCGGCGATGTCGCCAAATTCAAAGTTGGTCAGGGCGTCGCCGCCGTTCAGACGCACGGTGACGGATGTGCCCAGAGCGGTATCGGCAAAGGGCGCATAATGGGCCACGTTAACCACCGCGGGCGTTAGCGTCAGACCGGTGATGCTGGTGGCGCTGATGGGCCAGTCATTGGCGCCGCCGATGGCAAAAGCGTCATAGATCTGGCCTGCTTCCAGGCGTAATGAGGGCAAATCCAGCGCTACCGCCGCACAATTGGTACCGGCGACGGCTACGAGCAGATCATAATCGCCGGGCGGGAGCGCCACGTAGGGGTCGGTGACATCATCGTAGGCGAAGTTGGTGAGTACGGCCGTGCCACCGTCCGTACAAATGTCCACCTCCGTGCCGCTGCTGGCGAAGGGAGCGTAATGGGCCAGGCGTAGTTTGGCCTCAGTGGGGGATACGGCCGTATCATCCACCAATGCCCGCAACGCCAACGGCTGGTTAACGCCATCGCCGATAGCTGCCAGCGTGTAGCTGGTATCCTGCATCAGCGTAACCGTACCGCTGATAGCCGCATCGTTGCTGCCGGTGGGCACAATTTCAATTAGATACGTGTCAGCGGGCAACGAGGTATTGACAATCTCGCCAAATTCAAAATCGGTGATGGCATCACCGCCATTCACACGCACTGTAACAGATGTGCCCAAGGCCGTGTTGGCGAAGGGAGCAAAATGGGCAACAGACACCAATGGGTCTGCGCCCGCCGTGGGTGATTCGGCCTGATTGGAAACGGCCGTCCATGCCAATACAGACGGGATGGCCAAGAGCAAAACCAGCATAACTATCAACAATAAACCTGAGCGGTAAACTTTTTCTCGCATGTTTGCCTCCTATGCAACCTTTTAATTTGAATGGTATGGCGCTGTTTGCGCCGGGTGTGGGGGCTTGACAAAGGTCAGATCTGTTTTGCGCGCGCCTGCAAGCCAACCACTATTTTTGTTGTTCAATCAGGTATACGAAGGCAGTCGTGGTTTTGTACGTATCAAATTCTAAAATTCATATACAATATCTTCATAAAATATAAAAAGCCCCGGCTGATTCCAGCCAGGGCCTTGTTTTCAAGGGGATTGGGAGGGCTTCAGGACCCCATCAACTCACCTAACAAGATGATGTCACCGGTTCGCTGTGGGCTGCCACCTTCCGGTTCGATGGAAACACCAACGGCCGTAAACGTGTGCATGGGCGTGAGTGAATGCACAATCAGCGCCCGCTGCCCCTGCACATCCACCGCAAAAGTCTCGGCCGTGTCATGCCCGTCTTCCCGAATGAGTAATACCTGGTATACCTGTCCGGGCGCCAGGTTTTCCATTCCATCAACTAATAAAAGGGAGAGATTGGTGTTTGGATCAAACAAAAGCTGGCCCACGGCCTGGGGTTGGTTTTCTGTACCCGGCAGAGAAACCAGGTCTACATCCGGCGAGGCAAACAAGGCCAATACCTCATTGGCGGCATCCAGGTCAACCTGCAACATGGCGGCCAATGCTTCCAGCGCCACCAGTTGTTCGCTCAAGGCTTCATTCTGGCTTATCAACACGGCCGTATCTTCCGCCAATACCGCCTTTTCATCGGCTAACAACGCAGCCTGCATTTGGGCGGTATCCCGCTCCTGTCGCAGTGTCTCCAACTGCGTCTGCAGCCGGGCATTTTCACGGTCGGCAGTGGTCACGGCCGTTGCCAATTCCTGGTTTGTTTGCTGTAACACATTATTTTCTGCTTGCAGCGCCTGGATATTAGCCGCCTGAGACGTGATCTGCTGCTCATATTGTGTGGCGCGGTTTTGCCAGAGCAGCGCCGCAAAGACGAGGGTGAGCAGGGCAACGGCAACGGCCGTGCCCCAGACCGGCGGCGACAAAAATCCCCGCAGCCGCTCCGCCCAGCTTACCTTTCGGAGCGCAAGCGGTTCTACCGGTTGCCGCCCCGGTTGCCATGCCGCCCCAAACCTTGCCTGCGCATCAGCCGTTACCCGCGCCATGAGCGCCTCTTCCATCCCCGGCGAAGGCGAGACAGGTGGTGCGGTATGCGCCAACGCCGTCACTGCCAGTTGCATTTCCCGTAGTTCAGCTTCCGCTTCTGGATGGCGCGCCAGATAGGCTTCCACCTCCTGCTGTTCATCTTCGGTGAGGCCGCCCAATGCATACAGCGCCAGCAGCCCTTGCATGTGCTCGTCCATGTTATTCCTCAAGGCCATAGCCATTGGCCCGCAGCGCCCGTCCCAATTTTTCCAGCGCTAACTGCGCTCTGGTGTTAATGGTGCCAAAGGGGATGTTTTTTTCCTGGGCAATTTCGCGGCGGGTCATCCCCTGAAAATAAATCCACTCGATCACATCACGCTGATCGGGCGGCAGTTCGGCCAATGCCTGATGCACCTGCTGCTGTTGGATGGAGACCCAGGCAACCTCGGCCACGTCTGGTTCGGCGTCTACGCTGGCGGCCTGTTCGTTATGAGGGACACGGCCGTCTGGCAGCAATTCCACCAGCATGTTCTTCTGGCGGCGGATCGTGTCAATGGCCAGGTTTCGGGCAATACCAAACAGCCATCCCTGAAAGTTGCCCCGCTGCCCGTCAAATGTGTGCGCCCCATTCCAGATGCGCCAGAATGTCTCCTGGCAGGCATCTTCGGCCAATGCCTGGTCGTGTAGCAGCTTGACGCAGAACCCGGTAACACGCCCACCATAACGATCAAACAGCGTTTTGAACGCCGCCACCTCGCCATTGGCCACATGGGCCAGCAGTTGCTCATCGCTCCATTCGTTCATACGCATCAGCACGTCAGTGCTTTTGTTCTGGCTCTGCAAAAATCATTATGCATACACGCCATACAGCCGAACGAATATCGCCCTTTAACAAGATATACGGAAAACGCTGTCGGCTGTACGTGCCACAAGTGTAAGACATCGGCGAAAGTTGGGCAATTATAGGTGGGCGGTGCTTGCCAACGGCTACAAACTCTGTCACTTACGGCCGTCTTCGGTATAATACGCGGCGGCAGAATGAAACTGCTGGATAATGGGCCACATCCATACCCCATTACCCGGTCACACCATGAACCAATGCTTACCAACCACGGGAATCCCCAATAACAAACCTGGAGGCAATATGATAAGAAAAATAATTTTATTGATTGGTATTTTGTCCGCGTTCACGGCCGTCCTGTATTCGGCCGTGCAGGCGCAAATCCCCCCTGAAAATAATAGCTGGCAGGCCAAAGTAGACCCCTGGGTGCTGCAAACGGCTGATCCCGCCCTGGCGGGGCCTGATGGGCAGTTACCCCAGACCGAGTTCCTGGTTTACCTGGCCGAACAGGGCGACGTCAGCGCCGCTGCCAACCTGCCCACCAAAGAGCAGAAAGGGCAGTATGTGTATGACACGTTGACGGCCGTAGCCAAACGCACCCAACCCGCCGTTGTCGCCCATCTGGACACACTGGGCGTTCCCTATCAGAAATTCTGGGTTGTCAATATGATCTGGGTGCGCGGCGACATGAACGTGGTGCAGGCCATGGCGCAGCGCGACGACGTGGCCCGCCTGATCGCTAACCCCACCGTTCCCCTGCAACTCATCCCCACCACCCCCGAACAAATGCAGCGCGCTCTGGAAGCCATCGAGCCAAACATCACCCTGGTGAATGCTCCCGCTGTGTGGGCGCAAGGCGTCACCGGCGCCGGCGCCGTCATTGGTGGGCAAGATACCGGCTACGATTGGGATCACCCCGGTCTCATTAACCAGTATCGTGGTTGGAATGGCAGCAGCGCCGATCACAATTACAACTGGCACGACGCCATTCACAGCGGCGGCGGCGTTTGCGGCGCCAATTCTCCCGAACCGTGTGACGATCAAGGGCATGGCACACACACCATGGGCACCATGGTCGGCAACGACATGGATCCATCGAATCCCAGTTGGCCGGCAGGCGCAACCAACGCCGTGGGCATGGCCCCTGGCGCCAAATGGATTGGCTGCCGCAATATGAACGTCGGCGACGGCACACCGGCTACCTATGCCGAATGTTACCAGTGGTTCATCGCTCCCACCGATTTGAATGGGCAAAATCCCAATCCGGCTCTGGCCCCCCATGTCATCAACAACTCCTGGGGCTGCCCGGCCAGCGAAGGCTGCACGGTGGGCAATGAACTGCTGGCAGTAACGCAAAACGTGGTGGCTGCCGGGATCATAACGGTTCACTCGGCCGGAAACAGTGGCTCAAGCTGTGGCACCGTCAACACTCCCTCCGGCTTTTATGACGAATCGTACAGCGTGGGGGCAACACAACTTAACGATACTATTGCCAGTTTCAGCAGCCGCGGCCCGTCTACCTTTACCAATGGGTTGAAACCAGACATCTCCGCGCCCGGCGTGGGCATTCGTTCTACCACTCGTTTTGGCAATTACGGGTCAATGTCTGGCACCAGCATGGCCGCACCGCATGTGGCCGGGCTGGTCGGCTTGCTCATTTCGGCGCAGCCGTCATTGGCGGGCAATGTGGATGCGCTGGAAAGTCTGATTAACAACACGGCCGTACCCCTGTTTAATGCCCAACTTTGTGGCGATGATCAACCAGGAGATGTACCTAACAATGTATTTGGACACGGCCGTATTGACGCCCTGAACGCCTACAACAACATTCCCGACCCCTCTGTCACGCTGGGGCTAGATAAAACTGGCCCGGCAACGGCCGTGCCCGGACAGTGGATCACCTATACCCTCACCCTGCAAAACTTGCATCCCATCAGCGTGACCAATAATGTCGTTCTCACCGATGTCATTCCGGCAGAGACAACCTTCGTCGCCGCCAGCGCGCCGCACACCTTTGACGGCACAACCGTGCAATGGGATTTTGCCTCACTGGCTGCCGAGGAAACAGTCACGGTCACACTCACGGTCATGGTAGACATGGACACGACAGCGACGGTAATTGAAAACAACCAGTATGGCAGCCAGAGCGACGAAGCGCAGTTTGTAGCCGGGTCGCCCGTGCAGACCACCGTCATCCCCTTCGAACTGGGTCTTAATAAAACCGCCTCGGCGACGGAAATTATGCCCGGCGATTGGCTGACCTATACCATCACCGTAGAAAACCTCAATCCATTGGCCGCCACCCACAATGTGGTGCTCACCGATGTGGTACCGGCGAACACGATGTTCATTACCGCCACCATGCCACATACCTATGATGGCACAACTGTGCAATGGCAAACCCCGGAACTGGCGGCGGACGCCACCTGGGAAGTGATGTTGGTAGTGGCTGCGCCGTTAAGCACCACAGCCAACCTGGTGGAAAATGCGGAGTACAGCGTGTGGAGTGATGAGGTCACGGCCGTGTCCGGCCCACCCGTACAAACCAGCATCACCCCGCTGGCCCATGCCCTGATGCTGCACAAAGCCGCTTCCGCTGC
Organism: Chloroflexota bacterium; assembly: GCA_035444285.1. Classification (GTDB taxonomy): domain Bacteria; phylum Chloroflexota; class Anaerolineae; order Promineifilales; family Promineifilaceae; genus CAADGU01. The sequence continues at coordinate 210,309 of DAOMOK010000010.1, forward strand.
CGAAGTGGCCGCCGGCGATACACTTACCTACACCCTGACCGTCACCCATGTGCATTCAGTTTCACCCACCACCAATGTCGTCCTCACCGATGTGCTGCCGGCCAACACCACCTTCATCACCGCCACCCTGCCCTTTACCATGGACGGCGACATCGTCTATTGGCACACGTCCTCGTTAGCGGCTGGTGGGGTGTGGCAGGTGCAATTGGTGGTGAGTACCGACATCAGCACTACCGTTTATGTGGTGGAAAATGCGGATTATGGGGTGCGCAGCGATGAGGTCACGGCCGTTGTTACCGGCCCACCCGTCATCACCTTTGTCGGCACACCATTCAAGCTGTATCTACCCATCATTCTCAAACCATAAAAACCTACAGACCTGACAGGTTTCAGAAACCTGTCAGGTCTCCACGAGTTGCCATGAAACGAGCAGTCAGCATCAGCCTGGGCGCATCTGACCGGGACAAAGCCGTCGAAATTGAGCTATTGGGTGAAAAAGTCAGTATCGAACGGCGCGGCACCGATGGCGACATCAGCCGCGCCACCGCCCTCTTCACCGAACTGGATGGGCAGGTGGACTGCCTGGGTGTGGGCGGCATTGATCTGTGGGTAGATATGGGCGAGCGCCGTTACAACATCTCCGCCGCCCACAAGCTCATCCAAAACGTAAAAAAAACGCCGGTAGTAGATGGCAGCGGCTTGAAAAACACGCTGGAACGGCAGGTGGTAGACGCGCTCATCGCCGGGCTTGGCGAACAATACCGCCAGGGCAAGGTATTCATCACCGTGGGCGTAGATCGGTATGGCATGACGCTCAGTTTTGCCGACCACGGCTACCAGGCCACCTATGGCGACCTGATGTTTTCGGTGGGCATCCCCATTGCCGTACACAGCCTGAAAATGTTGAATATCCTCGGCCGTCTCCTGGCCCCCATCATCACCAAACTACCCATCAGTGTGCTCTACCCCACCGGCGAAAAACAAGACCAGATTGTGCCCAAATTCAGCAAATGGTATCAATGGGCGGACGTAATCGCCGGTGACTGCCATTACATCCGGCGGCACATGCCGGACAATTTACAGGGCAAGGTCATTGTCACCAACACCACGACGGGTAAAGATATGGAGCTGTTCCGGCAGCGGGGCGTCAGCCATGTGCTCACGTCTACGCCGATGCTGGACGGTCGTTCCTTTGGCACCAATATGATGGAAGCGGCGCTGACGGCCGTTGCCGCCAAAGGCCGCACCCTCACCCGCGCCGAACTGAGCCAGATGATCGCCCAACTGGATATGAAACCAACAATCCACAAACTGTAATCGGTAATCGGTAATCAGTTACCGGTAACTGATTACCGATTACCGGTCACCGAGGAAATATGGACTGCGTAATTATTGCCGGTGGCCTGCCAGGGCCAGACGACCCCATTTATGTGTACACCCAGGGGAAACCTAAGGCGTTGTTGGATATGCACGGCCGTACCCTGCTGGAACGGGTGGTAGATGCCGTGCAGGACTCCCAATACATCGAAGATGTCATCGTCGTCGGCCTGGGCGGCGACATGGGCATGAGCTTCAAGCGGCCCGTCATTCACCTGCCCGATCATGGCAGCCTGGTAAAAAACGGTACCGCCGGCCTGGACTGGATCATCCAAAACAAACCCCAAACCACCCACGTCTTGGGTGCGTCCGGCGACGTGCCCCTGCTCAGCGGGGCCATCATAGATGACCTGATAGACACCTGCCGCCCCTTTGACTACGGCGTTTATTACAACTTCGTCACCAGAGAAACCATGGAGAACCGCTTCCCCCATTCCAGCCGCACCTACGTCAAACTCAAAGGGTTGGAAGTGGCTGGCGGGGATGTGGCGATCTTGACAACGCAATTAGGTCGGGAGCAAGAACTCCTGGAAATGTTAGCCAGCGCCCGTAAACATGCCTGGAAAATCGCCCGCATCGTCGGCCTGCGCATGTTGCTCAAGCTGCTGTTCCGCCAGGTAACGCTGACCGACATTGAAACCACCGCGCAGCGTCTCACTAACTTTCCGGTAAAGATATTGCTGAACCCGCACGCCGAAGCCGGTATGGACGTGGATAAACCACACCAGGTTGACCTGATGCGTGAAGAATTGAAGAAGATGGAAACGTAACGTTCGTAGTAGGCAGGCGATGAATCGCCTACTACAAACTTAATCTGGAGGCCCACATGTTTGAAATTTCCCCTGACATGCAAAAAATACTGTTCACCATCCGCAGCTTTGTGGATGAAGAGTTGATTCCCCTGGAAGCCGAGTTTCTGGGCAAGGAGTTTACAGACCTGGAGCCGGTGCTGGTCGAAAAGCGGCAGAAAGTGAAGGAGCTAGGTCTATGGCTGCCGCAAATCCCCAAAGAATACGGCGGCCTGGGGCTGACGCTGTTTGAACACGGCCTGGTCAGCCGGGAATTAGGGCGCACCCCCATCGGTCATTACACCTTCAACTGCCAGGCCCCCGACGCCGGCAACATGGAAATCCTGATCGAGCATGGCACGGCCGAACAAAAAGAGCGTTTCCTCACGCCGCTGTTGCGCGGCGAAATTCGCAGTTGTTTTTCGATGACGGAGCCAGAGTTTGCTGGCTCCAACCCGGTGATGATGGGCACCACGGCCGTGCGCGAAGGCGATAGCTATATCATTGATGGCCACAAATGGTTTACGTCTTCGGCCGACGGCGCATCATTTGCCGTGGTCATGGCCATCACCGACCCCCACGCCGAAAACAAACATCTACGCGCCAGCCAGATCATTGTGCCGTTGGACACGCCCGGCTTTGAACTGGTGCGCAACATCTCCATCATGGGCGAGGCGGGCAGCGGTTGGGCCAGCCACGGTGAGGTGCGTTACCACGAAGTGCGCGTACCACTGAGCAACCTGCTGGGCGCAGAAGGGGCCGGCTTTGCCATTGCCCAGGAGCGGTTGGGGCCGGGCCGTATTCACCACTGTATGCGCTGGCTGGGCATTGCCGAACGCGCCTTTGACCTGATGTGCGCCTATTCGCTGCGCCGCCAGATTGCCCCCGGTAAAACGCTGGCTGATCAGGGCACAATTCAGGGCTGGATTGCTGAAAACCGGGCGGCGCTCAATGCGGCTACACTGTTGGTCATGGACACAGCGCAGAAAATTGACAAACACGGTCAATACGCCGTGCGCGACGATATTTCACTGATTAAGTTTCATGTCGCCGGGGTGTTGCAACAGGTGCTCGACCGCGCCCTGCAGGTACATGGTGGCCTGGGCATGACGGACGACACGCCCATTGCCTGGTGGTACCGCCACGAACGCGCGGCCCGCATTTATGATGGGCCGGACGAAGTACATAAATGGTCGGTCGCCCGCCGTATTTTGCAGCAATACCGATAACACGAAGCCTAGACCTGACAGGTTTTTAGAAACCTGTCAGGTCTTGACGGCTAACGGTAGCGCCGAATCTGTTTGCGGTTGCCGTAACCGCCACCAGAGTAGGCGCTGATGTCTATCAAGAAGCCAAAGAGAACAATGACCCAGCCAAAGCCCATCACGCCATCAGATGTCCAGGCGGCCAGATAGGCCAGCATCGTCCAGGGCAAGAACAAGAATCCCAGACACGACAGCAGAAAAGAGTTGATGGCCAGGTTAAAGCGCAGGGGATCCATCAGATACCAGGCAATCAGGGCAAAACGGGGGCCTAAAAACACCAGGATCGTCACTAAACAGCACATATTACTCTCCTTTTGTCACGATGTAGTGTTCGGTACGTTCAACTCGCTATCCGGTCGCAAGATCGGAACAAAATCAGCCTACTCTATCTGGCTTATGCCTAAGGCGTTGAGCATGGGGCGAAACTTGAGGGCTGTTTCGTCCCACTCTTTTTGGGGCTGGGAATCGGCCACAATGCCGGCCCCGGCATGAAGCCAGACGCGCCTGTCCTGGGCAATGGCGGAACGAATGCCCACCGCAAATGCCCCATCCAGGTGGTGATCCAGCCAACCCACTGGGGCCGCATACCAACCGCGGGGTACCGGTTCAGCCTGGGTGATGTAGGGCAACGCCAGATGGCGGGGCGTGCCCCCTAAAGCGGGTGTGGGGTGCAGAATTTCGACCAATGGTAGGACGCCGGTTGGTTGGGTTAAACGGCCGTAAACCGGCGTATACAAGTGCTGGATATACCCCAGGCGCAACACATCGGGCTGGTCGGGCATCTCTAAGGTCGTGACAACCGGCGCCAGCCGCCGCCGGATGGAGTCCGCCACGACGGCATGTTCATACAAATCCTTCTGGCTGGCGAGCAGTTCATGGGCCAACACCTCATCTGCGGCGGGTGTTGGGCCACGCCGGATTGAGCCAGCCAGGGACATGGTGTGCAGGTCACGGCCGTGTACCTGCACTAACAACTCCGGCGTAGCCCCATAAAAGGCATGGTATGGCCGGGGTTCAAACAAAAAGCGAAAACAATCGGGGTAGGTCTGGTTCAGGAAAGCCAACGCCCCGGCCACATCTACCGGCGCGCCAAACCACAGCTCACACACCCGCGAGAGGACTACTTTGTTGAATGTACCGGCGCGCATCACGGCCGTGGCCCGTTCAATCATCTCCTGCCAGACAGCATAAGACATAGGGTAATCTATCTGCTGAAGGGCCACACCACCTGGTGCGGGCGGCGATTCACTTTGCAGCAGCGCCAGCCGCGCCAATAATGCCTCTCGCAGTGACAATTGTGTTTCGGCCACATCTTCCTCGGCTGTGATGACGGCATTGATCGTCAGCCAGCTTTCATCACCGATCTGGGCCAGTTGGTAATGGGGCAAAATGAAGTGCGCCGGGTGAAAAAAAGCCCAGGTATTATCCGGCACAAAATCATCGGCAAAAGAAAACCCGCCAAACAACCGGGGCGCAGCCAGCGGTTGGCCGTTATCTTCAAGAATGGCGTATTGAAACAGAGCTTTTGCCTGCTGGGCAATGGAATGAAAACGTTCTGGCCCCCAGGCGCGTAAATCAGCCGCCACCCCAAAACCGGCCAACGCCACCTCGTCATGCGCCGCCTGCCAGAAAAAGCGTTCGCGCCCCTGACCCTGGCGCAAAAACGCCGCCGCCGTCACACCCGGCGCGGCAATCGTGGTGCTGACAATGTGAGATTGGGAATTGGCGATTAGAGATTGCTCAACCTCCAACCCCTCAATTTCCCAATCTCCCAATCTCCAATCTCTAATCTCCACCTTCTTCAAACCCCACACTGCGTAGTAATACCGGCAGCAGCGTATTCATAATGCGCGCCGGTTCCGGTTCGCCGGTGTAGACCCAGCGAATAATCACGCCGTACATGGCCCCCATCCAGGCATAGGCCACCACTTCCGTATCCACCGGCGCAATGTCACCGACAGCAATCGCCTCCTGTAAATAGGTCTCGATCAGCCGCGCAAAACGGTCATTGATTTCGTTGCGCTTGTTCTCAAAAGCAGCGCCCAGACCCACCGCCTGCACAAGAAGGAGCTTGGCCGGGCGTCGGTAACGGCCGAATGTATCCAGACACGTCTCCAGCGCCACCCGCACACGGGCTATGCCGGCTTCTTCGTGAGCAATGGCTTCTGTCACCCGCCGTTCTAACAAATCAGCAAATTGGTCTACCAACGCCAGAAAAAGCCGCTCTTTGTTAGGAAAATGGAAATAAATGGCTCCTTTGGAGGTGTGTGATTCCTCCACAATTTCGTCCAGCCGGGCATCGTGGTATCCCTTGCTGGCAAATATATCCAGCGCCGCATCCAGGATGCGGGATTTGGTGGCTTCTGGGTCACGGGGGGGTTTGGTACTCTCTTCCATACATATACACCTGACAGGTCTGGTGAGACCTGTCAGGTGTATACAGACCCACCAGTCTGTTATGTGGAAGATAGCACAAAAGTGACAGGGGGCAAGTGATAGACGATCACCATTACACCATTACACCATTACACCATCACCGCATGAGCCGCTTCCCAGCCAATGATCGCTTTTTTGCGGGTGACGCCCCAGTGGTAGCCGCCAAAATCACCGCTTTTTTGGATGACGCGGTGGCAGGGGATGAGGTAAGCGATGGGGTTATGACCTACGGCCGTGCCCACCGCCCGTACTGCCTTCTCCTGCCCTGCCGCCTGCGCCAGCGTACCATACGTCACCAACGCCCCCAGCGGCACACGCAGCAAGGCCATCCACACTTGTATTTGAAAATTAGTCCCCTTGAGATATAGAGGTAAGGGTGCTTTTTGGTCGGCAGGAGAGAAGATTTGTTTCACGGCCGTTTCCGTCCCTCCCACATCTTCCACCAACATAGCCTGGGGCCAGGCATGGGCCAGATCATCGAGGGCAGCGGCACGGCCGTTGCCCAGCAGAGCGCCCGTCACAAACGAAAGACCACAAATACCCCGTTCTGTTTCCGCCAGCAGCGCCTCGCCAAAGGGCGTGGGATGAAAACCATACCGAATAGTCAGGCCAGCGCCTCTGGTTTTGTATTCGCCAGGCGTCACCGCTTCGTGGGTCACAAACAAGTCATGCAGGCGACCCGGCCCGGAAAGCCCGGTCGCAAACGCCGCTTCCAGAATGTTCTGTGATTCAGCCAACACTTGTTTGGCGTGTTGCATTGTCAGGTACTGCCCAAAACGTTTAGGGCTGATGCCGGCCCACCGGGTAAACAGTCGCTGAAAATGATATTCACTCAGCCCCACATGGGCGGCCACATCGGCCAGAGCCGGTTGATTCTGGTAATTTTCTTCCAGATAATGAATCGCTTTTTCAACAAGAGCGTAATCAGTAGATGCCTGAACAAACATGAGTAAAGCCTCCATCGTTACCATTGAAATTAGGGTTTGAGATTGGAGATTGGAGATTGAATTTCCAATCTCTGCTAACTGTAACAGAGCCGCCCGCCATTCTCCACCCGATTCTTGCGATAGGATGAGGTTCGGACGGCTTTCGGACGGCCGTGTCCTACACTAGCGCCGATTAACATACAAAACGGGTTGATTGTAGCCGCACACGTAAAAAGAACCGGCTAAAGGCATGGCTACCGGCCAAAATTTATATGGACGAGAGGATTCTAGTCCTGATTCATTGACAACCTACCCGTTACGGCGGTACGATTCCGCCTGCGATTCACAACACCGCTGTCCGTGAACATGGCAGTTGGCAGTTGGTGGTTAGTATAAGCAACGAACCCAACCACCTTTCAAAGGAGATAACATGACCCAAGTGCAAGCCCTTAAATGCCCATCCTGTAATGCCTCAATGGATTACGACGGCCGTTCCGAAACCATCCGCTGCGAATTCTGCGGCACGACGATCATCGTGCCTGAAACCATGCGCGCCGGTACATACCAAACCGGTTATATGGGCGGTGAATCACCAGAAAAGGCGCAGGCCATCCACCAGATTTTGGAACTGGTGCATCACGGGCAGAAAATTGAAGCCATCAAACTATACCGGGAAACCTTCGGCGTCGGGCTAAAAGAGGCCAAAGATATTGTGGATGGGCTGGAAATGGGCAAACCGACGGCCGTCACCTATACCACCGTCTCCAGCAGCGGAAACAGCAGTTGTGGCTGCCTGGTAGCCATCGTCATTATCCTGTTCACTTTCGGTATTGTGGTAGCAGCCCTGGTGCCTTTTGCCACCATCACCCAGGTGATAGAAGACCCGCAAACATTCATCCAGCAAGTATCTGAAGGCGACATTCAAACTTTTGTTCAGGAAGTGAGTGTGCAGGTAGCCACCGTGAATCGAAACATTCAAAATAATCCGCTGGTGGTCACCAGCGGCGGCGATGGCCTGGGTTCTGACCTGATGGTAGAAAACTGGCAGTACAGCAACAATGTCAACAACATTTTCCTCAGCTACACAGAAGAAAATGACGGCCGTCGTACTGTGCGCTGGGAAACACAAGTGGGCGATTCCAGCAACAATCTGGACTTCAACGTCACCTATGATAACCAACACATCTATCACACCAGCGGCAGCACTCTACGCGCCCTCGACCGGGCCAGCGGCGAACAGGTCTGGCAGGCCAACCTCAGCGACATTGTAGACCGGCGTTGTTATGGCTGCCTGCGCTCGGAACAGGGCGTTGTGGTCGCCCTGACGGCCGATAACACTCTCTACGGGCTAAATGCCAAAACCGGCCAAACTTTGTGGCAGGCCCGTCTGGAAAATGACACCCCCGTTTACATGGAAGAAGGGTTTGTGGCTGTCACTATCCTACATAATATGGCGGCTGTTTTGGATGAATCTGAAAAAGCCGGTTCTTTTGGTTTTGCGCTCAAACTATTCAACCTCAACAGCGGTGAACTGGTACACGAACTCATTCCCATGTGCCCGGATGATGGCAACTTCTTTGATCCGGCCCCCTTTGGTTATTATGATCAGGTTTTTGCGGATGAAGCCCAGGATCGCCTCTTCTTTCTGTTTGGCACATCCATCAATGGCGCGGAATGCCTGGAAGAGTGGGACCCGGAAACCGGTAAACCCATCTGGCAATCTCGCCTGCCCGGAGATGCCAGTATCTCCTCGTCCATTGGTCGGGGGATTGTCACCGAGTGGAACTTCTCGCCTTATTTTGCCTTCAACGGAGACATGCTGCTGCTGCCATCTTATGATTCTGGCAGCCAGGGCATAGCCGCCATGAACTTAAACGGCGGTGAGCTCCAGTTTTACGTGCAGGGGGACGATTATGAACTATGGCCGATGGGGATGCAGGGAAACACGGCCGTCGTCTGGGGCGAACGGCAGCGCGGCACCAAACAGATCGAGGTGTGGGGGCTGGATGCAACCAGCGGCGAACGCCTGTGGCAGCACCCCCTCAAAGCGCAATATCTATTTGAAATGGACCCGTTTGATGATAAATGGACATATGAGCTGACGAACAACGGCCTGTACATTGTGCAGCTTTTCGCCACGCCTGACCCACCGGAATTGTTGGTGCAGTCGCTCAATACCAGCACGGGCGCGCTCAATTATGAAGTAAAGAATACATTGGCCGATGATTTTTGGCGCGGTATTACTCGTTCGCCCAGCCATCTGTACCTGACCATCCGGGCGTTGGTCGGCGTAGACTTACAAACCGGCAATGCCACAACGGAGTGGCCGTAATCGGTAATCGGTAATCGGTAATCGGTAATCGGTAATCCGTAGTCCGTAATCCGTAATCCGATAACGGGTTACGGATAACGGGTTACGGGTTACGGGTTACGCCTCACGTATGCTGACGCTGACAACACGGCCGTCCTTCCACACATTACTCGACGCGCGGGCGCTCACGGCCGTAGACGCCACCCGCCCGGCCATCATTTACCTGCAAACAGACAGCCAGCCGGAGATCATCTCACGCCAGATGTTCCGGTTGGCTGCTACTGGTTATGCGAATGGGCTGCGGCGGCTGGGCATTCAGCCGGGCGAACTGGTCATCATCGCCCACACCCAAAATCTGGAAAGCATCTACGCCTTTTGGGGGGCACTGCTGGTGGGCGCTATCCCCTCCATGTTCCCCACCCTCACCGATAAACTGGACGCCGACATCTATATGCAGCACATGGCTGAACTGGTGCGCCTTTCAGACGTGAAGGCAGTGCTAACGACGGATGAATTTGCGCCGCAGTTGGGCACGGCCGTGACCTGCCCCGTGTTTGGTTCATCAGCGATTAGAGACTGGGAGACTGAGAGACTGAGAGACGCCCAGTCTCCCCATCTCCCAGTCTCCCAGTCCCCCGATTCTATCGCCTTCCTGCAACACTCCTCCGGCACCACCGGGCTGCAAAAGGGAGTAGCGCTGGCGCACACGGCCGTACTCAACCAGCTCGCCAGCTACAGCGATGCCTTACACCTGACTGAGCAGGATGTGATTGTAAGCTGGCTGCCGCTGTACCACGACATGGGGTTGATTGCCGGGTTTTTGCTGCCGCTGGTGCAGGGCATCCCCCTGGTGCTGATGTCTCCGTTTGATTGGGTCAGCCACCCGGCGCTGCTGCTGCGCGCCATTCACGATTACCAGGGCACACTCTGCTGGCTGCCCAACTTCGCCTATAACCACTGCGCCCGCCGCATCCGGGCGCGAGACAAAGAAGGGCTGTCGCTGGCCTCCATGCGCCTGTTCATCAACTGCTCCGAACCGGTGCGGTATGACAGCCATCAGCTTTTTCTGAATGCCTTTGCCGCCAACGGCCTCCGCCCGGAGATGTTGGGCGTCAGTTATGCCATGGCGGAGAACACCTTTGCCGTCACCCAGACTGTGCCAGGGCGCACGGCCGTACTCGACACAATAGATGAACAATCTCTTATCCATAATCAATATGCGCAGCCGGTAGCCGCCGACCATCCCCAGGCAGCCGTCAAAGTCTCCTGTGGGCCGGTGATTGCCGGGACGGAAGTGGCGGTGTGGGATGGGGACGGCCGTGCCCTGACCGACCGGCGCGTAGGTGAAATTGTCATCCGCAGCAATTGTATGCTCACGGAATACTACCGGCGGCCTGATTTACGGCCGTTCCTGGATGGCTGGTACAAAACCGGCGACCGGGGCTACATGGTAGACGGCGAACTTTTAGTGATCGGCCGCGCCAAAGAACTGATCATCAACGCCGGCAAAAACATTTACCCGCAAGACATTGAAGCTATCGTCAACGATGTGCCCGGCGTCCATCCGGGCCGCGCCGTCTGTTTTGGCGTGCCTGATGAAAAAGAAGGCACCGAACTCATCGCCGTCGTCGCCGAAGTGAAAACGGCCGACCCCGCCGAACGCAAGGAGATCAACAAAACCATCCGCCAGGAAGTGGCGCGGCAAAGCGGCGTCAGCGTCAGCTACGTGCATCTGGTTGGCCGCCACTGGCTGCTCAAAACCTCCAGCGGCAAAATCGCCCGCGCCGCCAACCGGGAGAAATGGCAGGCGGAAACGGACAATTGACAATTGATAATTGTCAATTGTCAATTGTCAATTGTCAATTGATCAGCCAATCAGCACTGACTCTTCGGGATAATGCAGCAGGCTGCTTTCCCGGCTGCGGCTGAGCAGTACCAGCACGATGGTTAAGGCGCCCAATCGTCCCCAAAACATCATAAAAATGATGATCAACTGCCCGATTGGGTTAAGTTGGCCGGTAATGCCTAACGTCAGGCCGCAGGTGGAAAAGGCGGAGACAACCTCAAACAGCGCCGGTCCCAGTTCAAAGGGGTGCGTGAGCAAAAGCAGCCAGGTTGCCAGACCACACACAAACAGGCTGACGATGAGCACGGCCGTAGCCCGTTTCACAATACGTGTCGGGATCGAACGCTTAAAAGCGTTCACGCCGGGCGTTCCCCGCAGAAAACTCCACATTACTGCCAACAAAACCACCAGTGTGCCGGTGGTAATGCCGCCACCCATCGAAGCCGGGCCGCTGCCTACAAACATCAAAGCAACCAGCACCAACTGACTCTCCGGCTGCACCAGCGCAAAATTTTCCAGCCCCGGAAATCCGGCCGTGCGCGCCGATACCGACTGAAACCAGGTTTGCACCAGTTTCTCGTCTAAAGACAGGTCGGCCGCCACCCCCCTGGTGGCCTCCGGCAGATACAAAGCCACCCAACCAACCAGGATGAGCGCCAGCGTGACCAGCAGTGTCAGCTTTGTGTGTAATGAAAGCCGCCGCTGCCGCCGGTACAGCAGCAGGCTATGAAAGACCGGCAGCCCCAGGCCACCCAATATCACCAACACGCCCAAAATAATCAGCGTGGGATTGTCGTTGGGGATGCCATTGGGATAGGCAGGCGTACCCCAGAACAGGTCAAACCCGGCATTGCAGAAGGCCGCGACAGCATGAAAGATGGCATAAAACAAAACGCGGTCAGAAGGCACAATATCGGTTTGCCGCCAGTACACAAAGAGAACGGCCGCGCCAACCGCTTCTATCACAAACATGCCCGTCAGGATGCGCCCCAGGTAGTGGGAAATGAGCGAGGGGTTTTGCAGACCCAGCGAGTCGGCCAGCAGCAGGCGGTTGGGCAAGGATACGCGGCGACCAGAGGCGCGCAGCAGCAGGGCGACCAGAGCCATATAACCCAGGCCGCCCATTTGAATGAGCAGCAGGAGAATGATTTGCCCGGCAAAGGTGAAGTCGGTGCTGGTGGTCAGCACCGCCATACCAGTAACGGTGACGGCCGAAGTCGCCGTAAAAAACGCTTGCACGAAGGTGATGGGGCGGGTGGTGACACCCGGCAGCAGCCAGAGCAGCAGCGTCCCCACCACGATGAGCGTCAGCAGACCGACAATCGGCCGTAGAGGAGGGGGAATATGGTGGATGGGATGCGGGAAAACGGCCGTGTCCGGCAAACGAATCACACGCTGGCGTTTGCGCCCGAAGGTGAGGCGGCCTTTCATGGTTGCTCGCTGAATCGGGTCAGGCTTTGATGTGTACCCAGGAGGATCAGGGTGTCCGCCGGCTGCAAGACCACATCATCGGCCGGGGAAACAATCAGTTCCTCCTGGCGCTTGAGCAGCAGCAGCGTCAATTCATACACGCTGTCAAAGGGCACGTCACCCACCCGTTTGCCCACCATCGGCGGCGGCAGCACCGTTTCCATGATGTTGTAATCATTTTGCAACGGCAGCCGGTTGATGATGGCCGGGTAGGCCAGTTCGTCGGCCAGCCGCACGCCGCTGTCACGCACCGGCGTGACCACCCGGTCAGCGCCCAGTCGCCGTAAAATTTCGCGCTGACGGTCGGTGTCCGCCCGGCAGACTACATTTTTCACCCCCAACTGTTTCAACAAATCATGTACCAGAATGGTGGCTTCAAAATCATCACCAATAGCGACAACGGCCGTGTCAAATGAAGAAATATCCGCCTCTTGCAGCGCCGCTTCATTGGTGGCATCCAGCATGACGGCCTGGGTAATGTGGGGCGCAATCTCCTGTACCGGCCCCATCTGCCCATCAATGCCCAACACCTCATACCCCAACTCTTCCAGCCGCCGCGCCAGGGCGGTGCCGAACCGCCCCAACCCAATGACCACAAACTCTTGCTGCGATTTCTGACGTTTCATAATCCCTCCGGTCAATGCTGCCGAAGTATAATCGCGCCACCACAAACGTTCAAAGCACAGCACGGTAATTTGCCAAGACAAACATGGTGGTTTTTATTTGCGTTGACAAATTCCTCCTTTGCTTTTACATTATGTTCTGTTACTCGTCGCCGGAGAGTCGCAATAAAATGGGAGCGCCACTCCGTGCATACACATATTTTTAGGAGGTTGCAAATGCCCGCAAAGTATAAAGTTATTCCCAAAGTGAACCCTCGTGATCCGGAGGGGCCACGTAAGTATTACCCGTCGTTGCAGGCAAACGGCCGTACCCGCCAGCGTCAGTTGGCATTGGAGGCAGCCGACCGTTCCACCCTGAGCGACGCGGACATGGACGCCGCCATGACCAACTTGCTGGCGCTCATCCCCAAACATCTGGCCGAAGGGCGCATTGTAGACCTGGGTGAATTTGGCGTTTTCCGGCTGACGATCAGCACGGAAGGGCTGGACGCAGCCGAGGACGTGACGGTACGCAATATCAAGAAGATCGGGGTGCGGTTCACACCCGGCGCGGCGTTTAAGAAGGCGCTGGCCGAAGCCCGATTTGAGAAAACCGAATAGCCGTTAACGGCAACAATAGGTGTGCCTGCGGGGTGGTCGTAAACAATCCCCACAGGCACATTTTCCTTCCTGCTAAAAAACAGAAGAGTTTTTCAAAAAAGCAGCAGTGTTTTTTCAAAAAGTAGAAGTGTTTTGGGCCTCGATCACTTGTGATCTTGAGCAAAAACAGAAGTGTTTTTCAAAAAAGTAGAAGTGTTTTTAGTCTTAATCGCTTCTGCATGGTCTAATTAGAATAGGATTGAACAAATGAAGTTTTGCTATATTGATGAAAGCGGCACAGGTGATGAACCTTATGCAGTGATGGCTGGTATAGTGGTAGATGCTCAACGTATGCATGTTACAAAACAAGAATGGAGCCAATTACTTTCACATCTTTCTGGTCTAGTACAAAAAGAAATTACAGAAATTCATACTAGAGATTTTTATGCTGGCAACGGGCCGTGGCGAAATTTGGATGGCGGGCTTCGTGCTCAAATCATATCTGAGGTATTTAGTTGGCTCAAAACAAGGAAACATCATGTTGCTCTTGTAGTAGTTGAAAAAAACAAATTCTATAATGAATTTGTTAAAACTTCAGAATTTGCTGACGTTAAAACACTCTGGCGTTTTTTGGGATTGCATCTAATTTTAGGGATACAAAAGGAATTCCAAACCTTATCAAACAATAAGGGAAACACAGTATTTGTATTTGATAATGAACACCGAGAACAAACTCGATTTACAGATTTGATCAAAAATCCTCCAGAGTGGACGGATTCATATTATTCCAAAAAGAAAAAGCAAAATCGGTTGGACCAGATTATTGATGTGCCATATTGGGGGGATTCTCAAGATGTCGCGTTACTGCAATTAGCAGACTTTGTCGCATATTTTGTTCGGAGATATATTGAAATTCAACAAGGCATGATTCCACCAAAATACTTTGGCGAAGAGGAAAAAGTTACTCATTGGTTCCATATGATTGTTAATCGTACATTACAATCAAGTTTTTATCCAAAGATAAAGAAGAATCGTAGCAATTGTGCCGAATTATTTTTTTCACTTGCCCCAACAAGCTATCTGAATATCTAAATAGGGACATGGATGGAGAGAAGGAGGTATTTATGAATCTGCTTTCGAACCTGCAATATAAAAAATTCTCTGAGATAGATTTGAATGATCCTTTTTTCGATTCTCTCAAAGCTGATTATGAGGAATTCAGCCATTGGTTCCAAAGGAAGAGCGAAGAAAAAGCTTATGTACTCATTGATGAAGCAGGTTTTATCCAGGCATTTCTCTATCTTAAAGAAGAAAATGAAGCTATTATTGATGTAGAGCCAAATCTCCCGCATGACAAATATTTGAAAATGGGCACCTTCAAAATCAACGCCCATGGAACCAAATTGGGAGAACGTTTCTTAAAAAAGGCTTTTGATCATGCAATTGCAAATAACATTAATAAACTGTATGTGACCGTATTCTCTGAGCATCAGGGATTAATTGACTTATTGCAAAGATTCGGTTTTCAACTTGTGGCAACCAAAGTTAGTGCAAATGGGACGGAAAATGTGTTGCTAAAGGAGATAGGAATTCTGACAGGTGAAACAAATAAAGATTATCCCCTTATCTCTCTTTCAACTAATCAGTACCTACTCAGCATATATCCAGAGTTCCACACCAGATTATTCCCAGATTCCATCTTAAACAATGAAAAGGCAAATATCATTGATGATGTATCTTTCACAAACAGCATTGAAAAAATATATATATGCAAAATGAGGGATGTTGAGAAGTTAAAGAGGGGCGATATTCTGGTTATCTATAGAACAAAGGATGATCAAGGTTCGGCGTGGTATCGCTCCGTTGCTACTTCCATATGTGTAGTTGAAGAAGTAAAAACAAAAACCAGTTTCCGTTCACTTGCAGATTTTCTCGATTATTCTTTGTCAAGAAGCGTATTTTCACGCGAGGAATTAACCGAGTATTACAAGACTTGGTACAAAATTGTTGTGATCAAAATGACATATAACGCAGCACTACATCGTCGTATTATTATGAAACGACTTGTGGAGGAAGTGGGATTATCACGAACAGATTATTGGGGTTTTAGGCGATTGACTCCTGAACAAGTTAAACATATTGCTAGACTAGGAGAGGTGAATGCTAGCCTTATTATCGATTAAGCCAGACTATGTGGAAAAGATATTTACTGATCAAAAACTATATGAGTACAGGAAAGTTATCTTCAAGAAGGAAGTGAAAAAAGTAATCGTTTATTCAACCATGCCAGTAGGATTGATTGTTGGCGAGTTTGATATTGATTACATACTCGTGGACTACCCTAATGAACTATGGAGGAAAACTAAGACAGTCTCTGGTGTGGAAGAAAGCTTTTTCCTGCAATATTTTCAAGGCAGAGACAAAGGATATGCGATCAAGATTGGTAAAAAAAAGAAATATCCCAAACCCATTGATCCCAAAAAACTTTTTGATCGATTTGTAGCCCCACAATCATTTATGTATTTGGATCATTCTCCTTCTGTATTATGGTCTTTATCTGTCGGTATGGTTACTGTCCCCCTATGTAATAGAGGTGTTGCATTCAGCAGTAGGCAAACAGAGGCAACACGGCCTTGACCCGATCCACATCATCCGTCAAGTAAAGATGCTACCAAAGAGAGTTCAGTTTTCAAAAAGGGATAAATCTGGCAGCACGGCCGTATCTCCCCGATACGGCCGTGCCCATCATCACTGCTCACCGCTCACCGCTCACTGCCCACTTCTCACAACTGCGGCCCTGCCGCCTTAATCTCCTCCGCCACGCCTGCTTCAAACTGCTTGAAGTTCTCAATGAACATACCCACCAGTTTACGCGCCTGGGCGTCGTAGGCATCCTTGTCCGCCCAGGTGTTACGTGGATTCAGGGCTTCTTCGGGCACACCGGGCACGTGCGTGGGAATTTGCAGGCCAAAATGGGGTTCGGCCGTGAACGTTACGTCGTCGAGCTGGTTTTCGACAACGGCCGTGACCATCGCCCGTGTATACGCCAATTTCATGCGGCTGCCCACACCATATGGCCCACCCGTCCAGCCTGTATTCACCAACCACACCTTGACATTGTGTTTGGCAATCTTCTCACCCAGCAGCTTGCCATACACCCCCGGATGCAGCGGCATAAAGGGCGCGCCAAAACAGGTGCTAAAGTTTGGCTGCGGTTCCGTCACACCCCGCTCCGTACCCGCCACCTTGGCCGTATAGCCGCTGAGGAAGTGGTACATCGCCTGCGCTTCCGTCAACCGGGAGATGGGGGGCAGTACGCCAAAGGCATCGGCCGTGAGAAAGAGAATGTTCTTGGGATGTCCGCCCACGCCACGCGGATCAGCGCGCGAGATATGGGTAATGGGATAGCTGGAACGGGTATTCTCCGTCAGCGTGTCATCATTTAGATCAATGCGGTGCGTGGCCGAATCGTACACCACGTTCTCCAGCACCGTGCCAAACATGCGCGTCGTCTGGTAAATTTCCGGCTCACCATCCGGGTCCAGCCGGATCACTTTGGCATAACAGCCGCCTTCAAAATTAAAGACGCCATCATCACTCCAGCCATGTTCATCATCGCCAATGAGTGTCCGCCGCGGATCACTGCTCAGCGTGGTTTTACCTGTGCCACTCAGCCCAAAAAACAGGGCCACGTCATCCAGGTCTTGGCCGTAGTTGGCGCTGCAATGCATACTCATCACGCCCCGTTTTGGCAGGTAATAATTCATGGCCGAAAAGATGCTCTTCTTGATTTCGCCGCCATACTCCGTGCCGCCAATAATCACCAGCCGCTTGCCAAAATCCACCAGAATAAAGGTCTGGCTGCGGGTGCCGTCAAATTCCGGTTCGGCATGGAAACGGGGCATATCAATGACGGTAAATTCCGGCACATGGTTTGCCAGTTTTTCCGGGTCACGTTCGCGGATAAACATGTTGCGCGAGAACATGTTGTGCCAGGCATACTCGGTAATGATGCGTACCGGCATCTGGTAACGCGGGTCTGCTCCCACGTAGCCATCAAAGACAAAAATGTCCCGATTCTGAATATAGGCAATGATGCGCCGGTACAGATTATCAAACTTTTCCTGGGAGATGGAGCGGTTTACTTTGCCCCACCAGATGTCTTTTTCGCTGGTTGGTTCTTCGACAATAAACTTGTCGTTAGGAGAACGTCCGGTATGGTCGCCTGTCGCCACCAACAGCGGCCCTAAATGCCCTACCACGCCTTCCCGGCGGCGAATCACCTGCTCGTAAAGCATGGGCGTGGGTAAATTCCAATAAACAATACCGGCATTGCGCACGCCGTGATTTTCCACACCATATTTGCTGACATTTGCACCAAAGTTTTGCATAGCTCACCTATCCTTTTTTCAAAATTCAATGGGAAATGGGATAGATTGGTTCAATCTTGAAGATTGCATCAATCTGGTCTAAGTGTAATACAATGTGAGGATTTTCACAAAGATTATGGGGTGGCAGGTGGCCAGTTGCCGGTGGCAAGTGGCTTTTACCTGCAACATAGCACTTGCCACCTTAAAATCAACGATCCAATGTGCCCAGAGGCAGGCCGGACGGCAACGGCCGTGGCTGGTCACAACTGCTCTCTACCACCACATGCCGCGCCTGGTCTGACGAATCATAAAACGTGTGCATCACATCCAACACATGGTAGGCCAGTTCACCAGAAGCGCGATGGGCACGGCCGTAACGCAGCCCATACGCCATATCCGCCACCCCGATACCCCGCCGCACCTCATCACTATGCGTGAGCGCCACCTCTTCCCATTCATTGCTGGCTGAACGGCGCAGCCACACCGGGCCGCCAAATATATTGGGGTCAGGCACGCTCAGCGAACCGGCGGAACCATAAATTTCAATGCGCGGTAAATGATGCGCCCAGCAGTCAAAACTGGTGATCATGGTAGCAATGGCCCCAGACTGCATTTGCAGCGTCCCGGCTACATGCGTGGGCACTTCCACGGTGATGCGCGCACCGCTGGCAGCCACCCGCTCCGGGAAGGAGGCGCGGGCAATGGCCGCCACCTGCCGCACCGGGCCAAGCAAATGCACCAGCGCGGTAATGTAGTACGGCCCCATGTCAAACAGAGGCCCGGCGCCTTCTTTGTAAAAAAAGCCGGGATTGGGATGCCAACCTTCCGGCCCATGACCGAGCATAAAGGCGGTAGCGGCCACAGGCTCGCCGATTGCGCCTTCGTCAATGAGCTGGCGGCAGGTTTGCAGGCCGCCGCCTAAAAACGTATCCGGTGCGCCGCCCACACGCACCCCTTTTTCCTGAGCGGCTTGCAAGATGGCACGGCCGTCGGCCCGTGTAATCGCCAACGGTTTTTCGCTGTAAATGTGTTTGCCGGCAGCAATCGCCGCCAGACTGACTTCGGCATGAACGGCAGGCACAGTCAGGTTAATGACAATGTCAATGTCTGGGTCGGCTAGCAGTTCAGCCGGGCTGTAAACATGGGGGATGTTGTGTTCGGCCGCTTTGGCCTGAGCGGCGGCGGGCAGGATGTCGGCTACGGCCGTGACCTCCAAAATATCAAACAACCGGCAGCCATTGACATAGGCGCTGCTGATGTTGCCGCAGCCAATGATGCCCACTTTAAGAGGGGATTGGAGATTGGAGATTGGAGATTCGTACTCCAATCTCTGATCTCTAATCCCCCCATCTCTCTTTTTATCGGTTTCCATATGCCAATCCTTTTTCGGTGAGATAGGTATAACTTTGCTGCACGGCCGTGAGCATATCAGTGGCGCAGCGGTCCAGTTCCACAATCATCCATTCAGCGTGGGCGGCAGCGGGGATGATGGCTTCATAGTTCATCTTGCCCTGGCCGACGGCCGTCATGCTGGACTGGGTATTGTCCGCCGGGCCATCCTTGACATGCAGCAGGGTAAGGCGCGATCCCAGGTCGGCGACGGCCGTCAACGGATCCACACCACCCACCTGCACCCAGTAGACATCCAATTCAAATTCAACGGTCGGGCGCAGATACTCCCGCCAAAGATGGTACGGCAATTTTCCTTCCACCGGCTCAAATTCAAACCAGTGATTGTGCATGAGCAGCGTCAGGCCATGCGTGGCAGCCACGTCGGCGGCTTCGTTCACCCGGTCGCAGAGGCGGCGGATGCTGTCCACGCTTTTGTATTCGTCGGGCGGCAGCCAGGCGCACACCAGCTGGTTGCAACCTAAGGCCGCTAACCGCTCCAGCGTTTCTGGCTGTTGGTCGTCCAACGGCAGCGGCGCGTGGGCGGCGCATACTGCCAGCCCCAATTCATCAAAAAGCGCTTTGGCCTGGGCGGTGGTGACGCCTTCTGGGAAACCGGCCGTTTCCACCCCCACATAGCCCATAGCGGCAATGTGGCGGATGGTTCCTTCAAAGTCTTGCGCCAGTTGATCGCGCACGGTGTACAGTTGTAAAGCAATCGGTTTGGTCATAGTAATTCCTCTTGTTTGTAGTAGGCGATTTATCGCCCCCTGACGGCGATAAATCGCCTACTACGAACGGGCTTGTGTTAGTTTTTTCCACTTTCCAGCCAACGAATTTCGTCGGGTGATAGGGTGCAGGTCACGGCCGTCAGGTTCATGGCGAACTCGTCCGGGGTGCGGCTGCCGATGATGGCAAAGATGTGCGACGAGGTGTTCAAGACGTAGGCCACGGCAATTTGCATGGGGGTCAGGTTACGTTCAGCAGCCAGTTGGGTGGCCCGTTCCAGGCGGGCAAAATTGTCCGGCGTGCAGTAAGAATTGACACACACCTTGTCCAGCCAAAAGTCAAAACTGTCCAGGTTATCCGGGGTGAAACGGCCGGAGAAAAAACCGGCGGCCACGCTTGACCAGGTAAAGAGGGGGATGTGCTGGCGGGCATACCAGTCACGCTCTACCTGCCCGGCATCGCCGCTGACGGAGATGCAGCCAGGCCAGGGTGGAATGGCAGGCACAGCCAGGCTGAATTGCGGACTGACGGCCGTTAAGCCCACCAACCCGTTCGCCGCCGCATATTGATTCGCCGCCTGCACCCGCGCCGCCGTCCAATTGGAACCGCCATAGGCGCGAATTTTGCCGCTTTGCAGATGTTCGTTGAAGGCGTCCACGATGCGTTGCACGGGCACGGCCGTGTCATCCCGGTGCAGCAGGTAGAGATCAATGTAATCCGTTTTCAGCCGCGCCAGCGAATCGTGCAGGTCGGCGGCGATGTCGTAGGGGGTCACGCGATCGCGATCCTGGCTGGGGTGACCACATTTGCTGAGGATAAATACCTGGTCACGGTTGCCACGAGCCGCCAACCATTTGCCCAATACACGCTCGCTGTGTCCGCCGCCGTAAGAATGGGCCGTGTCAAAGGCGTTGCATCCCATTTCAAACACTGCATCAAACAGAGCCATCGTTTTGGCCTCATCGCCCTCTTTAACAAAGGCGCTGCCTTGCACCAGACGGGACACCGGTTTGGAAACAGGAGATTGGGTGGGAAAACGGCCGTAAAGCATCTGCGTCATGATCAATACCCTCCAAACCGAATTGTAGCCACAACCCCGCTCACCTGCCAGCCCACACAAGGGCCGCGGAAACTATTGCTTGATAAACGCTTGATAAACGCTCCGCGCTTAACCTGACGTCATTCACCCCCAGGTGACCAACACTTGATAAACGCTCATCGTATAGACTAAAACCACTCAACCATTCAACCATTCACTTCAACATTCAAAAGGAGGCTGATATGAAAAGAATTGCCATTGTCGTTTTGTGCCTGGGAGTATTAGCGTGGTCATTGATTATGCAGAGTTGGGTATCACCGGCAACGGCCGTGCCCCTGTTGACTCCTACATTCTCCGGCAGTCTCCCCGATCTCATCATTAGCGACATCACCTATAACCCCGGTACGTGGCAGTGTGGCACTCATCCACCAGACCTGGGCGCGCGCGTTTGGGTAGCCAATGTGGGCAATGAGCCGGCCGGGGCGTTCGTTGTTGAAGTTAACAACACCTGGAAGCAAACCGTAAACGGGTTAGCAGCCGGCGAGCAAATATCATTGGTATTTGGTGGGGCATTGGGATCGGTCACGGCCGTAGCCGACGCTACCAACCTGATCGAAGAAAGTAACGAGAGCAACAACAGCTTCAGTACCATGTTACCCATTCCCACCCTACCACCACCTTGCACCCCTACGCCTACCGGCGGGCTACCCGATCTACTTATCAGTGACATCACCTACAATCCCGGTACGCCGCAGTGTGGCACTCACCCACCAGACCTGGGTGCGCGCGTTTGGGTTACCAATATGGGTAATGCGCCAGCCGGGTCATTCGTTGTTGAAGTGAACAATGTCTGGCAACAAACGGTGGATGGATTGGCAGCAGGTGAAGAAATTTCGCTGGTATTTGGCGGCGCCTTGGGGCCGGTCACGGCCGTAGCCGACGCCACCAATCTGATCGCCGAAAGCAACGAGAGCAACAACAGCTTCAGCACCATCTTGCCCGTTCCCACGCTGCCACCGCCTTGCACGCCTACGCCAACGCCGCCTCACCAACACTACTTGCCTATCACCATCAAGTAATGAAGTGGACTCTAAAAGTCAAAACCTAACTGCCGCACCTGGACTTCGTCCAGTTTGCTAACGGCAACGCCAAGCAATCGCAGTTTCTTATCACGCGGCCAATGCTCATCCCAGAGGGCGTGGGCCATCTCATATACTGTTTCTACGTCATCAAACGGAACCACCACCGACTTCTGCCGGGTGTACGTAGTGAAGTCGGCCCAGCGAAACTTGACGCTGACAGTATAGGCCACCAGCTTTTGTTTTTGCAGCATCTCGGCCACGTCCTGGCACATTTTTTGCAGCCGGTCACACAGCACGGCCGTATCATCCACATCGGTATTAAACGTCCACTCCTGGCTGATGCTTTTGGGTGGACCATGTTCGGCCTGCACGGGACGATCATCCACGCCGGCGGCCCGCTCTTTGAGCGCCGCCGCCTGGTTGCCCGCCACCGTCCGCAACCCACCTATGTCGGCTGCCGCCAGATCGCCGCAGGTGTGAATGCCCTGGCGCGCCAGTTTTTCGGCCGTCTTGGGGCCAATGCCCCACAAGGCGCGGGTGGGCAAAGGGGCTAAAAAAGCAGCCTCCGTTCCCGGCAGCACGACGGTAAAACCTTCCGGTTTGTCATGGTCTGAGGCGACTTTGGCGACCAGTTTGCTGGTGGCTAAACCGACGGAACAGGGTAGATGGGTATGGGTTTTGACGGCCGTGCGCACCCTTGCTGCCATTTCCTCCGGGTCTGCCCAGGTGGTCAAGTCTACATATGCCTCGTCCACACTCATTTGCTCCACCGGCCCGTACTGGCGCAACACGTCCATGATCTGCCGCGAACATTCCCGCACCCGCTGCCAGTTGACGGGCACAATTTTGAGGGCAGGGTAGAGACGCCGGGCGACGGCCGTAGACATGGCCGAATGAATGCCCAATCGCCGCGCCTCATAACTGGCCGACGAGACCACGCCGCGCTGGTCTGGCTGCCCACCCACCACCAGCGGCACACCGCCATCCGCCGGGTGATCCAGCAGATGCACATTGACGTAAAAAGCATCCATATCCAGATGCAAAATGGCGCGGGACCAGGGGACTACAGCGTGAGGAGGTGAGGGGAGGTGAGCCATAAACTTCGCGTTTCTTCACGGATCATTTGTTTGCCGTCTCGTCTAACGTTTGCAAAACGGCCGTGACCTCCTCATTTTGCAGGATACGGCCGTAGGCGTCAACCATGGCCCGCCAGACCTCATACTGCCCGGTGAGCGGTGGCGGGTCTACACCATACGGCAGCCAGCTAAAGGCAGTGGCATACGCAGGATCGGCCATAAAAGTATCGTCCAGATAAGCGGCGGCGGCCGCGCGGGCCGGCAGGTAACTGTTCACCTGCGCCCAACGCGCCTGCACTTCCGGCGTGTAAAAATAGGCCAGAAACAGCCAGGCCGCTAACTGCGTCTCCGGGTCAGTGCGCAACAAATTGACGTTGGGGCCAGACAGCAGCACAGCAGGTATTTCCCCGGTGTGTGGCAGCGGCGCCACCGACCAGGAAAAGGGTTGGGCATTGTAATTGTTAACGGCGCGGTTATAAAAGTAGAGGCCGCGTGTGGTGCCTGGTCCAAACAGCGTTTGCTGCCGGGCAAAATTGTCCTGGTAAGTAAAACCGGACGCCGGCGCGGCGCAGCCATCCTGAATGAGTTGTTGCAGCATGGTCATGGCGGCGATGGCTTCCGGCGTGTTGAAGGTAAAAGTCTGGCTGGTTTCGTCGTATACGTCACCGCCAAAGGCATGAATCCAGGCCAGAAAGCTGCCACTGGTGGCCTCCACTTCATAACCAACCCGGCGCTGCGTAGCATCGGCGGCGGCGCAGGCGGCTTCGGCAAACTGCGCTGGCGTCTGCGGCGGCCCTACAAAGGGCAAATCGAGCGAAGCCAGCCAGCCGTTGTTGACATACAGCAGTCCCAGCGTGCGGTGCAGCGGCAGCCCATAGAGCGGCCCGTCTGACTGCACCTGGGCGTAGGCGAAAAAGTCGGCCAGATCAGAGGGGGCGAAACCGTAAGTAGGATGATACAAATACGGCCGTACATCCACCACCCCCTCAGCCGCCGCATAATTCTCCGTATGGTCAGGATAAGCAGCCACCAACGCCGGTAAATCTTCGCCCTCCGCCAACCCACTCTGCACAGCATCCACCAGGTAGTTGAATCGCTGCCAGTAAAGCGGCTGAATGGTAATGCCATACGGATTGCTCTGGTTAAAATCGGCCATGATGTCAGCCAGGATCGTCCCGGCAAACCCATCGTAGTTGTGCCAGAAAACGGCCGTAATCCCGGTGGGGTCTAGTTCATCCAGACGGCCGTAAACGGCCAAATCCGGTGTGGCGGTTGGGGTAGGGCTGGGGGTATGTGTCGGCGTGGCAGACGGCGTTTGCGTAGACGTAGCTGTTGCCGTTGCTGTACTGGTCGGCGTGGTTGTTTGGGTGGTGGTAGGCGTCACGGCCGTGGCGCTGGGGGTGATGGGTGTGCTACTGGGTGTGCTGGTTGGCACGGCCGTAACCTCAGCAAGCAACGTAACGGTGGGCACGGCCGTTTCCACCGGACGGCAAGACGCCAAAACCGGGCTGCCCATACCCAGTGCCAGCAGCAATAAACCAAATTGGAACCACTTCTTCGTCATTTGACCCTCCCAACAGAGACAGGATGGGCCAATTATATCCGCTGGACAGTGCCTGGCACAGGGCATTTCTATTCTGGATGACCAGGGCCGTTCGGCTCTGTGCCTGGCTCACCTTTCTACTGCTGGCTCCAAAAAGCCATACTGCCTTCGGCCAGGAAGCGTTTGCCGCCGCCATGAATGGGCACGATATAGATGGCGCTACGGCCGTCTTCCAGCATGGGCAGCACCAGCGCATCGCCGGCAGGCGACCAGAGGCGGTGGCTGAGCGCGTACTGGTCAAAAAAAGGGAGCAATTGGGTGAGGAACGTGCGGGTGGCGGTAAAAGTGAGCAGTTGCCGCCCCTCGCCGCTGGCAACATCAAAAATGACCAGGTTCAGGGCAGGCAAACGGGGTTGAAAGGATGTTTTGGCGGTTATCTTGCCCGGCAGCGCGGCGTTAATGTCACCGCCGGGCAAATTGGGCAAGAAGGCAGCCAGGTAACGGCCGTCTGGCGACCAGAAAAAGGCCGCCACATCATTGCGGCTGAGCAGGCGAATTTCGCCGGTAGCCGTATTCATCAGCCGCAGCGGGCCGATGAATTCCGTATCGCCCGGTGTATCTGGGCTGATGTAGGCCAGCCAGCCAGCATCCGGGCTGAAGCTGAGGATGCTGCGCCCTTCGTGGGGCTGCGTCTGGCTTTCCCCGCCCTGCCGATCATTGACCACCACGCGGCTGTTGAGGGCGGCGATTTCTTCGGCATAGGCCAGCAAACGGCCGTCGCCAGAAATACCCGGCGCCTGAAAATAACCCGGCGCCGCAATCTGGTCGCCATCTTTGTCTCCCGCCGCATCCAGCAGTTCCAGGCGCGCCCCCGGCCCGGCAAAGCCACTGTGAATGAGAAGCTGCCGGCTGTCGGCCGTCCACTGCCAGTAAAGCGGGCCGCCGGTCGTGCGTTTGCGGCTTTCAGCCACACCATCCGCCGCCGCCAGATAAAGCGCCATGCCCTGGTTGTCGCTGGCTAAAAAGCTGACGGTCTGGCTATCGGGCGACCAGTAGAGGTAAAACGGGGCGGCGCGACGGCTGAGATAAAGCGACAGCGGCTCTTGTCTACGGTCAGCGTCGGTCACCACAAAAACAGCGCCGCCCAGATTGCTACTGCCAATGGCGGCAACCTGGCTGCCGTCCGGCGACCAGGACGGAAATTGAAAGATCGCTTCGCCATTGGTCAGGCGGCGTGAATCGCTGCCGTCGGCGGCAATGGTGACAATTTGTCCGTCATTGTCAATGTAGGCAATGCGGTTAATGAGGGTGGGATTGACGGTGGGGGTGGGCAGGGGCACGGCCGTTACCGTCATGTCGTCGGCCTGGGTGATGGGGGCAGGGCTGGCGGGTAGGCTGGTGGGGGTGCGGGGTACGGCCGTGACCGTCACCGTTCTGCCCGATTCCGCGCGCTCCGTCAGCAACCAGATAACGCCGGATAAGGAACTCAACAACAGGGACAGGATCAACACAATGGCGATCAGCAGCCAGCAGCCCGATGGGCGGCGTGGCTGGTCATCAGCCCAGACAGTGGGTTCCGGCTCTGGCTCAAAATAAGTGAGTTCGGGTTCATCATCGAAGTGGTCGTCATGATCGTACATATCGGTCATTTTACTGCAATCATGCTAAAATCGGGGAGACAAAGGATAGATAGTTTATGGACAATTCACAATCAATTCCCCTGGAAACAGAAACGCCGGAATTACCGCGCTGGCTGCGCGGTACCGGCTTTGTTTTGGGCATTTCTTACCCGGTACTGGCGATCTCCACCTTTTTCCGGGCCGCATACCAGCTTTTTTTGAAGGAGGGGGTGACGAATTATGTGGGGCCGTCGCTGACGGCCGTAGCCGCCGCCTGTTATCTCACCGCCACCGTTGGCTTTTTTGTGCGCCAACGCTGGGCCTGGTGGCTTTCGGTGGGCGTTCTCAGTTTTGAAACAACCATGACGTTTATCGTGGGCACACTTAGCATTCTCTACCCGGAAACGATTGGCAGCACGGTCTGGCGTTACTTTGGCATTGACTACGGCTTCTTCCCCCTCTTCCAACCCCTGCTGGGGCTGGCCTGGCTGCTGCACCCCGCCACCCGCGCAGCGTATGGAATTTCAGGTGAGAGATTGAGAGATTAAGAGATTGGGAGACTGAGAGATTGGAGATTGAGAGGTTGGAGACTAAGGATCACCCCTCACCTGCTCACCCCCTCACCTGCTCACCCCTTCACCTGCTCACTGCTTACTGCTCACTGCTCACTGCTCACCCCCTCAATTTATGAACATGCGACGACTCTTCGAATGGGGGCTGCTGTTTCTGCTGCTGGTGGCAGCGATTTGGGCAGCCACACAAAGCCGTGACGCCCCCCTCATTATTTTGCTGGCGGTGCTGACCGTCATTGCCATCCAATTCAGCCTGCCGCCCACAATGAGCAGCGTAGGGCTGCTGCCGGTAGTCATGGTAAGTGCTTATCTGGTGACGGGATTGGGCACGGCCGTGCCCCTTCTCGTTGCCGGGTTTGTCATGGCCGAACTCAGCCGCCCCCTGTGGCGACCATTGTGGGAGTTGACGCCGCAGGCCGGGTTGGAAGCGCCCACCATTCGCCAGCGATCAATTGGTTTTGTAATTCATCTGTTGGCGCTGTTGACCGGCGTTTGGGTTTATACACAGCGCGGCGGCAGCGCCCCCCTCAGCCAGACCACAACCAATGAATTCCCCCTCTTCCTCAATTTAATGGCCGGTTTTGGCCTGGTGTATAGCATTGGGCTGCTGGCCTGGTGGCGGGCGCAGCGCCAATCGCCAGCCGCCTTTTTCCGCGACAACGGACTGTTGGTATTGGCCGCCGGTTTTCTGGCGCTGCCCTTTGCCTTGTTGGGGGGCATTGTCTATGGGCTGGGCGGGCTGCCGCCGTTTGTGGTGTTTTGCCTGGGGGTGGCGGTGTTTGCCGTGCTGCTCTGGCTCTCCTGGCAGCGGCGTTATTCCCTGGCGCAGCAGTTGGCGCAATTTGCCACGTTGAACCGCAGTGGACATTCCTTGCGAGAGACATTGGAACTGCCAGAAGTGCTGCGCCGCACCGGGCAATTGGTGAATGAGCTGGTCAGTGTGGACAGGTTGTATCTGTTTTTGCAAGAGCAGGGCGTCTGGTCTGGCGGCGATCCGACTGCCGGTACATTGTCCCCCGCGACGCTGGATGATTTGGCGCATTGGGTGGCGGCGCACGGCCGTGCCCTGCACCTCTATGCCGCCAATCGGCATTTTGCCACCCGGCATGGACTGGCGCTGCCAGAACCGGCGCCGGCTGTCTGGTTGGGGCTGCCGCTGCTGCTGGATGGGGCCGTGTTAGGGGTGATGGTGTTGGAACGGTGGGAAAAGGCACGGCCGTATAACCGCTGGCAGCTAGAACTGTTACACGCCGTCGCCGCCCAGGTGAGCGTGGCCGTACAAAATGCCCGGCTGCATGGCGAAATTGTGCGCCTGTATACCCAGACCGATGAGGCGCTGGCGCAGCGGGTGCAGCAGCTTCAGGCTTTGCTCAATGCCCTGACGGAAGCAGTGGTAATGGTTAACCGGCAGGGGCGGGTGATGCTGGCAAATCCATCTACGGCCGTGCTGCTCGACCAAACCTTAACTGCCGGCGTGCAACTAGAGGCTCGCCTGGCGGCAACATTGGGGTTTACAGCCGACCAGTTAAACAGCCGCTTGCAGGCATTGGCCGGGGGAGAAATGGGGACGAGCTACGGCCGTGCCCATTTCACCCCACCCACATCCCCACGCCGGGTGCTGGAACGGCAGGAAGCGCCGGTGTTTGACCGGGACGGCCGTCTCATTGGCTGGCTGCTGCTTTTCCGCGATGTGACCGAGGAGCAGGAGTTAGCCGAACGGCGCGAAGACCTGACGCGCATGATGGTGCATGATTTACGCAATCCGCTGACGACGATGGCCACCACGCTGCAACTGGTGCAAAACCAGCTATCCGCCGGGGACGGTGATGTGCGTCCGCTGCTGCAAAACGTCTACAGCGGCAGCCAGGATTTGCTAGACATGGTGGATTCGCTGATGGATATACACCGTCTGGAGGCGGGGCGCTCCATTGTAGACCCGGATGCGATGCGCCTGCCGCCGCTGGCGGCGGCGGTGGCAACTCGACTACAACCGCTATTAGCGCATAAGGCTATTTTGCTAACAACCACAGATGTGCCCGACCTGCCCCCGGTTTGGGCCGATGCGGAACTGGTGCGGCGGGTGCTGGTGAATTTGCTGGACAATGCGCTGAAGTTTACGCCGGCGCACGGCCGTATCACCATCACCATGCAGCCTGAACCGGCGCAGCCCGGTTACGAACCAGGTGTGCGCTGCCTCATTCAAGACAGTGGGCCGGGTATTCCGCCAGAGTTCCGCGAGCAGGCGTTTGACCGCTACACGCGCACGAATCCCGGCGGCGCGCCGGTGCGCGGCGCCGGGCTGGGGCTGACATTTTGTAAGCTGGTGATTGAGGCGCAGCACGGTCGTATCTGGGTGGATGACGCGCCCGGCGGTGGCAGCCAGTTTGTGTTTACGCTGCCCGGCGTGCCCGTTTGGGATGAGCAGGTGAGGGCGGCGCGGACGCCGGGGTGACAAGGTGAAAGGGTGACAAGGTGGCAAGGTGAGGGGGTAAACTTTTATCAAAGAATTCGTTATGACTACAGCGGATAAAGGATTGAACGGATTCTCTTCTGGAAATTTATCCGCTCCTTCCTCTATCCGTTGTAGTCTTAAGCGCGTAGTGAGAACATCGTGACACTCCCTATGGCTTAATAATCACCGGGAGGAATATTTGCCAGCCGGGGATGGGAGGTGGATCGTCGTCGTCCAGGATTGTGCCTACGGCCGTATCATTCCCCAGTTCGGCGTTGACCGGATTACTCAGGACGAGGGTGAAGGTGCGATCCCCGTCGTCTAAGTCGTTGTTGAGCAGGGTAACGGTGAGTACGGCCGTGACCTGCCCGGCAGGAATGGTGAGTGTGCCGGAAATGGGCAGGTAGTCGGTGTAGGCAACGGCCGTGCCGTCCACCGTCTCATAATCCACCAACACATCCTGTTCGCCGGTGATGTTCAGGGTGACGGTGAAGGTGAGGAAGGGGGCGCTTTCGACGGCCGTGCTGTCCGAAATGGAGATGGTCGGTGTAATCGGCGGCTCGATGGGTGGATCGTCGTCATCCAGGATCAGGCCAACGGCCGTATCATTTCCCAATTCCCCATTCACCGGATTGCTCAGAACCAGGCTGAAACTGCGATCCCCATCGTCTAAGTCGTTGTTGAGCAGGGTGACGGTGAGTACGGCCGTGACCTGCCCGGCAGGAATGGTGAGTGTGCCGGAAATGGGCAGGTAATCGGTATGGGCAACGGCCGTGCCGTCAACGGTCACATAATCCACCAATACATCTTGTTCGCTGGTGATATTGAGGGTGATGGTGAAGGTGAGGAAGGGGGCGCTTTCGACGGCCGTGCTGTCTGAGATGGAGATGGTCGGTGTAATCGGTGGCTCGATGGGTGGATCGTCGTCATCCAGGATCAGGCCAACGGCCGTATCATTCCCCAATTCTCCATTGACCGGATTGCTCAGAATCAGGCTGAAATGGCGGTCGCCGTCGTCCAGGTCGTTGTCCAGCAGGGGCACGGGGAGCACGGCCGTGACCTGCCCGGCAGGTATGGTGAGTGTGCCAGAAATGGGCAGGTAATCGGTGTGGGCTACGGCCGTGCCGTCTACCGTCACATAATCCACCAACACATCCTGTTCGCCGGTGATGTTGAGGGTGACGGTGAAGGTGAGGAAGGGGGCGCTTTCGACGGCCGTGCTGTCCGAAATGGAGATGGTCGGTGTAATCGGTGGTGGCGGTGGCGAGCAGGTAGGTTCGGTCAACCAGGGGTCGTAGAGGACGTTGCCGTATACGGCGTCGCCGCTGCCGGGGCCGATGCCGCCTGGCCCGGAAGGGTGGCCCCAGAAATTGTGGCGGGCGTCCACAGGCAGGCTGTTATTGTTGATGATGCCCGCGCCGTTACCTCCAAATTCACTGGCGCTAATGGTAACGTCAGGCACGCCGCTGTTCTCAATAAAAATACCACTATCGTCATTTTGGGCGATAGTAGAGCAAAAGATGTCAATTGTGCCGCTGTACATGCTGACACCAACAGTGGAACTAAGTATACGACTATTCGTCATTGTGATGGTACTTGAAGCGGAAGCGTACCCTGTGGAGATGCCATAATGGCCGTATCTAATTTCTGTATGCACGAGAGAAATGTCTGCACCATTATCGGCAGATACTCCCCACCAACCACCAGGCCCGTTATTGGCAGCAGATGTCATGATCACTGGTTGATCAGCTAAACCGTTCGCTCGCAATGTTCCTTCAACAAGGATACTTGCATTTTGCTGGCCCATTATTTGGACGCCTGGCTCAAGGTTCATCTCAAGTCCAGCAGGGATTACCAGGAAGCTTATGCCAGTGGTGTCCAGTTCATAACCCTCCAAACCGGGATGCGTAGTTAAGGTTACGTTATCAATCAATGGGTTCTCCGGGTTAATCAGGACAATAAAAAAACGGTCAAATACGTTATCTGCAAATGTTACATCGTTCATTTGCAAGCGGTGTAGGGAGTTCGGGTTAGCGCCTATGGCGTAAATGTTTGTGTCAATCTGGGTGTCGCTCAAGACAACAGGGTTGTAGGTATTGCCTTCCACAAACAAACCGGTGTCACTGTACCGGATTATTGCCCGATCTAAATGAACCGTACCAGAATTGCGGACGTATACCCCGCCCCACTCACCTTCACCAGCATTTGTGGCGGAAGTGAAGGTGACCAGATCGCCGGTTTCACCGTTTGCCTGCAAATGGCCATCCACATATAAACGACTGTATTGCGGCATCATGAACGCGCTGCCCGGTTCAAGCGTCAAGGTGATGTTTTGGGGCACAGTTAAGGCGCCAAAGTTGATGCCCACCACTTCATAGCCTTCAAGTCCAGGCTGCCCGGTTAAGCGTGTATTGGCGGTCAGGGAAGCCTGTTGCCCGACTTCACTAATTGCAATGCGATTCACACCATTGTTGATAAACGTTGTATTAGTCATCCTCAATCCTGGCAGGGAAACCAAATCTATGTCCAGGGGGTACGCCAGGTTGTCTTGCAGGATGCTGTTCTCGATGGTAATTCCATTTGCGGGATTATTGTAAATCCTGACGCCATAAGATGTATGTTGTACAGTGACGTGCTTCAACACGGCCGTGCCGCTTGTAGCGATTGTGAGAAAGTCCCACCCCCCTGGCCCACTGTTGGCTGCCGAAGTAAATGTGATGGGTTGCGTAATGGTTCCCTGCGCGTCCAGATGACCCCTTACAAAAAGGCTGCTGTTCTCAGGCATCATCAAGGTTGTCCCAGCTTCTACTGTTAACATTATGCCATCTGGCACCGTAAGACTGTAATTGTTGTTGTCAAATTCGTACTCGTAGCCTTCAAGTCCGGGCTGTGGCGTGAGTGAAACGTTACCGGCCAATGCCCCGCTGCCATACCCATTGATGAAAACTCGGTTACTCAGGTTGTTGGCAAAGGTCACATTCTCCATATGGAGACGGTGCAGCGCGTCAGCCGCGGCAACGATAGGATGACCCATTTGGGTAACTGTGCTGTTCTGGATGTTGATGGGCTTGTTGGAATTGCCCAGAATACCCAACCCCACATACCCATCACCCAGGCCATTACTGATGAGGGTGTGGTTGATGTTGGCTGAGCCGGTGGCTTCTATTTGTATTACGCTAAAGTCAGTGATAACGGCCGTAGCTGTCACCGTCCCTTTTGTCTCCAAATGACCATTGACCTGCATATAATCAAGAGACCTTAAAGTTGTGCCCGCGTCCATCGTCAAGGTAATACCTTCCGGCACAGTAAGCCAAAGTCCATTAGACCAATAACCCTCCAGGCCTGGCTGGGCGGAAAGGGTCACATCAGCTGAAAGGGGGTTGTTGCCTTCCATGACTATATAATTGATCTCATTTTCGCTGAACGTAACGTTGTGCATGACAAGGCGATGGATAGCATTCACATCGCTTTCCAACGCCATCAGATTGTGATGAATGTGGCTGTGGCTTAATTGCACCGGGTTGGCTGTAGCGCCGCCGATGTCCAGACTGCTATAGGCGTGGCGAATGGTTGTATGAGTAAGAGAAACAGCGCCACTACCAGTGACATCAAGGCCACTCCAATCGAGGAAGCCACTTTCGGTGGTGGAGGTGAAGGTGATGGGCTGCACGGCCGTGCCCAATGCCAGCAACAGACCGTTTACCGTGATGCCTCTATTGGGCTGTGCCTGCACTTCCACACCGGCTTCCACCGTCAGCATCACGCCGGGTTGAACAATGATGGTGTCGGTGATGATGTAGGGACTGCCCGCCAGCGTCCAGGTGGTGTCGGTGTCAATAATACCGCCCACTTCGTCCGCCTGGGCGGTGGGGGTGAAAAGGGTAAAGAGGGCGAGCACGGCCGTAGCCACCACCATTACAATTAGCAAAAGGGTTAAACGTCGCATCATAACCTCCCAGAATTATGGTTTGATCACAACCGGCAAAAAGATAGTATGCAGCGGTTCAGTAGGTGAATCATCATCGAGGATGAGGCCCACGGCCGTATCATTCCCCAGTTCGGCGTTGACCGGATTATTCAGGACGAGGGTGAAGGTGCGATCCCCGTCGTCTAAGTCGTTGTTGAGCAGGGTAACGGTGAGTACGGCCGTGACCTGCCCGGCAGGAATGGTGAGTGTGCCGGAAATGGGCAGGTAGTCGGTGTAGGCAACGGCCGTGCCGTCCACCGTCTCATAATCCACCAACACATCCTGTTCACTGGTGATGTTGAGGGTGATGGTGAAGGTGAGAGAAGGGGCAGATTCGACGGCCGTGCTGTCTGTGATGGAAACAATGGGCGGGCCTGGTGGTGGTGGGGGGGAGCAGGTCGGTTCGCTCAGCCAGGGGGCGTAGAGCACGTTGCCATACACAGCGTCCCCGCTGCCGGGGCCAATACCGCCCGGCCCCGAAGGATGTCCCCAGAAGTTGTGGCGGGCGTCTACCGGCAGGCTGTGGCTGTTGGTAATGCCCACACCATTGCCCCAAATCTCGCTGGTGGTGATGGTGACTGAGGGGCTGCCACTGGCGGCGACAGAGACGCCATTTTGCCCATTCCCAGAGATGACAGAGCAGGCGGCGTTGACCACTCCGTCGTTGATAGTGAGGCTATTGACGCTGGCGCTGATGAGGCGGCTGCCGGTGATGGAGACGGTGCTGGTGGGGCTGTTGACGGTCAGGTTGGCAGCGGCATAACGCACTTCCGCATGAGCCAATGAGACCTCGCCGCCGTCAACGACGATGCCCTGCCACTGGCCGGGGGCGCTGTCTTCGGATGAAGTGAAGGTGATAGGGGCTACGGCCGTGCCTTTTGCTTGCAAACGGCCGTGTACAAGTAATTCTCGAAAAGGATTCGCTGCTGGATTCATCATCAAGGTGCTGCCCGCAGCCATGGTCAGCGTCACGCCGCTTTGGATGACAAGGTCGTTATCACCATCAACTTGATAACCTTCAAGCCCTGGATGGGGTCGTAATGAAACATCATCAACAATCATCTCGCCATAGGTTGAGTAAATGAAAACTCGATCCCTTACATTGTTTTCAAAGCTGACATTATCCAGTTGTAGAAGATGTAAATTATTTGCAGAAACAACAATTGGGTATTCATTTTCCCGAAATATACTATCACGAACCGAACTGGAAGCATTTTGAAAAGAATACAGGCCTACTGCTGCATATTCCACAATGCTGTTCTCCAAGTGCATTGAGCCTGACCCATACGCAACCATTACCCCCCATGCACCTGGGGCGGGATCATCAACCGAGGTAATGGTGACAGGTTCGGAAACCGTACCATTCGCCTGTAAATGACCTGCTACCAGTACATTATCCTCTGCCATCAAGGTCACACCGGCATTGAGGGTTAGCGTGATACCCTCCGGAATCTCAATGCTGGTGTGTCCCAGTTCATAACCTT
Organism: Chloroflexota bacterium; assembly: GCA_035444285.1. GTDB lineage: Bacteria > Chloroflexota > Anaerolineae > Promineifilales > Promineifilaceae > CAADGU01. The sequence continues at coordinate 245,252 of DAOMOK010000010.1, forward strand.
CCAACCCTGGTTGAGAGGTCAGAGTCACATTATCAGTAAGCGCCTGACCATCATACCCGTTCAACCGGATGCGGTTGAAGATGTTATCTTGAAAGGCGACATTCTCCATTTGCAGGCGATGTAAACCGCTGATTGGCAGATGCAATCCATATCCATTTTGGCGTAAGGTGCTGTTTGTTAAGTGAACGGGATTATCAGAATCATCCAGAACAAGAATTCCCCAGATACCGTGCTGGACAACAGCATTTTCTATATTAACAGAGCCAGTCTCAAGGACGTAGATGCCAGCCCAGGCATTTGGTTGGGGATTGGTTGCTGAGGTGAAGGTGACGGGAGTTACGGCAGTGCCCGTAGCCTCCAAATGTCCGTCTACCTGAACATGTGTCCCTTGCGGCATCATCAAAACTGCCCCTGATTCTAGAGTCAGGGTAATCCCTTCCGGCACTGTAAAACCGTTGTTGTTGTTGTCAAATTCATACTCGTAGCCTTCAAGACCGGGTTGAGGTGTGAGTGAGACGTTACCGGCCAATTCCCCGCTGCTATAACCATTTATGAAAACACGGTTTCTCAGGTTATTGGCAAAGGTCACATTCTCCATGTGGAGACGGTGTAGGGCGTCGGCTGTGGCGACGAGGGGGTGAACCATTTGGGCAATTGTGCTGTTTTGGATATGGATGGGTTGGCTGGAATTGCCCAGAATGCCCAGCCCCACATACCCATCACCAATGCCATTGGCCATGAGGGTATGGTTGATATTGGCAGAGCCGGTTTCTTCTATTTGGGTGACGCTAAATCCGGTAATGACTGTGGTAGCTGTCACACTCCCTTGCGTTTCTAAGTGACCATGAACGAACAGATAATCAAATTGGAATGTGGTTCCGGCTTCCATCGTCAAGGTAATACCTTCGGGCACCGTGACAAAAGGTGAACTACCAACCACATAACCCTCTAGCCCTGGTTGATCTGTGAGCGTGACATCATCTGAAAGTACACCGCTAACACCTCCCATCCACACATAGTTAAATTGATTGTCGCTAAACGTAACGTTGTGCATGGCGAGGCGATGGATAGCATTCACATCGCTACCCATTGCCACCAGATTGTGATGAATATGGCTGTGGCTCAATTGCACGGGGTTAGCCGTAATACCGCTGATCTCCAGACTCGCATAGGCGCGGCGAATCGTCGTATGTGTCAGGGAAACAGTGCCGCTGCTGGTGACATCCAGGCCATGCCAATCATTGAAACCACTTTCGGTCGTAGAGGTAAAGGTAATGGGCTGCACGGCCGTGCCCAATGCTAGCAAAAGGCCATTTACCGTAATGCCTCTGTTCGGCTGCGCCTGTACCTCCACTCCAGCTTCAACCGTCAGCGTCACGCCGGGCTGGATGATAATAGTCTCGGTGATGATGTAGGGGCTGCCTGCCAGCGTCCAGGTGGTGTCGGTGTCAATGACGCCACCCACCTGGTCTGCCTGGGCGGTGGGGGTGAAAAGGGTAAAGAGGGCGAGTACGGCCGTAGCCACCACACTCACTATCAATAACAATATCAGCCGTCTCATGGGAAACCTCCATCTATCTGGCACAAATCAGCATTGGCCCTGTGCCCCAATTGGTCTACGGCCGTGATTGTTCCACAAGCGACAGCAATGGACAACAGGAATTCGGTAATCCGTAATCCGTTATCCGTTATCCGTTATCCGATTACGGTTCACGGATTACGGTTCACGAATTACGGGTCACGGTTCACGAACCGTTTGACACACGCCTCAAGGCGCGGTATCATTCCGCCATACCCCTCCCCCAGGGGGTGGGGTAGAAGGCAAGAAAGATGAATGACATGAGCAAACAGGCTGTGAGCCAACGTTTAGCCAGCGCCGCCGGACACATCAAGGGCATTGAGCGCATGGTGCAGGAAGACACCTACTGCATTGACGTGATCAAACAGATTCAGGCCGTGCAGGCCGCCCTCAACCGCGTCAGCGCCATGATTTTGGACAACCACCTGCAAACCTGTGTCACCACCGCCATTCAGGGCGACGACCCGGAGGAACGGCAGCGCGTGCTGACCGAAGTGACCAGCGTGTTTGACATGTCGAACAGAATTTAACCACCCGTTCGTAGTAGGCGATTTATCGCCTTTTCACGGCGATCAATCGTCTACTACGAACAAAGCAGACAAAGGAGCATTTACCCCATGACAACCAAAACCTTTACCGTACCCAATATTAGCTGTGGCCACTGCACCCATACCATTGAGATAGAAGTGGGGGAGCTGGCGGGCGTGACCAGCGTCAAAGCGGTGCAAGACAGCAAACAAGTCACCGTTGAATGGCAAGAACCGGCCACCTGGCCACAAATCCAGGCGCTTTTGCAAGAAATTAACTACCCGCCAGAAGGGTTGATTCAGATTCAATAATTGGAATTGGAGGGGCGAGACAGTTGGGTGCAAATTGGTCTGGCGAGACCAGGTATTACCCAACTGCCTCGCCCCTACGTTTGATGCCCCATGTCCGAACAACAATTAACATTCCCCGTGGTGGGCATGACCTGCGCCAACTGCGTAGCGTCTGTGGAACGCAGCGCCAAAAAGGTAGAGGGTGTCACCGACGCGGCCGTGAACTTTGCCAGCGAAAAGGTGACGGTGACGTTTGACACGGCCGTGACCTCCCCGCAATCCCTCACCACCAACCTGGTGCAGCGCATCCAGCGCGCCGGTTATGAAATCCCTACCGCCACCATCGAACTGCCCCTGCTAGGCATGACCTGCGCCAACTGCGCCCAGACCATCGAACGGCGGCTGAACAAGGTAGAAGGCGTGCTGGACGTTTCCGTCAACCTGGCCAATGAAAAGGCGCAGGTGACAGTGGCTTCGGGGGTAGCCACGAGAAGCGATCTGGTCACGGCCGTGCGCCGCGCCGGTTATGACGTGGTAGAGATTGACGCCGGGGCCGAGCCGGAAGACGCCGAGGCCGCCGCCCGCAAAGCGGAATACAACCACCAAAAAAAGCGGCTCATCGTCGGCCTCGTTTTTTCCATCCCCCTCTTTGTGCTGAGCATGGCGCGGGACTTCAATCTGTTGGGCATGTGGTCACACGCCAATTGGGTCAACTGGCTCTTTTTTGCCCTGGCCACGCCGGTGCAAACCTACGTCTGTTGGGATTATTACACCGGCGCAGCCAAAAGCCTGCGCAACCGCAGCGCCAACATGGATGTGCTGGTGGCGTTGGGGTCATCAGTAGCCTATGTGTACAGCGTGGCTGTGCTGCTGGCGCTCACCGCCGGTTCCATGGCCATCGGCCATCACGTCTACTTTGAAACTTCGGCCATGATCATCACCCTGGTAACGTTGGGCAAGGTGCTGGAAAGCCGCGCCAAAGGGGAGACCAGCGCTGCCATCAAAAAGCTGATGGGTTTACAGCCAAAAACGGCCCGCCGCCTGCGGGATGGGGTAGAGCAAGATGTGCCCATTGACCAGGTACAGGTGGGGGACATGCTCCTGGTGCGGCCCGGTGAGAAGATTCCGGTGGATGGTGTGGTGGTAGACGGCCGTTCCACCATTGACGAAAGTATGCTCACCGGCGAATCACTGCCCGTCAGCAAAGAGCCGGGCGATGCCCTCATCGGCGCCACCATCAACAAACAGGGTTTGCTGACGATGCAGGCCACGAAGGTGGGCAAGGAAACGGCGCTGGCGCAAATTATCAAGATGGTGGAGCAGGCGCAAGGCAGCAAAGCGCCCATCCAGCGCCAGGTAGACCGGGTGACGGCTTATTTTGTGCCCGTCGTGGTGGGCATTGCCCTGCTAACCTTTTTGGTCTGGTATGTGGCGACCGGGGATTTTACAGCGGCATTGCTGCGGCTGACGGCCGTGCTCGTCATCGCCTGTCCCTGCGCCATGGGCCTCGCCACGCCCACCTCCATCATGGTGGGCATGGGTAAAGGGGCCGAACACGGCATCCTGTTTAAGGACAGCGCTGCGTTGGAACTACTGCAAAAGGTCACGGCCGTGCTGCTGGACAAAACCGGCACCATTACAAAGGGGGAACCGGCGGTAACGGATGTGGTGGTTCGTGATGCGTTATCCGTAATCCGTGACCCGTTATCCGATCACGCATCACGCATCACCAATTACGAATTGCGGCCTACGGATTACCTCTTGCAACTGGCTGCTTCCGCCGAACGCGGCTCGGAACATCCGTTGGGCGAGGCGATTGTGCGGGCGGCGCAGGAGAAGGGGCTGGCGCTCAGTGTGCCTGCCAGCTTTGAAGCCATTTCGGGGCATGGGATTCGGGCGGAGGTGGACGGCCGTGCCATTCTGTTGGGCAATCTGCGGCTGATGCAGCAGGAAAACGTGGCGCTGGACGGGCTGGAAGCGAAAGCGGCCGATCTGCAAAACCAGGCGCGCACCGCCATGTGGCTGGCGGTGGACGGGCAGGCCAGCGCGCTCATTGGCGTGGCCGACACGATCAAAGATGGCTCTAAGGAGGCAGTGGCGCAGATGCGGGAGTTGGGTCTGACGGTGGTCATGATCACCGGCGACAACGAAGCGACGGCCAAAGCGATTGCTGATGAAGCTGGCCTGGATCGCTACCTGGCCGACGTACTGCCCGGCGACAAGGCCGCCAAAGTGAAATCATTGCAAGACGAGAATTATGTGGTCGCCATGGTCGGCGACGGCATCAACGACGCGCCCGCCCTGGCGCAGGCTGATGTGGGGCTGGCGATTGGTACGGGCACGGATATTGCCATGGAAACGGCCGATGTCACCCTGATGCGCGGCGATTTGCGCACCGTACCCCAGGCCATCCACCTCTCCAAAGCCACCATGAAAAACATCCGCGAAAATCTGGTGTGGGCCTTTGGCTACAATGTGGTGTTGATTCCGGTGGCGGCCGGGGTACTGGCCCCGTTTGACTGGGCGCCTGACTTCCTGCGCCAGCTCAGCCCTATCCTGGCGGCGGGCGCCATGGCCTTCTCCAGCGTCAGCGTCGTCACCAACTCCCTGCGCCTGCGCCGGGTGAAATTATAGAATTAAAAAGGCAGGAGGGGAGGCTTTAGCCGACCGTGTTCTCTTGTGGTATTTTTAGCGCCTGTTAAATTCGATTCAACAAAAGGTGACAAAAACATGGATTGGCTAACTGACCCTCGTGCCTGGATTGCTCTGGCGACCCTTGTTTCTCTGGAATTGGTATTGGGTGTGGATAATGTCATTTTCATTTCCATACTGGCCGGTAAGCTGCCGAAGGAGCAGCAGTCCAAAGCGCGCCGCACCGGTCTGGCATTGGCGGTAATCTCGCGTATTCTGCTGCTGTTTTCGCTTTCCTGGATTATTGGGCTGACGGAGCCTATTTTTAAGGTGTTTGAGTTTACCGTTTCGGGGCGTGACCTCATTTTATTTCTGGGCGGGCTGTTCCTGATGGGGAAAGCGACTTTTGAGATTCACCAAAAACTGGAAGGGGTGGAAGGGCACTCCTCGGACGCGGTAAAGGCTTCTTTTGCCAGTGTTATTTTTCAAGTGCTTTTGTTAGATGTAGTCTTTTCGCTGGATTCAGTGATCACGGCCGTAGGCATGGTAGACGAAATCGCCATCATGGTCATTGCCGTGTTGGTGGCCGCAACGGTGATGATCATCTCCGCCGACCCGATTGGTAACTTTGTGGAACACCACCCCACCGTCAAAATGCTGGCCCTCTCCTTCCTGCTGCTGATTGGTTTTACGCTGATTGTGGAAGGGCTGCACCAGCATATCCCCAAAGGGTACATCTATTTTGCCATGGGCTTCTCCGTGTTTGTAGAAATGCTCAATCTGCGCATGCGCAAAACCCGCGACCCCATCAAACTCCACCAGCCGTATGCGCCCATTGATGCCGGGCAGTCAGCCGCCGGCGGTGATTGATTAGAACGCAAGATGCGACCCACTATTTGGCAGTGGGTCGCATCTGATCTCACACATCTGTCGCCAATCGGCGCAGCCCCACAAATCCCAAAACTGCCAGAACAGCAACCACATCGGTCGTCAGGATAATGACCCACTTACCCGTGATGCTCAGCGACAGCCGGGCGCGAAGTGAAAAGGGGGTTGACAAAATTGCCGTATTTAGATATTATTCTATTTAGATTTACATCTAAATAGAAACTTGTCTAAACAGGTGAGGCTATGAACGTACAAACAGATTACACACAGGAGGGGCGCGAGGCGCTGCTGAACTTCTTCAAAGCAGTAGGGCAGGCAGATCGGCTGCGCGTCCTGGGCAAACTGGCCGGGCAACCGGCCACCGTACCCGAATTGGCGGCGGTGTTGGCCATGAAGGAAACGGCCGTTACCCATCATCTGCGCGCCTTACAATCTGCCGGGCTGGTTACACAGCAAACCGTGAACCACCTGCCCACATTCTCTTTCAGCAATACCGGCCTGGACGTGTTACAAAACATCGTGGAGGGCAACATCACACCGGAAAAGGCAGAGGAACGGGTACTGCGCCACTATGTGGTGGACGGCCGTTTGCGCGCCATCCCCCCTAGACCAGAAGAGCGGGCCATCATCCTGCGCTGGATGGCGCATAAGTTTGAACCAGACCGGCGTTATACCGAGACAGAAGTCACCGATCTGGTACAACAATACTTTGACCACCCGCTGACGCTGCGGCGCATTCTGGCCGACCATCACTTTCTGCGGCAAACAGGGCGGCATTACTGGCGGCCATTAGCAGAGCATTTTGAAGTAACATGATTTAACAAATCGTGTTACACAAGGACAACTATGAACGAAGAACAACATTTCAACACCCTGCTCCAATTTTTCAAAGTGTTGGGCAATGAAAGTCGCTTGAAAATTCTGGGACTGCTGGCGAATGATGACCGCACGGTGGGTGAACTGGCAGCCTTGTTAGACCTGCGCGAACCCACTGTTTCCCACCATCTGGCGGCAATGAAAGAACTGGGGTTGATTGACGCCCGCGTGGAGGGCAACAACCGGGTCTACTGGCTGAATACACAATTCCTGGAAAATATGAGCCGGGACCTCTTTTCGCAGTCTAATCTGGCGACGCTGGCGACGGACGAGGTCGGCGACGCCTGGGAAGATAAGGTGCTGCGCTATTATGTGGCAGACGGCCGTCTCAAAGACATCCCCAGCAAACACAAAAAGCGGCTGGTGGTGCTGCAATGGTTATGCCAGCAGTTTGAACCAGACCGCCGCTACCACGAATTGGAGCTAAACGAACGTCTGCGCGCCTATCACCCCGACTGCGCCTCGCTGCGCCGCTACATGGTAGAAGACCGGCTCATGGCCCGCGACAACAACAACATGTATTGGCGGCTGGTCTGAACAAAACCAGATAGGTTTTTAGAAACCTGTCTGGTTTAGCGGGTCTCTTCTTTCATCCTCCTGTTACCCGTTGGTAATCGCCACGTAAGAAAATCGGCGTAACATGGTGTCTTTGTTGCTGAGGCGACAAATTCATCTATGATGGATAGTGAAAATCCACAGATTGCGCAGATTTGACCGGTTATTTTCATCTGCGCGATCCGTTTGATCTGTGGATTATCTTTCTTCAAGGAGAACCCCATGTTCAACCGAGTATTAGGACGACGCGAACAAGAAGAATCTGTGAAAGGCCAGATGCGCCTGCCGCCCGGCCAATCGCTCACCCAAAAGTTCCCCGTATTGCATTATGGGCCGGTACCGCGCACCGACCTGGCGACCTGGGATTTGAAGGTATTTGGGGCGGTGGAAGAACCCGTAACCTGGAATTGGGAAGCGTTCAACCAGTTGCCGCGCACGCAGGTGACGCTGGACATTCATTGCGTCACGCGCTGGTCAAAGTTTGATACGCTGTGGGAAGGGGTGTCACTAAAGACGTTGATTGACCAGGGTTTCATTAAACCGCTGCCAACAGCCCGTTACGTCATTCAGCATTGTGAATATGGCTACACCACTAATACGCCGCTAGAACTGGTAACATCTGACAACTTTTTGCTGGCGACGCATTATGACGGCAAACCGCTGGACTTGGAACACGGCTGGCCTTTGCGCGGCGTGATCGGCAGCTTTGCCGACCGCAGCGAAACCCAAACGGCCTACTTCTGGAAAGGGGGCAAATGGTTGCGCGGCCTGGAATTCCGCGCCGATGACCAGCCCGGTTTCTGGGAAAATGCCGGTTATCATAATGAAGCTGATCCCTGGACGGAACAGCGCTTTGCCAATCGCTGGTTCTAAAAGAATGAGATTGGAGATTAGAGATTGACCCATCTCCAATCTCTAATCCCCACACCGTCTATGCCCCCACACCTGCCCACCTATAAAACCATGTCCGAACACCAGCGGGTTTATGACCTGATCTGGTCACAAATGCCCCATATGCAGAAACGCACCTCCTCCACCTGGTGGTACTTCATCCTGTTTCCGCAGGATGCGGAGGGGTATGGGCCACGCCAGTTAATGTTTTCGATTGCTACGGCCGTAAACAAACATCCCATTCACATTAGCGACCTGGAACTGCCGGGGCTTGACCTGCGCCGTGAAATTAAGGACGGCGTGGATCGTTTTGCGGCGGCGGCGGTGGGCTGGTATTACGACGGCCGTACCCTGCACGAAAACATCCTGCACACCACGGCCGTCACCCATCTCTCCTTACCCGACCGCACCATCGCCTGTTGGGATGAGGGTCAGGATGGGCAGCGGCAGGGTTATACCATTTGCGCGTCCGCGGCACGGCCGTTGGCCCTGGAAGCGCACATAGAGGGGGCCAACGGCCGTGCCCACTTTACCGCCTGGGGTGACCTGAACTGCCTGGACAACGCCCCTCACGAATCCATCAACATCAACACACCCATTGCCGGTACGCACTTCATTGCCTGGCGACGGATGCACTTTGAAGGCGAGTTTGACTTGCCCGGTACGGGACGGGAAAGGCTGGCGGGTTATGGTTATTTCCAGCGCGTCTGCCTGAATGTGCCCACCTTCCCCTGGAAATGGATTTGGGCGCTTTTTCCCGATGGCGCCATGTTTTCGTCTTATGTGCCCTATGTGGGGCTGAACCTGTTCCGCAAAGGCTACCATTTTTATGACAGCAATCGCAAAGAGCAGGCAGCCATCTCCATTTCCGGGAAATCCTTTTGGGATTGGCCGGACGATTCCGAGCGCATCTGGCTGGCACAGCACACGCGGGTGACGCCGGTGTTGGGCCGGGGTGAACATCCCCAATTTGAGGTGAGCGCGGGAAATAAGGCGGGGGATTTTGTGCAGTTCACGGCCGTGCCCTACGCCCACACCGGTTTTTTCCTGGAGCGCCCCCGCTGGCGCGCACGCAGCCATTGGAACTATAACGAATACCTCTTCCGCATGGAAAACTTGCAGGGGCAAATACAAGGTCGCCCCATCAACCGGGAGAGCATGGGGCAGGGCTTTGGCAATCTGGAATATACCTGGGGGTTGGGGCTGTGAGGGGGTGAGGGGGTGACGGCCGTGTCCCTTCGGTGATGGGGTGAGCAGGTGAGGGGGTGACGGCCGTGCCCCCATCCGTTTATCCGCTTCTCTATCCGCGGCCGCAAAAAAGGCACGGCCGTGCCCAAACCCCTCTGGCAGCCGATGAAAAATGGGCTGGTGACTGGCAAGCACATGTGGCGCGGTGGGGACACCGGCCACAGCAACTAGGGAAGACCACGCTGCAGCAGGCGCAATGACCTGCCCGGCGCAACAAACACCGCCAGAATGTTAACGAGCAAAATCGGCAAATCGCTAGACCCGCAAAACAACCGCCAAAACCAAACAGGCTGATGACTGGCAAGCACATGTGGCACGGTGGTGGCAACGGCCGTAGCATCCCCGGAAGACCACGCTCCAGCAGGAGGTAATCCCCGTCTCTTATCTGCTAAAAAACAGGGTAAATAGAATCAAGCAAATTGAGCATAATGCTGCTATACCTCCAACTAACATTAAAATGCCTACCGTCGATTCATATCTACTTAAAAAAGACGAGTCTCTATCCTTGGCCCGTTCACGCATTCGCAGGCTTCTTGAGATTAGAAAATATCCAATGATGGCGGGGCCAAGGATACCTGCGATAAAAAACCCATAATAACCTATCGTTCCTTCCATAAAAAACACACTCCTCTACTAGCAACCTCCAGGCCATGACACATGGCATACAAAATCGGTTTGACTCCCTGTAATTCCTAAACCGCCCCCTCCTGCTCCTCCAATGCTAAAACCCCAGGTTTCACCAGTAAAGGGAACCGTATCAGGAATCCAAAAGAAATTTAGCTGTACGCCTAGTATCGCTGAAGCATCTATTGTAAGCGTTGAAAATAACCCCTCATAATTTTCATTGTCTTCTAAATTCCACACAAGACCAAAGTAGGCAGCTGTATCGGCTTCTAAGGCAACACCTGCGCCTTGACCCGTATAGCCAAAGGCACTCACTTCACCACTTCTACGATTCCATAGGATTTCTTCGCCTATAACACCGTAAAGCACTCCAGCAGCACTTCCAGAAACGCCAGGAAAAATCACAGCATCTGGGCCAATCTCTTCCTCTGTCACAACGGGTTCATAACAATCTGTCCAATATTGCCAACCACAGGTGTTTTCATATGGGTCCCATGAACGAGGGGCATTGTTGGAACAGTCAAAATCGCTCCCACAGTTTATATAGCGGTCCATCATACCGACAATGTTCTTCCCATCTCTGTACCGCTCCTCATTTTTATACCGATAATTTTCGCCAGTACCGATCAGTTCGAGAATATCTTCCTCGCTGTAATTGTTGAGCAAGAACTGATTGAATAAGGCATCATATTGCGCCCAACATTCCGTGTCGAATTGTTCACTGGCACAATGTCCTGTTGGATCAGCAAAACGGACGGGGACAACATCTAAATGAAACCCCTATACCGATAGAAGATCAGCAGGTTGTGCGG
>DAOMOK010000011.1:0-231554 GCA_035444285.1 Chloroflexota bacterium
TGAACGTTTTCGTTCAAAAATAAGGTGACAGGTTTTCTGAAACCTGTCAGGTCTGCCTGCCCGGTTACTGATAGGTGACGGGCTGTCCCATTTCCCATACAATTTACATCTATGAGCGACACAGTCAGCATGACATTTGCCTATCATGGCGGCCGTGCCTTTGGCAAGTACGTTCTGGAAAGCCTGATCGGGCGCGGCGGCATGGCCGAAGTGTATAAATCGCGCCACCCCGACCTGGATCGGGAAGTGGCGGTGAAAGTGCTGCACCCCTTCCTCACCGATACCCCCGGTTTTGTGGAGCGATTCCGCCGCGAAGCCCGCGCCGCCGCTTCCCTACGCCACCCCAACATTGTGCAAATTTATGATTTTGACGTGACCGATGATGGTCTGTACTACATGGTCATGGAGTACATTGAGGGGGAGTCCTATGACAAATACCTGGCGCGCCATCCAGAGGCGCAGCCGCTGGCGCAAATCCTCGACTTTTACCGGCAAATTTGTGGCGCGCTGCAAGTGGCGCATGAAAAAGGGGTGGTACACCGGGACATCAAACCGGCTAACATTATCATGGATGCGCAGGCACGGCCGTACCTGGCTGACTTTGGTATTGCCCAAATTGTGGGGGACACCCGGCTGACACAAAGCGGCATGAGTACGGGTACGCCGCAATACATGTCCCCGGAACAGGTGACGGGCGAGGCGGTCTCCCCGGCTACCGACATTTACGCGCTGGGCATCATGCTCTATCAGGTTAGTACCGGCCATCTGCCCTTTGCTGGCGGCAATCCGGCCACGATTATGATGAGCCATGTCACCGAACCGCCGGAACTGCCGCGTGTCTATGCCCCCGACATCTCCCCGGCTTTGGAGTCGGCGATATTGAAGGCGTTGGCGAAGGATCCGCCTGACCGGTTTGAGAATGCTGGGGCGCTGTGGCAGGCGTTGACGGCGGCGCAAATGGGCACGGCCGTAGACATCCCCATCCCCACCGGCGTCAGAACAATAGCGGGCGGCACGGCCGTACTTCCTGCACCGGGAGATACGGCCGTATCTCCCGAACCGCAACCCACGCTCATAACGGCTGCCGGGGGCACACCCGGCTGGGTATGGCCGGTGTTGGCTGTAGCGGCCATTGCCCTGGTAGCGGTAGGTTTTTTGCTGGCGCGGGGTAATGGGGCCGCACCGCCCGCCGATCCAACCATCCCGGCTGCAACCGGCGAAAGTGCCGAGGTGGTGATACCGGTCGTGGTGGATACGGCCGTGCCCACGGACACTCCCACCCCTACCCACACCCCCACGCCGACGGAAACGCCGCTGCCATCCCCGACTCCCACCCCTACCCCGCCGCTGGCTGGGATGTTGTTTGTGCCCGGTGGCACATTTACGATGGGCAATGCCCGCGGTAATGCCGACGAGCAGCCGCCCCATGCCGTCACCGTCAGTGATTTTTTCATGGATGAGACGGAAGTGACTAACGTGGCCTATGCTCAATTTGTGGCCGAAACCGGCCACGCCGCCCCCGATTACTGGCAGCAGCCTGACCCCTCGGTGTGGCAGATTGTGGCCGGAGACGCCTATATTGCCGGGGATGTGAATGATCAGTTTATGTATGATGGCGTCAACGTGCGGCCGATAACGGGCACGATTAGCATGACGTTGAATGCGGATACAAATAAGGGGTTGTTGACGGCCGTGTTCACCGGTACCCTCCAACCCACCGCCGACCAGATTTACACCGGCACATTTCGCATCGAGCAAACCTTTTTCTTTGACGGCCCCCCCTTCCCCGCCTTCAAGGAGGGTGGCATCGGCGACCTGGTGCATATGCACGGCCAAAGTGGTAACGAACTCTCTATGTACCCGGAAATGACGGCTTACGTAGGCACCTGGGGCACGGCCAACCTGTATCTGAACGATGAGCTGCTGTTTCGTTCATTGGGCACCCACCTGATGTACAGCGATGGTGTGCGGGACGATGCCGCCCACTTCATCCGCCGCGCCGACGGGCAGTGCTGCTTCTCACCCGCCGCCCCGGCCGACAGCAGCCTGGCCCCGGATGACCCGGAGATTACCTACTGGCTCTTCGCCGGCAGCGATTACACGGAAGCCCAGGATTTCTGGATTTCCCTTCATTTTGAAGAGGTGACGGAACTGGCCACGCCCGCCTTTTTAGGCCCGGCCATTTATCCAGAGGGGCAGGAATTGTATCCGGTGACAAACATCACCTGGGAGGATGCTGCCGCTTATTGTGAATGGGTGGACGGCCGTTTACCCACCGAAGCAGAATGGGAATATGCGGCACGGGGGCTAGAGGGGTTCTTGTATCCCTGGGGCAACGAGCGGGGGGATGTGCGCACCAACAGTGGTAATGTGTTGGCCGGGACAGTGCCGGTAGGCAGCTTCCAGGAGGCCGCCTCGCCGTTTGGGATGCAGGATATGGCCGGCAATGTATGGGAATGGACGGCCGACTGGTACAGCGCCACCTATTACGCCCAATCCCCCTCAGAAAACCCCACCGGCCCCGCCAGAGGCACAGAAAAAGTGGCGCGCGGCGGCGGCTTCCGTCTGCTCGATTTCCTGGGATTGGACGAAGCCCGCACCACCCACCGCCTGCCGCTAGACCCGGCCGTTCCCCGCGATGACGTCGGCTTTCGCTGTGTTGTGCCGGTTAACTCACAAAATTGATCTGTGAAGAGAAAACGCGAATAAGCCTGCTATCCGTAACCCGAAGTCCGTGTACCATTATCCGACGGGTTTTCCAGGGCTAAAGCCTTCGGATTACGGAATACGGATTACCGAATACGGGTACTACAGCCCGGTTAAGATGCCCCCTCCCGGCCTATAATCTCTCTGGCAATGACAATGCGTTGGATGTGGGAGGAGCCTTCGTAGATTTGCAGCCCCTTGATGTCCCGGTAAAAACGTTCTACCGGATATTCATTGCTGTAGCCGCGCCCGCCATGGATGAGGACGGCTTGATCAGCAGCGCGGGCCGCTATTTCGGTGGCAAAGAGCTTGGCCGTGGAGGTGTGGCGCGTGGTGGGGTAGCCCTGCTCCTTTAGCCAGGCTGCTTTGTACACCAACAGCCGCGCCGCTTCGATGTCTGCACTCATGTCGGCGATGGCGGCCTGAATCATCTGGAAGTCACCAATGCGCTGCCCAAACTGGCGGCGGTGGCGGGCAAACTCTACACAGGCATCCAGACACGCCTGGGCAATGCCTACCGCGCCGGCCGCGACTCCGAGACGGCCGTGATCCAACGCACTCATCGCCACCTTAAACCCCTCGCCGGGCTGCCCCAACAGCGCCGTTCTGGGCACACGCATCTCCTGGAAAGTGATGTGGCTATGGCTGGAGGAACGGTGGCCTAACTCCTTACCCGGCATTGGTTCACGGTGGAAACCGGGTGTGTCCGTAGGCACAATGAAGGCGCAAATGCCCTTATGTCGCTTTTCTCGATCCAGTGTGGCAAAAACCAGGGCCACGTCGGCGATGCCGCCGTTGGTTATCCAGATTTTCTCGCCGTTGAGGACGTAACTGTCGCCTTCTTGGCGGGCGGTGGATTCCATGCTGGCGGCATCAGAACCGGCGTTGGGTTCCGTCAGGCAGTAACAACCGATCCAATCACCGCTTGCCAGTTTGGGGAGGTAGTGCTGTTTTTGCACGGCCGTGCCCCAATCGTTGATGCACAGCGAGACCAGGCTGCCATGCACGGCCAGAAAACCGCGCACGGAGGAGTCCACCCGGCCCAACTCTTCGGAGATGAGGGTGTAGCTGAGGTAGTCGAGGGCACGGCCGTTGTACTCAGGTGCAATGGTCGCTGCCAGGAAACCCAACGCCCCCATTCGTTTGACCAGATGCATGGGAAACTCACCACTCTCATCCGTCTCCCGCGCCAGCGGCGCCACTTCCTCTTGCGCAAACCGCCGGGCAAGTTGCTGGATTTCTTGTTGTTGGGGGGTCAGTTCAAAATTCATATCAGTTTGCCAATTCAGAGACACCGAACGAAGATGCACACTCCGCAAAATTAGGAGGAAGAATGTGTATACCTTTGGAGGCCTTCAGGTAAGAGAGAATAATAACCTATTCCTTTTATCCAATCGCATATGCCTGAAGTTAAGGCATCCAATTCAGTACCTCCATAACGATCGAGTCTCTGATCGTTTGCCGTTAAATGGTTGATCAAACTCAAAACTTGGGTTTGTGATATTGGTTTTCCATCAATCTGTTCCTGCCACCTTAACGCAGTGTCCAAGCCAGCCTTCCAAACAGTCTGGTTAGGATCTTCAAGGCAGAAATCCTTAAACTGCGCAATTAGTACATTTGCATAATCGTGCCACGATATTTGCCCTTCCAAAAGGTCGCGAATGGCCTCATGGGTGGCTCTCGAAGTACCAAAAAACTCAGCGAACTCAGGAACAGGGTAGCCATTTTGGGAAGCCCAAAAATAAACTCCATGAGATAAATCATGCCACCCACTTGAACGAGATCCATTTGCGTGGACAATTCCCACAAGTGCCATTACTTGCTCTAAAGGTGCTGACTCTAAAACAATGACCCTGCGCCATTCTTGGGAAGTTTCCAGACCATATTTCCAGATTTCCTCGCCGGTTTCGTCTGAGAGCCGTTTAAAGTAACCTATCAATGCCTCAGCGTGTTCTCTTGCTTCCATTGGCTTTTGATCTCATAGAACTGTCCTGACACATTTTCACCTATGGTCGGACAGATAAGCAAAGCCTTCACATTCGATCAGGGCGTCGGGCTGGAAGAAGGCGGTGACTTCAAACAAGGCCATAGCCGGGTAGTAATCGCCGAAGTAGTTTTTGTGGACACGGCCGAGTTCCCGCAGTTTGCTCACGTAATCGTCCCGGTCTTTGACAAAGATGTTGAGTTTGACAATATCGGTCATCTGCCCACCAGCCGCCGCCACCACTGCCTGTAGATTTTGCAAAACCTGTTCATACTGCGCCACCACATCACCAGGGGAAACGACACGGCCGTCCGCCCCCGTCGCATCCTGTCCTGCCAGAAACAGCACGGCCCCACCGCTGCACAGAATCCCATGATTAAAACCACGTGGCGGGGAGAGGTGAGGTGGATTGATGAGTTCTTTCGTCATTTCTTTTAGTGAGCAGTAAGCAGTAGGCAGTGAGCGGTTTCAGATGTCGGTGAAGTATTCAGGGCTTTGCTCGCGGATGATTTTGGCGGGATTGTGGCAGAACAGGTGGGACTTGTCCATCATGCTGCCAAGCATTCGGCCAATTTCTTCGCACTTTTGGAGTAGGGCATTGGCCTGTGCCGGGGTAATGTATTCACAGTCAAGGGCAATTTCCAGCCAATGTTGTGTTTCTCTTTGCTCACCGTCAGCATCCGTCAACTTACTGAGAAAATGGTTTTCATACCGCCTTTTTGCCCAGGCTTCGGCAATCTGTGCGCCGATTGAACGTGATGACCGACGAATCTGGTCAGTCAAAGAGTACATTTCCTCACGAGGAAACTTCTTACTCAACTCAAAAATATCCCTGCTCAATTCCCTCGATTTGGTATAAACCATCAATTCCCGAAAACTCCCCACATGTGGCAACTTCCCCATCTCTCACCTCCTCTCACAACTGCTTACTGCTCACTTTTCACTGCTCACTGCTTACTGCACACTGCTTACTGCTCACTATCTTCCAATAAATTTCGGCGCCGCCTTCTCCTTAAAAGCCTCGTAAAAAATACGATGGTCGGCGCCCATGAGCATGAGGGCCTGCGCCTGCGCTTCGGCTTCGATGGCCGAGGCCAAATCCATGTTCCACTCGTTGTTCAACATGCGTTTGGTCAGGCCGAGGGCGGTGGTGGGGCCATTGGCCAGGCGGACCGCCCATGCTTGCGCGGTGGGCAGCAAGTCTTCCGGGGTGGTGACTTTGTTGACCAGGCCCATGCGTTCGGCATCTACGGCCGTGACCTTATCCCCAAACAACAATATCTCCATCGCCCGCCCCATGCCCACCATGCGCGGCAGCAGGTAGGCCGCGCCCATGTCCGCGCCCGTCAGCCCCACGCCGGTAAAGAGGAAACGGAAGCTGGCATTTTCCGAGGCGATGCGCAAATCAGAAGCCAGGGCAATGACCGCGCCCGCCCCCGCCGTTGTGCCGTTCAGAGCGGCAATGATGGGCTTGTCCAGGTTGCGCATGTTGTAAACGGCAGCCCCGGTCATGCGCGTGAAGTCGAGATGGGCTTTTACGTCCCGATCCAACAGTTCGCCGATAATCTCATGCACGTCGCCGCCGGAGCAAAAAGCGCGCCCCGCCCCGGTGAGCACCACCGCTTTCACCGCGTCATCGTAGCGCAGCGCCTCCATCAAATCCCGGAACTGGGCGTAAATATCAAACGTCAGCGCGTTCAGCACATCAGGCCGGTTGAAAGTGATGGTCGCCACCCCTTCCTGTATGTCGTAGAGAAAATCGTATGTCATCCTGTCCTCATCTGGTATAGAATTGCTTTCGGGGTAAATGGATTACGATTGTAATGACGCTCGCCATGAATAAGGCCATTTTAGCAAAAGAGATGGGTAGATGAAAATCGGGCATATGGAAATCAGTTTGCCGCCAACACCGCCGATTGAAATCGGCGTCTGTTATGCAAAACGCGCTGAAGCGCGTTCGGGGCGGTCTTTGGTAACGCGCCTCGGCGCGTTTTGTGTACCAGCCTATGAATTCATTCATAGGCAAGGGGGGCGAACATGAGAATTGTCATCATTGGCGGTGGGCCGGGTGGCTTGTACACGGCCGTCCTCCTCAAAAAACAGTGGCCCCACTACGACATCACCGTTTACGAGCGCAACCGGCCCGATGACACCTTCGGCTTCGGCGTCGTCTTCTCCGATGAGACGTTGGGCATCTTTAAGGAGTACGACGAAGCCTCCTACGAGGCCATCCGGCGCAACTTTGCCTATTGGGATGATGTGGCCATCCACTTCAAGGGCGAATCGTTCCGCTGCGCCGGTAATGGTTTTGCCGGTTGTTCGCGCCAATCCCTGCTGCGGCTGCTGCAAGAACGGTGCAGCGCATTGGGCGTCTGTCTGAAATTCCAGCACGAATTTGAACCGGCCAACCTGTCTCAAGAACCATTTGCCAGCAGCGACCTGATTGTGGCTGCCGACGGCATCAACAGCAAGATTCGGGAGGCGCACAAGGAGCATTTTGGCACGGCCGTAGACCTGCGCCGCAACTACTTCTGCTGGCTTGGCTCCACCCGCGAACTGGACGCCTTCCATTACTTCTTCCGCGAAACCCCACACGGCCCCCTCGTCGCCCACTGCTACCAATACCAGCCGGGCCTGTCCACCTGGGTCATCGAAATGCCGCCGCGCACCTACTTTGGCTATCAGTTCGACAAACTGAACGCGGAAGCCGGTGAACACATCCCCATCATTGCGGACATCTTCGCCGCCGAATTAGACGGCCGTCCGCTCTTCAACAACCGCTCCCTCTGGCGGCAGTTCCCCACCATCACCAACCAGACCTGGGTCATGGGCAACGTGGTGCTGCTGGGCGACGCCAAAGCCACCGCCCACTACGCCATCGGCTCCGGCACCAAACTGGCCATGGAAGACGCCATCTCCCTGCTAGAATGTCTGCGCCAGACCGATACCCTGGCCGACGCCCTGCGCCGCTACGACACTGACCGCCGCCAGGAGGTGGGCAAAACGCAGCACACCGCCGAAGTCTCCCTGCGCTGGTTTGAGGCGCTGGAACGGCACTGGCATCTCGATCCGCCGCAGTTTGCCTTTGGCGTCATGTCCCGCGCCAAGAGCATGACCTATGAAGAGCTACTGGTGCGGGATGAAGCATTTGTGCAGCCGGTGCAGCGCTGGTACATCCACCAGGTACGGCGGCAAGGATTTGACGTGGCCGAGAACACGCCGCCCATGTTCACCCCCTTCCGGCTGCGGGAGATGGTAGTGGAAAACCGGGTGGTGGTGTCGCCGATGGCCCAGTACACGGCCGTAGACGGCGTTCCCAACGAGTGGCATTTTGTCCATCTGGGCAGCCGCGCCATTGGCGGGGCGGGGCTGGTTTTTGTGGAGATGACCTGTCCCTCGCCCGACGCCCGCATCACCCCCGGCTGTACCGGCCTGTGGAACGATGAGCAGTGTGCCCAATTCCAGCGCATCGTCGAATTTGTGCATCAGAGCAGCCGCGCCAAAATCTGTATGCAGCTCGGCCACGCCGGGCGCAAAGGCTCCACCCAACGCCTCTGGGAAGCCGAAGACCAACCGTTGCCCCACCCCGATGACAATTGGCCGCTCGTCTCCGCTTCGCCGCTGCCCTACTACCCCGGTGAAAGCCAGACGCCGCGTGAACTCAGCCGCGCCGATATGGAGCGCATCATCGCCGATTTTGTCCGTTCCACCCGTTACGCCGATGCCGCCGGGTTTGACATGCTGGAAATCCACATGGCGCATGGCTACCTGCTCGCCAGCTTCATCTCCCCGCTGACGAACCAACGGACAGATGAATACGGCGGCGCGATTGAAAACCGGCTGTGTTTCCCACTGGAACTGTTTGCCGCCTGCCGCGCCGCCTGGCCTACCCACAAGCCCATGTCGGTGCGCATCTCCGCTTCTGACTGGACGCCCGGTGGTCTGACGGAAGCGGAACTGACGAAGCTGGCCTGGTTGTTCAAGGAAGCGGGCGTGGATTTAATGGACGTGTCCAGCGGGCAGACGGTACCGGAGCAAAAGCCGGTTTACGGCCGTATGTACCAGACCCCCTTCGCCGACCAGATTCGCCACGAGGTGGGCATCGCTACCATGGCCGTGGGCGCCATTACCACGCCCGATCAGGTGAACACCATCTTGCTGCAAGGCCGGGCCGATCTGGTGGCCCTGGCCCGACCGCATTTGTCCAACCCCTATTTCACGCTGCAAGCCGCCGCCCACTACAACTACCGCCCCCAACACTGGCCCGACCAATACCGCAGCGGCCAACGCCAGGCGTTCCGCGAAGCCGAAAAAGCCCGCGCCGAGTGGCTGGAAAACCGGCGCTTGCTCAAACCACCGTCCCACAGACCAGGTTCGTAGTAGGCGATTTATCGCCGTCCAAAAAGGCGATAAATCGCCTACTACGAACGAGAATGAGGAAAACCCATGCGAGCCGACGATTTACCGCTTGATTACAATGCCGTGGAAATTTTGGAACACAACCTGGCCGAACGCGCCGATAAAGTGGCGCTGTATAGCCCCTCGCGGAATATGACCTTCCGCGAAGTGAGCCAGGAGGCCAACCAGGTCGCCAACGCCCTGCAAAAGCTGGATGTGCGCATTGGCGATGTGGTCGGGCTGCTCACCTACGACACGCCGGAGTGGGTGACGTGTTTTTTTGGTACGCTCAAAATTGGCGCGGTGTCGCTGGGGCTGAACACCCTGCTCACCTCTGGCGAATATGATTACATCCTGCGTGACAGCCATGCCCACGTCCTCATCGTCCACGCCGAACTGCTGCCCAAAATCGCCGCAATCCGCGCCGGGCAGCCCTTCCTGAAACACATCATCGTCATTGGCGCGGCTGAGGGGGAACTCAACTATGTGGATTGGATTGCCAACGAATCCACCACCTGTGAACGGGTGAATACCCACCGCGAAGATTTAGCGACGCTCAACTATTCCAGCGGCACCACCGGCGAACCCAAAGGCATCCCCCACGCCCACAAAGATTTGCCCCTCACCGCGCAGTTGTGGGGCGTCAACGTCCTGGGGCTGCGCGAAAGTGACCGCACCCTGGCCGTCGCCAAACTCTTTTTCACCTTTGGCACCGGCGGGAACTTGCTCTTTCCCTGGTATGTGGGCGCCAGCATCATCCTCTACCCCGGTGCGCCCCGTTTCATCAACCACATTTTAGACCTGATTGTGCAGTTCAAACCGACCATCTTTTACAACGCGCCCACCGGCTACGCCATGGCCCTGGCGATTCCCGATCTGGTAGAGAAATATGATCTCTCCTCGCTGCGGCTGTGTGTGTCCGCCGGGGAAGCGCTGCCCGCCCCCATCTGGCAGCAGTGGCGGGAACGCACGGGGCTGGAAATTGTGGACGGGATTGGCTGCACGGAAATCTACCATATCTTCATCTCCAACCGGCCCGGCGACATCCGCCCCGGCAGCAGCGGTAAACCGGTGAAGGGGTTCGACCTGAAGATCATCGGCGAAAACGGGCAGGAGGTACGCCAGGGGGAGATTGGCAATTTGCTGGTGCGCGGGGAAACAATGGCTTCGTATTACCTGCACCAATACCAGAAGAGCCGCCAGACGTTTCAGGGGGAATGGTTGTTTACGGGGGATAAGTATTATGTGGATGAGGATGGCTATTACTGGCACGCCGGCCGATCCGACGACATGATCAAGGCGGGCGGCATCTGGGTGTCGCCGATGGAGGTGGAGAGCGCGTTGATTGGGCACACGGCCGTGCAGGAATGTGCCGTCGTCGCTAAAGCCGATGAAGCCGGGCTGTACAAACCCAAAGCGTATGTGGTGCTAAAACCGGGCGTCGCCCCATCCCCGGAATTGGAAAAAGAGCTGATCCAATTTGCGCGGGAACGGATGGCCGAGTACAAACGGCCACGTTGGGTCGAATTTGTAGACGACCTGCCCAAAACAGCTACCGGCAAAATCCAACGCTTCAAGCTGCGAGATTGACGCCCTGGCATTGGCGGCACAGGGAGTCTTACCAAAAGAACAGGTACACGAGCTTTTCCTGAACGCGGCTAAAACCGAGCGATTCAGCCGTGCGCACCGACGGCTCATTTTTTGCCCAGCAGATCCAGCCAATATCGTGCATACCGTACTGCAAGGCTTCGGCAATCACGGCCGTAGCCGTCACCTTTGCCAGCCCCCGCCGTTGCCAGGCTTCGGCGGTGGCAATGCCCAATTCACAGCGGCTGCCGGTGTTGTATTCGCTCATGCACCAGGCCACAACTTCGTTCTGGTGAACCAGGCAGTAGCCAAAGCTCTTATCCAGAAAGTCGGCGACCGACGGCCGTTCCGAGATCATCTCCTCAGTAACCCAATCCAGATTATTCAACGTGGCGTCGGCCAATAAGGTGGCATCTACGCGGCGCAGTTGCAGACCATCGGGTACGGCCGTTTCCCATTCCTGATTACGCGCATCCAGTCGGTAGTAGCAACGGGGGGCCTCTATCACTTTCAGGTCGGGCAGCAGGTTGGCGATTTCTGCCTGCCATTCATTTGTGGCGTGTATCACAAAAACGTCCAAACCGACCGCCTGCGCTTCGTTTTTGTAGGTGGTGAGCAGCAGGTGGCGCACGGCCGTTAGCCGCGGTGCATCCACCCGACCGGCGATCACGACACGGCCGTGAAACCAGGTGACGGCTGTGTGTGGTTCGGCCACATTATCCACGTACACCGTCGCCGGCGTCAGACCGGCCAAAATAGAGGGGATGACGAGCAAATGCTCGCCTAACGGGGCCAGTAACGGCCGTGCTTTTTCCAGTTGATCAGGGGGTAAGGGAAACATAGTTTTTATGGGGATTGGGAGAGTGGAAGATTGATAATCTCACAATCTCTCAATCTGTTAATCTCTCAATCTCAATTTCCAGGTAAGGTAATTCTTGCTCAATCCGTTCCCGACGGCCGTGCATAAAACCATCCACCCAATTGCTGCCGGAGGGTTTGTCGCCAAACACGCTCAGCAGTTGGGCATACAGGTCAATTTCGCGCAGCTTCATAAAGTGGGGGATTTCAGCCAGCCAACGGCCGTGCAGGTCGTTTTCTTCCCGGTAACCGCGCATAAAGGGCGGCCATAACTGCCGGGCTGTCGCCGCCGGATCGGGCGCATTGGTGATGGCGTAAAAGAGTACCATCGCCAGGTCATAGGCAAAATGGCCGTACACACAGTCATCAAAGTCAAACAGAGTCAGGTGGTAATCGTCGTCTATAAAAAAGTTACCGCCGTGCGCGTCCTGGTGAATCATGCCGTAACTGTCCCGGTCTTGAGGCAGGCGGCGTAAATAGGCCATTAGGTCATGGTAGTGGGACAACACGGCCGTGTTCGCCACCGGGAATATCTCTGAGGCAAACTGCATCAAGGGGTCATCCCAGTGAGGCCGCGCCCAGGCGGGATTGGCCGGTTGGTAGCTTTTGCTCAGGTGGTGGATGCGGCCGAGCAGACGGCCGTAAGCCACAAACATGCGCTCATTCCAATACCCGTCTCGCCAGGCGGAACCACCCCGCGCCTTCACAAACGCCGTCGCCAAAAATTGCCCACCCTGATCATCGTCAATCAGTTCCACCAATTCGCCATTTTCGGACAGCACCGCTCGCGCCACGCCGGCGCCACCATCGGCCAGATAGTTAATCCAGTCCACCTCCCCATGAATCAGTTCTGGGGTGCGGCGGCGGCTGTGCCCCAGGCGGAGGATGTAGTCACGGCCGTTCTTCGCAAACTCAAACATAAAACTTTCAAAGCCATCCAGCAATTTGATCTGCTCTGGGGCAATGCCATACCGCACCCGCGCTTCCGCCAGAATATCTTCATTAAATCGTTCACGAATCGCTTCTTCCACAAAAATCTCCTTTAGCGTAAGGTCTGGTAAAGCCGC
Organism: Chloroflexota bacterium; assembly: GCA_035444285.1. Taxonomy (GTDB): domain Bacteria; phylum Chloroflexota; class Anaerolineae; order Promineifilales; family Promineifilaceae; genus CAADGU01. The sequence continues at coordinate 12,601 of DAOMOK010000011.1, forward strand.
TCGAAGGCAATAGGGTGTATGGTGGCAACGGCCGTCTTAATCAACTGCGCGCACCTTTCCGAGTCATTTGCCTCGGCATCAATACGTACATCATACATATCGTTCAACTCATAAACGTGCGGGTAAAAATAACGCACATTGCCTGGGCCACGGTCGCCACGCTGTCGTTCTCGTTGTTCGGCCACCTCTTGTGAAAGGTCAATGGCGATAAAGTAGACAGGATATGGATGGAGAATGGTTACGGCCGTGTGCAAAATCCACTCCTGCCAGATCACATCATCCACAATCAAGTTGATACCCGATTCCGATAGAGCAGCAATCATTCGGTACAAACCGGTTATCAGTTGGTGGCCAATCGGGCCAATACGTACCGAATGTAGCCCATCATCCCCATACACTACCTCCCAACCAACAGGTTCAGCCGCCAGATCACCTTTGATATTGACTAATCCAGGGGGCAAGGCTAACTGAAAGTGGTCAACACCCGTATGCAAATAAGGTTCATCCATCACCCTTTGCAATGCCTGAGCAATGGTAGATTTACCGGCACTAGACGTGCCATTGAGCAAGATGATGTTGCCTGGCTTTGTCATAGACCCGCTTCTCGTAGGGCATTAGAGACAAACTGGTTAAAATACTTCATATGCACTCCTGAGGCAGTTATTCCACAATGATGGTATAAGTCGCGGTTTGATCGGGCATATCGCTGCCATCCGGTGGGTAATACCCCAACACAATCTGGCTCTCGCCAGGCGCCACTGCCTGAAAAGTCCAGACATCCAGCCCGCCAGAACCGGTGGTGATCGGTTTGTCCGGTTCATAGCGCCTGGCCACAAACTGCGCCACCGTTTCATCCAGCGCGCCTACCAGCCGCCACTCATAACCGGTGGTGATATTGGCTCTGATGATAATATCAAACTCCTTTCCGGCGGCTACTTGCAGCGGCACAGCCGGGTCAGTCTCTGTCAGACGGTCACCACAGGCAGTCACCGTCAACAGCAGCAGACCGAGAGTCAAAAAGCAAAATCGGGACACGGGTTACACTTCCTTTTTCCGGGCTATGATGGCCATACCCCAATGGGTCTCATTCACGGCTTCATCCAGCTTGTTGCCACAGGTGGAAAGCAGTTCAAAGCCGGTCATGTCCAACAGCAGCCGGATTTCATTGGGCGAATACCAGCGGAAGGTGTCTTCCAGAAAATCTTCGCGTAGCAGTTGCTCGCCCTGCCAGATTTTGTAATGGCGCTTACCGCGATACACTTGCTCTACCCGGTCAATCGAGTCCGTGAAAAACAGCACTTCGTTTTCCGTGCCATCGGGCAGCGGATTGCGCCAGCGCGAGACCCATTCCCCTATCTTGATGTCTGCGTCCGGGCCGAACATATCAAACATCGTAAAAGCCAGAATGCCGCCCGGTTCCAGATGCTCATAGAAACGGCGCATGGTTTGTTTGGCCTCTTCATAATCCAGCACCAGCATGAACGAACCGCAAGGGATGAAAATGGTGCGATACTTTTTGGGCAAGTCTATCGTTCTCATGTCTTGCAGATAAAGATTAGGGCGGAATCCTTTGGCTTCTGCCTTCCGGCGACAAATTTCCAGCATGTCGGATGATAATTCCAATCCATCCACGTCAAAACCGTAGCTAAGAAAACGCACCAGCAGCCGCCCGGTGCCACAGCCAATATCCAGCGCCGGACCAGGATTTTGCTCCAGCACTTCCCGAAAAAAGTCATGATCCCATTGCGGTTCATCGCCGCCGCTGGCATCCCAGGTTTCGGCAGCAATCCCTGTCCAAATCATCGTTTCATTCATTTATTGTCTCCTGTGTAGCGCGATTTTCTAAATCGCGTTACGTGGTTCAGGTGGATAAGATACGTTGGGCGCGGCGCAGGCAGGTTTGTTCCAGGTTCAGGCGGAGGGTGGCACGGCCGTCCCCATCCACCATCTCGATCATCTCCACCGCCTTGCGCCACACCTCCTCGCGCCAGCCAGATAACATCTCCACCACAACAAACTCATCCATCCGGCCCCCCAACCAGTCCACCAGCGCCAGCAGCGGCGATTCCCGTTCGATGACCTCATCCTGCACCTGGTCAATCGTCTCGGCGATAATGTCATTGATCAGGCAGTAATCCTGGTAACGGCCGTCGCGCTGCACCGGTGTGAGTGTGGGCCATTCCTCATGCAGCACATCATATAGGGTCAGCGCCAGATCATAGTTGATGTGGGCGTTGACGCCCAGAAAGAGGTGTTGCAGCACATTGGTTTTCTTCTGCTCGGCTGCGTCAAAGGTGAACTGCCAGATTGGGGAACAGAGCTGGCCCTGTTCATACACGTCCAGGGCGTTGAAGTAATAGTCAGCAAAAGAATCCAGCAGGTCAGTTACCCAGGCAGCATCCTGAAAACGGCCGTCGGTCACGGCCGTCAACGTATTCGCCGTCATTGCCCGATAACATTGCAGAAAGATGGCTCGCCTGTCTTTGACCTGCTGCCAGTTATCAATTCGCTCCTGCATCACATCCAAAAGTGTGTCGTTCATTGGTTGGTTGGGGAAGTGCCAGGCACAGGGCACACCGCTCTGGTTCGACCAGCTAGTTTTGCCCTGTGCCTGGCACTTTTATCAGATTGCCTCTTGACAATATACGATTATCCACTATTATATACATCAACATACGAAAAACGTATGTTAAAAAGGATGGACATATGAAACAAATCAGTATTCAAATTGCCGATGAGACCGCACGGCAGATCGCCTGGTTAGCCGAATATTGGGGCTATACCGCGCAACGCCACAACACGGCCGTCATCGAGCGCACCGTCAATACCATTTATATGTTGGAAGTTGGCTGCGAAGAATATCGCCGCCGTCTCCAGGAAGTGGGCGTGGAAACATCCGCCACAGGTGAAACCCAATTATGACTGAACAATCACATACCCAACTTATTGCCAACCAGATTCCCGAATTCCTGCATATCATGGAAGTGTCGCTGCGTTCCGGCTACAGCGTCAGCCAAAGCCTGGAAATCGTGGTCAAAGATATGAATGGCGAATTAGCCGCTGAAGTGCAGCAGGTCTTGGATGATCTCAAAGCGGGCACGCCTTTCTTGCACGCCTTCGACAACTGGTTGACCCGCTGCCCCAGCCTGGACCTTGACCTGACCGTTGCCACTTTGCACGAACAGTTGGAAGCGGGCGGCAATCTGGCAAACAAGTTCCAATTTGTGGCCCAGGTCTTGCCCAAACTCAAACGAGTCAGCTGATTTTCAGACCTGACAGGTTTCCAAAACCTGTCAGGTCTGAAAATCCGGGTTCTTCCAGGTGTACGGCGTGGTATACGTCAATAACTTAAAGCCGCGTTTGAGCAGGATGGGGCGGCTCATGTCGCTGGCGTCTACCATGAGGAAGCGATAGCCGCGCTGAATTGCTTCCTGAGCGCGGGCGGCGACCACGGCCGTATATAACCCTCTGTTCCGATACTCGGCCAACGTAGCCCCACCCCATAACCCGGCAAACTGGCTGTTGGTGGGAAAATTGATCCAGGCCGCGCATACGGGCTTATCATCCACATAAGCCACATAAATGCTCCAATAATCGGGTTGATCGGCCAGATTTTGCCGCAGTTGTTTTTCCAGCCAATCATAATTTTCGTCATACACTTCGGTTAACACGGCCGTTACATCCCGCACCTGTTCTATGCCTATCTTGCGCACATCGGCCGTCACCGGCTGCAAATAGACCGGCGGGCAGTCGGTCAGGTCTAAGACCAGCAGCCCTTCCCGCTCATCCCCTTCCAGGCCGCGCGCGGCCAGCCGTTCCTTCAAATCCGGCGGCGTGTCATGGTCATACGTCTTCCACTCAAAGCCGTAGCCGCCCCATTCTTGAAAGCGGGCAATTTGTTCGGCAATTACCCGGTCGGCGTTGGCCCCGTTCAGCTTGCTGTAAATGACAAAACTGAGCCGTGATCGGTCATGGCTTACCTGTCGCACCACCTCCGGCGTTACCTCAAGTTTATAAGATGGGTGCTCGGCGCTTCTGCGTTCCTGTTCGTCATACAAAGCCAGAATTTCTGTTACGTTCATTGGTTGCCTGCCTTTTGTGTTCTATTTCATCCAGAATAAAAAAGTAGCCTTTGCTTTCAAATTGTTTAGCAAACCCCACCTTTTTCGCTGTGCGTATTGAGCCGGGGTTATCGGCGGCGCAAATCCACCAGATGTCTCGGAAACCTTGCGCCAGGGCATATTCTATCGTCGCGGCGGCGACAACGGTTGCCAGCCCTTGGCGGTAATGGTCGGGGTGAGTTTCGATGCCAATTTCGCACGCCGTGCCGCTGATCACATCGGTGCTGCATGTGCAAACAATACGGCCCGAAGCCCCTGCGTGACCGCCACGCCGTTCGCCATTCCACAGCGCACAAAACCCAAAATCCCGTTCTCCAAACTCAGCCAGCGGCTTCACCTCGAACTGGTAGGCGTCAATTGGTTGGTTGGTGATCACGGCCGTGTCCAACGGCCGTACCACATACCCCGGCGGGATCAACTCACGCCAGTTCAGCCGCTGTTCCCGGAGCAGGTAATGGTAAGCCTGGTCAGGAATAGGCGGCCAACGCCAATCGCCAAACAACGTTTCCAGCCGATGCCGCCAGCTATCACCCACAAACGTCAGGTCAATCTCTTCCAGTGTTGCGCCTGGCGCATCACCGGTAAAAATGGTTGCCTGGAAAACCTGTTTCAAGGCCGCATTGAAGGTTTCATTATCGGGATCACCGGCCAGAAATTGCAGCTCTTTGGTTGACATAAAGCCAGACTGGGGCCGGTTCACATCGTCCACATAGATACGTCCGGGCAGGTCGTGGTTGAGCACGGCCGTCGCAAACAAATGCATCTCCGCCACTTCCCGAAACAAGGGACGGGCAGCTTCAAACTCGGCTGGTTTCAATTCGATCAACTCAACACCTGATTGGTTTTATAGGGTAAGCCATTTTGGGGAAAACCCCAGACAATGTGCGTGGACACGGCCGTTTCAAACCGCTCCACGCTCGCATACGACCACACCAATTCTCGCGCAGCTTCATCAAATGCTTGTGCCTTTTCCGGTCGCATTCTGTCCCGCGAAAACCCGTTTCTGGAATGAATCGCCTCAATGTAATCGTCTATCGTTTGTGTGAAGGACTGTGGCCCGATCATCTTTTCGCCTTGTTTGCTGAATAACTGCCGCTTTCCCAGTTCATCGTAGAGGTTATATGATTGGTAATCCCGGTTTGTGCTGAATCGGGCAATCAGTTGCATTAGTTCGGTGTCCCAGGCCGTTTGCCTGAAGATGCGATTGATAATCGCTAAAAAGCCGCCAGGTACCAGTAGTTTAGCAAAGCGGGGCAGAGCCACCGGCCAATCAAACCAGTGCAGGCTTTGTCCGGCGGTAATCAAGCCATAAGGTGGCGTCAGTGGTGCGGCTTCAATGGGAGCGCAAATCCAATGGAGATTGGAGGCGTCACCGCCCGGTAATTGTTTGCCTTGCGCGATCATCTGCTCAGAAAAATCAACAGCAGTTACGTGGTCAACGTAGTTGGTTAACGGCCGGGCGATATTCCCCAAACCACACCCCGCATCCAGTACAGTTTTAGGTTCGCCCTTGACCAATTCCACCAGACAAGGGAACAGTTCGTCTGGGTAAGGTGGACGATAGTGATAGGCCTGAACGACGGACTCATCTTTGAACTGCTCCGCATATGCCGTCTCTAAATGCTTCGGTTTCGGCTGCATCAGATCATTCTCAACTTTTTTCCAGCCAATCCAATGCCGGATAGTCACCACCAAATAAGAGCTGCAAAATGGGTCGCCACAGCGCATCGCCATTTTTACTGTTGGACAGCATCACAACGGCCGTTCCTTCCTCAGGATAGCCAAGTGTGAAGGCTTTGAAGCTGCCATTATCACCCCATTGCCAGAAGGCCAGGCGATTACCACCCGTTTGCAGGCCCCAACCTAATCCCCAGGCAACATCTGGCAAAAGCTCGGGTTGTGCCAGGGGCCAATCATCACGCCGGGTCACATTCCAGTTAACCTGCACCTGGGGCTGCCACATTTGGGCAATGGTTGCGGGCTGTAAACAGGCCGGATTGGAGGGTTGTGGGTTGAGCAGGGAGAGGAGGAAACGGCCGTAATCCCCTGCTGTGGTCATTAAGCTGGCGGCGGCATACATCGTTTCCCACTCAGATTGCGCCTCCGTTTTGCCTTGTTTGTCATGTTTAGTCGCCTTAGGTAACCGGGCAACTTCCTGGCTGTTTAGCCCGCTGTGGGTCATTCCCAATGGCTGCAATAACCGCTCGCGCATCATGGCGACCGGGTTCTGATCCGTTACCCGCGCTACGATTTTTTGCAAGAGGTTATACCCGTCACCAGAGTAGGAAAAGCGTGCGCCGGGCGTAAAGAAAAATTGCAGCGGCTCGCCCGCATCTGTCCAATTGCGAAAACCGGGCGTATGGCTGAGGATGTGGCGCAGCGTTAGTTGGTGCAGGCGCGTTTCGTTTGGCACATAAGCAAACAGGAATTCGGCCACATCTCCGTCCTGGTCGAATAATCGTTCCGCGCGCCGCTCCGCTTCTGACAGATAGGTTAAAAGTGGCGTGTCCAGGTCAAATACGCCGGCTTCTACCAGTTGCAGCACGGCCGTCGCAAACAACGGCTTGGTCAAAGAGGCGGCTTCAAAAATCGTTTCCGTCGTCACCGCTTCTTTGGTGGTTATGTCGGCGACGCCATATCCACATTCCCAAACCATCTCACCTGCCTGAATGATGGCTAAAGAAAGGCCAGGGACAACGGCCGTGTCCATCCAGGCTGGTAGCTGCTTGTTTAGTTCGGCAATGGCTTGTTTCACCGGCTTATCCTTCTAAAAGCTGCTGATACAGCTTGACATAATTCTTGTGCCGCCAGTCGGCAATACGGCCGTGCGCCACCGCATCTTTCACCGCACAACCCGGTTCATGGGCGTGGGTGCAGTCATTGAAACGGCATTGCCCCACCACATCCACCAGGTCGGGATAATAGGCGATCAACTCATCCGGGTCGAGGCCGATCAGCCCCATGTCGCGGATGCCGGGTGTGTCTACCACATAACCGGTATCGGCAAAGGGCAGCATGATCGCCTGGGAGGTGGTGTGCCGCCCTTCCTGCCGCTTCAGGCTGATGGATTGGGTGCGCAAGTCCAGCGTGGGTTCAACGGCCGTCAGCAACGACGATTTGCCCACGCCTGACAACCCCGCCAGCACGGTGGTCTTGCCGAGCAAGTAGCCCCTCAGCATCGCCAACCCCTCGCCAGTCACAGCGCTGGTGTAGATGAGGGTATGACCAAGCTGTATGTAGGGGGTCACGGCCGTTTCCACTTCTGCCAGATCAGCCGCCAGATCAACCTTATTCACACAAATTGTCGCTTCTAAATTGTTGCGCGCCGCGCCAATCAGATATTCGTCAATCAGTTGGAACCACAGATGCGGCTCACGCCAGGAGGCGACGATAAGCAGTTGATCCACGTTAGCCACGATAATCTGTTTGAGGTGGGTATAGAAGCTGTCGGCGCGGGCCAACCCACTGCGGCGAGGCAGCACGTCTTCCACCAGGCCCCGTTCGTCGGCCAACGGCCGTACCAGCACCCGGTCGCCCACGGCAACCACATTGGTAAAGCCGCTGTCCTCAGCAATCAGCGTGCCGCGAATATCGCAGACGATGACCTGCCCCGCCACCTCGGCACGGCACAGTCCCCTGCTCACTTCCACCACCTTACCCAGCAGGAAAGGGGTCTCGTCGGCCATGTCTTGCCAACGGCCGTCGTCAAAATCGGCCACAAACGTCTGCTGTACTACGGCTACATTGGCCTCACGCCGGTCGTGCTCATCGCGGGGCATAATGCGCCGGTCGGCCACCAGACCATCGGCGTCCGGCGTCAGCGGCTGCCAGTCGGGGCGGTGTTTTTCCTGGTTTACGGCCGTGTTATGCCGCACCACCTTCTTCTGCCCCCTCTTCGGGGCCTTCTCCGCCAGATGGATCGCCTGCTGCTGCCCTTTGATTTTACGCTTCTGTTTCTTCTTCAAACTTATTTTCTCCACTTGAAAAGGTCGGTCAAAGACCCTATCATTCCCGCATGAAAGCAAAAATCTCACTTACTTTGTCAGAAGACTTGTTGAAAGCTATTGACGCCATGTCAGCCTCTTACAGTAGCCGTTCCGCGTTCATCGAGATAACACTGCGTCTGGCTATTGCTCAAATGATTCGAGCAGAAAAGAACCAACGAGACCTGGAAATCATCAACCGCCACTACAAAGAATTGAACGCCGAAGTTGAAGATACGCTGACCTACCAGGTAATCCCACCTGAACCCGAATAATCTTCAATCTCGTTAGTGTCACGAAGTTGTCGCCACACCCTTAAGACTACAACGGATGGAGAAATAAACGGATAATTTTCCAGAGAGGAATCCGTTCAATTCTTTATCCGCTGTAGTCATGGCGAAAAAGTAAAGACATTACCCAATCTCCCAACCTCCTAATTTCTAATCCCCCGCACTCAAACACCACGCAATCAACTGCCGCACAAAGTCATTGGTGGGGTACAGTTTGGTGTCGTTTTTCCAGCGCGGCACCTGCACCACTTTGGCCCCCGGCTGGCGCGGGAATTGTTCCCCTTCCACGCGCAGTTCGGCGTAGGCGTCGCCCTCATTGGGGATTTTGTAATGAACCATGAATTTTTTGTTGTTAGCAATGATGTGTATGTACCGCGCCGGGGTGGGGTCAACAAAACCGCCCGCTTCCGGCACCTGCGTTTCCTTGCCTTCTACCGACCAGATAAACGGCCGTCCCTTCACATTCACCTTCCGTTTGCCCTTCGTGTTAACCGCCATCGTTATTCTCCAGCCTGGTTGCCAATGTCAACACGCGGCGCAGCCACCATTGCAGCCATTCCTCAAGCTGATTGCGATTATGCGGTTCAAGGTTAGCCACAATTTGCCAATAGCTGATGGCATGATGCACCGCGCCCAACACCTCGGCCAACGACCAGGCCGCCAGCAGCCGGGGCATGGGTGCAAAATCCGTCCACTGTGCCAGGTAGGCGTCGCGTAGTTGGCTTTGCACGGCCGTGTCCCGTTCCATAAAAATGTTCAACATATCAAAAAACGGGTGGCTGATGCAGGCATCCGTCCAGTCAAAGTAGATAAAGTCGTTGCCTTGCACGGCCACGTTCCCGCCGTGCAAATCGCCATGCACCAGCGTTTCCGGGATGGCAAAGGCCGCCAATTTGCTACACAACGCTTGCAATTGGGGAATACACGCTTGTAGTTGTGTCTGTTCCTCGGCCGTCAGATAGGGTTGCACAAAATCGGCCGTGATCAGCGGTTCGATCTGTGTCGCCAACCATGCCAGACGGCGATCCAGACTGCCCGCCGCCAGCAGTTCGTCCACATGGGTTACGGCCGTCACCTGCAACTGCCCAAACTGCTGCAAAAATGCCTGCCGCTGTGCCAATGGCGCACTCCAACCCACCATGTTGGTCAGTTCTGGCAGCAGCATCCAATCCCGTTCCCGGTCAGCAGCCAGTGGCGTGATGACGTGGTGTGGATAAAGCTGCGCCAGTTTGGTCACCATCGCCGCCTCATTCACAAACAGGGGCAAATCGGCCACCGTCTTGAAGTAAACGGGGCCAACGGCCGTGTCCGCCCGCAGCACACAGGAGAGCGACCACTGGCGTACCGGCTGCAATGGGCCGGTTTGTGGCTGGCCTGCCCGCGCCAGTTGTGTTTCAATCCAGTCGGCTGCCTCTCTGTGCCAGCCCCGCCTGGCCCAGGGTGGGCGCAGCGGGGGTATATCGCCCGTCTCCCATTCACGCAGGCATTGTGCCATGATCGGCCGGTATGTGGGCTGCGCCAGCGGTACGGTGGGCAGTTCCGTCAGGCTCACCCAACGGCCGTCCGCCGCCGTCACGCCACCAGTGTCCAGCACAAATACCGATTCCGTCGTTTTCGCCTCTTTATCGCCTTGAAAGTAAGCGCGGTAAAGTACCTGCACATTTTCACCGAACTGGCGCTGTAACGGCCGTTGCACACTGGCCTCTTCCGTATCCCACATCCCCCCGGCCATCAGTACATGCGGCAATGTGAATCCCTGGTCGGTGGCTGCCAGCCATAGCCGTGCTTCTGTCTCGTGGGGCAGGATGGCGTAAATGGTGGAGCGCCAGGCTGCCTTTTCCAGGAAATCCAGCGCCAGGTTGTTGAAGGCGGACGGCCGTTCCATGTTCGGCAGATGGGCCGTATCACGCATTATCGTCACTGGTTCGGCCATGGGCAGCCTGGTTTCCAGCAGCTTGCCAATGGCCTGAATATCGGCCACATCATACTGCCCCACGATGATGCGCACCGGAACCTGAATCTCGCCCAGCCGCTCAATGGCTGGTGGCGCAAATGGCAAGGGCCGACCGCCCCCTTCTGGCAGCGCCAATGTGTGTAAGGAAAGGTCGTAGGCTCGTTTACGGATGGCCGGGTCTACCTGATCGGGCGTGCGCCCAGGGCCATCGAACCAGATTTGGGTTTCCAGTTCGGCTGCCGTCGCCAGATCACCCCGCGTGGCGGCGGCCTCCACCGCCTCATCTTGGGCAGCCAGCCATTCATCCGTCCATTCATATCCGCCTAAGGCCGAACCCACCAGCATCAGGGCGCTGACCATTTCTGGGTAGGCCAGGGTAAAATCCAATGCCACCTTGCCGCCATATGAACAGCCGATAACGGCCGTTTTTTCTATCCCCACGTGCTGCAACAGCGCCCGCAAATCCTCATGGTGGTGAAAGTCCCCGTCAGGTCGTGGCGTTTGCCCCCAGCCGCGCATGTCGTAGCGCAGCACCCGATAGTGCTGGCTCAAAGCCGCCATCTGCTCATCCCACATGCTCAGGTTAGCAATCCCGGCGTGAATGAGAGTCACATGTGTCCCTTCGCCCTGTATGTCGTAATGAATCGTTGTCCCGTTGATTTTGGCAAATTGATGTGTCATGTTTTATTCATTTACTCGATTGGGTCTGGTAGTTTTCTCAGATGCGAGCCGTTCGGCATCTGAGGCTGCCTCACTCCTCAATTAAGGGGCTTGCGGTAGGTCATAAACCGTTTGATTTCCTGGAAGCCCATCTTGCGGTAGAGATGTAATGCGCCGCTCAGGTTGTCGGCGTCCAGCCCCAACCCGGCTTCGGTCATACCGGCTTCTTTTAGCGCCACAAAGCTGCGGGCGATGAGGGCTTTAGCCAACCCCTGCCCGCGCCAGGGACGGCGCACAAAGATTGTTTCGGTATAGCCTCGTGTACGGCCGTACTCCTCATTCTCCATCTCGTCAATATAGTTCAACACACCGCCGGCTACCTCATCCCCCGCCCAGGCAATCCGCCACAACGGGGGCGAGAAGGTGCGCTGTTCCTGCCGCAATGTAAACTCGCTTTCCGGCCATTCGGCATAGCCCCAATGATCGCGGAACGCTTCCCGCGCCGCTTCCCAAATGGGCCGCCACTCTGCCAATGTGCCGGGCCGAATGACAATGCCATCGGGCACGGGGCAATCGGGAATATCTTCCAGGTTCGGCCGTACCATTTCCAGGCCATAACGTACAATCTGGTACCCTTCGCTTTCCAAAAGCTGGCTCAGGTGAGTTTGGGTATCGCTGCTCCAGGCCTGGAAATAACGCGGCTGGTCGGCGGGGTGTTCGGCCGCAATTTGCCGTAGTCGCCTTTCCAACTGGCGCAAGATGGCGCGGCGGATGCCCTGGTTGCGCCAGGCTGGCTTAACAAGGGCAAGGAACAGGTAGATGCGGGTGTTGTCTTGCTCCTGCCACCACCAGCAACGGCCGTACCCCACCAACTCCCCATTCACTTCGGCCATCACCATGTCGGTATAGGGGTCGCAGTTTTCCAGGTGTTCGTAATCGCGGGCAACCTCCTCCACCGTCATCACCCATTCCGCGCCATCAACCACCTTGCTGCTTTCCACCACGGCAATCATCTTCGGAAAATCTTCCGCGCCGCGAAAATGGCGGAACACCAACCCCGGTACATCCGGCGCGTCTTCTACAAATATCATGTCTTCAACTAATTTGATCATAACATCTCCTGATTCATGTTCGTGTTCGTAGTAGGCGATTTATCGCTTTCTGACGCCGCTGAAGCGGCTACTACAAACGGTATGACTGCTTCAATAAACTGTTGTGTTTCATTCAGATTGTCAGTGGGTGTGCCAGACGGCCGTGCCATTGCCCACTCAATTAACGGCCGCCAGCCAGTCTCCAGATGTTCTAGCGCCCAGCGCGCCGCTGCCGGTTTGGAAACCACTTCGCCCGTGTGCAGGGTGTATAACATGCGGCACATCGTCTGGATGGCGTAGCGACGATAGCCCTCTTCTGCCAGCGACGCCGGGTCTTGCGTCATGGGCAGCCACCAGAAGTTGAACAGCCCCATAACCGCCTGCCGCAGGTCGTCTGGCGAAACGGGGTCAACCAGGGTTTGAATAGGCGGCCCGGCCAATGTGATGCCGCTTGTGTATAACACATGACGATGAATGACCCAATCCATCTCCAGATGTTCCCAGCGCAGACGGCAATCGCCGCGATCAATGTAGGGGTGGGTGGCGTTGGCCGGGTCATAACGGCGCAGCGCATCCAGCGGGATGTAGGCCCCTTCGATTTCCACAGCCCATTTGGAAGTAGATTGGCCCATACGGCCGTGCAGTTCCACCAGTTCATCAAATTGTGGTGCAGAAGCAGGAGCGCCCGTGACCACCACAAAATCAATATCGCTCGTCTCATAATCAAAATCCCCACTCGCCAGCGAACCATCCAGGTAGAGGCCCACAAAGTTGTCGCCAAAAATAGCGCGCGCACCGGTCAACACCCGGCGCAATATCCCATTCACATCGTCATATGGCGTCCAATCAACTGATTTCATGTGTATTGCCTTATATGCTTGCTTGCATGGTGTACAAATTGGCGTAAACACCACCTAAAGCCATTAACTCCGCGTGTGTGCCCTGCTCTGCAACCCCATTGTCTGTCAACACCACAATTCTTTGCGCATTACGCACCGTTGACAGGCGGTGCGCGATGACGAGGGTGGTACGGCCGTCGCTTAACTTTTCCAATGATTGACGGATCGCCTTTTCACTTTCGTTGTCTAACGCGCTCGTCGCCTCATCAAAAATGAGGATGGGTGGGTCTTTCAAAAAGACGCGGGCAATGGAGAGTCGCTGCTTTTGCCCGCCGGAAAGTTTCACACCCCGCTGCCCAATGTCGGTGTTGTACCCGTCCGGCAAGGCCATGATGAAGTCGTGGGCATTGGCCTGTTGAGCGGCGGCTACAATCTCGGCATTGCTGGCATCCGGTTTGCCGTAACATATATTGTCGGCGACCGTTCCGGCAAACAGATAGACATCTTGCTGCACAATGCCGATGTGGCGGCGCAAGGAAGCCAGTTGAATGTCGCGGATGTCACGGCCGTCCAACAAAATCTCCCCGCCGCTGACATCATAAAAACGGGGAATGAGCGAACAGAGCGTCGTCTTGCCGATGCCCGATGCCCCCACCAGGGCCACATATTCCCCGGCTTTTAGTTCCAACGACAGGTTCTTGAAAATGTAGCTGTAGCCATCTTTATATTGGAAGCTGACATTGCGAAAAGTGATACGGCCGTCAACCTGCGCCAGTTCAACCGCATCGGCCGACCCGAAGTCGCTTCGGGCCGTGTCCTGAATGTCTGGCTCTACCTCCAACACCTCCATGAACCGCGCAAAACCGGCAAGCCCTTCCTGGTAGAGCCGGGTGAAATTCCCATAGCGGCGAATAGGTTCGATGAGAATCGCCACGCACAAGAGAAAGGTAATCAGGTCAGGCAAATCCAGCGAAGCATTGACAATGCTGATACCGCCAAAGACGACAACGGCTACCGTCATCAGTTGGGTGAAGGCGATCAACCCTTCGTAGAAGTAGGTTTCACTGCGGTAACTATCGCGGCGGCTGTCCAGGAAACGGCCGTTTTCCACGCCAAACTTCCCCTTTTCCACCGCCTCATTGGTAAACGACTGCACCACCCGAATCCCCGCCAGCGAATCCTCCACCTGGGCGTTAATATCGCCGATGCGGTCATGGCTGCGGCGCAGCGCCGCCGCCATCTTCTTGTTGAAATGGTAGGCATACACGGCCATGATGGGCAAAAAGAGAAAGACAAGTAAGGCCAGCTTGGCGTTAATCACGAACAAGATGGCAAACGCGCCCACGAAGTTCAAAAAGGAGATGACAATATCCTCCGGCCCGTGATGAAACAACTCGGCCAGATCAAAGGAATCATTGGTCAGGCGGGTCATCAACTGCCCCACTTTCTGCTCATCGTAAAAAGCAAAGGACAATTTCTGATAATGGTCAAACAATTCCTGGCGCATGTCCCGTTCCATCATGGCCCCCATCATGTGCCCCTGGTAAGCTACAAACATATTGCTGACCGTGTGAATGGCAATCAGCGCCAGCATGACCACGCCCATGCCCATAATCTGGCGCAGCGTGTCTGGGCCACTGCTGCTCAGTACGTTTTTGGTGATGTAGTTCACACACAGCGGGATGAGCAGCGTGGTAGCCGAAACCACCAACGCGCAGGCCATATCCGCCGCAAACAGACGCTTATACGGGCCATAATAAGACAGAAACTTGCGCTGACGCGGATTCAAAAAGTTGAATGGGCGACGGTTGATTTGTTTCCAAAACGGCCGTTCAACTGCTAATTCGTAGTCCATAATAATTGCACAGAGGTAATTGGGTAATTGGGTAATTACGTAATTACCCAATTACCCAATTACTCCACTTCCCCCTGCCACAACTGTCGCATATCCGGCGATGTGACCAGCAGTTCATTCAACGTGCCCTGGGCGGCGATACGGCCGTCTGCCAGCACAATAATCTGATCCGCCCGCTGCAACGCCAGTCGGCGGTGGGAAACGACGAGGAACGTGATGCGTGATGCGTGATGCGTGAAACCCTGCCACAACTGGCGTTCCGTTTCCACGTCCAGGGCGCTGGAGAGGTCGTCGAAGACGAGCAGTTGCGGCTGGCGTACCAACATCCGCGCCGCCGCTGCCCGCTGCACCTGCCCGCCGGACAGGCGCACACCACGCGGCCCCACGACCGTATCCAGCCCTTGTTCCAACGTAGCAATATCGGCAGTGAGCACGGCCGTCTCCACCGCCCCCGCCAAATCCACCGCATCTTCTGGCAAACCGAGCAGGATATTGCCCCGCAGCGATTCGCTGAACAGGCGCGGAATTTGTGGCGTGTAGGCAGAACGGGGTGGCACGAAGAAGGCGGCGGGGTCGTCAACGAGACGGCCGTTCCACCAAATCTCGCCACCCTCCCGGTCTAGCAGCCCCAGCAGCACCCGCAGCAGCGTCGTCTTCCCTGCCCCAATGCGCCCGGTAATAACGGTAAAACTGCCGCGGGGGATGGTAAAGGAGATGTCGCGTATGCCGTAATCCGTAGCCCGTAATCCGTTAGCCGACTGCTCACTGTTCACTGCTAACTGCTCACTATTTACCGGGTACCGATAACTCAACCCGCGCACTTCCAACATTTCCAGTTGGTCAACGGCCGTGTCCCGCACCACATGAATCTCCGGCAATCTCTTTCTCTGCGTCTCTGCGCCTCCGCGTTGAGAATCTTCATAAATCTCCCCATGCGCTACCAACGATTCCGGCGCGGCGTAGGGCGTCACCTCCTGCATCCTGTCCAGCACCACCCGCTGCTGGGCGACCTCGGAAATGTAGCTGCCAATCGTCGCCGGGAAGCGGGAGATGAAAAAGAGGTAGCTGCTAAAAAGCACAAAGTCACCGACCGTAAAGCTGCCCTGCGACATGGCGATCCCGGCCAATACCACCATCACCGCTACGGCCACATCACCCATATTGTCGGTGGTGGCGTTGAAGATTTGCCAGAAGAGGCCAAAACGGACATTTGCCTGCCGCCGTTCTTCGTTGAGGGTGCGGAAGTAGTGGGTCACGGCCGTTTCCGCATCTGCCACCTTCATCGCCTGAATCGCCCCAAACGTCTCCCCTAGAAAAGCCGTTACCCGGCTGTCGCTGACGCGGGTGATGCGCACCAGCCGCAAAAAGTGGTTCCACGCCCAGCGTGTCAGGAAAAAGACGGCTACCAGCGGCAGCAAGGCCACCAGCGTAATGGCCGGGGCTATCTGAAACATAATGACCAGCGCAAACAGGGCAAACAGCGCATGTCCCAACACTTCAGGAATCCAGGTAGGAAAATCGGCAAAATCCCCCAGATCATCATCCATCCGGTTGATCACATCGCCGGTAGGTACGGGCAATGGCTGCGCCCCCGGTTTGCGCAGAATGGCTTGCACTATGTTCAGGCGCATCAACGATTGTGCGGCCGTGCGCACCCGTTCACTGCCCCATTCACCCAACAGGTTCACGGCCGTGCGCCCCAGTTCCACCAGCACAATGAGACCCAACACGGCGTATAGCGAAACAGGCAAACTCACCGCGCCTGTCAGCCCATCGTAAAACTGCTTTTCCAGCCAGCCCGGAACCAGCCGCGTCACAATAAACAGCGAGACAAAAACAAGATTGAGCATGAACCAGCCTGGCCGAAAACGAATCAGTGACCAGACGCCGGTTTTGATAGAGAGAGGTTGAGTAGACATAAGATGGTAATTAGGAATTATGAATTAGGAATTATGAAGGGGAGACCTCTATTTCATAATTCATAATTCCTAATTCATAATTTCACACGAGTACCTCTTCCAGTCCCGTCTTAAGCAATCCATAAAAACGGGAATCGAGGTTGTTGGCTAATAAGATGCGTTCGCCGTGTTCAACAACACGGCCGTGTTCCAATATCAAGATGTCGTTTGCTCGCTGCACGGTGCCCAGGCGGTGGGCGATGATGATGGCGGTACGGCCGTGCAGCAGCCGATCAATGGCCCGTTCCAAAAGCTGTTCCGTGGCCGGGTCTAGCCGTGATGAGGCCTCATCCAGAATGATCAGGTGTGGGTTGCGCAGGAAGACGCGGGTAAAGGCCAATAGCTGCGCCTCGCCCGCCGATAAGCCCTGCCCGCCCGTTTTCAACATCGTGTCCAGGCCATCCGGCAGCTCGTTGTACCAGCTTTCCAGCCCCAACGTTTTGATCGCTTCGATAATTTGCGCATCGGGAATCGGCGGCGCGGCGGGGTCATAATTGCGGAATAGCGTCAGGTTGTCACGCACCGTCGCCTCAAACAACTGCACCTCCTGCGTCACCATGCCAATGTGCCCGCGCAAATCAGACAGCGCCAGCGAACGTACATCAATCCCATCCAGCAAAATCGCCCCCTCGTCCACGTCATACAACCGGAAGAGCAGCCGCGTCAGCGTCGTCTTGCCGCTGCCTGTGCGACCCAGCAGGCCCAGGGTTTTGCCAGGCTGTAGCTGGAAGGAGATGTCTTTGAGGACGTTTTGGTAATCGGTAATCGGTAATCCGTTATCGGTAATCGGTGCTTCTTCTGATAACCGATTACCGTTTACCGATAACTGGTCTTTGTAGGCAAAACTCACACCATCAAACCGGACAGAAAGCGCGGCAGAAGGCAGCACGGCCGTGACCTGTTCCTTTACCTCTGGCTGTAATTGCAGGAATTCATTGATACGGCCGATGCTGGCTACCGCCTTCTGCAAATTGCCCGCCTGCCGCCGGATGTACTTGATCGGCGTCTCCATCAGGGCGATGTAGGAGACCAGCATCACCATCGTGCCGATGCTTATCTGCCCCTGCAGGTACAGTGTCCCGGACAGCCCCAAGGTGAACACCCACACGGCCACATACAGCAGGTAGCTGGAATGAAAGGTGACGCCGCCCCAGAGATGCGCCTTGACCCGTTTGTCATTCACCAGCGCCATTTTGGGATAGAGGCCGTTCAGCACAACTTGTTCGCCGCCGTTGGCGCGAATATCTTCCGTGCCGCCGATGCGCTCTTCCACGTAGCCATGCAAATCGGCATACCCCCGGCTGATGTCGCCATAAATGCGGGTGGAGGGGGTGTGAATGAGGCGCAGCAGCCCGACGGTACAGACGGCATACACCAGGCCAATCAGCCCAAAGCGCCAATCCTCGCGGAACAGGATGATGAGGATGCCCGCCAACAGCAGGGCGCTGGCAAACACCTGCACCACCAGTTCCGAGAAGTATTCGGCCAGATGGCTCACGTCGCCGTCAATGCGCTCAATCAACTCGCCGGGCGTCTTCAGTTTGTGGAAGCCCATATCCAACCGCAAACAATGGGCGGTCAGGTCGGCGCGCAGGTTGTTGGTGGCCGCCCAGCCCAGGTCTGCGCCTACATATGTCGAGGCCAGGGTGATCATTTTTCCGACCACCACCACTACCAGAAAAAACAACCCCATTGTTACCAGTAGTTGGGTCGCCGCTCCACTCTGCGCCGCATCCAAAAAGCGGCGAATGATTTGCGGGGCAAACAACTGCAAGCCAATGCTGCCGAGCAACAGGATGGTTAAGAGGATAAGACGGAGGCGGTACGGCCGTAGATAGGTTTTGAGCAAAGTTATCTGACTCATTGAGAGTGTCTCCTGTAATCGGTAATCGGTTATCAGTAATCGGTAATCGGTTTACTGATTACCGTTCACCGATTACCGATTACCCCTCCCGCATATACGGCCGCCACAAGTCCAGCGTCAACTGCTGCGGGTCGGTGTGAATACCGTAACGGCCGTAATAGTCACACACCCGTGCAATGTCCCGTTGCAGCAGGTCAAAGGCGTGCGGGTTTTTGCGGGCGTCTACCATTTGCGGAAAGTCAATCAGGGTGATACGGCCGTCCCAATACAAAATGTTGTACGCCGACAGGTCGCCATGAATCAGGTGGTTGTCCAGCATCAAGGCGATATTCTCCATGGTACGCCGGAAAAGCGGTTGCGCTTCATCGGCCGGCAGGTGAATTTCGCTGAGCGTGGGCGCGGCCCCATACTCATCGCCAATAAATTCCATGAGAATGGTATTGCCCTGGTGAGCAATCGGCTTGGGCACATCCGCGCCCGCGTTATACAACGTTGTCTGCGTCATGTACTCATTGCCAATCCACCATTGAATGTCAACCTCTTTGCCAAAGTCGGTTTTCTTGCGAATCGCCAGCTTTTCACGGCGGCCCTTCAACTCTTTGCCCTCGGCGTCACGAAGCTGCCGCCCGGCTTTGTACACGGCGTCGTTTTTCAGGTTGCGCAGCATACGTGGCCGGTACAGTTTGGCGGCGATCATCTCCATACCCATAGCCGGGTGAGCGGTGCAGGCGTACACGTTGGCCTCTTTGCCACCCTTCACCAGCCGGGTAACATCGGTAACGATGTTGTCCCGGTAAAAAGGAGCAACGGACTCGATGAGCCAGTACCGTTCGTGATGTTTGGGATCCAGCGGTTTGGCGTAGGTAGGCACCCAACTGCCTTCGCTATCGTCCATGTCGGTGATGGTTTGGGCAATTTCGGCCGGACGGCCGTGGCCGTTTTGCTGCCGCTTTTTATACCCGCGTGAATGTTGTCGCCGCGCTTCCCGGTCGAAACCAGTAAAATCATACTCGTCATACAGATCGAGAGTTAATTGTGTCTTCAACTTGAAATTCCTTACTTTTGTCGTGCCAGACACAGCCTGGCGAAATAAAAAAGCCACAGATCTGTTCCAGACCTGTGGCCGCGACGGATAACGGTTTACGCTTCCGGGGATTAAAAAAGCCACAGGTCAATCGCATTGTGACCGGTGGCCTGGCAGAATTCTGGCAACAAAAAAGCCACAAGGTTGTACACCTGTGGCCTTAAAGTCAGTAATCGGATAACGGGTTTCGGATTACGGCTTACGGAAAGGCAGGTGTACGCACAATGCAAACAATTGCTTGGGGAAATGTGATAAATTGGACTTGCATCTGTTGCGTACCTCCTTTTTAGGAATTTAGTTCAAAATTAAAACCGGCGACAGTCTAGCACAGACCTCGCCGGTTAGTCAAGAAATTGGTGATCCGTGTTATTCGTAGCGCAGCGCCTCGGCAATAACCACCTGAGACGTGGCGCGGGCGGGCAGCCAGGCTGTCAGTAAACTCACCGCGATGATGGCCGCGCCAATGGTGATGAGCGCCGCCCACGGGGGCAAGAAAGCCAGACCCTGGTCGGCGGCTACCTGCAAGTAAAGGTTATAGGAAAAGGTCAGCGCCAGGCCATAACCGATGATCGTTGCCAGACCAGAGATAAACATCCCTTCCAGCACAAAGACGTTCTGCACCATGCCCTGCGTAAAACCAATGGCCCGCAAGACGCCAATTTGCTGCCGCCGCTCCACCACGGCGCGAATCATCACCACGCCCAGGGCGGCAATGCCAATGAGCAGCCCCAGGCCAATGAAGCCTTGGATGAGGAAGAAGATGCTGCGCACGGAACTGCGGCTGGCTTCCAACTGCTCTTTGGGCAGGGAGGTTTGCAGCCCGCTGCGGCTGAATTCCCCTTCGATGGCGTTGGCGGTTGAGCGGGCGTCGGCGGTGGCGGGCAGGCGCAGGAAGAAGCGGTTGGGCTGGTCATAGCCGAGCATTTCCGCCGCCTGCTGGTTCATCATCGCCCCGAAAAAGTTGGGCGCTGAGTTGATAACGCCGATGACACTGAATTCATGCACAGCCCCATCTTGCCCGGTGATTTGGATCGAGACCGGATCGAAACGGGTGGAACCGGCGCTGATGCTGTTGATGGCAAAGGCGGCTTCGTCGCGGGAGGCGGTGGGGTCGCCGCCGCGATCAATGGAGAAGTTGTCTATCAGGATGAGGCTGGGGTCGTTTTGCACGGCCGTCCACACCGCGTCCGCCGATTCATACCCATTGGCAATACCGCCCAATTCCAGGCGGTGGGTGGCGAAGAAGGCATCGTCTACGCCATTGATCAGGTAACTGGCGGGTTGGGTCATCTCCGGGCTTTGGGCCGTTACGGGGGCAAAGATGACGCTGGCAACGGCCGTTGGCTGTTCCATTTGTCCCGTAGCCACCAGATCGGTTACGGCCGTTTCCAGATCGGCCACACTCACCGGATTAAACGGGTTCGCCTGCACCAGCACGTCATAATCGCCGCTGCCGGCAATGGGGTCGAGGAAATTGCTAAAGGTATTGGTGATGGTTGTTGTGCCCACCAGCGTGAAGATAATCAGGCTAAACATGGCTAAGGTGGTGGCCGTGCGCCCCTTGGTCATCACCGGATAAGCCACCGACACCCGCGCCACCGGCAGCAGGCGGCCAAAACGCCCTAAAACGCCAGCAAACAGATTGAGCAAAAAGTCGGCGTTGTATAGGAAGAGGACAATGGCCCCGCCGACCAGGAAGAGGCCGCTGATGAAGAAGTCGCCGGGATTAGAGCCTAAGTCCGCCAGTTTCCCGCCATTGCGTGTGGGCAGTGCCCAGTAGAGGATGAGCGCCAGACCCACAAAGGAGTATGACCAGCGGGAGGAAAGCCCTATCCAGTGGAACAACTGCCCCAGGCCGATAATGAACAGCGATACGCCCAACGCATAAACGCCAATCTGTTCGGCGACGTTGACGCCAATGTAGGCAAACAGATACCCCAGGCCGAGCAAAACGGGGCCGCGGGCGAACAATCCGCCCCAGAAACTGAGGATAGCTTTAGGCCCGGCCAGCAAAAAGAGACGCAACGCTTCGCGCCCATTGCCTTTGCCTGCTTTGCTGACGGCCGCGCGCCAGACGAGAAACGGCCGTAAAAACAATGTCCACTGACTCTCTCGCGGCAGGGTGGGCAGGTTCAGATCGCGGATGGCGGCGATGATGTTCACCCGGCTGATGCGAATGGCGGAGAGCGACACGGTGGCAAAGGTGATCACCAGCCCCAGGCTGTAGCCAATGAGCGCCGAGCGCAGGCTGACGCGGGGGATGATGTTGAGGGTGCTGTCGGCGATAAGGGCGGCGATGGCTTGCGCCAGCAGAAAGGCCGCCAATACGCCCAATGTGGCCCCAATAACGGCCGCTAAAAAGTTATAGGCCAGCCCTTCGCTGACAAATTGGCGCACTAGGTCGGCGCGTTGCAAACCCACGGCGCGGCTCATGCCCAACTCCGATTTGCGCTCGGCGGCCAGTACGGAAAAGATGAGGAAGATGAGCAGAATGCCGCTAAAGATGGAGAACATGCCGAAGGTGACAAAGAGGGTGGTGATGAATTCGGCGCTGGTGGCGGCGGCTGCCAGTTGGTCAGCCTTCACCGTGTTGATGAAAAGGTCGCCGGTTAGGGGGGAAAGTTGAGCAACGGCGTCGGCGGTTAGCTCCACGCCTGTTTCCCGGTCGCCCACGTTGGAGGTGAGTACGGCCGTGATCTGCCCCTCCTGCCCAAAAAACGTCTGCGCCTGCGCCAGTGACCAGATCACAGCCGGGCCGCTGCCGGCCAGTTCGCCATCAGGCACAACGGCCGTCACGGTGAATGGAGTAGGCATTCCTTTAACCAGCAGCAGTTCATCACCGGGATTGATTTCCAGCGCTTCGGCCAATGAGTTGTTGACCAAAATTTCGCCCGCGCCCAGATCGGCCAGACCGGTAGGCGCGGTCAGCCCTGCGCCGGACACTTCGCCAATGCCGCGAATGGCAACGGCCGCTTCAGACAAATTACTTTGGCTGCTAAAAACGGGCAGGGTTTGCACGGCTACCGGCACGGCTGCGTCCAGGGTGACGCCATCTACTCGGGCGGCAATGTCGGCGGCGACAGCGGCGGCGACAGTGTCGGCGACAGTGTCGGCGAACCATTCGTTGTTGTCGGTGCTGGTGTTGGGCGCGGCGCCAAAGCTGAAACCGGCGGGCGCTTCTTGCAGCGTGGCGCTAATTTCTTGATCCACCGCGCCCAAACGGTCGTAGACGGCCACTTTGACGGAGTAATCTATGGTATCGCCGATACCCAGGGCGCTGGTGATGATCAGGGTGGAAAGGGCCAGGCCGACGATGATGAGGGCGGTTTGTGATTTGCGGCGGGGAATGTTGCGCACGCCCAGACGGAAAGGCAAGGGATAGCGCACGGCCGTGATACCCACGCCGATGAAGATGAGACCCAGTAAGCTGAGTAGAACAATCAATAAGGTGTTGGCCGGAATGCCAAAAATTTCGTTCATAGTGCCCTCTAATTTGTGACCAGGATGAGTTCGGGTTCGCCGATGGGTTCGTGGTAACGGCCGTTGCTCTGCCCGTTAGTGGAGCCGTTGGCTTTGCCATTGGCAGGGGCGTGCTGCGGTTCGGTTACAATCTGGCCATCTTTCATCCAGATTATCCGGTCGCACTGCTCGCCAATTTCCAGCGAATGGGTGACGATGACAAAGGTTTGCCCGTTTTCCTGGTTCAAGCGGCGCATCAGCTCGATGATCTCTTGTGAGGTGACGGAGTCGAGGTCGCCGGTTGGTTCATCAGCCCAGACGATGGCCGGGTTGTTGACCAGGGCGCGAGCAATGGTGACGCGCTGGCGCTGCCCACCGGATAGTTCAGCCGGGCGCTGGTCGGACTGCTCGGCCAGCCCTACCGCCGCCAGCGCGGCATGGGCCATCTGGCGTGCTTCTCTGGCTTTGATCTTGCGCGAGTTGTCCAGAAGGAGGGGCATTTCTACATTTTCGACGGCCGTCAGCACCGGCAGCAGGTTATAAAACTGGAAGACAAAGCCCATGTTGGCTGCCCGGTAAGCGGTGCGTTCTTTGTCCTTCATTTTGGCCAGGTCACGGCCGTCAATCTCAATTACCCCCTCATCAATCTCATCCAATCCGGACAGGGTGTTGAGCAGCGTCGTCTTGCCGCAGCCCGACGGCCCCATAATGGCAACCATTTCTCCTTGTTTTACATTCAAGTCCAGCCCGCGCAAAGCAGGCACAATCACTTTGCCTGTGTTATACGTTTTTTTGACACTTTTCGCCTGGATAATCATATTCTCGTTCATCGTGTTTCCTGTTCTTTGTTTGTAAGGCCGCAGCGGTTGAGCGTTTGAGCCTGTTTGTAATTACGAACCTATATTTACGAAGGCGCCCCTTATTCATTAAGGAGCCGAATCACAGGCAGTATCGTACATCTTTTGTATATATTTGTCAATAGCTTGTATACTATTTGTCAATAACTGGCTGGATGTTGTGCGGCAAGGCTACAACGGATGGCGAAATGAACGGATAGATTTCCAGAGGGGGAATCCGTTCATTTCTTTATCCGTTGTAGTCAGGGTGTAGTCAGGGGGAAAAGTAAAGGCACTGCCGCGATTTTTTAATTTCAACCGCCAGGGCAAACAAACAGCCCGGTGTCTTTGGTGATGTGAATCGCGCCGTCGCGGGCGATTTGCTGCGCCAGTTTTTGACGTACCTGGGCAATGGTTTCTGGCGCGGGTCGCGCTTCGTCGCCTGTGAATGAAGATGAGAACAGGTAATCGAGGATCGGATCAACTTCGGTGACAGCCAGGTGGTCGTCATAGCGGAACATAGATACCTGGGGGAACACGGCCGTCAACTGCTCTCCCCCGTTTTCCAGTCGAAATGGTAATGTCCATTCTGCCGAAACTAACCTATGTATCGGGTTGTTTTCAGCCGTCCACAATTCCTGGCCGATTGGCCACAATTCGCGCAGGTGGTTTTGGCCGTTGGTAGCGGCGATGAAACGGCCGTCCGCCCGCAACACCCGCCGCACTTCCCGCAGCGCCGCTGCCAGATCAGGGACGTGATACAGCATGTGGTTGGCAATCACCACGTCAAAACTGTCATCGGCGAAGGGCAGATTTTGGATGTTGGTCGTCTGAAACCGAAAGTTGTGGCCGGAATTTTGCAGCGCCGCTTCTGCCTCGGCCACCATGCCCGCCGACATATCGGTGAGGGTGATGTGGCAATCAGATGGGATGCGCTCCACATTTTCGCGCCAGAGCCAGCCGGGACCGCAGCCACATTCCAACACGGCCGTATCCTCCCTCAGTTCCAGATGGTCAAATACCCACACTGACCAGGGGGTCACGGCCGTGCGGAAACGGCGGTGCAGCGCCGCCCGCGCATCCAGATTGGCCGAACTCTTGTATTGCTCATTTTGCAAATAATCGGTGTCTTGAAAAATGGTTGGTTGGGGCATACATTCTCTCCTCAAAACCCGTTCGTAGTAGGCAATTTATTGCCGTAAGAGGGCGATGAATCGCCTACTACGAACGAGATAGTTGGGTATCGTGGTGGCTTTATTGCCTGTTCGTATGGTAAAGCAGCGCCACCTGTTTTACACTCATACCACTAAATTTATCTCAGTTGAAGTGAGGCGACAGACTATGAAACATTCAATATCCCTGCGATTTCTATTCGTTTTAACCTGGCTGTTGGCGCTGGTATTGCTGGCGGCCTGTAGCGCGGAACCGGAAGTGGAACCGACGCCCATCTTGCCGCCGCCCAATGTGAATGTGGGCGAGATTGGCACACCTGTTGGTGGGGGTGGGGACACGGCCGTGTCCCCTACACTCGAACCGGGGCAGGTCATCAGCGGTACGGCCGTGCCCGACGCCGCATCCACCCCGGAAGCAACCCCTACGCTGGCGGCTACCGCCACCGAGACCGGCCCCCCGGCAGCCACCCCCGTCACCAATCCCCCGGTGCAGGCCATTTCCGGTGCGCCCTTGCCAACCATCAGCCGCGATTTGCTTTTCCTGGCCGATGGCGCCTTGAAGCGCTGGAATCAGCGCACGCAGCAAATTGAAGTGGTGCTGCCCGGCCCGGTACCCGCCGCCCGCGTCCGTGAAAACGCCAACCAGTGGAATCCGGTGGTGGGTGATATGACCGATTTTTCCGTCAGCGCCGATGGCAAGCGGGCGGTGGCGGCGCGATTAACGGCCGTTATCCCCGTCACCCGCACCAATACGTTGGGTGGCAATGAATACCCCGATGTGGACACGCAGCATGAATTGTGGTTCACCGATCTGGTCAGCAATGAAACATGGCGCATTGTATCCCGCGTGGACAATTTGCGCGGGCTGGCGCTGTCGCCCGATGCGCGGCATGTGGCCTTTCAGGGGGCCAGCCTGGATGGCAATTATGCCGTGCAGCCAAGCGGCGAACTGGTGCTGCACGTCTATTTCCTGCCTACCGGCGGCGGCGCACCCGGCTCTATTACCAACGCCGCAACCTGCAACCGTTATTGCGGCGGTCTGGCCTGGCACCCGGATAATAATTTGTTTGTGTGGAATGACAATACGGCCGTCTGGCTGCAAAATCTGGCCGGGCGTGAGTCGGAACAACTCATCCCCAACCGCCCCTTTAATGAACAAGCGCCGGACATCGCCAACGTGGCCGTCTATTCGCCAATTGCGTGGGCGAATAACGGCCGTTATCTGCTCCTCTGGAAAGGTGGCTGGGAAGGCGGCAGCCGGGCTGTGTTTGATGTGCCCACAAAGTCGTTGGTGGATGTGCCGGACACGGCCGTTTACGTGAATGAATTTCCCACCGAAGTGATGTGGATGCCGGATGCGCGCCTGTTTGTGTTGCGCTCGGAAACGGGCACGGGTGCGTTCCAGCCTCGCGCCGAATTGTGGCGTTTCCAGCCGGAGCAAAACACGATTGTGAAGGAAGAATCGGTGGTGTTATCCAACCAGAATGTAGGCGCAGCAGGTGGGCAACATCTGGACGACGGCCGTTTTGCCTATGTCTTGTTTGCTCAGGATGCGCTCAACACCGGAGCCGGCGCATATCATCTGGTCTCGTTTAATGAAACGCCGGAGCGGGTCAACGCCTCCCCGCCGGTGCCGTTCATGCCCGGCACGGCGACGGCATTTTGGTCAAAAGATGGGTACGGCGTGCTGATCATGACGCAGGAGTACGGCCGTGTCTATTATGCCCAGGCGGATGGCGACTATTTGTATGATGTCACGGCCGTGTTGGGGGCCGAACCCCACGCCTTTCACTGGCAACCGGAGATTGTTGTGCCGTAATCGGTAATCGGTAATCGGTTGTTCTGCCGATTACCGATTACGATTACCGTCATGGTTATTTGTTTGCCGTACAATATCGTGTTAACATGTACGTCAGAAATTCAATGTGGAGGCTCTCTATGCAAACCGCAGAAAAGAAAAAACTGACTTTACGAGTTGATGGTCAGCTTATTGAACAGGCTAAAGAATATGCCACTGCCAACAACACATCTATTTCCCAATTAGTGGAGGTGTATTTGCGGGATTTGTCACGGCGGGAAGTGATGAGGCATACGCCTTTGGTACAAAGGTTGACAGGCATTATCCCGTCAGAGAGTGATACAGACGAAGCTAGATTCCAATATCTGATGGACAAATATGGCGATTAAATTACGCATCCTTGTTGATCTGAACATCGCGGTGGATGTTGTGCAAGTGCGCCAGCCATTTTATGCCCAGTCTGCATTGGTTATAGATACTGTGGCTAATCGAGAAGTGGAAGGATTTTTAGCTGCTCATAGCGTTACTAATCTCTTTTACATCGTTTCACGTCTGGCAAGCAGGCAAACGGCCGTCACGGCTATTGCTGATTTGCTTAATTCGTTCCGAGTGGCTGCTGTTGATGATCAGGTTATTCGTAACGCGCAGGTCTTGGGTTGGAAGGACTTTGAGGATGCAGTGCAAATGGCTGCTGCCCTCAATGCAAACCTCGATTATATTGTGACTAGAAATCCACAAGATTTTGAAACGCAACCTGTTCCCGTCTTAATCCCCGCCGCTTTCCTCACCCTGCTCCCCCCGCCGCCTACACCTTAGGTACAATCGGCAGAGGCTCGTAACAATCGTAGTTGCGTTGGCGGATGATACGGCCGTCCACAAACTCCAAAAACATAGCAATATGCGCCCGTAGGGTGGCCCCTGCTGGAACCGCGCCAAACGGGATCGCCAGTTCGCCTTCCCATTCCACTTCTAGCACAACCGTATCCCCCGATTCGATGGCATTGAGAATGGTGTACTGCTGGCGGGTCAGAATTTGTGCGCCCTGGGCGATCCCGGTGGCCATCACCTCCCGGTTGCGGTTGCTGCCATGCGGGGAAATCAGATTGGGCAGTTCGCGGAATTGAATCTCCTCATGCCAGAAGGGGAGAAATTGTGCAGCAACGGCCGTGCGGTCATTAAATAGCTCGATGTATGCTCTGGCTTTGTCCAGATTGCTGTTCCTTGTTTCATCCATTTTCCATCGCTTTCAGGGCTGTGCGTACTTTAATGAAACGATCTGCAGGCCATAACCAGGTTGTGTTGAGACGAAAACCCGGCAGGGCCAGGGATAGCAACCAGCCATCGGCGTCGGGCATGATGGGTTGCAGCCGGTTCCCCTGCCGCTGGAAAAATTCAGTTCCGGCAGGGCCGTAGGGATCAATCAGCCATAATTCCTGGATGCCAGCAGACTGGTAGGCCATAAACTTGTCGCCGCGATCATAACGAGCCGTGGAGACGGACAAGATTTCTACGACCAGATCAGGCGCGCCAAAGATACCTCGCTCTTGAATAATCGTTTCTCGCTCCTGCGCCACAAAGAGAATGTCTGGTTCAAATACCTGATTGTCGGCCAGACGCACGGCCGTGCGCGACCCCCGCACCTCGCCTAAATCATGCCTTTCAGCAAACTCACGGATGAGTGCATACAGAAAGCCTTGTATTTTCTCGTGGCTGTCTAGCGGTGGCGGGGACACAACATATACTCCATTGATCAATTCCGCTTTTTCGTCGTCGGGCGAAAAGGCAAAAAACTCCTCGGCTGTCATCAGTTCGGCAATTTCTACGCGGGTTAGTTGCGCTAACATAGTCATCTCCATCTGGGCATTCCAGGATGCAGACATTGTAGCATAAAGGACTTACACCACGATATTGACCAACTTGCCGCGCACGACGATTACTTTGCGCGGCTCTTTGCCGTCCAGCCAGCCCTGCGCTTTGTCGGAACTGAGGGCGATTTGTTTGACGGCTTCGTCGTCCAGGTCGGCGGGCACTTCCAGCTTGTCACGTACACGGCCGTTTACCTGCACAATCAGCGTGATACTCTCCTCTTTAGCCACGTCGGCGTCCCACTGCGGCCAGGGCTGCTGGTGGATGCTGTAGGCGCGGCGGCGCTGCGCCCATAACTCCTCGGTGATGTGCGGGGCGATGGGGGCCAGCAGCAGCAGCAGATTGTCTACCGCTTCATCCCAGGCGGCGCGGCTGACGTTGGCGGCTTTTCTGGCCTCGTTAATGGTATTACGCAACTCCATGATGGCGGCTACGGCCGTGTTAAACGAAAAGCTCTCCATATCCTCCGACACGCGGCGGATGGTCTGGTGCGTCTTGCGGCGTAGGGCGCGCGTCGCGGTTTCATCTTCTCGCTGCGGTTGGTACTGGCGCCGCCCAATTTCCCACACATCATTGAGCAAACGCTGGGGGCCTTTGATACCGTCGTAGTTCCACGGGCCGCCCTGCTCCCATTTGGCAAAAAAAATCAGGTAGGCCCGCACCGTGTCCGCGCCATACTGCTGCACCAGCGCATCCGGGGCCACCACATTGCCGCGCGACTTAGACATCTTCTCCCCGTCTTCGCCCAGCACCATGCCCTGGTTATACAGGCGAATCATCGGCTCATTGAAGTTAACCAGCCCCATTTTGCGCATCGCCATCGTGAAAAACCGGGTGTAAATCAGGTGCATGGTGGCGTGTTCAATGCCACCGGTGTATTGATCCACGGGCAGCCAGTAGGCACCCTCTTCGGGGTCAAAGGGGTGCTGGTCATCCTGCGGACTGAGGTAGCGGTATTGGTACCAGCTTGAACACATGAAGGTGTCCATCGTATCTGTCTCGCGTAAGGCCGGACGGCCGCAAGTAGGACATTCGGTGTGGATGAATTTCTCATGGAATTTGAGTGGGCTTTCGCCGGTGGGCATAAATTCCACATCTTCTGGCAGCATCACGGGTAGTTGGTCATCGGGCACGGCGACCGCGCCATGCTCTGGGCAGTAGACGACGGGAATGGGCGCGCCCCAATAGCGTTGGCGGCTGATGAGCCAGTCACGCAGCCGGTAATTGACCGCGCCTTTACCGATGCCTTTTTCTTCCAGCCAGGCAGTCACTTTGCCAATGGCTTCACTGACGGCCGTGCCTGTAAATTCGCCCGAATTGACCAGATGCCCTTCATATTTAGAGGTATAAGCCGCTTCCAGTTCTCCATCGGCGTCGGTGCGACCGGGCATCCGAATCACTTCCACAATGTCCAGCCCAAATTGGCGGGCGAATTCAAAGTCGCGCTCGTCGTGGGCGGGCACGGCCATAATCGCCCCGGAGCCGTAGCTCATCAGCACGTAGTCGGCAATCCAGATGGGGATGCGGGCCTGATTGACGGGGTTGATGGCATAGGCGCCGGTGAAGACGCCGGTTTTTTCGCGGTCGGCCGTTTCCCGGTCAATGTCGGTGAGGCGTTGCGACTGCTGGATGTAAGCGTCAACGGTGGCCCGCTGTTCGGCCGTGGTAATTTTGTCCACCAGCGGATGCTCCGGGGCCAGCACCATGAAGGTGGCCCCCCACAGTGTATCGGGCCGGGTGGTGAAAATCTCAATTTCGTAGACATCCGATGTTTCCGAAACATCGGATGTCTTAAAGACCACATCCGCGCCGGTAGAACGGCCGATCCAATTCGTCTGCATCACCTTCACCCGCTCCGGCCACTCAATCTGGCTGAAATCGAGCAGCTCCTCGGCGTAATCGGTTGTTTTGAAGAACCACTGCTCCAAATCCTTCTTGATGACCGGCGTACCGCACCGTTCACAGTGGCGGTCTTCGCCCCACACCTGCTCGCGGGCCAGGGTGGTGTTGCAGTTGGGGCAAAAATCTACGGCCGATAGTTTCCGGTAAGCCAACCCCAACTCCATCAGCTTCTTAAAGAACCACTGCGTCCATTTGTAATAGCCAGGGTCGGCGGAGACGGCTTCGCGCTCCCAATCGAACATGGCGCCCATGCTGCGCAGCTGGCCGCGCATCCGGGCAATGTTGGCGAATGTCCATCGGGCGGGGTGGGTGCGGTTTTTGATGGCCGCGTTTTCGGCCGGCAGACCGAAGGCGTCAAAACCCATGGGGAACAGCACGTTGTACCCCTTCATGCGCATGTACCGCGCCCGCGCATCGGAGGGGGTCATGGCGTACCAGTGGCCGATGTGCAGGTCGCCGGAGGGGTAGGGCAACATGGTCAGGGCGTAATGTTTCGGCCGTGTTCGGTCAATCACCTGCCGGTACAGCTTGGTCTCTTCCCACTTTTGCTGCCACTTCGCTTCAATTTCGTTTGGATTGTATGTACTCATCATTCACTCTTCCCTAAATTAGATGGTTGATTGCGTTAGCTCCTGATCAACGTGCATTAGCTCCTGATCAACATGCGTTAGCTCTTAATCAACGTGCGCAAATTAAGCCTTTTTAACTATTACATTCACCTGTCATTCCAGCGGAGTCTGCGGAGCGAGGAATCCCACTCCTGCACAAGTAGTAGAGATTCCTCCTCGAAGACTCGTCGGAATGACAGTTCACTTCATCATCAGCGCGGTGCGCAAATGACCAGTTCATACGTCTGCCCGGCATCAATCTGGAATCGCTGCGGTGGGTTGAGGGGACGGCCGTTGAGGGTCACGGCCGTGCCTCTATCCATCACTCCCAATTCCACCTCAGACAGGTTAATGCCCGGTATGGGCCGGGGCAAGATCAAGACCATCACATTGCCACGTGTGACCAATCCGTAGGTGCCAGCGCCCGTGACCACCGGCAGATTGATGCTGCCGCCGGGCGGAATGGCCTCCGGCAGCGACAGGATCGTTTTCACCGGGTCTGGCGCGGGGATGGGCAGCGGGTTGGGGCATAGATTGTAAACGGTCAGGTCTGGCTGGCGATTGCGCACAAGCAGCACCCCGGCGGCCATAATGCCCGCCAGGATCAGCAGGCCAATAAAAATTTTGACGATCAGAGGCAGCCCGCCGCCGGTTGCTGCCGTCGTTGTCGTGGTGAGAGTGGTGTGAGTCACGGCCGTGCGCCATGCACTTTGCGTGGCTGGCGGCAGCTTGATATATGGCGTCACCGACACAATCTCATACTCATGCAGTTGATAAGGCAAAGACAGGGTCGTCAGCTTACCTGCTTCTTGTGGTGGTAGCCCCACCAGCACCTTTACACTGCCTACGGCCGTTGCCAGGATCATCACCTCATCGGCGGAAATGCCCAGCAGTTCCGCCAGCTTTTGTTTCAAGTCGGGGCGGCTCTTGATTTTGTCGTTGGAGAGCACAATCTGGACTTTTTCATTTGGGCGACAGCTAGACACCTGCGCCAACACCTGTGTCAGCCATTCATCCGGTCGCTGCCGGATCAATTCGGCGACCAGGCAGCCCATCTTGTTATGCCGCTGAAAGTAGACGATGAGTTCCCGCGAAAACTCGGTTTTGGTGGCGTGGGGGAACTCTTCATAATCCAGACCCAGGTCAAAACAGAGTGTTTTCAACTCATCCAGATTAAAACGCTCACTGATGAATTCACGCAATTGTGCCCGATCTTCGCTGGTTAATTGAGACATGTTGCCTCGCTGGTAGTGCCAGGCACACCCGATAATGCCTCGTCTTTCCAGGAACGTTTCGGGTGTGCCTGGCACTGCTGTCACTACCAACAAAAAAGCCCCATTTCGTTCAGAGACGAAAGGGGCTTCCGCGGTACCACTCTGTTTGATGGTTAAAAAATTTGTGGACCTGAAGGGGCTCGAACCCTTGACCTCTACAATGCCATTGTAGCGCTCTCCCAGCTGAGCTACAGGCCCATATGCAACGGGTCGGAATTTTACGCCAAAGCATCGCCTGATGCAATGGCAATCCAGCAATAAAACCATCCACTCAAGTACGTAACGGGTACGACCGTCGCCGACTACTTTAGAAGTGAGCAGTAGACAGTGAGCAGTCAGCAGTCTACTGCTCACTGTTCACTGCTTACCACTCACTGCTTCACCAGCGCAGCTCACAGGCGAGTTCGGGAAGAATTGTTACGCTTCCAGCCCTGGCGCAACTCTCTGAATCAATCAGTAAACTGCTCACCGCTTACCGCTCACCGCTTACTGCTCACTGATTCCCTAATACTCCTGCTCACAGCTTTTGCATTTCAATTGTTAATAGCCAGTGGACCTGAGGAGATTCGAACTCCTGACCTCTACAGTGCGATTGTAGCGCTCTCCCAGCTGAGCTACAGGCCCATGTTGCCGAAGCGGATGGGATATTAGCCCAGGGGAGGCAGGTTGTCAAGGAGGGGCACGGCCGTTAAAATCCGTAATGCGATTTTCCAAATCACACCACAATGGAGGTCAAATGAACAAATACAACATCTCCCTCGAATACTGCGTACCTTGAGATTATAGTGCGCGCGCCGTCCGTGTGGCGGATGAAATTCTCACTGATTATCAGCACGTCATCAATCAATTTACGTTTATTACCAGTTCTGGCGGAGCTTTTGAATTCAAGGTAGGCGAGGAACCGCTTTTTTCCAAGAAAACGCTCAAACGACACGCCAATCCTGGCGAAATTCTGGAGCTTTTCAAAGAATTTATCGGCCCAGAAATAGAGCCTTATTCCCGCGATCAGTAGGGGCGAGGCAGTTGGGAATAATCTTGCCTTGCCAGACAAATTTTGCCCAACTGCCTCGCCCCTCCCATTTACGTTATCCAATCCCGGTTATATTTATCCCAGTCACGGTGACGGTAGCTGCGCAGGCACTCTTTACACACCTGCGCCGAATCCACTTCGCCGCTGCTGCGCCAGCGCCAGCGCACTGTGCCCAAATGGAAGCGGCAGGTAGGCTGATAACAGACCGGGCAAATCTCGCCCTCAGCCAACCCTTCGCCGCCATATTGCCGTCTGGCGACGGCGTCTTTATTGCAGATATAGCACTGTTTTACGGCCATAGTGGGATCGGAGATTGGCGATTGGAGATTAACGGTGATCACGTAATCTCTAATCGCCAATCTCTACACTCCTGTTGCATAAGCGTAAAACCCCTCGCCCGTTTTCCGCCCCAGTTTGCGGGCGGCGACCATGCGTCGCAGCAAGGGGGAAGGGCGGTAACGGTCTTCGCCCCATTCGTTAAAGAGGCCGGTGAGCGTGCCTAAGACGGTATCCAGACCAATGTAATCACCCCATTCCAGGGGGCCAAAGGGGTAATTGGCGCCCAGTTTCATCGCCTTATCAATATCAGCCGCCGACGCCACGCCCTCCATCAAGGCGCTGGTCGCTTCGTTGATCAGGCAGCAGATCACCCGTGCTCGCACCAGTCCTGGGCCATCAGCCACCAATACTGGTTCCTGATGCAACTTGCGGGCAAAGGCCATTGCTTGTTGTAAAGCGACCTCGCTGGTTTGCAGTCCGGCGGCCAATTCCACCACACCTTGCCGCTGCAACGGGGGGACC
Source organism: Chloroflexota bacterium (assembly GCA_035444285.1). Classification (GTDB taxonomy): domain Bacteria; phylum Chloroflexota; class Anaerolineae; order Promineifilales; family Promineifilaceae; genus CAADGU01. Next base: position 47,046 of record DAOMOK010000011.1, read on the forward strand.
ACGCCGAACCCTACCACGCGCTCCGGGCGAGGCACCCAGGCGGCTGCCTGGGTGGTGCTGGTTGCCAGGGCGGAGGTGAGCAGCAGGGCGTCGCGGGGAATAGAGGCGGCCAGGGAGACCAGCAGTTCTTCTTTAGCGGCTGCCGATTCGTTGTGCAGTTCAATGGCAATATCAGCGTTAGCGGCGTCGGCCATGGCCCAACTACTTTGCACGGCCGTGTTGAAATCCTCCACCAGGTACAACACCACGTCATACCCGGCCTGGCTGCACAAACGACCAATCCCTTCTACAAACGGCCGTTCACCGGCCACCACCACCTTCATAAACCCATCCTCATTTGGCAAAGTTGCCCAAGTATACCCCTACTCTCTCAGTTTGAGAATCCGAACGGCCGTGTTATGCTTAGACCACCTATCAACATGCTAAAAACCCCTTGATAGGTTGCATTGCATGAACGAATTACAGGCCATAACCGCACAACTTTATATGGTGGATGGGGCACTGCAAGAGGGCGCTACGCCCGGTTTGCTGGCGCAGCAGGCAGCTACCAGACCGGCGCGAGGGCGCGAACGGGATTATTTGTTTGTACACCTCACGTTAACCGGCGCTCTGGCGGATACGGCCGACCTCAGCCAACACCTGCTCACCCTCATCAGTCAGAAGTATTACCAGACCGGCGGCAGCGTTACGGCCGCTTTGCGTGGCGCGGTGCTGGAAGCCAACCAGCAACTATTGCGCCATAACCTCACCGTCAAAGGGCAGTCCCGTGAAGGGGCCATCACCTGTTCCGTGTTTCACCAGGGCGAACTGTTCACGCTGCAAGCAGGTGAAAGCATGGCCCTGTTTGGGCGCAATTTTGGTATTGAACGAATGCCGCCACGCCCACCGGCGCAATTGACGCCATTGGGACGCAGCGCCAGTTTGGATATTCGCTACTACCACCATCGGGCGCAGGTGGGTGACATGCTGCTGTTGGCTGATCCGCGTATCAGCCATTTGCCCACCGATGATTTCCAGGAGGCATTGGTAGAAAGCAGCGTGGAACGGGGCATGGCGGAATTGGTGACTTTATTGGATGGCGAGTCGGCCCGGCTGCTGTTGGTGGAGTTTAGCAGCGACGTGCCGCCGGAATTACCCGATGTGACGCCGCCAACGGCCGTGACGCCGACGCCAACAGTGGAGCCACAGCCACGCCGAGAAGGAGTAGCTGCGGCTACGGCCGTCGCCGCCGCCACCGAACGTAAACCTCAGCCTCAACCGCAGCGCGCCCGCCCCGTGCGTCAACAACCTGTGCCACCGGCATCAACCAGTGGGGTGGACCGGGAAAAAATGGAGCAGCATGCCCGCCAGGCTGGGGCACAGGCTGCATTAGGCGCATCACGATTTACGGCCTGGTTGGCCGATTTGCTGGCGCGGCTGCGACCGCCACGAACGGCCCCGGCCGAAGAGCCGGTAAACTGGACGTGGGCAGCCATTATTGCCATTGTCATTCCCATTTTGGTGGCAGCGGTTGTTACCAGTGTGTATGTGACCCGTGAGCAGTCCAGAGAACTGGCAGAAGTGAAAATGCACATAGCGCAGGAATTGTCGCTGGCGGATGCCGCGGGTACAGATGCCGAGGCGCGGCAGCATTATGCGGCGGTGTTGTCGTTGGCAGACCAGGTTAATACCCAACTGCGCCCCGGCGATGCAGAAGTGGGGCGGATGCAGGCGATAGCCCGCACACAACTGGATCAACTGGAGGGCATAACGCGGTTGACGGCCGTGCCCCTTTACCAGTACAGCGAAGGCACTAACCTGAAAGCCGTTACCTTGCGTGATGGCTCCAGCGGCGGCATTTTTACGCTGGATGTGGGCAATGGCATTGTGTATGAGCATGAGACCGATCAGAGTTATCTGAATTTGACAACATCATCACCGCAGCGCGTTTTGTTTAATACACAGACGATAGGCAGCCATGTGGTGGGACGAATGGTAGACTTTTTCTGGCGACCACAGGGGTTTGCCGTGCAGCGGGAAGGGCTGGCGGTGCTGGATGCAGCGGGGGCGCTGCTGGCTTACCAGCCTGGTCTGGCTGGCACTTATGCTGTGCCCCTGGACCTGTCGGCGGATTGGGGGAATCCGGTAGCCATCACGCGCTTTGCCGAGCGGCTTTATATTCTGGACACAGGCGCAGCACAGATATGGAAATACTTTCCAGATGGCGAGAACTTTATCGCCACGGCGGATGATCGGGTGATTGCGTTGAACGAAGATGCTGACCTGGCCAATGCGGTGGACTTTGATATTTACAGCGAAGATGGCAGTCTGGTGATTGTGTATAACGACGGCCGTATCCGCTATTATGACACGCGCAACGGCCGTATAGAGTGGGACGAGAATATCCTGTTGGCAAATGGGTTGGTGACGCCGTTGGTGAACCCCACGTCGGTGGAAATTGTGGGGCGGGGGTTAAACGCCACGATCTATATTGCCGATGCGGGCAACGGCCGTATCGTCCAGGTCAGCCGTCCTACCGGGCAGGTGTTGGCTCAATACCGCGCCACCGGCGAAAATGGCGCCGAACTGTTTACAGGCATCACCGATTTTGCTATTGCTGAACTGCCGCTGCGGGTGTTTGTGACCAAAGGGAATACGCTTTATAGCGCCACATTGAGGTAAAAAGGCAAAAAAAATGAGATGCCCCGTGAGCGGGCGCTCACAGAACATCTCTCGGGGGGGAGCCAATTTCAAGTCTAGCAAACTTTTTGATTTATGCAAATTTTTCATAAAAGAAAACGGACCGAATTTGCTGAAATTGGGCCAATGAGATGAGGAGAAAGATGACGGACGCGAAAAAAGACGAAATTGTGGCAGAATTGAACGAGACACGGACAGCGCTATTGGAATATTTGCGGGGATTGCAAGCGGAGGAGTGGGACACGGCCGTGCAGTCCGAAGATGCCCGGTGGACGGTAGCCGACATTGCCCGCCACATCGCCAGCGCCGAAAAGGGGATGATTGGCCTCATTGAGCAATTTCAGCAAGGGAACGACCCGGTGCCGCCCGACTTTGATCTGGCCCGTTATAACCAGCGTAATGTGCAAAAGAGCCAGGAGTTAACCCCCGTTGATCTATTGACGGCACTAAACGATAACCACACACGCCTGCTGCAAGTCATTGATGGATTGGCTCCCGAAGATTGGCAAAAGAAAGGGCGTCATGGTTCCATGAGAATTTTGACCATTGCAGAAGTGTGCCGCGTCATCGCCGCCCACGATTTGACCCATCTGGCAGATATACAAAAAGCGCTGAGTGGTTAAAGGTAAAAAGTAGCGTTACTCTTTGTATTCATAAAAGCCGCGACCGGTTTTGCGGCCCAGACGGCCGCTTTCCACCATGCGCTGCTGGAGGGGGTGGGGGCGGTATTTGGGATCATGGAAGTAGGCATCATACACCGATTGGGTGACGGCGAAGTTTACGTCACAGCCAATCAGGTCAATCAGTTCAAACGGTCCCATGCGAAAGCCCAAAGATTTCATCAAAATATCTATGGTGGTGTGATCAGCCGCATTTTCACCCAATAATCGGAATGCTTCGCCGTAAAACGGCCGTGCCACCCGGTTGACAATAAAAGCGGGGGTGTCTTTGCAGAGAACGGCCGTTTTCCCCACCCGCGCCACATATGCCAGCGCCACATCCAGAGTTGCCTGGCTGGTGAAATCTCCCTGTATTACTTCCACCAACTTCATCACCTGCGCCGGGTTGAAAAAATGCAGTCCCACGAATCTGTCTTGACGTTGTGTTGCTGCCGCCAGCACATTGATACTCAGGCTGGACGTGTTGCTGGCAAAAATCGTGTGTGGCAGTGCATGGCTTTCCAGGTCGCCCAAAATTTGCCGTTTCAGGCCAATCATTTCTGGCACAGCCTCAATCACCAGGTCAACCTGAGCTGCTGTCGTCAGAGAAGTGGTGAGTGCTAAAGCAGCTTTGGCGCGCTCGGCCACATCCGCCGCCGTTTTCCCCCGCGTCACGCCCTGGTCAACGGCCGTCTGTATACCCGCCAGCGCCTTGTCCAGCACTGCTTGGCTGATGTCATACAACACCACCTGGTAACCAGCCAACGCCGATACCTGGGCAATGCCTGCGCCCATCGTGCCTGCGCCAATCACGGCGATTTTTTCCATGGTCATTCCCCCTTAAATTGAGCCTCGCGTTTTTCTAGAAAGGCGGTCACGCCTTCGCTAAAGTCCTGGCTGCGGGCGGCCAGTTCTTGCATGTGGGCTTCATATTCCAGCGCCTCATCCAGGCTCATATCCCAGGCGCGGTTCATGGCCCGTTTGGCCAGACCATAGGCCAGCGTTGGCCCGGTAGCCATCGGTTTGGCCCAGGCCATCACATTTTCCAGCAACTGCTCATGGGGGATGACGCGGTTCACAATGCCCCACTCCAGCGCCTTATCGGCCGGGATGCGGTCGGCGGTGACGGCCATTTCATAGGCGCGCGCCTGACCGACGATGCGCGGCAGCAGCCAGTTGGTGCCGCTGTCCGGTACCAGCCCAATGCGGCTGAAAGCGAGCATGAAGCTGGCCTTGTCGCTGGCCAGGCGAATGTCGGTGGCCAGGGCGATGCCCACGCCGGCTCCGGCAGCCACGCCGTTTATGGCGCCGATAATCGGTTTTTCGGTGGCCAGCATTTGTTTGATCAGGCGGTGATAGCCATGCCGCAGGTGCTCGCCGATGGAAAAGACCCCCTCCCGCGCCTGGACATCGGATAAATCCTGGCCGGAAGAAAAGGCACGGCCGTTGCCCGTTAGCACTACACAGCGCACCCCCTTGTCCCGCGCACACTGCTTAAATGCATCGGTGGTCTCTTGAATCATCCGGTCGTTAAAAGCGTTTAGCTTGTCCGGGCGGTTTAGTGTAATCGTGGCAATGCCATCCTGTGTCTCAAACAAAATTGTTTCGTAACTCATGCGGCCTCCAAACTAAATTATGAATTATGAATTATGAATTATGAAGGATGAATGTTCTGTTTCAGCGGGTATGGGGCGGATTATAGGCTGCTGCCGGTTGATTGCCAATCTCCCAATCTCAAGTTTCATTGCGAAACTTTTCCCACATACCTAGTGTTTCATCTTGAAACTGTTTTACGGCCGTACTTGCCGCCTTACCAAATTTCTATATCCTGTAGCGTGGAAGAGTTTGTAGAAGTAAATCAGGATGCCCACTGAAACTGATCCCCACATCATTGAACTGTTCCCCCCATTTTTTTCAGGCAATGGCATCCTCCATTCAACCATCGTAATGTGATCTGCGCTCGTGAACAGGCTGTGTTCACTCATGCTGGTAGTCCGTGTGGGCCACCAGATTGATCAATTGGCGAAGGTTTTTTGTCACTATGGCAAAGGAGGTGATTGATTACACTCTGATCCATTCCATAGTTTCCCATTTAGCTGACAGATAAGCGCATCGTGTGGCCCGGTCTGAAATAGATTGGTTGGCTCCGACCAGATTGGTCGTGGGGCGTAGCCACGAATTAGTGAATAGGAGCTAGAAGCTCAATAAAACAGGAGAGGAAACATGATAAGTCCATTTATGGGTGAATTTTTGGGAACCATGTTCTTGATTATTTTGGGTGATGGCGTCGTCGCCAATGTGTTGTTGGGTAAATCCAAAGGTAATAACTCTGGCTGGATCGTGATAACCACAGGTTGGGCCTTCGCCGTGATGGTGGGCGTCTTTGTGTCGCAGGCATTTGGTAGCGGCCCCGCCCATATCAATCCTGCCGTCACCATTGGGTTTGCGGTGGCTGGTAGCTTCCCTTGGGCTGATGTACCCGGATACATCATCGCTCAAGTGTTGGGCGCTTTTGTAGGTGCAGTTATTGTTTTCCTGACCTACTTCAAGCATTGGGAAGAAACACCAGACCCCGGCCTGAAACTGGCTGTTTACTCCACCGGGCCAGCTATTCGCAATACGGTTTGGAACAACGTCACGGAAATCATTGGCACCATGGTGTTGGTATTGGGCGTAGCTGCCATTTTCTCCGCTGGTGGTGGTACTGCCGGCAGCCCGGCTTCCGGCCTTGGCCCGTTCCTGGTGGCTGGTCTGGTCTGGGGCATTGGCCTCTCACTCGGCGGCCCCACCGGGTATGCCATCAACCCGGCGCGTGATCTCGGCCCACGTATTGCCCATCAACTCCTGCCCATTCCTGGCAAAGGAAGCTCCGATTGGGGGTATGGCTGGATTCCGGTCGTTGGCCCTATTGTCGGTGGTATTTTGGCCGGGCTGTTGATTATGGCCAGTGGCATTTAATTGAATTCTGGTCGCTGGCAGCGCATGCCGCCAGCGACCAAAACTGATGAGGAGCAAAACAGATGAAAAAGTTGATTAATGCCGTAGACGATGTTGTCCGCGAGCAACTACGGGGAATGGCCGCCGCTCATCCTGACCTGGTGAAGGTTCAGATTGACCCCCATTACGTGGTGCGGGCCGATGCGCCGGTAAAAGGGAAGGTGGCCCTGGTCTCTGGCGGCGGCAGCGGGCATGAACCAATGCACGGTGGTTTTGTCGGCATGGGGATGCTGGATGGTGCGTGTCCCGGAGAGGTGTTCACCTCGCCCACGCCCGACCAGATGTATGAGTGCGCTAAGGCGGTAGACGGCGGCGCCGGTGTTTTGTTCATCGTCAAAAATTACACAGGTGATGTGCTGAACTTTGAAACGGCCGTTGAACTGGCCCATGCTGACGGTATTCGCGCCCAGAGCATCTTGATTGATGACGATGTGGCCGTGAAAGACAGCCTGTATACAGCCGGCCGTCGTGGCGTAGGCACCACCGTGCTGGCGGAAAAGATCGTGGGGGCGGCGGCGGAAGCTGGTTACAATCTGACGCAGTGCGCTGATTTGTGCCGTAAGGTGAACAGCTACGGCCGTTCCATGGGCATGGCGCTCACCTCCTGTACCGTGCCCGCGGCCGGCAAACCTACCTTTGAATTGGGCGATAATGAAATAGAAATTGGCATCGGTATTCATGGCGAACCAGGCCAGCGGCGTATGGAAATGAAAACGGCCGACGAAATCACCGAAATGATGGCCTTGGAAATTATTACCGACAAAGCCTACAGCCGTACCGTCCGTGAATGGGACAACGACCAGGGTACATGGGTAGATGTGGAACTGGTGGATGAACCACTTAAGGCCGGCGATCAGGTCATTGCTTTTGTGAACAGCATGGGTGGTACGCCCGTTTCTGAGTTGTATGCCATTTATCGCAAACTGGCTGAAGTCTGCCAGAACCACGGTATCACCATCGCCCGCAACCTGATCGGCCCCTATATCACCTCGTTGGAAATGCAGGGCTGCTCTATTACACTGCTGAAAGCAGATGACGAGATTTTGCGCTTTTGGGATGCGCCGGTGAAGACGCCGGGGCTGCGCTGGGGTGTTTGAATCGGTAATCGGTAATCGGTAATCCGTAATCGGTATTCAGTTTCCTACCGATAACTGATTCCTGATAACTCATTACCGCGAGAGAAAAGATGTCAGTAACCAGAGACCAGATTGTAACGTGGTTGGAAAAAACGGCCGTCACCCTCGATGCCAATAAACAGTACCTCACTGACCTGGATGCCGCCATTGGCGATGCCGATCATGGCATCAACATGTCGCGTGGTTTTACCAAGGTGATGGAAAAGTTGCCTACGGTAGCCGACAAAGATATTGGTAATATCCTCAAAACCGTCGGCATGACTCTCATTTCCAGTGTGGGTGGGGCCAGTGGGCCGTTGTATGGCACGTTTTATATGCGAGCGGGCACGGCCGTTGCCGCCAAAGAAGAACTGAGCAATGAAGATTTAGTCACCATGTTGCAGGCCGGTGTGGATGGCATCGTACAGCGCGGCCGCGCCGAATTAGAAGACAAAACGATGATTGACGCCTGGTATCCGGCATTGGTGGCGCTGAAAACGGCCGTAGACAGTGGTGAATCAACAACGGTTGTCCTGCAGAAAACAGTCACCGCTGCCGAGCAAGGCATGAAAGCGACCACCCCGCTTAAAGCGCGCAAAGGCCGCGCCAGCTACCTGGGCGACCGCAGCATCGGCCACCAGGACCCTGGCGCCACATCAACCCACTTGATTCTCAATGCGTTATTAGAAACAGTGCAAGAGGGGAATTGAGTAATTAAGTAATTGGGTCATCACCCAATTACCCAATTTCCCAAATTAAGGAGTTAGGAAATGACCAAGTATGTAGCCGCTATTGATCAGGGTACCACCAGTACCCGCTGCATGATCTTTAACCATTCTGGTGAGCCAGTGGGGGCACACCAGCTAGAACATGAGCAAATTTATCCCAAACCCGGTTGGGTGGAACACGACCCCATGGAAATCTGGGCGCGCACTCAGGATGTGGTCAAAGGGGCCATGAAAGCGGCCGGCATCACCGCCGCTGACCTGGCCGCTGTTGGCATTACCAACCAACGCGAAACCACCGTTGTCTGGGACAAAACCACCGGCAAACCGCTGTACAACGCCATCGTCTGGCAAGACACCCGCACCGACAAGATCTGTAAGGAGTTGGAAGGCAGTGTCGGCCAGAACCGTTTCCGCGACAAGGTTGGTCTGCCGTTGGCGACTTACTTCTCAGGCCCCAAGGTGAAATGGATACTTGAAAATGTGCCTGAGGCACGGGCTGCCGCTGACAAGGGTAACGCTCTCTTCGGCAACATTGACACCTGGGTTATCTGGAATTTGACCGGCGGCACACAGGGTGGCGTGCATGTAACCGACGTGAGCAACGCCAGCCGCACCATGTTGATGAACCTGGACGGTCTGCGTTGGTCAGAATCCATCACCAACACCATGGGCATCCCCCCCTCGATGCTGCCGGAGATACGGCCGTCCTCCCAGGTCTATGGCTACACCACCGAAGATGGCCCCTTTGGCGGCAAAATCGCCGTCGCCGGTGACCTGGGCGACCAGCAAGCCGCCACCGTCGGCCAGGCCTGCTTCAGCCCCGGCGAAGCCAAAAACACCTACGGCACCGGCTGTTTCATGATCCTCAACACCGGCACTAAAATTGTGCCCAGCAAGAGCGGCCTGCTCACCACCCTCTGCTACCAGTTTGGCGACGAACCGGCGGTGTACGCCCTGGAAGGCTCCATCGCCATTACGGGCGCGCTGGTGCAGTGGCTGCGTGACAATCTGGACTTCTTTGACTTCTCGCCGCACATCGAAGATTACGCCAAATCGGTGGACGATAACGGCGGCGTCTACTTTGTGCCCGCTTTCTCTGGCCTTTTTGCCCCCTACTGGCGCTCTGATGCGCGTGGCGTCATTGCCGGATTGACTCGTTATGTCAAGAAAGGGCACATTGCCCGCGCTGCATTGGAAGCCACCGCTTACCAGACCCGCGAGGTATTGGACGCCATGAACGCCGATTCCGGCGTAGACCTGACGGCGTTGAAGGTGGACGGCGGTATGGTCTACAACGACCTGCTGATGCAGTTCCAGGCGGATGTGTTGGGCGTGCCGGTGGTGCGGCCGAAAGTAGCGGAAACCACCGCTCTGGGCGCCGCCTATGCCGCCGGGTATGCTGTTGGCTTCTGGCAAAGCACCGACGAAATGCGGCAAAATTGGGGCATGGACCACACCTGGGAACCCACCCCCGGTACAAACGCCAGCACCGAATTGTTTACCCAATGGAAGAAAGCGGTTACACGCACGTTTGATTGGGTGGAATAGGAAGATGCAATGGAAGACCCTAAGGGTTTTCTGAAACCCTTAGGGTCTATTGCCAACTAAGCCACCATGCAGCCAAATAATTACCCGGTTCGCCGGGACATTCTGAAGCAGTTCTGGTACGCTTTCATGAAAACGGCCCAGGTCGAGCCAATAGACGACTATGAGCCGGACCCCCATGTGGTGCGTTCCTGGCAGCGATGCGCACCCCGCTCTGACCCGCGCCAGTCGCCACGCGCGGTGACGTTGCAAGAGGCGGCGCTGCAAACAACGCTGAAGACCCACGCCGATTTGCGCATGCAGGCACGGCCGTTTCTGGAAGACATCTACCAGTTCTTTGAGGGTTCTTATTGCGCCATCGTGTTCACCGATGGCGCCGGTTGCATTTTGGATATTGAAGGGGATAGCTCTATTGTGGCCCAATCCCACATTCCCACCACGACGCGCGGTCGTATGGCCGATTCACACTGGTTGTCCAGTGGGCCGCCCGCTTTTGGTCTGCACCAGGGAGCGATCTGGTCGGAGAACTGTGTGGGCACCAATGGGTTTGGTATGGCGCTGGTGACGGCCATGCCGGTGCAGGTGGTGGGCGCAGAGCATTTCTACGCGGTTTTTCACGAACTGGCGACCACCGCCGCGCCCATCCATGACGCCAACGGCCGTATTGTGAGCCTCATTGGTATTGTTGAACTGGCAACGGCTCAATCCCGCCACAGCCTCTCTCTGGTCATGGCCGCGGCCCGCGCCATCAGTAATCTATTGCAGGCCAATATGTATTTGCAGGAGGCCAATCACCGGCTGGCAGAGGTAAACACCATCCTGGGATCAATTCAGGAAGGGGTGCTGGCCTGGGACGCGGCGGGTAAGATCAACCATGTCAACGCTCGCGCCGGGGAATTTCTGCACATCAATCCGCAAACGGCCGTGGGTCTGCCCTTATCTGCGGTACTCACTTTGCCCTCGCCCATAGATATAGCCGTCATGGAAGCGTCAGAGATGAGCGACATCGAAGTCACCTTCGATATACCGGGTCGGGAGATGGTGCAGGCATTGGTGAGCTTGCGTATTTTGGGCAACGGCCGTGCCGCCCCCGCCGGTTACATGCTAATGGTGCGCCCCATGGAACAGGTGCGCCGGTTGGTACAGCAGCAGGTGGGGGCCAGGGCGGCCCTCAAGCTAGACGATATTCCAGCGCAAACGGCCGCCATGCGCGCCGTCATGCGCCAGGCGCGCACTGCCGCCCGTGGCCGCGCCCCGGTGCTGCTGCGCGGCGAGAGCGGCGTGGGCAAAAACCATCTGGCGCGGGCCATTCATAATGACAGCCAGCGGGCTGACAGGCCCTTTATGACCATTCAATGTAAGGCGATCCCCCATGAGTTGATGGTGGCGGAATTGTTGGGCAGCGAGGCCGACGGCCGTCCCAGCAAATTTGAGCTGACCGATGGCGGCACCCTCATGCTCAACCAGATTGAGTCGCTCTCCCTGGAAATGCAGTTTGCCCTGCTGCAAGTCATTGAAACCGGTCTGGTCATGCGGTTGGGTGGCGCGCGCTTCATCCCCGTGGATGTGCGCATCATTGCCACGACCGGTGCTAACCTGGAACGGCTGGTGGCGGAGGACGACTTTTTGCCCAACCTCTACTATCGTTTTGGCGTTTTCAATATCACCGTGCCGCCGCTGCGGGAGCGCCCCGACGATATACCGGCGCTGGCGAGCCGCTTTTTGTCCCGTTTTACCCGCACTAACGGCGGTCGCGCCCGGATCACGGACGAGGCCATGCAAACCATTTGCCGTTATCCCTGGCCGGGCAATGTGCGTGAATTGGAAAGTACGCTGGAACGCGCCTTGCACCACAGCGACAATGATGTGATTGGCGTTGCTGATTTGTCCGCCACTATTCGCAAGGGGCGGGTGGTCACGGCCGCCTCCCCACACGCCCAGCCCATCCTCTCCGTGGAAGAGGCGGAGCGGGAAGCGATTTTGCAGGCGGGTTGGGTCTGCCAGGGTCGGGTATCGGAGATGTCGCAGCATTTGGGTATCGGCCGTACCACCCTCTGGCGCAAAATGAAGCAGCTCAACCTGACGCCGGATTATTTTAAGCAGGTGAATTATAGGAATTGATGAGACCAGACCCTAAGGGTTTCTGAAACCCTTAGGGTCTTACGGCTAACATGCGAACACTACAGACGGAAGTATTGGTTATTGGCGGCGGCGCGACCGGGACAGGGGTGGTGGCCGACCTGGCGCTGCGTGGTTTTCGCTGTATGCTGGTGGAAAAGCGTGATCTGGCGCACGGCACCACCGGGCGCTACCATGGTCTGCTGCACAGCGGTGGGCGTTATGCCGTCAAAGACCCCAAAGCAGCTACCGAATGTATCGAAGAAAACGTCATCCTGCGCCGGATCATGCCCCATTGCATTGAAGATACGGGCGGCTTTTTTGTGGTCACGCCCTGGGATGATGATGCCTTTGGCGACCGTTTTATGCAGGGCTGCCGGGACACGGCCGTGCCCTGTGAAGAAATCTCCATCCCCCACATGCTGCGCGAAGAGCCGCATTTGAACCCACAAATTAGCCGCTGTTTCCGTGTGCCCGATGGCTCGGCCGATTCCTTTCTGGCCACGCAGTCGGTGGCGGCATTGGCGCAGGCGCATGGGGCGCAGATTTTGCACTATTACGAAGTGAAGCAGTTGATCCGCCAGGGCGACCGGGTGGTAGGCGCGCTCTGTTATGACCTGGTAAAAGACGAGGATGTAACCATTCAGGCTGACCTGGTGGTGAATGCGGCCGGGGCCTGGGCAGGCAAAATTGCGCACACGGCCGAGGTGGAAGTGAACGTGCGCGCCGGCAAAGGCACCATGATCGCCGCCAGCTACCGCATTGTGAACACGGTAGTCAACCGCTGCAAGATGCCGGCCGATGGTGACATTATTGTGCCGGTGCATACCGTTTCCATCATCGGCACAACAGATGAGGGTGTGCCCGACCCGGAGCATTTTGCCATTGAGCCGTGGGAAGTGCAGTTGATGATGCAGGAAGCGGCCAAAATTGTGCCCGGCTGGCATGATCTGCGGATGCTGCGCTGTTGGGGTGGGGTACGGCCGTTGTACCAGGAAACGAAAGTGGCCGATACCCGCGATGTAACCCGTGCGTACACCTTGCTCGACCACGAAACCCGCGATGGCGTGGCCGGATTCATTACCATTACCGGCGGCAAATGGACGACCTACCGGCAAATGGCGCAGGTGACGGTGGACCGGGTGTGTGAGAAGTTGGGCACATCACGGCCGTGTACCACCCATGAAACCGTCACGCCCAATCCATTTGAACAAGGTCACGGCCGTAAACACCACGTCCTCGGCCAACGGCTGGCCGACGTGGAAAAGCAGGAAGCGTTCGGCCAACTGATTTGTGAGTGTGAACTGGCAACTCGCGCCGATGTGGAGCACGCCATCATCCATAGCGAAGCCAAAACCATTGACGACGTGCGCCGCGATGTGCGCGTGGGCATGGGGCCATGCCAGGGTGGTTTTTGCACCTACCGCGTGGCCGCCATCTGGCACGAACTGAAGAACCCGCCGATTGAAGAGACAAATGTGACCCTGCGTGACTTTTTGCAGGAGCGGTGGAAGGGGCTGATGCCTATTCTTTGGGGGCCGCAGTTGAAACAAGAGCGGCTCGATGAATTGATTTACCTGAGCGTTTTGAACGCTGACCATTTGCCTGGCCCCCGGTCATCACGGCTGGGGCCGGCGATGTATGAACCGGGCACAGCCTGGGAGAGCGATCATGCGCATGTATAAAAAGGTGGCGTGACACGTGATGCGTGAGGTCTTTCTGCTCACGTATCACGCATCACGCATCACGTAAACAGTATGGCGAATGATGTTTTGGTGATTGGCGCCGGGTTAGCCGGACTGACAGCCGCGTGGCAGGCGAGCCAGCGTGGTCAGGGTGTGCGTCTCATTGCCAAAGGCTGGGGGGCGACACACTGGCACGCAGGCTGCATTGATGTGTTGGGTTATTGGCCGGTGGATAGCGACACGGCCGTGACCAACCCATCTACCGCCATTCCTGATCTGCTAACTGCCAATCCGCAGCACCCGTATGCCCTGGTAGGCCTGGCGCAGTTAGAGACAGCGCTGGAAAGCCTGAAGCAAGTATGCGCCGAGGCCGGGTATCCGTTGGTGGGGTCACTGGCAAAAAACTGGCGGCTACCCACGGCCGTGGGCGCAGCCCGCCCCACCTGCCTGGCCCCGGCAACGATGATCGCCGGAGATTTAGACGACGATGCGCCTATGCTGCTGGTTGGTTTCAAACAACTGCCGGACTTTTTTGCCAATGTGGCTGCCGACAATCTGGTGCAGCAGGGCATTCCGGCGCGGTATGTGGTGCTAGATTTACCGGCATTGGCGGGACGGAATTTTACAACGGCCGTACACCTGGCGCGGTTCATGCAGCAGCCCGATTTCCGGGCAAAAGTAGTGCAGGCGGTGAAACCGCATCTGGGCGAGGCGGCGCGGGTTGGTTTTCCGGCGGTGTTGGGGTTGGAAGAGGCCACGGCCGTACACCAGGATTTGCAGGCGCAATTGGGCCGCCCCGTCTTTGAGATTCCCGGTTTGCCGCCCTCGGTGGCGGGGATGCGGCTGCACCGCATTCTCAAGGCGGCCATTGAGAAAAACGGCGGACGGGTGTATGACGGTATGGAAGCGATTGGTTTTGAGGCTGATGGCGGGCGGGTGACGGCCGTGTATACCGAAACATCCGGGCGGCCTCGCCAGCACCGGTATGACCGGGTGGTGCTGGCTACCGGTGGTGTTTTGGGCGGCGGCATCGTCACTAACCATGCCGGTGAGGTGTGCGAAGTGATCTTTAACCTGCCGCTGCGCCACCCCGAAAACCGGCTGGAATGGTTCCGCCGTGATTTTCTGGATAAACATGGGCACCCCATTTACCGTAGCGGCGTCAGCGTGAACGAGGAGTTTCAACCTACCAACGGCCGTATTCTTTACCAAAATCTCTACGCCGCCGGTAATACGTTGGCCGACTTTGAAGCCATCCGTGAACGCTCCTTTGACGGCGTGGCCCTGGCGACGGGGTTTGTGGTAGGGAATATAGTGGGTAATTGAGGTATTGAGATATTAGCACACGGTTAAATAACTCTTCTTAAATTTTAGCACTTTGCATGTCATTCCGAGCGAAGTCTTCGGAGCGAGGAATCCCTCTCCTGTACAAGTAGGAGGGATTCTTCGTCGAAGACTCCTCAGAATGACAATCAAAAGTTCAGATCATTATATTGACGGTGTATTACCAATATCTCAATATCCTAATATCTATATTGACATAATGACAAGCAACATCTGGGAAGCACAACTGGGCATCACACCGTCTGAGCACAAGCCGGTGGAGTTGACGCTGGATCAGTGCATTAAGTGCAACATCTGCGTGACGGCGTGCCCGGTCACGGCCGTGACCGACCTCTTCCCTGGCCCCAAATATGTTGGCCCGCAGGCGGGCCGGTTCCGCCACCAGGCGCAGCCCAACCCCGACCATTCGGTGGATTACTGTAACGGCTGCCGGGTGTGTAACATGGTTTGTCCCACGGGCGTGAAAATTGCGGAGATTAACGGCCGTGCTCGTTACAATATCGTGCAATCCGGTCAGGTACCCTTGCGCCGCAAACTGCGTAACAATCTCATCGCTCGACCCGAATTAATGGGCAAATTTGGACAGCCGTTGGCCCCCATCGCCAATGTGTTGCTGCACAGCGGCTTTGGTCGTTTTTTCGCTAAATTATTGCTGGACATTGCCCCGAATGCGCCGCTGCCTCGCTTTGGCGGGGAACGCTTTAGCCGTTGGGCGCGTAAACGCCCGGACGCGGCACATAGTGACCGTAAAGTCGTCTACTTTCACGGCTGTTCCACCGAGTATTTTGAGGCGCGGGTGGGTAAAGCGGCCGTGCAAGTGTTGGAAGCCAACGGTTTTGAAGTGATCGTGCCGCCACAAAACTGCTGCGGACTACCACTGCTCTCCAACGGCGAATTTGCCGCCGCACAAGCCTACCACGAGAGCAACATCCGCCACCTGATTGATTATGTCAAGAAAGGCTACGTCATTGTGGGCACGTCCACCAGTTGCACCCTGACGCTCAAGGAAGAAGCGCCGGAAATGCTGGCCTACCACACGCCCGACGCGCAGCTATTAACCGCCAATACCTTTGACATTCACGAATTTCTACTGCACTTGCTGGATGCCGGGGTATTAAAAACCGATGCTCTCAAGCCAATTCCGTTAACGCTGGCATACCATCCACCCTGCCAATACCGCGCCCATCGCCTGGGCCGGCCCAGCACGGAGATCATGGCGCTCGTTCCTGAACTCACCATCATCGAAAGCCAGGCGGCCTGCTGCGGTGTGGGCGGCACCTATGGCTACAAAGCCGAGAAGTACGATATTACCATGGCGGTAGGGCAGCCGCTCTTTGAGTTTGTGCGCGAAGTGAATGGCCCGATTGCCGTGTGTGACAGCGAAACCTGTCGCTGGAACATTTCAGCGGCGACCGGTGTTCCTTTTGTTCATCCGATTGAATTGTTGGCGGCTGCCTACGGGTATAAACCGGAAGGGCCGCTGCAAGAGGTAATGCAGAGATTGGGAGATTAGGAGATTGGAGATTAACCAATCTCCCAATCTCCCAAACTCCCAATCTCCAATCTCATTATGGTCAGCATTGTTATTGTTTCTCATAGTCAACAGCTTGCGGCCGGGGTAGTTGAACTCGCCGGGCAAATGGTGCAGGGCCAGGTGGCTCTGGCGGCTGCCGGTGGGGTAGACAACCCGGATAATCCTATCGGTACGGACGCCATGCAAATTCTGGCGGCCATTGACGCTGTTTATAGTGAGGATGGGGTGGTAGTGCTGATGGATTTGGGCAGCGCCATTCTGAGCGCGGAGACGGCGCTGGAATTCTTGCCGTTGGAGCAGCGGGCCAATGTACATTTGTGCGCCGCGCCACTGGTGGAGGGGGCGATAGCGGCGGTGGTGCAGGCGGCGGCAGGCAGTCCGGTGACAGATGTGATCCGCGAAGCGATGATGGCGCTGCAACCGAAACAAAGCCAGCTAGGGGTGGTGGATGAAGAATTGGCAATGGTCAATGAGCAATTGTCATTGGTCACTGGTCAATCTGTGTCTGTTGAGTTGTCTATTCAAAATAAGTTGGGGTTACATGCCCGGCCGGCGGCGCGCTTTGTGAGCACGGCCGTGCAGTTCAAAGCAGACATTACTGTGCAAAAAGGGGCGCTCACTGCCAGCGCCAAGAGCATGAACCAGGTAGCCACGTTGGGTGCGCGCCAGGGAGAAACGGTGACGGTGACGGCCGTTGGCCTCGATGCCGAAGCCGCTGTTGCTGCCCTGCAAGCCTTGGCCGCCGATAATTTCGGTGATAGAGAGGAAGAGATGGTGACGGCCGTTGTGTCCTCACCCCTGCCTGCCAGGGGACTGGGCGGCATTCCGGCCTCGCCGGGTATTGCCATTGGCCCGGCCTTCCATTACCGGGTGGCGCCGCCGCCGGTAACGACGCATCAGGTAGAGGATGTGGCCGCAGAATGGCGACGGTTGGACACGGCCGTTGCCGCCGCTCTGGTGGAAATCCAGGAATTGTACGCGGCTGCCCGGCAGCAAATGGGGGCGTCAGAGGCTGATATTTTCCAGGCGCACCAACTGATGTTGCAGGACCCGGCCTTGCACCAGGATGCCCGACAGCGTATTACCGGGCAGAAGTTAAATGCCGCCGCCGCCTGGCAGCAAGCCATTAACGCCGTCGCCGTCGCCTATGAGGCCATCCCGGATGAGGTGATGCGCGCCCGCGCTGCCGATGTGCGTGATGTGGGCCAACGGGTGCTGCGTCACCTGACCGGCGTGACACGGCCGTTGCTAGATTTCCCGGAGCCGGTCGTTTTATTGGCGGCCGAACTGACGCCATCTGATACGGCGCAGCTTGATCCGGCGCAGGTGTTGGGCATTATCACGGCGCATGGCGGCGCTACCTCGCACAGCGCCATTTTGGCGCGGGGGTTGGGCATCCCGGCGGTGGTGGGGGCGGGTGAGCAGGTGGAGCAGGTGAAGGATGGGCAGGTGGTGGCGCTGGACGGCCGTACCGGGCAGCTCTGGCTCAAACCGGGCAAGTCCACGCGGGCCGATTTGCAGAAGCAGCGGGACGCCTGGCTGCAAGAGCGGCAGGCGGCGCGGGCATTGGCACAGGAACCGGCGCAAACGGTAGACGGCCGTCGGCTGGAAATTGGGGCCAATATCGGCGCGCCAGCGGAAGCGGCTATCGCCGTGCCATTTGGCGCGGAAGGGGTGGGGCTGTTCCGTACTGAATTCCTCTTTTTAGACCGGGAAACCGCGCCGGATGAAGAGGAGCAGGTGGCGGCGTATGTGGCGGCGGCGGAGGGGTTGGCGGGACGGCCGTTGATCATTCGCTCGTTGGATGTGGGCGGCGACAAGCCGCTGCCTTATCTGGATTTAGGACGCGAGGAAAATCCGTTTTTGGGCTGGCGCGGCATTCGATTTTGCCTGGAAACGCCGCACATTTTCCGGCCACAACTGCGCGCCATTTTGCGCGCCAGCCACGAGCACAATATCAAGTTGATGTTCCCCATGGTCAGCACATTGGCCGAAGTGCGCGCTGCTAAAACAATCCTGGCCGAAATACAGGCCGAATTGCAGCAGGCGAACATTCAGTATGCGGCCGATATGGAAGTGGGTATTATGATCGAAGTGCCGGCGGCGGTGGCGATTGCCGATCAGTTGGCGCGGGAAGTGGACTTTTTCAGCATTGGCACGAATGATCTGACGCAGTATGTGATGGCTGCCGACCGGGGCAATGCCAAAGTGGCGGCGCTGGCGAATGCGCTGCATCCGGCGGTGCTGCGCTTGGTTAAACAAACGGTGCAGGCGGGCCATGCCGCCGGTATTTGGGTGGGGATGTGTGGTGAATTGGCGGGTAACGCCCTGGCGACGCCGCTGCTAGTGGGGTTGGGGTTGGATGAATTGAGTATGGCTGCACCGGCTATTCCAGCGGTGAAAGCAGCCGTGCGGGGCACAACGGTAACACAGGCTGAAGAATTGGCAGAAAAGGCGCTGGCGTTGGAGTCCGGTACGGCCGTGGGTGAACTTTTGGGTAATTGGGTAATCAGGTAATTACCCGGTTACCCAATTCTTTCTTTACGAGAAGAAGAGGCCATCGTCCTCATCTTCATCCTCATCGCCATCCTCGGCAATTTCTTCTACAAATTCGGCCAGGGGCAGGGAGACCCAGATGTGCAGCAATGGCCCTTCATCCACCTGCGAAAGGCGCAGGGAAACCACGTCTACCTGCTGGCGTAGCCGCAGTTCATCGGGGAAGTCTAGTTTGACTTTACGGCCGTCTTTCCAGGCATTTTTACAGCGCTGCAAAATATCTTCGCCGTTGCCGGTGCGTAACTGGCACACGGCCACTATGGCATCTTCGGGGCCTTCGTGAATGGATTGCACCCAATCTTGAGGAGTGGGGTGAAATTCCGGCGTCGGGCCTTCGATGATGGTGATCAATTCAGGTTCTTCAATTGTTGACATGATATTCCATTGTGAAATTAAGATTTACCCTAGTCTACTGAGAGCGGTGGATGTTGGCAAACTTTCACATCCCATTTAAGTGGATTTTCATGGTGTGGGGGATGGTGATGGTGGTGGTGTTGGCAGTGATGTTGGCGTTTCTGCTGGTGGCGGGTTTGTTGGCAGCAGGGTTACTGTTGGCGCTGGTTCGGTGGATATCAGAGTGGCGGTTGGTAGCAACGTGGCCGTTGGTAACAGCGTGGCCGTTGGTAACAGGGTTGCCGTTGGCAGCAGTGTGGCGGTTGGTAGTAAGGTGGGTTCTGGCGTCCCTGATACCGGTGTGAGGGTGGGCAGCAAAGTAGCCGTTGGTAGGGGGGTGCTTGTAGGCAGCAGTGTTACTGTTGGTAAAAGCGTTCCGATTGGCGTTGTTTGCGGCTCTTCCACTGCCCCGGCGGTTGTTGCTTCTGGTGTAACCTGAGCGTTTCTGATATTAGTAATTTCTCTTAAAGCTGTGGCGCGGATGTCTTCAGATGCCGAACGGCTATTAACGACCACTTGAAAGGCAGTAATGGCTGCTTCTGGTTCACCGTTATCCCGGTGAGCATACCCTTTACTGAGATGAGAAAGAATAGCTTCTTCTCCCTCACTTTCCACCAAGGCAATGGATTGATTGAGGTTAAATATCGCTTGGGGGTAATCTTGCAAATAATAGTAGACGTTGCCCAAACCGTAGTAAGCGTTCGGGTTTCTTGTTTCCAGCGCTAACGATTTCTGGTAAGCAGATAAGGCTTTATCAAAGCGACGCAAACTGTAATAATAATTGCCCAATGCATTGTGAACGAGCGGCAGGGAATCATTATAGCTGACGGCCGTTTCATAGCTGGCGTATGCTTCGTCTGGTTGGCCTAACGCGGCATGGGCAATTCCTTTGCCGGTATAAAAAACGGCCAATGTCTTTTCCAGTGCCGCCAGCGTCTCTTCGAGCGCCAGCCGTTCATTGAGTGTGCCCGTGCTGTCCAGCAGGGCTGTCAGGCGAGATTTATCTGCTTCAAGTTCGGCGATGCCGGTCTCAAACAGGGCCAGGCTTTGCTGGTAATCGGCGACCGTTTGCCCGCGCAGATAAATGAGGCCAAGCACAAATTGGGTTAAAGCGGTGGCGCGGCCGGATAATTGTGTCATCTGAATACGATTCGGCCCGCTAATCATCAGATTAACCGATTCAACCAACTGCTCACTTCCTTTTTGAATATCCTCATCAACCAGGGTGAAGTTGTGAACAATAGATTCTTCAGAGAATTCAGGAATCCATCCCCATAGGACAAGGTCAGCATTTACGGACTGCCCTACGGAAAATGCTTCCCGGTCATTGCGGATAAGTTGGACACGTGTTAAAGCGGCTGTCTCGCGCAGGTTTGCCCGGCTGTTGATGGCCTGTTCTAAAGCAGAGTAGATCTGCCGACTCATCTCTCGCCCCTGTGGGCCAGATTGCAGATCACCACCTACGGCGAATTCGGCAACGGCGATGCCAAACTTCTCATTGGGCAGGAGTTCGTTTGTGGCCCACTCTGGTGGCCTGCTCAATTGCCGCCAGGCGGCATAGCTCACTATGGTCAAAATCAGGAGAGCAATCACGCCGCCCAGCAGCCAGATACGCCGATCACTGTATTTTTGTTTTTCTAGCCAGGATTGGTCTGGCATGATGACATGGCTCATATCTAGCCGGGGTCGCGCTTCTCTCACGGCCGTGACCAACTCCCCCAAACGCCGCCGCCGCATCATGTACACAATCAGTTCCCGCACTTTGCCGCTTTTGGTGCGCCCGGCCAGTTGCTCAAAATCCACCCCGATCTCCAGCGTGAGCGCTTCCAGTTCTTCTAAACTGAAATAGTTGGTGATGAATTGTTGGAGCGTGATGTTGTCTTTTTTGCTTTTGGTTGGTTTGGTCGAAGGTCTGGGGGTTGGTCGGGTAGGAACTGATTGGGGGCCTGTTTGCGACGGACGTGACTTTGCAGGCGGTGGTTTGGCCGGTTGTGGTGGATTGACGTCAGACGCTATTTGGTCAGAAGCATAATCGGGACGCCGTTTTTTGACGGCCGCTATCAGGGCTGGCTCACGGCCGTATTGTCTGGCTTTTTCTATTAGATTTGCTATTGTCGCTTCTTTGCCTGGTTGGCGGAGGCGGGCAAAGTTGATGCCAACTTCGTGGGCGATTGCTTCCAGTTCAGCCATGTTGAACTGTTGCGTCATATATTGTTGTAAATCCATACCATTCTGTCCCTATGGCTGTGCTGGCCGATACATGAGCCGTGAAAACCTGGCCCGTATGGGGCATTATACATAAGGGCATAGCCTGTGTGAAGGGTTAATTCTGGTTTGCTAGCTGCCGGTCAACGCCTCCGCCAGATCGGCAATCAAATCATTCACATCCTCCAGCCCCACCGACAAGCGCACCAGGCCGGGCTGCACGCCGCTGGCGGCGATGGCCTCGTCGCTTTGCAGGATGGCGGAGATGGTGCTGGCGGCGTGGGTGATGAGCGAATGCACACCGCCCAGACTGACCGCCAGTTTGATCAGCTTGAGCCGCTGCAACAATTGGTACCCGGCGGCGCGCCCCCCTTTCAGGTCAAAACAGACCATGCCACTGTAGCCGCCGGGCATTTGCCGCTGCGCCAGGTCGTGTTGGGGATGGGAGGGCAGGCCAGGGTAATACACTTCGCGCACGGCCGTGTGCCCCGCCAAAAATTCCGCCACCGCCTGCGCATTGCGGTTGTGTCGCTCCATGCGCAGGTCAAACGTTTTCAGTCCGCGCTCCAACAGCCATGCCTCCATGGGGTGCAGCACCGCGCCCAGCATGACGTGGGTGTGCCACATGGCGGCGATGTGTTCGGCTTTGCCCACCACTACCCCGGCGACCACGTCCGAGTGCCCGGCCAGGTATTTGGTGGCGCTGTGCAGCACGATGTCAATGCCCAGGGTCAACGGCCGTTGGTTATACGGCGTGGCGAAGGTGTTGTCGGCAGCGGTGAGGATGTGGTGGGCGCGGGCGATGGCGGCCACGGCCGTTAAATCCGTCAGGCGCAGCACCGGGTTGGCCGGGCTTTCCACGTAGATCAGCCGGGTGTTGGGGCGAATGGCAGCGGCAAAGGCGGCGGGATCGGTCTGGTCTACAAAGGTTGTTTCAATGCCGTATTCGGCCAGCTTTTGTTCCAGCACTTTATAGCTGGAGGGGTAATGGGTGGTTTGGGCCACCACATGATCGCCCTGTTTCAGGAAGGTGAAAAAGACCAGCGACACAGCGGCCATGCCGGAAGCCACCGCCAGCGCCGCTTCGCCCTGTTCCAGCGCGGCGACCGTCAGTTCCACTTGTTTGGTATTAGGGGTGGCGTAACGGCCGTAGAACTGGGGATGAGCCTCAGTGGCCATGGCCGCGGCAATATCTTCCGGCGTCTCAAAGTGAAAGGTGGCGGACTGGTAAATGGGGGCGGACACGGCCGTGCTTGGATTGGCCGCATCCCCCGCATGAATTTGCAACGTAGCCATATTTCTTTTTTCCAACATTATCTTCCTTCCTCGTTTATGATGGTCAGCGGAGTGGGCATCCGAGGATGCCCACTCTGCTAAATGTCCGATTCATCCCGCAAATTAAACCGGGCGACTACATCGTCAAACGACACCTTGTCTGATAGCACCAACAACGTATCATCCCCTTGTACCACCGTGCCTCCACTGGGCATAACAAAGTCATCATTTCTGGCAATGAGTACGATCAGAAAATCGGCCGGCAGTCCCATTTCGACGATGGCTTTGCCCACCATTGTCGAGTCCGGGGGGACGGGCAGTTCCTTCAACTCGCTTTTCAACCCCTCCATCGGATTAAATTCAAGCGGGTACAAACGTTTGCGGATGGCCGGGGCATCCACCCGCAACCAGCGGGCGGCCGGTGACAAGGTGGTGCCTTGCAACAGCACCGAGGTCAACACAATGAAAAACACGATATTGAAAATCAGGTCAGCCTGGGGCAGCCCGGCTAACAGGGGAAAGGTAGCCAGGATAATGGGCGCCGCGCCGCGCAGCCCCACCCAGGAGATAAACGTTTTGGCCCGCCAATCTAAAGAACTGGGTAACAAACTCAGAAACACACTCAGCGGGCGGGCCACGAACATCAAAAAGGCAGCGATAAGTAACCCAACGCCGACAACTGGCACCAGTTCCGAGGGGAAGACGAGCAAACCCAGGGCCAGGAACATGGCAATCTGCATCAGCCAGGCCAACCCATCGTGAAAACGGCGCAGGCTGCGTTTGTGGATGAAGTCGGTGCGACCCAAAACGATACCGGCCAGATAGACGGCCAAAAAACCACTCCCCCTCAGAGCCACCGTCAAACCAAACGTCAGAAAAACGAGAGAGAGCGTCAGCACCGGGTAGAGACCTTCATAGCCTAACCGGGAGCGATTGACAAAAAAGAGCATGACCTTGCCCATGCCGTAGCCCATCACCGCGCCGACCCCCATTTGCAAAACAAACAAACCAACCAGACTGAGCGGCGACGTGTCCGGTTGGCTCAGCAATTGGATCAGGCCAATGGTAAGGAAGATGGCCATAGGGTCGTTGCTGCCAGATTCCAGTTCTAGCAATGGCTTGAGCCGTCCTTTGAGGCTGATGCCTTTGGAGCGTAAGATGGAAAACACGGCCGCCGCATCTGTGGAGGAAACGATAGCCCCCAGGAGCAGACCTTCGGTCAGCGAAAAACCGAGCAGCACCGTGGCAAAAAGACCCACAGCCAGCGCCGTCAAAAAAACGCCGAAGGTAGCCAGCAGCATTCCCTCTTTGAGAACTGGCCGGACGCGATCCCATTCGGTGTCCAGACCGCCGGAGAAGAGGATGAGGATGAGGGCGATAACGCCCAGGAATTGGGCCAGCGCCGGGTCATCAAAATAGATACCGCCAGGGCCATCTGAGCCGATCACCATGCCCAGCAGCAAAAATAAGAGAAGCGCCGGTATTCCAAACCGATCCGAAATCTTGCTGACCAGAACGCTAACTAACAACAGCGCCGCGGCGACTATGAGCACGTATTCATTCATCAGACAATTTCTTCCATCACCCCATCACCCATCACCCATAACCCATCACCCGTTCACCCGCTCACTTGTGGCATCATCCCCACCCACCAACTGTTGGAAGGCGGTACATTGCTCCCGGTTGCCCATGACGGCGAGCACGTCCCCTTCGGCAAAGCGGAATGAGGCGTGGGGGTTGGCGTTAAAACGGCCGTCGCGCAGCACCCCCACCACCGACGCCCCCGTCACCGCCCGAATCCCCAGCCCGCCAATACTCCGCCCCACCAATGGGCTATTTGGCAGCAGAGAAACCCATCTCAAATCCAACAGCCGGGCCGCGTCTTTTAACCCCACCACCATTTCATAATCTTCATGCACCGCGTACAAAGGCGCATATAACTCGTGGCGCACATCGTCGGCAAACCGCTGGATTTCCCCCGCCGGTAAATTCAGATGCAGCAATGCCTGACGCATCATTTCCAGTCCCGCTTCAAAATGAGGCTGTACCACTTCAAACACACCGATCTCATGCAAAGCCGCCAACTGTTCTGTCCCTTCGGCGCGCGCCAGAATGTGCAAATCTGCCTTTAACTGGCGGACGTGGGAGACAATGCTGTGGACATCTACAAAAGAGGGAATGGCAATCACAATCAGCCGCGCCTTTTCCACTTCAGCCATCTCCAACACCACCGGCTGGCTGGCGTCGCCATAAATAATGGGAATCCCCTCGTCCTTCAGCCGGTCTATGCGCCGCTGGTCGAGTTCAATCACCACCAACGGCCGTTCCAGCCGTTTGAGGACGTGGGCCACATAATGCCCCACCCGCCCACTGCCGACGATGATCACATGGTCTTGTAGCCCTTCTTCCGGCATATTCATGGTGCTGAGCGGCTCATGGCGGAACCATCGCTGCCGCAGCTTATACAAAGGTTCGGCCAACCCGGACACCAACGGCGTCAAAATCATGGTGATGATCGCCGCCGTCAAAATGAGTGAAAACAACTCGGAGGAAATGGAATTGGTGCTGACGCCCACCCGCGCCAGCACAAAGGAAAATTCGCCAATCTGGAACAGACCCAACCCCACAGCAAAGGGCACAATGTTGCCATAACCAAACGCATAGGTGATGCCGCCAAAAATGAGCGCCTTGCCCACCATCACCAGCAAGACCACCAGCAATACCGCGCCCACATTTTCCAGCAAATAGGTCGGATCCAGCAGCATCCCCACGGAGACAAAAAAGAGCAGGCCAAACAGGTCACGCAGCGGGATAATGTCGCTGAGCGCCTGATGACTGTAGTCTGATTCGCTCAGCACCATGCCGGCCACAAACGCGCCAAAAGCAAAGGAGAGACCAAACAGGTAGGTGGCGTAACCAATGCCCAGGCCAATGGCGGTGATGGTTAACAAAAACAACTCCCGCGAATTCCACTGGACAATGTGCCGCATCAGATACGGAATCAGGCGCGTCCCCAAATAGTACATGCCTGCCAGAAAGAGCGCCGCCCGCCCGGCGGCCCAAAATAAGGAGACAGCGCCCTCTTCCAGATTATTCAGCGTGGGCAAGATGATCATCAACGGCACCACCGCCAGGTCTTGTACAATCAACATGCCGATCATCACCCGGCTGGAAAGTGTGCCCAGGCGTCCCTGGTTCATTAGCGTTTTGAGGATGACCATGGTGCTGGACAATGAAATAAGCGCCCCTAACCAGAGCGACTCAATCCAGTTCCAGCCCAACCATTGCCCAATGCCTACACCCAGGACGATGGTCAGCAGCATTTGTATAGGTGTGCCAATTAAGGCAATGCGGCGCACCAGTTGTAACTTTTTGAAGGAGAATTCGATGCCCAGGGCAAACAGCAGCAGCGCCACCCCAATTTCGGCGAGAAGCTCAATATCGTGAGAATCGCTAACGGATAAACCGGCGGTATGGGGGCCAACCAGCACCCCGGCCAAAATATAGCCGATGATCAGCGGCAGTTTCAGCCGCTGCGCCACCAACCCGCCAATTAACGCCGCCACCAGAATAATGGCAATATCCGCCGCAATACCCATAGAAAGTCTCCTTGTGGCTGGTACCTGCCACCTGCCACTTTCTAGTTTACCGCGTTATCTTCGTTTTCACCCTCCTTATTTTCCACATGGGCTTTGGCGGGGATTTTGACCTTGAGCTGCTGACGGCCGTCGGCCACCGTAATCACCGTCTGCACATCAATATCCAAGGGCAGCAGGCCAAAATCTTGCAGCGTCCAGATAGTGGTAATGCGGTCGCTCAGGTTCGGCCACTGGTCTTTGGCCCACAGGTAGCGGTGGCGGCTAAACTGCCAGATCGCCTCCGGCTGCCGTTCCGGCTGAAAGTCCTGGTACTCTTGCCAGATTTGTTCGTGGGGTGTCATCGGAAAGAGGATGTCTAACATCGCCTGCTGCACAGTGGCCGCGTCACGGCCGTGACTCTCATCCACCCAATTGATATAGTAATTGTTGATAAACATGAAAATCCCAAAATGGGAAAAATCCTCAACCCGCCGTGCCAGTTGTTCCCGTTGGTTGTAAGCTGCCTCATACGTCGCTTCCAACTCCAGGCTTGGCTCTTCAATCCGCTCGTGGTGTTCATGGTGCCCATTAAACAACCGGGGGTCTACATTGTACAAATAGCTCACCAACTTCGTAATCCGTTCCGGCCCCACATTAAACTTGGACAGCATCCCAGACTCGATGAGTTCCGTAACCGCATCCGCAATCCCCCGCTGCCGCGCCTCATCATGCGCCCGTTGCACGCCGGCCTCATACTGCAAGCGGCGTGTACCCGGCGCAAATTCCGGCGGTTTCACCTGATCCGGCCGCTGTTTTAGTCCATTTCGCGCATAAAAAATCTGGAATGCCGTAATGGACGCGCCGAATAGAATAATTGCCGGCAGCGCCTCCGTCTTTTGCGTAATCAAGACAAGCAGCATGAAGTAACTGGCAATCATGCCCCGTAAACCGGCAAACCGCAATGATTTAGCCTCATCAGAATCAGGGGCAATATCATGTTCGCGCAGTGCATCCTGCCTCACAAAAAACACTGTTGTACTGGTAATGGCAAAGGCGCTCACGAAACCAAAGGCATAATACGCTTCCACCACCACCACTTCCCGAATGACCGGAATAAGCATAGCCGACACCCCCCAGATCACCGCAATCCCAATCCGATCATCCCCAAAAAAGCCGGGCAGACGGCCCAGGCGGGCCGCATTAGCCGCCACCGCCGCCCCGCCCACATAACCACCGCCCTGTGCCAGCAGCAAAATAATGGACAATAACGTCCCGGCAATTACTAAAAACGTTTGCCCAGGTGTATTGACCATAGCCTCATTCAACGCCCGCGCCAGGGCAATATCATAGGCCACCACCTGCACATACTCCTCTTGTGAAAGCAGCGCCAGTTCATCTGCTTGCCCCACGCTATGTCCGGTTAATTCTTCCTGAGCCAATTCAGTGGGAATGGCGGCATACATTTGTTCGGCGGCGCGTAGGTCGGCGTTCGTGACTTGAACATCTTCTGGGGAGACGCCATTGCCCATCGTTTGTGCGGCCACAATTTCATACTCTATGAGCAGCGTGCTGTAGCCTTCGGTAGCCGGAATGTTCCATTGCTTGGCCGCAAACAACTGCACGATACCGGTGCCAATGAGAAAAACCGCCGCCAGCGTCAGCGCCGTGTTGATCACCTTCCACTTGGGCCGCGCCGCATGTTTGCCGCTGGCGGGGATGACTTCATAGCCGGAAAAGCCCAACATGGCGCTGGACATGGAACGCAAAAATAGCTGGAATATGAGGACTGTGCTGATGGCCGCCAGGTCTTGTTTGGCCCGCACCACATGCTCCGTCACGCCGGTCAGTTCCAGACGGGTGACAATGCCACCCGTCAGAAATGCCCATTCAGGATTAATAGCGGACATCACCCCCACCAGGCCCAACGCGCCGATGGTGAACAAGGTAAACGCGCCGCCCCCCATGAGGAATAACGGTACAGCCCGTCTGGGGCCAATGGCTACCAGCACCGCCATAATAAAAAAGGCATACCCTTCGGCCAAGATGATGCGGTAAGGCGCCAGTTCCGGCAGCACCAACATGGTCACATCGGCGGCCGAGATGGAACTAATGATGATGGTTAACACCGCATCCAGGAAAAAAAGGCTGGTACCGATCCAGGAGAGCCAGCGCAGTTTGGGCGGCCCAATGGCTTCCACCAGCGGGCCACTGCCGCCAGCGTTTGGCCGCAGATAGGCGCCCGCTTTATAGGCGGGTACAATGCCCAAAAACAACAGCACCGAGAGGAACATGAAGGCCGCAATGGCAATGTCGTGATAACCGCCCGCGCCGTGAATGGCCAGCAACGTCTGGTAGGCGGCCACGCTAAAGGCATCGGCGGCGATCTCAAAGATAAGCGCCAACACGCCTAATCCGGTGCCGCCGAGCAGCAGCCCTTCGGTCATCAGGCCAGGCAGCTTGCGATTCGCTTCCTGGCGTTCATCTGCGTTAATATAATTTTTGAACATAGCGCCTCCGATTTTGGGGGATAGGGGGCCGTGATGCGTAATCCGTGATGCGTGACCCGTAATCCGTGACCCGTAATTCGTAAACCGAAGTCGGAAATCGGATTACGCATCACGGATTACGGAATACGGATTACGGATTACCGATCAGCCCGGTACATGGAACGGCACATCTATCACCACCACATTTTGCAGGGTGCGTAAACGCACTCGCAGGATATTGGCTGTCTGATTATGCAGTAAATGGCCCGTAAAAGATTCTGGCACAAATTCGGGGATGACCACCGTAATGAGCCGGTCGGGGAACTCCTTATGGCTTACCTGGTCAATGTAATTCACTAAGGGCGTGAGAATATCCCGGTATTCATACTCGATGCACTGCAAGGTGGCATTGTCCGTCATTTCCGGGAACCGTTGCCAGCGCACCATGAACCGTTCTTTTTGGGCATCGTCGGTGGCAATATAGACAGCGCGCACATCGCGGGAAATCCGTTTGGCATAACGCAGCGCCCGCAATGTGCCCCGGTGTATATCGGCCATGGGCACGATGACCACATCGGCAATCTCGTGCAGCATGTCCAGCGTCAAATCCTGGGTCGAAAGCGCCTGCCTGATGCCCACATAATGCTGCTGAATCGAGTGCAACAGGTAAACCACCAGCGGAATGGCAATGACGATGACCCAGGCCCCCTCCACAAACTTGGTGACGATGAGAACGAGGAGGACGATGCCGGTGACGATGGAGCCGACCAGGTTTACCAGCCGCTTCCAATGCCAGCCGGGTTCATAGTGAATGGTAGTAACGCCGGTGAAAGCAGAGCCGCCCGGCTTCAACCGTCCCACCTTTGCCATCAGGCGACTCATGCCATATTGGGAAATGGTGAAACTGAGCATGACGCCCAGGGCATACAGCGGCAGCATGGCAATTTCGTCGGCATCGAAGGCGATGACCAGAATAGAAGACAGGGCAGCCAGGACAATAATGCCGCCGTTGTAAACCAGGCGGTCGCCCCGGTTTTGCATCCAACGGGGCATGAAACCGTCCCGCGCCAGATAAGAACTGAGCCGGGGGAAATCCTGGTAGCCGGTGTTGGCCGCCAGGATCAAGATCATCATGGTGAAGAACTGCACCCAGTAATAAACCGGGCCGCCACCGGTAATGCTGCGTGTCATTTGGGAGAGGATGCTTTCCTCTTCGGTGGGCAGCAGGTTCAGTTGGGTGGCGAGAAAGGTGATGCCCAAAAAAAGGGACATGGCGATAACGCCCATGACGACCATGGTTTTGGCGGCATTGATGGATTCGGGAATCTTGAAGGCTTTGACGCCGTTGCTGATGGCTTCGATGCCGGTGAGGGCGGTACAGCCGGCGGCAAAAGCGCGCAGGATCAGCCAGATGGTGAGGAAAGAGGTCAACGGCCGTGCCGCTGCCACATCATGCACTTCGGGGGCCAACGGCGCAGCCCCAAACAGCCCCAGGTAGCGGGTCATACCAATACCAATCACCAATAACACCCCGGCTACAAACGCATAAGTTGGTATGGAAAAAATCGTACCGCTTTCGCGCACCCCGCGCAGGTTCACCCACGTCAGAATGGCAATTGCCAGTAGCGCCATGATCAGGCGATACTCTAGCGTAGCTGGAACGGCCGAGGTAATAGCCCGAATACCCGCTGACACCGACACCGACACCGTCAGGATATAATCCAACAGCAGCGCCGAAGCCGCAAACAGGGATGGCATCGTGCCCAGGTTGTCTTTGGCTACTGTGTACGCGCCGCCGCCATCAGGATAATGTAATATCGTCTGGATATAACTAAAAATCACAAATAGGACCAGCAGGGCAATACCAATACCCAACGGCAGCGTGAGCGCCAGCGCTGCACTGCCCATCAGGATGAGTACGCTCATAATCGCTTCGGTGGCATAGGCATTACTACTGATGGGGTCAGAGGCAAACACGGCCAATCCCCGCTTTTTGTCTAGCCGTTCATCCACGTCCGCGCGGGTCGGGAACGGCTCGCCAATTAGTTTTCGCTTTAATGAAGATAGTGTCATTTCCAAACCTCCGTTTACAAGATAGTAGAAATTGAAGATTGGAGATTGATCAATCTCTCAATCTCAAAAGTTTCACTCATCGTGAAACACACAGCCTGACTGTGTAGAACCAACTCCTGACCATTTTTCTAATGGGGTGGGAATAAATTTGCCTGTTTAATCGGGGCAAGTGGAGCATCTGCTCCATCCATTCACTAATACACGTTACCCGAGGCCCGAAATCGAATCGCCGATTACCGATCACGGGTCACGGATTAGCGATTACCGGCACGAACACGTCACGGCCGTCCTTCAGGGCGGCAGCGGCGGTAAAATCAACTCAACCAAAATAGTGAATCTGTCCATCGTAACTCGCGGCGTAGTGTAACCCAACATCATTTGCCCCGGCAATAGGTAGCAGGTGGCAAGCGGCAGGTGATACAATGTGCCTCGGGATTCCATCCCCAGGCTGAGATGGGAAATGTACTCAAGCGTGTTGACAGAATTTCCCCAAACCTCTTTTCCTCTGCGCCTCTGCGTTAAAAAATAAAGGAGAAAACTATGAAATCCCTACTCGATAAACTCAATCTCGTTCCCCTGAACAGTGGCGTTTGCACCGGGCCGGATGGCTGGCTGCCCGGCAGCACCGAGCCGATTATTTCCACCAACCCCACTACCGGCGAAGTCATCGCCGCCGTCAGCCCGGCCACGCCGGCCCAAACCGACCAGGTGATCCGGGCGGCTCAGACCGCCTTTCACACCTGGCGGCAGATGCCCGCCCCCCGGCGTGGTCTGGTGGTGCGTGATCTGGGCAACGCTCTGCGCGAACTCACCGAACCGTTAGGCGAATTGGTAACGCTGGAAATGGGCAAAATCCGCGCCGAGGGCATTGGCGAAGTGCAGGAGATGATTGACATTTGTGACTTTGCCGTGGGGCTTTCCCGCCAGTTGTATGGGCTGACGATGCACTCCGAGCGCCCCGGCCACCGCATGTATGAGCAGTGGCATCCGCTGGGACCGCTGGGGGTGATTACGGCGTTTAACTTTCCGGTGGCGGTCTGGTCATGGAATGCCGCCATTGCCGCCGTGTGTGGGGATACCGTGATCTGGAAGCCGAGTGAGTTGACGCCGCTCACGGCCGTAGCCGTGCAGCACATCGCCAACCGCGTCATGGCCGATTATGGCCTCAGCGGTATCTTCAACCTGGCGGTGGGGGATGGGTCGGTGGGGCGAACGCTGACCGAAGACCCGCGTCTGCCGCTCATCTCCTTCACCGGCTCCGTGCGTACCGGGCGGCTGGTGGGCGAAACGGTGGCCCGCCGCCTGGGGCGCACCATCCTGGAATTGGGCGGCAACAACGCCATCATCGTCGCCCCAGACGCCAATCTGGAACTGGCCACCCGCGCCATCCTCTTTGGCGCAGTGGGCACCGCCGGGCAGCGCTGCACCAGCACCCGCCGCCTGATTGTGCATGAAGATGTGGCCGACCATCTGGCCGACCGGCTGGTGAATGCCTACCGCCAGGTGCCCATTGGCGACCCGCTGGCGGCGGGTACGTTGATGGGGCCGCTGGTGACGGCGACGGCCGTCGCCGCCATGCAGCGCGCCCTGACGCAGGCAGTGGCCGAAGGCGGCGAAATCCTGACCGGCGGCCAAGCCCGCCCTGACCTGGGGCCGCACTTTGTGGAACCGGCCATTGTGCGTATGCCCACACAAACGCCCATCGTGCGCGAGGAGACGTTTGCCCCCATTTTGTACCTGTTGACGTATGCCGATTGGGAGGAGGCAGTGCGGCTGCACAACGGTGTGCCGCAGGGCCTTTCCAGCGCCATTTTCACTGACAGTCTGCAAACGGCCGAAGCGTTCCTTTCTGTGGCCGGGTCGGATTGTGGCATTGCCAACGTCAATATCGGCACGTCCGGGGCGGAGATTGGCGGTGCGTTTGGCGGGGAGAAGGAGACGGGCGGCGGCCGCGAGTCGGGGTCGGACGCCTGGAAGGGGTATATGCGCCGCCAGACGAATACGATCAATTGGAGCCGGGAGCTGCCGCTGGCGCAGGGGTTGAAGTTTGGGGATGAAACGTGATACGTGATGCGTGACCCGTAATCCGTTATCCGTTATCCGTAAACCGTGAATCGTAGGGGCGGGATGGGCGGGTAATACCTTTGCCGTTCACCAATGCCGTTCACCAAAACGGTTTATCCCGCCCGTCTCGCCCCCGTTGTGGATGTACCGCGCCGGGCGGGGACGAGACGGCACGTGACCAGGTAATGCGTTTGGCCCAATGGGTTTCCGCGCCATCCCGCCCCTACAATTTCGCTTCGATGACGGCCAGGCTTTGGCGGGAATTGACGGTATTCGGGTGTTGCGGGCCAAGCCGCTGTTCGCTGATGGTGAGCGCCCGGCGCATCAACCGCACCGCCGCCGCGTAATCCCCCTCGTAATAGGCCAATATCGCCAGGTTGTTCAGGGTGCTGGCGATGTCCGGGTGGTCTGGCCCTAGTGCTTTTTCCCGGATGGCCAGGGCGCGTTGGTAGTACGGCCGTGCCTTTCCATATTCAGCCCGGAATCGCAGATAGTAACCTATCCAGTTGCATAGAAATGCCAGCCGTTCCGTTTCTATGCCCTGCTCAGTCGCCAGGTCAGCAGCGGCAATCATGTGGGAGACTATCGTTGGCCCCTCTTCCCATTCGTGCAGCCGTGTCCAGTCAGGCAATACCTGGATAATCATTTCGACGGCCATTTCCGCCCACTGCTACGCCAGTTCCGGCGGCATCGGTCACGGGCCACCGTTTGCACCAGCCGGTGCAGCCGCAGCATCTCCCCTTCCCGCGCCGCCAGCCTGTCCATCTCAGCTTCCTCTTCGTTTGTAGTAGGCGATTCATCGCCTTCAACGGCAATAAATTGCCTGCTACGAACATGGCTACGAACGACGGGAACGCGGGTGCGCAAGAAGGCCAGCGATTCGGCGCGGGTGAAGGTGTCCAGCGGCAGGATGGCCTCCGGCCCTACCAGGCCGCCCCAGTTGGGGTTGCGGCTGGTGATGAGGATGTGGCCCCGCCCTGGGGCGCTGCCGTCGGTGGGCAGGTACGGGTTCAGCGCCCGCGGCGGCAGCTCGTCGGCATTGTCCACCAGCAGCAGCCACCGCCACCGACAGCGCAGCCATATCGGCTGCCAGGTTCACCACCGTGTCTGCCCGCAGCCACCACACCAAGTCATACGCCGTTTGTGCGTCCGCCTGCTGCCGGTAAATGTATTCCAGCGCCAACTGCGTCTTGCCCACGCCGCCCAACCCGGTAATCGCCTGGCTGACGACGGCCGTGCCCTGCGCCCCGTTTAGCTGCGTCGCCAGCCGCGCCAGCCGCGCCAGCATCGGTTCACGCCCGGTAAAGTTCGGGTTACGGCCGCCCGGCGGCAGGTGGATGAGGGGGAAGTGGATCTCCGCTTTTGGTTGGGGGTGAGGTGGTGTTCGTGGATGTCTCGGCCGGCGATGTTTCGAGCGTTTACCGTGCCACCGTCCATCGCGCTGCCCACAACGGAACTGTGAAAAGTGGGCTGACCAGTGGGTTCGGGGGTGCTTGGCATGGTACATCCTTTTTGTCGGGCGGTTGAAACCGCAGCCACAGAAGGCGAAGTCGGCCCTTCACAAGGCTCAGGGCAGGCTCTGCGCCGACTTGTTATCAGACTGCCAGACCGCGCAGGCGGTCTTCGCCCTGCGTCGCCGCGAATTTATTCGCCGGGCTAAAACAACAACTGCACCGTCTTGGCCAGCCCGGCCAGGATGGGCGCGGCCTTGAGGATGAAGGCGCCCGTTTTCCCGGCGGCTTCGGCTACCTTGCCGGCGCCGTCCACAATTTCGGTCATATCTTCCAGGCGACGGCTGATACGGCCGTTGCGCGGTTGTTCCGCCTGCACTTCTTTGACCACATCCTGCAAATCTTCGGTCAGGGTTTCTGCATCTTGTTCGGGGATTTCTTTAGCGGCAATCGCTTCTTGCAGGAGCGCCTGCAACTGTTTTAACTGTTCGGCAAACTCATCGCGGGTTTTGGGTTCGGGGCCAATGATGATGTCACGGCCGGCAATGTTTTGCGCGGTCAGAGTGCTGCTGCCAATGGCGGAGCCTGTCACCGCACCGTGAAAATGATACTCCACACGCTGTTCGGCCGGTCTATCCACCGGGCTAGTGGCTGCGGTTGAAGTTACGGGTGTTGTGGCGGGGGGCATATCGCCCATGCGCGCATGGGGCCGCTGCGCCTGGGCCTGGGCGACGACGGCGTCATACAGGCCATGCCGCTGTGCATATTGCACCAGCGCCAGCACTTTGGCGGCACGGGCCTCGCCCCCTTCCAGGTCTTCGTAGGGAATGCCCAGCTCAAAACAGAGGCTACGCAGTTCACCTAAACTAAAATGTTGGTTGAGAAATTGGTTGAGTTGGGTGGCAGTTACCGCCATGATCGTCCTCCATTGTTATTGGTTTTGGCAACGGGGCTAATGATAACATGGAATGGGGGAAAATGGGCAATGGGCAATGGTCATGGGTCAATGAGTGAGTATACTGTAACTTGTCACCCCTTCACCTGCTCACCTGCTCACCCCCACACCTGCTCACCCCTCATCCCATTGCCCGCCCTGGTTTAGTTGTGATACACTCCCGCCGTGATGGGTATGTACCTTCCCGTGTGGCCCCTGGTCATTGAATTGGGTGACTTTACCATTCGCAGCGCCACGCCACTCCGCGACGTGTTGTGGTTTGTGACGGGGTTGTTGCTGCTGACGGTGTTGTCTACGGCCGTACTCTGGTGGAATCGCCGTGCCCAAAAAGACCCATTTGTTTAATTGAAAATTGAAAAACTGGATGATCCGCGAAGGATGCGAGGGTGCGCGGATACGCGCGGACGCGAAAAAATATCTGCGCCTCCGCCCATTCCTAATTCATAATTCCTAATTCATAATTTGTTAGAGGAGCGTGTACCAACATGATTGATGTCAACCAATTACGCCGTGGTGTGAGTTTTACACACGATGGCAACCTGTATAAAGTGACCGAATACAGCCACAACAAACCGGGCCGGGGCAAAGCCACCATCCGCGTCAGCGTGAAGAATTTGCGCACCGGTTCCAATTTGCAGATCACCTTTAGCTCTGGCGACCGGGTGGAAGATATTCGCCTGGACAAAGAGACTTTCCAGTTTTTGTATGATGACGGTGAGTTTTATGTGTTTATGAATACGGCCACGTATGAACAAAAACAACTGCCTCATTCGGTGATGGAAGGTGATCACTATTTCCTGATTGACAATATGGAACTGGAATTATTGTCGTATGAAGGGGAAGTGCTGGATTATATTCTGCCGAAGACGATGGAGTTTGATGTGGTAGAGGCGGAGAATGCGGTGGCAGGGGATACGGCTACCGGTTCCACCAAAGAGGTGCGCACCCAAACGGGGCTGAAGGTAAAAACGCCGCTATTTGTCAATATCGGCGACCGCATCAAGGTGAACACAGAGACGAGCGAATATATTACGCGGGCGTAATGGTAATTGGGTCATTGAACCGGTCAATCACCCAATTACCCATTTACTTCATTACAAAAAACACGGCCGTACACGGCCGTGTTTTTGTTTCCCCCAAATGGGGCAATTTGCCCCTTGCCACCTGTATGGCGAGTATGTTATAGTTGCCACGATTACGTTATGTCAAACTTTTGGCAGAGGGGCAACCTCCCGCAGGTTTCCATAGTTCCCCAAACCTGCGGGAGGTGCATCCACAATTGGCATAGAATAAGGAGGAAAGAAAAACATGCGTTCCCTGAAATGGCGACAATGGGGGCTTTTGTTGGTGATGGGGCTGCTGCTGCTGGGTGTGACGACGGCCGTAAGCGCCGCTCCCCCTGAAAACACAGCCGCGCAGCAATTTACCGGCTTCTACTACACCGTGCAGTGGGGCGACAGCCTGTCGCAGATTGCCGTGCGTTATGGCACCACCATGCAGGCCATCATGCTGGCCAACCCCTGGGTGGTGAACCCCAATCTCATTTATGCCGGGACGGTGTTGTTCATTCCCACCGGCGTACCTGGCGTCATCCAACCACCCGGCGGCGGCAATCCTACGCCCGCGCCGCCTGCCCAGAGTGGCTGCCGTTATTACCACACCATCCAGTGGGGCCAAAATCTGATCCAGATTGGCAATATGTATGGCGTCAGCCCCTTTGCCATTGCCGAAAGAAACCAGATTTATAACCTGAACCGTATTTATGCCGGGCAGGTGTTATGTATTCCGTAAAGGGTGAGATTGGAGATTGGAGATTGGGAGATCAATAATCTCCTCATCTTTAATCTCCTAATCTCTAATCTCCCAACCCCTTTGTACAACCAAATTGCTGATTATTACGATTTAACTCATGCCCACCTGACGGAGGACATCCCGTTTGTGTTGGCGCTGGCGCGGCAGGCGCAGGGGCCGGTGCTGGAATTGGGCTGTGGCAGTGGGCGGCTGCTACGGCCGTTGGCCCAGGCAGGCGTCACGGTGACGGGTCTGGACAATTCGCCGGCGATGTTGGCGCGGGCCAGAGAGCGGTTAGCACAAGAGCCAGCGGCCGTGCAAACCCGGGTGACGCTGGTGGAAGGAGATATGACGGGGTTTGTGGTGAACGGCCGTTTCCCCCTCATCCTCATCCCCTACAACACCTTCATGCACCTGGATAGTGCCCAGGCATTGGCCTGCTTGAAACAGGCCAGACGCCATCTCCCGGCGGGCGGGCAGCTTTTTATAGACCTGGCAAATCCCTTCACTGTGGCCGACACACCTGATGACCATCTGCTCAGCCTGGAGAATGTGTTAACCGATCCGGACACGGGTGATGTGGTCGTGCATCTGGCGGCGAACCAAGTGGATACGGCCGGGCAAATCTTGCATATTACCTGGCTATATGACCGCTCCCCCGCCGCCGGCGGTTCCGTCCACCGCACCATCGCCCAGGCCACCTACCATTACCACTACCCGCATCAGATGGAATTGCTGCTGCAAGAAGCTGGTTTTACACGGCTCACATTGGGGGGAGGTTACGATGAATCGCCCTTTGCTGAGGAAAGTGCGCGGTTATTGGTGTTGGCCGAGGTGGCGTGACGGCCGTACATCAGCCACAAACACCCAGGCCAGAGGTAGGGAATGGCAAGTTTTCTTCGCCATGAATTTTCAGCCACTCCTCAACGACTTTACATAATTCTTCATAAACCTCAATTTCATTGTTACCATGGACGCCACCCAGCATCAGCCCTGGGCAGCGGTCCACGTAACATTGATCTTCCTCACTCCACTCGACAATTTTCAAATGCCGATCAGTTCATTTCATTGTGCTGCTTCCTCAATCGCCTGTTTTACTCAACCAACATTGTCAGGCCATTTGGAATTTGAGATTGTGTTCACCCGTGTCTATGATGATCACGGTTGTGCCCCCCTCCTTACGCTCTTGTGTCAACAAATAATCAGCCAGGGGTTCACGCAGGAAACGGGCAATGATGCGGCGCAACGGCCGTGCCCCATACTGCGGCTCGTTGTTTTGGGCCAGCAGCCACGTTTTTGCTCCTGGCGTCAGCGCCAGTTCCAACCCCTGTTCTTTGGCCAGCTTCACCTCTTTGTGCAACATCAGGTCTAAAATTTTAGCCAGATGATCACCGGACAACTGGTGGAACATCACCACCTCATCAATGCGGTTCAAAAACTCGGGCCGGAAGAAGCGGTGAACTTCGCCCATCACCAGGTCCCGCTCCCGTTCACCGATAATGGGCACCATCATGTGTGGCGACCCCAGATTGCTGGTCATAATCACCACTGTTTCGCTGAACAGGGCGGTGTTGCCCTGGCTGTCCGTCAGCCGCCCCTCTTCCAGCACTTGCAGCAGCACATCAAAAACGCGCTGGTGGGCCTTTTCCACCTCATCGAACAGGACAACGGTATACGGCCGTTCGCGCACAAAATTCGTCAGCCGTCCGCCCCCTTCAAAACCCACATAACCCGGCGGCGCGCCAATCAGCTTGTTGACGCTGGCCTCCTCCTGGTATTCGCTCATGTCTAGCACCAACATCGCCTGCTCCGTGCCAAACATGAATTCGGCCAGCGCCTTAGCCAGTTCCGTCTTGCCCACACCGCTCGGCCCCAGAAAGAGGAAGGAGCCAATCGGCCGTTTCTTGTCACGCAGGCCCACCCGCGCCGTTTTTACCGCCCGGCTGACGGCCAGCACCGCCTCCTCCTGGCCGATGAGTCGTTGGTGCAAATGTTCCACCATGCTGGCGTATTTGCCCTTTTCATCCTCCGTCAATTTGGTGATGGGGATGTTGGTCATTTGGGCGGCGGCCTGCATCACATCTTCGGCGTCCAGACGGCCGTTGGGCTGCACGCCCGGATAAGCGGCCTGTGAACTGGACATAGCCATGCGCACCAATGCGCAGGCGCGGTCAGCCAGCCGCACCGCCGATGCGGGCAGGGCAATGGTCTGGATGTATTGGTTGGCAAGCTGCACGGCCGTTTCCAATGCCGCCAGGGTCACTTCCACTTCATATTCCTGCTCCAACCGCTGCTTGTGGAAGTTGAGCATAGCAACGGTTTCTTTGGTCGTAGCCGGGGGCACGTCCAGCCGGTTGCTGTGCTGGCGAATCAGGTCATGCTGGCGCAGCCGGTCATATTCGCCCGGCGTGGTGGTGCCTATGACGATTTGTTCGTTGTTCAGCAGCGCCTTGTGCAGTTCACGACTCACGCCTTCGGGGAACTGCTGACGCAGCCGGTCGGCAAAAAAACGTTCGATGCCCGGCACCAGCAAGATGCCGCCGCTGGCCCGGCGCAGCCCGGCGCGCACGGCTGCCAGTGGATTTTCCAGCAGCGCCGATTCGTTAATCTGCACCACCGAGCGGAAACTGCCCGCGCCGTTGCCCTCGGCCAACTGCTGCGCCAGGCTGTAAACGAGGGTGCGTTTGCCCGCTCCCTCTGGCCCCACCAGGATGACGTGCCCTCGCTGCACCAGCGCCAGCAAGCTGTTCAGGTCGCGCAAAAGTTCCTGCCGTTCGTAGAAGGGCGGGGCGCTGCCTTTTTTGGCCTCTTCGATGAAATCCTGGATGACGGCCGTGCCATCTTGTGCCACCGATTCAAGCAAGGCGATCACGGCCGTGCCCGTGACCCCTATGCGCTGCAAAGCACCATACGTGGTCACGTTGGACTGGGCCATGGCTGCCAGAGCGTGGCCGCTGCCCATCTTTAACTCATCCCGCGCCTGGGCAATAGAGAGACCTTCGTCCAGTACCACCAGCATCTCGTCTGCCAGACGGGCATCTTTGCCAAAATCATCGGTGAAATTGAACTTCGCGTCTCGTCCCTGGCTGGTGCGCGCCATTTGCTCCACCCGCCGCGTCAGATCATCCAGGTCAAAACCGCGTTCCTGCTGCAACCGGCTGAGAATCTGGTACGCGCCACATTTGGGATCATCCAGAAAGACGCGCAGCAGCAGTTGCGGCGTCAGATATTGCAGACGATACTCTTTCATTTTACCGGCGGCGGTCGTTAACAGTCGCGCCAGTTCGGGGGTGGGGATGTTTGGGTTGAGGGTGTCCATATGGGCAAAGCTCAGGTTTTAGGGTACGGCAGGATTGTGCAATGGTGATAACAAGGCGACCTGCTGGTCGGCGCGATAGCTGCTGCGGACGAGAGGGCCGGCTTCCACCCATTGGAAACCCATCTCCAGGCCAATCTGGCGCAGGGCGGCAAATTCGTCCGGGTGGTAGAAGCGGGCCACGGGCAGGTGTTGCTGGCGGTTGGGTTGCAGGTATTGGCCCAACGTCAGGATGTCTACGCCCCGGTCGGCCAAGTCTTGCATCACGGCCGTGACCTCATCCCACTCTTCACCCAATCCCAGCATGATGCCCGATTTGGTCAGCACGTCCGGGTTCAACTCTTTGGCGTTGCCCAGTGTGGCCATAGCCCAGGCGTAGTTGTCTTGCGGCTGCACTTTTTTGAAGAGTCGGGGCACCGTTTCCACGTTGTGGTTCAGGATTTCCGGGCGGGCGTCCATGACAATTTGCAAGGCTTCGCGGCTGCCTTTGAAGTCGGGGATGAGGACTTCAATGGAGCAGCCGGGTTGCAGTTCACGGATTTTCTGGATGCAGAGGGCGAAGATGGGCGCGCCGCCGTCTTTGCGCTCGTCGCGGTTGACGGAGGTGATGACCACATGGCGCAGGTTCATAGCACGCACCGCTTCGGCCACACGCTGCGGCTCGTCCCAATCCAGGGGCAACGGCCGTCCTGTTTTGATGTCACAAAACGCGCAACTGCGGGTGCAAATGTCGCCCATGATAAGAAACGTAGCAGTGCCTGCCCCCCAACATTCGCCGATGTTAGGGCAGCGCGCTTCTTCGCAGACGGTATGCAAAGCTTTGCTGCGCATCAATCCTTTCAGGCGATCATAATTTTCACCGCTGGGCAGGCGCACTTTCAACCAGTCCGGCCGTTTGGGGCGAGCGGGCTGTTCTTCGGGGGTGGTGATGGAGTCTAGTTTTATCAGGTTCATGGTTTTTTGGGAGATTGAATGATTAGGAGATTGGGGGATTGAATTCCCCAATCTCCTAATCTCCTAATCTCCTAATCTTATAATCTCTTTTTTCGGTTGTACATCAAAAACGTCACAAAAGGCGTCGGTGATGGGCTGAATGAGGTCAAATGTGGTCAACGGCCGTGTCAATACCTGGCTCATGCTCGTCACCCCGTGTTCGCGGATGCCGCAGGGGATGATGTGGGCAAAGTGGCTCAGGTCGGGGTTGACGTTCAGGGCAAAGCCATGGCTGCTTATGCCGCTGCCGCTGACCTTGATGCCAATGGCAGCAATTTTTTCCGGGCCGGTGGGGCCATCTACCCAGACGCCGGTATACCCTTCATACCGCCAGCCGTTGATGCCAAAGACTGCCAATGCCTGGATGATCACTTCTTCCACATCGCGCAGGTATTGGTGCAGGTCAGGCCGGGCCAGGCCGCGTCGGGCAAAGAGGCGTTTCAGGTTGAGGATGGGATAACCCACCAGTTGGCCGGGGCCGTGATAGGTGATGTCGCCGCCCCGGTCTACCCAGCGCAGGGTGAACCCGGCGGCGTCCAGATCAGCCTGGTTGAGCAGCAGGTGGTCAAGCGTGCCGCGCCGCCCCAGCGTAAAAGTGGGTGGGTGTTCCAGCAGCAAGAGGGTATCAGGCAGGTCGGGGTCGGCGGCGCGGGCGGCAACCAGGGATTTTTGCAGTTCCCAGGCGGTGTCATACTCCATTTGACCGGCCCAGTGGATGTCAATTGGTTGCATAACCGTATTTTAGCCCGTTATGGCTTTTTGAGTAGTTTGGCGAGAGGGAGTGGGGGAAGGTTCTTCAATTATGGGTGCTCCGTCCTGAATAATGTGACAAAAGTAGTTTTTTATGTCAACTATATTCAGGACGGAGCAATCGCTTTCGACAACCGATAACCGATAACCGTTTACCCTTTCAGAGCCAGGGCAATTTGCAACTCGTTCAACTGCTTTTGGGCAACAGTGGAGGGGGTGTCAGACATGAGGTCGGTGGCCTGGGCCGTTTTGGGGAAGGCCATCACCTCACGGATGTTGGGTTCGCCGCACATGAGGGCTACCAGCCGGTCAATGCCGGGGGCAATGCCACCGTGTGGCGGTGCGCCATACTCAAATGCTTCCAGCATGTGTCCAAATTGGGATTCGGCTTCTTCCCAAGAGAAGCCGATGAGTTCCATGATTTTGCGCTGCAACGGCCGTTCGTGAATCCGAATACTGCCGCCCGCCACCTCAAAGCCGTTGCAGACCAGGTCATACTGCTCGCTCAAAACCTGACCGGGGTCCGTGTCCAGCAGTGGAATATGCTCCCGTTTCGGCGAGGTAAACATATGGTGGCTGGGTGCATAATGCCCATCCTCCATCTGCTCTTCAAACAGGGGGAAGTCAATTACCCAGCAAAAGGCCAGTTCCTTCTTATCCTTCAGCCCCAGCCGCGTCCCCATTTCTTCTCGCAGCGCGCCCAACACCGCATGGACAATACGCTTCTCGTCGCTGGAAATCAGAACCAGGTCGCCATTTCCGGCCCCCATCCGCTCGGTGATAGCAATCAACTGCTCCACCGTGAAAAACTTGGCAATGGGGCCGCGAATTTCGCCTGTTTCCGGGTGAATGGCTAACCAGGCCAATGCCTTAGCCCCGGCGCTTTTGGCTAACTCTTCCAGATCGGTCAATTGTTTACGGCTGTAATCGCCGCAGCCGGGCGCACAAATGGCTTTCACCGGCTTCCCGGCGGCTACATTTTCGGCAAAGACACGGAAGGCGCTGCCCGCTACCAGATCGCTTATGTCGGTCAATTCCAGACCATAGCGCACATCGGGGCGGTCGGTGCCAAAGCGGCTCATGGCTTCGTGGTAGCTCAGACGCGGAAATTTCTCATACGCCAGCGGCACCAGGCTGGTGTGTTTCACCATGCCAATCATCAACGCTTCAATCAAATCCAGCACATCATCACGCGAGACGAAGCTCATTTCCATATCCAACTGGGTGAACTCTGGCTGGCGGTCGGCACGCAAATCTTCGTCGCGGAAGCAGCGGGCAATCTGGAAATAGCGTTCATACCCGGCTACCATGAGCA
Organism: Chloroflexota bacterium; assembly: GCA_035444285.1. Classification (GTDB taxonomy): domain Bacteria; phylum Chloroflexota; class Anaerolineae; order Promineifilales; family Promineifilaceae; genus CAADGU01. The sequence goes on from DAOMOK010000011.1 coordinate 90,651, forward strand.
GTTGTTTGAGCTGCTGCGGGCTTTGTGGCAGGGCATAAAATTTGCCCGGATGCACCCGGCTAGGTACCAGATAATCCCGCGCTCCTTCCGGTGTACTCTTGAACAGGATGGGTGTTTCCACTTCCAAAAAACCGTGTTCATCCATAAAATCACGGATGAATTTGATGGCTTTGTGGCGGATGGTGAGGTTTCGCTGCAAGCGTTCGCGGCGTAAATCCAGGTAGCGGTATTTCAGGCGCAGGCTTTCGTCCACGTTTTCGTCGCGGTCAATCAAAAACGGCGGCGTTTTGGCCGGATTGAGGATGATGACTTCTTCGGCCAGCACTTCAATGGCGCCGGTGGGCAGATTGGGGTTTTCCTGGCCGGCGGGACGTGGCGAGACCGTGCCTTTTATTTGCAGCACATATTCGCTGCGTACTTGTTCCGCCAGCTTGAAGCCATCGGCGGTACGGCCGGCGTCAATGACCACCTGGCATTTACCCAGCCGGTCACGCAGGTCAATAAAGATGACGCCGCCCATGTCGCGCCGCCGGTTGACCCACCCGGCTAATGTAACCGTCTGGTTTATGTGTTCCAGACGAAGTTGTCCACAACTGTGTGTCTTTAACATCTTGTTTCTCTTCCCTTTATTTTGCAGCCACGCAGCGCAAATTGATTATTCGCGCTCTGTGGCAAATTCCGCGAATTTTATCATGGGGGGGGAGTGGTTGCTAGTGGCTGGTGGACAGACGGTTAGCGGGCGCCGAAGAGGCTAAGGGTGAAGCGAAGAAGGGCGCGGAATGTCCAACGCAGGGGGCCAAGGCGGGGTCTGACGGCGAGGCTTTCTTCCATGCGCATCATCGCTTCCAGCCATTGGCCTTGTTTCAGGCGCATGAGGCTGTAGGTGCGTAGGACCTGGCTTTGTTTCTGGCGCTGGTTGAGTTGGGCAAAGAGGGCGGCGGCTTCGCTGTAACAGCGGGCAGCCTGGTCTTGTTGTTTGTTGAAGGCGTACAGGTCGGCCAGATTGGCCAGGGTTTGCGCCTGTTTGTCGGTGTTGCCGAGTTGGGAAAATATCTCGCCGGCTTCGCTGAGGGCGGCGATGGCAGCCTGGTTGTTACCTTTGACGCGCTGGATGACGCCGATGTTGTTGAGCATTTCAGCACGGCCGTCTTCGTTTCCCTCTCGTGTGTAGGCGGCGACGGCCGTCTCAAACACCGCCAACGCTTCATCTTTTTTGCCCTGCTGGAAGAGGGCTAAACCGTGGGTTTTTAGTTGGTCGGCGGTGGGGGAATCCATTTGTAAATGGAGATTGAAGATTAGAGATTGGAGATTGGAGGTTCGTCAATCTCTAATCTCCAATCTCAAACCATATTAGAAGGTGATCTCTAGCAGGTCCTCGGCAATTTGCCGCAGTTGGCGCACGTCCATCTGGCTGAGTTTGCGGGCGGTTTCCATGTAGCTGACGTTGACGGGATTGGTGATGAAGGCGCGCATTTCGGGCGTCATGCGGTCAAATTGTTTGAGAAGCTGTTGGCGGGTTTCGTGGCGGGCCAGGGGGCCGTGTGTGTCTTCCATGAAGAGGGAAAGTGAGCCATCCAGGTAGCGGGCCAGTTGTTCCAGGTGCAAGTAAGGCACGGCCGTGTCCCCCATTTCATACGCTTCGATGACCGATTCACTGACGCCAATTTGCTCTGCTGCATCTTTGCGCGAGCGATGCGCCCGCAGCCGCAACTGGTTAAGGAGTACGCCAATCACCCGGTTACGCAGCGTGATCATATCTTCAAAGTCCACCGGGGGGTCTTGGGGCAAAGAGTCGCTGCCCCAAAAGTAGCCCATGGTGACTTTGAAGAAGATTGCCAGCGCTTCTAGCTGCGGTAAAGAGACAGGGTATTCGCCTGCTTCGGCCTGTTCATATTCTGCCAGGGAAATGCCCAGAACTTGGGCGCATTCGGCCGGGGTGTGGTCACTGTGTTCGCGCGCGGATTGGATTAACTCGCCTAACTTTTTTGCCCGTTTGGGATCAATCTTAATCATAACGTTACTTTCAAACCATGTGAATGTTGGTAGCTTTTAACAGGTCACACTTCTTTTCCCACCTGCGGGCAGATATTAACATAAATGATGACAATTCACAACCTTCTGTCAAAGGGGTAAATGGCATATAATACGGCCGTACCGTGCAGCCTTTTATACTGTTGAGACGCATCTTATGGAACAGAGTTACCAGCGTTGGCCGTTTTTACCCTCGACCATGCGCACCCCGGAACAGAACCAGCAGTGGTGGGAACACTGTTTCTTGCCGGTGCTGCCGGTGGAAAATTTTGCGCAGGCTGGTGGGTCTACGGCCGTGACCAGCCTGCCCGGTAATGGCAAGAGTGTGGCGTTGGAATATATGGTGCGCCACACACAACAATGGGCGCTTCATTTGCGTTATCCTACGGTGCATTGGCCGCACGGCGCCCGCCCTAGAATACCGGCCAAAGGACATCTTAGCCAGATTATGTCAATTTTGGCGCTGGAAACAGCTACCCATTTGGAAGCGCAGCCACAGACTTTAGCTGTCAATGATCTGAACGATACGCAGCATGAATTTCTGGCCTGGCTGGTAGAAAAATATCTCGGTCGTCGGGCGCTGGTGCGGCTGGCGCAGCGGCTGCAACAGACACACCAGGCCACCTTAAAACTGCCGCCACAGTTTACGGATATTTACCCTACGGATACGGGGGAGGGTGATGTCTGGGGGCAAATTGGCGAGGCGGCGGAACTGGCGAAACTGTTGGGTTTTGCGCAAATCAATCTGCTGATTGATTTGAATGAGATGGAGACGTCTCTGTTTCGGGAGGATCTGACGGATTTGTTTTCCCGGCTTGATTTTCTGGAACATGCTGATTGGCTGCTGCGCAGCGCCTTGCCGCAGTCTGATGTGATTGAAAGCCAGGTATTGCCGTGTGTGAACGGCCGTCTCTACCCCATGCGGTTGGAGTATATGGCAGCCGATATCGATACCATTGTTTCGCGCCATGTACAGGCAGCCACAGACGGCCGTGTCCAAACCATTGAGTCATTGGCAGATACGGCCGTGCTGGAACGCGCCCGGCAGGAAATCATCACCCTGTATGGGGCGGAAACCCTGGCCGGGTGGCTGAACTGGACGGAGACACTCTTGCATTTACAGGCAGGCAGTGGTGGGGTGGTGCGGGGGGTGGATACGGCCGTAACTACCTATTACAAACGGCACATCCACCTGCGCCTGGACGAAAAGAAACAAGGTTTATGGCGCGGCCCCCAATTCATCCCTCTGGAAAACCAGCCATTTGAGATGATGAAAATGTTGTTTGAGAAGCGGGGCAATCCGGCGCCAGAGGCCCTGTACCAGATTGCGGGCAGTGTGGCTAATCTCAACACCATTGCCAACCGCCTGCGCCAGAAAGTGGAACCCATCAAAGGCAAAACAAACGTCTATCTTCACAACCGCCGCGACCAGGGTTATTGGCTGGAAAACTTCCTCATTTGATCTACCCCTTTTGCTTTTTCCCATTTTGTCAGACAGTTGTTAGATTCGCGTGCGCTTGCTGACCGTGACGTATCCTATAATTTTGGCAACCGCTAATGATGGCGGAGATTATTTATTCAGAGGGTTGGGTAACGGCCGTTCCCAAAATGTTTGTTTATCGTCCTCCACATAATCCTTGTGAGGTAGGGGATCATAACCTTGACTGCTCAATACGCTGCCCCAAAACTGACGCCACAATCCCGGCGTGAGCGTTTCATTTTACAGACGCTCAACTTAACCCATGACCCTTTTGCCTATGCTACGGCCGAATTAGAGCTGCAAACACGTTCCGAAGACCCTCCCTTTTTTTCTTATTTTGTGTCTCCGCCAACCACCCCTGTATATGACGACATATTGGAGCGTATTCGGGAAGCGAACCCGGTGTTTATTTTTGGCGCGGCGGGCAGCGGCAAGACGACGCTGCGGTATGCGCTGGAAGCCATGTGCCGGGTGTCGCCGGATCGCACCTTGGCCGTCACGTACACATTAGGAAAAACGGATGCGCCGGGGAATGATGTCACGGCCGTGTGGCGGTCATTAACACAGGCTTTAGCCACCGACTTATTTGTGCAGGTGATGGAGCAATTCCATAACATGCCTCCGCCTGATGCGCCCCTGATGGAACGGTTGGCGCGATTCTGGTATGCGGCGATTCCGCATTACGGCCGTAACCTGCGCCTGCACCTGGAGCGCTTCCAACCAAACGATGTCACCGGCATTTCCCCCGTCTGGTGGACCACGTGGAAACGAGCAGTCGTTCGCTATACCCCCCTTACTTCAGAGCGGCTCTCATTCTGGCAACAACTCATGACCCTGGAAGACAAGATGCCATCCGAGGCTGACGTGGGCCGCGAGCAATTTTATGAAGGATTATTGTTAGCCAAAACTCTGGGATTTGGGCAAAGTTATATTTTGGTGGATGTAGTTGATAGCAGCAAAAGACAAAGACTCCATTTAGAAGACCATCTGACTACCTTGCTGCATGTGCTGCATACGCTGAACCCGCCAATCCCCATTTACCCCAAGTTGTTTTTGCCGGAACGCTGGCAAAATCATGTCAATAATCTGGCAACTTCCCTGGGGTGGTTGACCCCACAAACGCTCTCTGCCATAATGCAATGGAATCATCCAGAGGCGTTGCACACCATCATTGAACACAGGTTTCGTAGTGCAGGCAGTCGGATAATTGGGTTGAACACTATTGCCAGCCAGGATATTGCCGGAAGGTTGGACGAGATGATCATCCAGACAGCAGACCAATCGCCCCGTCGCTTGTTACAAGTGATTAATCTGCTGTTTGATGCCCATGCCAGCCGTGACCCAGATGAACCTTTGGTGACGGCCGTAGACTGGAACCGCATGTGCCAGATGTGGAATTATGGTTCACCCAATCCCGTCCCTATCGTTACAAACCATCAGATGGCAGGGAATGAATAGACCATGAACGGAGAACCTGAAACTGCTACCTCGACGGCCGTGCCCGATATACGTCGGGAATATAACTTCCACCAATACATCCACCGCCCCCAAATTCAATCCGCCTTGCGCTGGTTACATGACAAAAACAAACAACTGCTCACCGTAGCCAGCCCACCTGCCACCGGCAAAACATGGTTTCTGAAACGGCTCCGCGAAGAGCTAGATGGCAATGGTATTTTCAAAACCGTGTGGATAGACGTGGACGATCTATTGCCACCGCCTAAACGTCCTCCGGGTGAAATCACCCCTGAATCCAAGGCCGCCTGGTTTCAAAACTTCTCCCAACAATTAACAGACCAGTGTCCAGACCTCAACCGCCTCAAACTTCAGCCACAGGCGGACATTTCCGAACAAATCGAGAAAATAGCCAGAGAAATGTGCCGCCACTGTTTTCTTGGGCAGCAGGTGGTATTGTTTATTGATAACGGCGACATTGTGTCTGATGCCAGTTGGCGACTGTTTGAACGCACGATTTTGGAGCCATTTGCCCGCGAAGAATTAATACGCCTGGTCATTGCTCTGCGCGAAGATCAGAAAGTGCAGTTTCCTCTAACCTGGCGACAGCAGCGCTTGTTATTAGGTGATCTGGCAGCGGATGGCGACCCTCAACCACATCCCGGCGATGAACATATTCAAGCCTTGAGCCGGGAATTCCCCACCGTGTTGCCCCAGGTACTTAAGTTGCTTGAAGCCGTACCGACGTACAACAAAACCCATCTGGGTATCAACACCTTTCTTTTTCTCTATGCCGAAAAATATCCTAACCCGCAACCGTCAGTTGAGTTTATGGGCATCATGTTGGAATCGCTGAACCCCTTTTCGCCGCATGATACTGGCGAACTCATTGATACCCTGCGCTATGTGGCCGACTATGCCGATGAGTGGGTCATTGAGGAACTGGCTGCCTGGCAAAATGTATCCAATACCGAAGCCTGGCAGCGCGCCCAAAAACTAATAGACAATTTCCTGGTGGTCAACATTGCCTATAACCGCTACAAGGTCGCCGACGGTGTGCGCGAATTTGCCCGGACTGCGCTGAAATTGCAGACAACGGTGGCGGTAGACACAACGCCTGATGTGCCCGCCGCACAGATGGAACAACGCTTATTGCAGCAGTTGGCGACCATGATGCCCGTGCATACTGAAAATGTGCTGAATGTGGTGACGACCCCTGACCGGATCAGAATTGCGCTGGACTTGCCCACCGAGTTGGCTAACCAACTGGTCACGTTATATTTGCAAAAGCAGTTGGTATTTTCAGACGTGAATGTGATAGATGTGAAATATGAGCCAATCAAGTTGCGCACTCTCATAGAAAAACACTTTGATCTGGCCGAGTTGAAGACGCTTTGTTTTGATTTAGACATTGAGTACCAGAACTTGTCAGGCGACACATTAACGGAGAAGGTGATTGAGTTAGTCAAGTATTGTGAGCGTCACGGCCGTATGTCAGATTTATTAATAGCCTTGCAACAGGCAAGGCCAGATGCATCCTGGCAGCTTTAAGGAGGGTGAAATGGGTCAAAGACGTTTGTTAGCCGTGGTGAACCGGCCTGTCCATCTCGTGGACCGCAAAAAGGAGATGGAGACAATCAGCCAGGCCATCTTTGATGAGGGAGATGGCTGCCGCCTGGTGTTGGTGGAAGGGGCGGGTGGACTGGGTAAAACCCGCGTGGTAGAGGAAGTGCTGCGTCGCCTGGGGCATCCCGAAACAAGAAACTTGTACAGTGCGCCGCGCCTAGAAAACGACTGGTCACAACGCAGCCCTCAGGTGTTGATCTCCGACCCAATTGATTTCACCGATATCCGTTTACACACTCGTGAATATCTGTTGGAAAAATTGGCGGACCCGTTAAATTGGAACGGCCGTATTCGTTTCACCGGCTACTCCCAGGCCCATGCCCGTTACCAACGGCTGGCCGACTTTGGCGTCGCCTTCACCATGTTACAGCCCGCCGCCATCGAAGCGGAAAACGCCTTTTGGCAAGATTACCGGCAGGCCGCCCAAAAACAGCGGCTGGTTATCCCCATGGATACCACCGAGCAGTTAGCTATTATCAGTTCCAAATGGCTGCTGGATCGGGGATTGATTAGCCCCGAAGATACTGCCTTTAACACCCAACAATGGCTGCTCGATCAGATCAGGGCCGGTAGTTTTGCCAATACCACCCTCATCATTGCCGGACGGCAGGAAGAAGGCGCACTTTTTTTTGATTTGCTTAAACAGACTGCACATCAAGCTCAGGACAAATGTGAACTGATCACCGTCAATCTGCAACCCTTTAAGCTGGCCGACACCAAAGCGTATTTTGACACCATTTACGATGACTGGCATGAGGCGCTGGCGCATGAGGCGGATCAGGAAACGGCCGTACACATCCGCAAAGTTCTGGAATTGCTACGCGCCGACGCCGAACGGTTAGAAGTGTTATGGTTGTTTACCGGCGGCCAACCCATTCGCCTGGCCCTCTACCTGGACGTACTTGTTGAAGGTCGCACCATTCCCGAACCGCTCCTCTCCTCTTTGCCGGCCGCGCGCCGCGCCGCGGCCAACCCGGAAACCTTAACCGCCATTCAAAAAGAGATTGAAGCCGAGTTTGTGCAACTGTTGTTTAGCGCCGAGCCAGATTTACGGGCGCGGGTGCTTCGTTCGCTGGCCCGCGCCACACGCGGTCTGAACGCAGCCCAACTTCACTTCATCCTGGATAGCGAACCACAGCAAAAAGTGAAAGAGTGGCAGCCCAACGCCCGCCGCCTGGGGGAAATAGAGAAAGAACTTCAGGACATCAGTCGCTTGTCCATTGTCAAAAGCAAACCCGGCGAACGAATCGGCTTACAGGATGAAATGTACCGCATTTATGCTGAATGCATGTCGGCCAATGAGGCCGACCGGCAGAAAGAGATGATTTCGCGGCAGGCCGCTTATCGCCAGATGCGAGCCTGGGCGGACCATCAACGACAGCAGCTAGATGAGGAGGACGAAGCATATGTGCGGGATGATTTGAAGCGGATTCATGTAGAACGGCCGTCTAACATCCTCAGCACCCGTATGCCCACCGCCTCCGCCATTGAAGAACGCCGCCGTAACCAGGCGTCCGCTGCCCTGTTGGAAGCCGAACTGGAATACCTGCACTACACCCTGCTGTTAGACCCCAATGTCCACTTTAATGACATCTATTACAACATGGCCAATGAGCGCCTTTCCACCTATCAAGAAGCAGAGGTTGCCATGTTCCAGGCTGAGATGTGGCGTATTTTGCATGATAACAATACGTTTCGGTTCCTTGATCTGCCAGAACGGCCACGTTACGGGGGAGGCCCTGAATCTTTGCCCGTTATCCTGCGTCGCGCCGCTCAAACCGACGATGCTGCCAAATGGATCATGCGCTTTGGGTTGCGTAAAGAGTATGATCGGGCCATCGCCCTGGCTAATGCTATTGACAGCGCGGTCACGCAATTAACGGATACACATGAATACCACAGTTGGAATCACACCCTGGCGCGGGCTGAACGAACCTGCTGGCGTGAATACGCCCGCCAGCTAAGAGCGGAAGATATTCAACACTCCATTATCACATTGGAGCAAACAGCTAAAGAGCTAGAGGCGCTGGTGCAGGCAGACATACATACGGCCGTGTTCCCGGAAAGAAACGAGTATGGCTTTCGCGGTCATCCGGCCGAAAAGCGAGTTGTTCTTGTCCTGTCGCTCGTTTATTATAATTTAGGTTATGTGCGGACAACGTTAGGCGAGTTTGCCGAGGGTATACAATCATATGCCAATAGCCTCAAATACACACGCCAATTACATGCTAAACAATCTAAGGCTCATGAAGCCAATACACGAAACAATTTAGCCCGTGCGCTGGCCGAAATGGGCAAAAAGCGGGCGCTGCGGGTGTGTGAAGATGCGTTGGAACTACGGATTCAGGTGGGCGAATGGCTGCCCATTGCGCTTTCTTATAACACGATGGGCCTGATCATGAATGATCTGTACCGGCCATATGAAGCAACCCAATACTGTGCCCGCGCTCTGGCTATTGCCAGCAAAGTAGGTGATGAACGTATCATTGGTCTGGTGCTGGTGCAGTTAGGCGAGGCATTACGCCGCTTAGTGCTGTTCAAAATTCCGCCGCAGGATTCGCCTGACGAAATTTACCGCGAGGCTGAGAGAGCTTTGGAACAGGCACGCGATATTTTCACCAGTCTTCAAGAGAATGTGCGTTTGATTGAAGCCAACCTGGAAACTGGCTGCCTGTACCGCAACTGGATGTTGATTACCGATCGGGCACAGTTGCCGCGCATTTGGGGACGGCGCTACGGTGATGCGGTAGATTATTTGTTGCAGGCAATTCAAATGGCGCATGAACGCCAGTTGGTGCGGTTGGAACTGGATGCGCGGGCCAACCTGGCCTGGACACATTTTTATGCGCAGGAGTGGACGGCCGTAACCGAAGCCCTGCAAGCAGCGCAGCAGCTAGTGCCCACCGAAGCCCTGCTGAAACCGGGCCAACCCCCACCCCGGCGTGATGCGGTTCCCTCGCACTTCTACAAACAACTAGGCAAATTGTATGGTTTACATGGACAGATGGCGCTCAAGCAGTTTGAGGCCATTGTGGAAAAAGAAAAGTCGCGTTTGTACACGGCCGTAGACCGCGCCGCTTTCCTCAAACAAAAAGAAGAATTCCTGGCTAAAGCGGCCGATGCTTACGTGCAGGCATTAGGCTATGCTGAACTATTCATTCCTCGTTCTGATTCTCTGGTCATCATGTATGACGTGTTGTACGATTATCTCAAACGCATGAACCGGCAAGAGTTGCAGCTTTTTTACCGGGTTGAACGAGAAGCCAGCCAGAAATACAATGTGCGACAGATCGAGCTGGAAAATTTTGGCAATCTCGAAGGATTCTTGCGCGATAATTTTGGCGATTATTACGAGCAAGACACGGCCGTCCCCTCCCCATAACCCCTCCCTCATAGGCAACCACATGTCTCCCCAAATCCCTCTTTTGCTCACCCAATCCCAACTTGAACAAGACGATGACTGTGCCTGCCCGGACAAGGCGTTTGTGCTGGCCTTTGACTACGCGGCTGCCGAAGTGGACACCGACTGCGCCTGCCCAGATAAAGGATGGGGACTCACGGCCGTATCCCCTCACACGGCCGTCCCCCCTCTCTTTACCACTGCCTCCCACACCCACAGCCAAGACCTGACGCCGGAACACACCCTGGTCTACAGCCCCCATGCCCCTGGCGGTCCCAGTGCGCTGAACCAGGCTGCGCATGAGCGCTGGCAGGCGTTTCGCCAGCCACGGCCGTTGCAGCAAGAGATAGATTATCAACTGGCGGCGCAGGCGTTGCTGCAACCGGCAAACGCCGGTTTCCGAGCGCAGTATCAGACGCCGGAAACGCTGACCGCCTGGTTGCACATCACCAATGCCTGCAATCTAGACTGCCCCTACTGCTACGTTCGCAAATCGTCGGCGCGCATGGACGAAGCCACTGGGCTGAAGGCGCTGGCGCACATTTTTGACACCGCCCAACGGCACGGCTTCCGCCGCGTCAAACTCAAATATGCCGGCGGTGAAGCCACGCTGCATTTCAAACTGGTGCGCCGGTTGCATGAGGAAGCCGTACAACTAGCCGCCTCCCACAGCCTGGCCCTGCGTGAAGTGGTGCTGAGCAATGGCGTTCACCTGCGCCCAGATGATGCTGACTGGCTGGCGGTATCGGGTATTAAGTTGATGGTGTCGCTGGATGGGGTGGGGGAGGTGCATGACCGGCAACGGCCGTACCGCAACGGCGCCCCTTCCTTCCACCACCTGGAACACACGGTAGACCACATTCTCCTGCCGCGCAGCATCAAACCGGACGTCACCATCACCATCACCCGCCTCAATGCAGACGGGGCAGCCGACGCCGTGGGCTGGGCGCTGGCCCGCGACCTGCCCGTCAGCCTGAACTTCTACCGCCAGAGTATCCTCAGCGCCAGCCGCCAGGAGCTGGAACTGGAAGAGCAGGCCATCATTGATGGCATGTTGGCGGCGTATGCGGAGTTTGAGGCCAATTTACCGGCACGGCCGTTCCTCAACGGTCTGCTGGATCGGGTACAGGCTGAAGCCCATGCCCACACCTGCGGCGTACAACATAGTTACCTGGTCATCACCCACGAAGGGCGTATTGCACAGTGCCAGATGCACCTGGAACAGCCGTCTCCCGCGGCCCTTACCGGCGACTTGCTGCCGCTGGTGGTTGCTGGCCCCATTCAAAATCTATCGGTTGACGAAAAAGAAGGCTGCCGAAATTGTGAGTTCCGCTATCGCTGCACCGGCGGCTGCCCTCTGGAAACATTCCGCGCCACCGGTCGCTGGGATGTGCAAAGCCCGCATTGTCACATCTACAAAACCCTCTTCCCCCACGCCCTCCGCCTGGAAGGGCTGCGCTTGCTTAAGGTTAACGGGCAGCTCAATTAAGGGTTTGAAGCCAGTCTTTTAGCGGTTCATCATGCCGCTCGCTTAAAATGGGCTATTGTCTGCGCCACGCCATCCGCCAGGGGCGTGTCCGGGATGTCACCAAGCCAGGTGCGTAGGGCAGCGTCATCCTGCCCATCGGGGAAGGGCAGCGGCGTTTCTTCGTAGGTGATGCGCCCTTTGGCGGCGGGCACGGCCGTTTCAATAGCCGCCACCACCTCGCGCATATGAGCCACCGCCCCCTTGATGTTGAAAACGTCCGCCCCCTGAAATGGCGTCCGCGCCGCCTGAATGAAAAGTCTGGCAATATCATCGGCATATTGAAAGCCGTTAGTGCCGCCGAAGCTGATGTGGTACGCTTCTCCCTGGGCCGCCGCCAGCATGGCCTGGGTGGGGGTGGAAGTCATGCCCTGGTCACGACCAGGGCCGTAAACGGTATACGGCCGTAAGCCCACACTCGCCAACCCCGCATCCTGCCAGTAAATGCGGGCCGTGCCCTCATTGGCCTGTTTGTAGACGCCGTACAAAGTCTGCGGGTGCAGCGGTGCGTCGTGGGGCAGCAGGCGGGTGGGGTAGAGTTCTTTACGGCCGTACACCGCCACACTGCTGGCATAGACCACCTTCTCCAGGCCAACCTGTTTGGCCGCTTCAAAGATATTCACCGTGCCCGTCACATTCACCGCCGCCCCCAATGGTGGGTTGGCGCGGCAAAAGGGCACTTGCAGCGCCGCCAGATGGATGAGATGGGTGGGGTGAGATTGGGTTACGGCCGTAGCCACCATCGCCATGTCCGTAATATCCCCCTGCACAAAGGTAATCTGCGCAATTTCAGCCGGGGTCATAATCAGTTCCAGCCGGTGGCGGTCATCGCTCAGGTCAAACGCCGTCAGCCGCGCCCCCGCCTGCACCAGATTCCGCGCCACCCACGCCCCAATACAGCCCATAACGCCGGTGATGAAGAAGTGTTCGTTTGTCATGTGGCCTCTTAAAAAAGTAAGCAGTAAGCGGTGAGCAGTAAGCAGTAGAAACACCTTAACTGCTCACTGCTTACTGCACACTGCTCACTTTCTCTTCCGTTCCGGGTCAAAAAACGGCGTCTTCACCACCGTCGCCTTTGCCCGCTGACGATGATATTCGATGGTGAATTCCATTTCCAGAGCGTTGCCGATATGTCCGTAGGGCGCGTAGACCGTGCCAATGCCAATATACTCTTTCAAAATGGGGGAAAAAGTGTGGCTGGTGATTTGCCCCACCTGTTTGCCGTTTTTGTACAGCGGCACGGCCGTGCGCGAGGCGCGTCCGGCTACTTTGGGCGGTAAATCTTTGGCCCCAAACAGCCGCTCCAAATCCAGCCAATCCGCCTGCACGCCTACAAACGTCCACTGCGAACCGGCAGCCTTTTCCTTCAGCAGCGCCCGTTTACCGATGAAGTCAGCCCCATCCAGGGCCACCGCCCAGCCCAGCCCCAGTTCAAACGGCGACGATAGCTGGTCGGGTATGACCGCTTTGAGTGCGGACTTGTAATCAATATCGGCCAGTAGCAGCCCGGCTTCAATGCGGGCTACATCCAGCGCCAGCATCCCGGCGGGCAGCAGGCCGTATTGCTGCCCTACGTCCATGAGCCTATCCCACACGGCCGTAGCGTCCCCTGGATTGAGCCACAATTCGTACCCCAAATCGCCGGTATAGCCGGTGCGGGTAATGGTGACAGGACGGCCGTCAATCTGCCCTTGCCCCAAGCGAAAAAAGCGCAACTTGCCCACATCAAAACCCGTCACCACCTGCTGCAAAATGGCCCGGCTGAGCGGCCCTTGCAGCGCCAGCGCCGCCAGGTCATCGCTCACATTCACCACCTGCGCGTTCAGGCCATAACCCACGTCTTGAAACCAACGCAAACTGGGGTCGGCGGCCGTAATGCGAAAATGGTTGTCATCCAGCCGGGCTACCGTGCCATCGTCAATCACCTGCCCGTCTTCATCACACCAGGGCGTGTACATCACCTGGCCCACGGCACATTTAGCGATGTTGCGCGTCATTACCCGGTCCACCAGGCGCAGTGCATCTGGGCCGGTGACTTCATATTTGAATAGGGGCGAGACATCAATCAGCCCGGCGCTGTTACGAATGGCGTAATACTCGCGTTCGTGGCTCGGTTCATACAAACTGGCGGCCAAAAAACCAGACCAGTCACGCCAGTCAAAACTCTCCACCAGCGGCGCTGTCCGCGCATGAAAAGGGGTAGGAATTGGCATATATCTCTCCGGTTGGGCAGGTTTTCCAGACCATGCCCGGCATGGCCCGGTCTGAAAACCAGCCAGAGCTGCAAGGTTACGTGTTTAGCCATTGAGCTAGATTTGACCTGATACGGGCTAATCGGCTGGCATCAACTTCGCCAATTGCACCCAGTAACATGCTAACGTCCATTAAAATGATTCCTTCAAGTCTGCTATCGTATACTCAGGGATATCTTCATCTTCCATGCCGCGCAAGGCCATTCTTAAAGAGAGTTTCGACCAGTCACGGTTTTCAATTGCCTATGTCTCCTCTAATGTCTCAGATTCAAGCCTGGATAGTAAGAACTCAACAAAGTCAAGCACTTCAACCTGTAAGGGTTCAGGAAGTGCCAATACCTGTCGGTGAATTTTGTTGGCGACCGCTTCCATATTTTGCTCTCCTTACCTGATTTTACACATAGTAATCATCTTCTTCACCAATGGCAACTCTTGTTAGCGGCGGGTGTGGCGGCGAGGGCGGCGGGTGGGAGCGGATGATGTGGCCGACGGCCGTACCGCCGCCACCACTTCGGGCAACTCCACCTGATTGACCAACCCGGACTTGATGAGGCGCTGCATTTCGGCGAGCACGGCCGTGTCCGTTTCCACCGGCTCATATTTTGCCAGCCGTTCCATCACTTCTAGCTTTGCCCGCTGCTCAAAGGTATGGCCGCCCAGTTTTTGCCATGTCTCCCGGTTGGTGCGGTCGGTGGTCGGTTTGGTCAGGTACAGCTCTTGTGGCCAGTGCGCCAGGGTGTGTTCAGCGGTGATGAGGTGCTGCTCTGCCAGCAGCTCCCGTGCCAGATCAAACGTGGGCAGGTCATCTATCACCTGTGCCTGGCGCACAAAATGGAGCGCCTGCCCGCACCATTCATTGTCAGCTACCAGCTTTTCCAGGCTAAAAGTCAGCACATAATCTAACATGCCTGGCCCGGAAATAGAGTTGATACCGGCCAATGCCGCCAGCAAGGCGCTGCCAAACGTCTCCGCACCCGCCTGGGCATCCACAAACTTACCTTCGCTGAGGGCCATGTATGCCTGCGTGGGCAGATTGAGCGACTTCGCCACCTGCACATAGGCGACGTTGAGCTTTAAGGCTTCGATGGCGGCCATGGGGGCTACGGCCGTTTGCATATGAAAGGCTGCCGGCGCCCCACCAAACAACACCGGCGCACCCGGCTTGACGATTTGGGCCATCGTCAGCCCCGCCAGTACGTCGGCCACGTGGAACACCGTCGCCCCTACTAGCGTCACCGGAGCGATGAGGCCCATCAGGGTCACAGGCACAATTTCAATGGGGATGCCCCATTCCACGCAGTCCAGCAAATTTTGGCACGAATCTTCGCCGTAGCGGAAAAAGCCGGTGGCGGTGATGGTGAAAATGGACAGGGGCCGGGCAATCAGGTCGGCTTTGTCCTGGCGAAATAGCTGCATCATCTCCGCCATACGCGGCACACCGTGTTCGGTGAACGCGCCGGAGACCACCGGCTTGCGCGAATTGCTCAGGCAGAGATAGAGTCGCCAGGCGTCAGACACCTGCGCTTCGATGTCGTCGTTGGTGGAAAAGGCGGTGGCTAAGTAGGCGATGTGTTCCAGGCCATCACAGAGGCGGACGTATTCCACAAAGTCGGCCGTATTCGCCAGCCGCGTCTGCCCCGATTTGTAATCCAGCACCTTGAGGCCGCTGGAACCGGGCACAAAGTGGACGCTATCGCCGCCGAGATGGGCATGTGGACGGCCGTCCCTATCATACAGCGTGAAGGTGTGCGGTGTGCTGGCAATGGCCTGGTCTACGATGTGCGGCGGGAAAAGGATACGGCCGTCCCTCTCCTCCGCCTTCAACCCCATATCCAACAACCGCTGCCGCAGCCCCGCCCCGCGTACATCCACGCCAATTTCGGCCAGGATGCGTTTTGCTTCTTGCAAAATTTGGGGAATCAATTCATCAGGTAATACGTGAATGCTTGGCCTCATGGCCGTGCATCATATCCTTTCACACTGGATTTGCAACTGCCGTATAATGGTTCGTAGTTGGCGATTTATCGCCTGCTTACGGCGATGAATCGCCTACTACAAACTAAGAGGAGAAAAGTATGACCCACCCACTGGTAATCCAATTACATTTTGCCCGCAGCGAGTTTCAGCGCGGGCTGAATGGGCTGACCGACGAGGATGCCCGCCGCCGCTTCCTGCCCATGAACTGCATTAGCTGGAATATCGGCCATCTAGCCTGGCAGGAGCAGCGTTACTGGCTGCAACGGTTACAGGACAAAGTGCTGCTGCCGGAGTTGAACGAGATGTTTTGTTTTGGCTGCCCCGCCGCCACACCGCCGCTGGCGGAGATGCGGGAAGCGTGGGAAATTGTGACCAACGCGGCCGACCCGTTTTTAGATACCATCACCACGGAGGATTTGGCGCGGGCACGGCCGTTTACCAACCCCACCTACCATTTCACCGCCGGTTCGCTCATGTTGCGCACCATTTACCATTACTGGTACCACACCGGCGAAAACCTGGCCATCCGCCAGATGTTGGGCCATACCAACCTGCCGCAATTTGTGGGCAACATTGACGAGGAAGCGCCTTACGAGCCACATTAGCGCAGTGGACATCCGATTTTTTTGAAAAAATCGGATGTCTACTGGCAGCCGCGTTTAGAGCGTAACCGGTTTGCCTGCCGCTGCCGATTGGTACAGCGCCAGAACGGTGCGCACGTGATTGCGGGTTTCGGCCAGGGTAATGAAATTGGGTTTGCCGTCCAGAATGGCGGCGTGCATGTCTTCAATTTCACCCAGGTAGAGCGGTTCTTCGGGGATATCTACATACTCCGGCTCGCCGCCATCGGGGAAAAAGACCATTTCGCTTTCTTCTACGTTTGTAAACGGCCGTGACATCCTTAATCGTCCCTTCGTACCCACCACCACCGACCGGGTATGAAAGGGGGTGCGGAAAGAAGAACTGATTTGGGCCACACGGCCGTGACCATAATGTAACTGCCCGGCAAAAAACTCATCCACGCCGGTATCACCCACCTCTTGAAATCCAAATACCCAATCCGGCGGCCCGCCCATCACACATTGGGCAAAACTGACGGGGTAAATACCCACATCCCACAAACTGCCGCCGCCCAATTCCGGGGCCAGCCGGATGTTTTCACGGGATTGTAGCTGGAAGTTAAAGACGGATTGAATGAGGGAGATGTCGCCGAGACGGCCGTCGCGCACAAACGCCTCCACCAGCTTCATCTGCGGATGGTGCCGGTACATAAAAGCCTCGGCCAAAACCAACCCCGTTTCTTGCGCGGTAGCCACCATACGATCAACATCTGCCACCGTCAGGGCAAACGGCTTTTCGCACAGCACATGTTTGCCTGCCTGCAAAGCCCGAATCGTCCAATCGGCGTGCAGGTGGTTGGGTAGGGGAATATACACCGCGTCAATGGCGTCAGAGGCCAGCATCGCTTCATAGCTGGCAAAGGTTTGAGGAATGTCCCAATGCTGGGCGTAACTGTCGGCCGATTCCTGGCTGCGGCTGGCCACGGCCGTCAGTTCCCCCCGCGCCGACTGCCGAATGGCCGGAATGACCCGCCGGTTGATATTGGCGGTGGACAGTAAACCCCAACGTACCTTTCCCATCTCGTCACCTCTCACTATTTGTTATATGGTTGAATAACAAGCATCATATGGTCAGTGGCAGACCACGCTTGAAAAAACACCTCACGGGAAATCATTATTGAAGCGTTGCTAAAAGCGGGATCGTTGATCAAAACATGCGATTCGGTAAGTTCAACTATAGTGGCTGCATGGATAACCGAATCTTGCCAGTGGGGTAACAACTCTGTCCACACGTGAACGATACAAGGACGGCCGTTTTCTAGATGCTGTTGTAAAACAGATAAAGAGGCTGTTTGTACAACAGCATCAAAACCTATTTCTGGCAATCTTAACATAACCTGAACAGGGCTTGTACCAGAAATGCGCGTTTTCAAGAGGGTACGGAGTTCAGCTTCAGAAATGGCTCGGCCGTAATAAGCCACCACCATACGCACACAGGCAGGCAAACAGCTATAGCTTAATTCCTGCTCAAAGTGCGGCACGTTCATAAAGTGCTTCAGCGCGATCTATCAGGTCATCAACCGTCAGGCCATCAGCCAGGCTGACCTCCCCTGTATTCACATTCACCAACAAATGCCCAACAACACCCATCATGCCCTGACGGGAGGGAGCATAGAACACTGGCACACGCCAGCTTAACTCTTTTTCAATGTGCAATTCCGGTTCACCGGCTGCCAGTTGATCCCCAATCTGCAAAATCAAGAAACTGTTTGCTTTTTGCCGGGCAACAAATGCAGATACATTGACATCAGCACTGATTTCAATTTTCATGGAAACCCGGCTGGCTGCCGGTATCTGTACACCAGCTATAGACGCATATTCGCTCATGATATCACCTCGATTGCATTGTAAATCATCTAAAAGGGAAGGGCAATCAATCAACGGATCACCTCAATACCGCCCATATACGGCCGTAACACTTCCGGCACCACTACCGACCCATCCGCCTGTTGATTGTTCTCTATGATGGCAATCATCACTCGTGGCAGCGCCAGACCTGAGGCATTGAGCGTGTGCGGGAAGCGCGTCTTGCCACCATCAGCCGGTTTGTAGCGCACATTGGCCCGCCGCGCCTGAAAATCGGTGGCGTTGGAAATCGAGCTGACCTCCAGCCATTCACCACAGCCTGCCGCCCACACTTCAATGTCATATGTCTTGCTCATGGCAAAACCGACATCGCCTGTGGCCAGGTCTACCAGGCGGTAATGAAAGCCCAACGCATCACAAATATCCAGCGCGTGCTGTTTCATCTCTTCGTGCGCTGCCAGGCTTTTGTCCGGGTGGGTAAACTGGTACATTTCCACTTTGTGAAACTCATGGCCGCGCTTGATGCCGCGTACATCCTTGCCCGCGCTCATCTTCTCCCGCCGCCAGCAGGGGGTGTATGAGACGTATTTCAGCGGCAGCATCTCCTCCGCCAGAATTTCATCCCGGTGCAGGTTGGTCAGGGCGATCTCGGCCGTGCCCAGCCACATAAAATCTTCTTCAGCGTCACGGTAAATGTTATCAAAAAACTTGGGCAACTGCCCCGCGCCTTCAAAAATGGCCGAACGCACCATGTACGGCGGCTGGATTTCCGTGTAGCCGTGATGTTCCAAATGGTAATTGAGCATGAACTGGATGACGGCCCGCTGTAGCCGCGCCCCCATCCCTTTCAACACATAAAAGCGACTGCCCGACAGCTTCACGCCCCGCTCAAAATCAATGATGTCCAGCGCCGGCCCCAAATCCCAATGCGCTTTCGGTTCAAAGTCAAACACCGGCTTGGGCGCGCCCTGCGGCGGGTGGAAGACATTGGCCGATTCATCCGGGCCGACGGGCACGCTGTCCTGCACGATGTTAGGCACCCAGAGCATGTTCTCGCGCAGGCGGGCTTCCACCTGGCGCAGTTCCTCATCCAGTTCGGCAATGCGGTCGCCAATGCGGCCCGGCTCTGCTTTGGCTTCATCCACATTGAACTGCATGGCATTGAGTTGGGTTTGCAGCACGGCCGTATCTTGCCCCACTTCCTGCCCGGCTTCAGCTCGTTTCAGGTCGGCTTCTAGCTTTTTCAGGCTGCCCATCCACAGGCCAATTTGCTTCGAGCTTTCGTTGCGCTGGCGGCGCAGTTCTTCTACCTCCAAGATGATCTCGCGGCGACGGCCGTCGTCCACCAAAATCTCATCTACCGGCGCCGTTGTATTCCGTTTGGCTGTCTGCGCCTTCACCCACTCCGGCTTCTCTCGTATCAGGTTAATGTCTAACATCGTTCACTCCTTTTGCCCGTAATCCGTAAATCGTAAACCGTAATCCGACATCGGCTCACGGTTTATGGATTACGGTTAACGAAATAAAAAAGCCCCCTCGTCTTATCCAGGACGAGGGGGCCCGTGGTGCCACCTGGTTTCATCACCAACCGATTACCGTTTACCGATAACCGATTACCGATCTCTTATCGCAATAACGGGCGAACCCGGCCCACCTTCTGTCGGCGGCAACTCCTGAGTGGATTCTGATTGCTGGCTTGTTAGCTCGCACCAACCGCTAACTCTCTGGACGGCCGTACAACCATACTACTCTCATTCATCGTTGTTCTGGTCTTAACTATGTGGGCATTATACGCACGGTGGTTGTAGTTAGCAACCCATTTTATGCATGATTTAGCGCGGTACTTCCAGGGAATTGAGGATGCGGGTGATGAGGGCGTCGGCGTTTAGCCCTTCCAGCATGGTTTCCGGTTTGAGGATGATGCGGTGGCGGTAGACGGGCAGGGCTACGGCTTTGACATCATCTGGGGTGACGAAGGCACGGCCGTGCAACGCCGCATGGACTTTGCTGGCCTGCAACAGGGCCACCGAGGCGCGGGGACTGCCGCCCAGAAACAGTTCACGCGCCTCACGGGTGGCATTACTGATTTGGGTGATGTAGGTGATGATGCTTTTTTCGACGGTGATGGTCTGGATGTGCTGGCGCACGGCCGTCAACTGTTCTGGCGTCAGCAACGGCCGTACCCCCGTTGCCGCCAGTTGGTGGGGGTTAAAACCCTGGTGATAGCGGTGTAGCATCTCCGCCTCGGCCGGCGGTGGTGGGTATGGCACTTTAACCTTAAAGAAAAAGCGGTCAAGCTGCGCTTCCGGCAAGGGGTAGGTGCCTTCATACTCCACCGGGTTTTGGGTGGCAATCACCAGGAAGGGATCAGGCAAATCATACCGTGTGCCATCAATCGTCACCTGCCGCTCTTCCATTGCTTCTAACAGCGCCGCCTGTGTTTTGGCCGGGGCGCGATTCACCTCGTCCACCAGCACTACCCCGGCAAAAATCGGTCCCTGGCGCAGGTAAAACTGGCTGGTAGCCACGTTAAACACGTTGGTGCCGATAATATCCGAGGGCATCAGGTCGGGCGTAAACTGGATGCGGTTCATCGGCGCCTGCACCAGATGGGCCAGCGTTTTAGCCATCAGCGTTTTGGCGGTGCCGGGCACACCTTCCATCAGCACATGTCCCCCGGCTAATAGGGCGATAAATAGTTGGGCCAACACGTCGGTTTGCCCCACCACCACTTTGGCGGCTTCCAGGTGTAGCGCATCAAATAGTTTTTTGGTATTCATAGACCTCTCTGGTCAATGGCTGTTGGTCGGTTAATTCGGCGGCGACCGATACCCATTGACGTAACTCGTTTTCCGTCAGGACGTCGGCCCGTTCTTTATATGTTACCAGATAACTCACCATACCCAATTCGGCTTCGGTCAGGTGAGGTTTGAGTGCGGCCACAAACCGGGCATCCGGCAAGGTGGGGTCTACACCGTGGCGGCGGGCCAGGGTTTGTTGCAAGCGCCGCCAATAATGAGCCATGATGACATCATGGCGGCGAAACTGCCGTTCGGCGGCGGCCAACTGGTTGAGGGCTACGGCCGTGTCTAATTCCTTCTCACCCCGGACAGTTTTGGTTTGCGCCCGGTTCGTCGGTGAACTGGAACTGTTCCAGGCAACAAACAGACCCACCCCCACCAGACTCAGCCACAGCGCCCAGCCGGTGGGTGTGGTAAACAACCA
Organism: Chloroflexota bacterium; assembly: GCA_035444285.1. GTDB lineage: Bacteria > Chloroflexota > Anaerolineae > Promineifilales > Promineifilaceae > CAADGU01. The sequence goes on from DAOMOK010000011.1 coordinate 112,048, forward strand.
GGCAGCCGAAAGCTGGCGGTGGGCTTCATCAAAGAGAATGGTGCTGCCGGGCACGGCCGTCGCCAGCACCATGTTCTCCACCAACTGCGCATTTCCCGGCTGGCGCAGCCCGGCATTGGTAAAGGGCGTCACCGAAGACAAGACGATGATTTGCCCTCGTCCACGCCCCAAAGCTACCAGGTACGGCCGTGTACAATCCCCCATATGCACCGCCGCCTGCCCACAATCCACCCGCACATAGCGGTGCGCATCCACCGCCGCCTGGCCCACCGGCGGCCAATTAAAAACGGGCAGCGCCAGACCGCTTTGGGCCACCGGCCACCACAGCCGCCCCAATCCCAGATCATAATAACGCAGCAGTTCCCGTGGTCGTGCATCCTCCTGAGCAATAATGAGCGTGCCGCCATTCCGCACCCACACATCCAGGTTATACAGTTCGCCATACCGGAAGCGGCTGCGTGGTGCGATCACAAACATAATCTTGTCCTGGTTCGATGGACGCAGTGCATTACCTGACTGCCGCATGTCCACCTGAAACCCTTGCGTTTGTAACCAGTTGGCAAACACCGAGACCCCGCCATCCCCCTGATTCAAGGCCGACCCCCGCGCCCGCTGTGGCGAATTCCGCCAACCCGTCACGCCCAAGACCAGCAGCGGCAGCAGCGCCAGAATCAGAACAATACCGACTAGATCAGTGAGGAAGCGTTTTTGTAGAAGCATGTGGGTAAAACGTAATCCGTAATCCGTGACCCGTGACCCGTAACCCGATTACGGGTCACGTCTCCAATCTCGAATTGCCTTGATCTCCTGCACTAATCGTTCGTACTCGGTGGCGGGCAGCGGTTCCAGACCGTACCAGACGCGCTCATAGGTGGTGATGATGGGTACCAATGAGGGCACGATCTCTTTGTGCAGCCGTTCTTGTTGCAGCAGTTCCAGGTTGGTGCGGTGGCGGTCAAAACGCAGCAACCCTTTTTCATCCAGCGCCAGCAGCATCGCCAGAAAGAGGCGGCGGGCGGCTTCGCGGTAATCCCCTTTTTCTACCAACTGGCGGCCTTCATTAACGGCCGTCACCACTTGGATTGGTTTTTTTTCTTCCGGCTCTTCTTCATCCTCTTTGCCCGGCCACAGCAGCAGCGCCACGGCCGTGGCGATCAACACTAACGCCGCCGCCGCTGCTGCCAGCAGCAGCCACCGATTAGTGGTTGTTGTGGCTTCTGGTGATTGCGGGGCCGCAGTGGCAACAGGGGGGATGGGCACGGCCGTAGCTGTGGCTGATGTGCTGGCGGTTGTATTGGTAGCCGCAGGTGTTGATTGGCCCGCTTCATTTTCGCTGTCGCCGTTTTCGCCACTGCTGTTTTCTTCACCACCATTCTCTTCACTAACAGTCTCTTGACCACTTTCTGCCCCCGGTAAATCCCCGGTCTGGTTGGTAGGGGAATCGGTCGAGTCCTCCGCCAACTCCTCTTTTTGTTCATTGCCCGTCCCTGTTTGTCCATCAGCCGTTGCTTCGATGGGAACCGCCTCCATCGGTGGTTCGTTCCCCGGTGGCTCAGTCTGTGCTGGCCCAATCGCTGGTGACTCAACCGTCGCCGGGGGTTGAGTCACCGGTGCTTCTCCATCAGCAGCAGGGCCGCTTTGATCAGTTGCAGGGCTGGTTGTCGCCGCAGGGGTAGTGGCAGGGGGGAGAGTTGCGGGTGGCATATCAGATGGCGGCGAACCCGGCAAGGTGGCGTCATTGCCGCCGGTTGCCCCCGCCGCCCCCGCCAGTGAGTTACCGTTTGCGGCGTTATCTCCTGTTTGTAAGGAAGGCAAAGGCCGGGACGCCGCGCATAACTGGTTGGGGCATAGGCCGCCGAGGTATTGGCTGGCGCGGGCCGGGTTGCAGGGTTGGGTTTGCAGGGCCTGGGCCGCGCCCTGGTGATTCACCTGCATCACGGAGCCGTCGGGAAATTGCACGGCCGTAATCAAGCTAAGGGCATGGGCAACGGCCGTCATTGTTTCCCGGCACTGCTCGTTGTCGTTGGCGGTGTTTAGTATCTGGCTGCGATAGTGGGCGATGGCGCTCAAATAGGCTTCCAGCGTCACCGTCTGCTGGGCGGCGCCGTGCCCAGGCCCAACCAGCAGCCATCCCACACCCACCACAAGCAGGATTATACGCAGCCCATAACGTCGAATACCGGCAACCTTGTCTACCATCGGCGCATTGTAACATGACGCATGAAATTATTGACAGGATTAGGAAATTTTTGCTAAACTGATTGTGAAATTCATCACAATTTCGATCATCAACTCGTCTTGAACCAAAAATGGAGTAAACAAATGTCTACCATCGTTGTTAACCCAACGCAGAAAAAAAAGCTCAACCATCCCCCCGGCCCCAACCCACCCTGGCCTTCCGGCATTATTCGCCAGTTTCAGGGACGGCCGTTAGCCAAATTGGAGGAACTAATCACCCAATACGGCGACGCAGTGCGTTTCCGCGCCATCCTACACTTTTATGGCTATATCTTTTGCCACCCTGATCACAACAGACACATTTTGCAAGACAACAACAAGAACTACACCAAACTGCCCCATCCCAGTCTGCTGCTGCTTACGCCCGTGATCGGCAAGGGACTGCTGACCAGCGATGGCGACTTCTGGCGGCGGCAGCGGCGCCTGGCGCAGCCCGCTTTCCACCGCCAGCGTATCGCCGGTTTTGCCACGACGATGACCGATGCCACCAGCGTCATGGTGGACAAATGGCAAGACGGGCAAACGCTCAATCTGGCCGAGGAGATGATGCACCTGACGCTGGAAATTGCCGGAAAGACGTTGTTTAGCATTGACCTGACGCGGGCAGCGGATACGGTGGGCGAAGCGTTCACGGCCGTGAACGAAGAAGTCGCCGCCCTCAGCAGCACCCCGTTTGCTTATGAACGGCTGCGATATGTCCCCTGGTGGCGCAGCAGCCGTATCATCCACCAGAACACGGCCGTACTGGACAATGTTGTCCATACCATCATTGCCGAACGACGCCGGTCCGGCGAACAAAAAGATGATTTACTGGGGATGCTCATGGCCGCCCGCGACGAGGAAACGGGCGAAGGCATGGATGACCGCCAACTGCGCGATGAGGTGATGACCATCATGTTGGCCGGGCACGAGACCACGGCTGTGGCCCTCAGTTGGGTTTTTTACCTGCTCTCCCAACACCCGGATGTCCGTACCCGGCTGGAACAAGAACTGGCGGATGGTTTGGCGGACGGCCGTGCGCCAAACCTTGCCGACATCCCCCAACTGCCCTACACCACCAGGGTCATAGAAGAAACCATGCGCCTCTACCCGCCTGCTTATGCCATTGGCCGTTTTGGCCACGAAGCCGACGTAATCGGCGGTTACGACGTGCCTGCCAACACCGTCATCACCCTCAGCCCCTACCTGACGCACCGCCACCCGGACTTCTGGGAAGAGCCACTCAAGTTTGACCCGGAACGCTTTATGCCAGAGCGGGTGGCCGAACGGCCGCGTTATGCCTACCTGCCCTTTGGCGGCGGGCCACGCCAGTGCATCGGCAACAATTTCGCTATGACCGAAGCGATTCTGCTGCTGGCGACCATTGCCCAACGTTTCCGCGCCGAACTCAAACCCGGCCATCAGGTGGAAATGGAGCCGCTCATTACCCTGCGCCCCAAAGGCGGCCTGCCCATGATTTTGCAGAAGAGGGGGTGAGCAGGTGAGCGGGCGATGGGGTGATCTGTAGGGTAGGCCTTGTGCCTGCTCTGCCACACCATGAGCAGCTGCGGGGGTATGAGGTGAGAAGTATAAGGGCTTGTTAGAACTGGTCTGGCGACTGTTATCAGGCGGTGACAGTCGCCTTTTCCATCTCTATAATCTTGCTCACATTTTTACAGCGCAGAGACGCAGCGGCGCAGAGATTTTATTTCGCGTTTCTTCGCGCCCTTCGCAGATCAAGGAAAGTTTATGTCACAAAAAAAACGTTTAGCCACGGCCGTCTTCATCCTCCTGTTATTAGTTGCCTGCTCTGGCAACACCAGAGTGACACCAACGGCCGTGCCCACAGCAATGGTCAATGATCAATTGCCAACGGTTAACGCCCCCACGCCCACAACCGCACCACCGGCTACCGAAATCCCCCGTCCGATCCCTTCAGTCAGTAGCCCGACGCCCGATAACCAACCACCGATTACCGATAACCGCTTACCGATTACCGATCCCTACCCCAACCTTAGCCGCGCCCCCGTCACCGAGGCCGAGCGGCTGACGGCCGAACGACTGGAGAGCCACTACCCCCCCGACCGGGACGACGTGGCCTTGCTGGTGGCCTACAAAGGGGCCACACCGCCCACCGAAGCAGCCGCACTCGTAAGCGAACCGCTGCCAGTGGGTACGCAGCAACTCCTGACCATCAACAATACCGACACCAACACCAACACCTCTGCCGAATTTGTGCTGATGTACGTTAGCGACCACGCCTACTTTTGGTTTGACACCACCCCTGGCCTGGCCGAACCGGCGCAGACCACGCTGCAACAAACGGGCGCCGGTTTTGACGAGATTTACCGGCGCAGCCACCTCTTCTTTGACACGGAAGCCAGCCCCGGTGTGGATGGCGACCCGCGCATCCACATCGTCAACGCCTCACCGGTCAACTTGTGTGATATTGGCCCCACCGAACTCGATTTTTGTTACCTGGCGGGGTATTTCAGTTCCCATGACCTGATTCCCCACAGCGTAGACCCTACCTCGAATGCGCGGGAGATGTTTGTGATGAACGGCCGTGGGTTTGGCTACCCCGGTTATCTGGACACGCTGGCGCACGAATTCCGCCACATGATCGAAGCCAACTATGATAACAACGATTGGGATTGGGCCGTGGAAGGGTCGGCCATGTTGGCCGAAGAACTGGTGGGTTACCCCGGCGACGGCGTCTACCGTGCTAACCTCTTTCTGCAAAACCCCGACCAGCAGTTGAACCGCTGGACGGACGGTAATACCCTGCCCTATTACGGCCAGGGTTATCTGCTCAACCGCTACATTTTTAACCGTTTGGGCGAAAAGTTATATCGTGATTTTGCCAACCATCCCGAACCTGCTTTTACGGCGTTGGATGATCTGGCACAAACATATAATCTGGATTTTGGCAGCGGCCTGGAGTTATGGCTGGATTGGCTGGCGGCGTTAGCCATGCACAATGTGCCGGGCGCACCGGAAACGTATGCCCTGGCTGACGGCGTCAGGGCAGTCAATCCTAGCCCACTGCCCACCGCCGAAACCACCGTCAACCAATATGCCGCCGATTATTACACCGTGCCAGCCGGACAAAAAAACGCTATTACTTTTACCGGCAGCAACCACGCGCCGCTGCTGCCGGTGCTGCCGCCATCTGGCGCGCATATGTGGCTGGCCAACCGCGCCAATTTCAGCGCCGTCCGACTGACGCGCGCTTTTGATCTCACGGCCGTGACCCAGGCCACTCTCACCTACGATGTGTACCACGACATCGAAGTGGGCTACGACTTCGCCTACGTCACCGCCTCCAGCGACGGCGGGCAGACCTGGCAGCCGCTGACCGGGGCGCAGATGCAAGGCCACGCCCTTGACCACGACCCATCCGAATCTGCCCTGACCGAACGCTTCTACACCGGCACAAGCGACGGTTGGGTGCAGGAAAGCATTGACCTGACGCCCTTCGCCGGGCAGGAAATCTTGCTGCGCCTTGAATACGTCACCGACCCCATCCTCACCTTTGGCGGGCTGGCGCTGGACAACATCGCCATTCCCGAAATCGGCTATGTGGATGATGCCGAATCGGACATGGGCTGGACGGCGGAAGGGTTTGTACGCGCCACCGGCTACGTGCCCCAAACCTGGCATCTTATTTTCATTACGTTTGATGAGACCAGGCCGGTGGTGCAGGCAATTGAGGTGATGGGGGATGGTACGGCCGTGATCACCCCGCCCAACAGCACCCAAGACAGCATCCTCATCGTCGCCGCCACCGCCCCTATGACCTTGCTCCCGGCGTATTACCGGTTATCGGTAGACGGTAATCGGTAATCGGCGGGCCTTCCGATTACCGACAACTGATTACCGAAACTGGGGTACAATCCCAGGAACTATACAAGTGATAAAAAACACCATGACCATGGTGGGACGATTTTCCAAATCGTCCCACAGCAAAAAAGGAGAAGACGACTATGAACCGCCATGACGTGCAATTACTACAACAAGTCAAAGGCTATCCGGCTATCACCATCACCATGCCCACCCACCGCACCTCCCCAGATAATCGCCAGGACCCCATCCGGCTGAAAAATCTGGTGCTGGAAGCGGGCAACCGGCTGCTGCAAGAGATGAGCAAACGCGAGGCCGACCCCTTGTTGGCCCGGCTGGAACAGTTAGCCAAAAGCGTAGACCACCCGCACACCCTGGACGGGCTGGCAATCTTTGCCAACCGGGATTTTGGCCGCCTATTTAATCTGCCTTTTACCCTGCCCGAACGGGTGGTCATTGATGAATCCTTCCTCACCCGCGACCTGGTTTTTGCCCTGAACCGCACACCCCGTTATTGGGTGCTGGCCTTAAGCGAACAGCCCACCCGCCTGTTTGAAGGCACAAAAGCAGACCTGGTGGAAATTGAAGAGGAAGGTTTCCCCATGACCCACGAAGGGCCAGGGGGCGCAGAGCCATTACCCGGCGGCTTTGGCGTGAATGTCTCCGCGCACCGGGATGAGCGCCACCGCCAGTTTTTCCGCCAGGTAGATAACGCCCTCAAGCCATTCCTGGCCGACGACCCTTTGCCGCTGGCGGTCGTGGGTGTGGATCGGTACCTGGCGTTTTTTAACGAAGTGACCGCCCATAAGGAGGCGATTATCACCACCCTGACCGGCAATCACGATAAAACGCCGGCGCATGAGTTGGGCGAACTGGTCTGGCCGTTGGTGAAAGAAAATCTGGCTGCGCAGCGGCAGCAGGTGTTGGCCGAGTTGGACAAGGCAGTGGGGGAACGCAAATTTGTCTCCACGCCGGGCCAGGTGTGGCGGCTGGCGCAGGAAGGGCGCGGCCGTTTGCTGCTGGTGGAGGAAGATTTCCATTACCCGGCGCGGGTAGATGAGACGGGGCTGATCCTGACCCCGGCCGATGATCCCACCGCCCCGGACGTGATCGCCGACGCCGTAGATGACATTATTGAAACGGTGCTGGACAAACAGGGGCGGGTGGTTTTTGTGGACAACGGCCAGTTAGCCGACCACCAGCGCATTTCCCTCATCCTGCGCTATTAACCAACCACCTGTTCGTAGTAGGCGATTTATCGCCGTTTGCAGGCGATAAATCGCCTACTACAAACATTTTCGTTTGTGGTGGTGGGCGATTGCCCACGAGAATTTTTGGGAAAACAAATGAACTTGAAAACTATCATCACCCTCAGCATCATCATTTTGTTGTTGGCCGCCGCCTGTACGGAGCCGGAGCCAACCCCCACGTCGGCGCCATCGCCAACGGCCGTACCCCCCACCAGCACCGCCACCCACACGGCCGTGCCCACCGAAGAACCAACGGCAACGGCCGTGCCCCCCACCCCCACCCCCGAACCAACGGCCAAACCAATTACCGATAACGGATTACCGATAACGGATAACGACGAAGGCGGCCCCGTGGCCATCACCGGCCTCGTCACTTACACCAACCCCTTCTTTACGTTGGGCGTGGCCGCCCCGGTCGTCATTTTGGAAGACCAGGCCGGTTTTGTAGACCGGGACAAAAATTACATCTTCCCGGTGGAGTCACAAACCCTGGGGCAAATCACCTCCGACTTCTACACCTCCCCCTTCTCCTACTCCATCGCCCTGCCTATCGAACCGCAGGGCGCCTGGCGGGATGTGGACTTTGACGATGAAGAAGAACAAGGCGTACAGGTTTTTGCCATCGCCTACTGGACCAACACCTTTGGCGACCCCTTCCTGGAAGAGCGTGACCTGGGCGGCGGCGGCTGGTCTACCGCCTACGCCTCCACCAAAATCAGCCGCAACCCGGAACATGACCGGGAGATCAGCGGCGGCAAACTGCTGGTCTACGCCCCCGATGATCAGCAAGGCTTCCCGCAAAATTTTGGCCCGGACGGCCTGCTCTTCACCGGCGACGAAGAGATGATCAACCTGCCCGCCGGTTACACCCTGGTGGACCTGGACACCGCCCCATTCACCTTTGACCGCAGCCGCCGCCCGCGCGTAGACCTGGTGGAGCCAGATGGCGCAGCATTGGTGGACTACTCAGAACTGGGCTACACCGAGGCGTTTAACGCCCTGGTAGACCAACTCATCAACGAGTACGCCTTTACCGAATACAAAAACATTGATTGGGAGGCGCTGCGGGCGGAGTTTGAACCCCGTTTTATGACAGCGGAGGCAACCGGAGATGACCTGGCTTACCGCCGCGCCTTGCGTGACTTTGCCTGGCGCATCCCGGATGGGCACGTTTCCGGCCCGTTTGTGCAGGAAGATTTCCGCGACGCGGTATTGGGGGGGATTGGGTTGGCGATCAAGGAGTTGGACGACGGCACGGCCGTCGTCACCTTCCTCACCCCCAACGGCCCGGCAGCCCAGGCCGGCATTGAATGGGGCGCGGAGATTATCGCCATCAATGAGGTGGCCATCAGCGAGCATATTGACCAGACCGTCTCCTATTTTGGCCCCTACAGCACCGCCCACGCCGAACGGCAAGACAAACTGCTATTTGCTACTCGTTTCCCGCGCAACGCCTTTGTCACCGTCACCTACCAGGACCCTGGCGGCGCGGTACAAACGGCCGAACTCAACGCCAATTCTGAACTGGAAAGCTACTTCTACTGGGTAGACAACAAAGTCGGCGACGGCCTGCAACTGCCGGTGGAGTATGAACTGTTGGACGAAGGCATCGGCTACGTGGCCATCTACAGCTTTTCTGACAACGACGTGTTAACGGTGCAGTTGTGGGAACGCATGATCCGCGATTTCAAAGAGGCCGAAGTCTCGGCCATTATCGTTGATATGCGGCGCAACGGCGGCGGGCGTGGCTTCCTGGCCGACCAGATGGCAGCCTATTTCTTTGATGAGCCGTTGGAACTGGGCAATACGGCCGCATATGACCGGGATCGCGGCGAATTCCATATGGATGAAGAGCCGCAGCGTTTTATCCTGCCGCCGGACGAAAGCCTGCGTTACGATGGCCCGGTTGTGGTGCTGGTGGCGGCGGACTGCGCCAGCGCCTGTGAATTTTTCAGCTACGACATGACGCTGCAAAACCGGGCCACCATCATCGGCCACACGCCCACCGCCGGGCTGGGTGGCCCGGTGGACGAGGTGGCCATGCCAGAGGATGAGGCCTTCCGCTTTACGCAGGGCCGGGCCGTAGATATGGAGGGTAACATTCACATTGAGGGTATTGGTGTGGTGCCGGATATCGTGGTGCCGGTGGATGAAACGGCCGTGCTCGGGGAAGAGGACGCCCTTCTACAAGCCGCTATCCGTTACCTGTCAGGTGAGTCGGTTGACGGCGGTACGCTGGTATTGGGCGACGAGGCTTCCGGCACGCTCACACCCAAGAGTCGGGTGCAATACACCGTCACCCTCAGCGCGGGTGACGTGGTCAACCTGCTCCTGGAAAGCAACAGCGCCGGCCAAAATGTCATCATGCGCATTCTAGACCCTGATTCCGGCCAACAAATCGTGGAAACGGACCCGGACATCATCACCGGCTTTGTGGGCATTGAACTGGATGAAGACCTGACCCTGCTCATCGAAGTGCGTGCCGAAGACGACACGGCCGTGGTGGAGTACACGTTAAGCATTGAGGATGGGGGGTGACGGCCGTGAGCCGTAATTCGTGAGCCGTAATCCGTTATCGGTAAACGGTAATCGGTGTGGTAAGGGCGGGACAGGCGGGATAGGTTTTGCCGAAAACGTGTCTATTTGTCTCCCGCCTGTCTCGCCCCCGTTGATGGCGCCGGACGGGGTGAGACGGCGCGGGTTAATGTCTGGGGTGATAGACAAGGCCCCGCCGCGCCGTCCCGCCCCTACAAAAGGTCACGCATCCGGGGGGACGGAGGGGTGGCGGGGCAGATGGGGGCAGGCCGTGGCGGGGGATGTGGGGGCGGGCGGCGACTATCGCTTCCACCAGTTCCGGCAGACGGCGTTCGCGCTGGCAGCGCAGCGCCAGTTCCCGCGCCTTATCCGTTTTGCCGCCGGGCGGCAAGTCTTCATACTCGATATGCAGTTCTAAACAGAGTGTGCGGAGTTCCTGCTCGCTGAAACTGGCGCTTAAGGCGGCGAAAACTTTGGCAATATCGGGTTGGTGCGTTGTGAGATCGGTCATGGCTGGCCTGGGCCTGAACAAGACAATAAACAAACAATCAAGCCAATCTATGGCGCTATGGTAGAAGGGTTCACGGCACGGGGCAATGGGTGGAGGAATTTGCCAGGCTCTGGGCAACGGCCGTTTGCCGCAGGCGCGGCGCTCTGGTAAAATGCCTGCCGGTTGAGCAGGCCGACTATAGACCCACTCTTTGCGGGATAGTTTAACGGCAGAACCGGCGGCTCTGAACCGTCTAGTCCAGGTTCGAATCCTGGTCCCGCAGTCAGCAAAACCACCCTGAAATGGGTGGTTTTTTGTTTTTGATCCGCGAAGGGCGCGAAGAAACGCGAAGGGTTTGTGGCCGGTTTGGCCTATGCTCAGGTGGCGTCGTCGGGCGCAAACAGCGCCGCTTCCTGGCGCAGCCGGTGCAGAAAGTCTACCGATTTGAGGTTGCGTTCCAGAATGTGGGTGAGGTAGGTGTGCATGATCTGTTCCAGTTCGGTGTGAACGGGGCGGCGCAGGTGCAGTTGGTAGACAGCGTCATACGGCCGTGTCTGCAAAAAACGCAGCACTTTCAGGGCTACGGCCGTGATTGGCTGTGCGCGCCGGTCGGCGGCGTGGCATTGGGGGCACAATACCCCACCTAATTCCGCGCTGAAAAATTGATCTTGCTCGGTGATGGTCTCGCCGCAAGAGACGCAGGTGAACAACTGTGGCTGAAAGCCCGTCAGGGAAAGCAGGCGCAGTTCATAATAACGGGCGGGCAGCAGCATCTCCTCATCGGCCGCAAACCAGCCCAACGCATCGGCCAAAAGCTGGTACAAGGCGACATGTTTGTCATGCTCCACCGTGAAACGATCCAACAGTTCCACTGCATAGGAGGCGTAGGTGGTGCGCACCAGGTCGGCGCGTAGCGCTGCATATGGCTCCACCATCTCCGCCTGGGTAATGATGTCCAGGTCATGCCCTTTGGCAAAGAGAAAGTTGCTGCGCATGAACAGTTCCACGTGGCCGGTTTTGCGGCTTTGTGGTTTGCGCGCACCTTTGGCAATCGCTTTCAGCTTGCCCTGCTCCCGGCTGAAAAGGGTCAGCAGCCGGTCGGCTTCGCCAAAATCGGAGCGCTTCAATACAATGGCTTCACTGCGGAAAGTTCGTTCTCTGGTCATGGCTTTGAGATTGCTTCAATCTTTGAGATTGAACCAATCTACGCAAGTGTATCACCGAGTCGGAGGTAGTAAAAATGGCGGTCACAGTTGAACCACTTACCGAAAATGATCGGGAGTGGGTGCGGGCGTTTTTGTGGCGGGAGGCGGGTAACACGCGCATGGTGTCTCGTGGACGGCTGCACCAGTGCGACGAACTGCCCGGTTTTATCGCTAGCCTGGATGGGGAGCGCGTGGGATTGGTGACAGTACGGCTAGACGGCCGTGACTGTGAAGTGGTAACGTTGCATACGGCCGTACAGGGGCGAGGACTTGGTTCCGCATTGCTGGCCACCGCCGCCGACTATGCCCGGCAGCATGGCTGCCACCGCGCCTGGCTTATCACCACCAATGACAATGAACCGGCTATTCGTTTTTACAGTAATCGAGGGTGGCGACTGACGGCCGTACACAAAGGCGCGCTGGCTCAATCCCGCCTCATCAAGCCGGAAATCCCCCTGCTGGGGCTGAACGGTATCCCCATTAAAGATGAAATTGAGTTTGAGTTGGTGTTGGCAGAATGAGATGGGGAGATTGACGAAAAGAGTCACGGCCGTGTCCAACCCATGATGGGGTGAGTAGGTGAGCAGGTGAGGAGGTGAGGAGGTGATGGGGTACGGCCGTTTTTCAACATTCCTCCCTATCACTCATCTGCCCACAGGGTGAACATCGCACCACAGTTGAAGGGCCATTTCATTGGTTTCTTGCTTCTTGCTTGAGTCTCCGGGAATATATATAAACGATCACTGCAAAAATGGCAGTCACTGTTAGCATCTGGACAATTTCACCTAGTGGATCAGAGAGGAATGCTTTTGGGTTAGACAATAACCGTCAGGTGATCCCAGATAGGAGCAAAAGAAGAGAGCTAATAAACGCGGCGCGTATAGGCACATCCAAAAGCCATTTTCGGAACCTTTGTAGTTGTTGATTGAACATTGCCTTTTCCTCCTAAAGACGATAACTTCCTTGCACAACTACTGCTGTGGCTGGCGTCCCCGCTATGTCATTTTTGCGCCACGGGAACGCTGCCAGGCCACGGCCGTCACCCGCATTATCCTGTCTCATTACGGCCGTGTCCACTGTTATCTGCCGCATAATAAACCACATGGCCTGTATAAGTCAGCAAGCTGGTGGTAGGTGCAAATTGCCTATCGTGTCGTCACGGCCGTGTCCACCCCACCATGCACAAAAAAGCCACCCGGCATGTTCATACCGGGCGGCTTCGGCAAAGGAAGGTGCAAATCCGTGAGCCGTAAACGGCAATCCCCTCACCGCTTACGGATCACGGGTTACGAATTACGGATTACGGGTCACGGATTTCGGATTCACACACCTACTTGATAAACAACATCTCCTGATACGTAGGCAGCGGCCACAAATCATCTGCTACCAACCCTTCTAATTTGTCCGCATAGCTGCGCACCACGTTCATGGCGGGCAAGATGGCGTCGCGGATGTGTTCGGCTTCGGCCAGCACATCGTCGGCTTCGTGGGCGGCAGCGGACGCTGCTTCCAGTTCGTCTACGCTCTGGTTCAGGCAGTCGGCCAGTTCGGTGAGGGTTTGCAACACGGCCGTGTCCGCCTTCACTCCCGCCGCTTTCAAATTGGCCGCCGTCGCTGCCAGTTCATTCTGGTAACGCACCGCCGCCGGATAGATCATCGTCCGCGCCACCTCAGCAGTGATGGCTGCTTCCACCTTCACTTCTTTGATGTACTGTTCCAGTTTCACATCCAACCGGCTCTTCGATTCGCGGGCGGTCAGCACATTGTACTTTTCAAAGAGGGCAATCGCTTCCGGGGAGGCCAGTTCTGGCAGGGCGTCTACGGCCGTGCGCAAGTTTGGCAATCCGCGTCCTTCCGCTTCCTTGTGCCACGCTTCCGAATAGCCATCACCATTGAAAACGATACGGCCGTGTTCTACCATAATCTCTTGCAGGACGTTTTGCACGGCCGTGCTCAATTCACCCGTTGCTGATTCCAATTTCGTGGCAATATAATCCAGTGATTCGGCCACAATCGTATTCAGTACCACCAACGGCCCGGCAATGGACTGGTTAGACCCCACCGCCCGGAACTCAAACTTATTGCCGGTAAAGGCAAACGGGCTGGTACGGTTGCGGTCGCCGGCATGTTTGGGCAGCGGCGGCAATGTATCTACGCCCACTGTCAGCACATCCATCGCTTTTGATGACTTCGCCCCACCCGTTTTGATTTGCTCAAATACATCGGTCAACTGATCGCCCAGGAAGATGGAGATGATGGCCGGCGGCGCTTCATTTGCCCCCAACCGGTGGTCATTTCCAGCCGAAGCAATCGAGGCCCGCAGCAGCGAGGCATATTTGTCCACCGCCCGAATAATGGCCGCGCAAAAGACCAGGAAACGGGCATTTTCATGCGGCGTATCGCCCGGTTCCAGCAAGTTACCCTGGCTGGCATTGCCAAACGAGAAATTCAGATGTTTACCCGATCCATTCACCCCGGCGAACGGCTTTTCGTGTAGCATGCAGGCCATGCCATACTTCTCGGCCACCCGCTTCAACGTAGCCATGATCATTTGCTGGTGGTCGGCAGCTACGTTGGCGTTTTCATACACCGGCGCAATTTCATACTGCGCCGGGGCCACTTCGTTGTGGCGCGTCTTCACCGGCACGCCCAATTTATACAGTTCCCGCTCTGCTTCCAACATGCAGGCCAGCACCCGCTCCGTGATCGCGCCAAAGTAATGGTCTTCCAACTCCTGGCCTTTGGGCGGTTTCGCGCCAAAAAGGGTACGCCCGGCATTGAGCAAATCGGGCCGCGCCATGTAAAAGTTGCGGTCTATCAGGAAATACTCCTGTTCTGGCCCGGCTGTAGCCGTCACCAATGCGCCATCATCATGCCCAAACAGCTTCAGGATGCGCTGCGCCTGCGTGCTGAGGGCGCGCATGGAACGCAGCAGCGGCGTTTTCTTGTCCAGCGCCTCGCCCGTCCAGGAGACAAAGGCGGTGGGGATACACAGGATGGTACCGTTGGGATTTTCCAGAATGTAGGCCGGGCTGGTCACGTCCCAGGCGGTGTAGCCGCGGGCTTCAAAGGTGGCGCGGATACCGCCGGTGGGGAAGCTGGAGCCGTCCGGTTCACCCTGAATGAGCTGGTCGCCGCTGAATTCGGTCACGGCCGTGCCGCCGCCATTGGGTGACAAAAAGCTGTCATGTTTTTCGGCCGTCAGCCCCGTCAGGGGGTAAAAGACGTGAGCATAATGGGTGGCCCCTTTTTCAATGGCCCAATCCTTCATCGCTGCTGCCACTACATCGGCCGTAGACAATTGCAAGGGCTTACCTTCGGCAATCGTCTGTACCAGCGACTTATACACCGCCTTCGGCAGGCGCTGCTTCATCACCGCCAGACTAAACACATTTTGCGCAAACACCTCTTGTGATGGCGTTTCCGCAAAGTTCAATGGTTCTGAAATCGGCTTGTAATTAATTACCGCCGAAATCGCCTTTAATCGAGCTGAATTTCCACTCATCGTAAAACTCTCCTTATCAATTGATTTGCACCTTTCTAAAAACAGTAATCAGTTATCGGTAATCGGTAATCAGTTACCGTTTACCGACCACCGATTACCGATTACCAACCACCACAATCCCCCGCCGTTCCAAATCCACCGCCACCCGCGCCCGCAGATCATCCAGATCGTGGCCCAGGTAGAGGCTGTATCGCCCTTCGTCCGGGCGCTCTTCCAACGCCAGTTGGATTTCGCCAATGGCATAGGCCGGCAATGTCAAGCCATTCACCGTCACCGGCTCACTTTCCCGCAGGCCAGATTGCAACTGTTCCCAAACTTCCGGGAAGAGGCGGTCGAGGCGTAAGTCAAAGGTATCACGCAGCCGTTTGTCTGTTTTCAAGGCCGCCGCTACCTTCTGCTGCAATTCCAATACCTCCAGACCGCCGTTGATGGGCACTTCGCGCCGCTCATCGGCCGCATAACAGTAGATATGTTTGCCATCGCTGGCCTCAAAAACAGGCGCCCAAAAGTCCACTTCCCCCGGTACACGCTTTTTCAGGTAAAAAATGGGGCGGCGCAGGCCTAATGTTTTCATGTTCAAGCCGCGCACATGCAGCTTATCGCTTAACCCTTTTTCGCCCAGGATGCCGGCCGCGTGCAGATAGTCGCTCAGGTATTCACGCACCTTCGCCAATTCCACGTGGCGGAACACCGGCCCGCCGGGTGTGGTGGCATACACCTCGCTGCCGACGGTGTATACCGGGTAGATGCCGCCGGCGCGGCGGGCGATGAAAAGATAGGTGGGCAAACGGGCCAGGCTGATCAGCCGGGGCAAAAAACGACTGATTTTGCCGGGCAGCGCCTCCGGTCGTTCACTTTCCAGAGTCCAACCGGCGATATTCACTGCGAAGCGTTTTTTCATCCCCTGGTAAGACACATCCACCGGCACGTAAAAGACCGAACCGGCGTCAATGGTCGCCGTCACAATATCCACACGCACATGAAAAGGCACGGTCTTTTCGTCTCCGTTGCTGTTGGGTTCAAGTGTAAGTTTCATAACAACCTCAGCAAGATTGGAGATTAGAGATTGGAGATTGACATCTCTAATCTCCAATCTCTAATCTATCAATCCCCCGCTGCCGCCAACGCATCTGTACCCACGGCCGAAGGCCCAAATTCCGGGTAGCTGGTGGTGAAATGTTCGGAAATGTCCAGCCCTTCGATCTCTTCTTTTTCGGAGACGCGCACGCCGATGGTGGCCTTCATCGCATAAAACAGCGCGCCCATGGTGGCAAACGCCCACAATGAAATGACCACCGTGCCCAACAATTGCACACCTAGTTGGCTAAAGCCGCCGCCGTAAAACAAACCAGTTACCGGCCCCATGCCCGTGAATTCGCCTACCGCAGGCGCGGCCAGCAAACCAACGGCGATGGTGCCCCACATCCCGTTCAGGCCATGCACCGCCACTGCGCCTACCGGGTCATCCACCTTCAACACGCGCTCCACAAAGACCAGACCAAAGACCAACACGGCGCCAGCTACCAGGCCGACGATAATGGCGCCACCCATCGTGACATTGGCCGTGCCTGCTGTAATACCGACGAGACCGGCCAATGTGCCATTGAGCGCCATTTCTGTGGATGGATGCCCTGCTTTGAACCAGTTGATGATCAGGGCAGACAGCGCCCCGGCGGCGGCGGCGGTGGTTGTTGTCACCGCAATATAACCCAGGCTGGCATTCATGCCAGACAGCGTAGACCCGGCGTTAAACCCAAACCAGCCCATCCACAAGATGAAAACACCCATAGCGGCCAATGTCAGGCTGTGGCCGGGGATGGCGTTGCTGCTGCCATCTTTGTTGTATTTGCCGATGCGCGGGCCAAGCACCCAGGCCGCTGCCAGCGCCGCAAAACCGCCGCAGGCATGAACGATGGTGGAACCGGCAAAATCCACAAACCCCCGTTCGGCCAGCCAGCCGCCGCCCCACAGCCAATGGCCGGAGATGGGGTAGATGAGGGCAGTCATTACTGCGCTGTAGATGAGATAGCTTTTGAACTTCAACCGCTCGGCCACCGCGCCGGAGACGATGGTGGCGGCAGCCCCGGCAAACATGAGCTGGAAGAGGTAGTTGGTCCAGTCATAACCGGCGTCTGCGCCCAGAGAGAGTTCCGACAGGAAAAAGTTGCTGGTACCAATGAGACCGGCTTTATCCGCGCCGTACATCAGGCCAAAACCAACGGCATAAAAGAGGATGGCGGCCATACAAAAGTCCATCAGGTTTTTCATCAGCAGGTTGGCCGCGTTTTTGGCGCGGGAAAAGCCGCTTTCCACCATAGCAAAACCAGCCTGCATCCAGAAAACGAGGACAGCGCCCAGGAAAAGCCAGATGGTGTCAATCTGAATGGCGATGACGCCAGCCGTTACTTCTTCTTCCTGGGCAAAGGCGCGGCCGCTGAAAAGGGTGAACAGCGCCAGCAGAACCAAAGCCATTGAACCAATTTTGATCAATCTGATATTGCGTAACATCCTATTTCTTCTCCTTAAATTATGAAACTACGTTTGTAGTAGGCGATTCATCGCCTTCTGACGGCGCTAAAGCGCCTACTACAAACGGCTATGAGCAAAAAAAGGACGCCTGGTGTAGAAATGAGAATGGATTTCATTTCCACAGCAGGCGTCCTGGCCTTTACTGATATTTGATTTTGGCGTCACGGCCGTAGCCATCACACCCTGCACAGTCTACCCTATCTCTCCCGGCCGCGTCAATTTTTCAAAAATGTTGAAATTGCAGCTTGTGATTTTGTACACAATTCACAGTATCGCCTCCTCCCCTGACATCCTATACTTATTAATTAAACTTGGTGTGTCATAGACACCATTATCAGACTTGCCAGGTCTGGAAATCGTTCGTTACCATTTTTGTTGGCCTGTGGCAGGCGTCTGAAGCGAGGAGAAGAGATGAAGGAGCAAGAAGATCAGCAACCGGAGGAAGTTGACCAGCGAGGCGAGCAACGTTTGGCCGTTGGCTATCCGGCGGCACAGGGGTTGTATGACCCGCAGTTTGAACGAGATGCCTGTGGCATGGGGTTCGTGGTGGATATGCACGGCCGTGCCAGCCAGGACATCGTACAAAAAGCTCTCGCCGTCGTAGACCATCTCACCCATCGCGGCGCCAAAGGGGCGGAAGCCACCACCGGCGATGGCGCCGGCATGATGGTGCAAATTCCCCACCAATTTTTACAGAAGGTCTGTCAGCAGGAGGGGTTCACCCTCCCTGAACCAGGGCATTATGGCGTGGGCATGGTGTTCCTTTCACCCAACGACCGCCAGCTTCGCCGACAACAACGCCAATTTGCCCAAATTGTGGCCGAAGAAGGGCAGCAGCTTTTAGGCTGGCGCACCGTACCCACCAACAACACAGGCTTAGGGGCCAGCGCCTTAGCCGGGGAACCATTTATCCAACAAGTTTTTATCCAAAAGAATAATGTAAGCGGCACAGTCGGAAGACCGGCCACAGCAGACCGTGGCTCAGGCCGGTCTCTGACCGCGCCTGAAGAACAGCTTGCGTTTGAGCGCAAGCTGTTTGTGATTCGCAAGCGCGCCGAGCGCGAGATTGAAGGCAAACCGTTTTACGTTGCTTCCCTCTCCAGCCGCACCCTGGTTTATAAAGGGATGCTGTTGGGCGAGCAGTTGGGTGATTACTTCCCCGACCTGCACCATCCCGATTTCCACTCCGCCATCGCCCTGGTTCACTCCCGATTCAGCACCAACACCTTTCCCAGTTGGGAACGCGCCCACCCCTACCGCTACGTCATCCACAACGGTGAAATCAACACCGTACAGGGGAATGTGAACTGGTTACGGGCGCGGGAAAAATTGTTTGCCACCGCCGCCTTTGGCGATGATCTGCCCAAAGTGCTGCCGCTCATTGACCCGGACGGCAGCGACACGGCCATGTTCGACAACTGCCTGGAATTTCTGGCACTCACCGGGCGCAGCCTGCCCCACGCGGTGATGATGATGATCCCCGAACCGTGGGAAAAGAACGAGGAGATGTGTGACGCCAAAAAGGCGTTTTACGAATTTCACAGCCACCTGATGGAGCCGTGGGACGGCCCCGCTTCCATCGGTTTTAGCGATGGTACGGTGGTGGGGGCGGTGCTGGACCGGAATGGCTTACGGCCGTCGCGCTACACCATTACCAAAGACGGCCTGGTCATTATGGCCTCTGAAACCGGCGTGGTAGACATCCCCCCGGAAAATGTAGCCCACAAAGGCCGCCTGCAACCGGGCCGGATGCTGTTGGTAGACACCGCCCAGGGCCGCCTGATTAGCGATGAAGAACTGAAACACACCCTGGCCGAAGAACACCCCTACCGCGACTGGATCAACCAACACACCGTGGACTTGTCAGACTTGCCTAAGACATCCGATTTCTTTGAGAAATCGGATGTCTTGAAGACAAAGAAATCGGATGTCTTCCAGTCTGACGCCACCCTCACCCAACAGCAGCAAGCCTTTGGTTACACCTTTGAAGACCTGCGTGTCCTCATGGCCCCCATGGCCCGCGATGGACAGGAAGCCATTGGCTCGATGGGCGACGACACCCCTCTGGCCATCCTCTCCGACAAACCGCAGCCGCTCTACAACTACTTCAAACAGCTATTTGCCCAGGTGACAAACCCACCGCTGGACGCCATCCGTGAAGAGCTGGTCACCAGCACCCTCACCTGGCTCGGCGCGGAGGGCAATTTGCTGGACGCGCAGCCGGCCGACTGCCGCCGCATCCGCCTGCCCCACCCCATCCTCACCGACGAACAGTTGGCGCAATTGCAGCACATCCAACTGGACGGCTTCAAATCAGCCACACTGCCCATCCTCTATGACCCCAACAAAGGGGGCGCCGGGTTGGAACAGGCCATGCAAGACCTCTTCTTCCAGGCGGATGAAGCGCTTCAGGCGGGCGCAAATCTGCTCATCCTGTCGGATCGCAACGTCGGCCGTTACCGGGCGGGCATACCGGCGCTGCTGGCTACGGCCGGGCTGCACCACCACCTCATCCGCAGCGGGCAGCGCACCCGCGTCAGCCTGATTTTGGAATCGGGCGAACCGCGTGAAGTGCATCATTTTGCCGTGCTGTTTGGCTACGGCGCGGATGCCGTCAACCCCTACCTGGCGTATGCCACCATCGGCGAAATCATCGAGAAGAAACTGCTAACAGACGTGACGGTGAAAGAGGGGGTCAAGCATTACATCAAGGCGATCAGCAAGGGGGTGGTGAAAACGATGTCCAAGATGGGCATTTCCACCATCCAGAGCTATCGCGGCGCGCAAATTTTTGAGGCGTTAGGTTTACATAAGTCGGTAGTAAACCAATACTTCACCGGCGCCCCCTCCCGGATTCAGGGGGCGGACATCAACCTGATTGCTAAAGAGGTGGAGATGCGGCATAAGGCGGCGTTCCCGGAACGGCCGTCGAACGGGCATGCGCTCCCCCCTGGCGGCCGTTACCAATGGCGCGAAGACGGCGAACACCACCTCTTCAATCCCAGTACCATCCATCGTCTGCAACACGCCGTGCGCGACAACGATTACGACGCTTACCAGGCCTACGCCCGCGACGTCAACGACCATTCGCAGCAGTTAGCCACCCTGCGCGGCCTGTTCAAACTAAAATTCGCCGCCGCACCCATCCCGCTGGAGGAAGTAGAATCGGTAGAATCCATCTGCCGCCGCTTTAAGTCTGGGGCCATGTCTTACGGCTCCATCAGCAAAGAAGCGCACGAAGCGTTAGCCCGCGCCATGAACGCCATCGGCGGCAAATCGAACACTGGCGAAGGCGGCGAAGACCCGGCCCGCTTCCAGGATGACCGCATCAGCAAAATCAAGCAGGTCGCCAGCGGCCGTTTTGGCGTTACCAGCGAATATCTGGTTAACGCCGAAGAGATTCAAATTAAAATGGCGCAGGGGGCCAAACCGGGCGAAGGGGGGCAGTTGCCCGGCCGCAAGGTGTACCCCTGGATCGCCAAAGTGCGTCATTCTACGCCCGGCGTGGGCCTTATTTCGCCGCCGCCTCACCACGACATTTACAGCATCGAAGACCTGGCACAGCTCATTTTTGACCTGAAAAACGCCAACCCCAACGCTCGCATCAACGTCAAATTGGTGTCCGAAGTGGGCGTGGGCACCATTGCCGCCGGCGTGGCCAAAGGGCACGCCGATGTCATCCTCATCAGCGGGCATGACGGCGGCACGGGGGCCTCACCGCAGACGAGCATCAAACATGCCGGTCTGCCCTGGGAATTAGGCGTGGCCGAAGCGCACCAGACCTTGCTGATGAACGGCCTGCGCGACCGGGTGGTGGTGGAAACGGACGGCCAACTCAAAACGGGGCGGGATGTGATCATCGCCGCGCTGTTGGGGGCGGAGGAGTTTGGTTTTGCCACCGCGCCGCTGGTGGCGCTGGGCTGCATTATGATGCGCGTCTGCCATCTGGACACCTGCCCGGTGGGGGTCGCCACCCAAAATCCTGACCTGCGCCAGAAGTTCGCCGGGAAGCCGGAGCATGTGATCAACTTTATGCACTTCATCGCCCAGGACATGCGTGAAATTATGGCGGAATTGGGCATACGCACCATAGATGAACTGGTGGGGCGCGCCGATTTGCTGGAGATCGGCGAAGCGGTCAACCATTGGAAACTGCGCGGCCTGAACCTGATGCCCATTCTCTACCGGCCGAACCCGGAAGGGACACAGGAGCATTTGCAGGCCGACGGCCGTAAACGCCCCCAACAACATGGCATTGACGACACCCTGGACGCCACTGTCCTGCTCGATTTTTGCCAACCGGCGATTGAACACGGCGCGCGTGTTTCCGGCACATTCCCCATTCGCAATGTGCATCGCACGGTGGGCACGATGGTCGGCAGCGCCGTCACCCGGCAGCACGGGGCCAATGGGCTGCCCGCCGACAGCATTTCGCTCCGTTTTGTGGGGTCGGCCGGGCAAAGTTTTGGCGCATTTGTGCCCAAAGGCATGACCTTGCAGCTAGAAGGAGACGCCAACGATTACATCGGCAAAGGGCTATCCGGCGGCAAGATCATCGTCACCCCACCCGTCGCTGCCACCTTCCTGCCGGAGGAGAATATCATCGTCGGCAACGTGGCCTTTTATGGGGCGACGGATGGGCAGGCGTATATCAAAGGCGTGGCCGGCGAACGATTCTGTGTGCGTAATTCGGGGGTCACGGCCGTTGTCGAAGGCGTCGGTGATCACGGTTGTGAGTACATGACCGGTGGAAAAGTGGTGGTGCTGGGCCAGACGGGGCGGAACTTTGCCGCCGGCATGTCTGGTGGGGTGGCATATGTGTTGGATGAGGACGGCCGTTTTGACCAACGCTGCAACCCGGACATGGTAGACCTGGAACCGGTAAGCAACGGCGATATTGAAACGCTCTACAACCTCATCCTCTGCCATGCCCAATACACCGACAGCAAACGCGCCTGGGACATCCTGGCTTGCTGGGAAGAGATACTGCCCATGTTTGTCAAAGTGATGCCCCGCGATTACAAAGCGGCGCTGGCAGCGGTGGCCGAAGTGCAAACCACCAGCGACCTCTCCGGCGACGACCTGGCCATGGCCGCCTTCCGGCAAAGCCAGCGCGTCAAAGTTCCCGCATAAAAGATTTCAACGCAGAGGCGCGGAGACGCAGAGAAAAAGAAGATAAATCTCTGCGCCTCCGCGTCTCTGCGTTAAATAACGAGAAGAAGAGATGGCGAAACCAACAGGCTTTTTAGAATTTCCGCGAGAGGTGGGGGCGGATCGGGATGTGGTGGCGCGGCTGCGCGACTGGCAATCCATCCATCTGCACCTGCCCGACGAACGGCTGCAAACGCAGGCGGCGCGCTGCATGGATTGTGGCATCCCCTTTTGCCACAAGGGGCGCATCCTCAACCGCATGACCTCCGGCTGCCCCATCAACAACCTTATCCCCGAATGGAATGACCTGATCTATCGCGGCCTGTGGCATGAGGCGTATGACCGGCTGACGAAGACGAACAATTTCCCCGAATTTACCGGGCTGGTCTGCCCCGCCCCCTGTGAAGCAGCCTGCACATTGGGCATTTCCGAACCGGCCGTAACCATCAAAAGCATCGAGTACGCCATCATCGAAAAGGCGTATGAGGAGGGCTGGGTGAAACCCAACCTGCCCCGCAAACGCACCGGCAAAAAGGTGGCCGTCATCGGTTCTGGCCCGGCGGGGCTGGCCTGCGCCGACCAGTTGAACCTGGTGGGGCATGAAGTAACCGTGTACGAACGTGCCGACCGCATCGGCGGGCTGCTGATGTATGGCATCCCCAACATGAAGCTGGAAAAAACGCTGGTGCAGCGGCGGATTGATTTGATGGCTGCCGCCGGGATTCGTTTTGTGCCCAATACAGAAATCGGCCGGGATATGCCCGCCGTACATCTGCGCCACGAGTTTGATGCCATCGTCCTCTGCACCGGGGCCACCAAACCGCGCGACCTTCCCATTCCGGGCCGTGAATTGCAGGGGATTCATTTTGCCATGGATTTTTTAGGGCCGAATACGCAGAAGTTACTAGGAGACTGGGAGACTGGGAGATTGGAAACACAGTCTCTCAGTCTCCCAGTCTCCCAATCTCACTTTATCTCCGCCACCGAGAAAGATGTCATCGTCATTGGCGGGGGGGATACGGGCACGGATTGTGTGGCGACGGCGCTGCGCCATGACTGCGCCAGCCTGACGCAGTTTGAGATTATGGAACGGCCGCCGGACGAACGGCTGGCGGACAATCCCTGGCCGCAGTGGCCGCGCGTGTTTAAGCAGGATTATGGGCAGGAGGAGGCGACGGCCGTGTACGGCCGTGACCCTCGTGAATTTAGCATCCTCAGTAAACGGTTTGTGGGTGATGGGTACGGCCGTGTGCAGGCAGTAGAAACGGTGCAGGTACGCTGGGAAACAAACGGCAGCGGGCCGAAGCTGGTGGAAGTGCCGGGCACGGAGCGCACCTGGCCCGCCCAACTGGTGCTGCTGGCCATGGGTTTCCTGGGGCCGGAAGGCGGCCTTCTGGCACAACTGAGCGTGGACGCCGATGAGCGTAGCAATGCCAAAGCCGCTTATGGCACCTTCCACACCAATGTGCCCGGCGTTTTTGCCGCTGGCGACGCCCGGCGTGGGCAAAGCCTGGTGGTCTGGGCCATTAACGAGGGGCGGGGCGCAGCGCGAGAAGTGGACAGGTGGTTGATGGGGGAGACGGATTTGCCGTAGGTGAGCAACCTATGACTCACCATACATCTCAGTAATAAGTTGACGTAAAAGTGTAATGTCAGTGGGGGGGAGCCTGTCTAATTTTTTGATTAAGCGCAATTTGGAGATGGTACGAATTTGGTCAACAGCAATTTCGGCTGGCTTACCTTCACAGGTCGTTTGAATTCGGCTGCGCCATTCTGGATGCAATTGGGTGGTTAGGGGGCAGGCAACGACAGTTTCCAGATATTTATTCATGGCATCGTCGCTGACGATGACAACAGGTCGGGTTTTCCTGATTTCAGAGCCAATGGTGGGGTCAAGGTTGGCTAAATAGATGCTGTATCTCTTGACGATCATAAATGCGTTTCCTCAGCCGCATCCATATTTTGCCAATCTGTCCACTCACCTTGCTCCGCGTTGGCCATGGCTTTATAGGTATCTTCCCAGCTAAGTTTTTCGCTTTTAGCGGCAAGTATCAAAACCCCATTCTCCGTCTCTTCCAGCAGAACGGCGTTTCCCAACCCATATTTGGAGATAATCCTTTTTGGCAAGCGGATGCCCTGGGAATTACCAATTTTGATTAGTTTTGCTTCTAACATGATGCACCTGTCACTTGATTTCAGAAAGTATATACTGTAATTACAGCATGGGCAAAGGTTACTGATCCAACGGGCTGCGTACGCCCAATGGCCCTTTGTTTAGCACATGCGTATAAATCATTGTCGTCTTCACGTCCTTGTGGCCCAACAACTCCTGAACGGTGCGAATATCATAGCCCGCTTCTAACATGTGGATGGCAAAACTGTGTCGAAAGGCATGGGGGCTAACCGGCTTAGCCACCTTCGCCCGCTGTCCGGCTGCCTTCACGGCCCGCTGCACCGCGCTTTCATGCAGGTGATAGCGGTACAACACGCCATCATCCGCACGTGGATCAGTAGACAAGGTGCTGGAAGGGAAGATAAATTGCCAGCTCCATTCCCGATTGGCGTTGGGATATTTTGAGGCCAGGGCATACGGCAAGGGCGCTCGCCCCTCACCACGCGCCAGGTCGCGCTCATGTTGGCGTCTTACCTGACGCAAATGCTCTTGCAGGGGTTGAGCCAACGCGGTGGGTAGTACAGTTACGCGATCTTTGTTGCCCTTACCGGCGCGGACAATGATTTCCTGTCTCTTGAAATCAATATCCTTGACCCGTAAAGACAGCGCCTCATTGACCCGTAAGCCGCTGCCATAAAGCAATTGCACGACCAATTTAGGTACACCGCCTAACTCGGCTATGACCAGGTTTACCTCCTCTTTATTCAAGACGGTGGGGAGGCGTTGCGGCCGTTTGGCGCGCATGGCCTGGATATTAAAGTCCAACGGTTGTTCCAGCACCTCCCGGTATAAAAACAGAATTGCCTGCAAAGCCTGATTTTGCGTAGACGCGGCCACGTTCTTCTCTACTGCTAAATGGGTCAAAAACGCTTCAATTTCTACCTTGCCCATCTCATTAGGGTGGCGTTTGTCATGGAATAGAATAAATCGCCTGATCCAATCCACATAAGTTTTTTCTGTTTCATAGGAATAATTCTTCAAACGAATTTTGTCACGCACCTGATCAAGTAGCTTTTTTGGTTTTGATTCCATGCCTCTTCCTTTTGCAGGTTTTTCAACCATAATCGCAAGGTAATCACCCATATGCGGTTGTATACCCTGCATATTATCGCAGGGTATACCCATGAAATCAACTACACTCCTGACATTGCAGGGTATCATTACCAATAGGGAATACCCTGCAATAGGCGCAGGGTAATAAATAGTTGCACGAACACATGTTCTATTTTCTGCATAAACCAGGATGGAAAAATGCCTGTTTACCAGAGATAGACAATTGAATGTTAAATAATTCACTCCTGACACACTCCCTCATACAAACGGACTGCCGCCCCCCCGTTGAGGTGGCGGACATCCTGCGTTTGTACGGCGACGCCTATCGGGAGCAGCACCCTGTCAGTCCCGAGCAACGACTGGTAATGCGCGACATTGTGCAATGCCGCACAGCCGCGTTAGGGGGGCATGTGGATGAATGTGATAGCTGTGGAGGGCTGCGTATTTCCTATAACTCCTGCCGTAACCGACACTGCCCCAAATGTGGTGCATTGATGAAAGCCGAATGGTTGGAAAGGCAGAAAGCGTGCCTGCTGCCCACACATTATTTCCATGTCGTCTTCACCATAGACCATGCGTTCAATCCCCTTATCCGCGTCAACCAACGGGCAGTGTACGACCTGCTCTTTCACAGCGCGGCGTCCACCCTGCAAGCATTTGGGCGAAAACATCTCGGTGGCGAAATCGGCTGCACAGCCATTCTGCATACCTGGGGACAAACCCTGGTTGAGCATCCACACTTGCATTGTCTGGTACCCGGTGGCGCGTTATCGGCGGATGGGCAACGGTGGCGGGGCACATTGCCGACCTTTCTGTTTCCGATTGAGGCGCTTTCGGCACAATTTCGAGACAGATTCTGTGATGGGTTGTGGCGATTGTACCACTGTGGGCGGCTACGCTTCGCTGGGGAGAGTTTGGCGTATGCAGAAGAAGCGTCATTTAGCGCACTGGTGAGTGTGGCAAGGGGCAAGGCATGGCAGGTGTACGCCAAACCACCGTTTGCCGAGGCGGCGCAGGTGTTGGAGTATCTGGGGCGCTATGTACATCGGGTGGCGATCAGCAATCACCGTATCGTAGGGGTAGCCGATGAGCAGGTACGCTTTCGGTATCGGGATTACAAAGCGGACGGGCAGGAGAAAGAGATGACGCTGCCGGCAGTAGAATTCATCCGCCGTTTTCTCCAGCACGTGTTGCCAAAAGGGTATGTGCGAATTCGGCATTACGGATTGCTGGCGTCGCGCTGGCGGGCGGACAAGTTGGCGTGTTGTCGGCGGTTGTTGGGCAGCTACGACTACGACATAATGGTGACAACGACACGCACGCGAGAAACGATATTGGCGGAGATGTTGGGGCACGACCCACAGCAATGTCCGATTTGCGGTGTGGGGCGATTGCGTCCCTATCAAGAATTGCTGCCCCATCCGACGCGGCAGCGGTGGGTGGCCGTCGTGAGTTAAGCGGGGCAGCCCAGGGAGAAATGTGCCTGGTGGGTGACCGGCAGGCACAAACAAGCGGTTTATGAGCTGGCAACAGGGCAAGGTGTGGTCAAAAGCAATCAAAACGGAGAAAAACAGTTCACACAAGGCCCTTTTCATTTACAATTCAGTGTGGTTAACGGTATGGTTCAGGCAGGTCGAGGTAGGGTTGGAAAACCCATAGGCCGTGCAACAAAGGTTGAAGCTGACCTGGCTACCCTGTGGAAGGCTGATGCCGACCACCCAACAAGACCCTGGAAAGGAGAGGTACCCCACCTGACCCGCCAGGCAGCTTAACCAAGCGTTGGCTGGCAGGCAATCAGATAATTTAACAACACAGGAGTTGAAATATGTTTTATAAAACACCTAAGTTTTTCGTGCTGATAGTCGTGATATTGATAACTATATCCCTTTTAAATAATACTCATTCAACAAAACTATACGCAGAAAAACAAAATGCGAATACACAGGGTATTCCAATGAATTATGTCGGTGTATGGAGTGGTCAAGGAACACAAATAAACCCTACAAATTCATGGTCTGTATTATTGACGCTCACAGAAGGAAATATTGGCACTATTGTAGGTAGCATTGCTTATCCATCCTTGCGATGTGGTGGTACTTTGCGTCTCTTAGGTGTTAACAACAACTCGATTGAATTGCTTGAAGACATTACTTATGGCACAAATTGCATTGATGAAGGGACTATTGTTTTTGAATTACAGTCTGTAAATGAAATAATATTCGATTGGTATAAGTCAGGGATTTCAACAAGAGCTGAAGGATCTGTATCTCGCCTAAATTCAGGGGGCGGAACAGGTCTTCCAAATATCTTCAAAGGCACATGGCAAGGTGAGACCAATCAGGGTGGAAACTGGACTATTTTATTCAGTTTAACAAGTTCAGTTCTGGGTGAAATTGCAGGTTCTCTATCTTATCCCTCACTTCGTTGTGGCGGGGAATTGACACTTACGGAAGTTTCAAACAACATAGCGGTTTTTTCTCAAGACATTACTTTTGGAAGTTGTGTAGACAATCTAATGGTTTCTCTTGAGTTTATGAGTGATGGTGTTCTCCTATATAAGGAGTACTATCCAAACGGCTCTGTTACAGGTAGCGGGGAAGTGTCAAAAATAAATGATTTAACAATCGATCCATTATTTTATCGGCAATGGGGACTTACAGAGATCAACATAATGGAGGCTTGGGATATTTCACAAGGCAATCCCAATGTGGTAATTGCAGTTATTGATTCAGGAGTTGATTATAACCATGTTGACTTGTATGGTGATAAAATTATAACAAACAATGATTATGATTATGTGAATGACGATGATGACGCTGTTGATGACAATGGGCATGGTACTCATGTGGCTGGAATTGCGGCAAGCTACACTAACAACTCTATAGGTATAGCCGGAGTGTGTCCTCAATGTTCTATATTGCCTTTAAAAGTTCTGGATGACAATGGAAAAGGTGATTTTTCTAATGTTGCTAGTGCCATTATTTACGCTACTGATCATGGAGCAGATGTGATTAATATGAGTCTAGGTGCTAATTCTTGCACACAGGAATTAGCCGAAGCCATCAATTATGCGTACGATAACAACGTAACCCTTGTTGCGGCATCAGGAAATGCCTGTCCTATTGAACTAGCTTTTGGAGTCGCTTCATTTGAGGTAAGTTATCCCGCAGCGTTTCAGAGAGTTATAGCTGTAGGAGCTACAACACCAGACAGAGTACGGGCAGATTTTTCACACTATGGAAGCTCGCTAGATATATCTGCTCCAGGTACTCACATTCTTAGTACACATCTAAATGGCAACTATAAATCTTTGGATGGAACATCTATGGCATCACCTATGGTGGCCGGAGTTGTAGGGTTAATACTTTCTCAGTACCCATCTTTAACTCCAGCACAAACACAAGATATTTTGCAACGTTCTGCATTTGATGTAGCTACTAGTGGTTGGGATGAACAAACTGGTTGGGGAATAGTAGATGCTGCACAAGCATTAGCTACTACTCCAGATGATTCAATAGGTATTGCGCCTGAGGATAGTTGCCAGAATCTTCAAACTGTAACTGTAACACAAGCCATGAATCAAGTGGAAATATATAGAGATTTCCGTGATGAGGTGCTAGCAAACAGCACTATAGGACATTCATATATTAGTGCTTATTATGATAACGCGCCTGAATTGGTTAATGTACTACTAGCAAATCCCTCATTAATGTCAAGAACTTATAGCTTCTTATCAAATGCAGCGGATGAATTTGAATCTCTATTACCAAGTAGCAATGTACAGTTGGCTCTGAGTCAGGATTTATATGACGAGGCGGAAGCTCTGGTATATGATTTTGTAAACGCAAGTGATGGAGAGACTTCTGCTAAGATGTTGGATCTATGGGACGAATTAGCATTACAAAACTACATAGGTGTTGATACTAAAGTGATTTGGGAAGATATGAATCAAGCTAACAAGGTATTCTTACCTGTAGTAACATCTTCTGAATAAGTCCATAAAAATAGGGGGAGGTCAAAACCAAGTCTGTACGTGATAGTAAGGGCTTTGGTTATTGTTAGTCAGAATACTCATTCAAAGTTTTAGTCAAACGCCAGCCAACATCGCGTCCAGCCGACTTGCGAGATCGATCTTTTTGGAACTGCTTGGTGAGTGGCCAATTTGTTGGCTCACCCCTCGCAAGCGGCTGACGCTGGCGTAGGCGGCTGAAAAATGGAAAATTTTTAACGCCACCCTTGACAAGACAGAAATATGTGTATATACTCCTAATTATGAGCGAGCAAACATCTTCCAGTGAATATGAGCGGATTGCCCGACTTGGCCCGGTCTGCATCTGCAGTAATCTGCGCCGCGCCGCTCGGCTGGTCACCAATTATTATGATAAATTGCTTGAGCCTTTTGGACTCCGGATGAGTCAGGCAACTGTCCTGGTAGTTCTGTATCTTGCTGGTGTGCAAACAATTAATGAAATGGCGGAGAAACTAGAACTGGATCGGACGACCTTAACCCGCAATCTCAAACCTCTTGCCCAAAAGGGCTTACTGACCATCGCTCCGGGCAGTGACCAGCGCACGCGGGTTGTGACTCTAACCCCTCAGGGTGAGGCAGCTTTATTACGAGTATTGCCTTTGTGGGAGCAAACGCAAGCTTATATGGTTGAGGGGATTGGCGAAGCCAACGCCTCCGTATTATTGACCCAACTGTCTGAAGCAGCAGCTTTGACAACTCCGGGCTAATTTTTTTTTGCCCAAATGGTGTATATACACTCAATAAAGAAAAGGATTACAATGATTTCAGTTCCAAATGGTAAAGGAGAACCGTCATGAGCAGATACAACAACGAACCCGTCATCACGTCCTACGCGAAAGCACCGGCACGCACCATCGCCGCCGGAGGTGTCACCTTTGCGTACCGAGAACTCGGACCGAAGGGCGGCATCCCGGTGATCTTTTTCATCCACCTTGCCGCGACGCTGGACAACTGGGACCCGCGCATCATTGACCCCATTGCCAAGAACCACCACGTCATCGCCTTTGATAACCGCGGCGTCGGCGCCTCCACAGGACAGGTGCCCGACACCGTCGAGGCGATGGCAGACGATGCCTTCACCTTCATCAATGCCCTTGGGTTCAGCAAGGTTGACATATTTTCCTTTTCTCTCGGCGGCATGGTCGCCCAGGACTTGGTCGTCAAGCACCCCAACCTTGTCCGCAAGCTGATTCTCACCGGCACCGGCCCGCGCGGCGGAAAGGACATTGACAAGGTCGCCGGCACTACCTACTTTGACATGTTGCGGGCGACGTTGACGCTCTCGGACCCGAAGGAATTCTTGTTCTTTAATCGCAACACCTCCGGTAAACTCGCCGCACGCGCGTTCGTCAATCGGCTCAAGGAACGCACAGTTGACCGTGACGCCCCAATCAAGGTGAAGGCGTTCCAGACCCAGCTCAAGGCGATTCAAAAGTACGGCCGCTCCGCCCCGTCGGACTTGTCGAAGCTTACCCAGCCGACACTCATCGCCAACGGCGACAATGACCGTATGGTGCCCTCGACTCTTTCCGAGGACTTGCACCGCCGCATCAAGCACTCTGAACTCATCATCTATCCCGACTCGGGGCATGGGGCGATTTTCCAGTTTCACGAGAAATTCGTGCCTGTCGCCGTGGAGTTCCTCACACGATGAACACGCAACAAACAAAACTGGTTAATGGTCACATTGATGTTGAAGATCGTGGCCCGGTACTCGTTGCTCGTATCGACGGAGGACCGCATGCATTGTTTGATGCTGCGCTCGTGAAGCAACTAAAAGAACTGGTGGATCGAGCAGACCGCGACCCGAAAGTTCACGCCGTCGTCTTTACCGGCACGCACCCCGATCGATTTTTGAGTCACTCTGATGTGAGATGGCTGCAACAGGGCGGTGTCGGATTCCCGCCGATCAATACAGGCCTGGCCGGAATTGCCACACGGATGGGGAGATTCATTAATAAAGTGCCGATTGTTAGAACACTCGCGGGAATGACACGACTCAGGTCACTTTTGGAGCTCGATAGCTTCCACGCGACCTTCCTGAAGATGAATGCAAGTGGCGTTGTCTTTATTGCAGCACTCAATGGTTCGGCGCTTGCTGTTGGCGCAGAATTCGCCTGGGCGTGTGATTTGCGCATCATGGCGGACGGAGATTTTGTTATTGGTCTTTCGGAAGTACTGCTCGCGCTTACGCCGGGCGGTGGCGGCTCCCAGCGATTACCGCGTCTCATTGGCATTCAAAAATCGCTGGTTTCAATTCTTGAAGGTAAACCTTTTACGCCAGCGCAAGCCCTGGCACTCGGCGCAGTCGACGAGGTGGTTCCCCAGGATAAGGTTCTCGCACGCGCAATCGAACGCGCAGAATACCTAAGCTTGAGATCAAAGGAATCGATCGGGGCAATCAAGCGCTCCATATACTTTGGCAGCACACTGCCGCTTGAAGACGGTTTGCAGCTTGAGCATGCCGAGTTTCTTGTCAGGGACCAATCCAAAGAAGCTCAAAAGCGAATGCTTGCCTATATTGCCGCAATGGAAGCGACCGGAGAACTACCTTTAATGAACCGGAGTACCTACGCTCAGGCACTGCGCGCGGGTCGTTTAGGGGAATCTTGAACGAATAGATAGCGCGGCAGCATAACGCTTAAAGGAGCATGAAATGCACGCCCGGCACGATATTTAGGCATTGCAAATAAATATTTATAGGGTGCTTGCACGACAAGTACCCCGCAGAGAGCATGCCGGGCGGGCCGTGGGTCGTTCGGCGGGCTATCATCCCGATGACAAAGGAGAAAGAAATGGGCTATCAGCGTGTTGTTATTACCGAGTTTGGCGGTCCGGAAGTGCTCAAGATGATCGAGGAAACTCAATTGCCGGAGCCGAAACCCGGCGAGGTGCGTGTCAAGGTGTTGGTCACGAGTGCGGCTTTCACAGACGTGTGGATTCGGAAAGGTACATATCCTGATGTGAAAGAGAAACCGCCCTTCTCACCGGGCTATGATATGGTCGGCGTGGTGGACAAGTTAGGCGAAGGCGTAACCCGTTTTACAGTGGGGCAGCGAGTGGCAGACCTCACCGTCATTGGTGCCTATTCGGAATACCTCTGTCTGCCGGAAAGTCGTTTAACGCGTGTACCCGAGGGTCTCGATCCCGCAGAAGCAGTCAGCCTCATCCTTTCGTATGTCACTGCCTATCAAATGCTGCATCGGGTAGCAAAAGTGAAGCGTGGTCAGCGCATCTTGATCCATGGTGCGGGCGGGGCTGTTGGCACAGCACTGCTGCAATTGGGTAAGCTACTGGATTTGGAGATGTATGGCACGGCGTCCAAGTCCAAGCACCAACTGATAAAACAACTGGGCGCAACGCCAATTGACTACAAGAGTGAAGATTTTGTGGAACACATCCGCAGTCTGACAGGGGATGGTGTTGACGCAGCGTTTGACGCGATTGGGGGAGATAACTTTAAGCGATCCTTTCGTGCGCTGCGGGGCGGTGGGAAATTGGTGGCGTATGGTTTTCAGAATACCGTCCAGGGAAGGGGCGGCAGCATCCCGCTTGATTTTATACGGCTTCAGATATGGAACGTTTTGCCGAATGGACGGTCAGCCGCGTTTTACCTGATTACGGCAATGCGCAAAAAGCACCCGGAGTGGTTTTCAGAGGATTTAACGCAGTTGTTTGATTTGCTGGCACAGAACAAGATTAAGCCCATCATTTCAGCGCGGATGCCATTGACTGAAGCCAGGCGTGCCCATGAACTTGTCGAACAAGCAGAGGTACAGGGCAAGATTGTGCTAACGGTTGCCGAAACGCCGGCCTAACACAGCGTGCAGCCGACTCACCTTCGGTTGCGCCTCAGCGAGCGGCTGACGCCCACGTTAGGCAGGCGAAAGTGATGGCTGATTTGAGTCTGGCCAAACTGAGGGGGTGGTGTCGGTGGGAGGTGAGGTGTGGGCTACGGCCGTGACTTTTCCAGGTGTTGTGGGGAGGTGGTGTTGACAGACGGCCGTGTGTTTGCTGAACCATCCTTACTGATGACCGACAATACGATGGGGCACATACGGCTCTTCCAGGTATGTGACCTCTTCTTGGGTCAGCTTGACAGATAACGCCCCAACAGCTTCTTCCAGATGCGCAATTTTTGTGGCCCCAATGATGGGGGCTGTCACCATCTCCTTTTGTAACAGCCAGGCCAGGGCGATGTGTGTGCGCGAAGCTCCCTGTTTTTCGGCAATTTCCGCCACCCGTTCCACTACTTGCCGATCCATTTCGGCAACCGCATCGTATTTCATTTTCTGGATTTGATCCGTTTCCGAACGCAACGTGCTTTCTGATGACCAGTCACGGGTCAGACGGTCGGAGGCGAGTGGGCTGTACGGAATCACCCCAATTTTCTCTGCACGGCAGAGCGGCAGCATCTCCCGTTCCTCTTCGCGGTAGATGAGATTCAGGTGATTTTGCATGGAGACAAAGCGTGGCCAGCCGTGCTGCTCGGCCACGTGTAGCGCCTTCTGGAACTGCCAGGCCCACATGGCTGATGCGCCAATGTAACGGGCTTTGCCCGCCCGCACCACATCGTGCAGGGCTTCCATCGTCTCCTCGATGGGCGTTTCGTAATCCCAGCGGTGAATCTGGTAGAGGTCTACGTAGTCGGTTTGCAGCCGCTTCAGGCTTTTGTCAATCTCGCTCAGGATCGCTTTGCGTGACAGCCCGGCGCCATTGGGATCGTCAGACATACGGCCGTGTACCTTGGTAGCAATGACCACCTCATCCCGGCTGGCAAAGTCCCGCAGTGCCCGTCCCAGAATCTCCTCACTCACCCCAATCGAATAAACGTTGGCCGTGTCGAAGAAATTGATCCCCAATTCGAGGGCTTTCTGGATAATTGGGCGGCTGTTTTCCTCGTTCAGTACCCATTTATGAACCCACCGTTCCGCATCCCCAAAGCCCATGCAGCCCAGGCAAATGCGCGAAACTTTCATCCCGGTTGATCCCAAGCGAACGTACTCTATTTGTTTTCTCTCCCGTTTTACGAATTTTTAGAGTTCTGCTGCTGCCGGGATGATTTCCTGAGCAAAGGTTTCCAGCGGGGCGATTTTGTAAACATCGGGCATATTGAATATGGCGTGGGTAAAGCCCATCTCTGAAAGTTGTTGGATACGGTTGATAGTGCTGGCTACTGTATCATCCCCGGAAAGATTCACCGTGCCGAGGGTTGTTTTTTCGATGGTGTCGTAATCACGCCCCATCCTTTCACAATGGGCTTTAAGCGTGTCCAGCGCCTTTTGCATGTTGGCATCGCCCACCCAACTACCGATATTGCAGGCATCCGCATATTGGGCCACCATGCGCAGGGTTTTGCCCGGCCCCGTGCCGCCAATCATGATGCGCGGATGTGGCGTGGAGAGTGGGCGGGGATTATTGGTAATGGCTGGGGCAGAAAAATGTTTACCAGCAAAGGATATTTCATCATTGCCCCAGAGCGCCTGCGCCAGTTGCAAATTGTCCTCCAACTGCTCGAACCGCTCTGATGTAGACGGGTAGGGGATGCCGTAACCTCTGGCTTCATCTTCATACCAGGCCGCGCCAATGCCCAGATAAGCACGACCGCCGGAAAGAATATCGAGGGTGTTCACCATCTTCATCAAAACGGAAGGATGGCGATAAATAACGCCAGTGACAAGCGCGCCGAGATACGCTTTTTCAGTGAGTGCAGCGATATAGCCGAGCGTGGTATAACTTTCCAGCATTGGGTCGGTGTAGGCTTCGCCAAACATGCCCTTGATCTGGTAGTAATGATCCATCACCCAAAGGCTGTAAAAACCGGCCGTTTCGGCGGTGGTGACGATTTCTTTGAGTTTGGGACGGATAACGGCCGTGCCCCCCGGATACTTAAAAGACGGAATTTGTAATCCAATGTGCATGATTCATCTCCTGATTGATATTGTTCATCGCTGACCTGTTCCAGCCACTCCACCGCTTTGCCGTTTTCTACCCTTTTGCTCTTGAATAAAAATCCTGTATCCTTGCCTGGAAATCAGACGGATGAAGTTTTTTACAGGTTTATTTTACTCTTACGGTATGCTGACTGATAAAATGATTCTCGAAGATCATTGTACATTTCTGCAAGCTTTCCAAATGGGCCTGCAGAAATGATTGAAGAGGCGATGATGGAATGGCAAAACTCCCTACAGGCTGCACGCGAGGCACAGCGGGTACAAGCCAACAGAGATGAACTGGTGGAGCGTATGATGCAGGCCTGCCGCGTAGATGGCTCAGTGCAGCCATTGGAAGGCATCCGCTTCTTCCGTTCTTCTATACCGACTGAATTAAGCCTTACTTTGTCCGATCCGGCGTTTGCGGTTATTGCCCAGGGCAGCAAGGAACTGTATCTCGGTGAAGAGCGCTACCAGTATGATCCCTATCACTACTGTCTCGGTACCATCGAACTACCTGTTATCAGTCACATCATTGAAGCGTCCAGGGAACGGCCGTATCTCAGTTTGCGCATGGAACTCAACCCCACGCTGGTTGGCTCTGTGATGACGGAGTTGGGTCATACGGCCAGGCCCACCCGCGCCGACGCCAAGGCCATGAATGTCAGCGCGTTGGATGCGGGCTTGCTGGACGCGGTGGTGCGTCTGGTTCGCTTGATAGAGACGCCCACCGAAGCGCCTGTGCTTGCTCCCCTGATTAAACGGGAAATTATTTGTCGGCTCCTACTGGGCGAGCAGGGTGATCGGCTGCGCCATATGACGGTGATGGGTGGCTATACAACGCCCATTGCCAGGGCGATTGAGCAGCTTCGGCAAAACTTTGACCAACCGATCCGGATTGACGATGTGGCCCAGGGAGTTGGCCTGAGTGTCTCCAGCTTTCACCATCAGTTCAAGGCCGTTACCGCCCTGACCCCCTTGCAATATCAGAAGCAGTTAAGACTTCAGGAAGCACGGCGCTTGATGCTGGGCGAGGATCTGGATGCAACAAGTACGGCATTCCGCGTGGGATATAACGATGCCTCCCATTTCAACCGGGAGTACAAACGGCTGTTCGGCTTACCCCCCGCCCGTGATGTGGAACGGCTGCGGGCGAATGTAAGCGTTGCTTAGTTGGGGGATCCGCGAAGGGCGCGAAGGAGCGCAAAGGAACAAAAAACGGGACGGCCGTTCCAGCGAGCGCCGTCCCGTTTTTATGGGAAGAGGAATTAAAGGGTTTTTTTGACAGGTAAACCTGTGGTCACTTGATCATAAGAGCATTTCTCCTTGTTTGCCTGTGGTTTT
Organism: Chloroflexota bacterium; assembly: GCA_035444285.1. Classification (GTDB taxonomy): domain Bacteria; phylum Chloroflexota; class Anaerolineae; order Promineifilales; family Promineifilaceae; genus CAADGU01. The sequence continues at coordinate 149,306 of DAOMOK010000011.1, forward strand.
ATGTCAACAGTTCTTATCTATGCAATTTACCTCCTTTTAGTTGGGGTGTTTGTGACGGCCGTTGCGCCCAAATTCGGGTACGGCCATCATTGGTAAACCATTGGTGCGCGGCGGCGGTGTATGGTCGAGGGAGACATGTACAAAATCACCGTGCCGGACAATTTCCTGTTCATGCAGGTCGTGGGCCATTTCAGGCGGCTGTTGTTGGATGCTGTCGGCATAGATAGCGCGCTGGCGGGCCGCGACCCGTTCTCGGATGATTTCGGGGGGTGGGGCGATGGTGAGGATGGTAACGGCCGTGTCCCCACTGATCAGAATGCCATAGGCAGAAAGATGGTTTTGCAGGCGGCGATGGATGCCTAACTCTAATTGGGGCCACAGTGCGCCATTGGCTAACTCTTCTTCTGTTTTTGCGCCACAGACAGTGCGCGCGGCCCGGCCCACATGGTCGTATACAAGATTGTTGAGGCTGTCGTCGCTTAAGGTAACAATACCAGACCACATTTTTGGCGCACAGCGGCGGGGATCAAAAACATATTTCACATTGATGAAAACAGAAACGATCAGGCAATCCGTTGTCGAGACATCCACCTGGACGGTGGGGGGGATACGCAGAGCGGTGGAGATGGGGTCGCCGTAACTTTGCCCCAGACCACTGCGATAATGGTAGCCTGGTTCGCGGAAGGTGACGACACGGCCGTTTTGCATCACCGGCAATAGTGTATTTTCTTCCACAAAGCGATAACCGATGAATAAACGCCAACGGTGGATAAAACTGGTATCGGTGTACATCAGTACCTCCTTATTTCTTCAGCCCGGCTTAATTGAGCCGATCGCATCAAAGCCGCTATCATTATAAATGTAGAGGGAATACTTAAAAACATCATCGTCAAGAAGCATATAATGGCAAATGTTATCAATGGGTTCATCATTTTTCTCCTGAATTTTGCATTCCATCGTTATGCAGCCCATGATAACAGCCTAATGTCACGTCAGACTTAGGCAAAGCCAACACAATCATACAGTTACCTGACAGGAGTCTGACAAACGGCAAAAGGGGTTAATTTGAGGAGTCGCCCAGTTAATCGAACAACTGAAACTGCTGTGGATCAACTTGCATGGCCTGGTGACAGAGAACGGCATTGAGCAGTTCAATAGCCAGGCGTGACTCCAATGTGACACCCGCCCGCACACCCACACAAGGATCATGCCGCCCCGCTTCCAGTTCAAAATCTATCTCTTCCAGATTCTTACGCACCGATTGTTGTGGTTTGTGAATGGTGGAGGTCGGTTTGAAACCCACGCGGCATACCAATGGCATGCCGGTGGTGACGCCGCCAATCAGCCCGCCGTGGCTGTTGGCCTGGTAGCCGCTGTGCCGGATGGGGTCGTTGTTTTCGCTGCCGCGTCGGGCGACAACCTGAGCGCCATCGCCCATTTCGCAGGATTGCACGGCGTGCAGGCCACCTAACGCGCCCATCAGCCGTACTTTCAGGCTGTGGTAGAGTGGTTCACCCACCAGCGCGGGCACATTAACGGCCACGACTTCCACAGCCGCACCCAGCGAGTCCCCTTCGATGCGCGTCTTTTTAATCAGTTCACCGGCGGCGTGAGCAAAGTCGGCGTCGAGGGAATGGATTTCGGCAGCGGCTAACCTGTCCTGGATGCGCCTGATTTCGTCGAGGGGGATGGTCTGACGGCCGTGTGCCCACATCCACTCGGCCACAACATCACCCAACCGCACGCCAGCTTGCAGCGACCCCACCTGGCTGATGGACGATAGAACCACCGTGCCGAACATCTCTTGCAGGTAAATCCGGGCAATAGAGCCGCCAATTACGTCGGAAATAGTGCTGCGATAGCTGGAACGGCCGCCGCCGCGCACATCCACAAACCCTTTTGACTGATGGTACTTCACCAGATCGGTATGGCCGGGGCGTACCGCGCCGGTTGGCCCCATAAACTGGGCATAGTGCCCGGATTTGGTACCGGCGGACAAAACAATGGCGCTGATCGGTTCGCCGGTGGTGAAGCCTTCTTCATAGGCGGTGGTGTGGAATGTGGCGTTTTCAACGGTGAGTTGGATGGACGGCCCGGCAGTGAGGGCATCGTGGTCATCCTGGTAAAGGCCGGAGAGCAGCACCACTTTGTCTTTTTCCTGGCGGGGGGTGCCGTGGCGGCTGCTGCCGGGCCGCCGTCTGTCCAGGTAGTGTTGGATGGCTGCCCGCGACAATTTGAGGCCGGGTGGGCAGCCCAAAACGATGGTGGTAATGGCCGGGCCATGTGATTCGCCCGCGCCGGCTACGGCAAAGAGGGGACCGCCGAGAATTTCCATGTTTGTTCCTTATTCGTAAAGCGAAAACCGAAGCCCGATTTCGGGTCATGCGTAGTGATAGAGTTAGATGATCTGAGCGAAATTTTCGATTGCGGACAGGTGTTTGTCGGCCGTGTCCAACCCCGCGCCCATCGTGTTCAATGTCAGGTGGGTTGCCCCGGCAGCTTGCCAGGCAGCCAATTGCCGTCGCCAGCTATCCGGGCTGCCATCTTTGTAGGCCAGGCGCGCTTCCAGGCCGATGTCGGCGCGGCTACGGCCGTTGGCTGCCAGATAGCCATCCAGTTTATCCAGCGCGGGCCGTGCCAGTTCTGGCGTGCGGTAATTGGGGAACCAGCCATCACCCAGGCGGGCCACGCGCTGCAAAACGGCGTCGGCATGGCCACCCAACCAGATGGGAATGGGACGTTGCACGGGCAGGGGGTTTAGCCCTACGTCATCCAGGTGATGGTAACGGCCGTTAAACCGCACCAATGGTTGTGTCCATAACAAACGCAGCACCTCTATTTGTTCTTCAATGCGTTTGCCGCGATTGTGGAAATTATGCCCGATGCTTTCCATTTCTACCCGGTTCCAGCCAACGCCGATGCCTAAGCGGAAACGGCCCTTGCTCAACACATCCAGGCAGGCGGCTTGTTTGGCGACGACGGCCGTGTCTCGCTGCGGCAAAATGAGGATGCCGGTGACAAAGTGGATGGTAGTGGTCAAAGCGGTCATATAGCTGTATAGCACAAAGGGATCAAAAAAAGGGTTCTGGTGAGTATATGGCCCTTGCCAGCCGCCCGGCCGATCCGGGTTTGCGCCCAGTACATGGTCGTAGGCCAGGATATGGCTAAAACCCAACGCCTCGGCCGTTTGCGCATAATCACGAATGGCATGGGGATCAGATGGGTACTCTATTTGGGGGAAAATAACGCCAATGTTCATGCCTTTCTCCTGTGGCGCGGTTTTCCAAACCGCGCCACAGGAGATTATACTCCAGGCGGCTGGTGATTCTAGTATTATGAATGAACGTAAAAGCTGCCCTGCTTTTGGCGCACAGTCTGGTATAATGACGGCCGTTAGAGAACTAGAGATTGGTGATCAGAGATTGGTGAATAAAGATTGGTGATTAGAGATTATTCAATCTCTGATTTTCATTGTTTTTAGAGGAGATATTCCCATGGGACCTTTAGGTTTACCTGAATTGCTCATCATTTTAGCAGTGGTATTAATTCTGTTTGGCGTGGGCCGCATCAGCAAGATCGGTGGTGAATTGGGCAAAGGCATCAAGGCTTTCCGCGAAGGCGTGAGAGAAGGCCAGGCCGAGCCAACGGAAAAGAATGATCAAACAGAAGGGCAGAATTCGTAATCCGTAATCGGTAACTCGTAATCGGACTTCGGATTACGGGCTTCGGATTATGGTTCACGCTTCAAAAAGATGGACAACATTTTTGGCATTGGTATGCCAGAACTGATTCTCATCCTGATCATTGCCGGGGTGGTGATGGGGCCGGAGCGGATTGGTAAGGTGGCGCGCTGGCTGGGCAAAACGTCGGCGCAGTTGCAGCTTATTTCCCGCAGTTTTATGCGCCAATTGAATAATGAGTTGGAAGGGTTGGATGACGGCCGTGCCCTGCGTGATGCCATGGATGAAGTACAGTTGTTGCGCCAGGAATTGAAATCGCTCCGGCAAGAGTTTACGTCAATCACCACCACAACAGTCCAGGAAGGCAAAATGGCGCTGGATGAAATTGAGAACTCAATCCAGCCACCCTCCTTAAAGCCTATCGGAGGAGACGGCCCGGCAGCCGGGACAAACAACGGCGCTCACACAAAAACAGCGCCCCAGCCATCTGCTTTACCAAAACCTGTTGACGTGCCGGGAGATTCGGAAGAATGAGTATGGCCGATCCCATGCCAGAGATTGAGCCGGAGGGTGCGCACATGACCCTGTTGGGTCACCTCAATGATTTGCGGGTGCGCATCACCTATGCGGCAGGGGCATTGTTCATCGGCACCCTGTTAGGGTTTGTGGTCGCCCAACCCCTGTTGGCCTATCTCATGCAGCCATATGTGAACAGCGTGCCGGAGAGCGCCGCTGCCCTGCAAACGCTGCGCCCCACCGAGGGCATTGAAACCTTTTTCAAGGTCGCCTTGCTTTTTGGGGCGGTATTGGCAATGCCCTTCATCCTGTACCAGATATGGCTCTTTATTTCACCCGGCCTGACCCCTTCTGAAAAGAAATACATTTATATTTTTATACCCGGTTCGTTGGCGCTTTTTCTGTTGGGCATCCTGTTTTCCTGGTTTATTCTGGTGCCGGCGGCCATCAATTTTCTGGCGAACTTCATGCAGGACGTGTTTCGCACGGAATGGACGGGGCAGGATTACATCAGCTTTGTCGTGCGCATGGTTTTTTGGATTGGCGTCAGTTTTCAGATGCCGATCATCGTCTATGTGCTGGCGCGGGTAGGCATGGTGACGGCGCAGATGCTGCGTGAGCAATGGCGCTATGCGGTGGTGATTGTGGCGATTTTGGCAGCCATTATCACTCCTTCTATTGACCCGGTGACGATGTTGTTGACCATGGCGCCGCTGATTGTGTTGTATGTCTTCAGCATCTTCCTGGCTAAAGTGGGGCAGCGCCAGTTTGAACGCGCGATGGCGTTAGACGCCGCCTGATCCGCAAGCGAAAGTCCTAAACACAAATCTAAACATCAAAACTATCATGTATGACAATGTTGTCTTCCATGGGAGGTTCACCGGCTGGTGCTGTTAGTTGATCTATCTGATTCTTGCCCAACAGATACGCTGCCAGAATGCCCCCCACCAGCCCAAACAAATGAGATTGCCAGGAAATGCCATCGCCGCGTGGCAAAATCCCCCAAATCAACCCGCCATACACAAACAGTACCACCGCCGCCACCACAATTGCCTGGCAACTTCGCTCAAAATAAGCCATCAATAACAAAAAGCCAAAATAGCCAAAAACCAACCCGCTGGCGCCGATGTGTACCGAAAAACTAGGCCCAACGAGCCATGTACCCAATCCGCCAATGACCATCACCAGGCCGGTGACAATCAAAAACTCTTTTAATCCCCGAGAGATAACAATTAGTCCGCCCAAAATGAGAATAGGCATGGTGTTGGCCATCAGATGCCCAAAGCCGCCGTGCAAAAACGGCGCATACAAAATGCCAATCAGCCCGTTGACGGTGCGTGGTTTGATGCCATAACCATCCAACGCCCCATCAAAAATCAGCCAATCTACTAACTCCACAAACCAGATGAGGAAAATAAAACCGCCCAATACCATCAGTGGTGTTCTAGCTCGTTCCCAGAGGTTAGTCGCCTGTTTGTTTGCCTGCATACAATTGTTCCTTATGATACTTGAACAGGATACCTACAATACGCAGTTACGGCTGTAACGTTTTAACCCCTGCTATTTCTCAATACGAACCAAAAATTAGCCATTTGTTAATTGAGCAATATAATTCCAGCCATATTAACCCATCCCCACCTATTGCCTGGGGGCATCTTCATTGATGCATTGTAAGGAGAATAACCATATGCAGTCGAAACCCGCCCGTTTAGTCAGCCTGTTTTTGTTGACAGGCATATTGTTAGCCGGGGCCATAGCCCTGGTGCGCCCCGTCTTACCTGCCCCTGAAGGCGTATCTGCCCGGCAAGCCCAGATTCAGCTATATATGGCTAAAGGCATACCCCCCGAGCGGTATGCCGCCGAACCTGGCGAAAACCCGGAAATGGAGGGCGAGTTCCTCAACAGCATGGGGGATTATTGGGCCGTCCGCGCCTCTTATCCCACCGGCGTCTTTGACCAGCAGTGGCTGGTTGCTGCCGCCGAAACCGACAAACAAATTCAAGCCGCGCTGCCTGCCGGCGCACAAGACACCTCCCGCCTGGCTGGGGACGGCAACCTGGACCCCACCCAATTCACTGCGCTCGGCCCCCAACCATTACAATCCAATGGCTGCCAGAGCTGTTTCAGTTATGGCATTGTCGCCGGCCGTACCAATGTCATCGTCAGTGATCCCATTTCTCCCAACATCGCCTATGCAGGGTCTGATGGCGGCGGCGTCTGGAAAACCACCAACTGCTGCGACCAGAACACCTCCTGGACGGTTGTCACCGATGACCCCCTCATCGCCAGCACCGCCATTGGCGATTTAACCCTTGACCCCAATGACCACAACACTATTTACGCCGGTACCGGCGATTTGCGTTATGGTTCCTGGTCGTTTGGCAGCGCCGGGGTGCTGAAGAGTACCGATGCCGGCGCTACCTGGGAAGTGTTGGGCGCTGATGTCTTTGGCCCAAACTATCCCCAAAACCCCGGCGTTTTTCCGCAGTATCAGTCCATAGGCAAAGTGCGGGTTGACCCACGCAACAGCAACACCCTGGTTGTCACCGCCAAAACCGGCGTCTACTTTTCCTATGACGCCGGGCAGAATTGGGACGGCCCCTGCCTGACCAATCCCCATACCAGCCAGCGGCAAGATGGCACCGGCCTCATCTTGCATGATAATGGGACCAGCACGGACATTTATGTGGCGATTGGCACACGCGGCGCACCCACGCCTGTCCAACCCGATCTGGACCAGAATGGGGCCAACGGCATCTATCACACCACCATGCCCACCAGTGGCTGCCCGGCTGTTGGGGACTGGACGCTGCTGACCAGAGGTGACAACGGCTTTCCCGCCGGTACCGGGAATGGTACCCCCAACAATCCCAGCGCCGTTGGCCGTATTGACATGGCTATGGCCCCCAGTGACCCCAATGTCATTTACGCAGTGGTAGCGGATACCAACCTGAATAATGGCCTCCTGGCCATCTTCCGTACAGATAATGGGGGCACAACCTGGATTCAGGGAACGAGTACCGACGGCAACAGTACCCAAAACTGGTATGACCAGAATGTGATCGTAGACCCTACCGACCCCATGGTCATCTTTGTAGACATGATTGACATCTGGCGCTCTACCAATGGCGGCGCCACTGTGACCAACATAACCCTGGGTTATTCTGGGGGTAATGTGGTTCACGTAGACCATCATGGTCTGGCCTATGTGGATAATGACCCCGATCGTTTGCTGGCAACCAGTGATGGCGGCGCTTACTATACCGATGTAGCGACGTCTCCTACACTCAGCTTTAACAACTTTGTTCGCCTCAACCAGACGCTTAACACCATCGAGTTTTATTCTGGCGACATCACCGGCAACTTCAATACCTCCGGCGCTCCCGGTATCAACGGCGGTGCACAGGACAACGGCTCGATGGTGAAGGTGTGGGATGTAGCCGGCGGCGAACCAGTGGCAGCGACACAATGGCAGATGACGACCGGCGGTGATGGTATGTTTGCGCGTATTGAGCCTAAACTGGGGATGAACTGGTACCAGGAAAGCCAGAACGGTGGCTTAAAACGCTCTACCACAGGCCCTTACGGAACATACGTAACCCTCACCAGACCCTGGACGGGCGACCGCCTCAGTTTTATCATGCCCTATGAACTGGACAAATATAACTGTCCCGATGCCATCTGCAATCACATGATTGTGGGCACTCATCGTGTTTGGGAATCCATTAACGCCGGTACGACTTTTCTAGTGAACAGCCCCGACCTGACCAAAGGTACGTTGGGGGCGCGCTCATTTATCCAGCAACTCAGTTATGGCGTGAACGATGGCACGATTGCCATTGTGGGTACGCTAGATGGCAATGTGCAATACGGCTTTGGCCTGGGGCAGGGCGTGGCGAACAGCGCCACCTGGGTGAATGTGACCGGCGGTAATGCGGTGCTGCCCAATCGCCCCATTATGGATGTGGCCACCCATCCCCTTGTACCTACTATTGGTTTTGCCGCAGTGGGTGGTTTTAATGAAAACACGCCGACTACACCCGGCCATGTGTTCCAGGTTACGTGTAATGCCAATTGTTCCTCCTTTACCTGGGAAGACAAAACGGGTAATCTGCCCAATATCCCGGTGAACAGCATCATTGCCAACCCGAACATCCCCACCCAGGTATTTGCCGGGACGGATTGGGGACTTTACTTTACCGATGACATCACCGAATCATCGCCAACCTGGAATTTGTTTACGGCCGGGCTGCCACGGGTGATGATTTGGGATATGGCGATTGATCGCGGGTTTACCACACTGGCGCTCTTTACGCGGGCGCGGGGGGCGTATGCGTGGCCGCTGCCGCGCATTGACGCGCCGACCATTGTTGTGACTCCTGCCAGTCTGAGCAGTGTCCAGTATCCCGACACGGCCGTGACCCATACTCTCACCATCAGCAATACCGGAACCCTGTCGTTGACCTGGAGCCTCACCGAAGCCACCGACGCTGCCTGCGCCGTACCGGGTGATCTGCTCTGGTTAACGGCCACGCCGGACACAGATACCAACGATCCGGATACGGCCACACCGGTGGCGGTAAACTTTGACAGCACAGGGTTGGCAGCGGATGTGTATTCCGGCTCGCTCTGTATTGCCAGCAATGATCCGTTCACACCGCTGGTCATTGTGCCCGTGACGCTGACAGTGGAAGAACCGCCGGCGCCTGTGTATGGCGTGGAACTGACGGCCGTGACCAATACCCTCACCGGCACGGCTGGCGCTGTGGTCACCTACACACTCAACATCACCAATACCGGCGATATTACCGACAGTTTCAGCCTTGACCTGTCTGGAAATAACTGGATGAGCCATGTATCACCGCTTACGGTGACGCTGGCGGCGGCGACTGGGGATGAAGTGATGGTGATGGTGCATGTGCCGCTTACCGCCACCAATAACCTGAGCGATACGGTGACGGTCACGGCCGTGTCCGACAGTGATGGTGATGTTTCGGCCAGCGTGGATCTGACGACAACGGCCGTTGTTGAACCAACGCCCACAACAGACCATTTCATCTACCTGCCCATCATCGTCAGACCAGATACGGGCAACGGGCCGGAAACGGCCGTGCCCCAACCAACGGCCAATGGGTGGCTGGCTACGGCCGTGCTGCCCCTCTTTGGCCTTCTCTTCTGGCGGGGTAAACAGTAGCGAAGATTAGAGATTGGGAGATTGTTTGAATCTCCCAATCTCTAATTCACCCCCTCACCCCCTCACCCCCCCATCTGCTCACCTATGCCTCCCTTCCAAACCCTCATCTCCGAAATTGTCTGGCAGTGCCCCTGGTACGCTGTGCGGCGGGACGAGATTCTGCTACCCAACGGCGAACACGCCGAATACAACGTGGTGGTCAAAAACCAGGCGGTCTGGATACTGCCCATCACCGCGCAGGGCGAAATTGTGCTGGTGCGCCAATACCGGCACACGGTGGACGACTGGTGTTGGGAACTGCCCGCCGGCGGCGTCAAGCCAGGGCAAAGTTTAGAGGAAGCCGCCCGCGAAGAGTTACACGAGGAGATTGGCGGCCTGGCCGAAAAGCTGACCTATGGCGGGCAGTTTTACACCGCCAACGGCATCTGCAACGAAGTGGGGCATTACTTCCTGGCCGACCAGGTCAGCCTGGGCCAACCGTCGCCCGAACCGGTGGAAGTGATGAGCGTCCACCCCTTGCCCATTGTTGAAGTGTACCGCATGGCCCGCAGCGGCCAGATAACAGACGCCTCCTCCCTGTTGGTATTGTTGCTCTGCGAACCCCACCTGCTATAGATCAATCCCCTGAACTAATATGACGGGCTATAATCCTTATTATTCTGATAGGTGAAGGATTTAGGATGTAACCATGCAGCTACCCAAAATTGATATACCCGATGCACGCGGCAAGTTTGGCCCCTATGGTGGTCAGTTTGTGCCGGAAACGCTCATGCCTGCCCTGGCGGAACTGATTGCCGCCTATGAAGAGGCGCGTACCGACCCCGCTTTTCTGGCGGAGTTTGATTACCTGCTCAAGACGTATGTGGGACGGCCGTCGCCCCTCAGCCACGCCCGCCGCCTCTCCCAACACCTGGGCGGCGCCCAAATTTACCTCAAGCGTGAAGACCTCAACCACAGCGGCGCCCACAAAATTAACAACGCCCTGGGGCAGGCGCTGCTTGCCAAACGCATGGGCAAACAGCGCATTGTCGCCGAAACCGGCGCCGGGCAGCACGGCGTCGGCTCCGCTACCGCCTGCGCCCTGCTGGGGCTGGACTGTATTGTCTACATGGGTGAAGTAGACATCGCCCGGCAGCAGCCTAACGTGGCCCGCATGAAACTGCTGGGCGCAGAAGTACGCCCCGTCAGCAGCGGCAGCCGCACCCTGAAAGATGCCATCAACGAAGCCATCCGCGACTGGGTGACCAATGTAGATAACACCCATTACCTGCTTGGCTCCGTGCTGGGGCCGCATCCCTACCCCATGATGGTGCGCGACTTCCAAAGCGTGATCGGCCTGGAAGCGCGGGCACAAATTCTGGCAGCGGCCGGCCGCCTGCCCGATATGGTCATCGCCTGTGTGGGCGGCGGCAGCAATGCCATGGGCATCTTCCACGCCTTCCGTGATGACGAAAGTGTGCAGCTTATTGGCGTGGAAGCAGGGGGAGAAGGGGTTGCCAGCGGCAAACATGCGGCCCGTTTTGCCGACCTGAACGTGGCCCGCGTAGGCGTACTGCACGGCACCAAAAGCTACGTCATGCAAACCCCAGACGGCCAGATCATGGAGACACACAGCATCAGCGCCGGGCTGGATTACCCCAGTGTCGGCCCAGAACACGCCCTGCTGCGTGACCAGGAACGGGCTGGCTACACCTATGCCACCGACGAAGAGGCGTTAGCTGCCTTCCAAACTACCTGCCAGTTGGAAGGCATTATCCCCGCACTGGAAAGCAGCCACGCCCTGGCCGAAGTGATCAAACAAGCTCCCCGAATGCGGCCTGATCAAATCATCATTGTCAACCTGAGCGGGCGCGGCGATAAAGATTTGGATACGGTGTTAGCCGCGTTGGGGTAACCCGAAGGGATGCCCTTCCAGACCGTGCCGCCCCACCTTCGCCTACTGGAACCACTTTATTCATCATACCATCAAGGACAGGTAATAAAGGGTAGTAAAAGGTAGCACCTCCCGCGCCTAAAACACGCGACCCCGGCCGCCCAACCGTTCCACATGAACCGGATCATAACAATCGCCAAAGCGTGTTTTGGGCATGGTGGCCTTTTGTGCCATGAGCCGCTCATACTCATCATCTTCCACCAGGGCCACAATGCGGGCAATGCTGGCCTCGCCATCCACAAAACGCCAGGGAAAACAGCCCACCGGCACGCGCCGGTTCACCAGTAAATCAATATCCCCGCCCACACATTCCGCGTGGATAATGCCCTTGTCAAACAGCCACAGATGCATCATCTGGTACATCTCTTTGGTGAAATAGTCCGCCAGTGATTTGCCATATTTCTGGCGAAAGTGGCGGTCGGCGTCTTCCGCCTGCGCCGGCATCCATTCCCGGATTTTGGTGTTCATGGGGTGGTCGGCGCTGCCGCAGTCCACGCCAATCCATTTGATTTGGCGGTCAATGCACCACCGGGCAAAGCGGGCATCCGGGCCAGGGTGCATCACCATATAACGCACCTCGTTGCCATAGGGCTGGTCCCAACCAAAATGGTGGTAGCCGGTGTGGATGATGAGAATATCGCCATTGCGCACTTCCACCCGTTCTTCGATCATTTCCGGCGTATACACGTCATAATCCCCGCAAACGTCACTCAGGTCTACGATAGCCGCCTCCCCCGCCAGAAAATTGAAGTCCAGTTGGGCAATATCTTTGCCCGGCGTGTAGAAATGGATTTCGCCATCCAGGTGGGTACCCACATGGTTGCTGTGGGTCACGAGCTGTCCATTCGCCCCATTGGGCGCCAGCCGTTTGAAATACTTCACCTGCAATGGTTCATAGGTCGGCCAGGCAGGTGTGCCAATGCCAAAGGGAATGGTGAGATCGATAAATTTCATGGTTAACCTCCAGGTTCGTTCGTTTGTAGTAGGCGATTTATCGCCTCTTGACGGCGATAAATCGCCTACTACAAACATTAAAAGTCAAAGAATGAGCTGAGAATGCCAAAAAAGACGAAATAACGCACCAACTTACCCAATAGCACCCAAAATGTAAAGGCACGCAAATCAACATGAAATGCTCCGGCGACAATAGTCAGCGGGTCGCCCACGACGGGCAGCCAGGAAAAGAGCAAGGAATAAACGCCCCACCGCCGGAAATATCCTTCGGCTTGCGCCCACCGCTCCGGTTTGATGGAGACATAGCGGGAAAACACAAAATCGGTTCCCTTTTTGCCCACATAATAATTGACCAAATTGCCCAAAAAGCTGCCTGTCATGGCGACGATGATGACCAGCCATAGGTTGTAGCCCAGCGGCGGCATGGCTGTTACGACCAGCTCGGAGGGGAAGGGGAAGATGGTTGAGGCCAGAAAGGTGATAAGAAACAGACCCACATAACCGAGATTCAATGCCACATCTGTCATAGCAGAATTTTGCCCTTGCTTTGCCAGTTGTCAATTAAACTTGCTGTGGCCGGTCTCCAACCGGGCCACATCTGGAAAAAATGCCAGATTATGACCTTTGCAATCCTCCAAAATCTGTCAAAATATCAGAAATAAATCCGCCTAAACCTGGCAAGACCTTCGCGCCCGTGGCGAACATATGAGGTGAGATATGCAAACCCCTGTTGTTTTCTCTGCTCCTACTAACCAACCAGACGACCGTATCCTGACAGAAACACGAGTTGTGGCTGCTCTGGTCATTCCCTTTCTGGTGCTGGCTTTCCTGATTTTGTATCTGTACCCCCAGGAAAGCGGCCGCCGTTTTGCCTGGCAATTTCGGCCTGATTTGATGGCAATGTATGTGGGCGCAGGCTACCTGGGTGGGGCTTATTTGTTTGCCCACACCCTCTTTGGCCGCGTCTGGCATCGTGTGACCAATGGTTTTCTGCCGGTGACAGCCTTTGCCACTTCCATGCTGCTGGTGACAGTTTTGCATTGGGATCAGATGGATATTCGCCATTTCCCGTTTCAACTCTGGCTCATTCTGTATGCGGTTACGCCCGTGTTGGTGCCTGTTATCTGGCTGCGCAACCGGCCGCAAGACCCGCGCCTCCTGGCCCCCGGTGACAAACGAGTTCCCCGCCTTTCGCGGCAGATCATGGGCCTGATGGGCCTGGTCTTTATCCTGCTGGCGGTGGCCGGTTTTCTCTTTCCCAACTGGCTGATAGAGGTGTGGGTATGGCCGTTGGCGGCGCGTTCGGCCCGACTGCTGTCTGGCTGGCATATGTTACTGGGCGTGGGTGGGCTGGTGATTAGCCGCGAAGAGCGGTGGAGCGGCTGGCGTGTGCCTTTGGAAAGTATTGGCTTGTGGCAGTTGTTGGTACTGGTGGCAATCTTTATGCAGCCGGAAGATTTTCACAGCGGCACGGCCGTGAACTGGTACACCGCCTCGGTCATTATCATTCTGGCGGGCATGGTCGGCATCTACCTCTTCATGGCCCGGCAGCCAAAAGTGTAAGCCGTGAGCCGTGAGCCGATGACGGATGACGCTTTACCATGACTTACCAGTTCACCCCACCCGGCCAGGATTACAGTGACTATGCCAACGGCCGTGTCTTTTATGGAGCGCCTGGGCAGGCCACCTTTCCCGTCCGGCTGATGAGCGAAATCTTCCTGCGCTGTCTGGCTATCCGCCAAAAACAGGGGCTGACCGAACCTGTCACCCTCTACGATCCCTGCTGCGGCAGCGCCTACCATCTGGCGGTGTGCGCCTGGCTGCATTGGCCGCACATCCGGGCCATCATCGGCTCGGACATTGATACCGACGCGATTTCTTTTGCTGCTCGTAACCTGGGACTGCTCACGGCCGTTGGCCTGAACCAACGCATCACCGAAATTGAAACCCTGCACACGGCCTATGGCAAGGCGTCCCATGCGGACGCTTTGCAAAGCGCCACCCGTCTGCAACAACAGTTGGCGCACCATCTGGCGCATCACGCCATCAAAACGAATCTGTTTCAGGCCAATGCGCTGCAACCGGCAGCCTTACAGGCAGGGTTAGCCGGGCAGTTAATTGATATGGTGGTGGCTGATGTGCCCTACGGCCGTCGCGCCAGTTGGCAAGGGACAACAACGGATACGGCCGACCCGCTCTGGCAACTGTTCGATTCTCTGCTGACCGTTTTGCCTGCCCACGCCCTGGTCGCCATCGCCGCCGATAAGAGCCAGATGTGTAAACACGATGGTTACGTGCGCCTGGGCAGATTCCAGATTGGCAAGCGGCGCGTTTTTCTGCTACAACCAGGGCATGGCAAAATTCAAGCTGGCAATTGACGGCATCGAACGGGAATTTGAGGCCACCCGGCAGGGGGACGAAATTCACCTGATCGCGGATGGGTTTACGGCCGTCTGCCACCTCCTCCACGCCGACAGCCACACCGCTCTGCTGGAATGGACACAGCCGGACGGCACACGCCAGCGCATCCGGTTGGCCGGGCACAAAGAGGGGGATAAACGGCAGCTATGGGTCAATGGCCGTGCCTTCACCGCCGACCGCATCCGCGAACGCGGCCACGGCAGCCAGGAAAACGCCTCCCTCGCCGCCGCCATTCCCGCCGTTGTCACCGAAATCCTGGTCAACATCGGCGACACCGTAGCCGAAGGCGACCGGCTCATTTTGCTGGAATCCATGAAAATGGTCATTCCCATTCAAGCGCCGTATGGGGGAGTGGTCACGGCCGTGTACTGCACCCGGGGCGAATCCGTTCAGGCCGGGGTACAATTGATCGAATTAGGCACGACGTAGGGGCGAGGCAGTTGGGAATGGCAATGTCTTGCCAGACAATTTCTCCCCCAACTGCCTCGCCCCTACATCAGGAAAACCAACATGAATACAGACCGCCTGCAAAAATTGACCAAAGAAATGCTCTCACACGGCGTGGATGGCCTGGCTGTGGTGCCCGGCCCCAACATGGAGTACCTCAGCGGCATCCATTCCCACCTCAGCGAGCGCCCCGTTGTCCTCTTTTTCCCCGCCGACGATGACCCGGCCATCATCATCCCTGTGCTGGAAGCGATGAAAGCCAGAGACGCCGGCATTCGTCCTGACCGCATTTTTGATTGGACGGACGAGGAAGGCTACACCGGCGCCTTCCAACGCGCCTGCGCCCACCTGGAACTGGCCGACTATCTATTGGCGGTGGAATCATTGCACATGCGGGTATTGGAGTACGAGGCGCTCAAACGATATGCACCCGGCCTGCAAACCACCCACGCCGAACCGATCCTGATGGCGCTGCGCGGCGTGAAGGATGCGGATGAGATCACGGCCGTCGAAAAAGCCATCGCCATCGCCGAACAGGCCATCGAACGGCTCATCCCCGAAATCAAAATCGGCATGACGGAAAAACAGGTGGCAGCCCGGCTGCGCCAATACCAGTTGGATGGCGGTGCGGATGGCATCGCCTTTGGCCCCATTGTCTCCACCGGCCCAAATGGGGCCTCGCCCCACGCCGTGCCCACCGACCGGCAACTGCAAGCAGGCGACTTATTGGTGATTGATTGGGGCTGTATTGTGGACGGCTACTCATCCGACATTACTCGTACCTTTGCCGTCGGTGAGATTGACGCCGAATCGCGCCGCATTTATGAAACGGTGAAGCTGGCAAACCAGCAAGGGGTGGAAGCCAGCGGCCCCGATGTATTGTGTGAAGAAGTGGACACGGCCGCGCGGGATGTGATTGATGATGCCGGGTATGGCGACTATTTCATTCATCGCACCGGGCATGGGCTGGGCATTGAGGGGCACGAGCCGCCCTCGATGATGCAGGGTAATACCGAGCCACTGCGCCCCGGCAACCTGTTCACGGTAGAACCGGGCATTTATTTCCCCGGCAAGGGCGGCGTGCGCATTGAAGACAATATCTTCATCACCGAAACCGGCTACCGCTGCCTGACTTCCTTCAC
Source organism: Chloroflexota bacterium (assembly GCA_035444285.1). Classification (GTDB taxonomy): domain Bacteria; phylum Chloroflexota; class Anaerolineae; order Promineifilales; family Promineifilaceae; genus CAADGU01. The sequence goes on from DAOMOK010000011.1 coordinate 165,593, forward strand.
CCGCGAGTTGATCACCGTTGGTTAAATTTGATGGGGTGAGCAGGTGGTGGGGTGAGCAGGTGACGCTCTTTTACCCCTTCACCTGCTCACCTGCTCACCTGCTCATCTTGATTCTGGCAACGGCCGTCGCCGCCTGTCGCCCTACCCCCACACCGACTGCCACCCCCTTGCCGCCGGCCCCTACCAGCCTGTCGGCCGTATTGGACACGGCCGTGCCTTCCCCCTACCCACCGGCGATCACGCCAACACCAGAACCATACAGCGTGATAATGGACACGGCCGTGCCCACGAATCCCCCCGCATACACCCTCACCCCCTCGCCCCCTCACCCCCTCACCTCCACACCACCCGCCGCCTACCCCGGCCAGGTCTACCTGCCCATCATCACCGATCCCGCCCAACCGACCATCACCCCACAACCTGCTCCCCTGCTCACCCCCTCACCCTTACCACCCACCCCCACCCCGTCGCCAACACCTATTCCCACGCTGGACTTCGCCGCCATCCGCAACGATCTGCGCGCCCAGGGGCAGGAGATGGCCACCGTGAAGATCGGCTTTCACGTCAGCGTCGGTGGCAATGCGGCAGGTTTAGACGAGTGGATGCGCCGCCTGGACGAGGCCGGTGTGCCCTTTTTCCTCAAGAGTGTAGACAACGCCCAGCCCATCCTCTTTGCCCAGGAACTCAAACGGGCCAGCGGTGTACCCCATGTGCTGGTCTACCGCAAGACCAGCGGCGATGGCTACAATTGGGATGTGCCCAACTACGCCCTGCCGCCCGATCAGGCGGCTGCCCTGCACTGGCAAATGCACCGCGACGCCTTCCCGCCCGAACTCGACCCCTCGCTGGTCTGGATTGAAACCATCAACGAGATAGACAAAAACCAGGCGGAGTGGCTGGGCCAGTTTGCCCTGAAAACGGCCGAACTGGCACTGCAAGACGGCTTCAACTGGGCCGCCTTTGGCTGGGCTTCTGGCGAACCGGAACCGGCGCACTGGCAAACGCCCTCCATGCTGCAATTCCTGCGCCTGGCGGGGCAAAACCCTGACCGGCTGGCCATTGCCCTTCACGAGTACAGTTACCTGGTGGATGATATTGGCGACGCCTATCCGTACAAGGTGGGGCGTTTCCAAGAACTGTTTCGCATCGCCGACGCCAACGGCATCCCCCGCCCCACTGTTCTCATTACGGAGTGGGGCTGGACTTACGAAGATGTGCCCTCCCCGGAGCAGGCCATGGCAGACGTGGCGTGGGCGTCACGGCTATATGCCCCCTATCCAGAAGTAAAAGGGGCGGCTATCTGGTATCTGGGCAATGGTTTTGCCGATATTGCCAACGAAGCCCAACAGCTCATTTACCCGGTGATGGTGTACGCGCTGCAAAACTATTTCCCGGCGCCGCTGCCCCCCAACCGGCAGCCTATCGTCCCGGAGCAGTTTGCGCCGTAATGTTCCCGGCGATTGAAATCGCGGCTACAAACAGCAAAGCCCACCTTCGTGGGCTGCATGTCAGTCGGCGAAGGCCGACTTTGCCTTTTGTTGGTGCAGATTTATCTGCCCTTTTCGCCGAGTATGCAAACGCCCTATAACGGCCGTACTCGCCCCACGCACCCCATTCGATTCCCCCGCCGCCCCATGTTATAATCCCGCGCCTGAAACGGTCATCGGTAAGGAGTAATCGGTAATCGGTGCAAAAGCGCCGTTAGCTGCCTGCCGATAACCGATTACCGATTACCATAACAAGGGATGTGTATGAGCGACAAACTCAGTTTTCAAGACATTATTTTGCGCCTGCTCGACTATTGGAAGGGGCAGGGTTGCCTGATTCAACAGCCGTACAACGTGCAGGTGGGCGCGGGTACGATGAACCCGGCTACCTCCCTGCGCGTCTTGGGGCCAGAACCGTGGAACGTGGCTTACATTGAACCAAGCATTCGGCCGGACGACGGCCGTTTTGGGGACAACCCCAACCGGATGCAAATGCACCATCAATTGCAGGTCATCCTCAAACCCGACCCCGGCAACCCCCAGGAACTCTACCTGAAAAGCCTGGAAGCCATCGGCGTCAATCCCCGCGAACACGACATTCGTTTTGTGGAGGACAACTGGGAAAGCCCGGCGTTGGGCGCGTGGGGGCTGGGTTGGGAAGTGTGGCTGGATGGGCAAGAGATCACCCAGTTTACCTACTTCCAGCAGGCCGGCGGCGCGCCGCTAGACCCCGTTTCCGTAGAAATCACCTATGGGCTAGACCGGATTGCCCTGGCGCTGCAAGGGGTCAACAGTGTGTGGGCCATGGAATACGGCGCCGGCATCAGCTATGAAAATGTACTGTTGCAAAGTGAAATTGAGCATTGCCAGTATTACTTCAACGTGGCTGATGTTGCGGCTATCAAGTCTGTGTACGACATTTACGAACAGGAAGCACAGCGTTGTATTGAAGCCGGGCTGGTGATGCCTGCCCATGATTACAATCTGAAATGCTCCCACCTTTTCAACATTTTGGACACTCGCGGCGCGATTGGCGTCACCGAACGCGCCCAGTTTTTCCGACGGATGCGCGGTATTGCCCGGCAGGTGTCTGACCTGTATCTGGCGCAGCGGGAACGGCTGGAATACCCCTTCCTGCCCGCCAATTGGCCGGAAGAGCGGGTGGCTTTGTCACGGCCGTCTGCTCCTCAGGAGTTCTATTCTCCCCAAACCTTCCTGCTGGAAATCGGTAGTGAAGAACTGCCCGTTGGCGACCTCAACAGCGCCATTCGCCAGTTGCGCACCCTCGTCCCCGAAATGCTGAACGATTTGCGCCTGAGTTACGAAACGGTGCAGGTGGAGGGGACGCCGCGCCGGCTGGTTGTCACCGTCACGCAGCTTGCGCCGCGCCAGCCTGACATGGAAACGCTGGTCAAAGGGCCACCCGCCGACCGCGCTTTTGACGCTGAAGGCAAACCCACCCAGGCTGCCTATGGTTTTGCCAAAGGCAAGGGGGTGAATCTGTCTGATTTGCGCATTGAGGAAGAAGGCGGCAAGCGATATGTCACGGCCGTGATCCGTGAACAGGGTCGCCCCGCCATCCCCGTATTGGCCGAATCGCTGCCTGGTCTCATTGCCAGCCTCAAATTTGAAAAGAGTATGCGCTGGAACAACACCAACATCAACTACAGCCGCCCCCTGCGCTGGCTGGTGGCGCTGGTTGGCCCGGAAGTGGTGCCCTTTAGCTATGCCGGAGTGGAAAGTGGCCGGGTGAGCCGGGGGCTACGGCCGTATGACTCCCCCGAAATTGAAATTGACAACGCCGTGAACCACGGTGGCTTGCTGCGCAAACAAGGGATCAACCTCAATCCCGACAAACGCAAAGAACAGATTATGTTGGTTGCCAGTAAATTGGCGGCTGAAAAAGGGGGCACAATCCCCAACGATCCCGATTTGTTGGACGAAGTCGCCAATCTGGTGGAGCGGCCCACGCCGCTGCGGGGCACATTTAGCGACCGTTTCCTCAAACTGCCCGCCGCCGTGCTGGTGGCGGTGATGAAAAAACACCAGCGCTACTTCCCGGTATATAACGAACACGGCCGTCTCATGCCCTACTTCATCGGCGTGCGCAACGGCGACGAAAAACATCTGGACTTTGTGGTGGAAGGCAACGAGCATGTCATCGTCGCCCGTTTTTCTGACGCTGAATTCTTTTACGGGCAGGACAGCAAACACAAACTGGCCGACTTTTTGCCCAAATTGGGCACGCTTACCTTCCAGGCCGAACTCGGCTCCATGCTGGACAAAAGCCGCCGCCTGGAGCAGTTGACGCCGGTCATCGCCGGCATGTTGGCGCTGGATGAAGAAGAAACGGCCGTGTCCGCCCGCGCCGCCGCCTTAGCCAAAGCCGATCTGGCTGCCAGCATGGTGGTGGAAATGACCTCGTTGCAGGGAATCATGGGTGGCCATTACGCCCAACTGAGCGGCGAACCGGAAGCGGTGGCTCAGGCCATCGCCGAGCAGTACAACGCCGTCAGCCAGACGCGCCCTGGCCTGGCGCTGGCGCTGGCCGACCGACTGGACAGTCTGGCGGGGCTGTTTGCCGCTGGGCTGGCCCCCAAAGGCTCCAACGACCCCTTTGCCCTGCGCCGCGCCGCCCTGCACATCATCGAAAACCTGACGGCAAACGCCGTCTCGTTTGATGTGCGCGCCGGGATGCAGGCAGCCGCCCAATTCCTGCCGCTCTCTTTGTCTGAGTCAGGATTGGCAGAGGTGATGGGGTTCGTGTACGGCCGTCTGGAAGGCGTATTGCGCGAACAGGGGTTTGCGGCTTCAGTGGTCAAAGCGGTGCTGGCGGAGCAGGGGGATAACCCGTACAGGGCCGGGCAAACGGCCGTGGCCCTTACTACCGCCATTCGCGCCGACGACTGGGAAACGCTGCTGGATGCCTACGCCCGCTGTGTGCGCATCACCCGCAGCTATGCCGAACCGTTTACCCTGCGCCCGGCCGATTTTGCTTTGCCCGCTGAGAAGGATTTGCTGGCAGCCTACCAATCAGCCGCCGCCAATAATGGCGACCTGCCCACCTTCGTGGAGAACTTGCGGCAGATACAACCGGCCATTTCCGCCTTTTTTGAGGAAGTATTGGTGATGGATGAGGACACGGCCGTGCGTGAAAACCGCCTGGCCCTGCTGCAACACATTGCCGGTCTGACCACCGGTCTGGCTGACTTGTCGCAGCTAGAAGGATTTTAAGTGCCAGGCACAGGGCAAAACCCCCTGGTCAGACTAGAACCTGACGCCCTGTGCCTGGCACTTCCTGAACGCCCCATTTGTGAAAATTGACACGAACCCAATTCTTTTGCTACAATTCGTTCAAAATGTTTTGAAAGTTTGTAATAGTTAACCGCCAATGACGCCTCTGTTGTAAAAACCTTAGCGTCACTTCGCGGGTCAAACAGTAAATGAACAAGTATCAACCGGTAAAGATTTCCCCAGACGTGACCATTGGCGGCGAAGCAGTGGTGTTGATGGCCGGGCCGTGTGCGGTGGAGAGTGTGGCGCAAACGGCCGTGATCGCCGCCCAGCTGGCTGCCAACGGGGTCAAAATCATGCGAGGCGGCGCGTTTAAGCCGCGCACCTCGCCGCACAGTTTTCAGGGGTTGGGGGTTGAGGGGCTGGAAATTTTGCGCGACATGGCTGACCAGCATGGGCTGCTGGTCATCACCGAGGCGTTGGCGGTGGAGCATGTGCCGCTGGTGGCCGAATATGCCGACATCATCCAGATTGGCAGCCGCAATATGCAGCATTATCCGCTGCTATGGCGGGTGGGGGAATTGGACAAACCGGTGCTGTTGAAGCGTGGTTTTATGTCAACTATTGCCGAATGGTTGCAGGCCGCCGAACACATTGCCAGCCGGGGCAACCGGCGCATTATTTTGTGCGAACGGGGTATCCGCACGTTTGAAACGGCCACACGCAACACGCTGGATACCAACGCCATCTCGCTGCTCAAACAGATGGCGCCTTATCCGGTGATGGCCGATCCCAGCCACGCTACCGGGCGGGCCGGGCTGGTGCTGCCCGCGGCGCGCGCGGCCATCGCCGCCGGAGCCGATGGCTTGCTGGTGGAATTTCATCCCGACCCGGCTTCGGCTCTGTCGGATGGTGAACAGTCGCTGCCGCTGGATATGCTGCCGTCGTTTGTAGAGAGTATACGAGGGGTGGCCACGGCCGTAGGCCGTTCCTTTGCCTGAGGGTTTTGCCGATTATCCCTGATGTTTGTTTATCGCCGCGCGCAGGTCGGCCATAAACTGGTCCTGGTGCAGGTTGTAGATGTTGGCTACGGCCGTGACCTCACAAAACGGGGCCACCGCACAACCCAGACAGGCCAGCCCATACTGCCGAAAAATCACGGCCGTGTCCGGCCAGCGCTGCAGCACTTCATCAACCGTCATCTTGCCCAGGTCATCCGGTAAAGTAGTCATCAGGAGATTAGAGATTGGAGATTGGAGATTGTGCAATCTCTGGTCTCCAATCTCTCTATTTTACTGCTCTAAAACACGCAGATAAGCAATAATATCCAACAATTTGTCATCGTTCAAAGCGGGATTGCCGCCTTTGGGCGGCATATCCACGCCGGTGGTGTTCAGCGGGTCACTGGCAGGGCGGCCCGTTTTCAAGAATTCCAAAACCTCCGCGTCGGTTCTCTCCATCACAAAGGTGCTGGTGGTTAAATCTTTGCCCAGACCGGCGACGCCCAGCCCTTCTGGCCCATGGCAGGCCGAGCAGGTGCCTGCAAACAAATTTTTGCCTTCATCCGGGTTACCAGACGAAGTGTTCTGGCCGCGTGGGGCAACAGACGCTGGTTCCGTCGTGTCACCCCCGCCACCACCGCAACCCGCCAGAGCGAGGGCTGCACCTAAAATCAGGATGAGTAGTACAAGTTGTTTTTTCATTGTGTTGTTCTCCAAAGTTAAATTTCAAGGTAATGCTTTTGTGGTCGGAGTGGAGGCTTTAGCCGTAAATGACAAACGGCTAAAGCCTCCACTCCACTATTTCTAATGGGACATGGAATGGTCATGCCCGCCCAACATACCGGCTTTGGCCAGGGTGAGCAGTTGGTCGAGGGTCACGGCCGTGCCGCCCCCTTCTTTCACCAATTCATCCGCCCCGGCCCGGTTGGCGGCCGCCACCACCCCCGCCCCCATGGGGGTGACGATGGTTTCGCTCAGTACATACACCGCTTCGTCTCCCTTTACCCACTCTTCTGTCTCGTAATCATGCACCCAAAACAGATGCACATCTTCCTGGTGCTCAATGTGATACATTGCCATGTCTTCAATGCTCTCAAAGAGGCGCACATCGCCCGTTTTGGTGGTGTAGGATGCGGCAAAACGCGGTTCGCTGATGATCATGCCGCACTGCACGCAGACATCACGGCCGTAGGCAATCTCCGGCGGCGCGTCCAGGTTGGCGCCGGTGCAGGCAGTGAGGGCGAGGAAGAAGTAAGCAGTGAGCAGTAGGCAGTAAGCAGTAAAATGGACGCGCCGGGCCTTTCCTTCGCGTCCTTCGCGGATCGGTTTCATAAATCACCTCGTTTGCTAAAAATGATGAAGGCCAGGCCAAACGTGCCTACAATCCACAGCACCAGCAGCCCCACCAGCAGCAGCGGCAGATTAGCCCCAAACTGGTAGGCGGCGTACTGGCCCACCGGCCCCAGCGTATCCAACGTGGCCCGCAGACTGAAGATGGCGCCCACTTTGAATACCTGCAATGGATTCAGAATGAGGGCGCTCCACAACACCGCCGGGCTGGGTCGGGCACTAATGGCAAAGCCGATCAACCCCAAATCGCCCAGAAAGACCAGCGCCAGCCAGAGGATGAGCGCCGTGCCCGAAGCCGCCGCTGCTTTGCGCGTCAGGCTGCTGATGATAAACCCCATGCCCAATGCCGCCAGCGCCAGCAGCCAGGAAAAACCGGCCAGTTGTAGGTAGATAAAGGTGTTGCCGCCGCCGCCGATGCTCAGACCCAGACCTGCCAGGCCAAAACCCAACGCCAGCGCCGCCAGCACGGCTAATGCCGCGCCTAACGCCTTGCCAAAAAAGAGTTCACCCCGGCTGATAGGCTGGGCTAACAGATAGAGCAGCGTGCCCCGTTCCCGGTCGCCGGCAATAGCGCCTGCGCCCACGCTGAGGCCAATGAGGGGTACAAAGAGCAGCAGGGCATTGATCAGGCTGGCGGCGGTACGGCCGAAGCCACCCAGCCCACTGTAGCCAGCGGACGCCAGCCCGGCCCGTGACAAGGCCAGCGCCAGCCCGGCAAAACCCAGGCCGTACAGCCATAACCATTTATTTCGCAGCGCCTCGCGCAATTCTCGTTGGGCAATGGCCCAAAGTAGTGTGAGTTCCATGTTTACTCTTTACCCGTTTGTAGTAGGCGATTCATCGCCTTCATACGGCGATAAATCCCCTACTACGAACGAAATTTATTGTTCAATCTCAAAATCCATCACCTGAATCCCCTGCTCATTGAGCGTCTGGATCAGGTTCATTTTTTGGCCGTTTTGGACGCGGGTGACGATGCTGCCACGGCCGTTCAAATGCGCATTCAGTCCAATTTCTTGCAGGTGCGCCAGGGCAAACGGCCGTACCCCTTCCGCCACCCACACCGCCATTTCCACTTCCGGAGCAAAGTGGGCGCGCAGAGCATTGGCGGGTAGCGTGGCCGCCAGTTGCCCCTGTTCCAGCAGCAGCACCCGGCTGGCTAATGCCTCCACCTCTTCCAGCCGGTGCGAGGCAAACACAATGGTTTTGCCCGCCTGCCGCAAGCCGGTAAGCAGTTGTAGATAGTCGCGCCGCGCCTGGGCGTCCAGGCTGGCGGTGGGTTCATCCAGCAGCAGCACGGGCGGTTCGGCCAGCAGCGCAATCGCCAGCGCCAGCCGCTGCTTCAGACCGCCGGAGAGGGCGGGCACCGCTTTGGCGCTGTGTTCGGCCAGCCCCAATTGTTCCAGCAGCAGGGGAATTCGGGCCGGGTCTGCCTTTTTCAGCCGGGCGTAAAACTGCATGGTGGCGGTTACGCTCCAGTCATAAAAAACGGCTTCCTGGGGTACGTAGCCGATATGGCGGCGGGCATTTTTACCATTGCGGCGCACGTCACGGCCGTTTACCTCAATTTGTCCGTCAAAGGAAATTAACCCCAGGATAGCTTTGAGCAGGGTGGTCTTACCGGCCCCGTTCACGCCCCAAAGGGCTATTGCCTCGCCAGTCTGGGCGGTAAAGGAAACGTTTTGTAAAGCGTGTACTTTGCCATATTGTTTGCTCACGTGGGCAACGCGCAGATTAGCCGGCGCGGCCTGTCCCACGTTAAGTGAAGCGGAAGTAGTCATAGGAATCACCTCTGTGGGTGGACTTTTTGGTTGGTTATGCCGGGTGGGGATGCCCCAATAGGCCAGGCCACCGCAGAAAAGACCAAGCAGGATGAGGGCCACGGCCGTACCCAACAACGGCCAGATCGAAGGCGCTGGCGGCGTGGCAAACACGGGAATAACGCCCGGTTCTACCAGTGGTGTGGGGTCGCTCAATTTTGGCTGCGGGCGGATAATGGGGAAGGATTGCCCGGCAAATTCGATAGCCTGCGCTGCCGGGCTGTAAGCCAACAGCCGCAGCCGGGGTTCCCGGTCGGTCAGGTTTTCAAAGAAACGTTCGGAGGTATAGGCGGTGTCGCCCAGGCCGTCGCCATCGGCGTCAAAGCCGTTGTAATCGCTCCAAAAGTTGCTTTGCCAGTTGTTGGCGCCGGGTGTGCCGCCGCCTTGTAGGGCCATCTGGGAGACGTTTTCCCAGAAGGTGTTGCCGCTGAAATCGTTGCCTTTCACGGCCGGTTGCAGTATCACACCCACGTCGTTAAAGGCGATGATGTTGTTTTCAAAACGGCCGTAACTCTGCGGATCAAAGGGCGTACCATCCAGGAAAATGGCGCCGCCATTGTCTACCAGTACATTGTTGTTAACCAGCACATTGCTGGCATCCTTAAAACCAAGCGCATAGCCGCTGGGACCGCGCTGTCCGGTGATCAGGTTGTCGCTGATGGTTACGTCGTCGGCATACATGGCGTAAGCGCCCACCGAATTATTCAGCATTTGATTGTGGGTAATCAGTACATTGTCGGTATACATGAGATGCACACCGTAACGGCCGTCCCGAATTACATTGTCCCGAATGACCACGCCCGGCGAATACCACACCACCACATCACGGGTATCGTGAACGACATTCTGCTCTACGATGACGCCGGGGCTGTACCAGATGCGAATGCCGTCCCCCTTGCGGCCAACATCATATTGCGTCTTGCCGGTGATGTCATTGCCACGCACCACTGTGTTTTCCCCTTCAGCCACATAGATGCCAAACAAGACATCCTCCAACCGATTATGGGCCACCAGCGCGTGGGGGGCGGCGATGGTGATGCCGGCGTGGTTGCGGTCCGGTTCATTGCCGCTGCCGCGCACCACAAAACCTTCAAAGTGAACATCGGGGGCGGTGATGACCACCACGGCGCCTTTGCCCTGCCCGTCTATCACCGGCCAATCCACGCCAATGAGATTGACGGTCTTATCCACCGTCAGCGCCGGGTGAACGCCGCCGTGTACTTCAATGGTGTCGCCGGGTTGGGCCGCTTCCAGCGCAGCGGCGATGGAGGTGTACGGGCCGTCTGGGGTGACGATGCGGGTGTTGGCCTGGGCGGTGGCAACGGCCGTACCGCCCGCCAGCCACCAGACGCTCAACATGATGATGCCAATTGCCAATTGCCAACTGACAATTGACAATTGACAATTGACACCCCCTTGCAATTTCATTCGATGACCAGGCCAGAGAGTGTTCATGATGAGGGGGTGGGTACGGCCGTTTTCATCCGTTCCCGCGCATCTTGCACCGGCTTATAAGCCCGCCGGTGAAACCAGAGACCAACCAGCACAACGGCTACGGCCGTGAGCGCCAGATAAAAACCAATTTCAAACTGCCCCACCGTCGCAAACTGCGCCACTACTCCCCGGCCAATGATCGGCGGCGTAAACGGCTCGATGGCCCCACCCAGCGCCGACTTGGGGTCAATGCTGTGGCCGTACTGGTACAAAATCCACCACAAATCAGCCACAAACACCAGGGGAAACAGAATCGCCGGTAAAGCCAGTACGGCCGCCCAGCGGTTATGCACAAACACCCCCGCCAGTAGCAGCAGCCCCAGCGTGACAATGGAAACCACCGAAATGGAGCGTTCCAACTGCCCGCCTTCGTCCAATACCGGCATACCCAGGTAATGGTTCAGGGCGTCTATTTCGCGCATGTCCCCTTCCAACCGGTTGACATACACATCCACATGCAGCCCTTGTGGATACTGCGGCGCTTCCATGGTCATACTCCAGTATGGTAGGAAGATGGAAACCACCAGCAGCAGCGCCCCTAACATCATCAACGCGCTGGGCAGCAGATAATCTTCTAATCGTCGGGTACTACCATCCGGCAGCACCACCTGTACGTCTGACTCGAACATGACACACTTGAGGGGAAATTAGGAATTATGAATTATGAAAATGGCTTCCTTCATAATTCATAATTCCTAATTCATAATTACTCGTTCGGTTCCACCAGGAAGTAGCCGACCATTTCCAGGTGCAGGGCTGAGCAGAACTCGGTGCAGTAGAAGGTAAATGTGCCGGATTGGGTGGCGTCAAACTCAATTGTCTGCGTCTCACCCGGCTCCAGGCTCAGGTTAATGTTGTAGCCGGAGAGGGCAAAGCCGTGCGTGGCGTCGCGGGTGCGTTCCAGGTTGGTCAAATGCCAGATTACGTGGTCGCCTTGTTTAATTTCCACCCGTTCGGGCACGAAGTGGGAGCGGATGACGGACATCCAGATTTCCACCGTGTCGCCATTGCGTTCTACCCGCGCCTCTTCGGGCGAGGTGATGGCGTTGGGATGCAGGCTCATCGTCTCCGGGTTCCAACCAATTTCGGGATACACTTCAAAGGGCTGCAATTTATCCGCTTTGATGATTTGGGCGTAGTGCGGTTCGGCCATGCCAATGGGCATGTCGTACAGCAGTTTCATCTGGTCGCCGGTACGGGAAACATCCACCAGTTGGAAGTTCTGTGGCAGTAATGGCCCCACGTTGGCAAAGCGATCAATGCTCCATTTGTTCAGAGCCACCACATATAGACCATCCGGGCTGGCGGTGTCCCCTTCGGCGGCGGTGATATGGCCGATGTTGTAGTGAACGGGCAATTTTTGCACCAATGTCCAGCCCTGGTCGGGATTTTTATCTTCATAGGGGCCGCCGAGTGTCCAGCGGGCCACGGCCGAATCCAGGAACAACGAGGTGTAAGCGTATCCTTTGTCGTCAAAGACGGTGTGCAGCGGGCCAAGCCCTAGTTCTACCTGCGCTTCCATGCTGGCATCGAGGGGGATGACCGGTACGCCGTAAACATCCGTATCCAGACCACCGCCTTCAATGGCTTTCATGATCTTGTCGAAGGAGTAAATGGTGACGTGTGGGTCGAGTTTGCCACCGACGACAATGTATTCACCACCTGGGGTGACGTCGGCGCCGTGTGGGCTTTTGGGTTCGGGGGTGAAGTAAAGCAGATTCTCGTCAATAGCGGTTTGCATACTGATCAGGGCCATGCCATTGACCATATCGTATTTACCGGCGTTGTACACTTCTTCGGCCGCTTTCCAGTTGATGATATGCAGGTAGTCGGTGTCATTTTGGGTGGTACCGGCTTCAAACGGGGGATTGCCTAATTCTACGCCGCCGGTCGCCATTTCCGTGTTGAAGGAGTTGCAGAAAATCCAGCCATCACTTGGCCCTTTGCCGGCGTCACACAGGTCTTGCCAGTAGGGGGGCAGCTCAATCTGGAAGGATTTGGATTCGTCTACACGCCCGCTCAAGCGGTCAAATTTCCAAAAGGTGATGAGGCCGCGATATTTGGTTTCGTATTCATCCAATGTGGCAAATTCCCAGCCAATGGGGGCGGCATATTGTGGCCCTTCAATCACGTATTCGGTATTGGGCGTGACAAACGCACCGCCATGATCGTTGATGGCGTTGGGGTTTTTGATGAGTTGTTTGGTTTCAAAATCGCGCAGGTCAATGACGGCTAAACGGGCATTGGCCTTGTCGTTGATGAAGAGGAACTTGCCGTCGTACTCGCCGTTGGTTTCAGAAATGGAGGGGTGGTGAGTGTCGCCCCAGAGCAGGGGATGGTCTTCATCCATAAAGCCGCCGGCCAGGACTTCGTTGCTAGAGCCGCCGTAGCCGTAACCCTGCCAGGGTTCGGGGGTGAAGACGCCGATGATCTTCAAAATGCGCATGGAGGGCACGCCGATGACCAATACCTGCCCACCCTGTCCGCCAGAGGCGAACATGATGTAGGGGTCCAGTTCACCGGTGGGCATATAGGTCTTGAGGGCGGCGTACACGTCATCGGGGGTGAAGCCACGTTCCTGGGCCAGGGCGTTGGCGTCGGCGGAGAGGCCGGTGTCTTGGGTGGTGGTGCTGCCGCCTTCTTCGGAGCGGTCGCAGCTTGCCAGCAGGCCAATGGCCAGGATGACGACCAGCAGGCCGAGCAGCCCTACCTTGTGTTGATAAATCCATTCTTTTGTCATTGTTCTTCTCCTGTAGGGAGGAATTCGTGATGCGTGATGCGTGATGCGTGACCCTCAAGAATCACACTTCACGTATCACGACCGTCCCAGAATTCCAGTTAAGAAATTTTTTAATAGTGGGAGTGACACGGGTTCAATCCCTGATGTGGGGTAGCTTACAGGAGAGGCAGGGGGGTGTCTTTGCAAAAGTGCAAATTATCACAAACTGACAATTGACAATTGATAATTACCAATTGCCAATTGTCAACGACGAATGACCGGCTCCAGGTCTTCGGCAATGACCACCAGGTCGTGAGGTTTGCAGAGGGTGACGCGCTTGCGGCTGGATTTGACGATGCCGTCTTGTTCCCACTTGCTGATGATGCGACTGACGTTGTAGAGGTTGGTGCCGGTCATCTCGGCCAGGTCTTGGCGGGTGAGGGGCATATTGATGCGCACCCCTTCGGGCGTTTTCTGGCCAAACTGGCGTACCAGTTGCAGGATGGTGCGGGCGATGCGCTGCTCCACGCGCTGCGTGACGAGTTGGTGATACCGTTCTTGCAGGCTGGCGAAGTGATGGGCGATCAGTTCCATGCCGTTGAGCGCCAGTTGCGGGTAACGCTGCATGAGCTGGCGGGTGGTGAGTTTGTCCCAGGCCATGGCGTGGCACTCTTCCACGGCTTCGGCGGCAATGGGGTAATCCATGTTGCTAAGGACGACGATGATGCCCAGGCCGTCACCGGGGCCGATGTAGTTGACGATGACCTGATGGCCTTCGGCGTTGATCTGGGTGAGTTTGGCCCGGCCTTCAACCAGGATGTAGAAGGTGGTAGCGGGTTCGCCCTGGTGGAAAAAGAATTCGCCCTGACGGATGTGACACGGCCGTGCCGCTTCCACCACTACCTGACATTCATCCGGCGATAACCCCTGCAAAAAGGAGCAGCGGCTGACAATAGAAAGCGTGGGTTCGAGTGGGTTCATGCTGGGGAAATGTTAACACGGAATGGGGGTAATCCGTAATCCGTAATCCGTTATCCGTAATCGGTAATCCGTAATCGGTAATCGGTAATCGGTAATCGGTAATCGGTAATCCGTTATCGGTTTACGGTTTACGGTTTACGGGTCACGGTTTACGGGTCACGGGTCACGGGTCACGGGTCACGGGTCACGGGTCACGGTTTACGAGAATAGCCGCCCCTGCACCAACGGCCGTATCTCCTGCACCGGCAGCCCCACCATTTGTTTGAAGCGGTTGCAGGTAGCCGGGGAGAAGCCGGAATAGTCGTTGTTGATAAAGACGTACACGTCGTGGACGGCCGTTAGATGGGGCTGTATTTGTGCGGCCCAACGTTGCAGTTCGGGCGTCTTGTCCACCATTTCCCGGTCTTTGGCGCCAAATTGACCGTGTGGGCCAATGCAGCGCAGGTAGAGAAGGTCGGTGGTGCGGTGGATAGTGTGCGGCATGTACAGGTAGTCGGCGGCAGCCAGGCAGATGTGGTGTTCTTCCAGCAGCACGGCCGTGCCCGGTGTGTCCCAGGAACGATGGCGAAACTCAACGGCGAACCGTTTGTCGGTGGGCAGCGCCTGCAAAAAGTGGCGCAAGTCGTTGAAGTGAACATGGCTGAATTCCGGCCCAAACTGAATGAGGATAACGCCCAATTTGTCGCCAAACAACTCCATCACATCCAGAAATTGTTGCATCAAAGGAATGCCTGCCAACAGCGGCGCGTCATGGGTGATGGCGCGCGGGGTTTTGGGGCAAAAGGTGAAGTGGGGTGGCGTCACGACCGTCCAGCATTGCACCTGCTCTGGTCTGGGAATGCCGTAAAAGGTGGAGTCCACCTCCACCGCGTCAAAGTATTGGCTGTAATGGCTCAGGTAGTGACGCGAGGCCAGACCCACCGGGTAAAACGGCCCCACCCAGCCATCATATGCAAAACCCATGGTGCCAATGTGCCAGTTCATTTCGTAAGCCGTTATCCGTTATCCGTTAGCCGTTATCCGTAAGCCGTGCAAATCGTGTGTATAGTATAACCGATAACCAGAGAGTTCATGCGGGCGGTTGAAACCGCAGCAACAAAAGGCAAAGTCGGCCTTCGCCGACTGGCGCACAGCCCACGAAGGTGGGCTTTGCCGCTTGTAGCCGCGAATTTGTTCGCCAGGCTTCTGGCATTTTCATAATTCCTCATTCATAATTCCTAATTGATGAACGCTCCCTTTGCTTTTTTACCGCCGCCGCGCCGTAACCGGTGGATGAAGATTGCCATTGTGTTGGCGTTGGGCATGACGCTGTTTTTTAACCTGACCGGTGGGCCGTTGCAAACGGCCGTCGCCCCCGCCGGTATCCTTTCTTTTGAATTTGCGGGCAATGTAATGAGATCGCAGGCAATGATTGCCTCATGGGGGGAACACGGCCGTCTGGTAGCCGCGTTTGGCTTGGGGCTGGATTTCCTCTACCCGTTGGTTTATGCCTCGGCCATTTCGCTGGCCTGCGTCTGGGCCGCGGAACGGGTGCAGCCCAAATCCCCGGCTGCGGCCAAATGGGGTATCTGGCTGGCCTGGGGCGTCTGGCTGGCGGCGCTGCTGGATTACGTGGAGAATGTGGCGCTGGTGCTGCTGCTGTTTGGCAGCACGGCCGTCCTCCTGCCCCCCCTCGCCTTCATCTGCGCCGCCATCAAATTTGGGCTGATATTGGCCGGCATCTTTTACGTCCTCATCGCCTGGTTACTCTTCAGATAACTGTTTAGTCTCGAAGAGGCAGGCTTTGTGCTCGCCTCTTCGAGACTAATTGGTAATCGGGGAGTGAGCTAAATCTCTCAGGGTGTGGCCCCGCCCGTCCAGTACTCGACGGCGGCGGCGACGCCAAGTTCCACACCCGGCCCATCCACTACCCCCGTGAACTGACCGACGCCTACGTCTACACTGCTGCTCACCTTCATACCCACGTCTTTGATGCCGTTTTCACCGATGGAAACGTAAAACCCTTCGTTGATACCTAGTTGGTTCGCACCAGACGGGCTTTTAATCTTGCCCCCGACGAAAAACGTGGTTGTTTTGTTGCGGAAATCAACCGTCGCCTGGCCGAAGATCGTCAGCCAGCCTGGCCCGGTCGCTTCCACTTCAATCACTTCGCAGTTCAGCCGCAGTTGCAGGATATCGGGGATGAGCGTCAACCCCATCTTGTTGCGCGTCAGGGCGGCGGGGCACTGTGCGGCCCACTCAAAAGTTGGTTCACTCGCTTGTGCCTGGATGGCTTCCTCTACGCCTTCACAGTATGCCCAGCGCGACGAGACGGTACCGGCATAACTGCCCAACACGTGCAGCCGCCAGGCAACGTCTACCTCCATGTTACGCTCGATCATCAGAGATACGTGTTCGTGGTAGAGTGGGTCAGCCAGGTTAGCAGCCGTGCCGGTCATGGTCGCATATTTAGCCATGGTGTACTGCTCTAACAAATCTTCAAATTGGAAGTACTCCGTCAGCCAGACGCTCAGGTGGCCGGTGACCATGCTGCGGCAGGCAGTGGTGTATGCATTCCAATCGGGAAATAACCCGGCCAGCTCCAGCCATTCTATAGCCTGTTCATTCTCCAATTCGGTCAGGGCGGTGTCCTGGTCGGCTGCAGCCTGATACATGGCCTGGATGTCAGGTTCATATTCGGCGCGCATGGAGGTGATGTAGATGTTGCTGTAACGGGCAAAGGTCAGGGGGCCGGGCAACGGCCGTTCGCTACGCAGTTGGGAATTGGCTGCAATCAGCTCATTCAATTCGGTTGTACGAGCAATCCCCTGGTTAATGAGATCGTTAGTATGCTGCCAGGTGGCTTCGGCCTGCCTGGGGGTGTGCATCACGCCCAGGGGTGGCAGGGTAAACAACTTGCCTGCCGACCGGTTTAGCGTCAGTTCGACCGGTGGGCGGATGCCTTCCACCTCTTCACCGTATTCGGCCACGTCCCACATCATGCGGCGTGAACCGAGGCGATAAAAACGCATCGCTTCGTTGTCTTTATTCTGGCACAACAGGGCCTGGGACAGATTGAGCCGCGCTTCAGAGAGTTCGGTGGCGCTTTCGGCCAACGGCCGTAACACGGCCTCTGCCTCTGCCCACCGGGCCAGTTGCAGCAGGGCATAACCGCGTGTGTTAGCCGCCAATTCTTCACCGGGGATGCCCATCGGCGTTGCCATGGGGCCGGGCAGGGCCGCCGCTGCGTCCAGCAGCGCCAGCGCTTCGTTAGGTTTGTTCAGGCTGACAAACATACCGGCGGCGTTGACCAGGATGATGGGCGACTGCGGGTCCAGGGTATGGGCGTGCAGCAGCGCCGCCAGCGCGCCATCGGGGCGACCGTCTGCCAGGGCAGCCAGGGCAAACGCCTGCGCTTTGGCCGGGGTATCAAAATCCGGTGAACTGCGGAAAGCGGCCAGATTGGCAGCCCCGACGCGCTGTGTCAGGTAATTCCAGCCGTTTTGCAGCGCCTGGGCCAACGCCATTGGCTGCGGTGCGGCTTTGGCCTGGCAGATTATCGGCTTTTGCGCGGCCAGGAGCGGCTGGATCATGGCGTTGGGTTGTATTACTGCGGCATCACTATAGGCGTAGATGCGCAGGTCGTCTGCGGGTTGGCCGTCATCATCCGGGCTGACATTGGCAATGGCCGGTAGAAAGACCTGGTGGGTGAGGGTGGGGGCCTGTGTTGGTACGGCCGTGGCCGACGCCGCCGCCCGTGATCCCACGCCGGGCGTACCGAAAACGAAAATTAATAACAATAGAGCCTGTCCGATCTTGAACTGCTGATACATGGTAAATCTCCTTGATTTGAAATAGCTCAGGTTGTTGAGAGAGCCGACGAGTTGTGCGGTCGGTATGGCGTTTACGATAGTGGAGGGATCGTTTGGAAGCCGTTTGATATAGCGTTTGAGGCGTGTATTTTGTCCAAACGATTTTGAAGCGTCCGATGGTTTAGGATGGCGGCAGTTGTCCACTGAGGACACAAAAACAAATAGTACATGCTAAGGAGAGACACAAAATGGAAACGAAAAATAGACCCGATATGATTATTCTGGCAATGACCTGGCTGAGCTTGTTTTGCCTGGGTGGACTGTTTGGTGGGCTGCTGACTTTTGTGGTCATCATCCCGGCCATATTTGATATGGGCTTATCTTCCCGCAGTAGTGTGGGTGTGATGAATTTACTCGGTGTGCTGGCGCTGCTGGTGGCGGTGGTGGCGGCCTGGGCCATGCTCGGCTTATGGCAGGGGAAAGCACACGGCCGTGCCCTGACCTTGATGCTGACAACGATAACTGTCCTGGTTTCGGCGCTGTCTATCCCTGTCCTGCTGCTGTTGGGGCTGCAAGGGATTGCGCTGTTTGTGCCGCTGCTAACGGCCGTGTTCCTGCTGGTTGCGGGCAGCGGCGTGTTATGGGGGTTGACACGGCCGTCGGCCTCATTCAGCCTGGGCAGCAGTTGATGGCGGCGGCGTCACCTGTAGGGGCGAGGCGGTTGGGGTTGGCCTGGTCTGATCACCAACACGTCATCCCCAACCGCCTCGCCCTGGTGGTTGGCGAAACCCAAATGGGGCGAGGCAACCGGTGACAAGGCAGCGCGTTTGCCCGATGGGAATCCCGGTTGCCTCGCCCCTACAATTTGGTCACGCAGACCCTAAGGGTTTCTAAAAACCCTTAGGGTCTTTGTTGGCTTTTTTACAAAAGACCCTATAATGCGCCCCAAGATTGGGGTTGTTTTTTAGGGATAATTTCTGGGTGAATCACATGCAACAGGCAAAATTTAGTCTCACACCTTCACTTGTTGAGTTTTTGAACCACTATAAACAATATGGTTTCAAGGATAAAAGCTCGATGGTTCAGGCCGCTTTGATAGAGCTTAAAAAGGAAATTGAGCAAGAAAATTTGAAGCAGTCGGCCGATTTGTATGCGGAACTTTATGCCGAGGATGAGGAGTTGCAAGAATTGACACATACGGCCGTGACAGGATGGCCTGAATGACAACGTTAAAGCGCGGTATGGTCATTGATGTTGACCTCGACCCCACGCAGGGGTCAGAAACCGGCAAGGTACGTCCCTTTGTCATCGTGACCAATAATGTCTATAACGAGCGTGTGCCGGTGATTCAGGTTGTGCCCATTACGGCCTGGAATGAAAAGAAAAGCCGGATCAAAACAAATGTTGAATTGTTGCCCAATAACGAAAATGGCTTATCCAAGCAATCCATTGCCGACTGCTTGCAAACGCGCCCGATAGATCATCGTTTTAGACTGGTTAAGATTCGAGGGAAACTGAACGCCGCGGAAATGAGAAAAATAGATGAGGCGATAAAGATAGTTTTTGCGCTTCAATAAACCGCAACGGCCGTACCCCCACCTCTTACATCTCCCACATTACCTTTGCCCGCCGGACAGTGGCGTTTTGTCATGTGCCTGCCACCACGCGGCAAGATATAATACGGCCGTGATCCCACCCGATCACCCACTATTTTTAAGAACCTACAGCGCGCCCGGCGCGCCCCATACCCCCACAAGGAGTGAACCATGACCGAACGTAAAAAATTCAAAGTAACCTATTCCACCCTGGCCAGCCCAGACCCGCTGCTGCACCAGTATTATGAAGAAGCAGTCGAGCAGGCCAAAGCTGACTTTGGCAAAACCTACCCCATGTTCATCAACGGGCAGGAAGTGTACACCGACAAAACCTTTGAAAAGCGCAGCCCGGTGAACCTGGATTGGCTGATGGGCCATTTTCAGAAGGGCACACAGGAGCATGTGAACGCGGCCGTAGCCGCCGCCCGCGCCGCCTTCCCCGCCTGGAGCGGCCGTCCCTGGCAAGAGCGCGTGGCCATCCTGCGTAAAGCGGCCGACCTGATGAGCGACCGCCTCTTTGAAATGGGGGCCAACATGAGCCTGGAAATCGGCAAGAACCGACTGGAAGCGATGGGCGATGTGGAAGAAACGGCCGACCTCTTCCGCTACAACTGCGACGCCATTGAGAAAAACAACAACTTCAACTTCCCCCTGCTCTCCGAAAGCGACAAACACCACAACCGTAGTATGCTCAAACCCTACGGCGTCTGGGTGGTCATCTCCCCGTTCAACTTCCCCGGCGCATTGGCCGGTGGGCCGACCAGCGCCGCCCTGGTGGCGGGCAATACCGTCGTCCTCAAACCGGCCACCGATACCCCGCTGACCGCCTGGTTTATCACCCAATGCCTGCGCGACGCGGGCATACCGGATGGCGTCTTCAACTTCCTCACCGGTGGTGGCAGCGTCGTCGGGCAAGGGCTGATTGACCATCCCGGCGTAGACGGCATCACCTTCACCGGCAGTTATGACGTGGGTATGCACATTATTCGCTCGTTTGCCAACGGCCGTTACCCCCGCCCCGTCATCGCCGAAATGGGCGGCAAAAACCCGACCATCATCAGCAAAAAAGCCGACCTGGACAAAGCGGCCACCGGCGTCATGCGCTCCGCCTTTGGCCTGCAAGGGCAAAAATGCTCCGCCTGCTCCCGCGTCTACGTTCACCACAGCGTCAAAGAGCAGTTCATGGGCAAACTGCTAGACCAGACCGGCCAGATCAACGTCGGCGACCCCACCGTCAAAGAGAACTGGATGGGGCCGGTGGCCAACAAGGGCGCGTTTGAAGATTACAAACGTTTTGTGGCCGACCTGCACGCCAGCGGTGACGTGGTCTTTGGCGGCGAGGTGCTGGAAGTAGGCAATGGCTACTACGTCGCCCCCACCATCGTAGACAACCTGCCGCTCAGCCACGACCTGTGGAAAACGGAGATGTTCCTGCCCATCGTTACCGTCGCCGGTTACGAAGAGCTGGACGAAGCGATGGCGCTGGCGAATGATGTGGATTATGGGCTGACGGCCGGTTTCTTCAGCGAAGACCAGGCAGAAGCCGAGTGGTTCCTGGACCGCATTGAAGCCGGTGTGGTGTACGTGAACCGCGCTTCCGGGGCGACGACGGGCGCCTGGCCGGGCTACCAATCCTTTGGCGGCTGGAAAGGCAGCGGCAGCACCGGCAAAGCCGCCGGCAGTTTCTACTACGTGCAACAATATATGCACGAACAGAGCCAGACGGTGGTTGATTAGAATTACGTGATGCGTGATGCGTGATACGTAAAAAACCCTTCACGCATCACGTATCACGCATCACTTCCCCCATGAACAAAACAATTACGATGCAAGAGGCGGTCAGTCATTTTGTAACTGATGGCAGCGTGGTCGCTATTGAAGGGTTTACGGCCTTCATCTGTTTTGCGGCCGCGCACGAGATTATTCGCCAGCAAAAGCGGGACTTGACACTGGTGCGCATGACGCCGGATTTGGTCTATGACCAGATGGTAGCGGCGGGCGTGGCGCGGAAGATGGTGTTCAGCTACCTGGGCAATCCCGGCGTGGGCAATCTGCACTGCATCCGCCGGGCAGTGGAAAAGGGCATTCCCCAGCCGTTGGAAGTGGAAGAGTATTCGCACTTTGGTATGGTCGGGCGCTATATTGCCGGGGCCAGCAAACTGCCCTTTTTCCCGCTGCGCAGCTACACCGCCACCGACCTGCCCAAAGCCAATCCGGACATCAAATTCTTGAGCAACCCCTACGGCGAAGACGAGATCGCCGTCGTGCCACCCATCAACCCGGACGTGGCCTTTTTGCACGCCCAACGCGCCGACGCGCAGGGCAATACGCAGTTGTGGGGGCTGTTGGGTATGCAAAAAGAGGTGGCCTTTGCCGCCAAGAAGGTGGTGGTGGTGGTGGAAGAGATTGTGGATGAGGAAATTATCCGCCGCGATCCGAACCGCACCTTGATTCCGGGGCTGGTGGTGGATGCGGTGGTGGTTGAACCATATGGGGCGCATCCCAGTTATGTGCAGGGTTATTACGACCGGGACAATACCGCCTACCTGGAATGGGATAAGATGTCCCGCGACCAGGCCAGCACGGAGGCGTGGCTGCAAGAGTGGGTGTACGGCGTTCCCAACCGGGCCGCTTACGTAGAAAAGCTGGGCCAGGAACGGCTGGCAACCCTGGCTCCCGGTGAATTGTGGGCGGAAGGGGTGAATTACGGCCGTTACGCTGCATAGGACACGTTGTCAACCTGCTCACTAATTTGACGGCCTTTCCATACTTCTCTTACAATGACCGTATTGTTTACAAAGGATGGTTGATATGACGCTCATGGTTAAAACACGCTATGAACACATTGTCCTGGATGAACAGGGCATTCCCAAAATTGCGGGCACAAACACCAAAGTTATCGAAGTCGTTCTAGACAAAATCGCCTACGGTTGGAGTGCGGAAGAGATGCACAACCAACATCCTTACCTCTCATTAGGCCAGATTCATTCGGCGTTAGCTTATTATTGGGATCACCAGGAAACCCTGGATGCTGACATGCAACGCCGGTTAGAAGTTGTAGAAGAACTGCAAAAGGTGACGCCTCCCACACCCTTTCAAGAGAAACTGCGCCAACAAGGCCTTCTATAAGATGACTGTCAAACTGTATGTGGATCATCATGTGCCGCGTCCCATCACAGTGGGTTTGCGGATTCGCGGTGTGGATGTGTTGACTGCCTACGAAGATAACAGCCATGAATTCCCCGACCCTGATTTGCTGGATCGAGCTGGAGATTTAGGGCGCGTGTTGTTTACCAGAGATGATGATTTGTTAAGTGAAGCGACTCGTAGGCAACGAGAAGGTATCTTTTTTCATGGCGTTATTTATGCTCATCAGCTGCGTGTTTCTATAGGCGGCGCTATCCATGACTTGGAACTAATCGCCAAGGTCGGTGATCCAGAAGATTTTATAGAAACCGTGCAATTTCCACCGCTTTAACGAGGCCTTTGTGAACAGTCTTGACTACTCTCCCTCAGAACTGATGATTGTGAACGCGGCGCGGGCGCTGAAGGGCAGCCGCGTCGTCTTTGTGGGCGTGGGGCTGCCCAACATCGCCTGTAATCTGGCGCAGCGCAGCCATGCGCCGGAACTGGAACTGGTGTATGAAAGCGGCGTCTATGGGGCGCACCCGGCGCGGCTGCCGCTTTCCATTGGCGACCCGACGTTGGTGAGCGACGCCACCTCGGTGGTGAGCATGGCCGACCTGTTTATGTATTACTTGCAAGGGGGGCTGGTGGATGTGGCTCTGCTGGGTGGGGCGCAGATTGATAAGGTTGGCAATTTGAATACAACGGTGATTGGCGACTATGCCGCGCCGAAAACCCGCCTGCCCGGTTCCGGCGGTGCGTGCGAGATTGCCATTAACGCCCACAAGATTTTTATGATTATGCGCCTGAAAGGGCGCGCTTTTGTGGAGAAGGTAGATTTTGTTACCAGCCCAGGGCATACGCAGAACCGCACCGGCATCCCCGGTGGTGGCCCACAGTTGGTGATTACCGACCGGGCATTGTTTGACTTTGCCAATGCCGACCACGAGATGACCCTCATTGAAATTGCTCCCGGCGAAACGGTGGAATCCATTCAGGTAGACATCGGTTGGCCGCTGCGTATCTCCCCCAATCTGCGCGAGATGACGCCGCCAACCCAAGAAGAACTTCATATTGTGCGCCAGGAACTCGATCCATCTGGTTTATACCGCTAAAAAATGCCAGAATATATTGACTTAGTCCGATGACTTAGCTATATTCTGCCTATGGCTCAAGTTACCATTCACGAAGCAAAAACACATCTCTCAAGGCTCATCCAACAGGCATTAGCGGGTGAAGAAATCGTTATTGCTAAAGGCAAACAGCCCCTTGTTAAATTAGTTGCCCTGCCTGAAGCTCGTTCACAACGGCGCATAGGGCATGCAAACGGGGTTATCCTTTACATGGCCGACGATTTTGATGATCCCTTACCAGAATTTCAGGACTACGTGATGTGAACTTATTATTGGATACGCATACTTTTCTCTGGAGTGTAAATGGGGGGCCATTAAGTGCTGCTGTCCGTGACGCCTTTCTCGATCCAGAAAATACATTATTCTTGAGCATGGTCAGTTATTGGGAAATTTGTGTCAAGGTAGGTATTGGGAAGCTAGTATTGGCTGAAAACTGGGCGGAACAATTTGATGCGGAGATAGCGGCCAATGGCATTCGTTGGCTGCCAATAGAACCGGAGCATTGTCGTAAGATTCTTGAATTACCGCCCATTCATCAAGACCCATTTGATCGCCTGTTGATTGCTCAGGCTATATGTGAAAAGATGCAGATAGCCACGGCAGATCGTTATTTTTCGGGTTATCCGGTAGTGGTGATATGGTAAGGCAAACACTTATTACTGTTCCGGGTGCTGGTAAACCATGACTCTTTATAAACACCCCCACGGCCGTGTCTTTTATCGCAAGATGAATCACGGCCGTCCCCAAATTTCACATGGCGATGGCATTTACCTCTACGATGAAAGCGGCAAGCGGTACCTGGATGGTTCTGGGGGGCCGCTGGTGGTGAATGTCGGTCACGGCCGTAGCGAAGTCGTCCAGGCCATGGCCACCCAGGCCCACCGCGCCGCCTACGTCCATGCCCTCATGTTTACCAGCCAGCCAGTGGAGCAATTGTCGGCCGAACTGGCCGAAGTTGTGCCCATGCCGGACGCCCGTTTCTTCTACCTGAGCAGTGGCTCGGAAGTGGTGGAAGGGGCCATTAAACTGGCGCGGCAGATTCAACAGGCAAGAGGAGAAAACAATCGGCATCTCGTAGTCGGTCGCTGGCAAAGTTATCACGGCATGACGTTAGGCGCGCTGGCTGTGAGTGGGCGGCCCGGATTGCGCGCCCCGTACCTGGACATGCTGCGCGACATGCCGCATATCGCCCCGCCCTACACCTACCGCGACCCGGTTAGCGGTGTGGAAGCAGCCAACCGGCTGGAAGCGGCCATATTGGAACAGGGCGCTGACAAAGTGGCGGCCTTCATCGCCGAACCAATCAGTGGCGCCAGCCTGGGCGCGGCCGCGCCGCCGGATGATTATTGGCCGCGCATCCGCCAGATTTGCGACCAATACGGCGTGCTGCTTATTGCCGATGAGGTGCTGGTGGGGTTGGGGCGTACCGGCAAATGGTGGGGCATTGACCACTGGCAGGTGCAGCCAGACATTTTGATCACATCTAAGGGGCTGGCAGGCGGTTATTTTCCGCTTGGTTTTATTGCCGCGAAGCACGAGGATGTGGAACTGATTCGCCAGAAATTTGGCGACTGGAATCATGGTGGCACGTTTAGCCACCATGCCGTTGGCTGCGCCGCCGCTTTAGCCACGCTGCACATCATCCAGCGCGAAGGGCTGGTGGAGAATTCGGCGCAGATGGGTACTCTGATGGGGCGGTTATTGCGCGAAGCACTAGGCGACCATCCGAACGTGGGCGATATTCGCGGGCGAGGGCTGTTTTGGGGGATTGAACTGGTGCAGGACAGGGAGAGCAAACGGCCGTTTCCGGCCACAGACCATCTAGACTGGCGCATTTGGGAGCGGGCGTTTGCGTTGGGGTTGGTGGTGTATCATTCGCAGGGGTGCGCCGACGGCCGTGACGGAGACATCATTATGCTGGGGCCGCCCCTCATTGTGGACGAGTTGCAAGTGACGGAAATGGTGGAACTGCTGGCGCAGGCACTGGGGGAAGTTATCGGTAATCGGTAAACGGTAATGGGTTGTCCGATTACCGATTACCGATTACCGATTACCATCTATGAAGCAAATCCGTGCGATGGCGCGCCGGTTGTCGCCGATACAGTTGTTGGTGTTGGGGTTTGTGTTGTTGTCGTTGGTGGGGGCGCTGCTGTTGACGTTGCCGGTGGCGAACAGCAACGGCCGTAGCCAACCTTTTCTGGATGCCTTATTCATGTCCGTTTCGGCCGTCTCTACTACCGGGTTGGCGGTGGTTCACGTGGGCGGCGCTTATACGCTGTTTGGACAATTGGTTGTTCTGGCTCTGGTGCAAATTGGTGGGTTGGGTTATATGACGCTTATCCTCTTTGTCATCTATATAGCCGGTGGCACCATTTCTTACCAGAGCGGCCATCTAATGACCGAGTCTATGGCCATGCCCTCACGCGGTGAAATGCGCGCCTTTGTGCGGCGTATCATCAAAGTGACCTTATTGTTTGAAGGAGTAGGGGCGCTGGCATTGACGCTGTATTGGATGCCAGCTTATGGCTGGTTGGAAGCGGCTTACCTGGGGCTGTTTCATGCTATCTCCGCTTTTTGCACGGCCGGTATTATGTTGTTTGCCGATGGTTTTGTAGCCTACCAGAGCGATTGGCTGTTTAATGGCCTGGTCAACGTGATTGCCTTTGCCGGGGGGGTAGGTTTTTTTGTGTTGAGCGATGGCTATAATGCGCTGCGGCGTTTGCTGCGCCGCCAGGCAGTATACCGGTTGACAACGCACAGTAAATTGGCGTTATTAACTTCAACGGGACTGGTAGTAGGGGGCACGGCCGTACTATTCTGGCTCAATTATACCCTGGCCGTACCCTGGCCCACCCATTTCCTTACCGCTTCTTTTCAGGCCTTATCGGCCAGCAGTACCACCGGCTTCAATACGGTGGATTTAGCCCAGTGGCGGCAAACTTCGCTGCTCATTCTCATCGTCCTCATGTTTATTGGCGCGCCGGCCGGGGGAACGGGTGGCGGCATCAAATCCACCACCTTTGGCGTTATTTTGCTGATCCTGTGGGCGGTGCTGCGGCACAACCGGGATGTGAATGCCTTCGGGCGGCGTATTCCACGAGATACCTTGGTGAAGGGGGTGGCGGTGGCGATGACGGCCGTTATCTGGCTTGCCATCTCCTCTATTCTGCTGACCCTGACTGAGCCAGCCGCCCAATTTTTAGACATTCTATTTGAGTCGGCTTCCGCATTGGGTACCGTTGGGCTTTCCACCGGCTTGACGCCAGACTTGAGCAGTGGCGGCAAGGTCGTTGTGATCCTGACCATGCTGGTGGGGCGGGTGGGACCGTTGGGGGTGATGTTTTCGCTGTTTGGACGGCCGTCTACCGCCGCCTACCGTTACCCTCAGGAAGAAGTATTTGTAGGTTAGAGGAGAATTGTTGTGAGTATTATTCAGAGGCTTTTAGGCAGACCCAAACCGGCTACATCCACAAGCGT
Organism: Chloroflexota bacterium; assembly: GCA_035444285.1. Lineage (GTDB taxonomy): Bacteria > Chloroflexota > Anaerolineae > Promineifilales > Promineifilaceae > CAADGU01. The sequence goes on from DAOMOK010000011.1 coordinate 192,801, forward strand.
ACCGGCTATGCCAACCCCCGCGCCCCGGCAGCAGCGCGGCTTCGTGGTTATTGGCCTGGGTCGTTTTGGCAGCAGCGTGGCCGAAACGCTGGTTAATAACGGCCATGATGTCTTGGGTATAGATGCTGACCTGGAGCGGGTGCAGCACGTGAGCAAAACGCTGCCACACGTCTTGCAGCTAGATGCCACCAACGCCGACGCCCTGGCCCAGGTGGGCATTGCCGATTTTGACACGGGCATTGTCTGTATCAGCAACAATTTTGAAGACAATCTGCTGGCGACCGTGCTGCTACGGCGGTTGGGCGTGCGGCGGGTGATTACCAAAGCCGCCACCCGTTTGCAGAAGACAATTCTGGAAGAAGTTGGGGCACATCAGGTTATCATGCCAGAGCATGAGGCGGGCATTCACCTGGGGCGACGGTTGGCCAGCCGTCACACCATTGACGCTTATATGGAAATCCGGGACGGCATGGGTGTGGTAGAAATAGCCGTGCCCCAAAAGCTATGTGGGCAAACACTGGCCCAGTGCAATTTGCGCCAAAAACTAGGACTCAATGTCATTGCTGTTGATCGGGAGGGGAAGCTGGTGATAAACCCGGCGGCCGATTTTATATTGCAGCCGGGAGATATGCTGCTGGTTTTGGGGCAGATTGAGGATGTGGAACGGCTGCAAACGTAAGATGGTAATTGGTAATCGGTTATCCGACCACCGATTACCGTTCACCGATTACCGAACAGACGGCCGTAACACAAACACCGCCTCTCCTTTGGGGTCAGACGCCCAGGACACATCCACCTGTGCCTGCACCTTCCAAATGGTGCTAATGTAATGGCCCTCAAAGCTCCAGGGCTGGTGGGGCAGCACAAATTCAAAGTCAAACGAACGAGGCGAACCGCCAGATAGGGTACCGCTGAACAGGTTTTGCTCTTGTACCTTTTCCAAATACTGGGTGCCTCGCCCCATGGTGTGCCACAGCAGCCGTAAATACAGGTTTTTGCATTTCACGTCGCTGTCGGGATATACCGTCAGGTTCCCACGCAGTACATCACCCGGCGCATATTGCGCGTAACCATAGTCTGTTTCACCACCTGACAAAGCGATCTCAATCAACACATCAGCCATACCCGTTCACGCCTCCCATTGCGCCATTACCCAAATACTCATTTCACCATCGCCAGTTCTGGCAGCACCGTCAATTCATACTCGTCCACATAATCCGGCAGTTTGGCGATGTCTGCTTTTACCCGCACAAACCATTCCAACCGGTTGCGCCGCACTTTCAACGTGTGCATGGCGTCCGGCGGAATCTGCATGGTGAATGTTTCCTGTATATATTGGCCTGCCATGTATTCGCCGCCCGGCAGTTCAAAATTTTCATAGATGTCTTCATGGGTTACAGTACGGGTGTCGGTGCCTTGCTGGTACGTGGCCGTTTCTTTGAACACCAGTTGCACGACGATGCTTTCTAATTGCACATTGCGTTTGAAGGTGTGCATCAGATTGACGGTGAACTGCTCCCCCACGCGCAAATTGGAATTGGAAATGGTGATGTCCGGTTTGCCCACGCGGGCGCGGCTGTAATAGATGGTGGCCGCGTACCCCAGCATGATCAGGCCCGGTAGCACAAAAAGGGCGCTAAACAAAACGCCTGCGTATTGGCGGTCAAGCAGCGCCGGTATCATAATGGTGAGTGAGCAGCATGTCCAAAAAATGCCAAAGATGCCCAGAAAAACGACGCCGTTTCGGCTGTTGAGAGAGATGCTTTTGTTTGTTTGCATAGCCTTAACCCGATTGTAATCCCTGTAAAAATGATACCACGCTCTGCCCTAACTGTGGCAGCAGATAGCCACCCTCCTGTATGACCAGCATGGGTACACCCAGAGCGGCAATTTGTACGGCCATACGGCCGTAGCTCTCCACCGTCAGCTTAAACCCACCCACCGGGTCATTCTCCAGTGTATCAGCGCCAAAAGAAATGACCAGACAATCCGGCACAAAGGCGCGAATACGGCGCAGGGCAATATCCAACGCCACCAGGTAGGCCGGTTCCGTTGACCCTAATGGTAAGGGAAAGTTGAAGTTGTGGTTTTCGCCAGCGCCAATGCCGTATTCATCGGCAAACCCCCAGTAGAAGGGGTATTCGTGCAGGGGATCGGCGTGGATGGAGCAGGTGAGGACGTCGGCACGGCCGTAGAAAATTTCCTGCGTGCCATTTCCATGATGATAATCCAGGTCTAAAATGGCAACCCGCTGCCCTTTCTCCACCAACCATTGGCTGGCGATGGCCGCATTGTTCAGGTAACAAAAACCGCCAATCATGTCGGCGGCGGCATGGTGCCCCGGTGGACGGCACAGGGCATACGCGGTGTGTTCGCCATTGGCTACCGCGGCGGCAGCGGTGACGGCCGTTTGGGCGCTCCAATACGCCGCCGTCCACGTCTCTGCAAAAATGGGCGACCCCACATCAAAACAGTAATAACCCAACAATCCCCATACCGAAACCGGTTTACGGCGTGGCCGGCTCCCTACGCTAAAGGTCTCCGGTAGGGCCACATCACGCCCCGTTTCGGCTACAAAACGCTCGTGCGCCGTCTGTAAAAAAGCCACCATTTCATGTCGGTGAACTTCCACAATGGGCGGCAGGCCAAAATCCTGCGGTGGCTGAATGCGACCCAAACCGGCAGCCAGCACCGCATCATGAATAATCAGCCCGCGCCGGGCTACTTCAGAATAATAAACGGCCGTATGGGGCTGGTCCGGTTGGTGCAATCTAGCCGGATCGTGTGCCAGATGGTCAGCGTAATAAAAAATATGCATGGTATGTGCGAACCCGCCAGATATTTGGTGACCTGGCAGGTTAAGTTGAATCCGGTAACAGGCTCAATTAAACCCTGAAACAATCAATTCGCCAAAAGATTACCTGGCCACGTCATCGTTGGGCGCCAGGTTATCCAGCTCCACCAGCTTACCAGTTACCGTAAAAATGACTCGTTCACATATGTTGAGCGCCCGGTCCCCTGTGCGTTCCAGATTGTGCGCCGCCCACAAATGATAGTTGGCATGGGTTGCCAGTTGTGGCGATTGCATAACTTCGGCCATCAGATCGGCATAAATCTGGTTATACAGCGCATCTACTTCATCATCCAACGTGGCGATGGTGTAGGCCAGGGCTACATCACGCTCGGTAAAGGCAAACAAGGCGCGGCGCAACATGCCCTGCGCTTTTACCGCCATACGCGGTAGATTGGGCGTGGGCGATAGCAGTGGCTCTTTGCCGATCATGCGGGTGACTTTGGCAATACCTTTGGCATAGTCATTGATGCGCTCCAATTCGGTGACAATGGCTAACACGGCGGCGACGGTGCGCAGATCGCGGGCGATGGGGTTTTGGGTGGCAATGAGCGACAGGCAGTCTGCTTCCATCTGGTAGCGCTGTGCATTCACCAATCGGTCATCGGCAATGAGCTGCATAGCGCCATCTACATCCTGGTTTTTCAAAATGTCTACAGCGCCCAGGATGTTGTGGCTGACGCGGCTGCCCATGATCAGCATATTGTCTTGCAGACGGCGCAGTTCACGCTCCAATGGCTGGCGAGCGGTTGGTCGTTGCTGTGGTTGGCGAATCATACGTTTTGGTCTTTGCATTATATCCCACCCATTTGTCTGGCGTTGTCAGCAGAAAGCGAACCAGGGAGAGGGAGGGCGCCCTCTCCCTGGTTCTTTTGCAACTGCTACCCTAACCATAGAGGAGAAGAGGAGAAAAGGGAGGAAAGAAGATATTTTTTGAGCGGTTGCTGCTTGCTACGTGACGCTGGTAAATATACCGCGCTGCGTTTAACAAGGTGTTAACAGGGAGATAAGGCTTTGTAAAGGTTTGGTTAAGCGTAAAGTGACACTGCGTACCGATTGCCACTTTACGCAAAGAGGGCGATCATTTCTTCCAGGCGGGCCAGGGTGCGGTCACGGCCGAGGGCGATGATGGATTCATACACAGGTGGGGAAACCTGTTGGCCGGTGACGCCCAGGCGCAGTTTGCCCAGAAAAGGGCCGGGTTTGGCGTTGGTGGTAAAACGGGCGCCAATTTCACTCAAGCCAATGCCTAGCGTGTCCACGTCAAAAGGTTCGGCGGTGGCGATGAAATCGCGGGTAGCATGGTAGGCGGCTTTGGCGGCTTCGGGAGGAAGTTTGGCGTCGCTGAGGGATTCGGCGGAAACGGCCGTGTCTGGTGCCGTCTCATCAAACAAAAAGCGCAAAAATGGGATGGCGTCGGGAAATGTCTTGAGGCGCGGTTTCATGGCCGGCATCACCAGCAACAGCGACTCCACATTCACTTCCCAACCTTGCTGTTCCAGAAAAGGTTTGACGACCTTTGCCAACTCCACAACATCCATTTCCTGAATATATTGGCCGTTCAGCCAGTCCAGTTTGCTGTATGGCAGTTTCACCGGCGCGGGGCTGATGTCCGCCAGATCAAAGCGGGACAACGCTTCGGTGATGGTGAATTTCTCGCGGTCATCGCCAAAAGACCAGCCAATGTTTGCCAGGAAGTTCACCACCGCTTCCGGCAGGTAGCCTGCTTCCATAAATTCGGTGGCGCGCACCAATACCTTTTCACCGCTGTCCACAAAGGCTTGATGCCGTTTGCTTAGTTTGCCCTTGCCGCTGGGGTTCAAAATTACCGGCAAATGCACCAGCACCGGCATTTCCCAGCCAAACGCCTGGTACATTTGCACGTGAATGGGCGCAGTGTTGAGCCATTCCACGCCGCGGGTGACGTGGCTGATTTTCATCAGGTGGTCGTCTACCAGGTGCGCCAGATGGTAAGTGGGCAGCCCATTGGATTTGAGGATGATGTAATCGGTGAACTGGTCATTAGGGAAGATAACGTTGCCGCGCAGGAGGTCGGGCACGGCCGTTTCCCCTGTCAGCGGCATCTTAAAACGAATAACATAGGGCTTGCCCTGGGCTTCCAGGTCAGCAACCTTGTCCGCTGGATAGTCGCGGTAACGCCGGTCATACCCACCCGGCACACCGGCTTCCCGCATCGCTTCCAGTTCTTCTGGCGTGGCAAAACATTTGTAGGCACGGCCGTGCCCAATCAGCCAGTGGGCATATTCCTGGTAAAGCGCCGCCCGCTCCGTCTGCACATAGGGGCCATAAGGCCCACCCACATCCGGCCCTTCGTCCCAATCAATGCCAAACCAGCGCAGCCCTGCCATCATATTTTCGACAGCGCCGGGCACGGTGCGGCTGGTGTCGGTATCTTCAATGCGCAGCAAAAATTGGCCGCCATGTTTACGGGCATACATCCAGCCAAACAAAGCCGACCAGGCGCTGCCAATGTGCAAGTAGCCCGTAGGGCTGGGGGCAAAACGTGTACGTACTGTCATACTTACCTCATAGGAGTGATTGATAGGAGTGATTGCGACGGGGATTGTACTGTAATCGGGAATCGGTATCCAAATTCTCTGTAATTTCTTCACCGATCACCGGTTACGGATTACGGATTACTGATTACTGATTACGGTTTACCCAAACTCCTGCTTCCGGTGGCGCATGAGTACGGATTGGACAACGCCGATGGCAATAAAGAGCGTCGTGAGGGAGCTGCCGCCATAGCTTACAAAGGGCAATGTTAACCCGGTAACGGGCAGCACCCGCACATTCATGCCCACACTAACGGTTGTTTGGAAGAAGAGGATGGTGGCGATCCCCACGCAGATCAATTTACCGGCGGGGTCTGGGGTTATAAAGGCCACGCGCAAAATGCGCCATAAAATGAAAGCCATCAAGGTCAATACAATGAGGGAACCAAAAATGAGGCCCATTTCCTCGGTGAGAACAGAAAAAATGAAGTCGGTATGCTGCACGCGCAAGAAACCGAGCTGACTCTGGGTGCCATTGAGATAGCCTTTACCAAACCAACTACCGGAGCCGATGCTGATCTCGGCCTGCTCGATATTGAAAAGGGACTCCTCGTCAGCGTTTTCTGGGCTGATGAAGGTGGTGATGCGCTCTTTCTGGTACTCTTGTAAGAAGGGGAATACGGCCGTTAATCCCATGATCCCGATTAGCGCCAATAAGGCAAAATGGGACAGCGGCAGCCCGGCCAACCAGATCATCATAAACCACAGCACCAGGAACATGAGTGACATGCCCAGGTCTGGTTCCAGGAAAATGAGACCCACCGGGATCACAATGTAGATAACGGCCGCAATCGTATTGGAAAATTGGTGAATTTGGTGCCGCCGGTTTGCCAGAAATTGGGCGAAGGTGATGGCTAGAAATACGCGGCCAAATTCCGATGGTTGGATACGGATTTCAGAAGTCACTTGAATCCAGCGCCGGGTCTCATTACCAAACGCGCCGGCCACCAACACAAAAACGAGCGCAGCGACCAGCCCAAAATAAATGTACCAATGCATCGAAGTGAGGACACGATAATCAATGGCAGCAAAGATTAACATAATGATGAAGCCGATGACGGCCCACCGCACCTGTGCTACCGGTAAAGTCTCAAAGGCAGGCGCGCCGGTCACAGCGCTGCGAATGATTAACACACCGTAAGCGGTCAACAGCAAAACAGCGGCTACCAGCCATATGTCGAAGTAACGCCAGGTAGAAGTACGTGCTAACATCAGGCTGTATCATAAAAAAAAGCCCGCACTCTGACGAGGGCAGGCGCTTGATTTACACTGATTACTCATATGGGTGAATCAGGTAATCGGGTAATTACCCAATCATTACCGACGGCCGTTGGCATGAACCGCAATCAAAGGTACTTCAGCCACCAACCGGCTTTCGCGCTCATCCTGATCCACATTCACCACTACATCTTCCGGGTTAATGTCCAGATGTTTCACAAAAACCTGAATGATCTCATCTTTAATCTGCGCCAACACACCCGGCGATACATCGCTGCGGTCGTGAATCAACACCATTTGCAGCCGTTTTTTGGCCGTGGCCCCGCTTTTTTCATCTCTACCCAGTAGTTTGTCTACCCAGCTCATAGCCTTCTCCAATGGTCAATTGATAATTGCCAGTTGACAATTTTCAATTAAACAGGCTGCTCAGCTTGCTGAAAAAGCCATTCTTTGCTTTCAATTCCATAAAAGGCACATCATTACCTTCCAGCCGTCCGGCGATATTTCGGAACGCCTGGCTGGCGCTGGAGCCGTTTGAGCCGTTCATAGCAACCGGCGTTCCCTGGTTAGAACCAATCAAGATGTGTTCATCTTCGGGAATGACGCCTACCAGTTGGATAGCCAGAATGTCAATGATGTCTTCGATGGAAAGCATGTCGCCCCGGCTGACCATATCGGGCTTTACGCGGTTCACAATCAAATGGCCCGGCCCTTTTTCTTCGGCTTCAATGAGGCCGATGATCCGGTCGGCGTCACGCACGGCGGAAACTTCAGGGTTGGTGACAATAAGAACCTGATCGGTGGCAGCAATGGCGTTACGGAAGCCGCGTTCAATACCTGCCGGAGAATCAATGATGATGTAGTCCATCTCCTGGCGCAGGTCGTTGCACACCAGCACCATGTCTGAAGGGCTAACGGCCGATTTGTCGCGGGTTTGGGCGGCGGGGATGAGGTATAGTTCGGGGTGGCGTTTGTCTTTGATCATTGCCTGGCGCAAACGGCAGCGCCCCTCTACCACATCTACCAGGTCATAGACAATCCGGTTTTCCAGACCTAGCACAATGTCCAGATTACGCAGGCCAATGTCTGCGTCCAGCGCCACCACTTTGCGTCCGCGCATAGCCAGGGCTGTGGCCAGGTTTGCCGTGACGGTGGTTTTGCCTACGCCACCTTTGCCAGATGTTACAGTAATCACTTTTCCACTCATAGGATTCTCCTTGTGCAACGATTCTTGACGAATCGTTACACACCTGATTTCCATCGTTCGGCAATGATTTGCCCATCTTTGATAGATGCCTGTTCGGGGTAGGGGGTACGGCCGTTGTCGTGGGGGGCAATGGCGATCTGGTCGGCAATGCGCAGTTGGGTAGGGTTGAGATCGAGGGCGCAGATGACGGCCGTGTCATCCCCCATCGCCCCGGCATGAACCAGCCCGCGCAAGCGGCCCCACACCAGCACATCACCGCCGGCAATAATCTCCGCGCCAGCATTCACATCGCCGATAATGACCACATGCCCGTCGTGAATAATCGAACGCCCGGAGCGTAGTGTTTCCCGCAGCAGCAAAACCTGGGTGTCATTCTGATTGGGGGCGGGGGCGTGACCATTGCCAGATGGCTCCGGTAGATACGCCAACGCATTGCCGTCCAGGTCTGTCTGGCTGCCTGCCAGGCGGATGGCTAAATCCAGGTCGCGGGCGATGGTGCGGGTTTCGGCGTCATCGGCCAGGATAGCCCACAGTTCCAGGTTGCGTTCGATAAAGAGGCGCTGTAATTGCAGGATTTGGGCTTTGTTCAACGGCCGTGACTCTACCTGCAACGCCACCCGGCTGCCCTGAAAAAATGCGCCCTTTTGCTGGAGTTCGGCCTGCAATTGAGTACACATGTCCTCATACGACCCCTCGGTGGTGGTCGTGATCAGCAGTCCTTCCCGAATCCCCTTAATGCGTAGTTGTTGCGCTTCCTGAATCATACACCGCTCAATCTATACCCTATACTTATGTCAAATTGTTTGTCTATGCGGGATACTACAACAAAACAGAGTGTTGTAATAATACAACAAATGTGGGGGGATGGCAATACCCTTTCGTGAGGCGTGAGGCGTGAGGCGTGAGGCGTGAGGCGTGAGGCGTGATGCGTGAGCCGTGCTCCGAATACCGAAGCCAATGACCGATGCCCAATGCCCGTTGCCCGTTGACCGATGCCCAATGACCGATGACCGATTACGGATAACGGATAACGGATTACCGATAACGGATAACGGATTACGGATTACCGATAACGGATAACGGATTACGGATTACCGATAACGGATAACCGTACCGGCAGGCGGCGGCGGCCCCAATGGCCGGGTTGGGGGGCGAAGATACCGGCACAAGAGGCGCCACAAGAGGGGCAACGGCCGTCGGCCGTCAACCGGTACGCCTTCAATTCATACCAATCGCGTTCAATCAGCTTCAGGCCGCAGTTGTGGCAAAAAGTGGTATCCCCGGCAGTATCATGCACATTACCCGTATAAGCATAACGCACGCCATTTTTTAAGGCGATATTCCGGGCGCGGGTTAATGTGGTGGGCGGCGTATGAGGCACGTCCATCATTTTATAGTCGGGGTGGAAGGCAGAAAAGTGCATGGGCACATCTGGTCCTAATTCGGTCACAACCCATTGTGTCATGGCCTCCAGTTCGGCATCGCTGTCGTTCCAGCCGGGGATAATCAGGTTGGTGATTTCAAACCAGACCTCGGTTTCGTGCTTCAGGTAAAGCAATGTGTCCAGTACCGGCTGCAACTCACCGGCACACAACTTCTGGTAAAACGCCTCGGTAAAACCTTTCAAGTCTACATTGGCCGCATCCATGTAGCGGTAAAACTCGCGGCGGGATTCATCACACATATACCCGGCGGTCACAGCTACGGATTTGATGCCCCGTTCGCGGCAGGCCAGGGCCACGTCAATGGCGTATTCCATGAAGATAACGGGGTCGTTGTAGGTGAAGGCGACGCTGTGGCAGCCCAATCGTTCCGCAGCGCGGGCGATGGTTTCCGGGTCGGCCTGGTCGGCCAGGGTATCAATCTCGCGCGATTTGCTGATGTCCCAGTTCTGGCAGAATTTGCAGGCCAGGTTGCAGCCGGCGGTGCCAAAGCTGAGTACGGCCGTCCCCGGCAAAAAATGGTTGAGTGGTTTCTTTTCGATGGGGTCAACACAATAGCCGCTGGAACGGCCGTAAGTGGTCAACACAATCTGGTCGTTATGCCGCATCCGCACAAAACACAGGCCGCGCTGCCCTTCTTCTAATTTGCAGGCGCGTGGACACACATCACACTGGATACGGCCGTTGTCCAGCACATGCCAATACTTCGTTGGAAAATAATCTATCTGGTTCATCTTTTTCCCCCTTGCGATTGCCTATCTCCGCAATCCTGTTTACAGTATACTACAAATGTGCTGGTGATTGGTGCTTATCCCCCATCACCAAAGGAGTCGGCAATGAACAAGATACGTCAACCGGCTGTAGCCGGACTATTTTATCCGGCAGACCCCGGCCGTTTACGGGGAATGGTGCAAGAATTTTTAGACACGGCCGTATCGTCCCCCACGCCGCTGAACCCCAAAGCCATCATCGCCCCTCATGCCGGGTATGTTTACTCAGGCCCCATTGCCGGGTCGGCCTTTAGCCCCTGGCATGGGCAGATGGCTAACGTCAACCGCATCATTCTCATTGGCCCGGCGCACACCATGGCCGTGTCGGGACTGGCTGGCGTCAGCGTCGGCGCATTCAGTACGCCGCTGGGTGAGGTACTGGTGGATGAGGAAGCGATGGAGACGCTACGGCCGTTGCCCCAGGTGCAGATTCATGATGGCGCGCACGGCCGTGAACACTGCCTGGAAGTGATGCTGCCATTTCTGCAACTGATAGCTCCCCAGGCGAAGATTGTGCCGTTGGTGGTAGGGCAAAGTCACGGCCGTGAGGTGGCTGAACTGTTGGAAGTCCTATGGGGTGGCCCCGAAACCCGCATCGTCATTAGCTCCGACCTCAGCCATTACAATGATTACCATACCGCCCAAAGGCTGGACGCGGCTACCGCTCAGGCCATCGAAACATTACAACCGGACAAGCTAGGCAGCGAAAGCGCCTGCGGCCGTATCGCCATTCAAGGTCTGCTGTACCAGGCGCAGATACACCATCTCACCGCCCATACCATAGACCTGCGCAATTCTGGAGACACAGCCGGCAGCCATGACCGGGTGGTTGGTTACGGCGCTTTTCTCTTTGCCTGATCCCCGGACTTACCGGTTGGCATTCACCAGTTTGTTGATGTGGGTGGCTCCGGCCAATACAGCCAGCGTATCGCCAACAGCCAGCGTGCGGTCGCTCGCCGGATGAAAATCAGAAACGCCATTGTGCCGCAGCAGCACCACACTCACTTCATACGTTTGCTCAATTTCCCCCATGCTCTTGCCAATCAAGCCGGACAGGGGCGGAATTTGTAGCTGGGCCAGACTAAACGATTCGCCTTCAACTGTAATCGGGCGTGTCACGTCCACATTGGCGGCGGCTGTGGCAAAAATGGGGGCAGACATGCCGGTAGCGCTCATAGCGCGAAAGCCAAACCGCTCTTGCAGCGCCTGTCCAAAATCATCGTCAAAAATGCGGATGACCACGTTGATATCCGGGTTGAGCTTTTGCGCTTTGAAAGCAATTTGCATGTTGACGCTGTCATTTTGGGTGCAGATAACCAGGGCGCGCGCTTTCTGAATGCCCACGCCGCGCAAAATTTCCTCACGACGGGCGTCGCCAGGCACCACCGGTACACCCATTGCCTGGGTGCGGGAAATGAGTTCCTCATCTGGTTGCAATTCAATAGCGACCACTTCTTGATTCAGGTCGTATAACTCCCTGGCCACGCGAAAGCCCAAATGCCCCAGACCAACCAGAACGGTGTGATTGTTGAAGGTAGAAGCTACGGCCATTTCCCACTCCTTGGTACGCTGCCGCCGATTAAAAAAGAGGATGCCAAAATCGGTTAAGCCCAGGGCCAGCACTACCAGGCCAATGATGGGCATGAGAAAATAGAAGAGTTCCAGACGCAAATCATCGGGCAGTTCGTCGCCGAGGGGTTGAAAAAAGGTAAGCCCCATGACGTGATAGATGGCTTCTCCCAGATCGCTGCTGCCGATAGGCTCGCCAAGCTGCCGGGCCAGGTTGTGGTAGATGAGGCCGCCGATGAACACGGCCGTGCCAAACAACAACAGCGGCCACAAAAACTGCCGCACCAACAGCAAAGTATCACGCCAGACAGCGCGTAACGGCCGTAACCGTCGCCAGATAATCGCCCGGTGTCCTCTCAATCTTGTGGTTTACTCCAGCCGGAAATGGAAGGGCAGTAAAGCCACCGGCGCCAGCTTCACATGCTGCAAAGCAAAAGGAATACCAATGATGGTGATAGCCAGTAAGAGCGCGCCGGTTAGATGGGCTAGAGCAATTTCCCATCCGAAAAAGATAGCCCAGATGATGTCCATCACCAGAAACAAACAGCCGCCCTCGCCTCTATCCTGGGCCACAACCTCTTTGCCAAAAGGGGCAATGGTGGCCACGCCCAACCGGATAGCCTGCATTCCAAAAGGAATACCGATAATGGTCAGGCAGAGCAGCGCCCCACCGATTATATACATGGCAGCGGCAATAAACCCACCAAAAATAAGCCATACCAAATTACCTAAAAAGCTAATCATTTTGTCTCCTTCCAAGTAGTGCCGGGCACTACTTATATGTGCTATTGATATTGCGAGTATATACGCACTTATCTGGTCTGTGTTACAACCGGGGTGATTTTGACTATAATCAGGCAAAGCAAACAAGAAAAGGATCCACGAAGGGCGCGAAGACCGCGAAGGTTTATCAAAATAAAATGCGTGTCAGTTGTGTCGTTCGTGGCTTTAGACAAATGAACAAAATAGAACACGGCCGTAGCCACATTACCACCGCCTTCCAAAATGCCCAAACTACCCAAACCGCGGCTCTAATGCCCTATTTCACCCTCGGATACCCGGATCGGGAAACCTCCCTGGCGATTGTAGAAGCCATCGCCCCCTACAGCGACCTGCTGGAATTGGGCGTGCCCTTTAGCGACCCCCTGGCTGATGGCCCTACCATCCAACGCAGCACCCAAATTGCTCTGGAAAACGGCACAACCACTGCTGGTTGCCTGGACATGGTGCGGGAACTACGCCAGCGCGGCGTTCACATTCCCATCATGCTCATGGGGTATTACAATCCCATTCTGGCGTATGGGTTAGGCCGTTATGTGCAAGATGCGGCGGCGGTGGGGGTGGATGGTTTTATTGTTCCCGACCTGCCACCCGAAGAGGCGGAGGAGTTGGAACAGGCGGCAACGGCCGTCGGGCTATGCCTGATACACTTCCTGGCGCCCACCAGCAGCCCGGAACGGGTGGCGGTGGTGGCGGCGCGGGCGCAGGGTTTTATCTACCTGGTCAGCCTGACCGGGGTGACGGGCGCGCGCCAGCAGGTGCAGGCCAACCTGGGTGATTTTGTAAACCGGGTTCGGCAACAGACGCAAACGTCATTGGCGGTCGGGTTTGGCATTGGCACGCCCGAACAGGCGCAGGCCGTTGGCAAACTGGCAGATGGGGTCATTGTGGGCAGTAAGTTGATCAATGTGGCAAACGAGGCCGAAGATAAACCAACGGCCGTGGCCACTTTTGTCCATTCGTTGCAACAAGCATTAAAACTGTAGGAGGGAGGTGGTTGGGCAAATGGGACAGGTAACGTACTTGTGTATTTCAGGCGGCGAATTCCATTCGTCGTTAACTGCCCTTACCGCACCAGGCGGGGATTAGCCCAATAGGCGAGTTGGTCGGTTCCGGCGACGGCCGTGGCTTCCAGCCACGCTTCTACTCTTTCACCTTCATATTCAGACAATGGTATCAACACATCCACCCAAACCGCCGGGCTGTCTGCGGGCAGGGCGGGCTGTTCAAACAGGGTTTCCCCATCCAGGCGTAACCGGTAGGCGATGTCTGGTTGGGCCAGCACGGCCGTTCGCAATTCCAACCCTTCCGTCACATTCACTGTGTAATTTTGCCCCGCCCATTCACCGGGCACGGGGGTGATGGGAATGGCCAGGCGACGGCCGTTCTCCCCGTTCAAAACCGTCATTTTGTCAACCTGATCCACCCACAAGAAGATTGTCTCATCAAAATCGGCCAACTCCGGCAGCAGGTTGTAGACCTGCCCGTTATCGTAATCCAAGACGATGAAGGTAGAGTCGGCACGGCCGTGTGCCGCCAGATGTTTCAGGCTGCCGCCCGGCCGTTCCAGCCACACGTCATACCACACCTGCATCACACTGCGCGTGAAATCCGGCGAAATGGGAAAACGAAAGGAAAAGATGTGATTGTTGGCCGTTAATGCCGGAATCAGGGTATATAACTGCTCCTTCGCCTCTTCTTCCTCCGTCACATTCGCCAGCCACGCCCGCTGCGACACCCGAATTTCTGAGATGTTGTGAATAGTCACGGCCGTGAGCAAAACCCCCACCACAACCAACACCACCCGCTCCCTATCCCATCTCCTTTCTCCCTTCTTCCTTCTTCCTTTCCCCCCTTTGCCCCTTCGCGCTTTTGCGTTAAATAAAAACATTTGCACCGTCGCCCCAATCGCCAACGCCAGCCCCATGCCCGCCTGGTAAATGTGCCGCCCGGCATACAGATTCGGCAACTGCGTCCACAACGCCCAGTAGATAAAAAAAAGATGCGCCAGCGCCCAGAGCAGCCAGTACCGCACCACCCAATTCCCCTGCCACAACCAGACCACCAGCCCAAAACCCACCCCCGCCACAAACAAATTAGCGGCAAAACCAGACAGTCCCAACACCCCACTCACAAAGCTGAACCGGTAGGCCGTCACCAGCACAAACTCGGCCACCTGCGGCCATTGCAGATAAACCAGCCAGTCGGCCAGTGTGCGTTCTCCAATTTGCACGGTGGGGTTGGGGCGGGTGAACTGGATGATGATGAGTACGGCCGTGAGCAAAGCCAATAGACTAAATGTGATCAATTCCTGGCGGGAAATGAGAGATTGGAGATGAGAGATTAGAGATTGACGGCTCGTCCTCTTCAATCTCCAATCCTTCGGCAAACGCAGGACAGGTTCTCCAATCTCTAATCTCCATATCACCAGTAACACCAACAAAAACGGTGGCAGCAGCACCGTCTCCTCATGGGTGAGCAGGGCCAGCAGGGTGAGGGAAAAAACGAGAAGCAGGCGGGAGGTGGACGGCCGTTGCAAATACCCCATCATCCCGCTCACCGCCGCCAGTGACAAAATGGCCCCCATCACAATCGCCACGCTGCTAATCCAGGTGACTACATCCACCCAATGCGCGTGAATGGCAAACAGCACGGCCGTGAGCAACGCCGCCGCCACCCCCAACCGAAACTGCCGCGCCACCCGGAAAATAAGCGCCACTGCCAACGCATGAAACCAGAGCAAAATAATGTAATAGCCAAACGGTTCCCACCCCAAAATCAGCCGGTTAAGCCAGAACCAGATATTTTGCGTCGGGCGAAAATACCAGGGTACGGCGTTGGGATTAAACACCTGAAGAATGGTCGCCGGTTCCTGCACAAATCGTTTGACATAATCGAACTGAATGTAATCATCCCCCACAAACGAGCGAATAAACGGCGGCATGTAAATCACCATCGTCGCCAGAATCAGCGCCACCATGCCCCATTGGGCCAGCATTAACTGTTTTTGTGTTGTCCTCATTTGGCGTTATTATCCCCACACGTCTGGCAACCTGACAAATGAGTGAGCAGTGAGCAGTGAGCAGTCAGCAGTGAGCGGTCTGGACTGCTCACTGCTGACTGGAGAACATATGACCAACCAACTAATCCAAGAAACCAGCCCCTACCTGCGCCAACACGCCGATAATCCGGTGGCCTGGTATCCCTGGGGCGAGGAAGCGTTGCAGAAGGCTAAAGCCGAGGATAAACCGATCCTGCTCAGCATCGGCTACGCCGCCTGCCATTGGTGCCATGTGATGGCCCACGAGAGTTTTGAAGATGAGGCCACGGCCGTGACCATGAACCAGCACTTCATCAACATCAAAGTAGACCGCGAGGAGCGCCCCGACCTGGACAGCATTTACATGCAGGCCGTTGTGGCCATTACCGGGCAAGGGGGCTGGCCGATGACGGTGTTTCTCACGCCCGACGGCCGTCCCTTCTACGGCGGCACCTACTTCCCTCCCACGCCCCGCTACGGCATGATCTCCTTCATGCAATTGTTGCAGCGCATCGTCCAGGTGTGGCAAACAGAGCGCGAGGTGGTCGAAAAGCAGGCAGACGATATTGGCGGGCACATCGGCCGTACCATCTCCCTGGAAAAACAACCCGGCGTGTTGGAGCGCGGTATGTTCAGCCGCGCCGCGTCTACTCTGTTTAACCAATTCGACAAACAACTGGGCGGTTTTGGCGGCGCGCCCAAATTCCCCCCCTCCATGACGCTGGAATTTCTGCTGCGCCACTACCTGCAATCGGGTGATGGCATGGCCTTGCACATGGCCGAATTGACGCTGCAAAAGATGGCTTACGGCGGCATGTATGACCAGTTAGGTGGCGGTTTTGCCCGCTATGCCACCGACGTGCATTGGCTGGTGCCGCACTTTGAAAAAATGCTCTATGACAATGCCCTGCTGGCGCGAGTTTATTTACACGCCTGGCAAATCACCGGCAAACCCCTTTACCGGCGCATCGTGGAGGAGACGCTGGATTTTGTGGTGCGCGAAATGCGCCACGCCAGCGGCGGTTTTTACAGCAGCTATGACGCCGACAGCGAAGGCGAGGAGGGCAAATTTTATGTGTGGACGGCCGTCGAAATCCGCGAACACCTGGCCGACGACGCTGACCTGATCATGGCCTATTACGGCGTGACGGAACATGGCAATTGGGAGGATGTCAACATCCTGCACATCTCCCGTGAGCCGGAAGTGGTAGCTCAGGAAATGGGACTGGATACGCCTGCACTGGAAGCCAAAATCGCCTCCCTCAAACAAAAACTGTTCGCCGTCCGCGCCCAACGCATCCCACCCGGTCTGGATGACAAAGTGCTGACCGCCTGGAACGGGCTGATGCTGGCGGCTTTTGCCGAAGCGGGGCGGGCGCTCAAACGGGAGGATTACACGGCCGTGGCCACCGAAAACGCCGAATTTTTATACCGGAAAATGCGCAACGCCGACGGCCGTTTGTACCGCACCTGGAAAGCCGGAACCTTCTCGGCCCGCTACAACGGCTACCTGGAAGATTACGCCTTCCTGGCCGACGGATTGCTGGCGCTCTATCAGACCACCTTTGATGACAGATGGTTCACCTGGGCGCGGGAACTGGCAGAAGTCATGCTCACTCGCTTCCTGGACGCCGAACACGGTGGCTTTTTTGACACGGCTGACGACCACGAGGAACTGATCCACCGCCCCAAAGATGTACAGGACAACGCCATCCCCAGCGGTAACGCGATGGCGGCGCTGGTAATGCTGCGGCTGAACCTGTACACCGGTGAAGGGTTGTATTGGGATGTGGCGGAAACGTCCGTGTCCGCCCTCTACGGCCCCCTGCTGCAACACCCCAACGCTTTCGCCCAATGGCTCATCGCCGCCCAATTCATTACCGGCGAACCGCAGGAAGTGGCCATCGTCGGCCGACCGGATACGGCCGATGCCCAGGCGCTCATCGAGAGCGTTTTTGCCCACTACCGGCCTCATTTGGTCACGGCCGTTGGTGAAAATGGCGACACCATTCCATTATTGGCAAACCGGGAGCAGCGCGACGGCCGTGCCACCGCCTACGTCTGCCGCCGCTTCGTCTGCCAGCAGCCCGTCAATACGCCGGAAGCCCTTGTGGCCCAGTTGTCTGGCCGAGAAACGCGGGAGAACATGAAAATCACCGCCGAACTCCTTGTTTCGCCTGAAGAACTCATGAAACCACTTGACGATACCTGGGAAGAGTCTACGTGAAATGATCACCTTACAGATTAAATCTATTTACCTGGAACCCACGCCAGATGATGGCTTTCGTGTGTTGGTAGACCGGCAACTGCCGCCGGGCATGACGCCAGAATCGGCGCGTGTTGACCTGTGGCTGGGCGAAATTGCCCCCAGCCCCCGCCTGCAAAAATGGTTCCGCGATGACCGGGAGAAGTGGGACGATTTCGTGGAAAGTTATTACAGTGAACTGGATGACAACAGCACGGCCGTGACCCGCCTCTTTCAAGAAGCCGTTGGCGACCGCATCACCCTGCTCTTCATCGCCAAAGATGCCCGCACCAACACAGCCGTGGCCCTCAAACGCTACCTGGAGGGGGAAGAGTAGGATTCGTAACCCGTAATCGGTTATCCGTAATCGGTCATCGGTTCACGGATTACGGTTCACGGATTACGGTTTACGGATTACGCTTTACGGTTTACGGATTACGCTTTACGGATTACGGAATACGCACATGCAGTTCAGCCCATACTGTACCGCCAAACAACAGCTTGACCTGCCTCCCCTACTCGATTATTTGCATCAGGCGCAGCCAGACGAGCCGCAGCACTGGCAAGATTGGCTTATAAAGCCCATCTGGGGTGGGCAGAACAACCTGCTGTACCATGCCCGCCGCGATGAAGCAGCCTTCGCTGTTAAATTTACGCGGATGGATGAACGCCGCCGCGCCAGCCGGGAATTCCACACCCTCTGGGCACTGAAAGAGGCGGGTCTGGCGCTGGCCCCTGTGCCGTTATTGTTGGCGGAGGAGCGGTATCACGGCCGTCAGGCCGTCATCCAATCCTGGCTCGATGGCCTGGTAGACCCCATCCCACCCCAATCCCCGGCCGAATGGGAGAGGCTGTTGGATCATGTGTTGGCGGTGCAGACGGTACGGCCGTCCGCTACAACCATACCTCTTTCCCCCGCCACCCTGCGCGCCACCCATCTCCGTGAACTGCTGGCCTTTTTACAGCAGCGCGCAGCCGCCCTGCCGCCATCGAACCGGTGGCAACGTTGCTCACCCGCCTGGAGAAACGGCAGTTCCCGGACTGGCACACGCCCCAACTGACGCTGCTGCACTGCGACCCCAATCCGCGCAACTTTGTGCGACGGCCGTCCGGCTGGCTGGCGGTAGATTGGGAAAACAGCGGTTGGGGCGACCCGGCGTTGGAGATTGCCGACCTGATAGCCCACGCCGCCTACATGGATGTCCTGCCGGAGACCTGGGAATGGGTGGTGGGTGTGGTCGCGGATCGGTGGGGAGATGACAAGGCCGTCGCCCGCATCTGGGCCTATTACCCCCTCATCCTCACCTTCTGGGTCGTCATCTTCGCCCAAAGTATGTACGAACTGGCGCATAACCTACCCAACGCCCGCCTGGCGCCCCGCCCCCTCGATTGGGCCGAAACCATCCCGCAAAAGTATGAGCATTACCTGGCGTTGGCCGGGAAATGGGTAATTGGGTAATTGGCGGTAATCAATTACGATGGTGTCACGATTTTTCACCACTCCTTTAAGACTACAACGGATGGGGGAATAAGCGGATAAATTTCCAGAGAAGAATCCGTTCCGTTCTTTTTCCGTTGTAGTCATGGTGAAAAGCTAAAAACATTACGGAATTACTCGATCCTCTGCTCCTGCAACCACACGGCCGTGCCCAACAGCAGATAAAACACAAAAGCCAGGTCTACCAGGAAAAAGCTGTGGTCTACCAGTCCATGCACCACCATATCCACGAAGGCCGCGCCGACGCCCACCCACAGCGGCAGCCAGCTTCGAGACACGTGGGGCCGGCTGCGCCACAAATTCACCGGCAGCATCGCCAGCATCCACAGCCCCGCTGCCAGTCCTAATAACCCCAGCCGCGTGCCAAAGTCCAACAGCAAGTTGTGGGGATGGCTAAGATTGGGGTCGCGCCAGGCGGCGTCAAAGATGTAACGGCCGCGATAGGCATACAAGAAATTATCCAGACCCACGCCCAACAGGGGATGGTCGGCAATCATGTTCAGACTGGCCCGCCACAGGCTCAGCCGGAACAGCCCCGTCTCGCCAAACAGCCCCAACCGCCCGGCCAGTGCAGGCACGCTCTGGATAATCGCCAGCCCCACAATCCCCAACAGCCCAAATGCGATGAGCCAGGGCCAGGTTTTACGGCCGTGAACCTTTTGCCACTGCCAAAACACATACAACAAGGCCGCCGGTATGCCCAGGAACAGCGCCCCCTTGCTAAAGGTCAGCAGCGTTGCCAAGCCGATGGGCAATAGAGCTACCGTATACAGCCAGCGACGACGGCCGTTCTCTGCCGTCCCCAACATCGCCATCGCCGCCAACACCGGCAGTACCCGCCCTAAAAACAGCCCCACGTTATTCGGCGACCCATAAAAAGCGCGGAGGCGCAGCAGGCCACCTTCGGCCGTGATCAGACTGTCCCGGTCAAAGCCGTACTGCCACAGGCCGACCAATGCCACCACCAGCCCACCCAACACAAAAGCGTCCCAAATCGTCCATAGTTCGTTGGCGGACGGCCGTATCCCCCGCAGTACCACATAAAACAATACCGGCCCCAAAATCACCATGCGCCACTCATTCGAGGCCACGTCCAGCCGTTCCGTGAAAAAGAGGGAGGCGGTGGCGATGAGGCAGAAGGTGAGGACGGCGAAGTCCGTGAGGCGTGATGCGTGATGCGTGAGGGGTAATCCGTTATCCGTAATCGGTAATCCGTGACTTTTACGGATAACGGCATACGAAATACGGTTTACGAGAAAGGCAAAGAAGGTGACGAACATGAAAATTTCTACGGGGGAGAAGCGGTAGTGGAAGATAGGTTTGAGAACGGGGTAGGTGTAGAAGGGGAAACAGAGCGCCACCAGCGCCAGCCCCCAGGCGGGGCGGAAGGCAATGAGGATGAAGAGGACAATCAGGGCAACGGCCGTGAGCAAAAAGGCGGGCGATACGTAGAAAATGGCGGCGGCGGTGGCGGTCAGCGCCAGTTGGCCGCCGTCGCCCAGCCGGCGGTAAATGCTGCCGACCTGCTCGCCCCAGGTGAGCCAGGCGCCAATGCCCACCAGCACGGCCGTACCCCAGGTCAGCGCCAGTTGCCAGCCATCATCCAGCCGCCGGTAGCGGGCGCGCGTCTGGCGTAACCAGCCCGGCCAATCGGCCTTACGGCTGGTGATAATGGCCAGGATGAGGCCGAGGACGGCCGTGCCCGCCAGCGCCCATCGTGCCAGGTTAACGGCCGTGTCTGGTGGCTGGTAAGCCACGCTAAACCCATTGAGCGCCCACTGATCCCACCCCCGCGAGGCCACCACTTCCAGTGTGTGCAGGCGCGGCTCCAGCCCGGTGGCTACCAGTTCGGTGGTGATGTAATCCTCGGCCGGGTCGGCGGCGGTGAGAATGAGGGTAGCCCCATGTTCATCCTGGGGCAGGGCATTGGCCGGACGGCCGTCCACCGTCACGTAGAGCCGGGCGCGGAAATTGGCGCGGCGCACCCGCAGCCCCACATCCGTGCCCCAAAAGGTAAACGTCACCCGGTCGCCCCATAGCTGGTCATCCGGCTGCTGCCCAATATCCGCCCCAAATTCCGGCGAAAATTCCCAACCCCCTTCATAGACCTGCGCCGGGTCATCCGGGCTGGCAAAGTGGAAACCGGGCCAGGCCACGCCGGGGTTTTGTTCAAGCAGGAAATGAGCCAGTTCGGCTGCTGTCTCTCGTCCGGCAATGCTGAATCCCCAGGCCGGATCGTCCGGCTCTGCTTGCGGCTGCCAGTTTTCCAGAAACATGAGACCCATCCAGGGCCACTCCTGCCGCGCCCGTTTCAGACCGTCCAGCGTGTATTCTGCTTGCTGTTCTTCGCTAACTGCGCCCCAAATGGAAGGACTCCCTGCCCAATCGAGTGGCAGCGCGTTCCAGCCCCAATTGCCGGCCCAAATCGCCTTATGGCCGTCGCCATTGCGTTCCATCACCTCACGCAGCAGGATGGCCCGGTTGAAGTTGGTCAGGCTGGTGTCGGTGTCGCGGTTGGTGGGCGGGTCGCCGAAGCCATATGGTTTGGCGGCGACCACATCAAAAGCGTCGGCCGCGCCTTCTTCGTACAACTGCTGCAAAAAGAGAGGGTCGGCCAGGTTTTGTGGGCCGGTTTCGATGGTAGGGGCCAGCGGTGCGGCCACGATCACGGCGTCGCCGTCGGCAGTGCGGATGGCGTGGGCGGCGGCGTTGAGCAGGGCGGCGTAGGCAGCGGGATTGACCGGCTGGTTGCCCCAGTGCGTGGTCAAATTTGGCTCGTCCCAAATGATGTAATGCTGTATCCGGTCGCCATAGCGGGTGGCAAATTGGCCGGCCCAGGCGGCGAAGTCGGCAAGGGGGGGCGGGGCGAAGTTGCCTTGGGGATTGCCATCGAGCAGGGGGACGAGGGTGAGGCGGTGTTGGGCGACGGCCGTGACCAACCGATCCGCGTCCGCCCAATCAAACGCCTCGCTGTAATAAAACGGCTGCTTCACATAGCGGATGCCCATGCTGGCAATTTGCGCCAGTTGGGCGTCCAGTGCGGCGTCATCATACTGGTTCAGGTAGACGTTAAGGCCGGGCGTGATCCCGGCGTGGGCGGTGGGTTGGGGCAGGCCGGGCGGGATGCCGCGCGTCAGGTGGGCCTGCCGCGCCCGCAGTGCGCCCAGCCCCAGCAGCGCCAGCGCCGCCAGCGCCAGCCATAGAACCGTCAGGATGCGAGCTTGTTTGTTAGTCATGGCCCGTTATTCTAGGCCAATTGGCGGCAGGCGAAAAACGACGCTTTGCCTATGAGTGGCGGTTGGGGGAGGGGGTACGGCCGTGTGTTATAATATATCGCCATTGAATGTTGTGTTGAGTTATTCGCAAGACAGGGAGTAAATGAGATGCCATCACCATTTCCGGGCATGGACCCTTATCTGGAAAGCGCTGAGTGGTCGAGTGTTCACCACTCATTGACCGGCGCGATTGGACGCCAACTGGCGCCAAAACTCAGCCCTGATTATGTGGTGCGGACTGAAGAGCGTTTTGTAATGGAGATGCTGGACGAGGGGGGCTTTACCTCGGTGGACATATACCCTGACGTGGGCATTTCTGAAACGCGCACTGCTTACCGGGTATTGCCTTATCCAGAGACGGAAACCGGCGGGCCGGTGGAATTGCGAATGGCCTGGCCTACGGCCGTGCCTCATGTCGCGCTGCGCATCATTAGCGTTGCCAACCGCAAGCTGGTAACTTCGATTGAGGTTATTTCGCCGACCAATAAACGGGGGGCCGGGTATGGGCAATACCTGGAAAAGCGCCATCGCATTTTGACGAGTGATGTTCATCTGGTGGAGATTGACCTTTTGCGCAAAGGGAAGCGTATACCCCTGGCGGAATCGCTGCCAGACGCGCCTTACTTTGTTTTTCTCAGCCGGGCAGAGAAACGGCCGTTGCTGGATATATGGCCTGTGCAAATCAACCAGCCTCTCCCGCATGTGACCATACCTCTGCTGCCAGGTGATGACGATGTGCTGCTTGATCTACAGCAGGCGCTGGATACGGTATATGATGAATTTCGCTACGATTTGTCGGTGGACTATACCCGACCCCCGGAGATTCCGTTAGACAGAGAAACGGCCGTGTGGGCAGAACAACTTCTGGAAAAGGCAGGCTTCCAAACGGCCGTACCGTGAACATCTCACCTACCTGTTGGGTTACTATTACGAATTGAGCGGGGATGAGGCGACGGCCGTGTCCACCTACCTCACCCTCATCCAACAAGCCCCCAGTTCGCCGTGGGCCTGGCTGGCCTGGGCGCGCCTGGAACCGGTGGAGCCATGATTTTCAAGAGGGTTCGCCGGTCTCTGGTGTGGTAGTTGTGGAAGAACCAAGTTCCAGCTTTTTGAGGCGGTAGAGCGTTTCCTGGGTGAGTTGGCGGTGTTTGCTGGTGATGTCCGCCTGTATGCCAAATAGGAAGATGAGCATGCCCACCAGAATCAGGCCGGTGCCAAAGGTGATGGATTGGGTGAAACGGCCGATCCCCCGTTCGCCAATCACCCAAAAATAAAAAAAACGCAGCCAGAGTAAAACCCCCACCGTCAAAAACGGTAGTGAGGCATAGGTAAAGGTGCGCAGCGGTTCATAAAAGGCATAGAGGCGAACGATGGTGCCGGCCTGGGCTTTGATGAAGTGCCACATGGAGCGTTGCAGGCGCGACGGCCGTGTCGGACCGTTTGTCTGCACCGGAATACTCACAATCGTCATCCCCAATTTACCCGCCTGGATGATGCTGTCCAGCGTATAGCTGAACTGCGTCAGGATGTTCAGCCGCAGCGCCGCCTCGCGGGAGTAAGCGCGGAAACCGCTGGGCGCATCGGGCACGTCGGCGCCGCTGACGGTGCGCACCGACCAGCTTCCCAGCTTTTGCAGCAGCCGTTTCAGCGGCGAAAAATGGGCGATCTGGTCAATCTGTCGGTCGGCAATGACAATATCGGCCTGCTCTGCCAGAACCGGGGCTACCAGTTCCGGGATGTAACGCCCCGGGTATTGGTTGTCGGCGTCGGTGTTGACGATGATGTCTGCCCCCAGGCGCAGGCAGGCATCCAGCCCATCTTGAAAGGCGCGCGCCAGCCCCATGTTGCGGCGGTGGCTGATGATGTGCTGCACACCGCAGGCGCGCGCTACCTGCACGGTGTCATCGGTGCTGCCGTCGTCAATGACCAGGGTTTCGATGCACGCAATGCCGGGCACGGCCGTCGGCAATTCCGCCAGCGTTTGGGGCAATGTTTCCGCTTCGTTGTAACAGGGGATTTGGATAATGAGTTTCATGGTTATAGTGGCAGGGGGTAGTGGCAACACCACTACCCCCTATCACTGAGAATGTCATCTAATTCCACCAGATGCAGCCCTTGCCACAGGTAGATGTCCAGGTCAATACGGCCGTGTTCATCCACCGCCACACCTTCTGCCCGCAGCAAACGGGCCTGTTCCTGGGCGGCATGTTCCCGGTGGTGAATGCTGATGCGCCCCTGATTGTTTACCACCCGCTGCCAGGGCACAGTGGCGGACGTATACGGCTCGCCGCTGTCCGGCGCAGCCAGGGCGCTAAGGGCGTAACCCACCGCGCGCGCCGCATTGGGACGACCCAGCATGAGGGCGATACGGCCGTAGCTCGTCACTTTGCCCGGGGGAATTCGCTGCGCCACTTTGTACACCTGCACATAAAAGTTGGGTTTGTTCATCCCTGGTATCTTATCCACACTTTCTATGCCAGACCACTACCCTCATTACAAGCGCCGGCAAATCAAATTTTCACGGTTCGTTTACCTCCCCCCTGCCCACTTGATGATATAACCGGCTCATCTTCTGAACAAAGTTGTGTGTGATTCGGGGCAAGAGCAGAGAATGGAGACAAAACAAATGAACAGGTCTGTCCTGGTTGTGGACGATGAACCATTAACCCGTAATCTCCTCCGATTGATGTTAGAACCAGCCGGTTATCAGGTCTGTGGCGCTGGCGATGGGTTTGAAGCATTGACAATGGTGAAAGAAGCCCATCCCGACATTATGATTCTGGATGTGATGATGCCGGCGATGGATGGGCTAACTGTGTGCCGATTGATCCGTGAAGATGCGGAAGTGGCTGGCATCCCGATTATTATGTTAAGCGGCAAAGTGCATCGAGATGCCGTACAAGAAGGTTTACAGGCGGGGGCCAATCGTTATCTGGCTAAACCGATGTCCCGGATCGGTTTACTACAAGAATTACAAGAAGTGCTGGCAGAAACGGCCGTAACCCCCTAGCAAACCCCAAATCCGTTTCTACATCCGCCCAACACCCCCGCCTGCGCCAGCAAAAACGCGCCGCTGCAATTGCTACCTACCCATTGCGCCGTCTCTTCCTGTCGCCGGATGAAGTCCTTCAACTTCACATTTTGCAGCAGATGGCCGATCTCATTTGCCCCCGGCGCCAACAGCACGTCCAGGGTGATGTCATCGCTGATGGTGGCGTTTACACCCAGGGTGATGCCTTCGGCAATGGTAATAGTGGGTTGCGTTTCCACGCCAATGAGCAGCACCTCCCAATCGGCAAACCAGCTTTGCTGCCGGACCGTGCCAAACAGTTCGGCCGGGGCAACGACCTCGCTGGTCAACACATTGTCAAACACGATAACGCCAATTTTTTGGGTTGTCATCTTTTTGTTTCTCCAGGTATGATTGTGGTTAAGTCAGACCTGAGCTTAACCGATTAGCCGGTTGGCGTATTGTAAATTTTCGACATTCTGCCAATGGAGATAACACAGCACACGTAGACGCGGCCCATCTCAGTCAGGGGTTTGGTTTTTACGGTCAATCCCATTTTATTCACGATTTCCAGGCGATTATGGGTCTGACGCCGCAGCAATACCGCCAGAACCGGGTGCGGCGTCAGCAACAAATGGGGTGGGCAGCTTAGGAGAAACAAGCATGAACTGGTGGTATACGATGAACCGGCGCATTGCCTCCAGCGGCCCTGGCGCGAAACTGTTTTCGCACCTCGCCCATCATTTGGATGGCCCCAGTTTGCGTTGGAGCCACGGCCGTTTTGCCCCCGGCGCATTCCTTACCGGCGTGCCGCTGATTACGCTGACGACCATCGGCGCGAAGAGTGGCGAACCCCGTTCCATTCCCTTGTTAGGCACACCTGATGGCGACAACATCATCCTCATCGCCTCCAACTGGGGCGGCAAAAAACACCCGGCCTGGTACCATAACCTCAAAGCCAACCCTCAAGTACAGGTGGCCCGCAAAGGGCAAATACAGACCTACATTGCCCAGGAAGTGACCGGCGCGGCATACGACCGCTGCTGGCAGCAGGCCGTGGCCATTTATCCGGGTTATGAACTGTACAAATCGCGGACCGACGGCCGTGCCATTCCCGTCATCCTTCTCACCCCTCAGCTCTGACCGGGCGGCAACCCTCCCAAAACGTGCCTTAAAATTTTGGCAAATCCCGGCAGGCACGGCCGTTTGTGGTATACTCCCCTCCATGCGGGACAATACAACAATTAAGACGTAATCCGTGATCCGTAAAACGTAATCCGTTATCGGTTTACGGGCTTCGGTTCACGGATTACGCATTACGGATTACGCCCAAAAAGGCCACATCATGCCAAACGACCACCAACAATTTGTCCACCTGCATTGCCACAGTGAATACTCCCTGCTCGATGGCCTCAGCCGGGTGAGCGACCTGGTGGGGCGGGCGGCGGAATTGGGGCAAACGGCAGTGGCCCTCACCGACCACGGCGCCATGTATGGCACGATTGATTTTTACCGCGCTGCCAAAGCGACCGGCATCAAACCCATCATCGGCATTGAAACCTATTTGGCCCGGCGCAGCATGGCCGACAAAGACCCACAATTGGACAAGGCTCGTTTCCACATGCTGCTGCTGGCGCAAAACCAGACCGGCTACCGCCACCTGCTGCACATTGCCAGCGCCGCCCAACTGGACGGCTACTACTACAAACCACGCATAGACCGCCCCTTCATGGCCGCTCACAGCGACGGCCTCATCGCCACCACCGGCTGCATGGCCGGCGAAATCCCGCGTGCCCTCGGCGATGGCAACATGAAACTGGCGCACCAACTACTGGGCGAATACCTGGACATCTTCGGCAAAGAGCGCCTCTTCCTGGAACTACAAGAACATTCCATCCCCGAACTCAGCCAGATCAACAAAAAGCTGATCGAATTGGCCCCCCACTTCGGCCTGGAACACAACTTCCTGGCCACCAACGATGTGCATTACGTGCGCGCCGCCGACGCCGCCCCCCACGAAGTGCTGCTCTGCATCCAGACCGGTTCCACCGTGCAAAACCCCAAAATGCGCTTCTCCGACCAGGGCTACTATCTGAAATCCTATGACGAGATGGTGCGCCTCTTCCAGGGCTACCCGGAGGCGGTGGTGCGTAATGCCCTGCACAACAGCCTGCTCATTGTGGAACAGTGCGCCGTAGACCTGGACGATAAAAATTATCATCTGCCCCATTTTGACGTGCCCGCCGGCGCCGACGCCCCCGGCTACCTGCGCGCCCTGTGTGAAGAGGGGCTGGCCTGGCGCTACGGCGCGGAACGGGCTGCCCAAGACCCCGCCCTGCGCGCCCGGCTGGATCACGAACTGCGCATCATCAACGGCATGGGTTTTGAAACCTACTTCCTGATTGTGTGGGATTTGTGTGAATGGGCTGCCCGCTCTGACCGCTGGTGGCAGCAGCATCAAGACCCTTTCCCCCACGAAAGCTACCAGGAATGGAAAGATAACGACATCTGGTGGAATGTGCGCGGCTCCGGCGCGGGGTCGGTGGTGGCCTATACGTTGGGCATCACCAGCCTGGACCCGCTGGCAAACGGCCTCATCTTCGAGCGATTCCTGAATCCGGGGCGCGTGTCTATGCCTGACATTGACCTGGATTATCCCGACGATGCCCGCCATTGGATGGTGGCTTATGCCAAACGGCGCTACGGCGCGGAAAAGGTGGCGCAGATCATCACCTTTGGTACGTTGGGCGCGCGTGCGGCCATTCGGGATGTGGGGCGGGCGCTGGACATGCCGCTGCCGGAAGTGGACGGCATCGCCCGGCTGGTGCCGGCCATCCCCGGCAAACCGGCGCACATTGCCGATGTGCTGAACAAAGACCATGAATTTTATTCGGTGGAATTGGAGCAGCGGTATAAGGGGGAAACGGCCGTGAAAGAACTGCTGGACACGGCGCGTAATCTGGAAGGGGTGGCCCGCCACGCTTCCAGCCATGCCGCAGGGGTCATTATCTCCGATCGGCCGTTGCAAGAATACGTGCCCCTGAACCGCCCCACCAGCGGCGAGGAAGGGTTGGGCGGCCTGGATCGGGTGACGCAGTGGCCGATGGAAATTGTGGAATCCATTGGCCTGCTGAAAGTGGACTTTCTGGGGCTGAGTACGCTGACGGTGATGCGCCGCGCCGCCCGCCTGATTGAAGATAGGTACGGCGTGCGTTACACCATGGACAACATCCCCTATGACGTGGGGCACGTGGGGCCAGACCCGACCAAACAGCCGGAAAAATTGTTCGACATGCTGGCGCAAGGGCGCGTGGCCGGGGTGTTCCAGGTGGAAGGGGCGGGCATGAAACGGCTGATGATGGAGATGAAACCGCGCCGGTTTGACCACATCATCGCCGCCATTTCCCTCTACCGCCCCGGCCCCATGGAAAATATCCCCGAATACATTGCCCGGATGCATGGAGAACGGGAGGTGCAGTTCCATCACCCGGCGCTGGAACCGATTTTAGGCGATACCTACGCCATCGTGGTCTATCAGGAGCAGATCATCCGTATTGCTTCGGAATTGGCGGGTTATGAACCGGGGGAGGCGGATATGATCCGCAAGGCGGTGTCCAAGAAGAAAAAAGATTTGATGGAAAAACACCGCATTCAATTCACGGAAGGGGCCATGGCCAGGGGGTTGAGCCGGGAAGTGTGCGCCGCGATTTGGGGGGACATTGAGTTTTTTGCCCGGTATGGCTTTAACAAATCACACGCGGCCGACTACGCCAAAGTGACCTGCCAGACGGCGTTTTTGAAGGCGCATTACCCGGTGGAGTACCTGACGGCCATGCTTTCGGTGGAGCGGGACAATACAGACAAGGTGCGCCGTTATTTTGCAGAAGCCAAGACGTTGGGCATTGATGTGGCCCCGCCAGACATCAATACCTCGGCGCTCGATTTTACGATTGAGGATTTGGGCGACCGCCATCTCATCCGTTTTGGTCTGGGCGCAATAAAAAATGCAGGCGAAGCGGCGCTGAACCAGATTTTGGAGGAGCGGGAAGCGCATGGCCCGTTCCAGAGTGTGGCCGATTTGTGTGAACGGGTAGATTTGAAGCGGGTGGGCAAACGGCCGTTGGAATATATGATTAAAGCGCGTGTGTTTGACTGTTGGGGCACGCCGCCGCAGTTGATGGATGCGCTGGATCGTCTGGTGAATTACAGTGGCACGGAACGCGCCGCCGCCGCCACCGGGCAGATGAGCCTGTTTGGCGGCGCCACCGGCGCGCCGGCTCTGAAAGTGGCCGTTGACCTGCTGCATCCACTCGACCAGGCGCCAAAGGTTGAGCACAAGATGCTGTTGGAGTGGGAAAAAGAGGCGTTGGGGGTGCATGTGTCCGAGCATCCATTGGAACGGCCGTTAGCCAGCCTCACCGCCCTCACCACCGCCGCCATCCCCGATGTTGATGTCAACTGGCACACCAAAACGGTGAAACTGGCGGGTATGATCAGCCACCTGCGCACCCTGACCACCAAGAAGGGGGAACCGATGGCCTTTGCTGTATTGGAAGACCTGGATGGCAAAATTGACCTGGTCTTTTTCCCGCGCACCTGGAAGGAGTGCCGCGAACTGGTGGCGGTGGATCAGGTGCTGCTGGTCATGGGCAAGGTGCAGGCCAAAGGAGACGAAGTGAGTATCCTGGTGGATCGTGTCTCGGTTAATGCGGAAGTGGCGCTGGCGGCGGACGAAGACACGTCTTATCTGGGGCTGGTGAATGGCAATGGGAACGGGTATGCGTATGGTAACGGCCGTGGGAACGGTAACGGCCGTGAGAACGGTAACGGCCGTGAGAACGGCAATGACTATAAAAGTGGCCACGGCCGTGCTCCCACCTACGCGCTACCACCGCCCGAAGATGAGTTCATCGCCGAACCGCCGCCTGATTTTGCTGCTGAACCGGTAGTTGCCGCGCCACCGCCGCCGCCTAATTTTGAGGAAGAAGTGGGGGGGAGTGGTGGGCAGTTAGCAGCAAGCGGTGAGCGGGTGGTGGAGCGCCAACAGCAGCCAACGGCTATTCCGCAGCGCGCGTTGACCGTTGTGGTGGAGGTACGGCCGTCGGGGAACTGGCAGAAGGCGTGCCGGGATGTGGTGCGGCTGGCGGATGAATATGAGGGGCCAGACGGGCTGCGCATTCACATTGTGGGGCAGGGGTTGAAGATGGAATTGGGGTACGGCCGTACCCGCAGTTGCCCCGAACTCTTCGACGCCCTCCGCCTCATCTCCGGTATCGCCCGCGTTTACAACGATTAAATGGACATTTGTGAACACGACAGCACACTTGCAAATAGCAACAGCAATTCGAAATATAAAAACCCGGCGATTAAAATCGTGGCTACAGAGGGCAAAGCCCACCTGCGTGGGCTGTACGACAGTCGGCGAAGGCCGACTTTGCCCTTTGTTGGTGCAGATTTATCTGCCGCCGCAAGCCAAATTTCGAATTGCTGGGAAAAAGGCATCATTGGTTGGCAGCAGATTCAAGTTGGCTATAATCCCGCTGCTTGAAAAACATCAGCCGCCAACAAATCCTCGCCGTTGGCGACCCATTCCTATTTCAAGGAGGAAATATGAGTACCAAACGAATCTTTACCCTTTCTGTTCTATTCCTATTGCTGGCGACTTTGGTCGTCGCCTGTACGCCACAAACAGTGGAAGTCACCCGCGTCATCACCGAAACGGTGATGGAAGAAGTGGAAGTGCCGGTAGAAGTGGAAGTACCGGTAGAAGTCACCCGCGTTGTGACCGAAACGGTGGTGGAAACTGTTGTCGAAACCGTTATCGAAGAAGTGATGGCGGAATTGGCGCCGCTTGGTTCTGAGGAACGACCGATCAAAGTCCTCTTCGTCCCCTCGGTAGAGGCCGCCATCATTGTAACCGGCGGCGAAGTGATGGCCGATGCCCTGGAGCAGGCTACAGGCTTGAAATATGAAGTCATCGTGCCTACCAGCTACGCCGCCACCATTGAAGAAATGTGCGCTTCCCCCGACGACACCATCGGCTTCATTCCCGCTCAGGGTTATGTGCTGGCCAATGAACGCTGCGGCGTCACCGTCGGCGGCGCCGCCGTGCGCAATGGTCTCTCCTGGTATACGGCCATGTTTGTCGTCCGCGCGGACAGTGATATTGAGACCTTAGAGGACCTGAACGGCCGTACCTGGGCCATCCCCAGTTATACGTCCACCTCCGGCTATCTCTACCCGCTGGCCATGCTGAGTGAGGCTGGCATTGAACCCGGTGAAATTACGGAAGTCCCCGGTCACCCCGCGGCCATGCTGGCCGTCTACAGTGAAGATGTGGACTTCGGCACGGCATTCTTCAGCCCGCCGTTGATGAGTGGGCGCACCTGGACGTATGGCGTAGACGATCCCGAAATCTGGCGAGACGCCGGTGAACTCACCTTTAACGACAGCGGCCATTCCCTGATTGCCGGCGGCCCGGCCGAAGGCGGTTTCCGCATTTTGGATGCACGCGCTTCCGCTACCAGCACCGCGCCAGACATCTTTGATCAAACGCGCATTCTGGCGTTGACGCCACAGATCCCCAATGACACCGTCTCCTTTGGCCCCCAATTCCCGTTGTCCCTGTCCCAAGATATCGTTGATGCCTTGGTAGCCTTCACCAAAAGCGAAGCCTGCGCCGAATCTATTTGTGCCCAGGATTTCTATTCCTGGACGGGCATTGATCCCGTCCGCGACAGCTTCTATGATCCGGTGCGTGCCGCAATGGAATCCCTCGGTATCACTGAGGAAGATGTCCTCGGCCCAGGTTAAATAAAACGATAATTGAGAAAGAAGCCGGGAGATGAAACAGTCTCCCGGCTTCTTAGTTTTGCGGAGTTCTCGTGCTACGAGTCATCAATCTCACCAAAATCTATGACGACGGCACTGTGGCCCTGAAAGATGTCAGCTTTGAAGTGCCGCCGGGACAATTTTTAGCCATTATTGGCCTGAGCGGGTCGGGTAAGAGTACGCTGTTGCGCTGCATTAACCGGCTCATTGAACCGACGTCGGGGGAAATCTGGTGGAACGACGTGCAGTTGTCGCACATTACGGGCGAAGAGCTGCGCCGCGCCCGCAGGCGCATCGGCATGATCTTTCAGCACTTCAACCTGGTTGACCGCTCCTCTGTGTTGACCAATGTGCTGAGCGGACGGCTTGGTTATGTAAACTCTCTGGCCAGTATTTTGGGTCGTTTTCCTAAATCAGATATACAACGTGCTTATGCCAACCTGGAACGGGTAGGCATCCCGGACAAGGCCAACAACCGCGCCGATGAGTTAAGCGGGGGGCAGCGGCAGCGGGTGGGCATTGCCCGCGCCCTGATGCAAGAGCCAGAGATGATGTTGGCCGATGAGCCGGTCGCCAGTCTGGACCCTTCTCTGGCGCATAGCATCATGCGCTACCTGCAGCAGATCAACCAGGAAGACAACATTACGGTGTTGTGCAGTCTGCACTTTCTGGACCTGGTGCAGCAGTATGGCACACGCGCCATTGCTCTGAATCGTGGTCGCCTGGTTTTTGATGGCCTGCCCAGCGAAATTGATGATGATCGTTTCAAGGAAATTTACGGCCAGGAAGCCGAGCGCATTGGCTGATGAAAAGTGAAAATCGCTCGCCGCGACGGCGGTTACTGCGCAATATCCTGCTGGGCGTGATCCTGTTCCTGGTGTATGCCTATGCGGTGCAGGTTGTTAAAATAGACTTGCGTGTACCTCAGGAACCCACAAGGCAGGAAAATCTGGCCAATTTGCTGCGGCAGATGTCCCGCCCTGATATTTTTGCCTATACCTACGAGACCCAACGTAACAGCCTTTCTTTTCGCGCGCCTTGCCCGGAAGAGGTGCGGGGTTCTCAGATTACGTATGACGGCCGTACCATCACCTTATCCCCTAACTGTGCCAACACAACCCAAGACCCACTGACCTTGAGCGGCGCCGGCTTCCCCCCATTTGCACGGGGCGTGTTGCGTTGGTACCCGCCTGGCGAGGGGGCGCCGTCCCGCCAACTGGCGAACTTCCGGGCCGATGATCAGGGTCAGTTTGTGGTTCGTTTTACCATGCCCGATGTGCGCGAATCGGATGAGCCGCAGCGCATAGAGATCGAGGAGATTTTAGACAGCCAGATCGCCGGCCTGAGCGATGCGGCCAAATTGACCTGGGAGCGCATTCTGGAAACGGTTTTGATAGCTCTGATGGCTTCCACGCTGGCGACCGTTGTGGCTGTGCCCGTTTCTTTCCTGGCAGCGCGCAATCTCATGGCAGGGGCCAAAGCGCCGTTGGCCGCCGTGATGGCCGCAATCACGGCCGTGCCCATCGGCATCTTCCTGGCCCGGCTGGTAGCCCGGCCATTGGTCAGCCTGGCGCTTTCTCTTACCGAGTGGTCCACCATTCTGGCACTGGGCGTCATGCTCTTAGCTCTGGTGCTGGTGTGGCCTGTTTTGCGCCTGGGGTCACCGGCCGCCACCGATAGTGACCATCACGATAGTACCCATCACGATAGTGCCCATCACGATGGCGGCAAACAACCCTTGAGCAAACGTATTTTCGCCTGGGTGCGCATTGGATTGGCGCTGTTGCTGCTGCTCTTGAGTTTACTGTTGTTGGCCAATATGGGTCTGCTGTTTGGGCGTTGGCTGACACCCCTGTCAGGCAGTCTGAGCTTTTTAGCTACCTTTGTGGTGGTGATTTCAGATCTGGTCAAGGTGATGTTTCCCATTTTTATGGCGTTGGTGGCCCTATTTGTGGGCATTTCTTGGGGCAACCGTTATGGTGAAGAAGCCATGTCGCGGCTGCCAGAGAGGCCGGCGCGTTTGCTCACAGGGGTACTCACCGGCACGGGCACGGCCGTACTCATTTACGGTATCGGCGCTATGCTCAACTGGTTTTACGCCTTTGAAAATCCGCAATACTGGACGACCATACCGGCGCTGGTGGGCGGTGTCGTTTTGGGATTGGCTGCGTTGACGGTGCCACCACGACGCCCGCTCCCCACTGGCATGTTCATTTACACCGTGACACGCGGTGTCTTAAATCTGCTGCGGGCCATCGAGCCGATTATCCTGGGCATCATCTTTATCGCCTGGGTCGGTTTGGGGCCGTTTGCCGGGGTGCTGGCGTTGACCCTCAACTCCATTGCCGATCTGGGCAAACTGTTCTCGGAACAGGTGGAAAACATTGAGCAAGGCCCCCTGGAAGCGATTACCGCCACCGGCGCCAATCGGCTGCAAACCATTGTCTTTGCGGTCGTTCCGCAAATCGTTCCCCCCTTCATAGCCTTCGCTTTTTATCGTTGGGACATCAATGTGCGTCTGTCAACGATCATTGGCATTGTGGGTGGCGGCGGCATTGGCGTGATTTTGCTGCGCTATGCCAATTTGTTGCAATACCGGCAAGTGGCCGTGACGATAATTGCCATTGCCGTTATGGTCAGCCTGTTGGACTACGTGAGTGCTACATTGCGTAAACGGCTCATATAGGTGTTGGTTGCTCGTCTTCAACAACCAATCACCCCTGACGCATCACAAAATATGACTGCATTAAACGAAAAATCGAGTTCGTTATCCCCTGGTAAGAGAGCCTTGCGCACATTTCTCGTGGTTGTGCTGCTCATCGTTGTTTATGCGTATGCGGTAGAGATAACGCAGGTCAACCTGGAAACACCGACGCAGCCCAGACGCCAGGCGCAGTTATTTAACGTTTTGCAGGCGCTGGCGCGTCCTGATATTTTCATTACGGACGCGGCGACAGGCCAGATAACGGGACTGAGCGCCACCACCAAAGTGACGTTGGAACGCATGGCGGAAACTATTCTCATGGCCTTGATGGCTTCCACAGTTGGCACTATCCTGGCAGTGCCCGTGTCGTTCCTGGCTGCCCGTAATTTGATGGAACCGGTGACAATGCCGCTGGCGGCCATTATGGCGGCGATTATTGCCTTCCCTGTTGGTGGGTGGGTGGCTGGCCAGGTAGCCACTGTTTTATTTGGCTATGCGGCGGAAGTCAGCGCCGAACCGTGGCGGGGATTGATCGCGTTAATCCTGGTTGTTTTCCTGCTCTGGCTCCTGCTGCGGGTGCGGGTTGGCGGGCCAACAACTGCGGCCACACGGCCGTCTCGCCAGGAGACCGTTTTGCTTAATTTGCGTTTAGGCGTGGCTATGTTATTCGCTTTTTTTGCCCTGGGACTGATAGCGGAGCTGGGGATAGTGGCCGGTCGCCAGATTCAAGCGGCGTTGGGGCCTGTGTGGGGTTTTATTGGCAACTTTATTTTTGTGGTGGCCTACTTCATTCGCATGGCCACACCAGCCTTGATGTGGCTGTTGGGCGGGCTGGTGGCTATGTCTTGGGGCAGCCATTATGGGCAGGAAGCGGTGCTTTCCTGGTCACGGTCAGCGGCGCGGTTGGTGACGGCCGTGTTAACAGCGGTGGGTGCGGCTATCTCCGTTTATGCCATAGGGTACATGCTGGCCTGGCTTTACCTGCCAGACAGACCAGAGCTTTGGACGACTATACCGGCCATCATAGCCGCCATAGTCGGGGCCGTGGTCGGGTTGTGGCTTGATCCCAAACGGCCGTTTCCCATCGGTCTGGCCATCTACACCGTTTGCCGCACTCTCCTCAACATCCTGCGCTCTATTGAATCTCTCATTTTGGCTATCGTCTTTGTCATTTGGGTGGGCATTGGCCCCTTCGCCGGTTTCATGGCGCTCACTTTCCACTCCATTGCCGCCTTGGGTAAACTATTCTCAGAGCAAGTGGAAAGTATCTCTGATGGGCCGGTAGAAGCTATCACCGCTACCGGCGCTAACCGCATTCAAGTGATCGTGTATGCGGTCATCCCCCAGATCATCCCTCCCTATATCGCCTTCTCCTTTTACCGCTGGGACATCAATGTGCGTATGTCCACCATCATTGGTTTCGTCGGCGGTGGCGGCATCGGTTTTGTGTTATCGCAAAACATACAACAACTGCGCTATCAGCAGGCCAGTGTGATGATGCTGGCTATTGCCCTGGTGGTAAGCTTGCTGGATTATGCCAGTTCGGAGATACGGAGCCGGGTTATTTAGTAGTTGCAAGTGGCAAGTGGCAGGTAGTAGGTAACTACCTGTCACCTGCCACCTGCAACTAGCCGCCTGCTCGCTTTGTCAGGTATAATGCCCTCCTAAACTGGCAATTACACGCCAACTATCCTATTTAACTTTGCACCCAGATGTAGTACCCTGGCATGAAAATTTTGACGCTTTGCACGTGATGTTGGAGGTTATGCCGTCACATGGCAGCCCTAAAAGAACCTGCTGTACCGGATAATAAAACCACAGACAAACCCGTATCTCCCCCGGAAACAGCCCAATCACAGACAAAAAACGGGAGCAACGGCCGTAAACCCGGCTTCATTTCCCGTTTTCGGCGCGAAAAAGAAGAATGGCTGGATGTTACCGGCTATCTGGTGGAAGGCTTAACCACCGACAAGCCTGTCATCATTCATACCGATGGCACAGTAGTCGGCCATATTGTCGCTCCCAAAGTGATTGTCAAGGGCACCATTACCGGCTCAGCTTACTGCCACAGCCTGGAGGTAGCCGCAACCGGGCACATTTTGGGTGACGTGTATGCTGTTTCTTTCACCGTTCAGCCCGGCGGCAAGGTGCAGGGCTGGATGAGCAGCATAGATGAGGCCGACCTGGCCCGCTACCGGGCCACCGGTACGCTCATAGATGAACCCCGCCTGGTAAGCCAGACCGACAGGCTGCCTGAAAAGCTAGATACCGGTTTTCTCACGCACAACGAATCCGAAATGGAGTCGCTCCATTTGCTGCAATTGGAACTGGCTGCAGCGCTGGCTTCCCGCTATGAGATGGAGCAGGATTTTGAAAAGCGGTTGACGGAGATGGCCGGCGAGGCGTATGGCAAAATCAATTCTCTGACGGAACAATTGACGGCCGTGCGCAGCGAACTCACCGGCCAAAATCGCAGCCTGGACGAAAATCAGGAAGTCATCCGCCAGCAGAAAACCCAAATAGAACGACAAAGCAACGAACTAACCATCGCCCGCGAATTGATGACCGACCAGAACCAGGAATTGAGCGAACTGCGCGATCTCTACAATGACCTGCGCCATAAACATACCATCCTGGTGGCCGAAAAAGCAGAAGTGGACGCCGCGCTGGAAGCCCTCACCAAAGAAAACGAAAACTACGCCCAACGGTTGGAAAGCCTGGAGACGGTCCACCGCAACAATATGCAGTATCAGGCCGACCAGGAAGATTCGTTGGTGCGCTGGCAAGAATTGGCCGAGGTCAAGGAAAAACGGGCTGCCGAATTGGAAACCCAACTGCAAAAGATGCAGTTCCAACTGGAAGAAAGCGCCAATACCATCAACCTGCTGCGCGAACAGCGGCATGACCTGGACGAGGAACTGGAAAAGGCGTTGGCCGATCTGCGCGGATTACAAGGAAGCAAGACACGGCCGTTGGTAGATGCGGCGGCTCTGGCGGAACTGACCGACCGTATTACCCAATTGGAAACCGAATTGGCGGATGCTGAGCAGGAATACCTGGAGCAGATCATCTGGTATAAGGCCAATTTGGAAAGCTCACGCTCTGAACTGGAAGCGGCGCGAGAAACGGCCGTAGCCCAAACCAGTCAAATCGAGCGGCTGCAAACGGAAATGGAAGAAATGCAGGCCACTCTGGCGCAGCAGCAAGCCGACATTCTCACCTGGCAAGAAAAGCTGGCAAAGCAGCAAGAAACGACGCAATGGCAAGAGCAAGAGGTGGTGAAGTGGCAAACGGCCGTGGCCGAAAAAGAAACCATCTGGCGCAACCAGACCGAAGAACTGCAACACACCATCACCTTGCTTAAAGCCGACAAGAAAAACATGCAGGCCACCCTGCGCGAAAGCCAGAATCAATTGCAGGCCAGCGAAGCCGAAGTAAACCGTTACCTGCAAGAAACCCGCACCCAGGGTGAACGCCTGGCCGAAATCCATGCCCGCCTGGTGGAACGTGAGGTACAATTAAAACAGCTTGGCGGGCAGTTCAAACAGGCGCGGGAGATGATTGAAAAACAAAACCAGACCATCAAACAAATGAAAGAGATGGCCTCCGAAAAAATCCGCGCTCTGCAAGCGGAAAACGTGCGCTTGCAAGCGAAAGGTAATTGAGTACATCGTTAAATAAGTCGTAACTATTCAGGTGTGAGTTGAGGCATGAGGAGCTCGCCTTCAAAGAGGGAAC
>DAOMOK010000012.1:0-229335 GCA_035444285.1 Chloroflexota bacterium
GTATCTTCATGAGTACAACTCGAAGGTCATCAGTTAATGATTTACCACTACCCCAAACTGTTCCGTCCATTCTGGTTGATGCCGCCACGGCAAATGCTGTTTCATTCGCGTTCCATGATACATTTCCAATTGCACCTAAGCGCAGAGACTCACCTGTTAACGAATTAGCCCACCAGATTTCTCCCCCTTCACCCCAGGAATTGTAAACAAGTCGCTCATTGTTTGGTAGAAAGCGCATAAGCCGTGTACCAACCGTATTTGTTTGTACTTCGCCAGTTTCCAGGTTGATGAGGCCGGGTTGTACGTTATAACCACTGATATAATCCCCCATAGTAAAAGCAAACCACTTGCCATCTGGGGAAAACTCAAAATTTCCACAGGCACAATAGCGACGTTCTGGAAGATCGGGAAGCACATCATAACACTGTGGCGGCAAGGGAACTTGAGGCCAGATTGTGGCCGGAGGGTAGAGATTGCAGGCGGCCGTGATAGCAGGCGAAGATGTTGGTGGAACAGGGTTATTGTAGGGGCAGGTGTTGGAGGGATAGATGCAATTGGCATATGAGGCAAAACGTAAGCAGCCAACTCTGGTTTGTCTATCTCCAACCATTGAACAAAATTACATCCTTCTTGATAACCAAAATCTATTTGGGTGGAAATCCAACCGTTTTCAGGTGAAGTTTGCCAACGTCCAAATCCTTCATAGCCGGTCTCCTCAATGCCGCAATATGTTAGATAACGGCCGTCTGGACTCCAGATAAGATATTCTCCATACCCCAGGTTATGCTGCTCACGGCCGTCTTCTGTCATCACCCAAATAGCGGTAACAAAAGGATGGCCTTCTTCCATACGGAGCGTATAAGCCAACCAGTCTCCATTTGGAGACCATTGAACTTCGGCCATAGCCCCCATAAAAATCTTTTCCTGGGTTTTCAAGTTTATGATCCAGCCATCGGTAGTGTCGGCGGAACCTCCACCGCTGCGCATGATAGACAGTTTATTGCTCTCTGGATGCCAAAGAGGTGTATAAATATACCAGTTTGGGTGTTCATCAAGTTGTACAACCCTGGCAGATCCTGTCTCCAGATTGAAGATGATGACACTATAAGCATCCGATTCTCGGTCATAGGCTGCCCAGGCCAGTAGCTGCCCATCTGGTGACCAGCTCGGCGAATAGAAATCCAACCCTAAAGATAACCCATTTGCAGCTAAGTCGAGTGACTGTTTACCTTTTTCCAGGTGATATACGGCAGGCTGTCCCGCTTCGTCAAAGGCAATGCTTTTCCCGTCGGGTGCAACCACAGGCCCGTGAAATGAAAACCCTTCTGCCAGGTCCAGTACATTCCCCCTCTCATCAAGCATCTTGACCATCCCCGCTTGCATAGCCTGGTCATCTGCTCTAGACGTATCAAAAAACCAGACCACACCTGTCTCCGCAGACCAACGATACCAGGGTAACAGACGGGCAAACGAGAACAAGCGACGCCGGTTGCCACTGAGACGATCGTTCTCCCATAAAACGTCATCCAGGTTGTAAATGAACTTGCTGGCATCCGCCACAAACGTGGGCGTTATTTGGAGGTCTGATAGCTTCTGTGGTTGTCCGTTGGCATCTACGAACCAGGTTTCTTTTCCATCTGGGCCCCAATAGAGCATACCAGGTAATGGTGGCGTTGGATTAGAAAGTATAGGGCCAGTCATTGAGGCGATCACTTCTGGGAGGGAAGTTGAAATGACAGCACTCACGGCCGTGCTCCCCCCCATCTCTGCCGTTGGTCGCACCGTCACCACGACCACATCCTCATCCGGCGTACAGGCAACCAGCCATAAGCCCATGCTCAAAATGAGGAAAATAGCTGAAGAAAAAATGTGTGTGCTTGTTTGAATTCGCTGCATGATTATCACCCTCCCAACAGGTAATTTTTGGTGTCAATGGCCCCTATGATAATCAATTTTGCCAATGTGTGAATAATGATTACGCAACGGCCGTCCCCCACCCCTGATACTCCCCGCACCATTAACGATAAACTTCTCGGCGATGCCCAATTTGATGCACCACAATCACTTGTTCCGCTTCAAGCATCTGGTAGATGACACGATAATCACCGACTCGAAACTTGAACAACCCTGCCAGATTTCCAGCGAGTGGTTCTCGCCGCACTTGATGTATGTTTTCACCCAACCAGCGAAGGCGGCCAATAATACGCCTGGCAACAGCTTGATCTAATTTTGCCAGGTCTTGTACGGCCGTGTCCAGCAACCGAATCTCAAACATCAATTCAACTCAAGCTGTTGGATCACATCATTTAGCGATTTGCCCCGCTCACCATCGGCTACCGCAACCATTTGTTGTCGCCATCTTTTTTCGACCTCAGGTCGCAATACCAACCCATTGTCCGGGTCGGCCAGGAGTTCGGCCAGCTTTTGTTCAATGATTGACTCAATCATTTCCTTAAGCTCATCAGTTGTCATTTGGGCCACAGTTGTACTCATTTTACAACCTCCACTGTTTGCTTGATGGCGCTCATTATAACGCACATCACTTTAATTGGAGCAGTTTCACGGAGAACCTGGCTCCAGTCATAGGCAGGGCTACGGCCGTGTCCCCTCACCCCACCTCTTTCCCCCCCACCAAAATCGCCTCTTGCAAGTAGAAGGTTGTGCCCTCGTCGGTGACGGACGGCCGTAAAAAATCCGCCGCCTCGCCCTGCACCTCTGTCAACATCGCCCGCAGGTAACGTTGCATCACGGCATCATGCCGGGCCGCCCAGGGCGCAAACTCCATCTCCTTGTCCATCGTCTCCACCTGGGTCAGCGCCAACCCCGCCGCCTGATACGCCTCCTCCCACTCCGCCAGACTCAGGCAACGGCCGTGACTGGGATCGCGCAGCTTCTCAAATGCATTGACATAATCACCGGCTGGCCCCGCCGGCGCCACATTATCCACCACCGCCAGCAAGCCGCCAGACCGCAGCACCCGCGCCGCTTCGGCCATGAACCGGGCTATATCGGCAAAATGATGGGCGGCAATACGGCAGGTAACTAAATGGAAACGGCCGTCGCCATACGGCAGCGCCTCCGCCTCCGCATATTCGGCCGTCACATTGGCCAGCCCCCGTTGCGCCGCCTGCTGCCGCACAATGCCCAACATCTCGGCCGTCATGTCCGTGGCCCACACCTGCGCCACCAGCGGCGCAAAGGCAAACGCCGTGTGCCCCGCCCCGGTCGCCACATCCAGCACCAGCCAATCCGGCTGCGGCGCGACCAGTTCCACTAATCGCCCCAAACTCGCCCCTTTCGCATGAGGTTTGCTGTGGATATAGTCCGCCGCATGGGTCCCAAATTGCTCCTGCACTAACTGTTTGTCCATCTTGATTACTCCAAAAATTATGAATGATGAAGGATGAATTATGAAGTACATCCCTCGTAAGCCACTCTACCCAATGAATATGTCCTCTATTTGTGCAAACATCACCATCACGCTAAAATGCCTGCCGTCCGTTAAGTTGTTGCAATCTATACAGCCAAATGCCTTGGGCGGCAAGAGGCAGGTATCGGTTTAAACCACCTGCAACATGCAACTTGCCACCCCTGGAAAAAAGGAGATCGGCTACAGTCGTGCTGTTGGTTTATCTGGTAACCGCCTGGTTTTTAGGCATCTGGCTGGCGTCACGGTTCACGGCCGTGTCCGTCTCTTACTGGCTGGCAACTGGCGGAGTGGCGTTGATCGGTGCATTATTGTTGCGCCAGCGACAAACGCCCGCTCTCCTGCTGGCCTGTCTGGGTTTGCTGGCGTTTGGTGGGGCGCGGTACACGGCCGTGCAACCCACCATCACCCCCGCCCACATTGCTTACTACAACGGCGAAACCGACATCAAGATCACCGGTATCGTGGCCGGCGAGCCGGATGTGCGTGATCGTTCCATCAATTTACGAATAGCGGTAGAAAAGGTGGAACTGCCAGATGGCACGGCCGTGCCCGTTACCGGTCTCATTCAAGCACGTGTCTTTCGCTTCCCACCTATCCCCTACGGCGCTCAGGTGCGGCTCAGCGGCAGTCTGGAAACGCCGCCCAGCGATGGCGATTTCAACTACAAAGATTACCTGGCGCGGCAGGGCGTCCACAGCCTGATGAATCTACCGCGCACGGCCGTCCTCGCCGAAGGACAGGGTCAACCGCTCT
Organism: Chloroflexota bacterium; assembly: GCA_035444285.1. GTDB lineage: Bacteria > Chloroflexota > Anaerolineae > Promineifilales > Promineifilaceae > CAADGU01. Next base: position 4,184 of record DAOMOK010000012.1, read on the forward strand.
ACCACGCCATCTACGCCCTGAAAGCCCACGCCCAGGCCACCATCAACCTGCTGCTGCCCAACCCCCAGGCGGCGCTGCTCACGGGCATCCTGCTGGGCAACGACAACGGCCTGCCACCTGACCTGGCTGCCGATTTCCGCACCACCGGCATGACACATATCATCGCCATATCGGGGTTCAATATCGCTATTCTGATCGCCATCCTGGTCAGCATCAGCGAGCCGTTTTTAGGACGGCGCGGGGCGGCCGTCTTCGCTGTCACCGGTATTGTGCTGTACACCATTCTGGTGGGGGCCGATGCGTCTGTGGTACGGGCAGCCATTATGGGCATTATTTACCTCTTCACGCAGCGATGGTTAGGGCGACCCAATTTTGCTTTTGCCTCCCTCTTTGCCGCCGGTTTTGTGATGACCCTGGTCAATCCGTTTACGCTGTGGGATGTGGGCTTCCAACTCAGTTTCATGGCTACCCTGAGTCTGATGGTATATGCTGACCCTTTCAGCAAATGGACGGAGCGGCAGTTGCAGCGCCTTTTGTCCCGGCAGCAGACGCGGCGGGTGATGGGCATTGTCTCCGAAGCGGTGGTCATCACCCTGGCGGCGCAGGTGTTGACCCTGCCACTGATGGTGGGGTACTTCCAACAGTTGTCGCTGATCAGCCTGCCCGCCAATTTCCTGATCCTGCCCGCCCAGCCGGCGGTGATGACCTGGGGTGGACTGGCGACGCTGGTGGGGCTGGTTTCGCCCACAGTGGCACAGCCGATTGCCTGGGTGGCCTGGCTGCCGCTAACCTACACCATTGCCCTGGTACGACTGTTTGCCTCTGTGCCCTATGCGGCCGTACCGGTGAACGTGAGTTGGGGATGGGTGTTGGCCTTTTATGGCCTGCTGGCTGTCGTCACCTATCTGGCGCGGCTGGAACCAGAACGCCGCCAACGGCTGTTGGCCGACCTGAGGCCAGATTGGGGAATGCGCGCCGCTGTTGGCGGCACGGCCGTACTCGCCCTGCTCGTCTTCAGTTGGGCCGCCACCCAACCCGATGGCAAACTGCATGTGGCCTTTCTGGATGTAGGCCAGGGTGATGCTATCTTTATCCAGACGCCTTCTGGTCGCCAGCTATTGGTAGATGGCGGTAATGACCCATCGGTGCTGAATGATCGCCTGGGGCGGCAAATGCCCTTTTGGGATCGGCACATTGACATGATGGTCGCCACCCACCCGGACGCCGACCATATATCTGGGCTGGTGGAGTTGTACGGCCGTTACCAGATCGGCCAGTTGATCACCGATGGCGCCGAGGCAGAAGCCTCGTCCGTTTACAATGCCCTGCTGCAAGCGGCTGAAGCACAGCAAACACCGCTGCACCGGGCGATGGCCGGTGAAGTGATCGAAATTGGCGACGGGGTACGGCTGGAAATGGTGCATCCCGGCGCGGAACTGGACACACAAAACCGCAACGACAATTCCGTCTCCTTCCGGCTGGTGTATGGCGATTTCTCCTTGCTGTTGACCGGCGATGCGGAGGAAAAAGCGGAGAGGCTGATGCTGCAAAATGAATATCCGCTGCAATCACTGGTCTTCAAAGCCGGGCATCATGGCTCACAAACGTCCAGCACCACTCCCTTTCTGCAAGCCGTACAGCCGCACATCATTATTGTCTCCGCCGGAGCCGATAACCGTTTCGGCCACCCGCACCCGGAAGTGCTGGCACGGGCGGCGGAATTGGGCACGGCCGTGCTCCGCACCGACGAACTGGGCACGATTGAAGTGATTACTGATGGACACACCATGTGGTGGCAGGCGCAGGGCGGTAATCGGTAGTGGTTGTATGGTATAATTTTGCCATGATGACGCTGGCAGAAATCAAAGAAATCTTGAAAGCGCAAAAACCATACCTGGCCGAACGTTACGGCATTAAAGAATTGGCCGTGTTTGGCTCTTACGTTCGCGGCGAGCAGCAGGCCGATAGCGATCTTGACGTGTTAATTGATGTGGAACGGCCGCCCAAAATCAGCCTGATCGATCTCGTGGAATTGGAAGCCTATCTCTCTGCGCAGCTAAATACAGAAGTAGATGTTGCCCTAAAAACCAATCTCAAGCCTCGTATTGGTCAACATATTTTGCAAGAGATAGAGCCAATATGAGTAATGAGTTCCTCGATTATATTGATGACATTCTCGATGCCATGCAAAAGGCCGAGATATTGGTTGAAGGAATTTCAGTCGCAGAATTTGAAGCCAATTTCCGTATCAATTTTGCTGTGATGCGTGCTCTGGAAATCATTGGCGAGGCCACCAAACACGTGCCAGAAACAGTACGAGATCAATATCCCGACATTCCCTGGAAAGGTATGGCTGGAATGCGGGATCGCATCATTCATGGGTATGACGATGTTGCCCTGACCATCGTGTGGAATGTGGTGCAAAACGATATTCCGCGCATCAAACCACAATCACTCCAGCTCCTTGCCGACTTTTCATCCTGATCACACAACCTAAAAGGTGACAATCCTCACCCTGGATTTGTGCCAATGCCAACTGTCAACACCCCGGAAAAGCGTCTATCGTGCATACCAGTAGTGGTAATCGGTAATCAGTAATCGGTCATCGGTAGCGACCGATTACCGTTTACCGATCACCGATTACCGGCAAATGAACACTATCTCTTCATTCTTTCAGCAAAACATCATCGTCGTGTATTTCTTCTACGGCCTGGCCTTCTTCTGCCTGGGGCTGATTGTCTGGCTGGAGTCGCGGCGGGCGTCCACGCTGCGCCTGGCGCGCGCCCTGGGCTTTCTGGCGGCGTTTGGTATTTTGCATGGCCTGCATGAATGGTTTGAGATGTTCCAGCGGCTGGGCGCGGCCGGAGCCACCGATATTCCCGCCTGGCTGCTCTCTAACGAACTACGGCTGGGGCATTTGGTCATCTCCTTTATTTGCCTGGTTATTTTTGGCGTCCAACTTATTTTTGCCACCCGTGAAAATTATAAGAGAGAGCGACTATTGGCTTATGTAACAGCCGGGGTATTAACGGCCGTCTGGCTCACTTCCGTCCTCATTACCCGGTGGTTATACCAACCGGCGCATGATGAATTCTTAACGGCCGTAGACGTTCTCGCTCGTTACACCCTGGCCATACCCGGCGCTGTGCTGGCGGCCTGGGCCATTGTGCTTGAACAACGCACCTTTCGCGCTAATGACCTGCACGAGACAAGCCGTGACTTGCTGCGGGCGGCACTGGCGCTGGTGCTATACGGATTCGTAGGACAAATTTTCACGGCGCCCAGCTTTTTCTTTCCCGCCAATGTAGTAAACGCCGAACTTTTTCTACGCTGGTTTGGCATTCCCGTGCAACTGTTCCGGGCTGTTATGGCCACCCTGATCGCCTATTTTTTCATACGGGCATTACGGGCATTTGAAACAGAACGGCAGCGCAACCTGGTGCGGGCCAACGAGGAACGGCTGGCGGCGCAGCGGCAGGCGTTAGCCGTGCAGGAACAATCGCGCCAGGAAATGGAGATTTTGAACCAGGAATTACAAACGGCCGTGCAAGACCTCACCCTGCTCTTCACCCTCTCCCGCACCCTGGCCGCCACTCTGGACAAGAAAACATTGCTGGCCCAGGCCATCAGCCAGATCAGCGCCAGCCTGCCCCGGTTTACGCGCGGCATTATTGTGCTGCGCCAAAAATCGGGCCGCCCATTGGAATGTGCCGCCTGCCCCGGTCACCTGGACTGCCAGGCCAACCAACCCTGCGTGCAGGCCCGCGCCATCACCCGCGAAATTGAGGCGACGGCCGTGCCCATCTGCGCCAACAATGATCAGCTTCTCCCCCTCCCTCTGAATCCGCTGCCTCAGGAGGACACCATCCTGACGCTCAGTGGCGATAGCGCCATCGGTTGGCCGCTGTCAGTGCAAGAGCGCGTCATTGGCAGCCTGGTACTGCACATCCAACCAGAGGTCACATCACTCACCGGACGTGACCTTTCCTTACTCAGCACCGTCGCCGGGCTGCTCAGCATTGCCATTGAAAACACCACCCGCTACGAAGAAAGCCAGGCGCGGGAGGCGCTGCGCGGCGAATTGCTGCATCAGGTCGTCTCGGTACAAGAACGCGAGCGGCAGCGCATCGCCCGCGATCTGCACGATGGCGCGGGGCAGGCACTGACGGCGTTGGGGCTGGGTTTTGCCGCCGTGTCCGAAACGGTGAAAAGCAATCCCACCCTGGCGGCGCAACAACTGGTAGAATTGAAACAAATGAGTACCCAGGCACTGATTGACTTACGCGATTTGATTCGGGATTTACGGCCGTCCCTGCTGGATGATTTGGGCCTGGTACCGGCGCTGCAAAATCAGGTACAGACCTTTCAGAGCCACAACGGTGTGAGCGCCAAATTAACCGTGTACGGCCGTACCCGCCGCCTGCCGCCCGACGTCGAAACCATTGTTTTCCGCATCGCTCAGGAAGCGTTGACCAACATCACCAAACATGCCGCCGCCGAAAATGTGGCCGTACTCTTGACGTTTGCACCAGAGATGGTGCAGCTTCACATCCGGGATGACGGCCGTGGCTTCCAGCCTGACGAAATTTTCACCACCACCCAACCTCGCCACGCCTGGGGATTGCTCGGCATCCAGGAACGGGTCGCCCTCGTCGGCGGTAGTTGTCAGATTAGCTCTACGCCAGGTCAGGGCACGGCCGTGGAAGTCAGCATCCCCCTGCCGGAAGAGGGTAATCAGTTATCGGTAAACGGTAATCGGTCAGCCGACAACCGATTACCGATTACGGATTACGGATTACGATAAAATGACCACTCCCATCCGCCTCCTCCTCGTTGACGATCACGCCGTTGTCCGCTCCGGCTTACGCATGCTGCTGCAAGCGCAGCCCGATATGCGCATCGTCGGCGAAGCGGAATCGGGCGTGGAAGCGGTGCATCAGGTGCGCCTGCACCAGCCCGACGTGGTGTTGATGGACATTCAAATGCCGGATATGAATGGGATTGAAGCCACGAAGGAAATCAAGAAGATGTCGGCGAGTACGGCCGTGCTCGCCCTGACCATGCACGAAGATGACCAATACTTCTTTGAAATGCTGCGCGCCGGCGCTTCCGGCTACGTGCCCAAACGGGCCGCGCCCGACGAACTCGTCAGCGCCATCCGCACCGTCAGCCAGGGGCAGGTTTTCCTCTACCCCTCGTTTGCCGCCCGGCTGGTGCAAAGCTACCTGGGCCAGCCCAGCGCCGCCGATTCACCCCCTGCCGAAGAGCTAACCCCCCGCGAACAGGAAGTGCTCACGCTGATTGCCGAAGGACTGACCAACCCGGAAATCGCCGACAAACTGGTCATCAGCGCCAAAACAGTTGACCGCCACCGCGAAAACATCATGCGTAAACTCAATCTGCACAGCCGCGTAGACCTGGTGAAATATGCCATTAAAGAGGGGTTGATTGGGTTGGAGGATTAGGGATGTGATGCGTGATGCGTGATCCGATTACGGACTACGGTTCACGGATTACGCTCTTCTGAAAGGTCGCCTGGCAGCCCGCACAGCAAAAATAGGTGGTTGTGTCCCCATGGGTAAAGATGTAGCGGGCGGTAGCAATGTCTACGGTCATACCGCAGATGGGGTCAATGGCGGTAGCCACTTTTGTGTTAAGGGCAATGGGCACGGCCGTTGCCGATGGCAATACAGCCAATTCAATTACCTCGTCGCTTTTGCTTTCGCCGCCACACCCACAAGAGCGCATCTCTTCTTCTGCTGTTTCTGCTACTGCTTCAACGGCCGTCTCTGGCACGCCCGTCTCTTCCATAACCGTCTCCCCCTTAAACAGCGCCCAATCCAGCAGTTCCGCGCTGCGCCGCCGCTGCACAACCTCCGCCATAATGCTCAGGGCAATCTCGTCGCCGCGCCGCGCCTGAATGTCCAGGCCGGCGGGCGCTTTCAACGGCAGCATCTCCGTCTCCGATAGACCCTGCATCCGCAGATAATCGCGCACCGCCTCCGCCCGCTTCGGGCTGGCAACCAGCCCCACGTAGGTGGGCTGCGCGGGCAAGATTTTCGCCAGCGCCAGTTCGTCATAATTGCCGTGTGTGGCGACGACGATGTAGGTAAACGGCCGTAGCTGTCCCACCACCTCATCCAGATTAGTCAGCACCACGTCGGCAGCGGCTAAAGCCTCGCCTCCGCCATCTACATCTACAGCAATGACCTGATAATTCATCGCCTTGCCCAGCGTTACCAACGCCTGTGCCACTGGCAATGCGCCCACCACCAGCAGCCGCGGCCGCGGCTGTTGCGGCTCCAGGTAAATCTCCAATGTGCCGCCGCTAAAACAAGTCATCGGCAAATCGAGCAACCCGTCACGCGCCTGTTGAGCTTCCGGCTCCGTCGAGAGGCGAATCAGGCGGGCTTCATCGGAACGCAGCGCGTTCAGCGCCTCCTTCACCACCGTCGGCTGGGCGCAACTGCCGCCAATCCAGCCGTACATCACGCCATCGGCCGTGATAATCGCCTTGTCACCCGGTTTGCCCGATGTTGGCTTTTCGGAACGCACGACTACGGCCGTGACAAACGCCACCCCCGCCTGCACCAACTCATGCGCCTTCGCAAAAAAATCATCATACATGGTTCACTCCTGTATAGGCTATTACATGTCTCAAAGCAATCTACAATGACCTCATATATTCTGCGGCCTGCAAGGTATGGACAGGATTAACCCATCGGGTTGGGCTTCGTTGAAAACTAATTTTCCCTCCGAAGTCTCCAAATATTTGTTGCATTTCTGGCGACAAAACCTTCAATGGCCTACCACTACGATCTTGCCCTACCACACTGAGCCGTTTAGCTTTGACCAAGAGTCGACTTTCAGGGGAACCTTTAACTAAAACGAGTATCTTTTTTTGACTTTCATATACATCCCGATGCCTCACATGATAGTTCTCAGCAAAAAGGCATTGTACTTCGCTTGAAGAAAAATCAGTCGCCTTGCCAGCAGCCAACACCTCAAAATACCCCATCAGGTATAAAGCCGGTGGGGTATAGAAATCTTCCCATCCAACCAAACCACAATAGAAAATCAACATATCGCCTGGTTCCAGATGGCGTAAACGGGCCTTGGGTGATGTTGGGTCTCCATAAGTAAACGTTGTAAATTCGGGGTCAACATGGACAGATTGATTAGCCATTTTCACCTGTCGGCGTTTTGGGAAAAATTCCACTAACGCCCTGCCATATCTGCCAGTCATGTTCCCATAAGTACGTTCATCTCTATGCAATCCATCCGGTATTGGGAGATATTCAAATGTACCGTCATCGAAGAGCGGTCCATGAATGCCGCCTGAACCCGTATCTATCCCTATCCGAATCATTGCCACTTTCATTCAGAAAGCTCCTCCAATTTTTCAAGCAGATTTAAAAGAACCATTTTCTTCTGACCACGATGAATACGGCCGTTGGTATAAAAAACCATTGGCCTGTTCCAGAGATAGCTTTGTGCAGGCTCGCCGACAAGCAGCGTGGCTTTACGTTTACGCTTATAGCTTATGTCAGGGAGCCAGTTATCAAAATGTGGGTGTTTCTCAACAGGTGGTTTATAACTTTGGTGATCAAAACGCAAATCAGAATAGGACAGCTCTTTAGGTCGGTATACATCGCCAAATCGGTGGATATCGGTAGCTTTTGCTTCTTTAGTTTCATCAGAAATTTCAGGAGATAGCCATAAGGTTTGGTGTGAATCAAAAGCATGGCCAATGTTCATCAGGTAAACAAGAGCGTTACGTCCATAACCAGCAGCAACACCACTGAAACCGGCAACCCATTTGCCGAGCCATTCTTCAGGCTCTAAAAACGTTCGCATGAAATGTTTGCAGGTGCAAAGTGTGATGAAATCTCCCTGGAAATTTGGGGCGCTGCCAGTCTGGTAAAATTGTCCATTTGGATTCTTGATTGTGGTAATAACATAGCAGTACACAATCGCATCTTTGACTATCTCGTCTCTCAAGTCATCTAGGCATAGATTCATTTTTTGTGCCAGTTGCCCTGTTTGCGGATAAGGTTGGTGGTCATCTGGCGTAAAATGGCGACCACCACCAGCCTTGATTTCCAGCACCGCATCCAAAATCTCTTGCCCAATATCCCGTTCAGATTCGCTCATTTGCAAAAGCCTCCACCCAAAAAAGTTAGCTCAAACAAATTAAGCTGCTAAATGATGTCAACTACCATCTCTGGATAAAATTACCCACTCACCTCATCCAAAAATGCACTCAACAGCGCATTAAACTGCTCCGGCGCTTCCGCTTGCGGCGTGTGACCGGCTCCTTCGATCATTTGCACCGCACCGCGCCACAGGGTGGGCATTTCCAGGGCGCTGATGTAGGCGGCGTTCACCAACTGCTCCTCTGCACCGTGCAAGATGGCCAACGGCCGTGTCAATCCCTTCACAATCACCACCTCATCCTGATACCCATCCGGGGCGATGCTGGCAGCCAGCGTTGCCCGCGCCCGGCCATCGGTACGGGCAATATCGGCGATAAACGGGGCCAGGTCGAGCGGTGAATCCGGCGCCAGGCAGGCCGCCGCAAACCCGGCCATCTGCTTCTCCGTCAACGTTTCCGCAAAAGCCGCACCCATCGCCGGATTCGGCAAAAAGGCATTGGCCATATCCGGCGGAAACGCCAGCGGCGGTGTGCCATAAATGACAAAACCAGCCGCATCCGGCAGCAGGTTATGGGCTTCCAACACGATATGCCCGCCCAAACTCCAGCCGACAAACACCCCGTCCGCCACGCCCAACTGCCGCGCCACCTCCGCTAGCACGGCCGCATAACCCGGCATGTGATACGTTTGCGCCGGGTCTGCCGCCGGATCGGAACGGCCGTGCCCTGGCAAATCCATGGCCACCACCCGGTACTTCTGTCCAAAGTCGCCAGTCAACTGCGCCCGGAACGTCTCGCTGGACGCCGAATTGCCGTGAATCAGCATCACGGCCGTGCCCGTCCCCCCACTCTCATAACACGCCACCCGCTGCCCGCCCGCCTCAATCATTCTTGCTTCCATCAACATCCGACCTCCTTAGGCATTTAGACATGACAGGTTTGAAAAAACCTGTCATGTCTCCAGATAAAATCTGTGGTTTCTCTTTACTCTTTCACACCTGCACTCCGCAGCGCCTGCCACACCTTCTCCGGTGTAATCGGAATATCAATGTGGCGCACGCCCAGGTGCCAGAGTGCGTCTACGACGGCATTGGCAATGGCTGGCGGTGCGCCCACCGTGGGCGACTCACCCACCCCCTTCGCGCCAATCGGATGGTGCGGTGAGGGGGTGATGGTATGGCCGGTTTCCCATTTCGGGGATTCTACGGCCGTCGGCAGCAAATAATCCGCCAACGTCCCCGTCAAACATTGTCCGTTCTCGTCGTAGACAATCTCCTCAAATAGTGCCGGCGCCAGCCCCATCGTCAACCCGCCGTGAATCTGCCCTTCCACCACCAGCGGATTGATGATATTGCCGCAATCATCCACCGCCACAAAGCGGCGCACCTTCACCTCACCCGTGCCGCTGTCCACATCCACCACACAGATATAACTACCAAACGGGAAAGTCAGGTTCGGTGGGTCATAATAATCGGTCGCTTCCAGCCCCGCTTCCATGCCCTGCGGATGATTGGTGTAGGCGGCAAAGGCGATCTCCTGAATCGTTTTCGCCTGTTCCGGCGACCCCTTCACCTGCCATTTGTTCATATCCCATTCCAGGTCACCCTCATTCACTTCCAGCAAGTGGGCGGCGATTTTCTTCGCCTTGGCCTTGATTTTGCGGGAGGCCATCGCCGCGGCGGCTCCGGCTGTGGGGGTAGAACGGCTGGCATAGGTGCCCAGGCCATACGGCGCGGTATCGGTGTCGCCTTCTTCCACTTCAATATCATTGGCCGGCAAGCCCAACTCCTCGGCAATGATTTGGGCGTAGGTCGTTTCGTGCCCCTGCCCCTGGCTCTTCGTGCCAAAGCGGGCAATCGCCTTGCCGGTGGGATGAATACGGATTTCGGCCGAATCAAACATCTTGATCCCCAAAATGTCATAATCGCGCGACGGCCCCGCGCCCACCACCTCCGTGAAACTGGAAATGCCAATGCCCATCAATTCACCCCGCGCCCGCTTTTCCGCCTGCTCACGGCGCAGATCCTCGTAGCCGATCATGTCCATCGCCTTGCGCAGGGCGGCGTGGTAATTGCCGCTGTCATACTCCCAACCGGTGGGTGACTTATAGGGAAAGGCGTCTGCTTTGATGAAGTTGTTCATGCGGTATTCGGCCGGATCAATATTCAGATCGTGGGCCATCATATCAGTCATGCGTTCAATCATCTGCACCGCTTCCGTGACGCGGAAGGAGCAGCGGTAAGCCACACCGCCTGGCGGTTTGTTGGTGTACACAGCGTCCATATTCACGTGCGCCGCCTGCAAATCGTAAGAGCCGGTGCAAATACTGAACAGCCCGGCGGGGAATTTGGATGGATTGGCCGCTGCATCCGCCGCGCCGTGATCCGCCAGCCCATTGACGCGCAGCCCCACAATTTTGCCATTGGCGTCGGCCGCCAATTCCGCTTCCAGATGATAATCGCGGGCAAAGCTGTCTGCCTGCAAATTCTCACTGCGATCTTCAATCCATTTCACCGGCTTGCCGATGAGCAGGCTGGCGACGGCACAAACCACATAGCCGGGGTAGACGGGCACTTTGCCGCCAAAACCGCCGCCAATGTCCGGCGAAATCACCTGAATCTTCTGCTCCGGCAGGCCGCTAACCAGGGCAAAGACGGTGCGGATGGCGTGGGGCGCCTGGGTGGTCATGTAGAGCTGCATCTTGCCAGTGGCCGAATTGTAATTGGCGACCATGCCACACGTCTCAATCGAGGCGACATGAATGCGCGGGATGTGCATGTACTGTTTGACCACATGGGCGGCGTTGGCAAAAACGGCGTCGGTGGCCTCCTTATCACCGGCTTCCCAATGCCAGATACGGTTGGTCTTCAGTTCCTTGTCTTCACGCACAATCACCTGGTCATCCAGCGCCTTGTACGGGTCTACCACCACATCCAGCGGTTCGTAATCTACCACCACCTGTTCGATGGCGTCGGCGGCAATGTAGCGGCTGGTGGCAATGACGCAGGCCACTTCCTGGGCGTAGTAGACCACCTTGTCGGTGGGCAGCACCATTTGCGTGTCCGACATGAGCGTGGGCATCCAGTGCAGGCCGTGCGCTTCCAAATCTTTGCCGGTAATCACAGCCAACACGCCATCCATGGCCAATGCGGCGCTGGCGTCTATGTTCAGGATTTTGGCGTGGGCGTAGGGGCTGCGCACAATGTCCATGTAGAGCATTCCGGGGAGCTTGATGTCGTCTACGTAGTTGCCCCGGCCCTGGATGAAGCGCGGGTCTTCTTTGCGCTTCATGCGGTGGCCCATGCCGCAGATTTCCACCGGGGTGGTAATCCGCACATCGTCGGTGGTTTCCACAACGGCCGATGCGCCTGCGGGTACCGCGTGTTTGTTCTCAATACGGTCATCTACCTGTTTGGGTTTGGTTGAATCATGGAAGGTGGTCATGCGGTGGCCTCCTCTGTTTGTTGCATTTTTTCGGCGGCGTATTGAATGGCTTCGACGATTTTGTTGTAGCCGGTGCAGCGGCACAGGTTCCCGGAAATGCCCCAGCGGATTTCTTCTTCGGTGGGGTTGGGATTTTTGGCGAGCAAATGTTTGGCGCTCATGATCATGCCGGGGGTGCAGTAGCCGCATTGCAGGCCATGTTTTTCCCAGAACCCTTCTTGCAGCGGGTGCAGGGTGGCCCCGTTCGCCACGCCTTCGATGGTTTCGAGTTCCGCCCCATTGGCCTGGACAGCGAATACGGTGCAGCTTTTCACGGTACGGCCGTTCATCATCACCGTACACGCGCCACAACTCGTCGTATCGCAGCCGATGTGCGTTCCCGTCAAGTCCAAATCTTCGCGGATGAAGTGTACCAGCAGCGTTCGCGCGTCCACTTCTTTGGTAACTTTGGCTCCGTTTACCGTTAAGGTGATTGTATGTTTGCTCATCTTTAGCCTCCTTCTTGTGCCCGTTCTACAGCCTGACGAATGGCGCGTTTGGTGACGACTCGCGTCAGGTCCCGTTTGTAAGCCACAGAACCGCGCAAATCGGGCGATGGATCACATTCTGCGGCGGCGGCTTGCCCGGCCGCTTCCAATACTTCGTTGGTGATCTCTTTGCCAATAAGCGCCTGCTCTGCGCCGGTGGCGCGCATGGGTACGGCGCTGACATTGGTGAGACCGATGCGGGCTGCGGTGCAAGTATTGCCGCTCATCGTCAACTGCACGGCCGCCGCCGAGACAGCGTAGTCACCTACTTTGCGTTCGATTTTGAGGTAAGCTCCACCACTGTTGGCCCCCGGCGTGGGAATGCGGAGTTCGGTCAGAATTTCATTGTCGGCCAGGGCATTTTCAAACAGGTCAACGAAGAAGTCATCAATGGGGATGGCGCGGGTGCCATTGGGGCCAAGGGCGATCAGTTCGGCGTTATAGGCCAGCATCACCGCCGGATGGTCGTTGGCCGGGTCGGCATGAGCCAGATTGCCGCCGACGGTGGCCCGGTTGCGCACCACCGGGTCGGCAATGACACGGGCAGCGTCGGCCAGCAGGTGGTACTTCTGCTGCACCAGCGCCGACTCTTCCAGATCGGCTTCACGGGTCAGTGCGCCAATCATCAAATGGCCGTCATCCTCGCGAATGTACTCCAGTCCATCAATGGTGTTGATGTCTATAAGGACTTCGGGCAGCGCCAGCCGAAAGCGCATGGCAGGGATGAGACTTTGCCCGCCAGCGACAATTTTGGCGCCGTACCCGTGCTGTTGCAGTAAGCCAACGGCTTCTTGCAAGGAGCGGGGTGAATAATAATCAAACTCACCTGGGATCATGGGAACCTCCTTTTGGGAATTAGGAATTATGAATTAGGAATTATGAAAAGCGTCGCCGAACGGAATTCGGCGTCTTATACAAAGTGCGCTTCAGCGCACTTGTTGTACCAGCCTGGGAATTCATTCCCAGGAAACCTACCGAAATAACCGATACAAAATCAGCAGCACCAGCAGCACCACGCCGCCAATGAGCAGGGGGCGGTATGGGGGTGGCACCAGATCGCCAACCACATCTTTAGCTACATTCATGGCAACGGCCGTCTGCGATGGCGGCGTATAGGTGGGCATTTCCGCCTCAGCGATGGCCGCCGCTTCTTCGGCCGATGCACCGGCGGCTTCGGCCGCACGAACGGCCACCTGCACCTTCAGATACTCATTCAGCCCATCCAGGCTTTGGCGAATGATGGATTTGGCAGAGGTGTCGAGCAGCCGCTGACCCACGCTGGCGATTCGTCCGCCCACCTGGGCGTCACCGTGATAGGCAATGTGGGTACGTTCGCCGTCCGGGGTTAGCTTCAAGCTGCCGACGGCTTTAACAAAACCGGGTGCGCCTTTACCATCCACTTGCATCGTGTAGCTTTCCGGGGCGACGATGTCGGTCAGTTTGATATTGCCCTTAAATTTGCCCTGTACCGGCCCCACTTTGACGTTCAGGTTGCCTTCGTATTCGTTCTCGCCTACGGCCGTGAACCCTTCCCCACCCGGCATGGCGCTGGACAACACGTCCGGATCTTGCAGCGCCTGCCACACTAAATCCTGCGGCGCATCAAACGTATATTCTCCTTCAACAATCATTCATTTCTCCTTTGTGATCCATTTATCCTGTCATTCCGAGAGCCTGTACTGAGGCTGCCGAAGTATCTTCCGAGGAATCCCTGATGTTTTATCAGTCCATCGGGATTCCTCACTCCGAAGACTCCGTTCGGAATGCCGTTCTTATGTGCATGTCGGGGCGGACGGAGCGGTGCTGATTCAGGCGGCCCAGGTGGTGTGAAAGTTCGGTGAGGCTTTGCAGGTTGTGGACGGGCAGGAAGTCGTCAATATAGGGTAGGGCGGCGGCCATCCCTTCGACCAATGGCTGATAGGTAGCCTGCCCCAGCAGGGGATTAAGCCAGATGAGACGGTGGCTGCGCCGCTGCAAATAGGCCATCTCCTGGCGCAGCATGGAGACATTACCGCGCTCCCAGCCATCGCTGACAATGAGGACGATAGCGCCGCGCCGCAGGACGCGGCGGCTCCACTGTCGGTTGAAGGTGCGCAGGCTCTCGCCAATGCGCGTGCCGCCCGACCAATCCACCACCTGCCGCGCCGCTTCGTCTACGGCGCGATCAATGTTTTTCAGCTTGAGTTCATGGGTGATGCGCGTTAGTCGCGTACCAAAGACGAAACATTCCACCTCATGGAAGCTGTGGGAGATGGCGTAGAAAAATTGGAGTAACAAACGGCCGTACTTCTCCATCGAACCACTAATGTCAGCTATGAGGACAAACGGCCGTTGTTTGATCTTGCGGCTTTGCCACGATAGCTGCAACGGGACGCCGCCGGTACGCACGGCCGTGCGCATCGCCTGGCGCAGCCGCAGTGTGTCGCCGTTTTTGTCCGCTATGCGGCGGCGGCTCTGCCGCTGAATCGCCTGCCAACGCATTTCTTGAATCAGCCGCTTAATCGTTTCCAACTCCTCTGGCGCCATTTCGGAAAACAGCTTTTGTTGCAGCAGTTCGGCGTTGCTGAATGTTTGTGTCTTGTCCACCACCTCAACTTCCTGGTCGGCGGCCTGCGCTTTGTAGGCCATGTAGGTGACGATGTTGAACTGTTGATTCTGCCGTTTGTGGCGGGGAGCGGGTGGCATGGATTGGGTACGGCCGTCGCTCCGGCTACGCCAAAACTGGTTAAATATCGCCTCAAACAGGTGCAGTTGCTCCCGCCGCGTCACCAGCAAACTGCGGGCGGCGTGGTACACCTGCTCCCGGCTACCCACATCCACCAGTGTCAGCGCCTGCGCCAACTCAACATTCCGCTGCGGCGAAATGGCAAAACCAGCCTGGCGCAGCAGGTGGGTGAAGAGGAGTACATTATCGAGGAAAACGACCTCACTCATCGGATTTGATCCAATTGGGCGACAATGTTCGTCACCATCTGCCCACGCATTTTGTCTACATCGTCCTGATATTTGAGGATGATGCCGAGGGTGGCGTTGATCACGGCCGTGTCCAACACCTGCGTACTCAGATGCCCCAACGCCTCCGCCCAGTCCAACGTCTCGGCCACGCCGGGCAGTTTGTACAACTCCTCGCGTCGCACCGCCTGAATAAAATCTACCACCTGCCCGGCCAACTGCACGGCAATACCCGGCACTTTGAGTAATACAATTTCCAGTTCCTTTTCGCGGGAGGGGTAATCAATCCAGGTGTAGACGCAGCGCCGTTTCAGCGCGTCGTGAATCTCGCGGGTGCGGTTGGAGGTGATGATGACGATGGGTTTGTAGTCGGCGTGCAGCGTGCCCATTTCCGGAATGGTGATCTGGAAATCGGAGAGCAGTTCCAGTAGGAAGCTCTCAAACTCTTCGTCGGCGCGATCCAGTTCATCAATGAGCAGCACGGGGGATTGCTTGTGGGATTGGTCAATGGCTTGCAGCAACGGCCGTTTCAGCAAAAACTCCTCCGTAAAAATGTCACGTGTGGCTGGGGCCGTCCCGTTCACATGCTGCCGCGCCTGAATCTCCAGCAGTTGGCGCGGGTAATTCCACTCATACACTGCCTGGTTCACATCCAGCCCCTCGTAACATTGCAGGCGAATGAGCGGCGCGGCAAAAGCGCGGCTGAGGACTTTGGCGACCTCCGTCTTGCCCACGCCCGGCTCCCCTTCCAGAAAGATCGCCTTGCCCATCTTCAGCGCCAGAAAAAGGCTGGTACTCAGCCCCACATCGGCAATATAGGCATGGCCGGCCAGCAGCGCGGCCATCTCGTCTACGGTATCCGGGGAATATGGGATGCGAATCGGGTTGTCCACACCTTTGATGCTACTGCACTCCGCCCGCCCGCCAAGAGCCAACCGGGTCAACATTGCCGCACCAACTGGGCCAAGTTACCGCTAGACAATTCCCTGTCGTACCACTTCGGCGGCGGCCTGGGCGCGGGTTTGCACGTTGAGGGTGGCAAAAATCTGGCGTAGTTTGCGTTTGACGGTAGTCTGGCTCATATACAGCGCCTCGCCAATGTCCGTATTACTGGCTCCCTGCACCAGCAGTCGCAGAATGGCGATCTCTTCGTCGTCCAGAGCCGGCGGTGAACCGGCCACAGCCTGGGGCTGTTCCGATTTTTTTTGCTCGGTCAGCGCGTGGCGGATCACCTGGTCAGTCACTTGCGAACTGAGTACCTTTTCGCCGCGATGCACGGCGCGAATGGCGTTCACCAGTTGGTCATCGGAAACGCTTTTTAGCACGTAACCACGCGCCCCAGAGCGCAGCGCCGTCATCACATACTCCTCCTCGTCAAACGAGGTGAGCATGAGTACCCGCGCCGTCGGCTGCTGGCGCAAAATAGCATTCAGCGTTTCCAACCCCGACTCCCCCGGCATTCGAATATCGAGCAAAATGACATCGGGATGGGCTGTCTGCGCCAGCTCACGGCCGTCTATACCATTGTCCGCCTCACCCACCAGAGCAAACTCACGGTAATTGGAGAGCAGGCTGTTAATGCCCTGCCGGACAATGGGATGGTCATCAATGACGATGATGCGAATGGGAGTCATGGGGTTATCATGACGCCAGTGACGGCCGTTACCGGCACAATCAACGTCACTGTTGTCCCCAGGCCGGGGCCGGTCTCAATAGTCAGGTAGCCGCCCAGGCTTTCGGCGCGCTCCTGCATGCCCAGCAGTCCCAGATGGCCGCTGTTGTGGCGGCGCACGGCCGTCAGGTCAAAGCCACGGCCGTTATCCAGCACCGCCAGCCGCAAACAGTCCGGTTCAAAAACCAGCGCCACCTCCGTCCGGCTGGCCTGAGCATGTACCGAAGCATTTTGCAACGCCTCCTGCATCAACCGGTAAATGCTGATCTCCGTGCGTGAAGGCAGCCGCATAGGTTCTCCCTGTACTCTCACCACACAGGGGATACCGGTATACTGTTCATACCGTTCCGCATAACGGCGCGCTGCCGGCGCCAGCCCCAACGCATCCAGCGTCGGTGGTCGTAAATCGTGGATGATATTTTTGATCTCCGCCTCCACCCGGTGCAAGATATTTTGCACCGTTTCCAGCGACTCTTCGGCCCGCTCCAGGTTGCCATTGCCCAACCGCTTGTGTGCCGATTTCAATTCCAACAGCGCCCCAATTAACAACTGATTGGTGCCATCGTGCATATCCTGGGCAATGCGCTGCCGCTCCCGCTCCTGCACGTCTACCGTTTCCGAGAGCAGCGTTTGTAATTGCGCCGCCTTCACCGCCAGCGTCTCTTTGGCCTTTTCCAACTGGCGCGTACGCCGCTGCACCTTTTGCTCCAATGCCTCATTATTGGCCTGCAACTGTTCATACAACTGGGCATTACGAATCACAATGGCTACCTGCGCCGCGTAGGTCAACAGCAACTGCTCGTGGTCATCTTCATATGGCTCCGGCCGATTTGCCAATCCGATCATGCCTATCGGTTCATCCTGGATACGCAGCGGCACACCGAGAAACGTGCCCACTGGCGGATGGCCGGGCGGCTGACCCACCCGGTTTGGTTCGGCGGCTGCGTCTACGGAACGCACCGCCCGGTTTTCCAGCACCGAGCGGGCAAATATGTTGGGGCGCAAGGGGATGAGGTGGTTGTGATGGTAAAAACTGCTGGTGGGGTTGAAGCCTTGAATGGCCACCACGTCGAGCGCATTGCCGTTGACGGCCGTCAGCCCAATAAAACCAAACTGCGACCCCGTTAATTCCAGGCAGTGGCGCAGCGCCGTATCCAACACCGATTCCAGACTGCGCAGCGCCGACAATTCCACCGCCATCTGGTAAAGCGCCTGTAATCGTTGCACCTGGGTGTCATTCATGTGAGTCATTGCGCCTCCCATCATAATGAACTTTGCCATTCGGTCAACTTTTACAAAACAGTGAGCGTTACCCAAAACGAGTTGGGAGACACGGCCGTACCCGCTACAATCCCACCCCATGCGATATCACCTCTTGTTTATGCTGCTGTTGGCGATGGGCCTCTTGATGGGCTGCCAGCAGACGCCAGCGGCCTCATCGGTGGCAGCGGTACAACCGGTGTTAGCCACGGAATGGTTCACGGCCGTGCCTTTGCCCACCGTACCACCCGCCTCCGCCACCCCGCTGCCGGTTACGCTGACGCCCATCCCCAGCCCGACGCCGGTGACGCCTACAACTGTTCCGCCTACCGCCACACCCTATTACACAGGCTCGCTGTCGCCAGCTTGCGGCCAACTACTGCCCATCTTACCCACCCACACCACACCACAAACCACGATCTTAACGCCCGATGGGGCCGCGTTAACGGCCGTACAAAATCGCATCCCACAAACGGCCGTGACCGCCTGGCAATACATCCTCAACCATCCCGGCGACGTGGGGCTGGTGGCCTACCGCGTGGGCGATGAGGCAAACGGCGTCTACCTGAATGCCGACGTGCAAATGCCGCTGGCGTCGGTGGTGAAGCTCATCCCACTGGTAGCCTATGTGGAAGCGGTCAGCAGTGGCGAGTTAAGCTCCACCGGGTTTGTGTCGGTAGATGCACTCGACGCCTACTATTTGCCCGGCTACGATTTGCGATCACACAACCGGGCACTGACCGAATTGGCGGACAGAGGGTTGCTCAGCGGCGAGCCACCGCAGGTACGGCTGGAAGATGTGCCCTGGATGATGATCCGGCACAGTTCCAATGCAGCGGCTGATTATCTGCATCTTTTGCTGGGTCAGGAGCGGGTGGAGGCAACGGCCGTGTCGCTAGGACTGACTAACCAGACCGCCCCCTGTACCTGGTTGGGCCAGTTTATGGCCATGGGCAACCATACCCGCAGCGGCAGCGATGACGCGGCGATTCAAGGGTATCTGGCGGATGGGGGAAGCTACGGCCGTGAGGCCAGCCAACTCACCGACGCCTATGTGAATGATCCGGTGTTTCGGGAAACGGAACGCGCCTGGCACCAGGAGAACCGCCGTCCCACGGGGCAGACGCAGCGCCTGTTTAGCCATGCCCTGAACGCGCACGGCAGCCCGCAGGAGTATGCGGCGCTCATGGCCCGCATTGCCCAGAACGGCCTCAGCAACCCGGAGAGCAGCTACCTGGCCCGCAAATATCTGGAATGGCCGATGGTGTTTGCCGATAATCAGGAATTGTTCAGCAACCTGGGCTACAAAAACGGCTCACTGCCGGGCATTTTGACCACTGCCTACTACGCCTATCCGAAGGGTGAGGTAACGCCCATTGTCGTCATCCTCTTCTTCCGCAACCTGCCCCAGCCCACCTATCGGCAGTGGCGAGATGCCCTACCCCATGATGAATTCGCCCGCTGGTTGTTGTACGATCCGGCGGCGATACCGGCGGTGAAGAACGTAATCGGTAATCGGTAATCTGTGATGCGTGATGCGTGACAAGAAGTCTCACGCATCACGTATCACGTATCACGAAAAGAGGAGAATCACATGAACGAGTTAACCCAATTTCGGCGGCAGGTGGATGAGTATATGGCGCATCATCCACAGTCGCCGCTGGATGAAGAACAGCGGGACGGTTTTGCCGGGCTGGCTTATTTTGCGGTGAATGATGACCTGGTATTTGAGACAGTGATAGAGCGGTTTGCCGATGATGAGCCACTATTGCAAATGGAGACGAGTACGGGGGAGATACGGCCGTTTCGCCGCTGGGGTCGTTTCTCATTTACCGTAGACGGGCAGCCCGCCAGCCTGACCATCTACTTTGACGGGAACGGCCTCTTCCTGCCCTTCAAGGACGCCACCAACGGGAACGAAACCTATGGCGCGGGCCGTTACCTGGATAACCACCATCCCGGCCTGGATCCCCTCACCAGCGACAAAATCAAGGTAGACTTCAACTACGCCTACAATCCCTATTGCGCCTACAGCCCCTACTATTCCTGCCCGCTGCCGCCGCGTGAAAACTGGCTGCCCGTGCCCATTCGCGCCGGGGAGAAGGATTTTGGAGGGTGATGATATGACTTCGCTCAGAAACAGGTATGACCAGATTGACTCCACGCTTACGGAATGGATGGCGCGCCATGGCATTCGCCTGCTGCGCTTTAGCCTGGGGGTGGTCTTTTTCTGGTTTGGCGTACTCAAGTTCTTTCCCGGTCTCAGCCCGGCGCAATCGCTGGCGGGTGACACGATGTCGGCGTTGTCGTTTGGGGTGCTTAGCCCGGACACGGCCGTGATCATCCTGGCCGTCTGGGAATGTCTGATTGGTCTGGGCCTCATCACCGGCTACTTCCTGCGGGCTACCCTGGCGCTGCTCTGGTTGCAGATGATTGGCACCGTCACCCCCCTCTTTCTCTACCCCGAATTGTGTTTCACGGTATTCCCCATCGCGCCTACACTGGAAGGCCAATACATCATTAAAAACATGGTGCTGATTGCCGCCGGTATCGTCATTGGCGCTACTGTGCGTGGCGGACAATTGACGGCCGTACCGGTGGACCAGGAATAACTGAAGAAGCCTCATGCCGCTACATCTTTATGCTAATGTCTATGCCTCCGGATCCGTTCCAGAGGAATGGGTTCCTGACAGACGTGGTACAATCAATTATCCGGTGCGTAATCCTGCCGTATTACGTTATCTACGCGAACTTTTGCCGGGTAAGTGGCAAAAGGTGATAAAATCAGGCAACATAGGGGAGGTTCATTATTTTGAACATCAATCTGGTCACGTTGCTGGCGTTAAGTTCCTGAAAAGTGAAAGGCCATGAACGAAAAAATCTATCTTAGAGAGTTACTGTCAGAATCTACACGAACAGCCGAAGAGAATTTAGAACTCTTTGCTTTATTAAATCTTGGAGTTTTAGAATCTCTCAGTCATGGTTTGTTAAGTGCTTCGGAAGCGCTGCGCACATTTTTTCATGCGGAAAACAGTCTGTTTGTGCGCGAAGAACTGCATCACCGCCTGGCTGATGAAATTATGAGTCGCGGGGTGCAACTGCCCGATTTATTTGAAATTTTGCCCACCGAAGAAGCCCAACGCGAGTTTCAACGCGAGATGGCAAAATTACATGCTCTTTGCCTGGACATACTGGAACAAAAACTGGTCGCTGCCTGATGGCTGCACTGGCAACGGCCGTCAAACAACTCTCAACCTTATGACCTATTTAGAAAAACTCAAATCCATCCAAGACCAAAACAATTCCTGGTTGTGCGTAGGGCTGGACCCCGACCCGCAAAAGCTGCGTGTGGACTGGCTAAAGTGGGATGAACCGGTGCTGCCCTTCAACAAGGCGATCATAGATGCCACCGCCGACCTGGTATGCGCCTATAAACCCAACCTCGGCTTTTACCTGCAATGGGGCGCAGCCGGCATCATCGCCCTGGAACGCACCATTGCCTACATCCCCCGCCACATCCCCATCATCATAGATTGCAAAACGGGCGATATGGGCCACACCCAGGCGGCCTGGGCCGCCGGGCTGTATGACGAATGGGGCGTGGACGCGGTGACGGTAAATCCGTATCTGGGATCAGAAACAGTGCTGTCTATGATTGGCAATCGGCCGGACAAAGCCGTCTACATCCTGTCGCGCACGTCCAACCGCAGCGCCACCGATTTCCAGGGCGACCTGCGGCAGGGGGAAGGGCTGGCGGCCACTGTGCTGCGCCAGAGCCAGGGGTGGCTCACCGCCGGGCACAAGGGGTATGTGGTGGGAGCCACCTACCCGGAAGAACTGGCCGTTGCCCGGCAGTTGGCCCCGGAAGCCAACTTTTTAATTCCGGGCATTGGGGCGCAGGGGGGGGATCTGGTTACGGCCGTGACCCATGGCCTCGATTCCCTCGCCGGCCCCGTCATCAGCTCCAGCCGGGGCATCATCTACGCCGGCGCGGGGCCTGACTTTGCCGAGAAAGCGCGGGCAGCGGCAACGGCCGTGCGCGATGAGATCAACGCATTGAGAGATTAGAGATTGCGGGTTGGGTAATTGGGTAACTGATTCTTTACACACGGAGAATGCACCGTATACACTTGGGCAAGCACACTGTTTGCGTATTTGCCTGCTGAGGAATTTGAAATGGAAAAGATAGCCACGTTACACATTGAAAAATTACCGGAAGGGGTTTATCTGGCTACGTCTGATGATATTCCTGGTCTGGTAGCACAGGGACGTACCATTGCTGAAACGTTGGAAATTGCACGTGATGTCGCCAGAAAACTACTTGAAGCCCAAAATGAGCGGAATAATCCTGTTCAATTAACGGCCGTGCGGGATACTTTTGATTATCCGCTAATTGTAGGTACGTGATGGGTAGGCTGGCTGGCTTCAAGTATCGAGAGATCATCAAACGGCTCAAAAAATTGGGCTTTGAATTTGACCGGCAGGCGGCGGGCAGCCACGAAATCTGGTACAACCCGAACACGGTTCGGTACACAACAATTCCCAACCATGCCGGGGACATGCCAGAGGGCACATTGCGGGCCATCCTCAACCAAGCCCATGTAACCCCAGAGGAATTCCTCAACGCCTGACAAAATGAAGCCGCGCAATTCCTGGTGCGCCTCAAGGAACTGATCGAAGAACCGGGAACGCTGCTGCTGGAAAGTTGAGTAAATTGGGACCTTGAAGGTATCTCGGCAGGTTCGCTTCTTGATAAGATAGCGTTAGACAGGCAATTGCAATATGCGAAATTTGTATTTGATTTATGCAAGAGAAGTTGGCAGAGTCAAGATTGGACTCTCTGATGATCCCGTTAAGCGCCTGAAGCAACTACAAACTGGATCGCCAGTCCGGTTGGAATTGTTCGCTTTCAGAAACCACCGAAATGTAAGCGTCAAAGAGGTCGAACTGCACAAAAGATTTCAACACAAGCGAGTAGGTGGCGAGTGGTTTGAACTGGGACCTCAAGACTACGTTGATCTTCTGAAAGAGTGGGATTTTGACCCAGGTCTGCATTATTCAAAACGAACGATAGAATTGATAGAGGTTGGTGATACAGCATTTATCTCATTTGATAGCAGATCACTATGCAGAGTGAAAATTGTTGAATACGACAAAGAAAAGAACTCGGCGTCTGTAAGAATCTTGGAGAAAATCGGCCGCGGAGTTGGCAGTATTGGAGCTATACTCGTACTCTTTGCTGATGAAGTTCGGAAAGAACCAATTGACGCATTGGTAAACAGAGTGACCATGTGATTGCCTGATGAGGTAACAACAATAGCAGTATCATGTCATTTTCCCTGAATTTACTTATGGACTGTAGCATAATCTCATGGCGGTTGCCCGATGATGTGGACGTGGTCGCCGCGGTATAGCTCTTTGGCGTGGTGTAGGGCACGGCCGTACATTTTTATCTCTCGCCGAATCAATTGTCCCCCACTAATCTCTTTATCAACTCTTCCATATCCGGCGGCAGGGGGGCAGCAATAACACACGGCCGTGCCGTCACCGGATGTTCAAATTCCACACGGGCACAGTGGAGGGCTTGCCGGGACATTGGCTCGTTGAGCAATGGCTGGCGCGTTTCAAACCAGGCCAGATAGTCCACATCCGGCAGCGTGTACAACACATCCCCCACAATGGTGTGCCCAATAGCTTGTAAATGAACGCGCAGTTGGTGGGTGCGCCCTGTTTTGGGGAAGAGGCGCAACAAGGCATAGCGGTCGCCAAAGGTTTGCACCGTTTCGTAGTGGGTCACGGCCGTTTTCCCCCCCTCTACCACCCCAAACCGATATACCCCCGGCAGGCTGTCTACGCGGTCAATCGGTAAATCAATCACCCCCGCTTCCGGTGAAGGCACACCACGCACGACTGCCCGGTACTCCTTCTGGACTTGCTGCCCGGCAAACAACTGCTGCATCTGCCGCAGCGTGTCGCTGTCCCTGGCGGCCAATATTACGCCGGAAGTGTCTTTGTCCAGCCGATTTGCCAGCCGCGCTTCTGGGTAGGGCGGCTCATGCTGCACCCGCAAGTGATAAATAAGGTTGGCCTGGGCAAACTGGCGTTTGTCATGCACCAGCAGATGGCCCGGTTTGTTGATGCCCAGCAGCCACGCATCTTCATAAATAATCTGGTAATTGAAGTCAAACTTCTCCGGCAGTTCCACATCAGGCAGGTCACAGGCCACCACATCCCCCTGGGTGACGATAGTTTCCGGGATGCAAACACGGCCGTTACAAGAGACACGGCCGTCCGCCACCAACCCCTCCCACTCCGCCCGCGACCGGTACGTAAACCGCCCCGCCAGATAGTCGAGTACGGGGGTATGTTTGTATACGGCCGTTACTTTAGAAGAAACAATCATCCATCCACCCTTTGCCTTCGTTCGTAGTAGGCGATTTATCGCCATTTTGGAACAAGAGGGCGATAAATCGCCTACTACGAACCTATTCCCCTTTTTAGCAGGATTATTGGTAGAATCAAGGGTGCAACTTTACGGCCGTTGCCCGCGTACAATGGCCTTGATACCTCTTTTCAGCAGACCTGACAGGTTTTTAGAAGCCTGTCAGGTCTTTCAGACAAGTGAACCATGCAAGATGAAGAAAACGAAATAACCGCCCCCCTCATTGTCATTACCGATCCCGACGCCGACCGTTACCACACCTTCGGCTACATTAGCTGGTGGCAGCAAGAAGTGGTGCGCAACGCCACCATCCTGGTGGTAGGTGCCGGCGCATTGGGCAATGAAGTCCTCAAAAATCTGGCCCTCATGGGCATTGGCAATCTGCTCATCGCCGACTTCGACACCATCGAAGACAGCAACCTCAGCCGCTCGGTCCTCTTCCGCGAAGGCGACCGGGGCCGGCGCAAAGTAGATACCGCTGCCGAGCGCGTCAAAGAACTCAACCCGGACGTCAACGTCAAAACCTGGCACGGCAACATCAACTTTGAGATGGGGTTGGGCGTTTACCGCCATGTAGACGCCATTATCGGCTGCCTGGACAACCGCGAAGCCCGCCTCTCCATCAACCGCGCTAGTTGGGCCGTGAACCGTCCCTGGGTAGATGGCGCTATTCAAGAACTCATGGGCATCGCCCGTGTTTTCTGGCCGGGTCAGGGCGCGTGTTATGAATGTACGCTCACCGACCTGGATTACCAGATCATCAACCTGCGCTACTCCTGCCCGTTGCTGGCGCGGGAGAACATTTTGCAGGGTAAAGTGCCCACTACCCCCACCAGCGCCTCGATTGTGGCCGCGTTCCAGACACAAGAGGCGCTCAAGCTCATCCACAACATGGAAGTACAGCCAGGCAAGGCAATAATGATCAACGGTCTGACGAATGACATCTACACCACCGAGTACCCGGTAAAAGAGATGTGCATGAGCCACTCCATGCTCGACCCGATTGTGGAATTGCCGGAGATGACAACTGACCAGACCACGCTGGCAGAATTGTTAGAACTGGCGCGCAAAGAGTTGGGAGACACGGCCGTACTCGAATTCGACGGTGAACTGGTGACATCCATGACCTGCTTCCGCTGTGACCAGACCGAACCTATCTTCAAAAAGATGGCCCGCCTGTATGAAAACGAGGCCACCTGCCCCACCTGCGGCGGCCGCCGCGAAATGAATATGACCCACCGCATCAGCGGCGATGAAGATTTTCTAGATCGCACCCTGGCGGAAATAGACATCCCCCCGCTCAGCATCATCCGCGCCCGCAACGGCAGCCAACGGGTGTATTATGAGTTAACCGGGGATAAAGAGAGTTTTTTGGTGTTTGCGTGAGGGTGTAATTAAGTAATTGGGGAATTGGGTAATTGCTCAATTACTCAATTCCCCAATTACTCCCCCCACCGCAACCCAAAATCCTTCTTATCGTATAAAATATCGTTACCTGCTAGGTAAGAAAATAAATGGAGGCTTAAACAAATGGCTACTAGCATCAAAGTGATTATCTATGACCCCACCGGCTCCAAAAAGACCCCGGTTGAATTACCCGCTGACGTACCCATGCGCCGTCTGATTCCGGCGTTGGTTAGCAAAATGGGGCTGCCCACCAATCAGGGCGCCAACCCCATCACCTACCGGCTGGACCATCGCTCATCGGGCAAACGTCTGGGCGATGACGAGTCGTTGAAAGACGCCGGCGTTCAGGATGACGACATCTTGAGCCTGTTCCCTGAAGTGACTGCCGGTTGCTGTTAGTGAGCAGTAGACAGTGAGCAGTGAGCGGTGGGAGCAGTGAGACCAAGACTGCTAACTGCTTACCGCTAACTGCTTACTTCTTAATTTATTTGAGAAAGAGGCAAAAATAAGATGGCCTTTGACATCCGCGAGACCAGGTTGCGCAACGAATATCAACGAGTGCGTGAACTGGTAAATCGCAGCGAATTTATCCATATACTCACCACGGAAGGCGACCCCGCCGAACGGTATCTGATCCGCTTCACCTGCAAAGGGGTAGAGAAAATTGATACGGTGGGTAAACCGGTACTCCGTGAGAACCATGAGGTAAGCGTTTACCTACATGCCGAGTACCCGCTCAAACAACCGCAGTTGAAGTGGCTGACGCCGATTTTTCATCCCAACATTCACGTTACCGGCGCGGTCTGTATTGGCGCCTGGTGGCCCGCCAAAACGCTGGACGAGTTGCTGCTGACGTTGGGGGAAATGATTCAGTATAAGAATTATGACCCCAAAGACCCCATGAACTCAAAGGCGGCAGCCTGGGCGCTGCGCAATAAGAGCATCTTCCCCGTTGACGGCCGTGACCTGAAAGGTCAGTCGCTGGAAGATCTGATCGTCCTGGGGGCGGAGGAAGCAGATGACATCGGCATCAACATACTCTGAGCCGCTGCCTCCACCTGCCCCACCCCCGGTCAACCCGACGCCCGAAGAAGTGCTCAATCTGCCCAAACGGCCGTCCCCACTGGCAGTGGAAGCGTGCATTTTGCATGGGCAACGGCCGTCCGCCGGGCAGGTAGTAGTGGTACACAGCCAACACGCCCTGGTGCAAATTGCCGACCACAGCGAAAGCAATCTGCGTTCGGAGTTGGGCGGTGTGCTGCTGGGCCACGTTTCCCGCGATGGCGACACGTTGTGCGTGGAGATCAAAGCCACCCTGCCCGCCCACAGTAGTGACCGGGGGCCGGTGCATTTCACCTTCAACGCCGACGCCTGGAGCCAGATTCACCGCGACCGCTCCGCGAAGTATCCTCACCTGGACATTGTGGGCTGGTTCCACACCCATCCGGGGCTAGGCGTTTTTTATTCCAGCGATGATGCAGTGGTGCATTCGGCGGCGTTTACCCTACCCTGGCATGTGGGGTTGGTAGTAGACCCGGTGCGGCAAGAAGCCGTCTACTTCGGCTGGCAAAAAGGGGAACTGGCCCCCGCATTGGCGCCCATTGCCGGGTATTACGAATTGACGGATGTGCAGCCGGACACGGTCGTGCCCTGGAAAGTTGTGCGCACTTCTGTATACAACCTGCCTGAATCTGATCTGGCAATTGGCGTGTATGATTCCGCCGGGCAGTCAGCCCGGTTGGCCGAGGCCGCCTATGCCGGTCACAGCCAGGGAATTGCTCTCTCTCCCTCATCACGCTATCTGGGGCTGATTGTGGGCAGCCTGGCGCTGGCGTTGGCGCTGTTTATGCTGCTCTTCTGGATTGTGCCGCTGAACCGCCAGACCAGCCAGATGCAAACCGTAATCTTAAACATGGCTAATAACAACGCTTATCCCAATGCTGCGGCCTGCCCCGATCCACGCCTGCGGTTAATTGCCCCCATGGATGGCAGCGCGGCGCGTGTGGGCAGCCAGGTGGAATTGATTGGCACGGCCGTCTACCCTGGCACTTTCCGTTACCAGATTGATGTGCGCCTGAGTGAGCAGCAGGAATGGGAAAAGGTAGACGACCGTCGCCGCCCTGCTGAGCTAGACGTGATCGGCGTCTGGAATACGGGCAACCGGCTACCGGGGCTGTATGATGTGCGGCTGACGGCCGTAGACCGCAACACCATCCGCCTGCCGAATAGTCCAACTTGTGTGATACAGGTGCAGCTTATACAGTAGTGCCAGGCACGGGGCTAAACATTTTGATTATCCAGCGCTTCGTGCCCCGTGCCTGGCACTGCTCTACCTAGACCCATGAACGACGAAACAACACCTCCCTTTGTCGCCATCATTAACCTGACACTGCCCGGCCTGGGCGAGCAGTTCAGCGCCAACGTGACGCTGCTGCCCCATGATATGATTCCGGCTGACGGCCGTGCCAAACCACTGCAAGACTGCACCCTGGCTGATCTGCAACTCTATGCCAGCCAGCTTGAGGCAGATGTGTGGGAAACCTACCAGGAGATTAAGCTGGTAGAAATAGCCAGTGATGAAAACATTCAGCTTGATATTACCATCCGGGATGCCGATGGCGACCCCATTGCGCCTGATAGTGACTGGCTGAAAACGGTTGCCGTGTCTTTGCCGGAACCGGCAGCCGACATCGTTTTGCCAACCGCCACCACGCCGCCCGAAGAAGCAGTGACAGCAATGGAAACGGTCACTTCGGCAAGCTCAGAACAGGCTGTACCCACATCTGAACCTCAACCAGAGCCGCCGTCTACCGTCAGTGAAGAAGCCGCCGAGCCGCGTATCATTGTGGCCGAGACGGAATCGGTGCATGAGGAGACGGAAGCGGAAGACCAGACGGCCGTATCTGAATCCCCAACCATTGCCCCCAGCCGCGCCCGTGTGCGCATTGCTGGCAAACGCCGCCCCATTGGCGACCTCACCTGGGCGGCGGTAGACATTTTCATTGAAGAACCGGCACTGCGCGCTTCCCAGGCGCACGCCCTCAGCAGCCTGAACCGGGAAGTAGCCGGGGTGCTGGTTGGTCCCCGCCCGGAGAAACAGCCAGACGGCCGTTACATCGTCCACATTCACGACACCATCATCGCCAAATACACCGTCATGAATGGCGCCAGCGTCACCTACACACCGGAAAGCTGGCGTTATATGAATGATGTGCTGCACGAGCGGTATCCTGACGACACGGCCGTAATGGTGGGTTGGTACCATACCCATCCCGGTTTTGGCATCTTCCTCTCCGGCATGGATTTGTTCATTCACCAGAATTTCTTCACCCAAATCTGGCATGTCGCGTTTGTCCTTGACCCCCGCGCCCATACCAGCGGCTTTTTCTGTTGGAATCGCCATCTCACGGAAGTGAAACCGGTAGATTTCCCCTGGCCGGCCTGGGCGGCGGGGTCATGGTAAATGAGAGATTGGAGATCGAGAGATTAGGGGATTAGGAGGTTGAAGAATGTTGTATAATGCAACCAATCTCTAATCTCTAATCTCTTAATCTCACTCTTCCAATGGCCGAACAAGAATTACCACCTATCACCATTACGGATAACGACGTCAACGAAGCGAACCAGCTCAGTTTGCATTGTCCCATCTGCGCCAACCCGGTAGAAAACAATGTGACCGAGCGGGCCTTGCAGCCGGTTGTTTGCCGCCAATGTGGTACGCTCTACCACAAAATGTGTTGGGAGCAGGGCGGCGGCAAGTGCGCCGTGTTGGGCTGCGCCCATACCGAATACCGCGTCTACGGCACACAGGTGCGCCCGGTGTTGAAGGTAGACTATAAAGATATACCCAAGCCGCCGCTGAACGGCCGTCCGCCCGTTTCCCCCACCACCAAACAACTCAAAGAACAACAGCGCCGCCAGGTGGAACAACTACGCCGCCCCGGACTCTTGCAGCGCCTCTGGCAGTGGCTCCTTGACCAGATCAAGATCGGGTAATCGGTTATCGGTAATCGGTAATCAGTAACCGATTACCGATAACTAATTACCGATTACCATCCATGCTATCCCCCATAACCGTTGACAAACAATCCCCCTTTTTGGGCGAGGAGTGCGCCCTGTGCAAAGACCCACTGACGCCGGGCGAACTGGTGGTCATCTGCCCGGAAGATGGCAGCCGCCACCACGACCGCTGCTGGCTCGCCAACGGCAATAAATGCGCCGCCTACGGCTGCCGGGGTCATGGCGAGATTACGCCTTCTCCCAACCCCACCCCCAACCCCTCTCTTCCTCATCCTGATACCTTGTCACCCCCTCACCCCTTCACCTCCTCGCCTGTTCATCCCCCGCCTCATTACACCATCGCCAATAGCTGCCTCATCCTGGCCATTGCTATCGCCATCATCCTGTGTTCCATCGGCTGTTTTGGTCTGTGGGCTATTGCCGATTATCTGATGCTGCACTTCTGGGACCTGCCTTATCGCGCCCCCTTTTCCGGCCTCATCCTACCCTGGGTTTTATTCCAGGCAATCATTCATTAAGGCATTTCACCGGTCGTCCACCTTGTGCGGCCGAGGCTTGAATGGCATCCCAAAGGCGGGCCATGCGCAAACCGACCTCCGGCGGGCTGGGGTTGGGCATACGGCCGTCTCTGACCGTCAAAAACTGCTCCCACGCCCCGGTCGTCTTGGGCACCACTACCGGTTCAAACTCCTTGCTACCATGTTTCAGGATGTGCAGCCACTGCCCCCAGACGCCGGTATTCAAAATCGCCTGCTCACAAAAAACGCGCACATCGGAGGCGCAGGAAGGCACAGTCGCCCCTGAGGCATGGAGCGTAACCAGCGCTCCGGAAACCAGGCGACCCATGACCACCCCCAAAATATCTACCGGCGCGCCGTTGTTGTCCAGCCAGGCTGCTACTTCCACAAAATCCTCGCCCGCCAGGTCGGCCACCGTGTTGAGCATGTGTGCGCCGGTATCGAAGAGGAAACCACCGCCGGACAATGCCGGGTTTTGCCGCCAGGTACCGACCGTGTTCGGCTGCCAGTTTTGCCAGACGGTGGCGCTGATGCTCTGGATTTTGCCCAGTTCGCCGGAGCGTAACATGGCTGCCGCTGCCCGAATCTCCGGCGAGAGGCTACCGTTAAAAGCGACTACCAGCAGCCGCCCTGTTTCGTCGCGGCTACGGATCAGACTTTGGGCTTCGGCCACGTTCATCACCATCGGTTTTTCCAGCAGCACGTCCAGCCCGGCTTCCAGACACGCTTTGGCCTGGTCGTGGTGGTAGGCGTGGGGGGTGATGATGAAGGCGGCGTCCAGTTCACGGCCGTACTCCCGCAACAGTTCGTCTAAATAGGGACAGTTAGGGGGTGGGGTACGGCCGTACTCCTCAAACAACGCCACCATCTCCGCATACGCCTGCGCCGATGGTTCACACACCACCGGCACATGGGTTTGCGGGAAGTTCGCCAAAATCGTGCGTAAATGATGCCGGGCCATGCCGCCCACGCCAATCATCGTCAGGTTTACGGCCGTCTCTTTCAAAAGTCTCTCACTCATCTATTTATTCATCTCCAGTTCATCACGTAAAAATCAGCAGCAGTGCTGAGATAATCAGGAGTGCTAAGATAAGCTGCTCATACTGCTGCGGACTGATTTTACCCGCCAGGCCTCTCCCCATCCACACACCCACAAAGGCAACTGGCAGCATCCAGGCCATCTGCCGCAGCAGGGCAAAATCAAACAGCCCCGCATACCAATAATACGGCACTTTGATCCAGTTCAATATGGCAAAAAAGAGGGCATTGGTGGCAATAAACACCCGCGGCGTCACCTTTTGCAGCAGCAAATAGATGCTCACCGGCGGCGCACCGGTGTGCGCCAGCGCCGAGGAAAAACCGGCGACCGTCCCGGCAGCCACCCCATGCCAGTTATGTGGTCGGTATGTCAGCCAGCGCAGCAGTTGTTTTTCAAAAATCTTGTACAGGGCAAAAAATAAGACGATGACACCCAACAACAATTGCAGTGTTTCCGTAGGCGCGTTGGTGATAAAAAACGTGCCAATCGTCACCCCCAAAACACCCCCTGGCACGAGCAAAATCACAAACCAGCGGTTCCAATACCCCCAATGAAAAGCGACCGCAAAAACATCGGCAAACATCAACACCGGCAGCAGTAGGCCAATGACTTGATCGGCCGGCATCACCAGCGCCATCAACGGCGTGGCCAACACCCCCATCGTGCCCCCCAACCCGCCTTTGGACAGGCCAATAAGCAAGGCCACACTGGCCGCAACGAAGATAAGTAACGGGTTTGTTTCCAAAGAACTCTGTCATTCCGAACGAAGTCTTCGGAGTGAGGAATCCCTCAAGACTACCTGGCAGGGATTCCTCGGAAGACCTCGGAATGACACTTTTAATGATCAAATGCTCGCTTTCTTGAAAACAAGCATCCGATCTCCTACATCACCCGGTCGCGGAATTCGCGGTTATGCACTTCCACCGGTACGTGCATCAGTTCCATAATGCCCCGCGCCACGTGCTCGGAGAGGCGGCGGAAGGCTTCTTCGCCTTTCTCTTTGGTGGCCCGCAGCGGGTTGCCAATGGTGCCGCTCTCGATGAATTCGTGGTGGTCCATGGGGAAGTTGAAGTAGGTGTAGCCCTCAAATTCCACATCTGGCATCCCATCTTTTTTGGCAAAGGTGCCGGGCAGGAATTCGGGGATGTGCGCTTTGGTGTGTTCGGCGCGTTCCATGCGCACCAGGTCTTCCCGCCAGGCCAGGTCTTGCGACGTTTCCAGTTCGCTGGCATGCCAGCCGGGAGTCTCTTCCGGTGGATTTTCCATCAACCCCTGCAATATGCCGGTGTACCGCTCCATGTACGGTTTGATGAAACCAACCAGCGCGCCGGTTTCGTAGCGAAGCTGACGCAGCACGGGATCAACCACTTTGACGTTGGAGCCATGCCCGTTCATAAAGATGATGCGGTTGAAGCCATGATGGATGAGGCTGCGCCCCACGTCGTACATGACGGCCAGCAGGGTGGAACTGCGCACGGTAATGGTGCCGCGCCCCATGCCGGGGTGGTGCATGTGCTGGGGCGAGTACCCCATCCAAATGGGCGGCGTGTGCAGGACGGCAATCATTTCGGAGACGCGGCGGGACATTTCCACGGCCGTGACCGTATCCGTATACAGCGGCAAATGCGGCCCATGCTGCTCCAGGCTGGCCATGGGCACAATCACCAAATCCTTCACCGCCAGGTATTCGTTGATGTCCACATAGCTCAAATCGCCAATGTCCCAGGAGAGAAACTTTGACCGAAACTCGTCATCCCCTTCGGTCAGGTGGGGCAGGTTTTTATAGGTACGGCCGTGATCGGCAATCATAACAACTCCAATTAGGAATTATGAATTATGAATTATGAAACCCACTCTTTCTTCATAATTCCTAATTCATAATTTCCAAAAATAGCTCTGCCACTTCCCGCCCAAATTCCGGGTCGTTGACGTGGCGGGCAAAGGTTAAGACTGGTATATCGGTGCGAAGGTGGGTTTGCACCGTTTTCAGGAAATCGGCGTCGGCCTCTGGATTCCAGAAGGGGCCGCCGGGCACGTTGGGGATGGATAGCCCATGTGTGGGTACGGCTACCACGACCGGCGCGGTCGCCAGATTGAGCCGTTCGGCGAAGATGTGCCCAAGCTGAATCATCTCTTTATGGCTGGCGCGAACCAGGGTGAATTCCGGGTTGTGGTCGTAGATGGGACGATCTTTCAGCGCCGCCGGAATCGTGCCTGCATTCCACACGCTAAAATCCACACAGCCCGGCACCACTACTTGCGGAATGCCCAACTGCCCAATCCGTTTCAGCCGTTCGGGGCCGCCATCGTGAATGCCACCCACCAGCGGGTCATAAATCTCATTGGTGGTAAAGTCAATCACGCCCACAAACTGCCCCAACGCCGCCAACTCTTCCATGGCCGGGCCGCCGACGCCGTTGGAGTGAAAAATGACCGCTTCATAGCCCTGTTCGGCCAGCACCGTTTTGGCGGCCATGACCGCTTTGGTGGTATTACCCAGCATGGTCATAGCTACATATTTTGCGCCTGGTTCCGGCGTGGGCAGGCCATGTCCATATGCCACCATGCCCTTGATGGCGGCAGCCACATTGTCAAACACGGTGCAGGCAATGGGGTTGAGGCCGAGGATGTCCACCACCGAATGCACCACCATCATATCCCGTGTGCCCACCAGCGGCGCAAAAAAGTGGTAACCGGAAGCGATGGGCGAGACCAGCACTTTGGGCACGCCGACGGGCAAGGCCATCATCGCCGCCGCGCCCATCACCGCCCCTTCCGCGCCGCCCATGCTCACGGCCGCAGCCACCCGACCCTGCGCATATAATTCCACCAGCAGCTTTTTGAGGGCTTCGCGCATCCCGGCCACGGCCCGGCCGCGGCTGCCCGCGTTGCGCAGCGCTTCAATGGTGGCGCCGGCGTAGGTTGCGGCCGTGGCCCGGTCAATATCGGGCACAATGTCCAACGGTTCACCCAGGATGCCGGAATCAATCACTGTTGTGCTCAGCCCCAACCCTTGCAGCCGGTCACGCAGGTACTTGATCTCCGGCCCTTTGGTGTCCAGGGTACCGATGATAACCACGTTTTTGGGCATTGTTTTTTTGAAAGTAAGCAGTGAGCGGTAAGCAGTGAGCAGTCTGGAAAACTCTACTGCTCACTGCCAACTGCTTACTGCTCACTTTATCAATGGCAGCAACGTCTTCCCCGTCGTATCTACCAGCCAGCTATAGAACTCTTCGGAAAGAACACCGGAGCCGTGATCCTGGATGAATTTAAGCTGCTCTTCGGTCAATTCCTTCTCCGCGCTGGCGGTGGCGTTCAGGTAGGGGTTGGCCGGGGTGCGGTCAATGGGGGCCACAAATTCCACCGTCAGCGCGCCATCGTAGCCGATTTCCTTGAGCGTGCCCACGATGTCCCGCCAGTTGAGCGCGCCCTGCCCGCAAGCCATCCGGTTGTTGTCCGCCACATGGAAATCGAACAGTTTCTTGCCCGTTTTGAGCAATGCTTGCCGGAAATTGGCTTCTTCAATGTTCATGTGGAAGGCGTCCAGGCAAACGCCTACATCCGGGCCAACCGCTTCAGCCAAAGCCAATGCCTGATCATGGCGGCTGATGAAGTTGGTTTCAAAGCGGTTCAACGGCTCAAGGGCGACACGAATGCCTTCTTTTTGGGCGTGGGCGTTGACTTCTTTCAACCCTTCTACAGCCCAGTTCCACTCTGTCTCTTCGTCGGCTTGGGCACGCACTTTGCCCACCTCGGAGGGCACAATGCTCATTACTTCGCCTTCCAACTCCTTCACCATCGTGATGCAATTTTTGAGATAGGTGATGGTATTGGCACGGCCGTTTTCATCCGCCTGAATCAAGTCCAACCCGGTGAACATCAGGCTGATGGACCCCCAACAACGAATCCCGTTCTCTTTGAGCGTGGCGCGTAGTTCCTTCGTGTCATACTTGTCCGGTTCACCGCCGATTTCGATACTCTCGTAGCCATATTTGGCTAAACGGCGAATCGTCACTTCAATTGGTTCTGCGCGCATCCAGTTGTGCATTGATAGATGCATGTTCTATTACCTCCTCTTTGGGAATTAGGAATTATGAATTATGAATTATGAATGGGGCGTGACTTGCGCTGTGCCTCATTCACGAAATTCCGATTACCGTTCACCGATTACCTGCCCCGCCAGCAACTCATACAACCCTTGCACCCGCAGGCCATATTCCCCGGCGAAGCGGTGGAGATAGTGAAGTGTGGCGGGGTCTTCGCAGATGAGTAAGCCGGCCCCGCTGTTTTGGGCGTCTTGCAGGCGGGCGCGGGTGAGGCGCTCGGCTAATGCCGGGTTGCTGAACTGGAGATAGGTGCTGCCCACCGGTTGGGCGCGATCTTTGCGCCAGAATAGTTCGCGGGGGAGGGTGGGCATCACGGCCGTCACCAACTCCCTCACTCTCTCATGCCGCCCCGGCACCCGCACCGCATGGGTAGGATCAACATATGCCCACGCCGTCTCATCCTCCACTTTGCGGAAAGCGATTGCACCAGCGGCTAATCGCTCTGCCAGCAAAGTAGTGATTTCGGTTATAGGAGGCGAGGCTTCAGCCGACCCGTTTCGGCTAAAGCCTCGCCTCCGGTCCGTAAAGGCGTAAAAATCTCCCGCCGATAAAACCAAGAGCTGTTTCGCGCCGATGGTCTGTACCTCGTCAAAAGTCATCTGCCAGAGCTGCGCTGCCAGATCAGTAGAACCAGCAGAGTGGACGAGTAGGCCATTGTTACGGCCGTATCCCACCACCACCACCTCCATTCCCATCACACCTAACAATTTCCGCATCGCCGGGATCGTCTCCGGCCACAAATAGGCCGCTTCGTCACCGGCAAACAGAGCGGTGTCACCTGTTCCGGTGGCGGGTTGGGGCAGTTGGGGCCGGTACGGGTTGTGCCATTGTTGCAGGTGGGTGTGGAGTTGGATCACGGCCGTGGGCGTCAACCCCTGCGCCACCAATTCCGCACGAACGGCCGCCATCGCCTCTTCAAATGGCTGGTCGGTGGCGCAGTGCGCCCGGCTGTTGCCGCCATCCACTTCGCTAAAGACAATGCCCACCGTTTCTGCGTTCCAGGTCGCCAACCCACGCTGCTGCGACGTGACCAGCAGCGCCATGCCATGTGGCGTCAATGCTTCCTGGTTCGTCACCATGCCCACCGGGGCCACATGGCGGCACATCAGGCAGAAGCGGCAGTTTTCGAGGGTGGAAATCGCGTTATCCATCTTAATTTTCATCAAAGATTACGCAGATTTCGCAGATAAAAAATCTGTGTAATCTGCGTAATCTTTGATTATCTTTTTCAAAATCCCACCTTCCCCGGATTCATAATCCCGTTCGGGTCAAGGGACTTTTTAATGCGTTCCATCATCGGCCAGGCGGGGCCGTATTGGCGGCGCATGAAGCGGCTGAGTTTGAGACCCACGCCGTGATGTTCGTTGATGATGCCGCCGTTGGCGAGTACGGCCGTGATCGCCGTATCCCAAATGCGATTGTGCAGCCGGATCGCTTCCTCCGCCTCTTGTGGTGGTTCCGGGATGATAAAGCGGCTGTAGAGCGACGCGCCCCAGTGGAACCAGTGCGAAAAGTGGCCGATGTAGTTCACATTCCAATCGGCATACGTCTCTTCCACCGCCCGCTTTTGCGCCCAATACAGCTTTTCCAGCCTGTCAAAAGTTGTCACCGTCTCTGTGGTGCCATACATCCAGGGGAAATGCAGGCCGTTCGGCGGGTAATAAAAATGGTAGCGATGATCCCACCACTTTTCGCCCGGTTCGCGCCCCAGGTCTTGCCCGCCCAATCCCAGGCAAATGTCTAGCGACTTCTGTTCTTGTAGGGCGGCAATATCCGGGTCGCCATCAAAACCCATCACCATGTACGCCCCTTCCATCTCGTACCCCAGCACCTTTTTCACCTGCGTGGCTGTAGACGCGGGGTCATAGAGGCGGATGACAAAGGGACTCAAGCGGCGGGTCATCATCTGGCGACCCGCTTCCAGGGCATGGCCCAAATTTTGGAACAAGACCGCCCGCAGCAGCCGCGCTTCTGGCAGATAATCCACCTGCATCGTCGCCTCGGTAATCACGCCAAACGTGCCTTCTGATCCTAAAAAGAGGTGGAAATAATCCGGCCCACCGGCATGATCGGGCACGTGGGGGGTGCGGATAATCTCGCCCGTGGGCAGCACAATTTCCATGCGCAGCACCATATCTTCCGCCTTGCCATATTTGGTGCTGATGGTGCCGGAGCCGCGTGGAGCCAGGTAGCCGCCCAGTGTGGCGCAGTTGGCTGAGGCGGCATAATGGGGCAGCGTCAGCCCTTTTTCGTTCAGCGCCCACTCCAACACCGAGCCGTTAATGCCCGCTTCGGCCGTAACTGTCAGCGATGTTTCGTCAATCTCCAGAATCCGGTTCAGCCGCTTCACGTCCAGCATGATGCCGCCAAAAACGGGCGCGGCCCCACCCTGCGAACCGGAGCCGCCGCCCCAGGGGATGACGGGGATGCGATAGGTATTGGCAATTTTGAGGATTTCGGCGATTTCTACGGCCGTGCCCGGATGCACAATAAAATCGGGCAATGTCGGCTGCGCGCCGCGATCCAGCCACATTTGCGGCAGCCAGAACCAGTCGGTAGCATACACCAGCCGATCGCTCTCCCTGGTGGAAATATATTCTTCGCCCACGACCTCTTCCAGTTCGGAGCGGATCATTTCGTGTTGAAGGGTAGCCATAGTGTCTTTCGTAATCCGTAATCCGTAACCCGTATTCCGTATACCGATTACGGTTTACGCATCACGGATTACCGCCTCTTCCTCTGCCGCTGGCGTCACATGGCTCCAGGCAATGAAGCTGACAGTGGAAAGCAGCAGCAGGTAAAAGCCATAGCGGAAGGCGACAAAAAGCCAGGGCTGAAACATGCCCACAATGCCCAGGATAATGCCGCCAATCAACAGATATTCAATGAGACGATACGTTTTGTAGGCGACTTTGCCATTTAGCCGCAGCGCCAGCCACCAGATGGCAGAGATGTAAAACAAGATGATGGCGATGAAGATGGACAGGAAACCGATGCCGCTCAACAAAGCATTGCGGTTCAACTGCTCTTCAGGGAAGCTGGCCGTCACGGCCGGGGCTACAAAAAGCCCAAAGAGCAGAAAGAGCACGGCCGTGATCGGCAATCCAATCGGTACACGGCGTTTGGGGGTGGTGGGGGGTTGGTCAATCATACGCATCGTTAGACATCCGATTTCTTGAAGAAATCGGATGTCTGGCAACTAATATCGAATATCCACCTGCCGCTTCGTCTCCGCCGCTTGCACAATGGCGTCACAGACGACGGCCGTCTTGTAACCATCCACAAACGTCGCCCCGTGAGGCCCAACTTCGCGGTCATTGACAATGCAGTCCAGCAAATGGGTGATCTCGTGGATAAAGGTGTGTTCCCAGCCGATCATATGCCCGTGCGGCCACCAGTTTTCCCACCAGGGATGGTAGCCCTCGGAGATGAGTACATTGTGGAAACCCTGCGTCTCCTTCGGCTGCTCGCCCACCCAGAACACTTCTAGCTCGTTCATCCGCTCCAGGTTAAAGCGGATGCTGCCCTTTTCGCCGTTGATTTCAAAGCAGTTGGAATTTTTGTGCCCCCCGGCAAAACGGGTCGCCTCCAGCGTACCCACGGCGCCATTGGCAAATTCCACGCAGGCCACAAAAGCGTCGTCCACATCCACTTTGGCCATACGCCCATCAGCGGACGGCCGTTCCGGGATAAAGGTTTTGGTCATCGCTGCCACGCCGGTTATATCGCCCACCAGGTAATGGGCCAGGTCTATGATGTGCGCGCCCAGGTCGCCCAATGAGCCAGACCCGGCCACACTTTTGTCCAGCCGCCAGATGTGGGGCGTGCCGTAATGGGGCATAATCCACTCTTGCAAATAGACGGCCCGCCAGTGGTAAATCTGGCCCAACGCACCGCTGTCAATCAGGTTGCGAATCTGGCGCACGGCGGGCACAAAGCGGTAGTTGAAGGCCACCATGTGCTTCACGCCCGCTTTTTCTACGGCGTCCAGCATCAGTTTGGATTCTTCGGCCGTGCGTCCCAACGGTTTTTCACAGAGGATATGTTTGCCCGCCGCCGCCGCCGCGATACATGGTTCGGCGTGGGCGTCATTGGGGCCGCCGTTGTCAAACAATTGCACGTCCGGGTCATTGACCTGCTCGCGCCAGTCAGTGGTGTATTTGCTGTAACCGTAGCGCCGGGCGGCTTCACGCACGGCCGTTTCGCTGCGCCCACTCACCGACACCATCTTGGGGATGGCCGGGGGCGGGTACATCATATAGGGAATGGTCTTGAAGGCGTTGGAATGGGCCTTACCCATAAAGGCATAACCCAACATGCCCACGCCCACTTCGGGAATATCGCCGGAGGCTGCGGCCCCGGCCATGCTGGTAAAGGATTGATCGCTCATAAAAACCTCCTGGTTGGAGGGGCGAGGCAGCCGGGTAAACTGTTCGCCGCTTCGGGAAAACTCATTCCCGGCTGCCTCGCCCCTACGAGTTATTCTTTGGCAAACGCCGCATCAAAGGCCACAGCCGACGGCGCAAAGTCCAGCTTTTTCACAAAAGCACAGGACTCGGTCGCGCCATGCTCCCGATCCATGCGCGCATCTTCCCACTCGACAGACAGCGGGCCGGTATAAGCAATGTCATTCAGCGCCCGGATGATCTCCTCAAAGTCAATGGAGCCGCGCCCCACCGAACGGAAGTCCCAGAAGCGGCGGGGGTCGCCAAAGTTGAGATGGCCGCCAAAAACACCCGCTTCCGCCGGCCGGGGCGACCAGTACACGTCTTTCATGTGGGCGTGGAAGATGCGGTCGGCAAATTTGCGAATGAAGGCGACGTAATCCACACCCTGGTAGCCAAAGTGGCTGGGGTCATAATTGAAGCCAAAAGCGGGGTGGTGGTTCACGGCCGTCAACGCATTCTCCGCGCTGGCAATATCAAAGGCGATCTCCGTGGGGTGGACTTCCAGGGCAAACTTCACCCCTTCCTGGCTAAACACGTCCAGAATCGGCGTCCACAACTGGGCAAACAACGCCAGCCCCCGCTCCAGAAAATCGGCCGGGTTGGGCGGGAAGGAGTAGACCATGTGCCAGATGGGGGAGCCGGTAAAACCAGGCACCACCTTGACGCCCAATTTGGCCGCCGCCCGCGCCGTATTTTTCATCTCCTCGGCCGCACGCGAACGCACACCATCTTCACGGCCGTCGCCCCAAATACGATCCGGCAGAATGCTCTTGTGCCGCTCATCAATACGGTCGCTCACTGCCTGCCCCACCAGATGGTTACTGATGGCGAACACCTGCAAACCATGTTTCGCTAAAATGTCCTGGCGTGAGCGGATGTAGGCGTCATCACTGAGCGCCTTGTCCACCTCAAAGTGATCGCCCCAACAGGCGATTTCCACCCCATCATAGCCAAACGACTTCGCCTTGGCGCAAATCGTATCAAAAGTCAGGTCGGCCCACTGGCCGGTGAATAAAGTGACAGGTCTTGGCATCATTTCCTCCTAAATTCTTCCGTTCGTAGTAGGCGATTTATCGCCTTTTGACGGCGATAAATCGCCTACTACAAACAACTTTTACTTTAATGAACGCCACGGTTCTTCATGCCCCACTTCCACCGCCACATACCCACCCTCGCCATCACAGGGGCCGAGGACGACCATAAGTTTGGCGGGCTGGCTGCCGGTGTTGAAGGAGGCGTGAACGATGTCCGCGTCAATAAAAATGGAATCACCGGGATGCAAAAGTTGTTTTTGGTCTTCCAACCACTGCTCAATCTGCCCGGAGAGGACGGTGATGACCTCTTCCTGGCGGGGGTGTTTGTGGAAGTTGTGCCCCATGCCCGGCTTGAGGGTCACTTCCATGACGGTGATGTCCGTCGTGCCGGTGGTGGAGGGGCGGCTGATCCAGCCCAATTCGCCCCAATCCAACTGCTCGCGGTCAACCTGGGCGCTGGTGATAAATTTGCCTTTCATACATACTCCTGCT
Organism: Chloroflexota bacterium; assembly: GCA_035444285.1. GTDB lineage: Bacteria > Chloroflexota > Anaerolineae > Promineifilales > Promineifilaceae > CAADGU01. Next base: position 45,700 of record DAOMOK010000012.1, read on the forward strand.
TGTTGTTTGTAGTAGGCGATTCATCGCCTTTTGACGGCGATAAATCGCCTACTACGAACAGTGGGGTCACGGCCGTAAGCCCTTAAACTTTCTCGCCTGTTCCTCAATGGCCGGTTCCACCGCCAGCCGCTCGATGCTGGACGCGCCGAAGAACCCGGCAATGCCCTCGGTGTGGTCAAAGATGTACTGGGCGTCGTCCGGTTCGGCAATGGGGCCGCCGTGACACAAGACGATGATGTCAGGGTTGACTTCAATCGCGGCGTCCCGCATCGCCTGTACTCGTCTAGCCGAATCGGCCAGCGTCAGCGCCGTTTGCGCGCCAATTGCCCCTTTGGTCGTCAGCCCCATGTGCGGCACCAACACATCGGCCCCGGCGGCGGCCATCTGGCGGGCCTCGTCTGGCGTGAAGACGTAGGGGCAGGTGAGCATGTCCAGTTTGTGCGCTTCATGGATCATCTGCACTTCCAGGTCATAGCCCATGCCCGTCTCTTCAAAACCCTGGCGAATGGCGCCGTCAAACAGGCCAACAGTGGGGAAATTTTGCACGCCGTCAAAGCCCATCTCTTTCAACTGCTTCAGGAAAACGGGCATGAGCCGGAACGGGTCAGTGCCACAAACGCCGGCCAGCACCATCGTATCTTTGACCACCGGCAGCACTTCAGCGGCCATTTCCACGACGATGGCGTTGGCGTCGCCATAGGGCAGTAGCCCCGCCAGGCTGCCCCGCCCGGCCATGCGGTACCGACCGCTGTTGTAGATGATGATCAAATCCACCCCACCGCGCTCGGCAAATTTGGCGGAGATGCCTGTGCCCGCACCCGCGCCAATGATGGCACGGCCGTGCGCCACATTGTCGCGCAGTCGTCGTAGGGCTTCGGTTCGTGGTATGAATGGCATATTCCTAACCGTTCAGGTGCGACGCACTTCAGAAGTGCGTCGCACCTGAGACAAACTCCAACAACTTCCCCGTCACTGCGGCGGCAAAGGCGTCGTCGTTGATATTGCAATCCAGTTCATAGACCGGGATGCCAGCGCGGGCGTGCGCTTTGATAGCGTCAAACAGGGCGCGGTCAGCTTCGGGCCACCAGAATTCACCGCCGGGTGAATCGAGAACGGAGATACCTAGCAATGGCAGGAAAAAGGCGACCGGGGCAGCCGATTGATTCGCCTTCTCTGCCAGGATGCGCCCCAGTTTTGCGTTTTCTTCCGGCGTAGTACGCATTAACGTGACGTTGGGGTTCCAATGGTAGAATTGGCGACCCTGGTATTTGGCGGGCACACTGTCTGGCCCCCAAAAGTTGACCATATCCAGGCAGCCAGGAGCAATCACTTGCGGCAGATTTTGCCGGGTAGCCGCGTCCATCCGTTCCGGCCCGGCGGTCAGGAAACCACCCACCAGTTCGTCCGCCCATTCGGTGGTGGTCACGTCCAGCACGGCCGTGAAATACCCCTCATTTATCAAACTCTCCATCGTCCGCCCACCCGTCCCCGTCGCATGGAAAACGAGCGTTTCATAGCCGTGTTTGTCCAAAATAGCGCGGCACTGATCTACCAGTTTGGTGGTATTGCCAAACATGGAGGCGGCAATCAAAGGTTTTGTTTCGACTGTGGGCACGGCCGTGTCCACCATGCCAACTATTGCTCCCACCGCATGGGCAAAAATGGACGCGCTAATCCGGTTCACCCCGGCCACATCCACCACCGAGGGGATGAGGACAATATCTTTCGTGCCCACATAGGCAGCCGTGTCGCCAGCAGCCAATGTGCTGACCATCACTTTGGGAAAGCCGATAGGCAGTTGACGCATGGCGGCGGTGGCAATCACCGTGCCCGCCGAGCCGCCCATGCTCAGGATGCCATCTATTTCACCCGCGTCGTACAATTTTTTGACGATGATGGCAATGCCGGTGGTCATGGTGGCGACGGCCGTGCCCCGATCCCCTTCTGTGCGCAAATCAGCCAGCGAACGGCCACCCGCCTGCGCCACCACGTCGGCGTCAATTTCTGGCGCAAAAGCCGGTTCACCCATAATCCCAATGTTAATGACCAATGCCCGGCAGTCACGCCGCAGCAGTTCACCTTTGACAAAGGCAAACTCCGCTCCTTTGGTATCCAACGCACCCACCAGGGCAATGGTTTTCGTCATTTCGATTCTTCTCGTCAACTACGCCAACCACTCAACGTGTCATTCCGACGAGTCTTCGAGGAGGAATCCCTCTCACTTGTACAAGAGAGGGATTCCTCGCTCTGAAGACTCCTCTCGGAATGACAATTGCCTATGACCAAATAAAAGTCAATGTTCGTAAACCGGTTGTGGGCGTTCCCACCAACGCGCTTAAGCGCGTTTCGCATATCAGCCTAGGGATTCCATCCCCAGGAGACCGCGCAAAAACGCCAACCCCTCCACCGCCAGCGCATCCTGCGAGGGGGCCAGTTTGCGCCAGATGGCAGCGGCTTTGGCAATAGATTGAACCTCGGCCGTAAAGGATTCAATCACCAATGGGCCGTCGTAGCCAATATCGTGCAAGGCGGCAGCCACTTCGTTCCAGGGCACATGCCCAGAGCCGGGCGCGCCGCGATCATTTTCACAGGCGTGCAGGTGGCACAACCGATGACCGGTGGCGCGAATGGCCGCGCCAATGGATTGCTCCTCGATGTTCATGTGGAAGGTGTCCAGCATGATGCCGCAAGCGGGATGGTCTACCCGGTCAATCAGTTCAATCGCCTGTGTGTGGGTGTTGATGAAGCTGGTCTCAAAGCGGTTGAGCGGTTCAATGCCCAGCACCACGCCATGATCGGCGGCATAGGCGGCCAACGTCTGCAAATGTTTCACCAGCATATCCAGGTCACGCGCCCGTTCGTCCGGGGTGGCCTGCCAGGTACGGCCGACGGCGGAATAGATCGGTCCCACCAGATTTGTCGCCCCAATAGTCTGGGTGGCTGCGATGGCCTGGCGGATATAGTCGAGGCCGGATTGTTGCACGGCCGTGTCGGGATGCACCAGATCGCGATCCGGCCCCATAGCCGCACACGTACTCACGCCCAACCCATATTCCCTGACCAATGCCGCTGCCCGCGCATAACTAAAATCGCCAATGCCCTCCAACGGAAACTCAATCCAATCAAAGCCCATCGCCGCCACGGCGGGAACTAATTCCTCTAATTTTTCCGTAGTCAAGGGCGCTGTCCAGACCCAGGTGTTGATGCCAATCTTCATCGTCGTTCCTTCGTGATGCGTGAATCGTAATTCGTTATCCGAAGTCGGATTACGGATTACGATTCACGCATCACGTCCTAATTCACCCTCACACCCTCTCCATCAAAATAATGCAGCCGGTCTTGCACAATGTGGAATTTGACATTCTCGCCTGGTTTGAGGCGGGAAATGCCGGAGACCAGGCTAAGCATCGTTTGTTCACCAGACTGAATATGGATGACCGTCTCTACACCCAGCGGCTCAATGAGGGTGACACGGCCGTCGAACAACCCATCAGCAAACAACCCATCAGCAAACAACCCATCACTCGCCGGCTGCACATCTTCCGGTCTGACGCCCAGGGTAAAAGCGGTTGGCAGTGTCTCGGCCACATTTTCTGCCGGGAGTTGAATGGAACTGTTCACCACCTGTAAGGCCCCATTATCCCGCACAGCCGGTAATAAATTGATGCGCGGCGTCCCCACCAGTTGCGCCACAAACAGTGACGCCGGCCGATCATAAATATCCTTGGGTGTGCCAAGTTGCACAATTCGCCCGGCGCGCAAGACGGCAATACGGTCAGCCATCGTCAGCGCCTCCACCTGATCATGGGTCACAAACAGGGTGGTGCTGCCCTGCGTTTTCTGGATATGCTCCAATTCCACCCGCAGCGATTCCCGTAACTTGGCATCCAGGTTGGAGAGCGGCTCATCCATCAGATAAACGCGCGGGTCGCGCACAATGGCCCGGCCAATGGAAACACGCTGCATCTCACCGCCAGACAGCCGCGCCGTTTTCCGTTCCAGCAAATGTTGGATGCGTAAAATTTCGGCCGCTTCCCCCACCCGCTTTTGAATCTCTGCTTCCGGCAGCCGATGCACGGGCGAGCGAAGGGGAAAGGCCAGATTGTCATACACAGACATATTGGGGTAGAGTGAATACTGCTGGAATACCATGGCCACATCCCGCTGCGCCGGCGTCAGGCCATCCACCGATTCACCATCAAACAGCACATGCCCGGCGTCTTGTTTTTCCAGCCCGGCAATGACGCGCAGGGTGGTTGTTTTGCCTGCGCCCGTTGGCCCCAGCAAAACAAAAAATTCGCCATCCTGCACTTCAAACGTCACGCCATCTAAGGCCGTGACATTTTTGAATCGTTTGGTGATGTTGGTGAGGGTTAGATTGGTCATCTGTTTTAGAGTGAAACAAAACAGATAAATCTGTTTTACTCCTTAATAATCGCCTGCTCTGTTTGCGGGTCAAAGAATCGCACCATGTCCGCATCCAGATCAAAGGCCAGGTGTGTACCAATTTGAATGCGGCCACCCCGTTCCGCTCGAATATGAATCACCGAAGCATCGCCGCCCGTGTCCAGAGCCAGGTGCAACATGTTAAATGCGCCGTGCAGGTCGCTGGCATAAACTTCGCTTTTGAGCGGGCCATCGGTGCGAATCAATGCGGCTTCGGGGCGGAAGCCGAGGATGACGCTGTCAGTTGTGAGATGGGTGGTTAACGGCCGTAGCCACCGCTCCGGTACTCGATATTGATTGCCACCCGGCAAATGTACTACCCCATCGGCCAGTTTGCCGGTGATCAAATTCATCCCCGGACTACCAATAAAACGGGCTACAAACAAATTGGCCGGGTCATAATACACCTCGGCCGGTGTGCCCACTTGCTGCACCACCGCCGCCGACATCACCACAATGCGGTCGCCCATGGCCATGGCTTCAATCTGGTCATGGGTCACATACACCGTCGTCGCCTGTTCGGCAATGTGCATCTTTTTGATCTCCGCCCGCATCGTTTCCCGGAAATCGGCGTCCAGCGCGCCCAGCGGTTCATCCATCAAAAAGGCTGATGGCTTGCGCACCAGTGCCCGCGCCAACGCCACCCGCTGCTTGTCGCCGCCGCTCAATGCGCCCGGCTTCAGCCGCAGCAAATGTTGAATTTGCAGCAGTTCCACCACATAGGCCAAACGCTCCCGGATCACGTTTTGCGGCTCTTTCTGCGCCTCTAGTGGAAAGATAATGTTCTTTTCCACAGACATATGCGGGTACAGGGCGTATAGCTGAAAGACAAAAGCAATATCGCGGTCGCTGGGATGCCGCCAGGTCACGTCACGGTCGCCAATGAGGATACGGCCGTTTGTCACCGCTTCCAACCCGGAAATCATGCGCAATGTCGTCGTCTTGCCACAGCCAGACGGCCCCAGCAGCACCACAAATTCGCCGCTCTGAATGGTCAAATCAACCGGCTTCACGGCGTATAGTTCGCCGAATCTTTTTTCTACCTGTTGCAAATCAATGGTTGCCATAATGCGTGATGCGTGAAACGTGATGCGTGATGCGTGATGCGTCAGATGGGCGCATCATGCATCACGCATCACTGTCTAATCGCCCCAAACGTCACCCCACGCAGCAAATGCCGCCGTAGGGCAAAAATGATGATGAGAACCGGAACGAGAAATACCAGTGTGCCGGCAGCAATGGCCGACCATTCAATGCCGCCCCGCCCTAACATGGTGGCGATGGCCGGCGGCGCTGTGCGCGCCTTCTGGCTGGTCAGCATCAGGGCAAAGGCATACTCATTCCAGACAAAAATCAGGCTAAACACCGTTGTGGCGGCGATGCCCGTCGCTGCCTGGGGCACCACAATTTTGTAAAATGCCTGGAAACGGCTATAGCCGTCAACCAGCGCCGCCTCTTCATACTCACGCGGAATTTCGTCAATAAACCCTTTTAACAGCCACACCGTCAGCGAGAGATTGAAGACCGTGTAAATCAGAATCATACCCGCATGGGTGTCATGCAAACCCAATTGGCGGTACATCAAAAAGATGGGAATGGTAACGACCACGGCCGGCAACATACGGCCGCTGAGGATAAAAAACATCAGGTCGCCCTTGCCGGGCACGTCAAACCGGCTAAAGGCATACGCCGCAAACAGCCCCAACGTCACTGAAGCGGCCGTCGCGCCAAAAGCAATGATGACCGAGTTGCGCAGGCGAATGGTGAAGTCGCTGGGGCCGGTGATGCGTTGACCGTTGCGCAGCGCCACCTGCCCAAAGATGCCTAATTCATCGGCGTTAGCTCTGGCTTCTTCCAGCGCCGCGCCGGCCAGTTGAGAGCGGTCAGTCAGCAAAAAGACAAATCCTTCCAGCGTCGGCTCAAAAATGAGTTTCGGGGGGATGGAAACTACATCTGAGCGCGACTTAAAAGCCGTCATCATCATCACAAACACAGGGAAAAGCAGCATGATGGCAATGATGATCACCAGGATGGCGCGTACATTTTTGGCCATTCTGGCGCGAGGGTGTACCTTGTCTACTCGTGTACTTTCCGTTACCGGATGGCGGGGGCCTGTCTCTTCAAATGTTGCCATGATAATTTCTCATGGTAGGGGCGCATGGCCATACGCCCCTACCCTTCTTTCATGCTATTCAAATTGCGAATGTACAGATTGCTAATGGCAATCACAATAATCAGCACCATATAGGCAAAGGCGCTGGCCCGCCCGGTCTGGAATTGGCCCAGAAAGGCTTGCTGGTAAATTTTGACAGCCACCACTTCCGTCTGCCCTCCGGGACCGCCGCCGGTCATGCCCATCACCAGGTCAAATGATTTGGTAAAGGCTTCGATGGTGCGGAACAGGACGGCAATGAGCAGCAGGGGCATCACCTGGGGCAGCGTGATGCGCCGGAATTGGAACCAGGAAGAGGCGCGGTCAATAACGGCCGCTTCATACAGATAATCTGGTATGGCGCGCAAGCCGGAATAGATGAGCAGGGCGATGAAGGGCGTCCACATCCAGACATCCACAATGATGACCGCCCACAGCGCCAGCCCCGGCATGGGTTGACCGGCAAAACGGCTGGCCAACCAGTCTGGGGCCACTGTGGGATTGCGAAAACCGATCAGATAGTTGAAGTAGCCAAAGGTAGGTGTATAGATCAGCTTCCAAAACAGCCCCACCACCACCGGCGAAAGCATCATGGGAATAAGGATCAGGGTGGTGACAATGCCGCTGCCACGAAACTGTTCGCGGATAAGCAAGGCCAGCGCAAACCCCAGCACCAGTTCAAAAAAAACGGAGAACAAGACGTAGCGACCGGTAATGGTGAAAGCGCGCCACATATCTTCGCTGAACAGCACCCGGTTGAAATTATCAAAACCCACCCAAACCGGGGGGCGACCGGCAATAGCCGAGTAATCGGTAAAGCTAAGAAAGAGGCTATAAAACAGCGGGAAAACGTTAAAGGCGATCAGGATGATCAGCGTCGGCCAGATGAAGAGGTTGATAATGGCCCGGTCGCTGAGGGTACGCTGTTTTTTGACGCCAGTAGCAGGTGGGGGCACGGCCGTGTCCGTTGCTGATGTGCTGGTCATTGTTCTTCTCTCACCACACAGTAATCGGTTATCGGTAATCGGTAATTGGTGAATTGCCCAATTACCGATTACCGTTCACTGATTACCGATTACTGATCCAGAAAACCACCGTCCTTCAAAATCTCCGCATGTTTGGCAGCAATTGCGTCCATCACTTGCTGCGCGGAGCCTTCGCCACCCACAACATACCTGCCCATCTCATCCTGCGCCACACGCAGTAGTTCACCATAAACAGGAATGTTGTAGAAATCCTTGACAATTTGCATCGTCTCGGCAAAAGCCGCGTTGAAGGGGGCTACCGCCAGGAACTCGTCTGAGGCCAGCACCTCCCGGTTAGCCGAATAACCACCTAACGCCGCCCATTTGGCCTGAATGTCATCCTGCCCAAACCAGCGGATGAAATCTCTGGCTGCCTGCTGGCGCTCTGGCGAAATATAGGAAATGATGCTAATGCCTTGCCCACCCAGCGAAGCAAAGTGGTCACCGCTCGGCCCGGCCGGGTTCACAAAGTAACCGGTGGATTCCGCATACGGATTCACCTGCGGGTTGGCTAGAGCCGGGAAGAAGGCAAAGTAGTTCATACCCATAGCCGCCTGCCCGCTGATGAAGGCGTCATTGACTTCGGCAAAGAAGGCATTGCTCATACCGGGCGGCTGGCAGCACTCATACAGTTCCCGGTAATACTCCAGCGCCGCCACCGATTCGGGTGAATTGATCACACCTTCCGGGTTAAAGTTTGCATCTGACCAGTCACCACCAAAGGAGAACAGCATGTTCTGAAAGCCCATCGTCAACCCGTCATAATCTGCCTGGGTGTAAATGGCCGAGCCATACAACCCCTGCTCTGGCCGGGTGAAGAATTTAGCAATATCCATCAGTTGCGCCATGGTGGTGGGCGGGGCCAACGGATAGCCATACTCTTCTTCAAAAGCAGCCATCTCTGCCGGGTCTTCAAACAGGTCTTTGCGGTAAGCCCAGCCATTGGCGTCACCCTCGGTGGGGAAGGCCCAATAGGTGCCGGAGCCGGGTGGATATTCACCGTAATAGGTGAGGGTGGCATCGGTGACGCTGTCGGTGAGATTTTCGCTGTTCATAAAATCGGTCAGGTTCACGTAATGACCCTGGGTAGTGGCCTGGCCTAACCACTGGCTATCGCCAATGACCATGTCATAAGATGTGCCCTGAGCGGCCATTTCGGCAAAGAACACGTCACCAAATGAACCCCAGGGTTCCTGGATGACCCGCACTTTAATGCCCGTTTCGGCTTCATACATATTGCCAATTTGCTGCAAATAGTCGGCCGGGTCCCACTGTGCCCAGAAAATGATCAATTCGTTGATGCTAGATTGGGGAGCCGTCTCCGGCGCTGTGGTGGCTGCGGGGGCAGCCGCGCCCGATGTGGCCGTCGGGCTGGTCGTTTGCGTGCCACTGCCACTACAGGCCATCAGGGTTAAGACAAGGAAAAGAACCAGAATCCCAAAAATCTGCTTGCCAAATGTGTGTTTCATATCTCCTCCTTAGGGATAGAACGCGCGCGCGTTCATACAACTTTTTACCAGTAAAATAGCAGGAATTCGTTTGGGCGGTTTACAAATAGCACCACCTCCTCTTCACCCGACCATTCAGGCGTAAATGAGTTGGCTAAACAGGTTGCTACGGAGACTTTCCAAATGTTGCCGCATCGCTAACGCTGCCCTTTCTGGGTCGCGGCTGGCGATTTGCTCTACGATGTGCCGATGTTCGGCCGTACCCATGCGTAGTTGTTCGATTTTTAGCTGGTTATCTACACTGCTGTAGCGGTGAATGCGGTTGCGCATTTGCAGCACCAATTCACCCAGTAAGCGGTTGGGGCAGGCGTCGCTGAGGGTTTCATGCCAGACGGTGTCGGCTTTAGACCAGGCGGGGCGGTCTTCATGGGCAACGGCCGTGTCCATTTTGTCCAGACAATCCCACATGGTATCTAGCTGTTCAGTCGTCATGGTTTCTGTGGCTATCCGCACCAGTTCCGGCTCTAACAGGAGCCGGATATACAACACATCCAGCACATCCCGGAACGAACGCGACGCCACAAACACGGCCCGGCCTGGAACGATTTCGACCAACCCTTCCTGGGACAACATTTGCAGCGCTTCACGCACCGGGGTGCGGCTGATACCTAAGGCTTTGGAGATACGATTTTCGGAGAGGGCTTCACCCGGTTGCAGGCTGGCATGGCGCAGGGCGTCTTTAAGGCGTTCATAAGCAACTTCCCGCAGGAGGCGGGAGTCGTTTTCAGGCAGTTCGGCCTGATGCGCTGACAAATAACTTTCCAGTGCGTCCATAACCATTGAGAGTACAGATGAGGAAAACCCTCGTCTCTATACCAGGTGTATAATGTAAATATACTGCCTGTATACAGGCTGTATAACAGTATAGGGCACAAAAAACAGCTTGTCAAGCCAGATTAAATCAACACTTTGGGTTCTACTTCCAGGCAGGCCACCTCGTGCCCGGCAGGAATGACCCGCAGTTGCGGATCGTGCTGCTGACAGTGTGGCCGCGCCACCGGGCAGCGCGGATGAAAACGGCAGCCGGGCGGCAAATTGATGGGGTTAGGTGTCTCACCCTGCAAAATGAGCCGCTCCCGCCGCTGGCGCGGGTTGGGCACGGGCACAACGGAGAGCAACGCTCTGGTGTAGGGGTGCTGCGGATTCTGTAATATCTGCAGCGCCGGGCCAATTTCCACAATCCGCCCCAGATACATCACCGCAATGCGGTCGGCCACATAACCCACCGTGCCCAGATCATGGGTAATCATCACAATGGAAATGCCCCGTGTCTGGCGCAGTTCCAGCAGCAAATTCAAAATTTCAGCGCGGATGCTCACATCCAGCATAGAAACCGGTTCATCGGCAATCAGTAGTACTGGCTCCAGCACCAACGCCCCGGCAATGACCACCCGCTGCCGCTGCCCGCCTGACAATTCTTGGGGCAAGCGGTGCATAAAGTTGACCGCCGGTTTTAAGCCAGCGTCTTCCAGTGCTTGAATCACCCGTTCCTGACGCGCCTGTTTATTTTTAACCAGGCCATGCACTTTTAACGGTTCGGCCACAATGTCGGCGATGGTCATCACCGGATTGAGCGATTCGTAGGGGTCCTGGAAAATCATCTGCACATGGCGACGGACGGTTTGCATGGCACGGCCGTTCAACCCCGCTATGTTTTGTCCGTTAATCTGAATCACGCCCGCAGTCGGTTTTTCCAGCCCCATCAGCGTCAGCGCCAGGGTAGATTTGCCGCAGCCGCTCTCCCCCACCACCGCCAACACTTCGCCCCGCGCCACGGTGAAACTGACATCATCCACAGCATGGACGAAATTTTCACTCTTGTCAAAAAGGCCACTTTTTTTAACAGGGAAGAGTTTGCGGAGATGGGTGACTTCGACGATTGATGACATAGTAATTGGGTGATTGGGTAATTGGGTAATTACCCAATTACATTCATTCCACCAGGTGACAACTGGCCCAATGCCCCGGTTTCACCTGGTGCAGGGCAGGCTGTTCCACATGGCAGCGGTCAAAGGCAGCGGGACAGCGGGGAGCAAAACGGCAGCCGGGCGGCAGGGCATTCAGCCGGGGTGGATGGCCGGGAATGCTGGCAAGTTTTTCGGTGGGGCGGCTAAGGTCGGGAAAGGCGCGCAGCAGTTCACGGGTGTAGGGATGCTGGGGGTCATTGTAGATGGTATCTACGCTGGCGTATTCGGCCGTAACGCCACCATACATCACCAACACCGTATCACACATTTCGGCCACAACGCCCAGATCATGGGTGACAAAGAGGATGGACAACCCTAATTTCTGCCGCAGTTTATCCAGCAGTTCCAGGATTTGCGCCTGTACCATCACGTCCAGGGCGGTGGTGGGTTCGTCGGCGATGACGATTTGCGGGCTGCAAGCCAGGGCCATGGCGATCATGGCCCGCTGGCGCATACCGCCGGAGTATTGGTGCGGGTATTGGGTGCGGCGTTCGGGGCCAATGCCCACCAGGTCAAGCAGTTCGATAACACGGCCGTTTACCACCCCCTTATCCTGAATGTAGTTATGCTGCACAATGGCCTCGGCAATCTGGTCGCCCACGCGCTGCACCGGGTTGAGCGCATTCATGGCCCCCTGGAAAATCATGGCGATGTGCTTCCAGCGAATGTCGGCCATTTCGTTTTCACTCAGGTCGAGCAGATCATTACCCATGAAGTTGACGATGCCGGAAGTGATACGGCCGTTGGCCGGCAGCAGGCGCATCAGACTCAGCATCAACGTCGTCTTGCCACAGCCACTCTCCCCCACCAGCCCCAACACCTCTCCTTCGCGCAGGGTAAAACTGACATCCACCAACGCATGAGCCGGCAGATCACCCTCCATCAAAAAGTCGGTGGACAAATCCGTAACTTGCAGCAAAACAGGCGCTTTCCTCTCAATCTCCAATCTCTCAATCTCCAATCACCGGTTTTGCCTCTGACGGCCGTTCTTTCATCCCCATCATCCGCGCTACCATTTTAGAACCGACTGAGAGATGGTGCGTTTCCAGGCGGGGGTTGAGCACCTGTTCCAATCCCTGCCCCAGCAGCGTGCAGCCCAACACCAGCCAGACAATGCCCAGGCCCGGCGCCACCAGCGCCCACCAGGCGCCGGCGCTCATGGCGCCGCGGGTGAAGGCAAAATTAAGCATCTGCCCCCAACTGATCTTGGTGGGGTCAGACAACCCCAGAAAGCTGAGCGCACTCTCGTTCAGCACTGCCAGGGAGATAACCAGCACGGTATTCACCACAATCAACGGCAGCACCAGCGGGAAAATATGCCGCCGGATGATATGAAAATTACCCGCGCCAATGGCGCGCGCCCGCAGCACAAATTTACGCTGCTTCACAGACAGGGTTTGTGACCGTACCAGCCGCGCTGAACTGGTCCAACCGAGCAGGCCAATGACCAGGATGATGTTGACCAGGCTGGGTTTGGTGAGCGCCACCAGCAGCACAATGAGGGGAAAATCGGGGATGACCAGCATAATGTCAGTAAAGCGCATCAAGCCATTTTCCAACCTGCCGCCGTAAAAACCGGCGCTGATGCCAATGACACCGCCAATGAAGATGGAGATGAAGGAGGCAAAAAAACCAACAATGAGTGACACCCGTGCCCCGTAGATGAAGTTGGACAGCACATCCTTCCCGGCGTCATCAGTGCCCATTGGGTGGGCCGGGCTGGGTGGCGCATAGATATCGTCAATGGTCACGCGCACCGGCTGGTAGGGATCATAGGGAGCCAGAACGGGGGCAAAGACGGCCATAAAAACAGCCAGGATGAGCATCACAGCCCCCGCCATGCCCATGCGATTATGCCGGAAGGTGCGCCAGAAACTGCGGATGGGCGGAGGAGATGGTGACATATCATTGGGTAATCAGGTAATTGGGTAATTGGGTAATTGGGTAATTACTCAATTACGCCATTACCCAATTACGAATCCTCTACTCTGGGATCAAGGTATGAATAAAACAGGTCGGCGACCAGGTTGGCGAAGATGACGCTGACGGCGATGAGCAGGAAAGCGCCTTGTAACACGGGGTAATCGCGGCGGTTCACGGCCGTGAAAATCGCCCCACCTAACCCCGGCCAGGAAAATACCGTTTCAATCTGGATAGCCCCGGTGACAGTAAAACCCAGGTTCAGGGCAATAATCGTCACCATGGGCAGCATGGCATTGCGCAGGGCATGATCTTTCAAAATCTGGAATGTGCCAATGCCTTTCGCTTTGGCCGTGAGGATGTAATCCTCCGACAGCACATCCAGCAAGGTGCTGCGCATGATGAGCATATATTCACCCAAAAAGACGATGGTGTAGGTGAGCGTGGGTAAAATGAGATGATTGCCCAAATCCAGCCAGCGTTCGAGCGAACTGGTGTAAACCAGGCCAGGGGTGATGCGCCCGCCAATGGGCAGCCCCCACCGGCTGGAGCCAATGAAGAGCAAAATGATACCGAGCCAGAAGGTGGGCAGGCTCCAGGCCGTCAGGCTAAAGAGGAGGGCGCTGTGGTCTACGGCCGTCCTCGCTTTCCACGCCGCCAGTATTCCCAACCCCATGCCCAGGATAATCGCCAGAATTTGGCCCAGGCCAATGAGCAGCAGCGTGTTCCACAGCATCTCTGTCAGCATGTCGGCTACCGGCCGGTTGGTGTGGTAGCTAATGCCCAATTCACCCCGCAGCAAGTTGCCCACGTAAATGAAAAATTGCGTGTCCAGAGGATTAATCAAACAATCGCCCAATTCCACCGGATTAAGGGACTGAAAGCAATTGATGACCGGCTTGTCCAGGCCAAAACGCATCCGAATCGCTTCCACCGCTTCCTTTGTCAGCCGCGGATCACGTACCCCTGCCCGCGCCGGGTCGCCCGGCAATACGCGGAAAAGGAAAAAGTTGAGCGTGATGACAAACAAAATGGTCAACAACGCCCAACCGATTTTGCGCGCGATGTAGCGGCTTCTTCTCATTTTCGTGATACGTCATCCGTGACCCGTAATCCGTGACATGACGGATGACGGATGACGTTTTACGGATTACGGTCTACCGGACAGGTTCAATCACCAGCAATGAACTGGGGTCTTCCAGCGCCACTTTACCGGCATCAGTCAGCCAACCCCTGAAAGCATCAGTGCGGAATGCCTGCACTGCCTGCTCGTAATAGGGGATGATATACGGGAGGTCGTTGTGGACGATGGCCTGCATCTGGTAGATGAGGGCAATACGCTGCGCATCGTCCAATGTGGTGGCCTGCTGCACATACAGGGCGTCATATTCCGGGTTGGAATAGCCAGTTTCGCTGGTGCCGGTGGTAATCTCGTCGGTGGTCATCACACTGAGCAAGAAACTGGGATCAGGGTCTGATCCCCACCCCCAGAGAATGATGTCAAAGTCAAAAGCGGGACAACAGATGGAGGTAAGCGCGTCGGGGTCAAGCGATTGTTGCTCGGTTCTAACGCCAATCTGCGACCAGTTGCCGGCCAATAGTTCGGCCATGCGCGGAGCATCTACGCTGTCTGAGGGCCAGTTGAGGCGGAAGATGAGGTCACGGCCGTCCGGTGTTTCCCGCACCCCATCATTATTGCTATCCACATACCCGGCGTCGTCTAAAATCTGGTTAGCTTTGGCAATATCAAATTCGTAATCTTGAATCTGGTCATTGTAAAAGTTGCCCAGACTATCGGGGATAAGCGTCAGGCCCGGTGCGCCCAGACCCAACAGCACCACATCAATGATATTTTGTTTGTCGGTAGCATGGGCCAAGGCCAGACGCACATTGCGGTCTAGCAGAGCAGGATGGCCGGAACAAACGCCATCATCCGGGGGGCAATTTTCCGGCTCGGTAACATTCAAAATGATGTCAGTCACCGTAGGGGACAGCGGTGGGCCGGTGACAACCTGGACATTGGTGTCGTTACGCAGGGCGGCGACGGCCGTGTTCGGCATTTCCGTGATCATATCCACCTGCCCTGTCTTCAACGCCTGTACCAGCGCATCCGGGTTGTCAAATGTCTGGAATATGGCCCCATCTATTTGTGGCCCTTTCAGGTAATGGTCTTTCACCGCATCGAGCGACACAAACTCATTTTGGCGATACTCCTTCATCTTAAAGGGGCCGCTGCCGATCATGGCTGTGTTTTCAAACTCGGCAGCGTCGGGCACATCAGCCCAGATGTGTTCCGGCAGCACATACAAAAACACAAGCTGGCTTTCAATGTTGGGGATAGGATCCGTCAGGGTGAGGACGACCGTTTTTTCATCCGGCGCTTCTACGCTGGCAAAGTAATCGGTATACACCGGCAAAAAGGGGAAATCTTCCTGCGTGGAATACAGATTATAGGAAAACACCACATCAGAGGCGGTCAACGGTTCCCCGTCGTGGAAGGTGATGCCATCGCGCAGGGTATAGGTATACACAGTACCATCGTCAGACACGTCCACGCTTTCGGCCAGTTCCAGAGTATAAGAACCATCGAGTTGAAGCTGGTACATGGCATCGTAAACCAGTTCAAAGAGGGTGTACGCTTCAGAAAGCACGGCCGCCCCTGGATTCAACGTATCCGGGCTGCCCCCCCAACCAATGCGGACGATGGCCGGGCCGGCCGATTCCACCACCGGCGTGACTCCGGTCTGGCTGCTGTCGCCTGTTTCACTGCCGTCAGTCGGTGTAGTCGTTTCACTGCCACCACAAGCTGCTAACAATAAGAGCAATAGGGCCAATAAGGTGAACCAATAACGCTTCATTCTTCTTTCCTCCACAAATTGTAAACGGCCGTTTTTATGGGAATCGGTAACCGGTAATCGGTGATCGGTAATCGGTTTGCAACGTGCGGATTACAGATTACGGGTTACAGATTAAACAAGGCGATTATACGGAGGAATGATCAAAAAACAACCTGAGGCGAGTGGGGGTAAGTATGGGGAAGATTGGAGATTGGAGATTGGAGACTGCACAATCTCTAATCTCCAATCTCCGGTCTCTCATATAACCAGCGGCAAACTTTGCAGCCCACGGAAAGCAATCAGGGGCCGCCAGGCAAAATCATCGGAAGCTAGGCGAATATGGGGCAGGCGGCGCAGGAGGGTGGCGAGGGCAACTTCCCCTTCCAGCCGGGCCAGTGGTGCGCCCACGCAGTAATGAATACCGCCACCAAAGGAGAGGCATCCGGCTTCCTGGCGGGTGATGTCCAATCGGCCTGGGGTGGTGAACACGGCCGTGTCCCGATTCGCCGCCCCCAATATCAGCGCTACCGTTTGCCCGCGCCGGATCGTTTCACCAGCAATCGCCACATCTTCAATCACACTGCGAAAAGTCATTTGCACCGGGCTGTCGTAGCGGAGGATCTCTTCCACGGCCGTGCCCACCAACCCCGGATTTTCGCGCAATAATTCCAGTTGATCAGGGTTTTGCAGCAGCGCCAGCACACCATTGCCAATCAGATTGACGGTGGTTTCATGCCCCGCGCCAATGAGCAGGATGCACATGGCAATGAGTTCACTTTCACTGAGGCGGTCGCCCTGCTCCTCGGCGGCAATCAGGTCACTGAGAATGTCATCCTGGGGGCTTAGGCGGCGTTCGGCAATAACCGACTGCAACATGGCGATGAAGTCCGGCATGATCTGGCTGGCGTGTCGGGCCACGGCCGTGTCCTGGCGCACATCAAACCCGGCCACCACCGCCCCCGTCCATTCCCGCAAATTGGTCCGCTCGTGCGGCGGAATGCCTAACATCTCGGCAATCACCGTCATCGGCAGCGGAAAGGCAAAATCACCAATCAAGTCCATTTCCCCCTTCGCCTCTACCTGATCCAGCAGGTCATCGGCAATTTGCTGGATGCGCAGGCGCAGCCGGGCTACCGCCTGGGGTGTAAATGCTTTATGTACCAACGTGCGCAGCCGGGTATGGTCGGGCGGGTCTTGAAACAACATCCACTGCCCCAACATCTCATAATAGGGGCGGAAAAGGTCGGGAATAGGCGCCCGCTCTTCTGGGGGTATCACACGCTGCCAGTCACGGCCGAACCGATTGTCCTTGAGGATCGCCTGCACATCGGCGTAACGGGTAAACCACCAGGCGCCGGGCATGATGGGGTTCACCGGCATACCCCAATGTACCGGGCAGTTTTCCTGTAATTCCCGGTACACCGGATAAGGATTCACGATAAAATCAGGCGCAAAGGGGTTAAAGGGATAAGCGTTCATCAAGTTCTCCAGGGCTGCCACGAATTACACGGATTCGTGTTAATTTGTGGAATTCGTGGCCGAACTATTTTGGGGTGGATGCCCACCCACATTGTCGCTACTCAGAAGGATTGCCAGGGAGCCAACAACCAGCAAAGTAAAGAACAACATGTACAGCGGTTTGACAGCCGCCGGATTCCACACATTGGCAGCTACCACACCAATACCATATGTAATCATGACGGCCAACGTCACCCGCAAGGCATCGGTGGAGCGCAAACTGTATCCGGTCGCGGCCGCCAGCGTCCACAACATCACGGCAATGAGGCGGCTGGTGAGCAGATCGCCAGGCCATACCCACACCAGGGTAGATGGCCCGGCATCGGTGAGAAACAAGGCCAGCCCCCACAAAGCAGTGATCACGGCCGTGCCCCACAACCAACCGCGCCCCCATCCCCGCACCGGCCCATCATGCGCCACAGTGATGATGCCCACCGGGTGAAACAAGTGCCAGATGGTAAGCGCCACCATGCCCAATACGACAACAAAAAAGCTATAGGTAATGGGCGCTGCCCAATCAAAACGGCCGAGGTGAAACAGCACAATCGCCACCGCCAGCGGTGTGAGGTAAACAAAGAGCATGATGATGATGAGGCGCAATCGGGGGAGTGACGGCCGTTGCAACGCCAACCAACAGCCCACCGCAAACGACCAGGCCGCCGCCGCCAACATGCGCGAAGCCAACGGCGGCAAATCCCAGGAAAAACTGGCGCGCACATCAAACCACCAGCCAAGTGCGCCCACAAAACCACCCACACCTGTGAGAACAACCAGGAAAAGCAGGCTTTGTTGGTGGCGGGTAATCTGGCCGTGGTACGGCCGTATCCACCGCCAAGAAGCCAGCGCCACCCCCACGATCAACGCGAATAAGCCTGAAATTTGCAGGAACAGTTGAGGCATCGGATTTAGACCCTAATGGTTTTCTGAAACCCTTAGGGTCTTGACGAGCAACGGCCGTGTCTCTTGGTGAATAAACAGGTAATAGATAGCCAGGGCGGCGCTGTAGATCAGGACGGCCGTGTACAGATACAGGCTCAACGCATGTTCCGGCCTCACATTGCCAAAATGGGGAATAAACCGCGCCAGCAGCACCAGGTCATAAGCCAGAAAACTCCACAACGGGGCAGCAGCATAATGCCATTGCGGGCGCAAAACGGCATACAAAAAGTAAAACGCATCGCCCACAAAGATCAGGCCAAAGATCACCGAAGAATCGGGGTTGAGCGGCCAGGGGAAGATGATGGGCACCCGCAGGATAAGGGCGCTGCCGACAAACAGGAGCACGGCCGTGAAAACCACAAACGACCAGCGCACCAGCGGCGGTGTGGGCCGGGAATCGCGCAGCGGCAGCCGATGGCTCCACCAGAACAACCCCACGTTAAACAGGGCAAATACGGCGCAGCCAATTGCATACAACGGCAATGCCAGCACAAAGAAAAAAACGGCCAATCCCGCCATCATCACCACCAGGTTCAACGCGCCATTGGCCATCGCCCCCCACTCACCGGTCACGCCAATCCAGATCAGCGCCGCCGCAATAGCCGCCTGAATACCGGCAATAAAAGTGTATGAAAGCGGGCCGTCCGGCCAGGGCCAGGTGGCTACCGCCCAGGGCCACTGCCAGAAATACCCGGCAACCAGAACCAACAAAGCAATACCACTACCAATTGTCAACAAGCGTAAAACTCTGTCCATTTTCAATGACCCTTACCTGTTACATCGTTCAGACCTGACAGGTTTTTAAAACCTGTCAGGTCTCCAGAGGGACTGAACGCTTACTGTGCAACACACTCTGGATATGCCATTGGGATTATGCAATACGTATCAATCAGCAGCAACGGCCGTCAGCCGTTCCCGTTCCTGTGCCACCAACACCCGGCGCAGAATTTTGCCGGTGGGGGACTTGGGAATGGCGTCAATAAATTCAATCTCGCGGATCTTCTTGTAGGGGGCCACCCGTTCGGCCACATATGCCATAATCTCCTCCGGCTGGGCCGCGGCTTTGAGGACGATAAACGCTTTGGGCAGTTCCCCGGCTTCTTCATCCGGCTTGCCAATGACACAGGCGTCGGCTACGGCCGTGTGCCCCAACAACACCGCTTCCAACTCCGCCGGCGCCACCTGGAACCCCTTGTACTTAATCAACTCCTTCAGCCGGTCCACGATGTAGATGTAGTTATCCTCATCTATAGTGGCAATATCGCCCGTGTGCAGCCAGCCATTGCCGTCCAACATAGCGGCGGTGGCGTCTGGGTTATTGAGGTAGCCTTTCATCACTTGCGGCCCGCGCAGCCACAATTCGCCCCGCTCGCCCGGCCCCAGCGCTTTTCCGGTGATCACATCCACAATTTGCACTTCCGTATTCGGCACCACAAAACCCACCGTGCCCGCTTTGTCTGTGCCGCGTTCCAGCGGCCCGGCGCACACTGTCGCCGACGCTTCCGTCAGGCCATAACCCTGCATCACCCAGGCGCCCAGGCGGGCTTCAAACGCCTTTTCCACTTCCTTGCTCAAGGGCGCCGCGCCAGAGGCAATCAGCCGCAGCGAGGAGAGGTCGTACTGATCTACCAGCGGATGTTTGGCCAGGGCCAGCACAATGGGCGGGGCGACGGTGGTATACGTCACCCGATACTGCTGAATCAGTTCCAGGAATTGGGCCAGGTCAAAACGGGGCATTGTCACCAGGGCGCTGCCGCGAATCAGGGACAGCCCCAACACCATCGTCAGCCCCATGGTGTGGAAAAATGGGGCGATGCCCAACACCACATCCTCCGGGAAATAGGCCAGATGCCCGGCCAACGCCTCAATTTGCAAGGCATTCGCCAGCAAATTGTGGTGGGTAAGCATGACCCCTTTGGGCAGGCCGGTGGTGCCGCTGGAGTAGAGGACAACGGCCGTGTCCTCCTGTGGATTGATGGCAACCGGCTGCCGCTGTCCATCGTGCTGGAACAGGGCGGCAAAGGGGGTGGCCCCTTCCGCCTCGCCCAGCACAAAAATCTCCTCCACAAACGCTTCACCGGCGGCAGCCTGGGCGCTTTCCAGAAAATGGGGAATGGTGAACAGGAAGCGAGCACGGGTATCGCGCAGTTGGAAAGCCAGTTCGGCCGGGGTATAGAGGGGGTTTACGGCCGTCGCCGCCCCACCCGCCAGCAATGTGCCATAGAAGATGGGGGCAAATTCCGGCAAATTGGGCAGGTAAATGGCAACGATGTCCCCTTTTTGCAGGCCGCGTTTTTGCAGGCCACCGGCCAGCATGTGGATCATGCCTTGCAGTTGGGGGAAATTGATGGTACGGCCGCTCGGCCCATCAATTAGCGCCGCCCGGTCGCCATGCGCCGCCAACCGGGGCATCAGATAGTCGGTCAGCGACACGTTGGGAATGGATACAGCAGGGGTAGGGCTTGTGTAAATCATGGTTTTCTCCTTTAAGATAAGAAACCGGGGTTCTTCCAAGAACCCCGATTTCTAACATTAATTCTGCCTGATCGGTTTGGGAGCGGATGGGGAGGTTACGGCCGTGTCCTCCCTTTTCTTTCCCTTCCAGCGCCAGGCGCGCCACAACATGCGGGGGTGCATCAGGCTGGTCGGCGCCGCCAGTAAATGCACTACCCGCATAAATTGTTCGTATACCACAGTGTCATCCTCCATCACCGGGTGCAGATAGGCCGTGTAACGGTTAATCAGGTCCGTGCCCGGCGGCTTGGGACCTTCCGTTTCCGCCCAGCGGAAATCTTCGCCCACCGCAATCTGCCAGGGCATATCCACTATTTTGGCCGCCTGCTTAAAATAGGTGCGCCACAAGGTGGGGGCGTTGCCTTTCTTTTGCAACAACTTTTGCAGCGCCGCCACCTGCATGGCCGCCGACGACATGCCCTGCCCGTAAATGGGGTTGAAGCTGGCCACGGCGTCCCCCAAGACCAGCAAACCGGCGGGGAAACGCTTCATCTTTTCGTAGTGGCGGCGCAGGCTAAAGGGGAATTTGTGAGGCACGACGTCAGACAGCGGCTCGGCGCGGCTGATGATGTTGTAGATGTCCGGTACCGGCAGGTTGCGGATATATTCCACAAAACCGGCTTCATCGGTGGGCGGCTCCACGCCGTGCATTCCCCCAGACGTAACAATCCAGCGGTCGCCTTCAATGGGGAACAAAAAGGTGCCTGATTTGGCCGGGGGCGTGGGGGCAATCATGATCGTCGTGGCGTCGGGCAGGTCGGTGGGTTGGCGGCGGTAAATGCGGGTGCTGTAGGCAAAGTTGACCTTGACGCGGCTTTCCGGGGCACGGCCGTAGCCCCATTCATCCAACCATTTCGGCGTCGCCGAGCCACGCCCGGCGCAGTCCACCACCAGGTCGGCGGCCAGGGTTTCCGGTTCACGGCCGTCCGTCCGGTACACAATCTCTGCGCCCACTACCCGCGAATCATCCTCATTGGTCAGCAGCTTTTTCACCTCGCAGGCAGCCAGCAGGCGCACATTCGGCAGCGCCAATAGGCGGCGGCGTATCTGCCATTCCAGATAGGGGCGGCTGGAGAGACAGCCGCGCATGTCGCTATCAAACTGTTTTTTCCAACCGCCAAACTGGAAAAGACGCTCCGTGCCGGGGTTGTCCACCATCGCCCCGCCAGCGACCAACTCTTCTTCGATGCCTGGAAAAAGCGCGCGGATAATTTCATAGCCGGCGGCCAACAAGGCGTGCAAATGGCGCGTTTGTGGCTGCCCCTTGCGCGATTCCGGCTCATCATGCACCGGGTCTCGCTCGACGACAGTTACCTCGGCAAAGTGGTCGCTCAACACACGGGCAGTGAGCAAACCAGCCATACTACCACCAATCACAATGGCATGGGCTTGTTGAATCGCTTTCATTGATTCCTCCATCGGTGTAAAAAGACGGCTACGGCCGTTTTCCACACACAGCACAAACAAAGACAATGGCGTTGGCCGCCAGCGCCACGGTTGTTTGCCAGAACTGCATTCGTAAATTAAAGAGCATGGCAGAAACCTCCCAACTGTAGAGCGATTTTCTAAATCGCCGCTCGATTTGGAAAATCGAGCCACAATTAACCAAAAGATGTGTGGGTGGGGATGAACGGCCCGACACGGCCGTTCATCCCTGAAAGAAAGTGGTCACTTTAACTCAGATTAATTTGTCCGGTTATGCATGATTTGGCCTCTCATATCTGTCGGGTCTGTCTTAATAAGCGAGTTGCGATATAATGCCATCCTAGCAGGGCATCATTTTTGCATCGTATCTTTATCGTTTATCCAACTAAGAGGTGAGACGCACTTTTTGAAGTGCGTCTCACCTCATCAGATGGGTGCAGCATTGCCTGGCACATTACAACTCACCGTATTGGGAAAACCACATATAACCTGCCAGGACCAGCCACTTACGGCCGACCTCGTGTCGGCCAAGGGGCAGGCGCTGCTCATTTACCTGGCCGTCACCGGGCGGCCCCACTCCCGCCCGGCGCTGTCCGGCTTGCTCTGGGGCGACATGCCCGAAGAAACCGCCCGCGCCAACCTGCGCCTCACCCTCTCCAAACTGCGCAAATTTCTGCCGGAAACCGTTTTGCAGGCAGATCGCCTGGAAATTGGGCTGGCCGATTTCTGGCTGGATGTGGTGGAGTTTGAAAAGCGATTGGAGATTGGAAGTTGGAGATTGGAGATTCAGCCCGGCTCTCATCCCCAATCTCTCCTCTCCCTTTACCGCGGCGATTTTCTGGAAGACTTCTATCTCTCCAACGCGCCGGACTTTGACGAGTGGGTGGCCGGGCAGCGAGAACGGTGGCGGCGCAAGGCCGTCACCGGACTGAGCCAATGGCTGGACACGGCCGTGCAACAAAACGACCACACCACTGGCATCCCCCTCGCCCGCAAACTACTCAGCATCGAACCCTGGCACGAAGAAAGCCACCGCCAGTTGATGCGCCTGCTGGCTGTCAACGGCCAACGCAGCGCCGCCCTGGCCCAATACGAAACCTGTCGCCGCCTGCTTGTCATCGAACTGAGCATCGAACCATCCGCCGAAACCACCGCCCTCTTTGAAGCCATCCGAGAGGACAAGGTGACGAGCAATCACCCCCTCACCCCGGCGTCTTCGCCGCCTTCTTCGCCGCCTTCACCGCCGCCTTCACCCCCTCGCCCCGGCGTCATCGCCACCCTCACCCCCTTCGTCGGCCGCCAGGCAGAATTGGAACACCTGGGAATGCAACTGCTTGACCCCCACTGCCGCCTGCTGACCATTATGGGTATGGGTGGCATGGGCAAAACACGGCTGGCGCTGGAACTGGCACACACGGCCGTACCCCATTTCCCCGATGGCGTCACCTTTGTAGATTTATCGTCGTTGGCCGAGGGAGACTTATTGGTCACGGCCGTGACCGACGCCCTCAACCTGCCCCTGTCCGGCAGCGCTTCCCCGGAAACACAACTGGCCAACTACCTGGCCCCCCGCCAATTACTGTTAGTGCTGGATAATTTTGAATCGGTGCTGGCGGGGGCTGGGCTGGTGGCCCACTTGTTGGCCTCCGCGCCCCGGCTCACCGTGCTCATCACTTCCCGTGAGCCGCTCAATCTGCACGGTGAATGGCTCTACCCGCTGAGCGGCCTGGCCCTGCCCGATGACATCAGCGGCGAAAGCGCCCCCTATGCCGATGCGCTCAGCTTTTTTGCCAACTGCGCCCGCCGCACCCGCCCCCAATTTTCCCTGGCCGAGGAACTACCCGGCGTTATTGATCTCTGCCACCTGACCGGTGGTATGCCCCTGGCGCTGGAACTGGCTGCCGGCTGGACCAAAACGCTCAGTGTGGCCGAAATTGTGGCCGAGATTCAACAAGACCTGGGCATTTTGCAGGCGCGGCAGGCCAACCGGCCGGAACGGCAGCGCAGTATCCAGGCCATCCTCGACCAAAGCTGGCAGCGGCTAACGCCAGACGAGCAAACCGTTTTCGCCCAGCTGGCGGTCTTTCAGGGGCCGTTTGACCGGCAGGCGGCGCGGCAGGTAGCCGGGGCTGATTTAGGTACGCTCACCGGCCTGCTCGATACAGCCTTATTACAACGCCGCCAGCAAACCCATTACACCATCCATCCATTGGTGCGTCAGTTTGCTCACGGCCGTCTCCAGGCAAATCCCTCACTCTACGCCGAAACACAGGCCGCCTATGCCACCACCTATGCGGCGTTCTGCGCCACCCGGCTGCCCCAACTTATTCAGCGCGACCTGCCTGCTCTGGCGGAATTCAAACAGGAGCAGGACAATATCCGCGCCGTCTGGCAATGGGCGGTGGAGCAGCAAAATGTGGCGATTCTGGGTAAGTTGGCGCAGCCGTTAGCCCTCTACCTGGCGCATTACAGCTACTATCAAGAGCTTTACCGCCGCTTTGACACGGCCGTAACCGCCCTCACCCCCCTCACCAACCCAGACGCGCAGCGGGTGCTGGCCTATGCCCTGCTGGAACTGGGCAACGCCCACATGATTCTGGGCAAATTGTCAGACGCGGACGCTGCCCTGCAAGCCAGCGAAACACTGTATGCCCAATGCGCCATCCCCCACGCACCCGGCCTGGGCACCGACCCGGCCATTATTCGTAGCATTGTGGCCTGGATGCGCTCCGATTTTGGCACGGCCGTGCAGCTTGGCGAAAAAGCATTGGCCCAGGCTCGCACCGAACAAAATCGGCACAATGAAGCCTATGCCCATTTTGTGTTGTCCGGGGCAAACATTGCCCTGGGGCAATACACCATCGCCCAAAACCATGCCCGGCAGGCGTTTGCCCTGGCGCAGCCAATCAACGATCCCTGGTTTTTGGGTTACTGCCATATGGAGTTGGGCAAGGCGGCGCTGGCGCTGGGGGATTTTGCGGCGGCGGACAGCCATTTTGAGACTGCCTTTGCCCTGCCGCAAAAGGTGGACAACCGCACCGGCATGGCCATGGCCCGGCTAATGTTAGGTGAGAGTAAACGGCGACAGCAACAATGGGATAACGCGGCGCAGGCGTTTGGCGAAGCGCGCCAAATCTACCACGATATTCAGCACCGCATGGGGCTGGCGCGGGCCTACGCTGGATTGGGCGACGCCGCCACCGGGCAAGGACAACTGGCGCCGGCGCGTGACTGGTATCTACACGCGCTGAAGCTGGTGGTCGCCGCCGGGCTGCACACATATGCCAACACGGTGCTGTTGGGCGTGGGTGAATGGCTGGCAGCGGTGGCACAGCCAGAGCGGGCGGGGGTAGTGTTCACGGCCGTCGCCCAAGACCCCCGCGTCAACATTGAATTGAAAGAACGGGCGCGCCGCGGGTTAACGGCCGTGCCTGCCCCACCAAACCACCAGCCCGCCGATACCTTTCAACTGGCCGCCACCCTCGCCACTGAACTGGAACAGTTCACCCTCCCTTCGTAATCTCCGCCCGCACATTTTGCACAAACTCGTCCCAGACCCGGTATTCACCCGGCTTCCAGACATGGGCCATCAAGTCATCAGCTTGTTCGGCCGACCAGCCCAGGCGCTTCATGGCATACAGCGAATAGAATGCGGTGACACGGTAGTTGGCGGCGCAGTGGATGAGGGTTTTGTGGTATACGGCCGTGTCCATCGCCGTTGCAAACGCCGCAAAATCTTCCTTCTGTGGGTTGCCCCATTCCACCGGGATGTGGACATACTGCATCCCCAATTCCCGCACCAGCCCCGCTTCATCCGGCAGTGAGTAACGCGGGTCCACTGTCGCCAGGTTAATTACCGTTGCAAAGCCTTCATCTGCCGCCGCCCGCAACTGCGCTTCCGTCGGCTGCCCGCCGGTAATGGTGTGGTCATTGATTTGTTTGAAGTTGTATATCTCTTGGGTACTCATCCAGTTGCCATCTCCTTTGACCCTGATTATAGTCTATCCATCTGGTAATCCCTATCACCTGGCACTCGAAAAGGAGAACGTATGACCGAAACAGCACCTGCCCGCCAACGCCTGATTGAATGGCAAGACCCCCGACTGACGGCCGTGAAAGCCACCCAAATGAACGGCATGGACTTTTTCCGCGCCTGGTTCAGCGGTGAAGTGCCCGCGCCTCCCATTGGTGTATTGATGGGTTTTGGGCTACAGGAGGTGGCGGACGGCCGTATCACCTTTACCATGCAGCCCGCCGAATACCACTTCAACCCCATCGGCACCGTCCATGGCGGCGTCATTGCCACCATCCTGGACTCGGCCATGTCCTGTGCCGTCCACACCAAACTACCGGTCGGCGGTGGCTATACGACGCTAGAAATCAAGGTCAACTACATTCGCCCCATCCTGGCCGACAGCGGCGAACTACACTGTACCGGCCAGGTCATCCACATGGGCCGCCGTTCAGCTACTGCGGAAGGCAAACTGGTGGGCACAGACGGCAAACTGTACGCGCACGGCACAGCGACGTGCATGGTGTTTTTGCCGGAGTGAGTAAATCGGTGATGCGTGATGCGTGAGTCCTCTCTTGTCACGCATCACGTATCACGCCTCCAACAGCCTCTAACAACCAGTTTGCCCACGCCGCAAACCCCTCCCCGGTTTTGCAAGAGAGCGGGAAAAAGGCCGCTTCGGGGTTGAGCAGTTCGATGCCTTGCCGGAAGTAGGCGATGTTGAAATCAACGTAGGGCAGCAAGTCTGTCTTGTTCAAAATGAGGGCGTCAATGCCCCGATAAATGCCGGGGTACTTGTATGGTTTGTCGTCCCCCTCCGGTACGCTGGCGACGACGATATTGGCATGTGTGCCCAGCCTGAACCCCGCCGGGCAAACGAGGTTGCCCACGTTTTCCACCACCAGCAAATCCAATTCGGCCAGGGGTAGCTGCGGTAGCGCCCTGGCCACCATGGCCGCGTCCAGGTGGCAGGCGCCGCCAGTGTTGATTTGCACGGCAGGCATCCCGGCGGCCAATACTTTGTCGGCGTCAATGGTGACGGGAGCGGTGTCGCCCTCGACAACGCCGAGGGTGAGGTGCGGGGCAACGGCCGTAATCGTGCGCAGGATCAGGCTCGTTTTGCCCGCGCCCGGCGAGGCCATGACGTTGATGGCAAAGACGCCGTGCGCGTCCAGCAGCGCCCGGTTTTGTTCCGCCAACCGGTCGTTGGCGCTCATAATCTCTTCGACAATGGCGACTTTAGTCATTGTTGATCCTTTTCTTTATCATCGCGGCGGTCGAACTGTCATTCCGAGCGGAGTCTTCGGAGCGAGGAATCCCACCACCGCAAAAGTAGACGAGATTCCTCCTCGAAGACTCGTCGGAATGACACTTTGCCTGGTTTGGTCGTTGCACTACTGAAGCGGTTACTGCGGACCATTTCTATTACCTGCTCCACGCTTTCCTGCACAGGCGGGGAGAGGGTCTCACTGTAGCCAAAATCCTGGCCGGTGATGGTGATGAGGTGGGCGGGAGGACAACGGCCGTACAACTCCCCCACCATCGCCAACAACACACCCGGACTCATCTGGTGCGAAGCGGCCAAACCTTGCCGGTCGGGGGCCAATGGCTGCACCTGCACCGCGCCCGGTTCACCCATCACCGTTGCGTCCACAAAGATGACGTGGACGGCCGTCTGCATCAGGTCGGCGTGTTCGGGCAAGAGTTGGTGCAGGGGCACGGCCGTGATACCCGCCGCCCCGTGCAGCCGTTCCGCCACCACCCAGCCCACGCCATCATCGCCGCGCAGGGGGTTGCCGTAGCCGAGTACCAGTGTGTTCATTGACCCGTAATCCGTGACCCGTAAACCGTAAACCGTAATCGGCTCACGGATTACGGTTTACGGATTACGCCTCACCCTCTTCGCACCTCATCCACCACTTCCCCATCCGCCGCCAGCAACTGCACGTGCAGCGCCATATGGCCGACGGCGTGGGTGGAGCAGCTCAGGCAGGGGTCAAAGGCGCGGATGACCGCTTCCACCCGGTTCAACATCGGCTCTTCAATTTTGGTAGAGCGAATGAACTGGCGCGCCACTTGCAGCACGCCCTTGTTCATGGCCAGGTTATTGTGCCCGGTGGCGATGACCAGATTCACCCAACGGATGAGGCCGTTTTCGTCAATCTTGTAATGGTGCAGCAATGTGCCGCGCGGCGCTTCCGACATGCCGATCCCTTCCAACTGGTTGGGCGAGGCAAAAGCGCGCACATGTTGGCTCAAGATGTCGGGATCATTCAGGATTTGCTCCAGCCGTTCAATGCAGTAGAGCATCTCCACCAGCCGGGCATAGTGATACATGTAGGAACTGAGGACAGCGCCGCGCTGCAAGGCGCGGAATTCGGCCCATTCCTGGTCGGCCAGCGGCGTGCCGCAGCGGGAGATGATGTTCATGCGTGCCAATGGCCCTACGCGGTAGATGCCGTCCGGGTAGCCCATCGGTTTGTAGAAAGGCGACTTCAAGTAGGAGTCCGGCTCCACCGCTTCAGCGATGTACTCCTGGTACTTCTCCGGCGGCAGTTGGTCGGCGACGATGTTGCCCACCGCATCTACGATGCGAATGTTGCCGCCATACATGGAGATACGGCCGTCTCGATGCACCAACCCCATGAACAACGACGGGAAATTGGCAAAACTGCGAATCTCCGCATCAAAATTGCCAAATATCCCCTTGTACCAATCCAATGTACGCAGCACCCGCGCCTTCGCGTCGGGTGTATGGCCCAGGATGATGTTGCGGTGTTCTTCCGTCAGCGGCGCGCTGACGCCGCCGGGCACTACCCAGGCCGGGTGAATCCGTTTACCGCCCAATAGTTCGATGATGGATTGCCCAAATTTGCGCAGAGCGATGCCGTCCTTTGCCAGTTCCGGGTATTTTTGCATCACGCCAAAGATGTGGCGTTCGGCGGGGTCGGCGTCGAAGCCCATCACAAAGTCTGGCGATGACAGGTGGAAAAAGCTGAGGGCATGGGACTGGGTGATTTGGGCCAGATTCATAATGCGGCGCAGGTTGGCGGCTGTTTCGGGGATGCGCACCGCCAGTAGCGCGTCGCCGGCTTTGGCGCTGGCGATCAGGTGGGAGACGGGGCAGATGCCACAGATGCGGGCGGTGAGGGCGGGCATTTCGTAGAACGGCCGTCCCTCCGTCATCTTCTCAAACCCGCGAAACTGCGTCACATGAAACCGCGCATCCGCCACCTGCCCCTTGTCATCTAGCTGAATCGTAATTTTGCTGTGCCCCTCAATCCGGGTCACGGGATCAATCGTTATTGTTTTGCTCATGGTTGATTCCTTTCGGCGTGATGCGTTGGTCACCCGTCACCCGTCACTCGTCAGCAATATGTGACGAGTGACAAGTGACGAGTGATAAATTGGTCACGCATAACGTTCCTACGCCCCAAACCTTGTCCGCCCCGTCAAGTCTGGTTTTCTTCCGTCCAGCAATTCCGTCAGCACAAAAAAGATGGTGTCGGCCGAGGGCGGGCAGCCGGGCACAAACACATCCACCGCCACCACCTGATGCACCGGCACCGACATCTCGCGCAGCGGCGGGATCACCTGCACCGGAATTTGCTGGTTCAGTTGCGCATTTTCGTGGTATGCCCGGTCATACAGCGCCGACACCTTGAACGGATTGCGCATACCGGGCACATTGGCCGTCACCGCACAGTCACCCAGCGACACCAAAATTTTGGTATGGGCGCGCACCTTTTGGATTTTTTCGTAATCCTCTTCGTTGCTGACCGCCCCTTCCACCAGGGTCACATCCACCATGTCCGGGAACTCTTTGTGGTCTACCAGCGGGCTGTAGAGCAGATCAGCCAGTTGCGCCAGGTCAACCAGCCGCTCATCAATATCTAAAAAGGACATATGGCAGCCGGAACAACCGTCCAGCCACACCGTCGCCAGTTTTGTTTTATTGCTCATAGTTTTTTTCTCCGTAACCCGTATTCCGTTATCCGTTATCCGTTATTCGACTACGGTTTACGGATTACGATTCACGGATTACGATTCACGCTTCACTCACTATCCCCCTCCCGCCCTTCGCGCATGAGGGCCAGGTAGGGCAGGAATTCGTGCCGTTTTTGCATCTCGGCCACCGATTTGCCTTTTTCAAAGAGGGCGCCTGTGGGGCAGGCCTGCACACATTTGCCACAACTGGTGCAGCTAATGGCTTCGTCCCAGGGCTGGTTCAGGTCGGCCACAATGCGGGCTTCTACGCCGCGCCCCATCACGTCCCAGGTGTGCGCCCCCTCAATTTCGTCACAGACGCGCACACAGCGGGTACAGAGGATGCAGCGGTTGTGATCCAGGCCAAAGTAGGGATGGCTGGCATCCAACGGCAGACTGGGATTGAGATACGGGATGCCCACATGGGTCATGCCCAATTCAAAAGCCAGCCCTTGCAGTTCACACGCGCCGTTGGAAACGCAGACGGCGCAGACATGGTTGCGCTCGGCAAAGAGCAAATCCAGCACTTGTTTGCGGTAGGTGGTTAGCTGATCGGAAACGGTGCTGACTTCCATGCCTTCCTGGGGATAGGTCATGCAGGCAGGGAAGAGGCGGGTGGCACCTTTGACTTCTACCATGCAGAGGCGGCAACCGCCATATGGGGTGACGCTTTCCAGGTAACAGAGGGTGGGAATGCGGATGCCGTTTTGCCGCGCCAGTTCCAGGATGGTTTCGTCTTCACGGGCAGCAATATCTTGCCCGTCAATTTTGAAGGTGATGATTTGGGAGCGTTTCATGGTTGCGCCTCCGGGGTGGCAACGGCCGTGACCCGTTCACCATCTATCAATAAATCCAGATATTCCTGCCGGAAGTAGCGCAGGGTGCTGTTCACCGGGTTGGGCGCGGTCTGCCCCAATCCACACAAGCTGGTCTCGCGCACCATTTTGCACAGCTTTTCCAGCAGGGCGAGGTCTTTGGTTGTGGCCTTACCGGCATAAATTTTGTCCAGCAGATGATACATTTGCACCGTGCCCACGCGGCAGGGCACACATTTGCCACACGATTCCGTCATGCAAAATTCCATGAAATAGCGGGCCACATCCACCATGTGCGAGGTTTCGTCCATCACAATCAACCCGCCCGACCCCATGATGGAGCCGAGTTGTTGCAGTGATTCATAATCTACAGGTGTGTCCAGATACGCTTCGGGGATACAGCCGCCGGACGGGCCACCGGTTTGCACTGCTTTGAGGGCACGGCCGTTGGGCACACCACCGCCGATCTCAAACACAATCTCGCGCAGGGGGATACCCATGGGCACCTCAATCAGGCCGGTATTGTTGATGGCCCCCGCCAGGGCAAATACCTTGGTGCCCTTGCTCTTGGCCGTGCCGATGCCCGCATACCAGTCGCCGCCGTTGCGGATGATGGGCGCTATATTGGCGAACGTTTCCACGTTGTTAATCAGGGTCGGTTCACCCCACAATCCATACTCCGCCGGGTATGGTGGGCGGGGACGAGGCTGCCCCCGCTTGCCCTCCACCGAGGCGATGAGAGCCGTCTCTTCGCCGCAGACAAAGGCGCCCGCCCCCAGCCGGATTTCAATCTGGAAGTTGAAGTTAGCGCCACAGACGCCGCTGCCCAAGACGCCCAAACGCCGCGCCTGGTTAATCGCCTTTTTTAGCCGGGCCACCGCCAGCGGATATTCACCGCGCACGTAGATGTAGCCTTTGTCCGCGCCGATGGCATAACCGGCGATGGCCATGCCTTCCAGCACCCGGTGTGGGTCGCTTTCCAACACACTGCGGTCCATAAAGGCGCCGGGGTCGCCTTCGTCGGCGTTGCAGATGACGTATTTGCGTTGTTTGGCGTCGGCTTTAGCCACCGTTGTCCATTTGAGGCCGGTGGGGTAGCCACCACCGCCGCGCCCGCGCAGCCCGCTGCGCACCACTTCGTCTATCACATCGTTGGGCGTCATTTCGGTCACGGCCGTGAGCAAACCCTGATACCCACCCGCGGCCACATACTCCTCAATCCGTTCCGGGTCAATATGGCCGCTGTTTTCCAACACAATTTTCGTTTGCCGCTGGAAGAAGGGCGTCTCGGTAGCGCAAACCAGGTCGCTGGCTTTTTCATCGGCGGTCAGCACCGCCACAATTTGCGGTGTGTTATCCGGCGTCACGTGTTGGTAGAGGGTTTCGCTCTCGGGCTGATCGCGGTGGCTGACGGCCACCAGCGGGCCGCGGGAACACAAGCCCAGGCAGCCCACGCCTTTCACCTGGCAACTGGCGCTGTGACCATTCTCTTTCAACTGCTGCTGGAATGTTTCCAGCACCTTATCGCTTTGCGACGAGAGACAACTGGCCGCCACACACACATGCACCGCATGGTCAAATTTGGCCGCCGCCGCCTGCTCTTTCGCCGTGATTTGTTCAAATTGTTCATTCATCGTCATTCCACCTCCGCAGGGTTTCCATCGTCCTGTCCGGCGTCTGATTGCCCAGCACTTCGCCATCAAAGACGGCCACCGGCGCCAGCCCACAGGAGCCGACGCAGCGCGCCGTTAACAGCGAAAACGCGCCATCTTCGGTCGTCTCGCCCGGTTTGATGCCGTAAGTTTCCTGGATTTCCTGCAATAGTTGGGGTGTGCCCTTGATGTAACAGGCGGTGCCGGTGCAGACCACGCAGCTATGTTTGCCCGCCGGTTTCAGGCTAAACAGGTGGTAAAAGGTGGACACGCCGTACACCTGGCTCAGCGGCGTGCGCAGGGAAAAGGCCACATAGCGTAGCGCCTCTTCATCCAGAAAACCAAAGGATTCCTGGACGGTGTGCAGCGTCTCAATGAGGCCGCTGCGTTTGTGCCCATTGCGGCGCATGGTGGCCTGCACAATCCGCCACCGTTTATCATCGGAAGGGGGTTCGATTTGTTTGAGGTTTTGCATTAAGTAGGTTCCTTTTCGGCCAGTTCCAGGCTGTCCAGCCTGAACTCCTGGCCGGTAAGAATGGTGACACGGCCGTGACCACAAGTGGGACACACCATCAATTCACCCTGGGCTAACCCATATTCACAACCACAATCCTGGCAGCGCAGACGAGCGGAGACGCGGGTAAAGTGCAGCCGCGCGCCGTCACAAAGGGTACCACGACTAATGATGTCCCAGTAAAACTGGATGGAATCGTCTATAAAAGTGGAAAGTTCACCAATGACCAGGTAGAGGTCTGTCACCTGCCCGCCGCCGGCCTCTGCCGCGTGGCGTTCAGCAATCTCCAAAATCTGCCCGGTCACGGCCAATTCGTGCATAGTGTCAGTGTAACACTCACTGGCCGATGCTCCCCCTCCCTTTCGTCATGCGTTTGTGGTGATGGTTATCACCATTGGGGTAGTGGCAAGTGGCAGGTTGCAAGTACCTGCGACTTGCTACTTGCAACCTGCAACCTTAAGTAGCCGTCGCCGCCGCCAGCAAGATGCGCGTCTCGTGCAGCCGTTCCATGGCCGTTTTGGCGATCTGTTTTTGCAGGCCGTAGGCCAGGTCGTGGTCTTGTTCACACAGTTGGTGCAGGCTGGCGGCGTGAATTTGCAGGAGCGTGCAGGGGGTGGTGGTCACGGCCGTAGCCGTCAATTCATACGGCTCCACCAACGCCGAAATCGCCAACACCTCGCCGGGGTTGATGGCGCCGATGTGGAAATCCTTGCGCAGTTCGGGCAGGTGTTTGTCTTCGACGATGTAGTGCAGGTCAATACGGCCGTTGACCAAAAAGTACAACATCTCCGCCTTTTCGCCAATCGTAAACAGGATGGTGTTTTTGGGCAGTTCCCGCTCCTCCGTCATCATCGCTACCTGGCGCAGTTGCTCCGGGTTCAAAAAGCCAAAAAACGGATACCGCCGCAATAATTCTGTGGAAACCATTTCATCCTCCTGACAGACATGACAGGTCTAGTAGACCTGTCATGCCTCTATTGCAGTCAACACGGCCGTGACCGCCACCGGTATTGCGTCTTGCACGGCCGTACTCAACTCCTCTGAAAAGTCATACACCCGCTCCGCTTCAATGCCGACGATGGTGATTTCTTCGGGCAACTGCGCGCCCATCTGCCGCCCCAAAGTCAGGGCGGTGGGTAGGGAGAGGTCGTGTACGGCCGTGGTGTGCCCTGCGCTCCGGTCTGGTAAATCGCTTAAGGGGAAGGTGGTGACGGTTCCGGTACGGCCATGACCCGTGTGCATCGCGTCTACAATAATCGCCCGGTCATAGCCGACCAACCGCTCCATCAGGCTGAGTCCACCTAATGCCAGGCAGTCCACTTCGACGGACGGCCGTAACTCCTTTACAGCCTCCGCCACCCGCCAGCCCACACCATCATCCCCCAAAATGGGATTGCCTAAACCCACCACCAGCGTCTTGTTGTCTGTCATTGTTTGTCCGTCCAAAACAGTTTTACTCCTCGTGCCACCACTGCAATACCCGCAAAGCGCGCAGCGTATTCCAACGACTCGGCCCACCCACCTTCTCCATGTCAAAGAAGACCTTTCCTGGATATTTGTGTTGCACCGGCCATGTGCCATCAGCACGGCGACGGCCGTGCAATAACGCAATGGCGTCCTGCAATCGTTCATCATGCGGCGCATTCACTCGGGCAAAATACACCAACCCTCGCAACACGTTGTAATACCAACGATGGGGGTAGGAGAGCATGGTGAACTTATCATTGATGATCTGGCCCGTTTTGTCAGACTTGAATAAGTGATGGTCAAGCACAAATTCCAGCGCGCTCTTTTCGGCATTTAACACATCGTTTCTCAGCGGATGCTCCGGTGTGCTCTCCAACCACTCAAGCCACTCAAGCCACTCACGCAGCCCTTCAAGCACGTTGAACGTGGTATGGAATGAACTGTGGTGCGGCTTTGGCTGGCGCTGGCGACGACAGTTCCAGGCGCCATCGGGCATCATCTCCGAGAGCAAGTTCTCGACAATCGCATCTAGCCGCGCATCACGGATGCCAAAGTAGGCCGCGAGTGACAGGTTCATGCCGACAATGCAGCGGTCACAAGCCGCCAGATTACGCATAAACAGGTCATCCCGCGTCTGACCCAACAGTTTATCAAGCACCAATGCCGCTCCTTTTTGCGCGGGCGGGTGGTCACGGGGAATGCCGATGGCGCACAGGGTGAGCAAGGTATAGGTGGTTGAAACCCACTTTGGCGAATAAATGCCGCCGCCCCAACTGCCGTCGGGGGCTTGCAATGCCAACAATTGCGCACCCCAGCCTTCATGCAACGTGCGCCTCTGCTCTGCTTGCCAGCGGTTTATAGGCGCACCTTCCAGGTCACGCATCGTTTGCCAGCGGATGGCAGGGTCACCTTCCATCAACCACGGTATCAGATCAGTCTTATTTATCAGCAATTCTGCCTCATCGTCATCAGCAGCCTCTCCTCACTGCGTTACCTGTGATCAAACGTCAACCTCCAGGCCATCATACCCTGCCTCAATCAACGGGAAAATCTGGCGGGCATGTTACAGATCAGCCGTGTAATTCAGTATATATTGATTGACATACTTCTCTCGTAATCCGCAATACGTAATCCGGTTTCGGGTCACGCATCACGGATTACGTATCACGGGTTACCGATTACCGGATGATAACCGGCAAATAAATATGCCGATCCGCACCCGCACCCCGTTCAATGCCAACCCAATATCCCAGGCCAGCCTGGTAGTTGGCGCTGTCTGCCTGCCCAATCACAGACTGCCCAATCGTCAGGTCAGCGGCGTATTCAGCCGAATTGGCGGGGCCGCCACTGCCAGTCAAAGGCGTGAACCAGTTCAATTGATAGTTGGCGGAGGACATGGCCTGGACGCCTATGACCAGGAGCAGGCCAGCGGCCAGCCAGAGCATGAAAGCTACATGCAAGCGTCGCATGACACACCTCCTTACTCATCATATTCCAGAGTCAGGCGCACGCCGCCCAGGTCTATCCATGTGGAAGCGCCGCTAAACCCCAATTCTAGCGTCAGATACAACACACCGGAATCGGCCGTCAGCACGTTGTTTGTGGCCAGGTCATAATGCTGCACACAGCCGGTGGGATTGTTGCCCACGTCGCACACATGATGAACCGTGTCTTGCAGAATACTCGCATAACAGGCAGACGTGCTGCACACCCCGGTTTGACGACGCAGCAGCACGGCCGTAATCGCATCCAGATCCGTATTCCCCTGCCAGTAAATATCCATGTCCGTCACCCGTACATTCTGCCCGTACAACGTGCCGGGCAGGGTGATGGGCAGCATCACGTTTTTGGAACCGCCCGTCGCGCCCTGATAAATGAGCGCGCCGCCAATGGTGTCCATGTCAATGATGGTACTGTCTGATTGGTGATACGGCCGTACCCCATTGCCACTGATCCACAAATACGTCAGGGCTTCACTTTGAATGATGCCCGTCCCACCAGCGCGGAGAGCCACGCCACCACCGTTGTTATAAAAATAGCCGCCGAATCCGTTCGGCGAACGCGATGCACCCACAACCCCGTAATTGGTCCCCGTCTGATCCATGGCATAAGCGCGTAAACCACGCCCATTCCCGGCCCAGTTTTCAATATCTAAAATGGCATTACTGGCTAACGTACCGCTGATGAAAGCGCCTGGTCGTAACGTCCAGGCAATGGGCACGTTATCCACATATTGGCGGGGAGCCATCTCCCCGTCGCCCTCTACTTCAATGCCCAGATAAAGCTGACGGCCGTCAATCGAACAACCCACACCACTGAAATAGGTGCTAAATAAACCGTTCGTCAGCGTCACACTTCTAACTCTTTCACACAAAGCCGTGCCCCCCGAACTCACATCATAAAGCCGAAAGGTCACGTCGTATGTTCCGTTAAGCGGGGTGCCGTTCTCATCCGTTAGACGACCCTGAATAGGAATGAAGTTGCTGGAAACCTCTGGAACATCCGGCGACAGCGGCTCTCGCGGGGGTTGACCCTCCTGCGCCCCCACCCAGATGACAGTCAATGAGAGCAGTGGAATTATCACGAATAAAACAATCAGCCAGCTTTTTTTCGTACACATTTCTATGCTCCTTTTCAGCAAAAAAGAATCCACAGATTTCACGGATTAAAAATCTGAGAGTGTCTAAAAAGGATTATTTAAGCCTGTCGTTCCCGCGAAAGCGGGAATCCATAAACGAAGTGGATGCCCACCTACGCGGGCATGACATTGGCCCTCAATGGTTTATTTAGACAGGCTCTCTGTGCCCATCTGTGTCATCTGTGGATTTTCACCTGTCTTGTCGAGCAATCTCCCATATTGGCTCCTTTTTGTGACGTAACAACCTGCACGTCATCAACAAAACTGCCGTAACACCCGCACCGGTTCCCCCGCCGCATCGCGGATGGTCACTTCCAACGGCATCTGCCCCGGCAGGCTGTGGGTGGCGCAGCCGAAGCAGGGATCATAGGCGCGGAAGGCCATTTCCACCATGTTCAGCAATCCCTCATTGACCTCCGTACCCTTGTGGATGAGACTCTGCGCCGCCTTTTTGATGGACATGGAAATGGGCGCATAATTGTTGGTGGTGCCCACAATCAGGTTCACTTTCGTCAGGATGCCGCGCTCATCTGTCCAGTAATGGTGCGTCAGGGTACCGCGCGGCGCTTCCACAATACCCACCCCTTCCGTCGGCGTTTGCGTGGGCACGTTGTGGATGTGCGGCGAGGTGATCTCCTCGTCCGTTGCCAGTTCTACCAGCCGCTCGGCAGAATAGAGCAGTTCAATCAGCCGCGCCCAATGCGTCGCCAACCGTTGATGCACCGGTTTGCCGCCCAACGTCTCGTAGAATTTCTGGTAATGCGCCTGCGCCAGCGGCGTGGCCATGCCGTCAGCCGCGTTCAGCCGGGAGAGCGGCGTGGCCATGTAAATGCCGGAATCTTTGCCGTCGGTGAACCCCTTCCAGCCCACCTTTTTCAGATACGGGAATTTGAGATACGTCCACGGCTCCACCCGCTCGGCGATCCAATCGTTATATTCATCGGGACCATATTTGCCCAACCGTTTGCCGTCGGGGTCTACCACGCTGACACGGCCGTCATAAAAATTCACCCGGTTCTGCTCATCCACCAACCCAATATAATGGGTACGGTGGGTGTAAACATCGCCCAGGATCAAATCCAGATACACCGGATTGCCCAACACGATGTCGCTGAACAGTTGCAGGCTAAATTGGGCAAACTCAATGCCCCACCGCCCCATCTGCTCAATCTCCACCCGCTCCGCCTCGGTCAATCCTTTGGTGACGCCGCCGGGAATAGACGTGCAAGGGTGTACCTTACGACCGCCCAACATCTCCACAATCGTGTGCCCCACTTTCCGCGCCTGAATCACTTTGCCGCCAATCTCCAACCCCACCTTGTGAATGACACCCAGGATATTGCGTTCGGCCACGGGCGCATCCGGTCCCATCACAAAGTCCGGCCCACCCAGAGCATAAAAATGGGTGGTATGGTCGGTGAAATAGAAGCCCATGTAGAGCAGTTCGCGCAGCTTTTTGGCGGCTGAGGGTGGATCAACGCCATATACCGCATCGCCCGCTTTGGCAGCAGCCATATGATGCGCTTCCGGGCAGACGCCGCAAATGCGGTTGGTCAGCAGCGGCATCTCCTCCACCGGCCGGCCCACGCAAAACCGCTCAAAACCGCGCAGTTCCGGTATCTGGAAATAGGTGTTGGCGACCTCGCCTTCCTCATCCAGAAAAATCTCAATCTTGCCATGCCCTTCCAGGCGGGTGATGGGGTCAATGGTGATTCGTGTCATGTCTCGTTCTCCCATTCCGGTAATCGGTAATCAGTTATCGGTAATCGGTCACTCTTACCGATTACTGATTACCGTTCACCGATTACCTCTTCCAAAGCCGGCCGCGCTGCGTGCAGCAGCGAATGGGCCAGGTTAAAGCGGTAAAATGAACCGGCAGGGTCGGGGATGCCGTCCAGGATGTCTTCGATTTCGTCGGGTTCGTTGCTGTCAATGACGGAGGCAACGGCCGTCATCAAGCGCGCCCCATAATCCACCACCCCTACCGCCGGGCCGTAACAGCCGATGCAGGCCGCGCCCGCCAGGGGGCAGCGCGCGCCACAGCCGCTGCGCGTGGCCGGGCCGTTGCACAAAATCCCCTGCTCCAGAAGGCACAAATCGGGGTCTACCTCGGCCACCTCGTGAATACGCACCAGCTTCGTGATCTTCTTGATGTTGCGGGCGCGCTGACACTCTTCGCACACGGTGGAATCACCTGCGCCGATGACCGTCCCCTTGGGTGGCAGTTCGGCTTTGCCTTGCAAGACGGCAATCACCAGGTCAATGACAGCGGCGATCTGGTGTGACTCTGGCGGGCAGCCGGGCATGTAATAATCCACATCCACCACCTGATCCAGCGTGCGCAGCACCGGACTAAACACCGGAATATGCAACATGCCTTCGGGAACCTGGTAGCTAAACTGCGGCCGGATACCCTGCGGGTTTTCCGTACTCACGCTGTCATAAGCGGCGTCAAACACCTCTTGCATGGAGGACAGATTCGCCAATCCGGGTATACAGCCCTCATTCGCGCAAGAGCCAAACGCCACCAAAATTTGCGACTTCTGCCGCAGCAGCCTCGCCATGTATTCGTTTTCTTCGTTGCGAATGCCACCGTTAAAA
Organism: Chloroflexota bacterium; assembly: GCA_035444285.1. Lineage (GTDB taxonomy): Bacteria > Chloroflexota > Anaerolineae > Promineifilales > Promineifilaceae > CAADGU01. The sequence goes on from DAOMOK010000012.1 coordinate 85,637, forward strand.
AGCGTCAGCAAGACGGATTTATCCGGCATCGCTTCCACATCTTTGTACTTGGCGTCCATGGCCACCGGCCAAAACACCACGTCAAAGTTAGCGTCTACATCCAGAATCTTTTCGCCAATGTTCAAGACAGCGATCTCGCAGCCGCCGCAAGATGCGGCCCAATACATGGCAAACTTCGGTTTTTCCTGGGGAGTTTGTCCGTTTTTACTCATACCGGCACCTCTTGGAAGTGAGGCGTGAGACCGTTCTGGTCACGCATCACGTATCACGCCTCACGCATCACGATCTGCTCACGGCCGTAACCATTCCCATTCACATGCGCCGCCGCCAGCCGTCCCGGCCAGTCCAGCGGCCCCATGGCCCGGATTTCTTCCACAAAGTGCGCAATCTCCTGCGCCAGCTTTGTCCCTTCAGCCGCGCTGGCCCACACCAGCTTCACGCGCTCCGGCTCAACGCCCATCTGGCCGAGGGTACGCCGCAGCAGCAGCACCCGCCGCAGCGCCTTGTAATTTTGCTCCAGGTAATGGCACTCTCCCGGATGGCAGCCGGTGATCATCACCCCATCCGCCCCCTCCGCCAACGCCTTCAGCACAAAGGTCGGGTCCATGCGCCCGGAACACATCAGCCGGATCAGTCGAATGTTCGGTGGGTACTTGATGCGGGCCGTACCGGCCAGGTCGGCCGCCCGGTAGCTGCACCAGTTACAGGTAAAGCCGATGATGACAGGTTCAAATGTGTCTTCCATGTTCTGTCTCCTCTCAAACGTTTGTAGTAGGCGATTTATCGCCTTCAAACGGCACTGAAGTGCCTACTACGAACAGGCCGGTCAAATAGCAACAGCCCCTCAATCTGCGACATGATCTGCTCATTGCTAAAGCCGCTGCCGCTGATGGCGCCGGCAGGGCAGGCCGCCACACAAGTGCCACATCCCTGGCACAGCGCATGATTGATCTCCGACACCATCTTGTCCTCATGGAACAAAATGGCGTTGAACGGGCAGAGGCCATTGCAAATGCGGCAGCCAGAGCAGTGGCGCGCGTCTATGGTGGCCCGCACCGGTTCCAGCTCGATTTCGCCTTTGTTAATCCGACCCAACACACGGGCCGCCGCCGCCGCCCCTTGAGACACACTGGCGGGAATATCCTTTGGCCCTTGCACGGTTCCGGCAATGAAAATGCCCTCGGTCATGGTAGCCACAGGGTCAAGTTTGGGATGCCTCTCAATAAACCAGCCATTGGCGCTGCACGAGATACCAAACTGCTGTGCTACCGCTTTGGCATCGTGGCGGGGTTCCAGCCCGGCCGACAGCACCACCATGTCCACCGGAATACGCCGCTGCCGCCCGGCGAGCGTATCTTCCACCTGCACGATCAGTTTGCCATCTTCGCTGGGCAGGCGGGCAGCGTCGGTCACTTCGGCCACCCGGCCGCGTACAAAAATCGTGCCCTCTTCCAATACCCGCTGGTAGAACTCGTCGTAATCCTTGAAGGCGGTGCGCATGTCAATGTAAAAGTTGTAGACGCGCGCGCCGGTACGCTCTTTGACCAGATGGGCAAATTTGAGGCTGGACATGCAGCAGATGACGGAGCAGTAGTTGTTGTAGTTGCGGTCGCGGCTGCCCACGCAGTGGATGACGGCTACCGTTTCCGGCTTCGTCACACCATCACGCAGCACAATCTGGCCGTTGGTTGGCCCGGCCGCGTTACACAGGCGTTCAAATTCCAGACTGGTGAAGACATTGGCCAGACGGCCGTAGCCGTATTGCGGCACTCTGCGGGCGTCAAACAAATCAAAGCCCGTCGCCAGAATAATGTTACCCACCTGCACGGTGATAAATTCTTCTTCCTGGTCAAATTTGATGGCGTCGGTGGGGCAGAACTTTTCGCAGGCGCGGCACTTACCGTTGATAAAATAGGTGCAGTTCTCCGGGTCAATCACCGGATACTTGGGCACGGCCTGGGCGAAGGGGGTATAGACCGCTTTACGGTAGCCCAGCCCGGCCTCAAACACATCATCAATCACCCGTTTCGGGCACTTCTCCCAGCAAATGCCACAGCCCGTACACAAATCCGTGTCAATGTAGCGCGGCTTTTTGCGGATGACGACGGTGAAGTTACCCACAAAGCCATCTACCCGTACCACTTCGCTCCAGGTGAACAGGTCAATGTGGGGATGGCCGCCCGCGTCCACCATCTTCGGCGTCAGGATGCAGGCAGCGCAGTCCATGGTGGGGAAGGTCTTGTCAAACTGGGCCATATGCCCGCCAATGGAGGGTTCTCGCTCCACCAGATAGACTTGATGGCCGGAGTCGGCCAGTTCCAGCGCCGCCTGTATCCCGGCAATACCACCGCCCACCACCAGCGTGGCCGGGTGAATGGGAATATGCAGCGGCTCCAATGGTTCATTATGAATAACGCGCTCTACGCCGCCCGCTACTACCGCTTTGGCTTTTTCGGTGGCTGCTTGCCTGTCGGTGTGTACCCAGGAAACCTGCTCGCGGATGGAGACCAGTTCGCACAGGTACGGGTTCAGCCCGGCGCGGGCGCAGGCCGTGCGGAAGGTCTTTTCATGCAAATGGGGCGAACAGGCGGCAACGACGACGCGGGTCAGTCCTTCTTCTTTGATGTCCCGTTCGATCAGTTCTTGCCCCAGGCTGGAACACATAAATTTGTAGTCATGGGTGATCACGACGCCTTCGTCGCCCATCCGCTCTTTGGCCCAGGCAGCTACATCAACCACATCTACTGTGGCCGCGATGTTGCTGCCGCAGTGGCACACGTAGACGCCGATACGTTCTTTGGGTTTTGATTGGTCGTTCATACGCTTCTCTCTCAAAAACGGTTTGTAGTAGGCACTTTAGTGCCGTCAGAAGGCGATAAATCGCCTACTACAAACAATTCCCTACTTCTTGAGTAGTGGCTGTGGCATAGGCAGGCTGGGGTCGTCGCGGCGGGTGCGGGGTTTGGCGGCAGGGGTTTCTTCGGGAACCTCGACGCCAATTTTGGCCAGGGCGGGGGCTGTGTTCACAAATTCTTTGCCCAGCCCCAATTCCACCGGATCGTGGCCGAAGGCCAGCCCCATGAGCTGTGTGAAGTAGACAATGGGCATGTGGTAGTTGGTGCGGAAATGTTTGTTGGCATCGTCCTGGTAGGCGTCCAGATTAAGCTGGCACATGGGGCACAGTGTCACCATGATGTCGGCCTCATACTGGTCGGCGGCGTACATCAGGCGGCGGATGAGTTCATAGGCGACCGGGGCGCTGATCTGCGTCATGTGGCCGCCGCAGCAGTGGGTTTTCACCGGGAAATCTACCACCTCCGCGCCCAGCGCCTTCATCAGTTCGTCCATGATGGTGGGGTATTCGGGGCTGCCGAAGCGGTTTTCCGGGTCGGGGCGCACCACCATGCAGCCGTAGTAGGGAGCCACACGCAGTCCGGTCAACGGCCGTACCACCTTCCTCTTGACCGCATCCAACCCCACTTTATGCACGATCACGTCCAGCAGGTGCCGGATTTTTAGCGTGCCGGGGTCATAATGCAGCCCACCGGCGGCCAATGCTTCATTCACCTGGGTGTTGAGACGGCCGTCCTTCTGCATATACCGGTCGGTCTTCGCCAGGTTTAGATAACAGGCGCTGCACCCGGCCAAGACCGTATTCACGCCATTGGCTTGTTGGGCGGCCAGGGCCAGGTTACGGCCGTTCAGGGCATACGCCGGCAGCCGCGCCACCGAAATGTATTCCGTCGCGCCGCAGCAGTTCCAATCCGCAATTTCTTCCAACTCCCAGCCAATATCTTGCTGAATCGCCAGCAAGGAATCCAGATACGGCCGGGCGCTGCGCTGCATAGAACAGCCGGGATAAAACAGATATTTAGTCATAGTGTCGCCTCCACTTCTTTGGCCCGGTTAAGGATGGCCTGCAACTGGGGCATTTGCTCAATCTTTTGCGGTGATAAATCCATACGCCCTTTGGTCAACAAGCCCAGCCCCATTTGGGCTGTATCGCGCAGCCCCGTAGGACGGTGGCGCAGAAAATGACGGGTAGCCAGGCCAAATTCAAAGCTACGGCCGTAATTTTCCACATAATCCACAAACGTCTGCGACCAGTCCGGAGCCACGCTATCTACGTACCGCTCCTGGGCAATTGCCATATTCTTGAGCGTATACATGATGTCCGGGATGTGTACCTCTTGCGGGCAGCGGATAGCGCAGTAATAACAGGAAACGCAGTACCAGGGTGTATTGCTGGCCAGCACTTCTTCTTCCATACCCGCCCGGATCATGGCAAAAATCTGGCGCGGTGTATTGTCCATATCATCACCAGACGGGCAGGAACCACCACACGTACCACACTGTATACACATTTCCAGGCGAGACTCCCCCGGTGTGGCCGCCATGACCCTTTCCAGAAAATTAGCGGGAGTCCAGGTCTCTGTGGGGAATTGTTGGGTGGACAAAGGACACCTCCTTTAGAATTATGAAGGATGAATTATGAATCAGGAATTTCATCCTTTGCAGGACGCCTCGGAAAACAAAAAAGCTCCACGCAGCGTGGAGCTTATTTCAACAAAACAAAGCGAATCGTCAGACCAATCATCCGGCCAGCAGCAATGGCCCTGGCTCCCCTTCCTGTTTGTTTGCGCCTGACGACTAACATGCTGCACCCCAATCATCCATTTGTGGGAACAATGCAGGCAACGACGCACAATACTGGCGTCAGCCTAGCATGTTTGCGGAAATCCTGTTAGTGAAATTTGTCACAATTTGACTGACAAAAGGTCACAAAAAAGCGTCCGGGTGATCGGGCGATCACCCAGACGCGAGGGAGGGAGGAAGAGGCAGCCAGAAAACTGGCCGCCCATTCAAACAGGTTTAATGGCCTGCCGGTAAATGGGGCAGTTCACACACACAGCAGGCAAGGCGCCTTCGGCCGTCATTCGTTTAGACCAGCAGCAGTCGCCATAGCGATAGTAGGCCGGGCAATACTGCCCTTGCGCCTGGGCGCGAGCGGCATCTTCCCGATTCCAGCGGTCAACCAGCCAGTTCATCAGATAACCCACACCAAATATCAACGCCGCCGGCACCAGACAGCGCAGAGCAAACAGTATCATTAACACCCCTGTGGCTTGAAACTCGTTCATCACAACCTCCTCTAGCCTGTTCGTAGTAGGCGATTTATCGCCCTTCTGCGGCACTCAAGTGCCCACTACGAACGGGCATGGTTTCATGCACAGTGTCTACCAGGCGATGATCCACCACATACAGGTAACGGACGCCGATGGTAAATCCGAAAAGGCCAAAGGCAATCACACCCAGGCCCACCTGCCACTCGATGAGCGCAGGTGTGTAGCTGGTGAAAAGTGGCACAATTTGCTCTGGAAGATAGCTAAACACCACCAGTTGGCCGATCATATTGGTGTCCCACCGGTAAGCAACCAGGCCAATGACCACAAAGAGCAGGGCTAACCAGTGCAGCGCCGGCCGGTTACGCAGCCGGGCGCTCAGTAAAATCACCATGGGGACGAAGATGCCCAGGAACATTTCCAGCACCCAGAAGTTAAAGGCGAATTCGCCGCCGGTGAGCATGTGGAAGGCTTCAGTGCGGCCTGGCTGGTGGGTGTAGACCATGCTCAATGTGTCCCACACCCGCAGGTAAAGCAGGGCGACCAGCACCCAACCAATGAAATGGGAAACTCTATCCAACCGCCAGTTGTCCACATAGGCGCGGGGTGTGATGGCGGCAGCCGTCTTGGAAGCGAAGACAGTCAGGGCTGGCCCGGCCGCCAACGCGGAGACGAGGAAGAGAATGGCCAGGGTGGACTTGTACCAAAACGGCCGTGCCGCCAAGACCCCATATGTCGCCCCCAATGAAGACTGGTGCATCAGCGACAGCAGCAGGCCACACACCGCCAGGATGGGCGCTAACACATGCACCCATTCCATACCCTGCCCCAGCCGGGGCCAACGGCGCTGTACAATATCGGCCCGGCCCAAGATGGGGATCACTTCCAGCGTCAGCACGGTAAAGTAAAGGGCCACGCACATGGTCACTTCCCAAAGCGGCGAGTGGATGTTCCAATAAACCAGGGCGTGCCAGAAACGGTCGGGGCGGCCAATGTCCATGAGCAGCGTCATCATAGCCATGGTATAGCCGAGTAAACCGATGAACACGGCCGTGCGCGCCACCGGTTTCAGTTCCTCCTTTTTCAGCAAATAAACCGCCGCCGAAAGAGAGAATGCACCTGCGGCCAGAGCGATGGATGACAGATCAATGCCAATCCATAATCCCCAGGGCGTCAGGTCTGACAGATTAGTAATGACCAACCCCTGCGTGAGAACCTGATACGCACCCGCCAGCCCCCAGGCCATAAATGCCAGCAGGGTAATCATCCAGAACGGGAAAATGTAGCGTTGGATTTTTGTTTTCATGGTGTCCTCCGAGTGGAAGACCCTAAGGGTTTTTGAAACCCTTAGGGTCTGGTTCGTTTATCCACACGTCAAATCCGCTTCCGGGTCGGGGCGGTTGGTGGCCGGTAAATAGTAGACACGGGGGTCTGTGCCCAAATCGCGGCGTAATTGCACCGCCTGATGATTTTTCAAGACCTGGCTCACGGGTGAATCGGGATCATTCAGATCGCCAAAGTACCGCGCCTTACGCGGGCAGGCGACCACACAAGCGGGCGTAGCTTGCGGGTCTACGCCGGGCATCAGACCTTCAGCCAGGCCGCGATCAATGCGTTGCACGCAGAAAGAGCATTTTTCCACCACGCCACGCGGTCGGCGCGGGATTTCCGGCTGGCCATATTGTGGTACCGCCGGATTTTCGCCGGTAAACTCTTGCCAGTTGAAGGTGCGCGCCCCATAGGAGCAGGCCAACTGGCAGTAGCGGCAGCCGATACAGCGATCATAATCCATGACCACAATGCCATCGGCGCGTTTGTAGGTGGCCTTGACCGGGCAAACACTGACGCAAGGTGCTTCCTGGCAATGCATACAGGGCACGGGCACGTTGATGGGTTTACCGTTTACTTCATCAGCTTCTACCATGCGTACCCAGGAAGCGCCGGGAGCGGTGTCATTGCGGGCCTGGCAGGCTAACTGGCAGTCGCCACAGCCAACGCAGCGATTGAGGTCTATGACCATCGCCCATTGGTGTTCACCACTGACTTCGTCCTCAGGAGGTGTGGATTCAGCGATTTTGGGCAATCCTTTGGTGCTGAGAGCGATGGTGGTCACGGCCGTGCCCGCAGCCGCCATCATCATAAATTCGCGGCGGGGAAATGTTTTTTCGTTCATCTTATTTCCTCCCTTCTTCGTCATTGTGGTGGCGGCGGAACTGCTTTTCTACCCAGGGCGACCCCACCAAACCAAACAACATGCCGGTCAGCGCCGCCAGAATAATGAAATTCAACGAGGTGTTGGGCGTGCTTTGCGGCTGGTTGTTTAAACTGTGACTGTCAGCATCACCTAAAAGCGACATCACACCAGCCTGTACAACCAGCGGCTCAACCTGTGTGGCCGTAGGCGCAATCGTCGTGGCTATTTGTTTTTCCATTGGATAATGCATCTGGCTGCCATGACATTCGGTACAGTTCTGTTCACCGACGGTGAAGTTATGTTGGCGACTGCCATGCCCATCCCCCATGGCGCCATCAGCAAGCTGGAAGTGGCAATCGGTGCAGAGCAGCCCTTCCATGGCATGGTTGGTAAAGCTGTAGAAATGGGTCTGCTCCCGATGGCAGGCGGCACAAGTATCGGCCACACCACCAGCCCGCAAACTGTTGTCGTGCGGGTTGTGGCAGCGGATACAGGCCATGCCTTCCTGCCCATGATGGCTTTCGCTTAGCTGGTTGAAGGTATCAGTATGGCACTGCCCGCACAACCGGGATGAGGTGTCGGTGTACATGATCTTTTGTGGGTGTTCGTGAGGGGCTGAGGGGTGGCAAACCTGGCAGGCAACGCCTTCGCTTTCATATTGGCCTGTGGCGGGGTCGTAGCCGGTGGTGTGGCAGGCCAGACATTCAGTGGGGCTGCCCTGCTCTTGCCAGGCTTTGACAAAGCCGGCCATGGCAGACGCCTGGCTGTGGGTGCTGTTTTCCCACATGGTTGTCGCCGTTTCGTGGCAGCTTCCACAGTCTTCGGGGTCAACAGGGGTGGTGGGTGGTTCGTCGCTTTGGGCCAGGACGATCACGGCCGTGACCGCCCCCAGCAGCAGCGCACAAACTACACCGATGAAAAGTCGTTTTATTGTGTGCATTACTTCCTCCCTTGATCCGTAATCCGTAATCCGTAATCGGTAATCCGTATTTCGTATTTCGTATTTCGTATTACGTAAACCGATTACGGGTCACGGATAACGAGTTCCAGATAAAAATCCGTCAAGAGAAGTGTAGGTTTTGGGGAGTGGACACACAATTGGCAGGCCACCCCATTTGCGTATGGGGTGTTTACCCCATACGGCATGGGGAGTTGACCCAGGTAAAGATGGGATGCTGCCGGATAGACGGCCGTGCCCCGGCCGGGTATGCTGTGGGTATCAAGAGGTTGGAATTCGTCAACCGTGAACCGTGATTCGTGAACCGATTACGGATTTCCGATTACGGACTACGGACTACGGACTCCCCGGAGGTTATGATGATGAACGAAATGACAGTTATTCTGGTGATTGTTACGTTATTTGCGCTGCGGTTTGGTTTACCGCTGGTGTTAATGTTAGGCGAGGGTTTTGTGGAAAATCGCTGGCTGAACCGTAATCCGTAATACGTGATACGTGAACCGATTACTGATTACCGATGGGCAGGGTAACGACAAACGTCGCGCCCTGCCCTGTTTGGCTGTGAACGGTAATGGTTCCGCCGTGCCGCTCCACGATTTTTTTGCAGATCGCCAGTCCCACACCACTCCCCTCGTATTCCTGACGGCCGTGCAGTCGTTGAAAAATCCCAAAAATCTGCTCCGCATATTTTTCGTCAAAGCCAATGCCGTTATCTGTAACGGTTAAGCGGCAATGGGCACGGCCGTCTTGCTCGATGGTTTCAGCCACAACTTGTATACATGGCGGCCTATCCGGGTGGTGGTATTTCAGACCATTACTCAGCAGGTTTTGCAGTAATTGGCGCATTTGGGTGGGGTCGGCTTCAATCGTTGGCAAATGGCCCACCAACACTTCGCCACCACTCTGCTGCATTTGCACTTCCAGATCAGACAATACCTCCTGCACCACCACATGTAAATCCACCTGGCAAAAAGGCTGCGCCTCCGTCGTCACACGAGAATAGGCCAACAGGTCAGAAATCAGCCGTTGCATCCGAGCGGCGGCGTTTATCATGCGGGCCAGATAATCCTGGGCCGCCGCATCCAGCACCGAGCCATAGCGGGTTTGCAGCCGGTCGCCAAACGTCTGAATTTTGCGCAGCGGTTCCTGCAAATCATGGGAGGCCACATAGGCAAACTCTTGCAGAGCAGTGTTGCTGCGTTCCAGTTCGCGGTTGTACGTCTCCAACAGCAGTTCGGCTTGTTTGCGGCGGGTAATGTCCTGAACAGATAACAGGTAACAATCAGCGCCATTGATTTCCAGCCTTTCGGCCGTTAGAATCCCCGCGCCTTCCTCGCCTGTCTTGCGGCGAAAGCGATATTCATAATCTCGAATAATCTCCCCCCGGCGCAGGGCAGCCACGACGGGTTGTTGTTCATTTTCATCCGCCCACATATTTAATTCACGGGAAGTATGCCCGATCATTTCTTCACGGCCGTAACCGCTCAATTGGATGAACGCTTCATTGACATCTTGAAAGTGCCCGCTGTCAGCCCGCTGGATGCCCATGGCAATGGGAATGGTATGAAATGCTTTGCGGAACTGCTCTTCAGAGGCGCGCAACGCATCTTCCATCTGTTTGCGTTCCGTGATGTCTATAGCCAGGGCGCCCAGCAGGGGAGGCCCATCACCCTGACGAATGACAAATTTGTGTGTGCGATAGGTGTGCATCTCGCCGTTCTGGTCAGGAAGCTGGCGTTCTACTACGATGACGCCCTGCTGCATCGCCTGCTGGTCATCGGCGACGGCCTGAGCCGCCAGTATCGGGTGCAGATATTCGGCGGTCGTTTTTCCCTGCCACTCGCTGCTGATCATGGTTTGCTGCATGGCGCTGTTGGCATATTGCAAACGGCCGTGCGCATCCTTAATAAACGCCAGCGCCGGCGTCTGCTCCATAAAGGTCGCAAAAAGCTGTTCGCTCAGAATCAGGGCGGCCTGCTGCTGTTCTAGCTGGGCGCGCAACTGGTCACGCAGCCTTTTTAACTCATGGGTGATGTCACTGATCCAGCCTGCCACCCCACCAATAACAATGAGCGCCGCGGTTCCCAACAACTGCCCGTTCACGGCCGTAGGCTCTAACCCCGCCAGGATGCCCAGCAAATAATTGACCGCTCCTAGCATAGTAGAGGAGAGAAGCCCCGCCACCCATCCCCAGCGCCAGGCAATCAAAAACACGGGAATGATCAGCAGCGCCCCTGGCGGCCCTGACTGTGCCGTTAACTGCCAAAATACCAGGACGTATAAGAGCACACTGACGGCCGTCCAGACCAACCAGCGCCAGTTTGTTTGCAACCATTTGGACATTACTATGATTCCTCTGATGTAAAAAGGTGATACACCTGGTTAGATTAAAGAGCAATTGGCGCGTGGCGGGATGGGGAGATACGGCCGTGATAGAGAAAAAGCCTGCGGAAACAGAGATGTTTCCGCAGGCTTTCAGGGTCCTGCGATTAAACGGTATGTAAGGATCAGGCGGCAGGTTCTTCAGGCGCTGCAAAGTGGTCGCGCAGTTTAGCTTCATCCTCAGCTGAGAGGGAAGTCTGGAGGATGGTGGGGTTGAAACCCTGCAATCCTTCCAGCACTTTGTCCGCAGTAGCGCTGCGCACCAACAGGAACAAAGCAGATTGACCGGGCTGAATGGTGTTGCCTACTTCTTTGATGAATTTATCATCCACACCCACATCGGTGAGGGAACCGCCAATCGCGCCACCAATGGCGCCGGCGATCATGCCTAACCAGGGAGCGAAGAACAGCAAACCAATCAACATACCCCAGAAAGCGCCGCCCAGCGCGCCCGCGCCCACCAGGCTGGTGGCCTGGGTGACTTTGGCCTTGCCATCCTGACGGCGCACGACCACGGCCGCGTCTTCCAACTCAATAATATGCTGCTTCTGCATCCCGGCTAACGCATCCCGCATACGGAAAGCGTCGGTTTCGTTATCAAAAGCAAAGACAAACAAGTTACTCATTTTTACCTCCAAAAAGTGAATTTGATTTTATTTTCCTTAAATTTGAAAAAGGAACAACTATCTCACACCAAAAGTGCGCCAAACACGCACTATACTCATCTTTGAGTACGCGGCAAGTGACAATCAACCTGAAATCAGTGGAAAATGGTCACTAGGCAAGGAGAGGGCACGGCCGTACCATAATCCCGTAGCATTCCATCAATCTCAAACAACCGATATTCCCCCACCTAACCTGGATATTCAAGGAGGTTATGCTATGTTCCATAGACACGTCTTGCTTCCTGTTTTGCTGCTGCTCAGCCTCATGGCGGCTAGCTGCACTGGCCCCCAGGGTGAAGCGGGGCCGGTTGGCCCGGCAGGTGTGGCGGGGCCACTGGGGCCGGTTGGCCCCGCCGGAGAAGACGCCACCGCCAGCCAGACATTCATTGGCGCAGCCCAATGTGGCTCTTGCCACGAAGAAATTTACGCCCGCTTCGTCTTAACCGGCCACGCCAACGCCCTCTCTGCCATCAGCGACCAACCTCCGGCTTTCCCCTATGACCAAGTAACCAACGGCTTACCAGAACCACCCACCGGCTACACCTGGGGCGACATCAGCTACGTCATTGGCGGTTTTGGCTGGATGGCGCGCTTTGTAGACACCAGCGGCTATGTGATCACTGGCGATACCGCCCAATACAACTTCGCCAACGAAAACCTGGAACTGGCGGCAAGTTGGGCGGCTTTTCATCCGGGTGAGCAGGTGGCCTTTGACTGCGCCCGCTGCCATACCACCGGCTACGCGGCCCAGGGCCGCCAGGATAATCGGGAAGGGGTTGTCGGTACGTGGGTCTATGAAGGTGTGCAGTGCGAAAAATGTCATGGCCCCGGCAGCCGCCACGCCGAAGACCCACAGGGGGTGCGCATGGTGATAGATCGCAGCGCCCAGTTGTGCGGCCATTGCCATGTGCGTGACGACAAGGCCATCATGGACGCCAGCAACGGGTTCGCTGAACACAACCAGCAGTTCAGCGATTTATACAACTCGAAGCATTTTGCCCTGGACTGCGTGACCTGCCATGACCCGCACGCCAGCGCTCGTTTTGCTGATGAGCAGCTTAACCCCAACAAAGGCATCGGCCAGGTGTGCCAGGCGTGTCATTGGGAGCAGGCGGTGGTGCAAAATGTGAGCAGGCACGGCCGTGTCACCTGCATTCAATGCCACATGCCCCTCATGGCTAAATCGGCCGTGGGCGACCTGGACACTTTTACGGCCGATATTCGCGCCCACCAGTTTGCCATCAACCCCGACCCGGCCGCGCCGCAGTTTAGCGAGGATGGCGCCCAGGTGATGCCCTACCTGACGCTGACCTATGTTTGCGGCCAATGTCATAATGGCGACTTTGCCGATGTGAAGGAGCCGGCTGTCATGGAAGCGGCTGCCAGGGGCTACCACACCTGGATACCGCCCACAGCCACGCCCACCCCTACGCCTGAGGCTACGGCCGTGCCCGAAGCCACCCCCACACCCCAGCCTTAGTTGTGAAGACCCTAAGGGTTTTAGAAACCCTTAGGGTCTCTCCGGGAGAGAATCATGCGCAGATTATTTTCCGCCATCAAACACTTTTTCCTGCCGCCGCCCGGCAGTTCTATTTGGATACGACTGCTGCCCTTTGTTGTACTGGGCATGATCACCATCGTCTTCGCCTACGGCAGCGTCGAAGCCTGGACCTACACCAACTCCTCCCAATTTTGCGGCACCACCTGCCACACCATGCCGCCTGAATACAGCGCCTACCAGCGCTCCCCCCATGCCCGCGTACAGTGTGTGGAATGTCACATCGGCCGTGATGTTGTCACCACCCAATTCACCCGCAAAGCCGGCGACCTGCGTCATGTGGTACTCACCATCACCCAGGATTACGAGTTCCCTATCCACAGCCGGGCCATGCGCCCCGCCCGCGACACCTGCGAAAAATGCCACTTCCCCGAAAAATTCTCCGATGACAGCCTGCGTGAAATCCACCAATATGCCGAAGATGAAAACAATACGCCAGAAAACACCTACCTCATCCTGAAAACCGGTGGCGGCGCCAGCCGTGAAGGGTTGGGGCAAGGCATTCACTGGCATATTGAAAATGAAGTGTACTACCTGGCAACGGATGAATTGGAACAAAACATCCCCTACGTGCGGGTAGTGGATCAAGACGGCAACATCCGCGAATACTACGACATCAGTTCCGGCTTCACACCTGATGATGTTGCCGGGACAACACTGGCGCGTATGGACTGCCTGAACTGCCACAATCGCATTACCCACAAAATTGCCAATCCTGGCGACGCTGTCAACGAGACCATGCGCAAAAACTTAATCGCCCGCGATTTGCCGTATATACGCCAGCAAGCCTTTCATGTCTTGAGCGCCGACTATGAGAGCGACGAGGCTGCCTATGCGGGCATTGCCAGGCTGGAAGATTTTTATGTGACCACATACCCGGACGTTTATGCCGAGCGGGCGGATGAGATTCAGGCGGCAGTATCCACGCTGCAAGAGATTTACAGCCAATCTGTTTTCCGCGAGCAAAAAATTGATTGGGATACACATCCCAATAATTTGGGGCATAAAGATGACCCCGGCTGTTTCCGCTGCCACGATGGTAAACATCTCACGGGCAGCGAAGAGGCCATTCGCCTGGAATGTAATCTGTGCCACTCCATTCCAGCACAGGTGGACAATAATGCCCTGGTGACGACCATCGAAATACCACGAGGGCCGGAGCCGCCGTCCCATACCCATACCGGTTGGATTACGCTGCACGGCAAAGCGATTGATAGTTCCTGCGCGGCCTGCCATGCACCGGGCGACCCGGCGGTAGATTACACAACGTTGACTGAAAAGCCGCCGGTAGATGGTTCGTTTTGTGGCAACAGCGCCTGCCATGCCAATGAATGGGGGTTTGCCGGTTTTAGCGCGGCAGAATTGCAGCCGGTTTTAGATCGGCAGGCGTATATTTTGCTGCACACCAGCCCGTATTTGTTAGAGGGGGCCACACGCACCTATGAAGGTACATTCCGCGCCATGTTAAACGGCCGTTGCACCTACTGCCACAGCGGCCTCAACGCCGAAGCCGACCTTGACCTGAGCAGCTACGCAGCCATGCTGCAAGGGGGGAAAAACGGCCCGGCGCTGGCACCCGGCGACCCGGCAGCCAGCCTGATCATCCAGAAACAATCTGGCCCGCGTGACCACTTTGGGCAGGTATTGGGTGATGAACTAGAAGCGTTGACTGCGTGGGTAGCCGCTGGCGCGCCAGAGAAATAAACGAAAAGATGACAGTCACCCGCGGGTGACTGTCATCTTTTTTATTTTGAGTATTCAGTTGTTGGGGGGTTACGGCCGTGTCAGGCCACTCGTATCGCCGCCCACTGCTTCAATGGAGTCATACAAGAACTGCAATACATACTGCCCGTTATGCGCAAACGCGCCGGGGTCTTTCTGTACGTACTGGTAGTTGTATGCTGCCCGCAGCAAATTCGGCGTCCAGGTGTTAAAACCGGCGTCGCCCTCACTGACAGTGCCATCACCATCAGTATCACCAAAGAAGTATGGGTAGGCATGGGCATCATAGAGAATGGGCAGTGCGCCTGGCGTGTTGGCCGTATACGCCTGCATAGCCGCATACAGCAACTCGGCCATCGTGGCAATTTCGCCGGCCATTCCTTCAGCCGCATCACCATCCCCATCCCAATCCGTGGTATTGTCTTCGTCGCGGATGTTCACCAGGTCAGCTTGCGTACTCACGTTTTCATGGCAGTCGGCACACTCAGTCACTACCACTTCCAACGCATGAGTGTCGTGGCACTCCACGCAAGAATCAAACCGGCTCACATGCTCATTCCGACCTACATATTCCTTATCGGCAAACTGGTAAGCGCCCTGGGCATCATTACCAAACAAGGTAGCCCCGGCTGCAAAATAATGAATGTTCTGGAAGCGAATGCGATCCGAGATTTCATCATCCGGCAGGCCGCTGAGCGCGCGATCCACACTGGTGGTAGACGATCGCCCCTGATGGCAGTTGATACAAAGGTTGCTCTCCAAACCGGCGGCATCGTCATCAGCCTCCACCATCGTCAACGTGGCCCCGCTGGGGAACGTCACGTTTTCTACGGTGTAACGGGTGAAGGTGCTCAAGTCATTGTGGCAGGTAGCGCAGTTCAGCCCGTTAGACGGATGCTGGTTGATGCTGACGCCTTGTTCGATGAACAATGGCAACCCGGCAGCCGAATGACACTTGCTGCACGAACCCGGCACCTCGCCTTCGGCATCCCAATGACGGAACGCTTCTTCGGAACCGGCAAAGTGACCATGGTCAATGCGGCGCATAGCGCTCATGTCAACGGGGGTAGCAAGAGCCTGGTTCAGGTCTTCCATGGAGTCATACAACAGTTGGATGGTGTACTTGCCGCCGTGGGCAAACTCGCCAGGGTCTTTTTGGGACATCTGGTAGTTATAGGCAGCTTTGGCCAGGCGTGGCGTCCAGGTAGCGTAACGGCCGTCGCCTTCGCTAACCTCACCATTACCATCCGCATCCGTGAAGAAGTAGGGGTAACTGGCGCTGCTGTAGACAAGGGGGGACCCAGCGACTTCGCTGGCATACGCTTGCATGGCCTGGTATAGAGCATCTTGTAATCCAGCAATTTCAGCCATGATGCCTTCTTCGATGTCGCCATTGCCATTGTAGTCCACCAACGAACCAAACATGCGAATGCTGGCCAGGTCTTCGGGGCTGTCCAACCCTTGATGACATTCCGTGCAGGTGTCGAACTTCACTTCCAGCGTATGTGGATTGTGGCAGTCAACGCAGGTATCCATGCCTTCCACGTGGTCAAACTTGGAATCATAGGCTTTGCCATCATATTCATACCCACCCATGGCAATGGTGCCATATTGTGTGGCCGCTGCCGGGTAGTAATGGATATTGGTAAAGCCTAGATCCGCGCTGACTGTGTCCAGGTCGGCTGCCGGGTCAAGTCCGGCGCTCTCAATGCTCTGGTTGACGCTGACGGTGGAAGCGCGCCCCTGGTGGCAGGTCATACAACGCGCTTCTGGCCCCAGGCCGGTCACTTCGGCCCCGGAGGGGAACGTAACCGTGCTGAGTTCCATGGTAGCGTCGTTGTGACAGGCCTGGCATTGCACGACTTCGCCTACCGGCACGGCCGCTTCTACCGAGCCGAAGGCGCTGCCATCTGCGCCCACAAAGTCCATGAAGCCGCTGGTGCTGTGGCATTTGGCGCAGGCGGTGGGGACTTCCGCCGGGTCTTCTGTATCCCAGTGGATAAAGGCTTCGGCTGAGGCATCGGCATGGGGAGAGTTGGCCCATTGTTCTTCAAAGGGCACAACGGCTATGGCCGATACGGGCATTTCCGGTTCCACCATAACCTCCACGACGCGCGTCACCTCCACCGGCACTTCCACTTCCACCGTTTCCGCCGGCACCTGCACTTCTACCGGCACTTCGACGATGCGTGTCACCTCCACCGTTTCCGGCTCTTGGGAACAGGCTACGATGCCTATGGAGAACATCAGCAAAGACCCGACGATAAGACAGATACGTCTGAATTTCGGGTGAGTCATAAGAAATTCCTCCTTTTTTAGGAATTTTTCTGGCGAATGCGGGTGTGTGCCCCCGTGATACGCCAAAAGTGAGTAAAGCTGGCTGAGTAGTGCCAGGCACAGGGCAGAACGGTTTGCTTCTAGCAACTATCTGCCGCCCTGTGCCTGACACTGCTTGTTAAGTTCACGGCACGGCCGTTGCCAATGGCACAAACACCTCTCTGGTCGGCACTACCGTAATGAGCGCCGTCTCCTCAAAGGTAAACGCCCACACCAACACGACCAGAATAATGCTGCCCACAATCACGCTGGTCACGGTGAAAATAATACGCCGCCGTCGCAGGATCGGGGCCGGCACTTCCGGCCAGGGAGTTTCGCCACTTTCCAGCCGTTCCAGTTCTAAGGCATGTTCCTCTTCCATCTGGTGGCGGGGCAGTTTGCCCGTCCACATACTGGGGTTCCAATGTTTGATCATCACATTGTAAAAATGCCAGATGACGATGGAGATCACCGCCAGCAGCGCTTCGTAGCTGTGCGCCGCTTTGGCCGCCGGAATGATGGTTCCCGGCAAAATATTGGTAGTAGCAATAGGATTCCACAACATGAACCCGGTGATGGCCATCACGGCCGTGCCCCACACCACCGCCCAAAATTCCAGCTTCTCGCCAAAGTTAAATTTACGCATCTTGGGATGCTCTTCTTGCAGACCGACGTTGTACTTCACGTACCCCACCAGGTCTTGGGCATCCTTCAGATCGGGCGTCATGCGGTTCCGTTCCCGCCGCACATACAGGCGGTAGGTGCTGGTGAACAGGTGATAAACTGACCCCAACACCAGCAAAAAGGCGGCATAACGGTGAATCAGGCGTACCGTTTCAATGCCACCCATAGCCACAATCATGTTTTGCGCCAGTTCATATTGAGCATACCGCTGCGGCAGCCCGGTTACAGCCAGGATGGTAAAACTCACCAGCAAGATAATATGCTCAATGCGCGCCCCAATGCGGAAGCGTTCGTATTGTTGCTGCTGTTTTTTTGCGGTCATAACTTTTCCAACAAAGATTGGAGATTGGAGATAAGAGATTGGAGAATCTCCAATCTCTTATCTCCAATCTCTTATTTACGTCTTCGCCGCACACGGCCGTATACATCCACCACCACCAGGAAACCAAAGAAGGCAACGGTGACAGGAATGACAATGCTGTAAAACAGTTCCACCAGATAGACCAGCGTGTTGTTTTGCAAGGATGGTTTGTAATGGCTGGTCCAACTGTCCGGGAAATTCTCGGTGGCGTTGGGATGGCACTGTTGGCAGGTGGCTAACAAATTGGTCTTGATCCCTGCTTCAGGGTCATCGGGCGCTTTGATGTTGTGAATGCCGTGGCAGTCATAACACACAGCCGCGTTTAGCTGCGCCCCTTCCTGACCCTCGTGGGCAAAAAGCAGCGCCGTCGTGCCATGAAAATCGGCCACATAGGTGTCAAAAACGTCCGTGGAAATATCATACTGCGCCATTAGCTCTTTATCGGCGTGGCAATCGGCGCACAGGTTAGGTGAATTGATGCGGAATTCAGGTGTGGTCGGGTCTTGAATATCATGGACACCATGACAGTTCACGCAAGAGGGCACGTCTGGGTTAGCCTCATCAATCAGCGCCTCGCCATGCACACTATGGGCATATTCGTCAAAGATGGTGCTGTGGCATTGGCGGCAGGTTTCGTTAATGCGTGAACGCGGTTCAGCCGGTGGCGGCATATCGTGGGCGCTGTGGCAGTCGGTACAGAGGGCGGCGTCCAGATTGCCTTCCATCAGGGCGGCGCTGTGGACACTGGTGAGGGCTTTGGCAAATTGGTCTACATGGCAACGCTGGCACAGGTTATTCTGGTTCAGACTGTACTGACGGGCGCTGACATCTGTTACCGGCTCGTGTGGGAATGTGTAATCCTGGTGACAGTCCGTACAGAGCAGTTCATCCCATTCATTGCTGGCCCCATGCACCGAATCATGCAGCCCTGCCTCGTCAATGGTAATGGAAACCATGTCACCATTGGCGAAGGTCATCGTCTGATCGGGCTGGCTGTGGCAGCTTAGACAGTAGGCATTGTCTATCTGTTCAGCAGCAAACAAACCGGCCTGGATCACGGCCGTTGCCCCCTCCGCCGTCACCTCTACCCCCTGCGCCTCATGGCAGGAGGTACAGTTTTCCACATTGGCCCCGGTGTGCCAGCTTGCTGCTGGCTGCACCTCATGGCCGCCGTGACAATCGGTACACACCACCGGACTTTCACTGCCAGGGCCGGGGTGGCTGGTGAGATGGGGCTGCACATGGCAGCGTTCGCAAGCAGTTGAACTCGCAATCTCCCAATCTCTCAAACTCTCCTCTGTTACCGGCGGGTGAGGGTAGAGATAGTCGTTGGGCGGCTGGTGGCACTCCTGGCAGGCCAGGGGCGAATCGGCCATGCTGCCATGCACCGAGGCTGCCAGCGCCGCCGCATCCACCTGCACGCTCAACTCCTCACCGGAAGGAAAGGTGATCGTCTCATCTGTATCCGTGTGGCAGAGCAAACAGGCATCGTTGCTAAAAGGTGGATGGTTATCCGGCGGCGCGGTTTGCCAGAGAGTGGCGGAAAGGGACACGGCCGTTTCTGCCTCCGTATTTTCGCCGCGAGCCAGGAGGATGGGCACGGCCGTGAACAAAGTCCCCACGAACAAACATAGCCCCACCAGGGCTACCATGCTGGTAATCCTGGGCCTACTCATCCACCACCCTCTTCTGCTTCTGGCGCTGGCGCCGGCGTCGGTTCCGGTGTGGGCGGATTGTGGTAACCTGTAGCCGCATTCACCAACTCCTCATCGGTCTTATCAGAGGCAAAGGCACTAGAAGAACTATTGTGACAACTACGGCAGGTAGATTCCAAAGCCAGTCCATACCCGGCTACCGTTCCGTCTTCATTAAACTGTTTTACCAGCGTGGGATTAATCGTTACCAGGTGGGTGCGCATATCGCCGGTGAATTGCGCTGGATTGGCCACCGCGCTTTGGATGACACGCGGCATATGGCAGCTTATACATTCCGCGCGACGGTGAATTTCATTTTCACGGTTCGCGGCTACATCCAGATGGCAGCTTTCGCAGGCGACCTGGGTGGTACTCACCCCCGCCTGCCGTAACTGTACCACGCCGGTATGTGGTTCATGGCATTGCACACAGTCCATCACCGCATGTTTGCCCTGGAAGAAATCTTCATACCCCTCGTGGTGTTGGATGAAGCCATTTTCAGCAACGACGGCAGCCGTATCACCGGGCAGGTGACAGGCGCTGCACGCCTGCGCATCCCGGTCAATGGGCATTTGCCAGACAATGGGGGAATTGACGTGCAAATTGCCTGGCCCATGGCAGGCTTCACACTGCACGCCGGTTTGTGCCCAGGTGCCGCTAAGTCCCGACAGATTGTCTTGATTACCGATGGATGAAAAGCCAGTAGTGTGGCAACCGGCGCAATCGTAGGGCAGTTCCTGCCCATCGTGACCAGTCACCCAATCGCCTCCCAATCCCAATGCCTGATTGGGCAAGTTATATTGCGCCGCATCACCGGTAATGACAAAGCCATCCTGGTCAACAAATTGCGCTTTCCAGTTATAGCCGCCAATGACGTAGCTAATGTCATCCCAGGTATAACCTTCGGGCGGTTCCGGAACTGTGGTAAAGGGATAGGATGGCGGCTGCCCATCCATTATCGCGTTCAAGGGGTAGGCATGACCGCTGTTGCGGAACACATCGTAAATTTCCTGGTGGCAGCGAGCGCACGCCTCACTGCCAACATAGGCTGGTGGTGTAAAACTGAGACCGTCTACACCGGCAGGGCCAGGCAACCCTTGTGTACCGGGGCGGCCTTCGGGGCCGGGAGGGCCTTGCGGGCCAGCAGGGCCTTGGGGTCCAGCGGGGCCTTGGGTTGGCTGGCAGGCGGTGAGGGTGAGGGCAACGGCCGTGACCAACAGTACCAATATAACCAGCCAGTGCTTGTGCTTCATACCAATCTTCCTCCCAAATAACGACTATCATGGCGATACCCGTTCATAGTGATGCGCACCAACTTTGTCGAAGTATAGTTGTTCAATAACAACTTACCTAATGACAGATGTCATAAGCCGTATGTGACAAAGAGATGATAGTACAACTTTCCCGTTAACGCCAGAAAAAGCGAGAGATGTTCCAGACCGGGTGATGAGATAGAATTGATTGGTAAGATTACTGGAAATCAATTCCCAGGCTGATAATAAAGAAGCGCGCTGAAGCGCACTGGTTCTCTTTCCTACCAGTCTGCTTGAGCAGACTTTTCATATCAGAAGCCGAATTCCATTCGGTGGCATAATACAGTTGTTACGTATGAACCAACAGGTATTAAATGCAGCACTAACTGAGCCGCTGGCGCTGACTGCCCAACCGGATGTGGAGTGGGAGTTAGACACACATCTGGATCAGGCAGAGGAGACAGAAGAAGAAAGTATGTGGCGCGTCATCATCCACAATGATGACGTGACACCTATGGAATTTGTGGTGATGATTTTGCAGCGCATCTTTGAACTGTTACCCTTGCAGGCGGAGCACGTGATGTTTGTGGCTCACTACACCGGCATAGCTTACGTCTGTACCCTGCCGCTGAGTGAAGCCAAATCCCGCGTTGGCAAAGCCCACTTTGCCGCGCAGCTAGAGGGGTACCCCCTGCGTTTTACCATTGAACCGGAGTAGGGGCGAGGCAGTTGGGTAGAACCTTGTCTTGCCAGACCAAACTGGCCCCAACTGCCTCGCCCCTACCACCCATATGTTTTTAGTACAGGAGTTTATTGATTATGGAATTGCACATGCAGCAGGCGGGGCCAAACGGCCGTGCCATCATTGAACGAGACTTAGGCGCTTTGTCGCCATCCTACACCCGTGAGTATGGGCTGGTGGTGGAACGGGCGGAAGGGTCTGAGGTATGGGACGTAGACGGCCGTCGTTACATAGACTTTATGGCCGGTATTGGCGTCCTCAACGTGGGGCACCGCCATCCCCGTGTGGTGGAAGCGGTGAAGGAGCAAATTGACAAATTCTGGCACATTTGCCTGAGCGACTTTTATTACCCCAACGCGGTGGAACTGGCCGAAAAGCTGCAAGCCACGGCGCCCATGTCCGACGAGACGCGCGTCTTTTTTAGCAACTCCGGCACAGAGGCCGTAGAAGCAGCCATCAAACTGGCGATGTATAAAACAGGGCGTACCCGGTTTGTCGGTTTTCTGGGCGGGTTTCACGGCCGTACCCTGGGCGCTCTCTCCTTCACCGCCAGCAAATCGGTGCAGCGCGCCAACTACCTGTCTGGCGTCAAAGTGTATCATGTGCCCTACCCCAATCCCTACCGCCCCATTATCGTGCAGCAGCCCGGCGAACTGTATGGCGACGCCGTCATCAACTTTCTGGAAGAGCAGCTTTTCCGCACCACCATCGCCCCCCACGACGTGGCTGCCGTGATGATCGAACCCATCCAGGGTGAAGGTGGCTACATTGTACCTGCCCCCCACTTCATGCCCCGCCTACGAGAATTGTGTGACCGCTACGGCATTTTGCTCATTGTAGATGAAGTACAAAGTGGCATCGGCCGTACCGGCAAATGGTGGGCAGTAGAACACGAGGACGTGGAACCAGACATCATCTGTTTTGCCAAAGGCATTGCCAGCGGCCTGCCTCTGGGTGGCATCATCGCCCGCAAAGAAGTGATGGATTGGAAACCAGGCGCGCATGGCAGCACCTTCGGTGGCAATCCAATTGCTATTGCGGCGGCCATCGCCACATTGACCACCATTGAACAGGAAGGGCTGCTCCACCAGGCCACCCAAACCGGCCAGTTCATTCAAGATGCCCTGGTAGAAATGGAAGACCGCCACCCCAGCATTGGCGAAGTACGCGGGCGTGGATTGATGATTGGCGCCGAGTTCGTCAAAAATAGAGAGACGAAGGAACGGGCGGTGGAACTGCGCAACCATGTTATCCACAGCGCCTTCCAAAAAGGGCTACTGCTGCTGCCCTGTGGCACCAACACCATCCGCTTCATTCCGCCGTTCAACATATCACGCGGCCTGGTGGAAGAAGGACTGCATATTTTGGAAACGGCCGTTACCGAAGCAGAAGCAAAATACCTGTAAACGGGGAAGTGTGGGACGTTCTCGCAACGCCGTAAACAAGTACATATAGTTGGAGACTCGCCAAAATGAAAGAATATCGAAATCCCGTAAATGTACATGAACCCATTGCCGCTTATACCCATCAAATAGAAATCACTGGTTCTGAACGTTTGTTGGTGCTTTCAGGCCAAGTTGGCCGAAAGGAAGATGGCACAGTACCAGGTGACCCCGTTGAGCAGTTAGACGTTGCCTTAGAGAATCTTTGCCGAAATCTTCAATCTGCAAACATGAGTATGCAAGATATTGTGAAACTCACATTCTATTTAGTCGGTGATATAGACATGGCAAAGCGGCGAGACGTAATAGCATCCAAATTACAAAACCATAAACCTTGCATGACCCTGCTTTTTGTTGCTGCTCTGGCAAGTCCCATTTATAAAGTTGAGATAGACGCCTGGGCAAGTAAAGAGGAATCCATACCTGTTCAGCCGTCGCTAAAACAACCCCATGAGGTGATGAGGTGAATGAGAAAATTGAGGCAATGAAACACAAACTAGCTTGGGGGGTAACGCCGGCCATGGCTACGCCGCTATTGGCCGATGGGTATACCGTAAATACGGCCGTCGTCCCCCAACTGGCCGACTTTCTCATTCAGGCCGGGGTGCGTGGGCTGTTTGTGGGCGGCACCACCGGTGAAGGAGTGCTACTCACGCAAACGGAACGGATGCGCCTGCATGAGGCGGCGCTGGCAGCGGCGGACGGCCGTGTGCCCGTCATCCTGCACATTGGCACAAACCGGCTGGACACGGCCGTAACCCTGGCCCGCCATGCGGCTGAACTGGGCGCAGATGCCATTGCCGTCGTCACCCCCTACTTTTACGGCATGGATGATGACGGATTGGCCGCCTACTTTGAAGCGGTGGCCACGGCCGTGCCGGACATGCCCCTCCTCCTGTATGATATTCCACAAATGGCGACCAACGGCATTTCTCCAGAATTGTTTGCCCGGCTGGGGGAAAGCATCCCCTCCCTGGCGGGCATCAAGACCAGCCGGCCTGACGCCCAAATCATCCGCCGCCATCTCGTCGCCGCGCCGGAACAGGCCATGGTGCTGGTGGGTAATGAAGCCATCGCCTTGGGGTCATTGGCAATGGGGGCGCATGGGCTGATCAGTGGCTTGTGTACGGCCGTTCCCGAACCCTTTGTCGCCCTCACCCACGCCTTCGCCAGCGGTGATATGGCCGAAGCGCAGCGCCAGCACCGGCTGATCAACCGGCTGCTGCCCTGTCTGCCCGCCGGGGCGCGCATTGGTGGCATCAAACAAATCCTGACCGAGCGTGGCATAGACGTAGGTACGGCCGTGCCCCCCCGTGCCATGCCGAACAAACCAATCTGGCCGACGATGCAAGAGATATTGAGATCGTAATGCGTGATCCGTGATGCGTGAGTTCTCTCTTGTCACGTATCACGCATCACGGATCATTCAAAGCCCGATGAAGCTCCTTCTCTTTGATATTGACGGCACCCTCATCCGCAGCCAGGGCGCAGGCCGGGAAACATTGGCCTATGCTCTGGAGCAGGTGTTTGGCACAGCCGGCCCGCTGGCCGACTACCACATGAGCGGCAAGACGGACCCGCGTATTGTGATGGATTTGATGACGGCCGTGGGCTTCTCAGCCGACGAGATCACCGCCAAACTGCCTCAGGTGTATGAACACATGGCCGCCAGGGGGCGCGAAATATTCCCACACCGCGATATGCATCCCTGCCCAGGCATTCCCGAAGTATTGGCCTCACTGCAACACCATCAGGAAGTTGTATTAGGCTTGTTAACCGGCAATGCCCACCTCACCGCACCGCTCAAATTAACTGCCGCTGGTATAGACCCGGTGCAATTCAAAGTGGGGGTTTATGGCTCAGACGCCTTGGACCGCAATCTGCTACCCGCCATTGGCATTGAACGGGCAAATCAGTTGACCGGATACGAATTCAGTGGTTACAATACGGTCATCATTGGCGACACCCCTGCAGATATTATGTGTGCCCGGGCCGGAAAAGTAACGGCCGTTGCTGTGGCAAGTGGTTGGCATTCCGCAGCAACCCTGGCTAAGTACCAGCCCGACCATCTCTTCGAAAACCTGACAGACACCCAAATGGTAATTGAAACTTTGCTGGCAAAGTAGGGCAAATCGGCACACCCCCTTAACCAGAACAGGAATGCAAATGGCTCAAACCGAAGCACAGCAAACAGTTGCCGGTATTGCTTTCAGTAATGAAACGCCAACCAGACTGGCATATGAAGAGCTATATACCTGGGTGATCTGGCAATTCCCCCGGCCACAAAATGGCGGGCTGATTGGGGCCGTACACCCCCCCACCCCCCAACACGGCTGGATTCCCGCCGTCATCTTTGGCGGTAAAAAACATGTAGAAATTTACGCCCATCTAAACGAACGGTACCCCACACCAGAGTCCGCAGCCGAATATTTCCAGGCCCAAATCGCAGACACTTGAGTTTCCTGAAAATAGTCAACACAGACTATGAACACCTGCAAAAAGTGGTCAACTCACTTTTCGTGAGATAGAATCCTTTTTGACGCTTGCCTCAAAATAAGAGACCCTGGTCAGCAGATTAAAAGTTATTGGCAAAAAAACGCGGATAGAGTTGAAATTTTGTAAAAATCCGGTAGACTTGTCCTTCGCGCCTGAAGGTGTTCCCCAAGGCGCTGTTAATTTCAAATTGCAACAAGAGGATTGATCATGGCCCGAAAGTGTAAAATAAGTGGGAAAGGCCCCATGGCCGGCAACAATGTTTCCTTCTCGCAGAAGAAAACCCGGCGGCGCTTTTTACCTAACCTGCAAACAAAAAAGATTTATATACCTGAGTTGGACCGCACCGTCAGCATTCGCATGTCGGCGCGCGCATTGCGCACCGTGGACAAGGTCGGTTTGATGACTTATTTGAATAAAGAAGGGTTAAAGCTGCAAGATGTCCTTTAACCATCTAGCAAGAGGAGTAAGAACCGATGGCTAAGAAAAAAGATGTTCGCGGCGTCATTAAACTACGCAGCACCGAAAGCTCTCATGTGTATTACACCATGAAAAACCGCCGCAACACACCTAATCGCATTGAATTGCGCAAATTTGACCCGACTTTGCGTCGCCATGTGCTGTACCGGGAAACACGGTAATCCGTAATCGGAATTCCGGCTTCGGACATCGAATCTCAGGGTCAAGCAATTCGATTGAACTTTGTTTGAAAGCGAGCCTGCCAGCACTGTTGGCAGGCTTTTTGTTTGCTATCTATTATGGTATAAAATATCAATTATGAATCAGCGAACTGGACGTGGTATTAATCATCAACCGGCCTGTCCCTGCCTGCAATTTGTGGATGTTTCGGTGGCCTATGCCGGGGGGGCACACGGCCGTACTGCCCGCAACGGCCGTGACCTGGCCCTACAACACATCAGCTTTACAGTGGCAAGTGGGCAGCGCGTGGCCGTGGTTGGCCCCAATGGCGCTGGCAAAAGTACCCTGCTGCATCTGATTGCCGGCACCATCCAACCGACCAGTGGGCAGGTGCAGATATTTGGCACAGGGCCAGGCAAACACATTTGCATCGCCTATGTGCCACAGCGCAGCCAGATTGACTGGTCATTCCCGGTGACGGCTGCCGATGTGGTGATGATGGGGCGCGCCGGGCAAATTGGCCTGCTGCGACGGCCGTCTCGCCAGGACAAACAAATAGTGGAGGAAAGTCTGGCGCGGGTGAATGCCCTGCCATTGGCGCACAAACAAATAGGCGAACTATCCGGCGGGCAGCAGCAGCGCATTTTTATTGCCCGCGCTCTGGCCCAGGAAGCGGAACTACTGCTGCTAGATGAGCCGTTAACAGGGCTGGACATGCCCAGCCAGGAAATGATCTTCACCATCCTGGAGTCGTTACGACCGGACGGCGTCACCGTTTTGATGGCAACACATGATCTGATGTTGGCGGCCGAACATTTTGACCAGATCATGCTGCTCAATCAGGCGGTAGTGGCTTTTGGGACGCCAACGGCCGTTTTCACACCTGAAAATCTCTTACATGCCTTCGGCGGGCGCATGTCTGCCCTCATGCAAACATTAGCCCCACAAAAAGTGGCCCCACAACCTGTGGCCCCACAAGAGCAACTTTATGATCATTGATTGGCTTTTGCAGCCGTTACAATACTCCTTCATTGTGCGCGCACTGCTGGCAGCGGTGATGGTAGGCATTGTGTGCCCGGTCATTGGCGTCTACATTGTTTTGCGTGGCATGGCCTTTTTGGGAGACGCGCTGGCGCACATCATTTTGCCTGGGGTGGTAGTCGCCTATTTGCTTGGCTGGCCGCTGGCATTGGGGGCGCTGATCATGGGGATAGGGGCTGCCATCGGCATTGGCGCCCTCACCGAACGGCGCGTATTGAAGGAAGACACCGCTATTGGCGTTATTCTGGCCGGACTATTTGCACTGGGGGTGGCCTTGCTTTCGGCTACCGGCAATTATGCCGTTGACCTGACCCATTTTCTCTTTGGCAATTTGCTCGGTGTAACGGCAACTGATTTGCGCATTACGTTTTTGTTAGCCACTTTTGTATTGTTGACCATTGTTCTGTTTTTCAAAGAGTTTATGGTCATCTCGTTTGATCCGATGCTGGCGATCACGCTGCGGCTGCCGGAGCGGTTTTTACGATACCTGTTGTTGGTATTGATCGCTGTAACCATTGTGATTTCGTTGCAGGTGGTGGGGGTGGCTTTGATGCTGGCCATGCTGGTGACGCCAGCCGCCGCCGCTTCGCTGCTCACACGCCGCCTCCACTCCATGATGGTATGGGCGGTGGGGATCGGCGTTTTTTCGGGCGTCACCGGCGTGTATCTCTCGTTTTATCTGGATGTTGCTTCTGGCCCGGCAGTGGTGCTGGTGGCCACGGCCGTATTCATCCTCACCTTTCTCTTTGCCCCCCACCGGGGCATTGTCTGGCAGCGTGGGTAAGCTGGACAGGGGATTAAACATGGCAAACGAACGCCTCAACCTTTTTGCGGAACGATTACACCAACATGGCTACCGGTTGACCCCGGCGCGGCAGGCGGTCATTGCCACCTTGCTGGCAACTGGCGGCCATCAGAGCGCCGACGCACTGGCAGAAGCGGTACATGAAACGGCGCCGCAGGTTGGCCGCATGACCGTTTACCGCACTTTAGATTTGTTGAGCCAGTTGGGATTGGTGCGCCCGGTGTACCAGGGGACGGGTGCAGCTCACTATGTGTTGATAGACAGCGGGCATCACCATCACCTGGTATGCGCCGGGTGTGATACGGTGATTGAGTTTGATGAGTGTGTGGTGGCGGAGATTGAACGGGTGGTGGCGGAACGTTTTCAGTTTGAGGTGTGGGGGCACCTGGTGGAGTTTTACGGCCGTTGCCAAAACTGCCGTAATGCGTGAGCCGTAACCCGTAATCCGTCGGTTCACAGATTACGGGTTACGGGTTACAAATTACGTTTATTGTCTAATCGGTAGTGTTGTGATGGGGACGCCCAAAGCGACAAACTGTGCCTGAATCCAGCCTTCTTGCCCATTGCTGAGAACCACATAGACCCAGGTATTGTCGGCGGTGCGGCCCGTAGCCGTAACGGCCAACCCGGAATAAACCGAACCTGTTATCTGGCAAGTCAGGTTGGGGCAGGCGCGTAAACTGGCCGTATTACCCGGATTGACGGGGGGCTGAGCCACGGGCGGAGCCGGCGCTATTGGTTGACCGGGAACCGGCCCGGCCAACGACGGCAGCAGACCCACATTCAAGGTGGTGCTGATGTAACCGGCATTGACCCATCCTTCATTGCCATCACTGGCGCGGATGTAGAGCCAGGCATTGTCGCTGGTACGCCCTAACAGGGTGGCAGCCGAACCATAGGAAGCTACCGTGACCACGCTGCCGCTGACGCCGGGGGTGCTGCGCACATTCAGATTGCCCGCCACCACGGTGCCGGTGCCGCTTTGGGACGTGACCGGCAGGTTCGTGAGGCTGGAGGTGGTAACCAAGTAACGGCCGTTCACCCACCCCTGCACATTATCGGCTTTGGCAACCTGAACCCAGGTGGTGTCCAGATTGCGACCAATCAGCCAGACCAGTTGTCCACTGTCTACGGTGGTCACGCGCACATACCCGACGCCAGGGCCGGAGCGCACATTGAGCGAGCCGGTGTTGATGGTGGCGGTATTGGGTACGGCCGTTGGCCCGACCGGAGTCGGCGTAGCCGTCGGCCCAACCGGCGTAGAAGTGGGGATACCGGGTACGGGTGTGGACACCGAGCTATCTACCACCGGCAGCAAACTGATGGCGGCGCTGGGGGTAATGTAGCGGGCATTCACCCAGCCACGCACCGCCGAGGCCGTTTGAATGTACAACCAGGTGGAGTCACCATTACGGCCAAGCAATGTGACCACATCGCCAAAATAAACAGCAGCGATGACGTTATATTGCACGCCGGGGCCAGAGCGAATGTTCAAGGCGCCTGTGTTTACGATACCGGTGATGTTGGTGAGACTGATGGCGGTGGGTGTGGGCGTGGCCGTATTAGGCCCTGGGGTGACGGTGGGGACAGGGGTGGTGCTGACGGCCGTCAGGTCAAACAAATTGATGGTGTAGGTGAGTACCTGAGGTCGCATCCAGCCCAAGATGTTGTTGGGTGTGCGCACAAAAACCCAACTGGCGTCGGCATTTCGCCCGATGAGCGTCACTACCTGATTTAAGGAGACCACATCCACAATGGTTGCCTGGGCATCCGCATTGGCATGGACGGTGGCCGAACTGGCATTGACGATGGCCGGTGCGGTGAGTTGGGCCTGGGTGTCATAAGCCATGACCTGACTGGCCAGGAACAGGCCGGCCAGCAGCACAAGGGCTATGAGCCATAATTTACCGGAAGCTAATTTTGTTCTCATATCTTGAACCTCCTTCAGAGAGCAAGATGACATAAAATGACTTTACATAGTATAGACTATAAGAGGGTATTTCTGCAAGTGGAGATTATGTAAAAGGAAAGGCGTTGTTAGCTCGCAAATCGTTTTGCCAGTCGGTATAATCGGCTTTCCAAAATGAGAGGATTGAGAGATGGGCACATGGGGAGATTAAATCTCTTCATCTCCCAATGTCCTCATCTCACGAACAATCAGGAGACAGCTATGCAAACAAAACCGCGAATCCTCATTGCCAAGCCGGGGCTGGATGGGCATGATCGCGGCGCTAAAGTGGTGGCGCGCGCCCTGCGGGATGCGGGCATGGAAGTGATTTACACCGGTCTGCGGCAAACGCCAGAAATGGTAGTGGAATCGGCTCTGCAAGAAGATGTGGACGCGATTGGCTTGAGCATTCTCTCCGGGGCGCACCTGCCGTTGGTGGCACGCCTGATGGAACTGCTGTCCCAAAATGAGATGGAAGATGTTCCTGTTTTTTTAGGCGGCATCATCCCGCCAAATGATGTGCCTGCGTTGCAAGAGATGGGGGTAGCCGGTATCTTTGGCCCCGGTTCTAGCACTGAGGAGATCATCCGATTTATTAACGACACCTTAACGGCCGTGCCGGGAGATGACGCCGCGTGAAAGAGCTAATGGCGGGTGTGTTAGACGGCCGTGCCCGTGCCATCGCCCGTCTGCTCACCCTGGTAGAAAACAGTGAATCGGCCGCCGAAACGGCCGTGACCGCCCTCTATCCCCACACCGGACAGGCACATATCATCGGCATTACCGGCCCCCCTGGCTGTGGCAAAAGTACATTGGTCAATGAAATAGCCAAACAATTACGCCGGCAGAATCAGCGTGTTGGCATTCTTGCTGTGGACCCCAGCAGCCCCTTTACCGGCGGCGCACTGCTGGGCGACCGGGTGCGGATGCGCGATTTGGCGGGTGACAGGGGCGTTTTCATTCGCAGTATGGCCTCGCGCGGCAGTTTAGGTGGGCTGGCCCAGGCTACCTGGGCAGCCATCAAAGTATTAGACGCTGCTGGTTATGAGAAGGTTCTGGTGGAAACAGTGGGCGCGGGGCAGGCGGAAGTGGATATTGCCCGCGCCGCGCACACCACATTAGTGGTGGAAGCGCCGGGCATGGGGGATGATGTGCAGGCCTTTAAGGCAGGGATTTTGGAGATTGCCGATATTTTGGTGGTGAACAAAGCCGACCGCCCGGGCAGTGAGCGGGTGATACGTTCGTTGGAGTTGATGCTGCATTTGGGGCCGATGGGAGGGATGCGGCATCACGGCCGTGTCCTGGACACCCCCGCTCCCGCCGCCAACGGCGCCTCGGGTGGCTGGCAGATTCCGGTGCTGCCCACCGCCGCCAGTGAAGGCCGGGGCATCCCGGAACTGACAGGCCAGATTCAACAACATCTGGCTTATTTACAGACAAGTGGTGAATGGCAAAAACGGGAACAGGAACGATGCCATCACGAACTAAGGCAGCTTTTGCAGATGCGGTTTCTGGCCCAGTTTGACACAACTATTTCCGAAGATGAAAGAGATGCGTTGGTGACGGCCGTTGCTGCCAGAGAGATGGATCCATATACGGCCGTGCGGCAACTTTACAATCAGTTATTTCCAGAGGTGACACTTAATTGAGACTGGAGAATCTCCAATCTCCAATCTCTTAATCAATCACAGAGAATTTATGAGCGATATGGTAGCCTATGGTGGCATTAAACTTTTCGCCGGTTCTGGTAATCCCGAATTGGCCCAGAAAATTGCCGGTTATCTTGGCGTCCCGCTGAGTAGTTGGGACATTATTCAATTCCCGAATGAGAATCTCTTTGTGAAGCTGCATGGCAGTGTGCGTGGGCAGGATGTGTTTATCATCCAAAGTCACAGCCGCCCCATCCACCAAAACATCATGGAGATGCTGATTGCCATTGATTGCGTGAAGCGGGATTCGGCGGGACGGGTCACGGCCGTGATCCCCTATATGGCCTACGCGCAGAGCGATAAGAAAGACCAGCCGCGTGTGCCCATTTCCGCCCGTTTGTTAGCTGATATGATCGAAATTGCCGGGGCCGACCGCTGGATTACCATTGATCTGCACGCCGAGCAAATTCAGGGCTTCTACAAAATTCCCGGCGACTCCTTGACCGCATTTCATATTCTGATTGACTACTTCCACGCCAAACAGTTAAACGCGGTGGTGGTGACGCCTGACCTGGGCTTTGCCAAACGTGGGCGCAACTTTGCCGCCAGCCTGGATTTGCCCCTGGCCTTTGTGGAAAAACGGCGCGCCGGGAACGAAACCGGGCGCGAGGCATTGAGCCTGATCGGCAGCGTGGAGAATAAGGATGTGATTATTGTGGATGATCTGGTGGATACGGCCGGTTCGATGCAGGAAGCAGTGCAACTGGTGAAATCTTGTGGCGCCCGGGATGTCTACATCACCTTCACCCACCCTGTTTTGTCTGACCCGGCTATTGAACGATTTCGTCAAATGCCGGTAAAAGAGATTGTCACCACCGACACTTTGCCCATTCCAGCGGAAAAAAGATTACCCAATATGACTGTTCTCACTGTCGCCAAATTGTTAGGCGAAGTGATTATCCGTTCCCATGAAGGGCGTAGTGTCGGTGAATTGTTCAACGAGTAGGAGTGCCCCCTTGCGGCCCCCCATGTGGACGCAGGGTCTGTCCTACAAAAAAAGGGCTTCTAATAAAAAACTTACCCAACTGGGCTACCCTTTGCCCATCCCTTGTTTAGGAAGATAACTATGTTTAAGAAACTGGTCTCTAAAGTTGTGGGCGACCCCAACAAAAAAATCATTGCGAACTTACAGCCGTTGGTCACGGCCGTGAACAACCTGGAACCACAAATGCAGGCGCTCAACGACGACCAACTGCGCGAAAAAACGGAAGAACTACGGCGGCGGCATCTGGAACAAGGCGAATCGCTAGACGAACTCATGCCCGAAGCCTTCGCCCTGGTACGCGAAGCCTCCGCGCGCACCACCGGCCTGCGCCACTACGACGTGCAGATCATGGGCGGCGCCCTGCTGCATCGCGGCGAAGTAGTGGAAATGCGTACCGGCGAAGGCAAGACCCTGGTCGGCACACTACCCCTCTTCCTCAATGCCCTCACCGGGCGCGGCGTCCATCTGGTAACAGTCAACGATTACCTGGCTCGCCGCGACGGTGGCTGGATGGGTAAAATTTTTCACTCATTAGGTCTAACCGTCGGCTGTATTGCCCCGCTGCAATTTTCCGCCCTGTACGACCCAGACTATGTGAATCCCGGCGCGGAACTGGAAGATGAGCGGCTGGTACACTGGCGGCCCTGCACCCGCAAACAAGCCTATCTGGCTGACATCACCTACGGCATCAGCAGCGAATTCGGCTTTGATTATCTGCGCGACAACATGGTCACCGTCCGCGAAAAGCTGGTGCAGCGTGACCTGGTTTACGCCATCATTGACGAAGTAGACAACGTCCTGATTGACGAAGCGCGTACACCGCTCATCATCTCCGGCCCCGCCGAC
Source organism: Chloroflexota bacterium (assembly GCA_035444285.1). Lineage (GTDB taxonomy): Bacteria > Chloroflexota > Anaerolineae > Promineifilales > Promineifilaceae > CAADGU01. The sequence continues at coordinate 119,197 of DAOMOK010000012.1, forward strand.
CGCTCCGGGCAAGATTACGCCCGTTTTGCCGAATATGTGCGTGGGCTGAAGCGAAACACAGCCGAAGAGGACGCCGAACCAAACGGTCATTACGACCTGGACGAAAAGAGCCGAACCGTCAGCCTGACCGAAATCGGTATTGCCGAAATCGAAAAACGCATCCCCGAACTGGATAACGAAGCCGGCGACAACCTGTATGATCCCCGTTTCTACCACCTGACCTATTACCTGGATAACGCCCTGAAAGCGCAGTATTTGTTTAAGCGCGATGTGCAGTATGTCGTGAACGATGGGCAGGTGATTATTGTGGATGACTTTACCGGCCGTCTGATGCCGGGCCGCCGTTATTCCGAAGGGTTGCACGAAGCCATTGAAGCCAAAGAAGGGGTACAGATCAAACGAGAAACGGTCACCGTAGCCACCATTACCCTGCAAAACTACTTCCGCCTCTATGAAAAACTGGGCGGTATGACCGGTACAGCCCTGACCGATGCCGAAGAGTTTGACAAGATTTATGAATTGGGGGTGACGCCGCTGCCAACCAATGTGCAATACATTGTAGACATGGGCACGATGGGATTGCTAGAACAGAAAGAGAAGGTGGAAAGCGGTGAACGCATTGCGTATGTAGACCCGCAAACGAAAAAGACGGTCTTCTTCAAGCGCACCGATTTTCCCGACCAGATTTACGGCAACGAGGCCGCCAAAGACAAAGCCATCATCAGCGAAATCAAACGCTACCGGGAAGCGGGCCGGCCGATCCTGGTGGGCACAACCTCGGTGGAACATTCGGAAACCATTCACAAGATGTTGGAACGGGAGCGCATTCCCCACGCGGTCTTGAACGCCAAAATACACCAATCCGAGGCGTTGATCGTCGCCCAGGCCGGCCGTAAAGGGGCCGTCACTATCTCCACCAACATGGCCGGACGCGGTACCGATATTTTGTTGGGCGGCAACCCGGAAGGGTTGGCGGCGGAGATGATGGAGAATGATTTGTTCTCACGGCCGTTGCTCAACCAACTCGCCTTCAAATTGCTGGAAGACGGCCAGGAAACCGCCCGCGAAATGGCCCGCAAGCACGGCAAGCTGTCCGAAAATCTGGTGGATTGGCTGCTGGAAGTAAAACAAGAGATGGATGACGCCCTGGCCGAAATTGAGCGTGTTCAGGTCATTGGATTCCTTTCCCAACAACTGCGCAAGGCATATGAGATTGACTACGACAACCTGATGAAGGTGTTGCGTTGGGTCAACAGTGGCTTCCTGGGCGAAGCACGCGAATACCTGGAAGAGATTGGCGTAGATGTGGCCCTGGTAGAAGAGGCCACCCGTCAGACGGAAATGTATACCCGCTACCAGCGCGTCCATGCCGACAATGGGCTGACGGCCCAATTCCTGGCTGAGATTGTTTTTGACAAACATTACAACGCTCGCGCCGCCATCATCCGCGCCGTCATGGCCGGCGACCGCGCCGAAGCGCAAAAGATCGTGGCCGAAATCCCAGGCATGCCTGCTGACCTGGTAAGTCGGATTGAAGAAACACAACAACAGACCAAAAAGGAACGGGAGGAAGTGTGGCAGTTGGGCGGTCTGCACGTCATCGGCTCCGAACGGCACGAATCACGGCGCATTGATAATCAGTTGCGCGGCCGTGCTGCCCGCCAGGGCGACCCCGGTTCTTCCCGCTTCTTCCTATCGCTCGAAGACGAGTTAATGCGCCGCTTTGGTGGCGAACGGCTGAAAAGTTGGATGAGCAAGGGGGTGATGTCCAATATCCCCGAGGATATGCCGCTGGAGTTTGGCGTACTTGACCGGATGATTGAAAACGCCCAGGAGCGTGTGGAAGGCTACAACTTCGACATGCGCAAAAACATCGTGGAATATGACGATGTGATGAACCGGCAGCGCCAGGCAATTTATAATGAACGGCGCGCTATTTTGATGTCTGATGGCGTGGATTATGATGACAAGATCAATGACGCCTTTGCCAAATCCATCGCCGAACTGGTGGAGAATTACGTTACCAATTACGAGCAGTATTGCCGGGGCGAAATTGAGCGCGTGATTTCTGATTTTAGTACAGACGCGACGGATCAGGTACATCTGACGGCCGTTATCGCCCGCCTGCGTGGTTTGCTGCCTGGTATTGTGAACCTGGATCGCAACGAATTGGCTGCCCTTAGCCCCGCCAAACTAAACACCCGCCTGATGGAACTGGTATACGACAATGCCGAAAGTGGGCATAACCTGTACCAACTTTTCCAGGCCATGAACCGCTTTTTGCCCCTGTTCCCGCCTGTACCCAACCTGGGCGCATTGGCGCTGCGCAAAACGGGGCAGCAGCAGGCGCGGGAAAATACGCGCCGCATTTATCTGGAGATGGTGGAGACCTTTTTCAATGAATTTGTGACCGAGCAAGTAGAATTAGAAGCAGCGGACAGGGAACGGATTTGGAGCACGGCCGTAGAAGACCTTACTGCCGCCTTTAATCAGTTCAACGTGGAAGGTCTCAACGCCAACAACGCCCCAAACCGGCAGCAGCGCTTCAAACAAAACGCCGACAAAGCCTTGCACAAACTGCTGCTAGAAACCATTGCCGCCATGGACGCCGAACAGCTAGAAGTTGCTCTGGGTGAGTATGTGCATAAACAGCAAGACAAATGGCGTAACCATATTGGCGAAAATGAATACCGCAACTACCAGCGCACCTTGCTGCTGAGCGCCATTGACCGCGAATGGCGCGACTACCTCACCGCTGCCGATGACCTGCGCCGCGAAATTGGCCTGGAAGCGTTAGGCCAGCGCGATCCCAAAGTCATCTACAAGATTCGCTCCGCCGAAATGTTCCAGGACATGCGCCATAATATCGAAAAGGATATTGCCGACCGCTTTTTCCGGGATATTGCCCAGCACCAGGCCTTTATCCAGCAGCAAGAAGCGGAACAACGCTACCAGGAACAGGCCCGCGACGCCGGGTTTGCCGTAGTCAGGCGCGAAGGCGGCAAAGGGGTGGAACTACGCCGCGATGTGCCCAAAGTGGGCCGCAATGATCCCTGCCCCTGTGGCAGCGGCAAGAAATACAAAAACTGCCACATGCGCCATGATCAACATGGCGGCGCTGCCGCCGGGCAAAAACAACCGGCAAAATCAGGCGCAGGCGGCAAAGCGCGCCGATAATGTGTTACAATCGGGTCATGTTAACCTTGCCACCCGATTCTTTCTGACATAGGATCAAAAGCAGCACCATTTCTTGTGTGCTGCTTTTTTCTTTCTGGTCTCACTATCTTTTTACGGCACTTTCACCAGGCCAGATTGACGACACCTGTAAAACATGGAATGATTCACCAGCAAAACAAGACCTGACAGGTTTTGGGAAACCTGCCTGGTCTCAAAACTAAACAATAATTCCTATTTGAACCATGCTCACTCCCCTTCATAATACGGACTTGATTATGCCGGACTTTACCACTCACTTCACTGCTCTCAAGGAGTTGCGCTACGATTTGCAGCGCGTCCATACAGTGGCGGCGATGCTGGATGTGGCCGCCTCATTTGCCCGGAAATATCTGGACGTGGAACAGGTAGATGTGGTAGAAACGGCCGTTGCGCCAGCCCCCCCTACCACCGATACTACCTTCCCCATCGGCCAATCTGGCTACCGGCTGTTTGTGCCCGGCCATGTGCTGGACGAAAACACCAGAGAATTGGCAGCGATTGCCGCCCTGATGATGGCCAGCGCCCCTTGTTTCCGCTCTAACACCCAAATTGAAACCATTTATCGCGTCACAGAAGGGGCACGGCCGTTGCAGCCTCTGGCCCAGGCATTAACCGAAATTCACCAGCAGCTCATCCACATTTACCAGCCAGACGCCAGTTTTATTGCCCTGGTGGAGCCACAAACCGATACGATTGAATTTGCTACGGCCGTGGAAAACGGGCAGAAACTGAGCCTGCATCCCATTTCCCTGCTCGACCAATCCCACCTGACTGCCTGGGTGATTGAGAACAACATGCCCTTTCTCACGGCCGACTGGCAAAGCGCCACCCAACCGGCCCCCACCCTACCAGGGAATTTTCAGCCGCGCTCCGTATTGTGTCTGCCACTGCGACAAGCAGACGAGGTCCTGGGCGTGCTTTGTCTGCAAAGCGCCGCCGCCGGCCGATACACAGCCGATGATTTGCAGGTACTCACGGCCGTTGCCAGCGACATCGCCACCATCGTGCAAAACATCCGCCAATATGCCCTCACCCAGGAATTGGTAGATAAAGGCACACAGGATTACCAGACGGCCGTGGCCCTGCGCCAGGCCATTGCCATCATCAGCACCTCGCTAGAAAAAGATGTGGTGGTAGAGCGGCTGCTGTTGGCGCTGGGCAATGTGGTCACTTACAACAACGCCTTCGTCTTCCTCTGGCAAGAGAACACCCTCAAATATGCCGCCAGCCGCGACTTTTATGATCGCCCCATTCGCCTGACGCCGTCCCAAATTGAAGCCATCTGGCGGGATGCCCTGCTCATCAAAGAAATCCATACACGCAAAGAAATTATCCGCATAGATGATGTGCGCGAAGACGAACGCTGGCAGCCTTACCCCGAAGGCAGCAAAATCCGCTCCTGGATGGCAACCCCGCTGCTCTCCGGCGGTCAACTGCAAGGCATCCTGGTTTTTGATAGCCACGAGGTAGATGCTTTTAACGGCCGTGCCGAATGGCTGGCCTCCACCTTAGCCGCTCATGCGGCCGTCGCCATCCAAAACGCCAGCCTTTACCAGCAAACCCAACAGCAGCTTTCCGAATTAGGCACCCTCTACCAGGCCAGCGCCACCATGACGGCCAACCTGGATCAAGATTTTGTATTACAAACCGTTGTTTCCGAGATGGTGCGCGCCTTACAGGTGGATAGCTGCACCATCTTCGTGTGGGATAAAGACCAGCAAAGTCTGCATCCTGCTGCTCATAGGAACCAGTTTCACTATGATGACCAGGCCGATAACACGCCCTATCTGGGGCTGAGCCAGATTAACAACCTGGAATCCTACAGTATTGTGCAGCGTGTCTTAGACACCCAGGAATTAAGCAGCTTACGCATAGATGAAGCCTGGACTGAAGAAGACCTCACCTTACTGCGCGAAGCAAAATTGCGTTCACTGCTGCTGGTACCGTTGGTCAGACGCAGCAATATATTTGGCCTGTTGGCTCTGGGCGAAATGACCAAACCCCGCAGTTACAGCCCGGCCGAACTTCGTCTGGCCCAAAATCTGGCCGGTCAGGCAGCTGTCGCCATTGAACATGCCCACCTGTTTGGTCAGGCCAACCGGCGCATCGCCGAGTTATCCACCTTCCACCGCATCGTCTTGCAGTTAAACTCCCCCCTGCGCCTGAACGCTGTGTTGGATGCCATCAGTGAATCAGCCCTCCGGCTGATCGAAGCCAACAACCTGCACATTTACCTCTATGACGCCGCCACCCAGGAATTTTCGCTCTCGTCGGCATTGTGGCGCGATGGCAGCCGCAAACCGGCTGTAGCCAAACCACGCGCCTCCGGTGAAGGGTTAACCGCCACCGTCGTCCGCGAGGGACATCCTATTGTCATTAACGACGCTGCCAGTCACCCATTTTTCCAAACGGCACAGGCCAAATCCTGGGGCATCAGCGCCATTGCTGGCTTCCCTCTCAAATTTGGCGACGAGGTGATTGGCGCTTTTACCACCACTTACAAAGAGCCGCACGTCTTCAGCGAAGAGGAACTGCTTCTGCTCAATTTGCTGGCCGAACATGCGGCTGTGGCTGTGCGCAACGCCGGTCTGTATGCCGATTCACAGCGCCGTCTGCGCGATATGTCGGCGCTGGTGGATATGGCCAAACACGTCACCGGCAATTTGCATCTGGAATCGGTCTTGCAGACGACGGTACAAAGCCTGCGCGGCCTGCTCAATGCCCGCGCCAGCACGATCACGATGCTGACGGAAGGCAGGAATGAACTGATCGTAAAAGCGGCTGATGGCGTAGAGCCGGAATTTATGCACGCGCACATGCGGCTGGAAGGCAGCATCTCTGGTAAGGTGATCAAAGAAGGCAAACTGGTGTATACCCGTGATGCCCACAAAGACCCGGAATTCCTCTTTTTTGACCTGGTGGTGCGCAGTTTATTGGCAGTGCCGCTGGTGATTCGGGATGAGCCGGTGGGCACGCTGACGGTGGATAGTGACCAGCCGAATGCCTTCTCAGAATCAGACAAACAGTTGATGACTATTGCTGCCGCGCAGGTGAGTGTGGCCATTGCCAATGCCCGTTTATTTGAGGAGTTAGAAAGGCGGGCGCAAGAGCTGGCGGTGGCGTATGAGGAGTTGAAGGAAAGCGACCGGCTGAAGGATGAGTTGGTGCAGAATGTATCCCACGAATTGCGGACGCCGTTGACGTTTGTGAAGGGGTATGTTGACCTGTTGATGGATGGCGACCGGGGGCTGCTGACGCCGGAACAGCAAGAGTATTTGCAGATTGTGTCTGACAAGACAGATGACATCACACGCATTATTGAGGACATCATCACGCTGCAACGCATTGATTCGGGCAATTTGCAATTGGAAACGGTGGCGATGGCCGAACTACTGCACACGGCCGTTGCCGGGCACAGCATGGTCGCTGAAAAGAAAGGTCTCACCGTGCGTATGGCCCCCACGCAGGTGGAAGGGTTGGTAAACATTGACAAAGGGCGTATTAACCAGGTAATTGACAATTTGATCGGCAATGCCATTAAATTTAGCCCAGATGGCGGTATCATTACCGTCAGCCTGATGGAACAAGATGATGTTGTATGCATTTCGGTGGCAGATCAAGGCATTGGCATGTCCACTGACAAACACCAACGCATCTTTGAACGGTTTTACCAGATTGATGGATCGTCGCGACGGCGCTTTGGCGGTACCGGCATTGGTCTGGCTATTGTGAAGCGAATTATTGATGCCCATCACGGCAAAATATGGGTCGAAAGCGAACTCAACAAGGGTAGTTCGTTCCTTTTTACATTACCAAAAGCGCAAGCAGATGTAGCCGAGGGATAACAGGTTTATTGCCTGCTGTCCCTCCCCCTAGCCTATCTGCCGTATCTGGGATAGGAAACCAGTGTCAGATAATAATTTTCAAGTTGGATTAACGACGATTCGGGATTTGCCAAAAATTGACTTACACCGCCATCTGGAAGGTTCATTGCGCCTGCAAACGCTGTATGAAATTGCATTGGAGTATAACCTGGGACTGCCGGTAAAGAGTCTGGAGCAGCTACGGCCGTATGTGCAAGTCACCGACGACCCCGCCCACCACGAAGCGTTCCTGCGCAAATTTGAAGTGCTGCGCCACTTCTACCGCTCGCCGGAGACCATTTACCGGCTGGCTTACGAAGCAGTAGCCGACGCCGCCGCCGACAACATTAAATACCTGGAATTACGTTTTAGTCCGCAGGCGCTGTCCCGTGTGCGCGGCTTTAGTCTGGGAGATGTGACCGATTGGGTGACGACGGCCGTGCAGCAAGCCAGCCACGATTACGATATTGACGTGGGTCTCATTATCACCCTGGTGCGGCATGACCCCATCTCCCAGGCACGCGAAGTGGCCGATGTAGCCTTTGACCGTCTGGGCAAAGGCATTGTGGGGCTGGATCTAGCCGGGAATGAAGTGAAATTCCCCTCCACCCCGTTCACCCCCCTTTTCAAAGAAGCCAAAGAAGTGGGCCTGGGCATTACCATCCATGCCGGCGAATGGGCCAGCGCCTATGGCGTGCGCGAAGCCATAGAAGAGCTTTATGCTGACCGCATTGGGCATGGCATTCGCGCCATTGAAAACTCGCGCATCCTGCGTCTGATACGCGAACGCCAGGTTGCCCTGGAAGTGTGCCTGACCAGCAATCTGCAAACAGGTGTTGTGCATAGTCTGGCCCACCACCCCCTCAGCGATATGCTGGACCTGGGTGTAAAAGTCACCCTCAACACAGATGACCCCGCCGTCAGTAACGTCACCCTGACGGACGAATATGAAATTGCCTTGCAGACATTGCAGGTGAGCTACCCCCTCTTGCGCCAGATGGTGCTGAACGCAGCCCAGGCCGCCTTTCTACCCGACGAGGAGCGAGATGCGCTCATCGCCCGCTTTGAACAATGGCTGCCCCCAGCTTTTAGCGATAACGGGCACACGCCCTTTCCGTGAACCGTAATCCGTGAACCGTAATCCGATGTGCGATTACGGATTACGGATTACGGATTACGAATGCCCCTATCCCGCTTCCCATTCCTTAATTGATTTTTTGATCAAAATCTGAATCCGTTGATCATCAATTTCGCTGGGGCGTTGATACCGCTTGCCGTCCACATCAATTTGCAGCCCGCCGGCGGGGTGCTGCACCAGATGAATGGAACGACCTGATAACTCCGGATCGGCTTCCACATACTGCTGTAAAATGCGGTCTATTTGTTCCACCGGGTTAAGGGCAGAGGAAGGAACTGTGCTGACATGGCTAATCCCGGACAATGTGCTAATTCTTTTCTTTTCGGCTTTCAAGGCATCACGGGATGCTTCCAGGCTGGCTAAAAACCGGGCTTGTTGCTCAGACAATGATTCATCGCTCTGGGTTTTACTATCGCCGCTCGTAATGGGCGGCGCCAGCCCTTCATCTACCAATGTTTGATAACCACCGCTAAAAGCCATCAGTTCACCAACGGCCGTTAGCAAAAACCGCTTTACCTTTTCCTCACTCACCTGAGCAATGTTCTCATACCGATTGCCCCGAAACTCCACCACCAGTTTGCCCATCGGAGGTACTCGCAATACGCGCATCACTTCCACTTCTTTCTTCATAGCATCTCCTCGCATAAAGTAATCCACAGAGTACGCTGATTTCAGATGTATAAATCTATACTAACCGTGAAATCTGAAGTTTTTCATTTACGCCCTCACTGCATTTGGTCAATTCGTGTGGCGGCAGCCGTTCATGATCTCTCCGGGCATTAAACCTGACAACGTGGGCAAAAATGTGTACTGCGCCCACCCAAGACAATGCGCCGTATTGGCGTGCCACACTGCACACAGGGCAGCCCGGTACGCCGAAAAACAGCTACTGCATTTTGCATATCTCCTTTGCTGCCATCCGGCTTCACATACAGATCAATGCTGGCGCCTTCCCGTTCAATGCCTAACTGTAATGATTTTTGCATGGCTGCGTATAGGGCGGCCACATCTTCTGGCGTCAGTGAATCGGCCGTGCGCTGTGGGTGCAGGCGGGCATAAAACAACGATTCGTCAGCATAGATATTGCCAATGCCGGCTACAAATGTCTGGTCGAGCAAGAGGGGTTTGAGTATCCGGCTACGGCCGTGCAACCTCTCTGCTAATCGTTCCACCGTAAAATCCGCCGCCAATGGCTCCGGCCCCAGACCGGCCAACACCTGCTGCGGCTCCTGCACCAGATAAACCCGGCCAAATTTGCGCTGGTCCCAAAAACGCAGTTCCTGCCCATTATCCAACCCAAAAACTGTATGCACATGTTTATCGGCCGGTTCATCCCGCCCCACCACCAGCAGCCGCCCCGACATTTTCAGATGGATGATTAACGTTTCGCCATCGCTGAGCGAAAACACCAGATATTTAGCGCGACGGTTGATGGCGATGATGGTACGGCCGTGTAGCCGCCACTGCATCTCCGGCAGCGTTGGTGTGGTTACATGCTTCGGCCAGTTATTTTGCACATAGGTAATGGTGCGGTTGACGAGGTACGGCCGTAATGCCCGTACCGTTGTTTCTACTTCTGGTAACTCCGGCATCTCTCACCCATTTCATCCAAGTGTTTGCTACGATTATAGCGCAATCGCTACCTCATCTCTACATTTTTAACAGCCTTCAATTTTGACAGGTTTCACCCTTCTGATCTAAAATCAATTCATCAAAACAGTGTCGGCTACGTGCCACTTGATGGTGGTTTTTACAAACGGTGAGAGATGTACCCTGAAGATCGCGTTTTGGTCACATATATGCCCAAACCATCTGATTTTGCCATTCTGCAAGAGCAAGGCTGGTACCGCATACCTCAAAACCATGCACCCAAAGGATTATTTGCTGAGTATTACGCTTTTTATTTTGGGCGGCGCTTCGGTGACAACAAATGGTCTATTCGCTACTACGCACCTCGTCTGGGGCATGAACTGGTCACACGCCGCGCTTTATTCCCTGAGGAAAGCCATCACCCCCAGGCCGACGCCTGGTATTACAAAGTGCAGTTAGGCCCCTTGCAATTAGTAGAGCGTCCCATCATCAGCCTGCAATGGCGGCGTATCACCTTTATTCACACCACCTGGGATCGTTTTATGGACGCGACAGAGATAAATGATCTGTTTGTAGAAGGGGGCCATTATGTGGACCGGCTGTATGCCACCTTACGGGATGGTGAAACGCTTCCCGATCAGGAGTATAAAACAGGCTCTTCGTGAGTGCGCACACAGGGTCACGGCCGTAGCCGCCATCACTATCATGACCATTTTCCTATGCTTCTTATCGCCATCTTCAAGGAAAAAACAAAAAAGTAATCCTGTTCTTAACCAAACTTCTGTAAAAATGCACCGACACCTCATCCCTTGGGGAACTTTAAAACATGGCGATTCACAACGATTAGATGTATGCAGAATCTTTGTTAATGCCCGCCACCGGGAAGTTATACATGTACTTGCATAGTATCGTTAGTGATATTGACGACTACCTGCCATCAGCGCCTTACGTTCGGGAAGGGGGCAGCCTCCTGATGATGGTCGGTTTGCCAGGTACAGGCAAATCATCAGTTGTCGAAAATTTACAAAAAAGAGTCCCTTGCGTGGTTGTCAGCACCGACAACATTCGCCTCCTCATGCGCAACAAACCCACCTATACCGCTGCCGAAATGATGCTAGTCTACGAGGTTTGTTACTCCATTATTGAAGCCCGTCTCAAACAAGGCCAGCGAGTGGTGTTTGACGCCTCCAATTATCTGGCGGCGCGCCGTGAATATCTCAAAAAAGTGGCACAACGGGCCGGCGCCCCAGTGGCTGTATGTTACGTTCAGGCCGGTCAGGATGTGATTCGGGAACGGTTACAACAGCGCAATAGTGGTAATCGCCGCGAAACTGACTTGTCAGATGCCGACTGGTCTGTGTATAAATGGATGGTTGAGGCGCAAGAACCCGTTGTCGGTGAACACCTCATTATAGATACCAGTAGTACGCCAGCCACTGAACTGGCCGCCGAACTGTATCATTACTGGTTAAACTGTGAAAAAACCGCTGCAAGCGACCCTGATATACAATCCTCTAGCTGGGCCCGCCAACTTAGCCGCGCCGATAGCCTCAGTGGTTGAACTGTGGCAGTCGTGTGGCTGGCAGGTAACAACCCAGGCTACCAACGCTCCTGGTCATGCGACCGTCTTAGCGCAACAAGCGGCTATGGTCGGTCACCAGGTGGTGCTGGCTGCCGGCGGTGATGGCACATTGGGTGAAGTCGCCAACGGGCTGGCGGGTACAGAGACGATTATGGCCCCCCTTCCCATGGGCACGGCCAACTCCTTTGCCCGCGAACTACTGATGCCCCTCCCTAACCGATTAGAAAAATACAAGTTGCGGGAAGCAGCCCAGGCGTTGTTAGCGGGCAGGGTGCAGTATATGGATATAGGCTGGCTGGAGGATGCTGCGGGCCACGGCCGTAACTGGCTGTTGTGGGCGGGCACCGGTGTTGATGGCTATCTGGTAGACCGGGTAGAACCTCGGCCCCGCTGGTCCAAACGGCTAGGGCGCCTGGGATATTACATCCAAAGCGTGGCTGCCGCCGCCCACTTACCCACCATGAACGGTATTGTGGAAGTTGATGGGGTGTGTTACGAAGACAATTTTGTGCTGGCGCTCATCAGCAACTGCCGCTTATATGCTGGCGGGCAAATTGTCCTCAGTCCAGACGCCCGCCTGGATGATGGGCAGGTGGAAGTGTGGCTGTTCCGGGGTGAAGGATTGGCCGATACTGTGCAATTGTTATACGAAGCCAAGTTAGAACGGCATCACCATCACCCAAATGTGACCCGCATCAACGGCCGTCGTATCACCATCCAGGCCACCCCCCCTGCTGCCTGCCAGACCGACGGTGACAAAGCAGGCTATACGCCGCTGCACTTCTCCGTCAAAACCCGCGCCCTCCGCCTGCTGGCCCCCAATACCGCCCCCGCCGACCTTTTTTCGCTGCCCGGCGAGGCGCTGCCCGGTAATCGGTAAGCGGTAAGCAGATTTCGGACCACGCATCACGCATCACGCATCACCATCCCCCCAGATCGAATCATCGGCAAAACCACAAAACTGGCAACTGTCTCCACAGCCGACGCATAAGCAATGGCCTCTTGCTGCGGCGGCGTTAGATGGCGCGCACCGGGCATCATCTGGACCAGGCAGGATAAGGCATGGTTATCCAAATAGAGGGGAAATGTTATCGTTTGCACCGGCTGTAGGGCAAACAAACCGGCAAACTGCGTTGCCATGTGGGCCTGTTTTTCCGCCTGTATTCCCAACAAACCAAACCGGTCACGCAGCGATTGTAAATGGTCTGGGGCCGGAATTACCGTCAGCAGTAAACCATCTGGCCTGATCAACCGGGCAAATTCGACCGGGTGACGTGGCGCAAATAGATTCAACAACACCTGCACCGATTGGTCGGCGAATGGGAGCCTGCCATTGAGGTCGGTCACCAGGAAACGGCCGTGTCCGCCCACCTGTTTGGCTGCCATGCGCACGGCCGTTTTAGCAATATCCAGCCCAAACAACGAGACCCCTTTGGCCCCTTGCCCGGCTAAGCGCTGCGCCAGCCGTCCCAGGTAATATCCTTCGCCACAACCGGCATCTACCACCACCGGCACGGGTTGGTTTGTTATGGCCGTTACCACCTGTTCATTGATCAAATCTGACAGCGGTTCATAAAAACCGCGCGATAGAAATTCCCGCCGCGCCCGCAGCATCTCCGGCGCATCCCCCACCGTCTCCGGCAGCCGCTTGTGGCTGCGCCGCAAATTGACATACCCCTCGCGGGCCACATCAAAGGAATGCCCGGTTGGGCATCGCCACGTTTGCCTGTAATCGGCCAATGGCTGCGCGCAAATGGGACAAAGCAACGGCCGTATCCATTCGCTATCCATCTACTCATTATACCTCCAGCCAGAATTGAACAGGGCAAGTCCAGGATTTTTTGCCTGATTAGCGTCCACCCTACACCATAAAGCACCCATAAAAAACAGGGTTTAATAGTACCAAAGTACCATAGGGCGATGGAGACAGTTCGGTGACAAAGGGGCAAACCATGCTATTATGTAAACAAAAGGGTTGCCCGTTCGCTACATAGCCCTTATAATGGCAACGATTTTTATGGGAAGAGGATTTTGGTAGTTTGATTCCAAATATTGCAGGTACCATCACGCCGTGGATTTTGGGTACATTATTCGTGCTCATGATTCTGGCATTGGCCATCGTTGTAAAGTCATGGCGCGAGGTGAAAAGTTCACCTTATTATTTTATGCGCCGCCAGGCTGAAAAGAGATTGCAAACCTACTCTTTTGCCAGCCTGTGTCTGGTATTGGCGACGGCCGTTACCGCCGCCGCCACGTTACAAAAACCACACGACCAGACTGTTTTAGTCGCCATATTAACCAACACAAAACCAGCCAGCAGTGAAATCAAGGCGCTGATTGAGGCGGCGCCAAATATTACGGCCGTTACAGGGGATGATCTGGCGCGGCAGTCCATTTCTACGGCCGTACAGTCATTTGATGAATCTAACGCCGCTCTTTTGCAGACTGTGCTGACTTTGCCCCAGGAATATGACCAGGTGCAGCCCACGGTTGAACTAAACGACAACACCTTTTTAACCTCTCTTGTTTTTTCCACCAAAATTGATGACGATTACAAAGCCATAGACCCCACCAACATCTTCTCTGTAGGGCGTTATACATTGTTCGCCACGTTTGATTATGATGGCATGGCAAATGGGATGGCCTGGTCTTGGGTGTGGCGACACGAAGGCGAAGTTGTGGAGGGTGGCAATGAACTGTGGAACTACGGGAAAGATGGCCCCGGCTATATCTACCTGAACCCGGAAGAAGGGTTCCGCGCCGGTAAATACTCTCTGGAAGTGTGGGTAAACGGCGAACTATTTACTCGCGCCGATATTACCATGACCGGTTCGGCGCTGTCAGCCGGCAATTAAGCCAGTAAACGGCAATCAGTATTCGGCAATCAGTAATCAGTGGCCCGGCGCAAGCCGGGTTTTTTGTTTACCGATTACCGATCCGCCTACGGCCGTAATCCACAAACTGCCGCATCTCCTTCAAACGCAACCCCCAACACGCCAGCAGATAAACGATCCCCCCCACCAGACCACCCACAATAGCCTGCCACCAGAGGGATACTTCACCCATCTGCTGCAAAATCCACCATATCGCCAATGCCATGAAAACCGCCGCTGCCGTCATTCGCCAGAGACCATCAAGCAGGACACGGCCGTGAATCCCCCCCAACCGCCGCCGCAGCAGCCACAGCAGCAGGCATACTTCCAGAATGTTCGACAGGCTAAATCCTAACGTCAGCCCACCCAACGGTTCCCACCCTTGTTGCGGAAAGACAGTAAATGCCAGCCACCAACTGAGCAGCCACATGACCACAATTTGCAGCCCACCGGCCAAAACCGGCGTCAGCGTATCGCTGAGGGCGTAAAAGGCGCGGGCAACCACCTCCAGCGCCGTCAATGCCACCAGGCCGATGCCAAAAAAGAGCAGCGCCCACATCACCAGGTTACTGCCTTCGGGCGTCACCGCGCCGCGCTCAAAGAGCAGCACTACCAGCGGCTCGCGCAGCAGCATCACCAGCACGGAAGCGGGCAACCCCAAAAACAGCACAATGCGCAGCGAATCGGCCAGAATCTGGCGCAGTTCGGCCAACGCCTGCCGCGCGGCCAATGCCGCCATGGTGGGAAACGCGGCAATACCCAACGCCTGGCCGATGATGCCCTGCGGCAGCAAAATGATGCGCGAAGCGGTGATGAGCGCCGGGTAACTACCTAGCGTCATCAAGTCAGTCAGGAAAACAAAGAGGAATTTGTTGATCTCGCTGAAAGAGAGGCCGAGGACGCGGGGGGCCATTAGTTTAAGCACCCGGATGACGCCGGGATCGTGCAAGGTGATCACGGCCGTGTACCTTCCCCCCTTCTGCCGCAGCCCCGGCAACTGCACCAGCAAATGCCCCAACGCCCCTACCACTGTGCCAATGGCAAAGCCAATGGCCGGCGTTGTATCGCTAATAAACGGCCAGACCAGCCCACCCACGATGATGCCCACCGTGTAAATGGTGGGCGCTAAGGCGGGTAGGAGAAAATGCTGCCGGGCATTGAGCGCCCCCATGATGACGCCGCTGACGCCAAAAATGATTGGCGAGAGCAGCATGATCCGCATCAACAGCACCGTCAGCGGCAAAATTTCGGGGTATTGCTGAATTTGTTCCTGCGCAAAAAAGAGGACAACCTGGGGAGCAAAGAGGGCCATCAGGGCGCACACGGCCGTCATCACTACCAGCACCAGATTGATAATGGCCGAAAAGAGCCGCCAGCCGCCGGGCGCATCATCTCGTTCAAAATAGGCGGTGAAGGTGGGGATAAAGGCCGCGCCAATGGCCCCGCCGGCCAGGATGAGGAAGATGGCTTCGGGGAAACGGTTGGCAATTTCAAAAGCGGTGGCTTCGGGCGTGTCAATGCCCAGCAGGGCGCGAACCACCACTTCGCGCAGCAGCCCTACCACCCGCGCCAGCAGCACCAGCGCCCCCACCAATCCGGCGGCGCGTAAAACCTGGGTACGGCCGTTGGGTACGGCCGTTTCTTTTTCAGTAGCAGACATGGGTGGGAATTATACGCGATGGCGGCGAATAAGCAGATGGGCTGGTGGGGTGGCACGGCCGTACTCCCTCCCCTCCTCCCCTCTCCCTTTCATCCCATCCCGATCCAGGTCATGTGAACATTCACGGCCGTCGGATCACCGTGATCCGGGTCGCAGCGATAAAAACGGCCGTCGGATCACCGTGATCTGGGTCGCAGCGATAAAAACGGCTGTCAGATCACCGTGATCCGGGTCGCGGCGATAAAAACGGCTGTCAGATCACTGTGATCCGGGTCGCGGCGATTAAAACGGCTGTCGGATCACCGTGATCTGGGTCGCGGCGATAAAAACGGCTGTCAGATCACCGTGATCCGGGTCGCGGCGATTAAAACGGCTAGCAGATCACCATGATCCGAGTCGCGTGAACATTCACGGCTGGTGATCTTATCAGGTTGCTACGGCCGTCACCCTCTCACCTGCTCACCCATCGCAAGAAGACACGGCCGTGCCCCAACCCCATCCCCTGTGGTAAAATCCGCCAAACTTGTGAAGGAGTAACTTTATGGCGATCATTCGCATTGAAAACATCGCCCAGTACGTTGGGCAACAAGTCACCATTCAAGGTTGGCTGTATAACAGCACCCACAAAGGCAAGCTCATCTTCCTGCGCCTGCGCGACGGCAGCGGCATGACCCAGGGCGTGGCTTTCCGCCCCGAAGTCGGCGATGAGCTTTTTGAAATGCTCAAGCAAATTGGGCAAGAAAGCTCCCTCATTGTCACCGGCCTGGTGCGCGAAAATGAGCGTGCGCCCGGCGTGCCCAAAGGGTATGAAGTCGGCATTGAGCAAGTCACCGTCCTCCAGGAAACCCACGACTACCCCATCACCCCCAAAGAACATGGCGTCGAATTTTTGATGGACAATCGCCATTTGTGGCTGCGTTCCAGCCAGCAGTGGGCCATCATGCGCATCCGCACCACCATCAAGCGGGCCATCATTGACTTTCTGGATAACGAAGGCTTCCTAAACATAGACACCCCCATCATCACCCCCTCCGCCGCCGAGGGCACCAGCACCCTGTTTGAAGTGGACTACTTCGAGGAAAAAGCGTATCTGGCGCAAACCGGGCAGCTTTATAACGAGGCCAACATTGGCGCGTTTGGCCGGGTCTACTGTTTTGGCCCCACCTTCCGCGCCGAAAAGTCCAAAACCCGCCGCCATCTGGCCGAATTCTGGATGGTAGAGCCGGAGATCGCCTTCTGCGACCTGGATGATTTGATGGCCTTTGAAGAACGTTTTGTGGAATACATTGTGCAAACCACCCTGGCCAAACGCGCCCCGGAACTGGAACTACTGGAACGGGACACCACCGCCCTGGCGAACATCAGGGCGCCCTTCCCGCGCATCAGCTACGACGAAGCCATTGAGCGTATCCAGGCCATCCGCGCCGCCACCGACGACCCGGAATTAAAGGAACTGCTAAAAATAGAGTGGGGGGATGATTTTGGCTCGCCGCACGAGACGGAATTGACCAAGCAGTTTGACCGACCGGTGTTTGTGTACGGCTATCCGACACAGGTGAAGGCATTTTATATGGAACCCTGGCCCGGCCGGCCGGAGGTGTGTAAAAGCGTAGACTTGCTGGCCCCCGAAGGGTATGGCGAAATCATCGGCGGCAGTGAGCGCATGAGCAGCCCGGAACTGCTGGTAGCCGCCATTGAACGGCACGAATTACCATTAGAACATTACCGCTGGTACGTTGATTTGCGCAAATACGGCAGTGTGCCGCACAGCGGTTTCGGCCTGGGATTGGAGCGCACGGTGGCCTGGATTTGCGGCATTGAACACATCCGCCAGACCAGCCCGTTCCCGCGCACGTTGAATCGGATGAATCCGTAAAGAGGAGATTGGGAGATTGGTAACTTCCCAATCTCCCAATCTCTCAACCTCTACGGCTTCATTATCACCGGCAGATAAATGCCGTAACCGATGTAGATGTTGACGGTGGCAGTACCGGTGACGCCGTAGCTGTCGCGGGCGGTGAGGGTAATGACGTGGGGGCCAGGTACCAGCGTGGTAATGGGCACTGTGGTGCCCATCCCCAATTCACCCTGCACATCGCTTGACCATTCCAGAGACGCTTCGTTCAGGTCGCCATCTTCCAGGTCGGTAGCGCCGCCCTGGAAAACCACCAGCGCGCCGGGCATGGAAATCCGGTTGTTTACCGGCTCCATGATGTAAACCAGCGGCGCTTTGTTGGGAATGGTGATGGCATGGTCGGTCTCGTCATAGCCGATATTGACGCCATCGGTCGCTACCACGCGGAAACGGCCGTCGCTCGTGCCCGCCAGACTATCCACCAACACATTAAACGAGGTTGCCACCAGTTCCGTCGCCAGCAAAGTCCAATTGACGCCGCCATCATGGCTGTAAAAGACAGAGAAAGTGGCCGTGTCGCCATCGGCGTCGCTGAACGTCCAGGTGATGGTTTGTTCGCTGCCAGCCGGCCAGGTGGTTTGCGCAGCCGGACTGGTGATAGTAACGGTGGGTGCATTGTTGCTGACCACCTGTGAATCTAGCACCGTCGTATTGTGCAGCAACACCACCTGCGTCGTGCCCGCCACCCAGGGCATGACAAAGGAAACATCGGCGCGTGGCGCTGGCTCTGGCGGGAAGGGCGGATCGCCGTCTTGCGGATTGGTGGGGCCAGGATGGCTGGCCGCATGGGGATCATATTCGCTCTCAAAATCAACATAGAAGCTCTGGCTGTGCAGGGCGCTGCCAGCCGCGTCACGCAGTTCCACGTGGTATTCCCCGGCCGGCAGTAGATACGAGATGCCGCCGGTAATGCGGTACAGTTCACCCAGTTCGCCCGGTTGGTTGGGGTTGTAATCTGGTGAGGCCGGATTGTAGATCGTGGCGTTGACCACCAGAGATTCCAAACTTTCGGTGGTGCGCCAGACCTTGACGTTGGTATCAATCTCCCCAGCTTTGCGCTGCGCCAGCAGCGTCAATTCGCCAAACATGTAGTTCCAGGTATAGGGCGAAATCCACCCCTCCCGTGAACCACCAGCCGGGCAGTAACTCATCAGATCGTGCGTGTTGGACGGGTTGTATATTTTGCCGGTGATGGTGTTAAAACCAAACTCCTGGATGCTGGCGCTGGCATAGGGGAACGGCGAAGTGTCGTCGTTTGAACCACAATCGCCAGGCACATTGGTGTGTTTCACGTCGTAATCATGCACCAGTTCGTGGCCGAAGATGAGGGCGCCGCCGCCGGGACTGTCCGTGCTGGTGCCGGGACGGTCAGTGCCAATGCCCACCACCCCCAGGCCGCCGGCATGGGGATAAACGGGCATGTCGGCATGGCCACCGCTGTAACCATCGTTGGGCGCCCAGCCATACACATGGTCGGCGCCGGTGAACGCGCCGCTGCCAAATAGCCAGGCAAAGGCATTTTCCATCATCCAACGGGCATTCAAGTTTTGGATGAGCGCGTGTTGACCATCACCAGTGGAGAGCGAGGTTGTCCAACTCAGATAACCGCTCTTGACCGAGTATTTGATGCCGTTGTTACGGATGGGCAGCATTTGTTCAAACCAGTCGGCCGCGCCGCCATTAACGGCCCATCCGCCCGCATATTGTGTGCCGCTGTAGCCAGTGGGGTGGTAACGCAGCCGTTGGCCGACAATATCCAGCGAGCGACCGCGTTCAAATGTGCGGGTAATATAACCGACGGCGGGGAAACGGTTGTTTGATTCATTTAGTTCGGGGATGGTGCTATTCGGGTCTACGACGGCGTAGAAGTCAATGACCACGTCGTTGGAGAAGTTGGGGATGAAAAAGACGTTAGCGCTGTCGGTTTTAGACTGGTCTATGGCCGTGGTCGCTTTGCCGGTGACGTTGGCGGTGTACCAGACGTTGTTGGCGCGGATGTAGAGGCGCACGGGCACGTTGTTCATGCTGCTCAGGCCACTGATCTTGAGGTAAATGCGGGCGGTGCTATTTTTGCGCGTCACCATACGCAAGGAGTTGTCCGGGCAGCCGGCCAACCCTTTGCTGGTATCAAAACATTGAATGCCCTGGGTGAGTTCAATGCCGTGTATGGAAAGATCAAAAGGTATAACCGGGGGAATAATGGGCAGGGGTTGGACGGGCAGGTAGGGCACGGCGTAAATGGGGGGTATTGTTGTAGGCGTTGGCCCTGGCGTGGGTGTATTGGTGGGGATGGGCGTCCAGGTGGGCAGCGGCGTGCGTGTTGGTGTGGGCGTGGCGCAGCCAGGGCTTTCCAGGTACGCCTCCGACCAGGTGTGCGGCTGGTCAAAGTACATATTGGAAGGCCAACCATAATCATCGCCAACGCCTGTAAGCCAGTGATGGTAAACGGCGATGCCAAAAAGCTGCCCACAATGCCGCGTCAGCATTTCCACGGGAATGCTGAACTCCGCCGATTCTTGCTGCCCCTGGACGATGCTTGTGTCGGCTGCCCAACCCACAAAGGGTACGGGGGTGTAGCCATCGGGCACACCGGTGCCGGCGTAGCTGCTGTTGGCGCCGGTCAGCACATCGGCCTGGAAGGCGTAATCGTCCCGTTCCGCGTACTCTTCCTTGCCGTTGTCGCTGTCTATATAGACGCGGAAGAAGCGGTCAGCATAGGCGCCGTTTATACCGGCCACACAGACATACAGATTATCGCCATCATGCTGCATGCGAATGAGGCCCTGAGGCCCGCCCACGCCATAATTGTAAAACAGGCGATTGGCCGCGCCATATTCCGCGCCATCGCATTGACCGTCTATGATGGGGATCGTCTGGCTGTAAGGGATGTTGACCGCGCCTGACGACGCAGCCTGTTCCGGCCAGTTAAACAGGAAAAAAGCGATGCCAGCGGCAACGGTGCTAAAAACTACCAACAAAAAATGTAAGGGATGGGTTATCAGGGGTTTCATATGACCTCCACATGAAGTGCGCCAGCCACACCAGGGGTAATGACGGCATAAAAAGGGGATACCAGACAGAGCGCAATGTGTGGTGCTTTGTCACTAACCGATACTGCCTTACAATACGGCCGTTCAACGCAGCTACCTGATACCTGAGAGGATGAATGTGCGAGTTGACGCAGGCATTATAGGCATTTTGGCAGAGCATTTCAACAGGGGCATTGCATATGGAAGATACCAGGAGTAACCGGCACATCTGGCAATTGGTCATGCTGATCATGATATTGGGGATCACGGCCGTCCTGTTCATTTTGTTTGTAGATGTCGCCGCCGTTTACCGGGAACTGCGTCACGCTCAGCCGGTTTATATGCTGGTGGCTTCGTTGTTGTTACTGGCCGGGCTGTCCTGTTTTGCGCTGCGCTGGCGCTTTTTGCTGCAAAACAGACCGGGCTTCTGGCACACGTTTCACGCCGCCAACATCGGCCACGCCGGGAATATGCTGTTGCCGGGGCGGGTGGGGGAACCAGCGCGCATTGTGGTGATGGGGCAGGATGGCTCGGTTTCTTATACGGAAGCGACTTCCAGTTTTGTGGTGGAGCGGCTATTTGAACAGATGATGCGGCTGCTGGCATTGGCTACGGCCGTGACCCTGGGCGCCGGCCTCACCATCACTCCCCGCGCTATAGGCAGCGGCCTCCTCTTTCTGGCCATCGCGTTTAGCCTCATCTTCTGGCTGGTGCGTAACCGACAGTGGACGATGCAATGGGGTACGGCCGTGTTGAGCAAACTACCGCGCGTTACCCCTGAAAAAGCGGCACATTGGCTGGGCGACCTGCTGGACAATCTGCAATACGTTTCTTCGCTGCCACACACGGTTCAGACCATCGGCTGGTCACTGCTGAGTTGGCTCTTTTTTGGGGGCTTTTTTTACCTGGTGCTGCTGGCTCTGGGCGACCGAATTACGGCGGCGGAGCGGCTGCCGATTGCCATAGGCGCATTGGCGCTGTCGCCGCCCTCAGCCGCTACCCAACCGGGGCTGTTTCACGGGTCGGTGGTCATTCCGCTCACGGCCGTTGGTTATGACCGCAATATTCTCACCGCCTACGCCATCCTGCTGCACATCATCGAAATGTTTTGGATTATCTTACTGGCAATTGTGGGACTGTGGCAAACGGGGATATCGGTGACGGCCGTGATGCGCAGGCCGTGATTCGTGATGTGTGATACGTGAGGCGTGAGCCGAAACCTGAAGTCCGATTACCGATAACGGATAACGGATTACCGATTACCATCCGTCGTCACCCACGTCCAATGGTGCCGTTTCACGGGGTCATTCAGGGTGTGTGCCAGGTTTTCGTGCCAGAAATCCTGGTCTGTCAATCCCCGAATACGCGCCGCCACTTCTACAAAATGGTACTCCGTCTGTAATCCCGGATACGAAGGGGATTCCCCCATCTCCGTCTGTGCTCCGCCTTCGGACAGGATAACCACCTGTTCCAGAGCCACACCTAACTCTTCGCGCAAGCAGCGTAAGGCGGCGGCGGCGGGTGGTTCACCCGGTTTCATTTTTTCCGAGGGGAAAAAGCGGCGGGTACGCAAACGGCCGTCGCCCATCTCCTGCGCCCCTTCGATCAACACCCTGCCTTCTTGCTGAATGACGACCTGCACCACCCGCACCACCCGCAGCGGTGGCGGCCCTTGCAAAATGCAGTCACCCTGCTGCAATTCCTGCCAGAGGTCTACGGCCGTTTTGTTGCCTTCCTTGCCCCACAAAGACATATCCACCCCCCACGCAGCCAGCCACAGTGCCAGTGAATCAGAATTTTCAAATATCATCACGCTGTATTTTGCTCCTTTGCCCAATTGGGTTACAGTCATATTGATGAGCAACCTATTGGTTTGTGGGCATATCAATCTGGAAACAACGCTGCGGGTTGATCAGTTTCCTCTGGATTATTTCCCGGTACGGTATCCCTTCTTCGGCGTGCGCAGCACCACTGCGGGTGTAGGATACAACATTGCTAAAGCTTTAACCACCCTGGGCGACCAGGTGCGCCTGCTTTCGCTCATTGGGCAGGATGAGGTGGGAACGTTGGTGCAGCACAGTCTGGAAGCCGATGGCATCGGCAATGTGGGCGTGTTAGCCGCCATGCCAGAAACGTGCCAATCGGTCATTTTGTATGATGGCAACGGCCGTCGCCAGATTCATACCGACCTGAAAGATGTGCAGTCACGGCCGTACCCACCCAACATCTTCCAACAATATCTGCCCTGGTGTGACCTGGCCGTGTTGTGCAATATCAATTTTTCACGGCCGTTTCTGGGGTTAGCCCGCCAGGCGGGCAAAGCCATTGCCAGCGACGTTCACGCCATCAGCGACCTGGAAGATGAATACAATCGGGACTATATGGCCGCCGCCGACATCCTCTTTATGAGTCACGAACGGCTGCCTGACTCCCCGGAAGTATGGGCCAGAAAGGTGCAAGAGCGTTTTGGTACGGCCGTATTGGTCATCGGTTTAGGCGCGGACGGGGCGCTGCTGGCAGTCAAAAAAGACAATTTTATGGAGCGCATCCCGGCTGTATTCACCCGCCCCATCGTCAACACCATTGGCGCCGGCGACGCCCTCTTTGCCGCCTTCATCCACAGCTACTTGCAAACCGGCAACCCCTACACCGCCATCCAACCCGCCCTCACTTTTGCCTCCTACAAAATTGGGGCAGTCGGGGCAGCGGAGGGATTTTTGACGGCCGTTGAACTTGCAGAACTGGTAAACCGTAAACCGTGAACCGACAACGGTTCACGGTTCACGGTTTACGGTTCACGGATTACGGATTACGGTTCACGGTTTACGGCTCACCGGTAAACGGCCGCGACCGCGCCACGCAAATCCACAAAAATGGGGTGCAGGCAGATGATGATGGTGGCTAAGCGTTGGGCGACGGCCGTTTGGTAACTGCGGGTCAACGATGCATCCGGGTACACCTCATAAATTTTTGTCCAACCCTTGTCCCACATCTCCGCCTCCACGCTTTCACCCAACGTGTCCTTGATTTCAAACAAATGGCGGCGGAACCCATCCAGCAAATACCGGTTCAGGCGCGGGTCGGTGGCTTCGCAATGAAAGCCCAATTCCCACCCCTGCCGCCGCGCCACGCGGGACACCTCATAATGCAAACGCGGCTCGCCAAAATGAAACTGCACCAGCCATTGCCAGGGCTGTTTTACCTGAACCCCCTGCAAATGGGCTGGCAGATAAGGCGTGACCACAGGGGGCAGTGTGGCAATAAATTGGCGGTGCGAAAGCGTCTCCATGCCCTCATTTTCCCCATCCCGGCGAAAACGACAATCATGCTTCACCCTTGTTTGTGCTAAAATCGGTCGCATGGATAAAGATAAGTACACGGCCGTCTACCAATCCCTCGCCCGCCTCTACGGTGAACCGGAATGGCAGCCGTCCCATCCCCCGGTAGACGAACTGGTCTGTACCATCCTCTCCCAGGCCACCTCCGATACCAATCGTGACAAAGGATTTTACGCCCTCAAAAGCCGCTACCCGGACTGGGAAAGCGTGATGACCGCCCCGGAAGCCGAGGTGATTCAAACCATCTACTCTGCCGGGTTAGCCAACCAGAAAGGGCCGCGCATTCAGGCGGCGCTGCGTTTCATTCACCAGGAACGGGGCGCCATTAACCTGGATTTTCTCAACGAACTACCGCTGGACGAAGCCCAGCACTGGCTGATGCAGATGAACGGCATTGGCCCCAAAACGGCGGCTATCATTCTGCTTTTTTCGTTCGGACGGCCGTGTTTCCCCGTAGACACTCACGTTTACCGCCTCACTCGCCGCCTGGGACTGATTGACCAAAAAGTCACGGCTGACAAAGCGCACAATATCCTGCAAAATAGAGGGGATGCAGTAACGTTCTATCCCATGCACATTAATCTCATCCGGCACGGCCGTACCATATGCCGGGCGCGCAATCCAAAATGTAACATCTGTGTGTTACAGCAATGGTGTGATTACTATCAAACTACATGAGAATTGAGATTGGAGATTAGAGACTGGAGGTTGGCACGTCTCTAATCTCCAATCTCCTCCTAAACCATGAACCAACCAACCCTTGAACGCCAGCAAGCCCGCTTATCGGCCCTCTATGAAGTCAGTTCCCAACTGGGCAAGAGCCTCGACCTGGACGAAGTACTCAATCAGGTTATGGACGCCATCATTCAACTCACCGGCGCCGAACGTGGCTTTCTCATGCTTTACGACGAAAACAGCGGTCAACTTGTCACCCGCGCCGCCCGCAATGTAGATCAGAAAACAATAGAAGGCGACGCCATGAACATCAGCCGCACCGTCATCGAACGCGCCGTCGCCAGCGGTGAAGGCATCCTCACCAGCAACGCCCAGGAAGACGCCCGCTTCGCCGGGCAGCAAAGCGTCGTCGGCTACCAGCTTCGCTCCATTATGTGCGCCCCCTTACAGGCACGCGGCTTCACGCTGGGCGCGGTGTATGTAGACAATCGCCTCTTCAGCGGCGTTTTTGAAGCAGCCGATCTGGACTTATTGATGACCTTTACCAATCAGGCGGCTGTGGCCATTGAAAACGCCCGCCTCTTCACCCAGACCGATACCGCGCTCTCCCGCCGCGTGGAGGAACTTTCCATCTTCCAACGTATTGACCAGCAGCTCAACAAATCATTGGAACTCAATCGCGTTCTCAGCCTGGCGCTCAACTGGGCTATTGCCCTCATCAACGCTGACGGCGGCTCCATTGGCCTGTTTGAACAACCGGAAGACGCGCCACCCTACCTACGCCTGATGGTGTTTCGGGGCGCGGATGAAGTGGACGAAATGCGCGATGTTTCTGTAAATCATCCTATCGTGCGCCAGGTATTGGTGGAAAATCGCGCCATCCTCACCCACAATGTCAGTGAAGCCGAATCTATTGATGGCACGCCAGCTACCGTGCAACTGGCTGTGCCTATCCAACAGGCCGGCCATGTCACCGGCCTCATCACCCTGGAAACGCAACACGCCCGCGAAATCAACCGCGAAGACATTGCCTTTGTGGAACGGCTGGCCGACCGCGCGGCCGTAGCTATTAACAACGCCCAGCTATACGAGCAAATCAACGCCGCCAATACGGCCAAAAGCGAGTTTGTCAGTCTGGTGGCCCATGAACTACGTGTGCCCATGACCTCCATCAAAGGGTACGCTGACCTCATCGTCAGCGGCGTAGCTGGGCCGCTGAATGACCAGCAAAAGCAGTTCCTGGAAGTCATTCGCCGCAATTTACAGCGCATGAGTACGCTCATCACCGACCTGTCGGACATTAACCGCATCGAAAGCGGCAAGATGACGTTTAATAACAAGTCGTTTGATATTCGGGAAACGGTGGCCGACGTGACGGGCAGTTTGCACGAGCGCATAGACGCCCGGCAGCAAACATTGGATATTGACATAGAGGATGAGGTACCAGACGTCTACGCCGATCCGGTGCGTATTGCCCAGGTACTGACAAACCTGCTCAGCAATGCCAACAAATACACACCAGACAGTGGTCAAATTTTTGTGCGGGTGGTACGCGAGCCGGGCTTTGCGGCTATCACCGTGCAAGATACCGGTATCGGCATTTCCGAGGAAAACCAGAAAAAGCTCTTTACCCAATTCTTCCGCGCTGAAGACCATGCCGTGCGCGAACAGCCCGGCTGGGGGTTGGGCCTATCTATAGTGCGTAAGATGGTCGAGGCACAAGGTGGGCAAATCCGGTTTGAGAGCGAGTTGGGCAAGGGCAGCACGTTTACGTTTACCGTTCCCCTGGCAAAAGAAGCGTAAGCCGTGACCCGTGACCCGTAATCTGTGAACGGTCGGATTGCGGGTCACGGGTCACGAATAAAAACGGAGGCACAGCGCCATTATGAACGAAGATTATCCTGGTTTGAAATTATTGATAAGTTACGATGTGCGGGCAGAAAGCGCCAACGAATACCGCCAGTTTGTCCTGCAACAGTACATCCCGGAGATGCAAAACATGGGTTTCCAGATCAGCGAAGCCTGGCACACCGCCTATGGCGACGCCCCCAACCGGCTCATCGGTTTTGTTTGCCGTGACCGCACGACGCTGGATGACCTGCTGGGAGGCGAAACCTGGGACGCCTTGAACGATCAGTTAGCCCCCTACGTCACCGATTTCAGCTATAAAGTGGTGCCGTATCGGGGGATTTTTCAATTGTAGGGGCGAGGCAGTTGGGAAAAATCTTGACTAGCGAAATAAGTCCCCCCCAACTGCCTCGCCCCTTCCCAAACCATGAAAAAACACCGGCTATTGTTGTACGAATTTGCCAGCCGCCGGGTACGCGGCAAGCTGCTGCTATTGTGGCTGCTGTTGTTGGCGCTGGCATTGTATGACCGGTTCATCACAGAGGTCATGGGGGATTTGTGGTTTGTACTGTGGCTGATCATTCCGGCACTAATCATGTTGTGGGTCTATTATACCTACCTGGTGCGGCGGTCGGCGTTGATTGTGGCGCCGAAGTATGTGCTGCTGCAAGGGCCGCTCACGGCCGTGAAAATCAGCTACGGCCGTGTCTCCTCCATCACCTCCACCCACATGGCCCAACACTACGACCCACAAACCCTGAAAATGGGCGACCATTTTCGGGTAGATCCCCTGTATGAATACACCTGTGGCTTTATTGAATTTATCAGCGTCCCCCCCGCACTCAAGAAAAACCGCCGCCACTTTTCCCGCTTCCTCTTCAGCCCGCAGCGCCCCGGCCTGCTGCTGGTGGTAGATGACTGGATGAAACTCAGCCGTGACCTGGAAGTAGCCCGCCAGAAGTGGCAAGAAGCGCGCGGCATCGGCCAAAAAGAAGACACCCGCTCCGTAGCCGCCCGCATCCTGGACTACGGCAAACGGTAAGCAGGCGTTTTTACCGTCGTAACTAAACAAAGAAGGCTGGCGTCTGCCAGCCTTCTTTCATTTACAGGTCACAATTCAACACAATTTAAGGTTTCAAAATCACCGGCAGGTATATCCAGTAACCTGGCTGCCCCACCGGGTTGACCACAAACACGGCCGTCGCCGTGCTGCTGCCTGCCACGTTGGTAACCGTCAGGGTGACGGTGTACGAGCCGGTAGCCATATACACATGCATCGGGTGGACGGCCGTGCTGGTATTGGTATCGCCAAAGTCCCAGAGATAGCTGAGTGGTTCGGTGCCGGTGGAGGTGTTGGTGAAAACGGCCGTTTCGCCTAACTCAACCGGCCCATTGTGTGCAAACCCGGCGGTGGGCGCTACTGCCTCAATGACGTTGACAGTGACGGTGGCTGTGCTGGTGGCCCCATGGGGATCGGCAATTGTATAGGTGAAGGTGTCTACACCCACAAAAGCGGGGTCTGGTGTGTAAGTGATCTGCTGTGCGTCAATAACGGCCGTACCGTTCACCGGCGCCGTCACCGAAATGATGGTCAGTGGGTCCAGATCGGGATCGCTGTCGTTGGCCAGGACGTCAATGGTCACGGCCGTGTCTCGCCACGTCTCCGCCATATCATCCACCGCTTGCGGGGCATTATTGCCTAGCCGCCACAGCTCAAAGCCATGCTGCCCATCATCAGCCGCAAAATAAAGCACATTGCCTGACACCCTCAGGTTGCGCGGTCGGGAACCGGTCGGGCCAGGGTTGATGTCGGCCACCAGCCAGGTGCCGACGGCCGTACCATCGCTTTGCCATAACTCTTCGCCATGTACACCATCGGTGGCCGCAAAATAAACCACCCCATTCATATAAGCCACCACCGGATAGAGCTCATCCCTAGCTTCAATGGAAAAAGCATCGCCAAACGGATTCACGTCGCTGATGATAGCCGTGCCGGTGATGGTGCCGTCGCTTTGCCATAGTTCCCGGCCATGAGTGCCATCGGCGGCGATGAAAAAGAGCCGCCCTTCTCCTGGCAGGTGGTCGTTTGTGGGCGTCATTTGGGCGATGCTACTCCCATTCATCACCTTACGAGTGTTCACTTCTGTACCATCGCTGGCCCACAATCCCGATGTCCCATCAGAAGCCTCAAAATAAACGGTCTGGTCTACTGCTGCAAAATGTTGCGGGAAAGATCCCACAGAACCAGGCCTGATGTCTTTGACCATATACGTCCCTTCGCCCGTACCATCACTGCGCCAGAATTCAGATCCATAGACGCCATCAGATGCCCCAAAATAGATCACATCCCCAATAGCGGCAGAACCATTGCCCATGGCACCAGAGCCAATGGAACCAGGCCTTATATCTTTGACCAATGTCGTCCCTTCTTCCGTGCCATCACTACGCCACAATTCAGAGCCGTATTCCACTGTATACGCACTAAAAAAAAGCGTATCCCCAGCCACCTTCAGCCCACCAGGAAGAGAAGAGGCGGCTCCTGGCCTTATGTCTTTTACCAGGATTGTATTTGTAATAGTGCCATCAGATAACCACAGTTCATACCCGGTAGCCGGTGTATCAGCCCGGAAGGCTAAACGCCCATTAAAGGCCGTTAGTTCGGCCGGATAACTACTGGCTTGTGGAGTGGGATTGATGTCTGCTGTCAAATGGGTGCCTGCTTCTGTGCCATCACTCACCCACAGCTCGATACCGTGTGTGCCATCATCGGCCACGTAGTAAACCTGGCCGTTTACCGATTCCAGACCCATCGCAGGGAATGGCATGGGTGTGGGGGTATCATAATAGGGGACTTGGTTGCTTTCCGAATTGACGTCGGCTACCAGATCGGTGCCGGCTTCTGTGCCGTCACTGGTCCACAATTCACGGCCGTGGCTGTCATATGCCAGGAAATAGAGACGGCCGTCAGTGGCAATAATCGGCGACGGGTAAGATGGTTGGGTGCGGGCCGTGGCAATATCCGTCACCCGCACCGTGCCGGTTTCTGTGCCGTCGCTGCGCCACAATTCCATGCCCGCCTGCCCCTCGTTAGCCGTGAAATACAGGAGATTGTTAGCTGCCCTCAAGCCGGTGAGTGTGGAAGTATAGCCACCAGGGAAAACATCCTTCACCATCACCGTGCCTGTTTCGCTGCCATCACTGCGCCACAATTCTCGCCCCAGCCCGGAGTCGTCCAGGGCTGTGAAGAAGAGGGTGTCATTGACGGCCGTTAACTCCCAGGGATTCGATGAGACTGCGCCAGGATAAATATCCCGTGCCAGCCAGGTGCCAGCTTCCGTACCATCGCTGCGCCATAACTCCCGGCCACTGCCAGGCTCGGTGGCGGTGAAGTAGAGTAACCCATTCAGCGCCACTAGTCGCTCAGGCGTGGAATTGCCGGGCGCAATGTCTATCACCAACTGCGTGCCCGCTTCCGTGCCATCGCTGCGCCATAGTTCCACCCCGTTCACGCCATCGTTGGCCCGGAAAAAGAGCAGGTCGCCTACGGCCGTGAGCAAGGCTGGAGATGAGTTACCCGCCGGATGGATATTTTTCACCATTATCGTATTGGTGATGGTGCCATCGCTCTGCCACAGTTCAACCCCATTCACACCGTCGGCAGCAGCAAAATAGAGAAGGCCGTTCAGCTCTGCCAGCCCGGCCGGATTGGCCGAGCCGGTGGGGTGAACGTTTTTAACCATAAAGGTACCGGCTTCGCTGCCATCGCTGCGCCATAGTTCACGGCCATTGACGCCATCATCGGCCGCAAAATAAAGCAACCCGTCCATCGCCCTCAGTGAACTGGGTAGAGAACTGCCGCCAGGGTTGATGTCCTCCACCCGGAAAGTGCCCACCTCCGTACCGTCGCTACGCCACAGCTCAACGCCGTTCACACCGTCGGCGGCGGCAAAAAAGAGAACACCATTCAGGGCCGTCAGTCCGGTGGGGTTGGCTGAACCGGCGGGATGAATGTCCTTGACCATCACCGTGCCCTCTTCTGTGCCATCGCTGCGCCACAGTTCACGGCCGTGAACGCCATCATTGGCTACGAAATAGAGCAGGCCGCCGCCATTCACCAGTCTATCAGGGGAAGACGACCCGGTGGGATTGATATTTTTTACCCGCACCGTACCGGTTATCGTACCGTCGTTTTGCCATAGCTCCTGGTCGCCATCATCGTCTGTGGCCGAAAAAAAGAGTAACCCATTCACTTCGGTGATGGAATCCGGAGAGGACGAGGAGTTTTCCGGGTTAATATCGCGTACCAGGCGCGGTACAGGGAATGCCGGTGACGCGCCGGCGGTCGGCTGCCAGGTCAGATTCAAGAACACGGCCGTTGCCACAAAAAGCAAAAGCCCCACAATTGCCAGATTATGCCAGGAAAAATAACGCATGAAACGCCTCCCTTTGCCAGAAATAGCACATCAAATAGCTTACCCAGGCGAGGATTGTACCACTCGCGTCCATCCCTACCAAAATAAAGAAGGCCGGTATCAACCGGCCTTCTTTCATTTACAGGTCACAATTCACCCATAAAACTATTCAACATCAGGGTTTCAAAATCACCGGCAGGTATATCCAGTAACCAGGCTGCCCCACCGGGTTGACCACAAACACGGCCGTCGCCGTGCTGCTGCCTGCCGCGTTGGTAACCGTCAGGGTGACGGTGTACGAGCCGGTAGCCGTATACACATGCATCGGGTGGACGGCCGTGCTGGTATTGGTATCGCCAAAGTCCCAGAGATAGCTGAGTGGTTCGGTGCCGGTGGAGGTGTTGGTGAAGACGGCCGTATCGCCCAACGTCACCGGCCCATTGTGGGTAAAGCTGGCCACCGGGGCCATCGCCTCAACCGTCAATTCCAGCGGGATCAGCACTTCGGGATTATATGGTTCATCGGCCGTCAACTGTAATGTGCCGCTGTAAACGCCAACGTCACCCGGCGCGGTGAAAACAACCTGCACCGTCATAGATTCGCCAGGTAACACCGTACCGCCGCCAGGAATCACCGTCACCCAGGGTGGCACAATTTCCGTCTCGTCTGTCACCGCCGCCAACGCATCCACCAACCCCCAGCCAAAGGTGTTATTAGGATGGACATTGGGTGGCAGGTTGCCACAGGTTTGTGTGGTCAACAATGGCGATGCCGTTTGCGAAAGCAGCCACATGGTATCTTCAATCTGACCGATCAACTCTGGTCTGACCGACCACAATAGCGCCGTCACCCCCGCCACATGCGGCGAGGCCATGCTGGTGCCGTTGAAGTTAGCATAGCCATTTCCGGGAACGCTGGAACGCACGGCCACGCCCGGTGCGCTGATGTTGGGCTTCAGGATACCGGTCACGGCTGCCGGACCACGGCTGGAAAAGCCAGCTGCGTTCAAGTTAATGTCTACGGCCGCTGAGTTATAACTGCGCACATAATCCCCAGGTGAACCGGTGGTGCTGCATCCGGGGCCGCTGTTGCCCGCCGAGAACTGCGGGAACATGCCGGAGGCGCGCCAGGCGCCGACCACACCGCCATACCAGAAGTCACCACTGCCACCGCCCCAGGAGTTGTTGACAATGTGTGGCCGTTTGGTGGGATCGGGGTTCTGCCCGTCCAGATCGGTGGGCGCAACCATCCAGTCACCACACATCAACAGCGCCTCAAAGGAGCAGCCGTTCGTCTCGCACCCTTTACAGGCGATCCATTCCGCACCGGGGGCCACACCAATGCCGTTCGTCGCTGTGAGCGGGTATGTCGGGTTGTCACTGCCGACCATCGTGCCCATGGTGTGGGTGCCATGCCCATTATTGTCGCACGGCTCGGTCTGTCCGGCGCAGCCAAAGGTGGGCATGTACCAGTTGTAATCATGGTCGCCAGGCCCGCCGCGATACTGGTTCACCAGGGCGGGATGAGTCCACTCTACACCGGAATCAATGTTGGCTATGATGACGCCCTCACCGGTGGTAGCCCCACTTGACCAGACATCATCGGCATTGACGGCCAAAATACCCCATTCCAGGGTTTCAGGAGAAAGGGCGCCGCGCACGGCCGTGTCCACACTCTGCCACCACGATGGTTTTGTTGTCTCCAGTAACACCTCGTCATTCGCCAACAGATAGGCCACATCTGCGCGCAAAGCCAACGCATTGACCGTTTCCAGCGAGCCACCATAAACCATCAAGGCATTACTGGCCAAAAACGGCCGATAGGTCAACCCTTGCGCAGCCAACCAATGGCGCACACTCAGTTGTGAACGTTCGGCCGTAGATACCAGCGTTTCGTACACATATTGACCGCGGGCATTCCAATCCCTTATCCCATAGGCCACACTCAGGTCTGCCTGCTCGGCCATAAAGAGAATGAAATCAGTTGTGCCTGCGTTCGAGGCCAACAGTTCGGCCATAATACGCGGATCGACGCGGTATTCCGGCAACTGCATCTCGACTGGACGCGGCAGCGGGTCAATACCAGACTGGTATGTGCCCAGCGAGAAATACAACTCCGATGTACCACTATTGGAAATGACCAGCGTGCGTGTCACCTGCTCACCGGGCAATAATGTTTCGTTGTATGCCGCATCTGACCATTCCATGACGGGCGCATTGAGCGTGACATCCTGAGCAGTTACCGCATCCGGTAAAATGGTTATTTCAATGGCCCCGGTCGGCCAACCGCTCGGCAAAATGGAGAACTGGTATCCTTCAGCAGAGACAGCCAGATAATAATCACCCGGCGTGACGCCCAGAATCAGGTATTCGCCATCATCATCGGCAAACGCCTCGCCCACATTCGACGGATTGGTGACATCTTCAATGTAAACGTAGGCGTTAGGCACAGGCAGGCCAGTATTGGCATCGTCAATGATGCCGCCAACGCCAGGTTGGCAAAGCAATTTCACCTGTGCCTGGATGGAATCGGTCAGGGATGTGTTGGATTGCCCGATGCCATCAATGGTCACAACGTTCACATCGGCACAGTCCGCGTTTGCAGGAATGGTCACATCAATACCAAACGCCACCAGGTCGCCATCGGCCACAAAGACGCTGGCTGGCCCGTTGACAGCCCATCCCAGAGAACTGGCATAGGTGAGATCAAAGGTTTCATCTGCGCCGCTGCGGTTAGACGCACCGGCGTTAACAGTCACCGTACCGAAACCCTCCACAAGCTGGTCACGGGGTACGAGTGTGAAATCACCCAGTGGCACGACGTTATAAAACTCCGGCGTGATCAACACATTCGCGTCTGCCTCTTGACGACCACCCCACACCCACAGGCCGGGCTGTCCATCCAACCCAACCCCATTGGGCACAAAAGCGCCGGCATGGTTGCGGCGGGCTTCATTCAAATCGGGGAAAGTGATGTCCCAACTGTTGTTGGCTACATCATACAGCAGGGATTCGGCCAATTCATTCGTCCACTGCCCACAGCCGCCTAACACAATGGCGCCGGCCAGGTCATAGGCGCTGCCGGTGTCAAACCCATATGCCTGATTTTCATCACAGGGGAGGGGCAGATCGGCCACGTTGGCGTCATCCCAGGCAGTGGGGTTTGACGTATCCAATCTTTCGGCAATGGTTTGGGCAATGAGGGCGGCACCGTCAAACGTGTCGCCACCAATGGCGTAGATGTACCCATCTACGGCCGTTGCCCCCATGTAACTGCGCGCCATGTTCAGATTGGGGCCGGCCGTCCAGCGGCTGCCCGCAGCCGCCGTAATGTCAAAAATGTACGTATTGGCAATCATCGCCGCCCCGTCAAATCCGCCGAAGCTGTAGGCAATGTTGTTGACGGCTACCACACCGCCAGGGGCAGTTACAACCGGGTAGGGATCAGTGGCGGTGTAGTTCACCACGGTATTGGAGGCCGGCTTATAACCCTGAACCGTGTTGACCGTTCCCCCGGCCGCCGGCCGACCGCCAAAGGTGACCAAAACTTCATCACCACCACTTTCCACCAGGCGGACAATTTGGTAATTGGAAATGGGTACCGGCATATCTACGCCCGTATCGGCATAAACGCCGGTGACAGGATCAAATTCCCAGATACTGCCATCGGTATCGCCGCTTCCCAACCGCCCACCCAGGAAGTAAACCTTGCCGGTAGTTGGCGAATATTCCGCATCAAAACGAGTATAGGCAAAGGGCGCATTGGGCGCCAATTGCCAGGCGCTGTAGACAAAATCCTCGGTATCAGTGGGAGAGACGGCCGTAACCGCCGTCTTAAAATCTGCCTGTGCCGGGGAAAGGGTACTGACCAACAGCAGTGCCATCAATCCAGGTACTGCTGCCAGACTGAAAAGAATATATTTGAGACGCATGTTTTCCTCCTCGTGTAGGTATGGGTCTGGCTGAGATGCGGATTGTTTTGAATGGTGGACCCTGGTGCGGATAAAACAATTAAGGTGAGCCTGAGAAGTCAGGCTCCTGGGAGAATTGTAACCTGTACACAGGAGATTGTGACTTTAGGGGGGTGCTTTGTCAAGTGATAATCGGCACTTCTGCCAACGTTCCTGTCAACGTTCTCCCGGCGGCGGCAGCCGTATAATACCCCACCAACGCCTCCGGCAGCCCCTTCATCAAGGCCAGTAGTTCAACACGGCCGTGTACCAACAGCCCCGCCTCATACTGTTCAAACAGTTGGATACCGCGCCGCAAACGCTCCTTCATTTCGGCCATAAAGCGGCGGTCGGCCTGCTCCAGTTGGGCGCAGGCGGCTTCCAGTTCATCGAGAGAATCCTCATGCAGGCAAGTCGCCAGTTCCATTTCCCAGGCGGCAAAGTGGTGGGCGGCGGCGCTGTTTTGCACGGCCGTCAACTGTTCCATCAACCAGTTTGCTGTCGCCGTTTCATCACAGAGACTGCCCGTCAGCAGCCAGAGTTGGTGTAAGGGTTCACCCATCACCTTCGCCTGGTAATCACGCCGGAAGCGTGTATGGCTTTGCAGATATTGTTGTAGGCGGTAGCGGGAAAGGGAGACGCCGTGCATGGCTTCATCATACGTCACCGGCTCCTGGCGGATGCTGAAATCATTGGCCAGCGCGTTTTCCATCTCCACCACCTGGTAGAGCAACCGAACCCAGACGCGGTACACATCCGCCAGGCTCACAAATTGCAGGCCATTCGGGGAAAGGGCTACTCCCCACGCCTGCCCTAGATTCAGGCGGCGCACCACGCCAATCTCATATAGACCCAACAGGGCGTCCACTTCAGCATTGACGTCGTGCAGCACCATGCGGTAGGCAGCGGTGGCGTCCATGCCAGCATAGGAACGCACAATTTTCAGCCCACCCGGATGCAAATGGGCAAATTCGCTCAGGTCATAGACACGGCCGTCAATCACCATCCAATAGCCCGCCGCATCATTGTTGTGCAAGACCACTTCCGAAGCCGGGATGGCCCGTTTTTGGGCAAACTGCGCTCCGGCATAGGTGGTAAACACTTCCAGCAGATACCGGTCTTCACCCACCAGCCGGTAGAATAGCTGCTGCGCCTGGGCTGCGCCGCCGCCATATTGCGCCAGAATTTCCTGGATAGCCTCTGTCACCGTCCGGGCAAAATCTACATGGCCGCAGACGTAAACGGTCGCGCCCAGGCCACCCGCTGCCTGGCTCTGCAACAGATGGTATAACAACTGGGCATTCTGCGGCTGGCGCATAATGGCATCCATGTAAACACGTGGGGTCGGCGGGAAGGTGAAACGGCCGTCCACCAATTCCACCCCCACATCCGCCCGCGAAAAAGCGACCCGCAGGTGCAATTTGCCCTGCGCCGTCCATTGTTCCAGCCTCTCCTGCGCATACAAATCTTGCGGCGTGCGCGTGCCAAAAAAGAGCCAGTTCTCGCCGCCGTTTTGCGCCGCCCGCGATTCGATCAGGCTGAGGAAGGGGGCCAGCCCGGTACCGCCAGCAAACATCACCACCGGCTGCTGCGGATCAGCCGGTAAGCTGAAGCGGGGTGGATGCACCAGCTTCATGGAGACGCGGCGGGTCACGGCCGTGCGCGCCACCAGCCGCGCCAGATAGTTCGAGGCTGTGCCCAAACGAGACTGGGAAGGGGATACGGCCGTGTCTGGCGTTTCATACACCAGCCGCCCCACCAGCAGGCCAATCGCCGCCAGCGCCCCCGCCTCATCCCGCTGCACGGCGGCAATCGAATACATGCGGAACGATTCCGGCGGGATCAGGCGGCAAATATGCTCCACATCGCCCGGCTCCGCCTGCCACAAGCGGCGCGGGTTAAAACCACCATCCACCAGCAGCGCCAGCAAATCCCACAACTCCCACTGATCCTCGGCGCGCGCTTCCAAAATGCGCCACAGCCCCTCGTGATGGCTCAGCCGGTACAACCGTTTGGCCATGGGCCGGGACACCGGCCGAATCCGGCCAAAAGTCAGCAGGGTACGCAGGGACAGGACTTTAGCCTCCTGGTAGCCGTCGCGCTGTTTCACCGCCTCGCGCCAGATGGCGTTAAGCGGGACGGGTTCATCGCCGCTGGCGTGCAGGGCTGCCAGCGTCCTATCTACCAGCGCCGGGTCATTTTCGGGCAGGATGGCGCAGCGGTCGCCCGGCTGGCAATCCAGGCCACTGCCGCGCATGTCCAGGCGAACCTGTTTCACCCACTGGTTCCCCTCGCGGCGCACATCGGCCACGTCCAGGACGGGCACAAAATGGCAAGTCTGCGGCGTGCGAGCATACCGCTCCAGGCGGGACTTCTCCAATTCGCCATCCATCTTGTCCCACATGCGGTCATCAAAGGCCCCGGCAAAACCGCCCAATGTTTTGCTGCGCCCGGCCTTAAAGGAGAGGTCGAGAAAGCCGTAGGTTTTCAGGCGATGCCGCCCCAACAGCCCCGTTTCCCCGGCGTAGGCGTCCACGGCCGTCTGAAATACCCCCGTCAATGCCCGATCCCCCACCAGATTGACATAATCCGCTACAGAAATAGTTTCGGCGGCGCCTAAAAAGGCGCGCCAATGGGGCGGAAACCAGCGCCGGGCATGGGCCGTCTCCTGGCCGATGCTGCTGCCATAGGCCCGCCGCCCAAACAAAATATCCAGCAGTTGGAAAGCGGGAATGGCCGTGCCGCTGGGGCCGGGAATGTTCCCCGTCTCTTGGAAGGGAGTGGCAATAGGGGCTACCGTCTTGCCCCACACTACCGGATTCACATACAGCGGATGGTAGGCGTTGGGGTTCACTTTGGCAAAAACGCCATAGGTCAACTGCTGCAAGGCGTCGGCGATGAAACGTAGTTCGCTTTGCAGGGCGGCGGGGTCGTCGGCAGCCACCGCTTCCTGGGCGCGTATGCAAGCCAGCAGCACCGGCGTGAAGCGGGCCATCATCTCCGTGGGCGTCATCTGGAAGCGACGCTCGTCCTCATTGCCCAGGATGGGGATGAGCAGCGCCAGGTTTTCCATGCACATGGGGTCGGGGTGATGGGGGTCAATCAGCCGCCAGTTGTAGACGTTCAGGTCAATGAAGGAGAGATGGGGCGCGGGCTGCTGCAACCGTTGGCTGATTTCGGCCCACGGCCGTTGCACCGCTTCGGGTATACCGGCATACGGTTCGGGCTGCACGTAATGGTAGGCATGGGCAAAAATGCCAAAAATGGCGGCGGCGCGCAGCAAATAGGGATCGGGCAGGGCGGCGGCGCTGAGCAGGGGCATCCGTTCCAGTTCGGCGCGCAGGCTGAGGCGGCGGAACAGTTCCGACAGTTGCGCGGCCATCTCGTCCCACACCCGGTAGGCGGGCGGCAAAGAGAGAAGCGGCTGGCTGGTAGGCATAAAACCGTGCGATGCGGACAAAAAACCGAGGTTTTCATGCCCCAGCCTTTGGTTTTCAACTTCGGCTTCCAGGAGTACGCGGCGGCTGGGAATCATCATCTTACCACCCTCCGACGACGGCCTGGCAGATATTGGCGCGGGAGACGGTGCCCAGCAAACGGCCGTTTTCCACCACGGGCAGGCGACGAATTTGTAAACTAATCAGGATGGTAGCCGCTTTGGCCACGTGGTCATCCGGGTGCAGGGTGAGCGGCTGGCGAATGACCAGGGGCATGATGGGCCGCTGGGACAATTCCTGCCCTTTTTGCAAAAATAGCTGGTAAGCGGCAAAAAGGGTACCGCCTTCGGCCAGAATCTCGTCAAAATCGGGCAGGGCGGCGCGTAAAATATCGCCTTCGGAGAGGACGCCCACAAAGCCGCCGTCGCTGTCTATGACCATCAAATCGCCGACGCCGGAGAGGGCCACAATTTCGGCGGCGTGGTGCAGATTGGAGTCACAATGGATGCGGGCCACCTGATTGCTCATAATGCCCCGCACGCGCATGGCGGGCAGGCGCACGGCCGTTTGCCAGGCCGCCAGCAATTCATCCAACACCGGGTAGAGGGTGGTTTCGGGTGGGTCTAACGGCCGTACCAGATAGCGGTCTATGCCCACTTCGTTGATGCTGCGGATGGCGGTCTCGCTGTCGGCAAAGTCGGCCAGCAGCGCCTTGCGCGCCTGCGGATACAGCTTGCCCGCTTCGGCCAGAAAGGAAATGCCGCTGCCGTCGGCTACCTGCTGCCCGGCCAAAAAGAGGGCAATTTCCTCACCGGCGTCATAACAGCTTTTTAGTTGGCGGCTGGCGTCGGTCTCGGTCACGGCCGTGACGATCCGGTAGCTGTGTTGGTATTGGGCGGCGACGGCCGTGCCCAGGGTCACATCGTCGGACATGAGAAAGAGAATTGGTTCGGGCATGAATTACTCCACGATGGATAATCAGGACGTGATACGTGATACGTGATGCGTGATGCGTGAGGTCGCTTTGGTCACGCATCACACGTCACCCGTCACCCGTCACGCATCATTTAGCGCCTGCTATCATTCTGGAATTATCGCCACCATCTCAATTTCCACCCGGGCGCCCAGAGGGAGTTTGCCGGCCTGGTAGGTGGTGCGGGCAGGCGGGTTATGGGGCAGGTAACGGCCGTAGACCTCATTCATCGCCCCAAAATCGGCCATATCGGCCAGCAGCACGGTGGATTTCACCACGTATTCAAAACTGCTTCCGGCCGCTTCCAGGACGGCCTGCAAAATTTGCAGCACCCGCTCCGTTTCCGTCTGCACATCGCTGTTGAGCATCTGGCCCGTGCCCGGCTCCAGAGCAATTTGCCCGGCCGTAAAGAGGAAATCCCCGGCTTTTACCGCCTGCGAATAGGGGCCAACCACACCGGGGGCCTTGTCGGTAAATACGATTTCTTTTTGCATGATCACTCCTTTGGAATTATGAATTAGGAATTAGGAATTAGGAAGGGTGTCCTTCATAGTGGGCTTATTGATTTATGGTATCACAACTTGGGTGATGCTGCCGATAAATTGCCATCCGGCCAGCCACAGCGTACCCCAAAACACCCTGTATCGTGCGGCTGGCGTTGGGCAGAATGGAGGCAGTTTGCCGGATAATTACGGCCGTACCTGCCCATTCCGCAGGTTTACAAAGGTTGGTATGCCTACCCAAATCCGATTCACCTTCTTGTTGGTCATCTTATTGGTCGCCTGCACGGCCGTGCCCGACACCGAAGTCAACACGGCCGTCCCCACCCGCACACCAGCCACCATTGTCACGTCAACGGCCGTCCTCACACCCACCTCCCCAATGGCCGTGCCGCCAACCGAAGCATCCCCTCGCCCCACCCCCACCACTGAAACTACCACCCCCGCCATTCAGTTCGGTCAACCGTTTTGGTTGGGGCGCGGTGTGATTCAGGACGCTGCTTTTTTGCCGGGTGGTGAACAGGTGGCGGTCGGTTGGGCCAATGAGTTGTCGCTGTTTAACGTGGCCGATGCCGCCGAAAGATGGCATGTCTCTTTCGCTGCGCCGCTCATCGCCATCACGGTGCATCCACAGGGTACGGCCGTAGCCGCCGCTCTCACGGATGGTACGATTGTGGTGGTAGACGCCGCTACCGGGCAGGCACAGCCGTTCCCATTCGCGGCTCCTAACGCTTACTGGGGTGATGTGGCCTGGTCGCCAGACGGCCGTACCATCGCCTTCCAATTCATCGGCCCCCGGCGTGGCGACCCCATTTACCTGCTCAACGTAGCCGATGGCGTGGTGACAGAAGTGCCAGACACCACATTGCCTGAAGGGACACGGCCGTACCTGGTCTGGTCGCCGGATAGCCAGACGCTCACCCTGCCTTCCCTGGGTGAGGTATGTGGCCGCCTGGTACATGTGATAACGGGTGACACGTTCTTGCCGCTGGCGCATGAGGGCGGGTGTTATGACTCCTACGCCGTCACCTGGTCGCCGGACGGCGAGACTTTGGCGCTGGCAACCAGCAACGAAACACACCTGTTGGATGGGGCTACTTTTGCCGTACAACAGCGGCTACCCGGCAGCCCACTGAGCTTTAACCCTGTGCCAGCCGGCGATCCCCTGACATTCAGCGCCGACGGCCGTACCCTATGCAGCAAGGGCGGATTTGGCTTTTACGGCGACTTTTACCCCTTCAAAGTGTGGGAGGTGGCAATGGGTGAACTGGTTGGTCAGCAAGGAGAGGATGGCGTGGTGCCAGAACTGGAAGGGGAAAACCCGCATCGTATGGGTGTCATTTGTGACGGCCATACCATCACCTCGCTGTTCCGCGACGGCCGTATCACACAATGGTCGCCGCAGCCCGGTATACAAACGGTAGCCGAAGAAACGATCAGCGCCATTCCGGTTATTTCCCCGTTGTACCAATTCGTCTGGTCGGCCGACGGCCGTAAAATCGCCGCCTTCAACGGTTATCTCAGCACGGCCGTGTGGGATGTGGCCTCAGGCAGACTGGAAGCCAACTTTGACATCTTTGGTGGCATACCGGCGCTCAGTGCAGACGGCCGTCTCGTCGCCCTGGATGATTGGGAAAATAGCGAGATTGCCATCTACGACCTGGAAACACAGCAGCTACTCAACCGCCTGCCGGAGGCCACCACGCTGCCTCGTGACGCCTTCTCGCCCGATGGTTCGCTGCTGGCTTACGGCTCTGGCCATCAGGTGCGGCTGGCTGAGCCATTGACCGGGGCGGTCACGGCCGTATTGGACGGCCACCCCACGGATTCCACTATCCGCCGCGTCTTCTGGTCACCTGACAGCTCTGCCCTGGTCACGGCCGGGGCCAAAGAAGAAACGGGTGAATTGATACTTTGGGAGCGCACGGCCGTTGGCGATTACCAGGAAACATTCCGCTCCCAAACCGTGCGCGCCGGTTATGATTTTGGCGTGGTATTGGCGGCGTTCAACCCCAGCGGCAATCTGGTGGCGATGGAAAATATGGTCCGCCCCGAAGCCGGCCAGGCCAAAATTGCCATTTATGACCGGGAGGCGGGTAGCGCCATCCGCTGGCTGACGGAGTATGAATTGGCGGCCTGGGTTTCGGATGAGATATTGCTCACGGCCGAAGCGCAATATAACACCCGCCTGACACAGTGGCATGTGCGTACCGGGGAACAGACCATCGGCTGGGCAAATAATGCAGGCGGCCATGCTTACGCGCCCAACGGCCTTTTTTTTGCCCGGCAAAACGACAGCGGCAGCATTGGCCGCGAAGTAGACATCCTTTATTGGCGGTCAGGTCAGTTGATCGAGCGGCTGCCGGTGGGCAATGATATTTTGCAGATTAGCTGGTCGCCCGACGGCCGTTACCTGGCCGCTCTGGCTGTGGATGGCGCTATTCGCGTCTGGCCGGTGGCAGCAACGGATGATTAGCGAATAAACGGAGGGGAGGCTTTAGCCGAAACGCTATCGGCTAAAGCCTCCCCTCCCTCAAAGTGAGGAAATAAGATGAACCGACAATTATTAGCTCTTGTTTTATGGTGGCTGTTAGTAGGCTGCACGGCCGTAACCGAACCAGCCGCCGAGATGGTCACGGCCGTGCCCACCCGCACCACCGCGCCCACACCAGAAATTGCTGTTACCAAATTGGTGGTGACAGCCGGGCCGACGGCCACGCCTGTGGTTTGCACACCTCTGCCGCCAGAGATGCTCATTCACATCACCCCCGTCAACGCCAAATCATTTGATGTGGAAATCACCGGTCTCACGCCTGGTGAAATCCTGCACTGGATCATGACGCGCGCGGAGCCGAATGGGCAAATCATCATCGAACAAATTTTTGACGGCCGTCCGGCAGATGACGACGGCCGTTTCACCTCGCGGGAAACGGTGTCTGACCCGTTACCGGATGGCCGCAATCAATGGGAAATGCAAATCATTCATGCCCGCGGTGTGGCCTGTTTCACCATCTCCCTGCCGCTGGAAACCGCCTTTGTGGTGGCCCTGTCCACACCAATGCCATCGCCAACACCTTCTCAAACGGCGACGGCCGCTATGACGACCGCTCCCAACACCACGCCCACCCCACGGCCATTACCATCATCATCGCCCACGCCTGTGCCGCCCCAGAGCCAGCTGAACGATGGCTGGGATAATGCGCCGGTGCTGTCTGCCGACGGCCGTGTCGTCGCCTTTATCTCCAATGGCTGGCCCATCCCGAATAGGGCCGACGTTCGCCCCTGGCAGCAATTTGCCGCTTTCCTTTTTGACCGGGACACACAACAGATGCAACTGGTCAGCCAGACGCAGAGTGGCGGCGTGCCCTTTGACAACATCTACCAGGTCGCCATCTCCGGCGACGGCCGTGTCCTGGCCTACTACTCCTTCGACAGCATGATCACTACCGATGATCCCGACCCCTGCACGGCCGACGACTGGTCTTATCCGTGCGAAGATTTGTTCATCTACGACCGGCAAACGGGGCAGACGGAACGGATTCCCCGCGGCCGTACCTCTGGTTTGGGGGCGGATTATACGGTGGCGCTGTCGGCGGACGGCCGTCTGGTAGCGTATGGCAAGGCGGGCAACCTGGTGTTGTATGACCGGGAAACAGGTACGGCCGTGCCCCTGCTCACCACCAGCGACGGCCAGCCGCCCAACGGCGAAACGCTGGCCCCCGTCATGGCTGCCAACGGCGACATCGCCTTCATCTCCAGAGCGTCTAATCTGGTCGCCGGGGATAACAACGAGACTTACGATCTGTTCGTGTGGCAGAATGGCAGCGGGCAGGTGACGCGCCTCAGCCAGGCCAGCGATGGCACAGAAGCTAATGGCATGAGCGGCCTGCTGTTGTTCCACGAAGGGTTTAGCCCGGCGCTGGATATTTCCGCCGACGGCCGTTTCGTCGCCTTTGCTTCGTCTGCCACCAACCTGACCGGCGAACCATTAGCCACATGTCAAGACTACTTCCAGCCCGACCCGCGCCCCTGTTTCAACATTTACCTGTACGACCGGCAAACAGGCGAAACGCGCGTGCTGACCAATGGCGCCGGCGACAGTACCGCACCCACATTGTCCGGCGACGGCCGTTATCTGGCTTTCACCACCACTGCCCCTGATCCATTTGATATGACGGTAAGACAAGCGGAAACGGCTCCTGTCCCCTGGCAAATTTACCTGCTGGATACCCAAACCGGCGAACGCACGCATATCAGCCGGGGCGCAGATGGGCAGCCCGCCGTCGGAATAAACGTGAATCCGCAGTTGTCGGCCGACGGCCGTGTGCTGGCCTTCGCCTCCGACGCCACCACGTACACGCCCCACGATGACGTCCACAACAGCGACATCTATCTCTACGACCGGGAAACGGGACAGATAGAACCGCTTGGTGGATCCGATGATTAGCATTCTGGCCGAAAGTTGGGGCACAGATTCAGCAATGATTAACAGGCGCTTGACTATTGAGCCTATTCAAGACATAGTACATTGCAGATTCCAAACCTGGGAAAACACAAATTGTGGAGAAAACCATGTCCAGTGTTACCTATGTTGGTGTGGTGCGTGAAGGTAAGGTTGAGTTAAAGGACGCGGTGGGGTTGCCGGAAGGGTATCCCGTTTACGTGGTTGTGCCTGTCTTGCTTGATGAAAAAACGGCCCGTCGCAAAGCCAATCGCTGGCTGTTGGAG
This sequence comes from Chloroflexota bacterium, assembly GCA_035444285.1. GTDB lineage: Bacteria > Chloroflexota > Anaerolineae > Promineifilales > Promineifilaceae > CAADGU01. Next base: position 163,923 of record DAOMOK010000012.1, read on the forward strand.
AATGTGGGCAATATGGTCATGGCCGACCAGGGTAGTTTACAGCAGCATGACGATATGATGGTCTGGCGATTTGGCGCATTTATAACGGCCTCTACTCATCCTCCCACAGGCCCGATTGGTTATGTGGAAATAGACGCTGCCAACGGGCGAATTTTGTCCGACTCACAAAGTGCCAATATGATGATCGCAGATGGACAAACCCTTACCAGTTCCCCATCATAAACAGAAAGCGGTACAAAAGCTCACCTCGCGGCATATAACGGCCGTTTATGACATTGGAACGATAGATACAATCCGGCATTGGCTGGACAGAAATGTGCCAGTTATCGTGTTTGTTCAGGCCAGTGAATTGCCCCATTGGTTTGGGCACCGTTTCCAGCATGCGATTCTGGTTGTTGGCCTGGACGAACTGTCAGTCTACCTGCTTGATCCAGCCACAGCAGAAGATGTCATTGTAGTGTCCCGCCTGGATTTTCTTTTGGCATGGGACGAAATGGACAACACGCTGGCGATCATCACCAGGCGATAATTCATCTGATGGGTCTACGGCCGTAAGCCCTCCATCAACTCCTCCGCCGGAATACTGTTCGCCCAGCGGTATTCAAACGTTTTCTCAAAATCCTCTATCGCCTGCGGGTCATCCGTGCCAATGTTGAATTCCGTCAGGCTGAAATAGTGGCTGCCCCAGGCGCTGTAATGGAAGTTCTGGCTGCCCACAATCAAAAAAGCGTCATCAATGCTCAACGATTTGTTGTGGATTTTGCCGCTGTAAAAGCGAATCTGCACCAGGTCAGCCAGCCCTCGCTCTTCTAGCTCATCCACAAATGCCCGGATGGCCACCCGGTTTTCCGCGCCATTCATCGGCTCTTCTTCCACCAAAATACGCACCGGAATGCGCTTCGCCTCGACCGTTTCCAGGATTGCGCGCAGGAAAGGCAGGGCGTTGTTTTGATGGTCACAGATGCCCTGAAAGACGATAGCGGCCGTACACAACAATTCCAACGAAAAGTTGACCTGGAAAATGTCCATCTTCTCTTCGGCAGTGCGGATAGCTGCTTCCACGGCCGCATCGGCCGCCAGGTATTTTTCAGTACGGTACATGGGGAAGGCGTGGCTGCTGGCGCCTTCCGGGACGTACAAACGCAACACTTCCGGTATGTGGTCGGCTACGGCCGTACTCTCCCTACAAACCCGCCGCCACACATTCTCCGCAAAACTCACCAGCTCATCACACACCAGCAAATCCGATTGCGACCATTGGTCATCGTAAGCCGCCCGCGCCGCCTGCGCCACCGGCCCCGTCATTTGAATACCCAGGTCATACATATCAATGCCCCGGTTCGAGGGGTGGTTGCGGGCAAAGTGTAGATAGCTGTAATTGAACCCGGCCGCCATCACCGTCTTGCCATCCACAATCATCATCTTGGTGTGCATGTGCGGCCAACGGCCGTCAAAATCGGCAATCTCCACCCGCCAGCCCAGTTCCTCATTCAACAGTTCCGGCAGCCCGGCGTTGCGCAAATCTTCCAGCACGTGCCAGCGATGATCCGGCACCGGGAAAAGCGAAAGCTGGGGCATATTGCCGGTGAGGATGCGCACCGTCATCCCCTTGGGATATTGTGCGGGGTTCTCCTTCACCCGCTGGTAAAGCGTCACAATGGCATCCGCCAATGTACTGCCGGGGCTGTCCGTACCGGTTGGTCTATCCCACTGCATAATGCCAAACAGCACCTCATACTCGGCCGCCAGCGCCATCTGCGCCACCACGTCAAACGCGCCGTTGGGCGTGGCCGGGAAGCGGCTGTTTTCTTCGGGATTGGGCGTGAACAGCAGCGCCTCATACCGGTGCCCGCAAATGGGCAGTTTTTCGTCCGCCGGTTGGTATTGCGGTTGGTTCAGCGCCTCATAAACGGCCGCTTCAATGCTATTGAGGTCAGGCTCGGCGCAGTCATAGGGCAACTGAGTGGTGTAATAAACGGCCGTACCCTCTTCCCACGCCAGATGCAAACGGCCGTCTGCATCAGCCATCATCACCGGCTCAACAGCTACGGCCGTCCGGCTGACGATGACCGGTTCCGACCAGGCACCGTTTTGCCGCACGCTTTCATAAAGCAGCGACTGGTCATTGACCACCACGCCCGTTGTTTTCCTCGCCTCCGTTGCAAACCAGACGACGTGAACATGGCCATCCCCAGCCACGGCCAGGGCGGGACGGCCGTAGCAACCGGGAAAATCAATCGTCTCCTGACCACCCGCCGGGGTTTGCACCACCACCTGCCCCTCCGGGCTGCACCGGGCCTGCCAGGACGAGGCGCTGCTATCGGCCAACATTGGCAGCGCGTCGCCAACAGAGGCAATGGGTTGGGCCTCTGCCCACCAGCTTCCCTGCGCGTCAATGCGAATCATTGTCTGCAAGTCGGCCTGTTGGATGCGGATCATTTCGACCACATTCCAGGCGATGGCGAGTACGGCCGTGCCCACCACCAACAGCGCCGCCACCCGCGTGAGGCGCAGCCAGCGCGGCAGCGGTTTCAGCCGTTCGCCTCCGGTAGCCCCGCCCTGCGCCAGCCCATGATAAACCAGGCCCAGGGCCACACCGCCGCCCATGCCCACTAACAAAAACAGCCAGCCGACAAATAACCAATCGGGCAGCCAGCCCAAAAAATCATGCGCTTCATGCCCGTAAATGAACAGCCCGACCAATGCCCCACCCCCGGCAAAACCAACCGCACTGCCGCCCACCAGGCGCCACGACTGGCGCAGTTTGCTGGTCAAAACTGCCAGCAGCAGCCCGGCCAGCAGGCCGAAGAGCAGGCCATAAACAGCAAAAAGGGATACGGCCGTGAAAGGACGACGGTCGGCGGGATCGTTGTGGAAAGCGATCACGGCCGTAACAAAAATCAGCGGCAGCGACAGCAGCGCCAGGGGTAACCCCAAACTAAGCGCACTGCGGCGAATAAAACGGGCCGGTGATTCCATGCGTTCGGCGCGGGTGAGCGCCCACCCACCCAGGCCGCCGCCAGCCGCACCCACGCCGCCCATGACCAGCAACCCCAACACCAGCGCCACCAACAAGCGGATAAAAAACTGGCTGTCCGGCACAGCCTGTGCCGCCAGCCGAATAAGGCCCAGCCGCAGAACGAGCGCCAGCGCCAGCGCGCCTAACGCCAGCCCTCCGCCAAAACCGAGGGCGCTAATGAAGATGGTACGGCCGTAACTGTCTTGTTTCATGTGTGCCTGCGAGACATCCGATTTCTTGAAGAAATCGGATGTCTAAATGTACACGTCTAAATACAACCTAAGTAACCATGCAAAAATAACTTAGCGATTTCAGATGTTCAACTTCTCCAAAGAAGTTGAACATCTCGTACAACTAATTTTGGCCTGGTGACTAAGGGGCCAGCATGGGCATCAATTCCTCTGCCGGAATACTATCCACCCAGCGCGCCTCGAAAGCAGTCTGGAAATCTTCGATGGCCTGCGGGCTGTTTGTACCAATACTAAATTCGGTCAGACTTATGGGCGTGCTGCCCCACGAACTGTAATGGAAGTTGTGGCTGCCTATAATCAAGAATTGGTCATCAATGTTCACCGATTTACTGTGTATTTTGCCGCTGTAAAAGCGGACTTCCACCAGGTCACGCAGGCCACGTTTGTCCAATTCGTCCATCATCGCCTGGATGGCTACCCGGTTTTCCATGCCATTCATCGCCTCTTTTTCCACCAGGATGCGCACCGGGATGCGCCGGGCGTCTACCGTTTCCACCAGCGCCGTCAGAAAGGGCAGCGCATTCTCTTCATAGGTGCAGACGCCCTGAAAGACGATAGCCAGATCACAGACCAGTTCCAGCGAAAAATTGACCTCGAAGATGTCAATTTTCTCTTCGGCAGCGCGGAGGGCGGCTTCAATGGCGGCGTCGCCGGCCAGATGGTTTTTGGTGCGGTAGAGGGCATAGGCGTTGTCTTCTGCGTCGGCGGGGACATAGTATTTCAGCACCTCGGGCACATGGCTGACTACGGCCGTGCCCCGGTCACAACTGCGCCGCCAGGTGTTTTCATACTTACTTACCAGTTCTGCACAGGTCAGCGTATTAGACCCGGCCCATAAATCATCATACGCCGCCCGCGCTGCCTGCACCACTGGCCCGGTGACGTGAATGCCAAAATCCACCATGCCCAGCCCCAGACCGGACGGATGTTCCTGGGAAAAGTGGAGATAACTGTAATTGTAACCGGCGGCCATCATGGTACGGCCGTCTACAATCATGATTTTGGTGTGCATATGCGGCCAACGGCCGTCAAAGTCGGCAATCTCCAACCGCCAGCCAATCTCTTCATTCACCAGTTCCGGCAGCCCGGCGCTCTGCAAATCGGCCAGCACATTCCAGGTCTGGTCATCGGCCGGCAGCAGGGAGACAACGGGCATGTTGCCGGTGAGGATGCGCACCGTCATGCCACGGGGGTATTGCGCCGGGTTGGTCTGCACCCGGTTGTAAAGGTCTACAACGGCCTGCGCCAGGGTGCTGCCAGGGCTGGGTTCATTGCTAGGTACATCCCACTGCATCACGGCAAACAGCACTTCGTATCGCGCCGGTTCGCTCATTTCCGCCACCCGGTCAAACGCGCCGTTGAGGGTAGGCAGTTGCCCCACTGCCAGCACCGGATTGGGCGTGTAAAAGAGGGTTTCGTACCGGTTGCCGCAAACGGGCAGTTCTTCATCGGCCGGTTTGAAGATGGGCTGGTTGAGGGCGTCATACACAGCCTGTTCAATGCTGTTCAGAGCCAGGTCTGGGCAGGCATAGGGCGTTTGTGAGGTGTAGATCACGACCGTGCCCTCCGCCCACACCAGGTGCAAAATGCCGTCAGACACGGCCGTCATCACTGGTTCGGTCATTTCTGTCTGGCGCACAACGGCCGGTTCCGACCAGACTCCATGGCGCCACACACTTTCATAGAGCAACGATTCGTCATTCGCCACCACCCCGGTCACTTTAAGCGCCCCGGTGGAGTACCAGACGGCATGTAACTGCCCTTCGCTGTCCTGCGCCAGGGCGATGCGGCCGTGACAGCCGGGAAAATCAATCGTCTCTGTTACCGCTGCCGGGGTCTGTACCATCACCTGCCCGGTCGGGCTGCACCAGGCCCGGTAAACGCCATTGGTAGTGGCGGTAATGGCCGGCGCATGACCCCCGGCTATCTGCACCGGCAACGACCAGCCGCTACCGTCCAGACTGCTGGTAAAGATGCGGTTATTGTCGGCAAAAATGAGTTGGTAACGGCCGTTGCCCGTCGCGGCTACCTGAGGTTGTTCCGGGCTGCCCCCGGCTATCACACAACCAGATGCGCCCATTTCCGGCGGCTGCGCTGCCGGCCAGGCGGCATACGCCAGCCCGCTTCCCTCTTGCCAGACGGCCATCACCAGGTCGTTGGCGTCAATGGCCAGAGTGGGTTGAGCGGCCGCGCCGCCGCCACAGCCGGCCGGTAAGGGTGATGGGGGAGTGCAAATGGTATCCTGGCAACGGCTGACCATCATCTGCCCCGCGCCATTTTGCCAGACCAGATGCGCCCGCCCCTGGCTGTCGCCCACGCCTGCCGGATGAGCCGCCAACCCATCCACATTTTGGGATACGTTGACCGGCGTTCCCCCGGCAGCCGGCGCATAGAAAACATCCCCCGCCTGCACCCAGACCACAAACGCCGTGCCATCCCCGGTCGCCAACACCGCCGGTTGTTCCCCACTAGCTATCTGTTGCCTATCAGCCCAATGGGTGCCCTGCGCCCCCACCGGAATCACCGCCTGCAATTGCGCGTCACGGTAACGGATAATGCCGATCAGGTTCCAGACAATGACCAGCCCTAACGCGGCGACAATGAGCAAAACCACCGCGCGGGTCGCCTGCCACCAGCGCGGCGCCGGGCGCGCCTCTTTGAGCGCCTCGCGCTCAGCCAACGAGTGGTAAGCCAGCCCCAACAGCGCACCGCCCATCGCTCCTGTGATCAGAAATAGAAAGGGCACAAATAATAAATCGGGCAGCCAGTTCAAAAATCCCCTGGCTTGATGCCAGTAGACGAACAGCCCCATGACTGCGCCGCCCAGCGTAAAACCGGTGATGCTGCCCAACAAAACGCGCCATGAATAGCGCAATCGGCTGGTTAGTATCGCCAGCAAAATGCCGCTCAGCAGGCCAAAGAGGAAGCCGTAAAAGGTAAAGAGGGTGATGATGGGCAACGGCCGTCGGTCGGCCGGATCGTAATAAAAGGCCACCACCGCCGTCAGAAAGAGCAGGGGGATAATGAGGATGCCCAGCGCCAGCCCCAGGCTGAGCGCGCCGCGCCGGATGAGCCGCTGTGGTGAGGCTACAGTTTCTACACGGCTGATAGCCCAAGCTCCTAATGCACCACTGGACGCCCCCGCCCCCCCGGCCAACACCAACCCCAAAATTAGCCCTACCAGCAAACGAATAAATGGTTGATCCTCTGGCAGAAGGCCCGTTATCAGCCCAATCAGGTTCAGGCGCAAAATGAGACCAAATACCAGACCCCCTAAAGCTAATCCCCCACCATAGCCGACCGCACCGTAAAGAGCGGTACGGCCGTAGCTGCCTTCTCTCATTCCCTATCCTCCAATCAACTTAACATGAAACGTGATGCGTGATGGATGAAAACTCAATCGTCACGCATCACGCACGCATCACGGCCGTACCCATCTCACTGTCATTCCGCATAGAAAATAATCGCCAATTCCGGTAATCTATTCTAAACTAACCGCCAACCGGCGGCGAATGGAGATGTAATTAAGTAATGGGGTAATTGGGCAATTACCCCATTACCCAATTCCCTTCTTTGGAGACAGGCATGATACGTACCAGATACATTGTTTTTATTATTGGCGTTTTGTTTGTGACTTCGCTGGCGTGCAACGCTTTTGCCGGGAATGTGGAACCGGAATTTGAACTGCCGCCACCGACCTTTGTCACCACATTGACACCAGAGGCAGAAACTACTGTGCCAGGTGCGGCGCCGACAGTGACGCTGCCGGGAACAGGTACTCAAGTAGCGGAGAATACGGCCGTGCCCATTACCGGCCCTTTTGCCACCGTGCTGGTAGACCTGAATGTGCGCACCGGCCCCGGCGTGCAATATGACCGGGTTGGTTTTTTGCTGCAAGGGGAGAGTGTGCCTATTGTGGGGCGTGACCCGCTGTCAGGCTGGTGGAAAATTCAATGCCCGGTCACCATCACCGGCCCCGACTGTTGGATTTCCGGCGGCGCACAATATGCTCAGGTCAACAATACGGAAAGTGTGCCGGTAGCGCCTGTACCGCCTACCCCCACCGTACCGCCCACGGCTACACCGACACCCACGCCAGAACCGGCCACGCAGGTAGCCGGTGGCACCGGTCTGCTGACTTATGCCGACAATACCGGCTTGTGGGTTGTGCCCTTGAACCTGGGCCAAAACCCACCCGCTGCCGGGACGCCCATCCAACTGGCGACGGACGCCGATATATCACAGCCGATTATTTCGCCGGACGGCCGTAAAGTAGCCTTCCTGCGCGGGAACAATGACTCCAACGTGTTGGGTTACATGAACACCGATGGCAGCGGCGGCGACTTCCTGGTGACATCGCGCAGCATCCCCAATGCCAGCGGCTCGTCCGATGTGACGGTGCTGCTTGACCAGATCGCCTGGCTGCCGGACAGTCAATCGCTGGCATTTAGCAGTTATGTGGTCAACAGAACCGGCCCTGGCGCGTCGCCCCAATCTGATTTGTGGATTGCACCGCTAAACGGTTCGCCACAGGCACGTTTTGCCGCCGGGCAGGGTGGGCATCGCTTCAACATTTCGCCAGACGGGGCGCGGGTAATGTTTAGCCTGCCGGATAGTCTGGTGCAGGTGAACATGGATGGCAACAACCGGCAAACGGTGTTGACCTTTGCGTTTGTGAACACCGCCAGCGAATATGCGTACGTGCCGGTGACGCAGTGGGTGGGCAATGGGAATGTGGCGGTCACGGCCGTGTCCAGCCAGGACCCGTGGCAAGCCAACGCCGCCGCCTCGCTCTACCGCATTGCCAACGCCAATGCCCTGGTGCAGGGCAGCCTGCCGGGCAATATCCTGTTCAACCCGGTGCAGTGGAGTTCGGACGGCAGCAAGCTGGTTTACGTGCGCTTTATTCCTGATGGTTCCAACCAGCAATCGTTGATCCTGGCCGACAGCAGCGGCAGTAATGCCCAGCTCTACCGTACCGGTCAAAATTTGCGCTCGTTTGGCTGGAATCCGGCCAACTCTCATGTGTTATATGCCGGGGAAGGCTTTTTTGGCGTAGGGCAAGCCGGCGTTAACCCGGTGGAAGTGCTGCTGCCGGTGGGCCTGTCTGACGCTCAATGGTTGAATAACACCGCCTACGTGATGAGCCTGGGCACAGGCAATGTGTGGAACCTGACCAGCGGCAGCCTGACCGGTGACACCGAAATCGTCGCCACCGCCACCGGCAGTGTGCAGTTTGATGTCTGGGCGCCATAGAGACGGTAATCCGTAATCCGTGACTCGTAATCCGTGACCCGTAATTTGAAGGGGGTTGCCGGTCAGTGGCGCCGGATAACGGATTACGGGCTTCGGCTTACAAAAATCGAGGCAGTGCGGCTAGACGGCCGTGTCCCAAATGATTACAGTCTTGGCAGTTAAGTATAGACTTTTAGGAGGAAGGTAGACCATGACCCTGGAAATCCAACCCGTAAAACAACCTGATTGGACGCCTTTAACCTACGAAGGGTGTATCAACGTGGCCTACAAGTCACTTCTGAAACGCGACCACATAGCCCTGGCCATGCTACGTTTCGGCCACAATGCCACCATCCACGAACATGCGGCTGACATAAACATTGACGTCATTTGCCTGGAAGGGCAGGGTTTCACCAGCGTCGGCGGCGAGCAGGCGGCCATTCGCGCCGGGCAGCGCGTTCATTGGCCGGCCGACCAACCCCACCGCCTCTGGACGCAGAAAAGTGAAATGATTACACTGATGGTAGAACATGTGACGGCAGACTAAAGGGGTGTGTGGAAAGGGCTACGGCCGTGTACCAACAAGAGTTATCTCAATTAGCTAATTTGCTTGAACAAAGAAATCAGATTGCGGGTCAGATAACAGCCCTCATTGGCCGTCCGGCATTGATAGGACATATCGGCGAATACATCGCCTCCAAAATTTTCGATATTGTTCTGCAAGAATCCGCATCCGCCAAAAGTATTGATGGGTACTTTATTTCTGGACAACTTGCCAAACGCTCTGTCAACGTGAAATGTTATGGAAAACAAGAAGGCTTATTAGATGTGTCGCCACACTCCCGACCTGATTATTATCTTGTTCTAACCGGCCCTCATGCTTACGCCGGCACGTCCAGAGGAGAAGTGCGCCCCTGGGTGATTGATTTTGTCTATTTGTTCAGAGCAGATGAACTTGTTAAGATGTTGCAAGAACGGGGCACAAAGTTAAGTGTAGCGACCAGCGTGCCCAAACGATATTGGCACGATGCTGAGATCTACCCATCCCAAAATAATCAGGACTTGATTTTGTCGGCTACGCAGAAAGAACTTTTGGCCCTGTTTGGCTCAAAAGTTTGATAGCGGAGACGGGCATCCTCAGATGCCCGCCGTTCGCATCTGAGGATGCTCACTCCTCAATTTTTTGAAGTAAACTGAACCTGAACCGTTAAGCAGCATAAGGAGATACCCCATGATTTCCCCAGACCGTGTGGTGCGCACGACCTGCCCCTACTGTGGGGTGGGCTGCCAGATGGAATTGAACATTAAAGATGATTACATCTTTGCCGTCACTGCCCCTTTTGATGCGGCCCCCAATTATGGGATGCTGTGCGTCAAAGGGCGTTTTGGTACGGATTATGTCAAGCATCCGGGGCGGGTGAAGACGCCGCTCATACGGGTGAATCGGGCCGACGGCCGTAGCGCCAAACCAATCTGGCGCGAAGCCACCTGGGACGAGGCGCTCGATTTTGTGGCTGACGAATTAGTACGCATTCGCAACCAGTATGGCGGCGATGCCATTGCCAGCTACGCCAGCGCCAAAGCCACCAACGAGGACAACTACGTCTACCAAAAGCTCATTCGCGCCCTGATGCACACCAATAATGTAGATCACTGCGCCCGGCTTTGCCATGCCGGGTCAGTGACCGGTTTGCAGTTGTCCATCGGCAGCAGCGCCATGTCCAACTCCATCGCCGAAATGGAAAACCTGGAGGCGTTTATCGTCACCGGCAGCAACACCACCGAGACGCACCCGGTCATCTCCAATTTCCTGAAGCGGGCGGTGCGCCAAAATGGGGCGAAACTGGTTGTAATTGACCCGCGCCAGATTGAGATGACGAATCATGCCACCCTCTGGCTGCGGCAAAATCCAGGTACGGATGTAGCCGTATTCCAGGCAATGGCGCATGTGGTGGTGAAGGAGCAGTTGTACGATGACGAATTTATCCAGAACCGCACCGAGGGGTTTAACGATTATCTGGAATCGTTGGAAAAGTATACGCCAGAGTGGGCGGAGTCGGTGAGCGGCGTGCCCGCCGAGCAAATCCGCCAGGCGGCGCGGATTTATGCCGGGGCGAAACGGGCGGCCATTTATTGGGGCATGGGCATCAGCCAGAGTACCCATGGCACGGATAACACCTTGTCGCTGGTGAACCTGGCCTTGATGTGTGGGCATGTGGGCAAGGCAGGCACGGGGCTGAATCCCTTGCGCGGTCAAAATAATGTGCAGGGCTGCTCCGACAGTGGTGGGCTGCCCAATGTGTTTACGGCCTACCAGAGTGTGGCTGCGCCGGATGTGAAGGCAAAGTTCGAGCAGCATTGGGGCGTAGAATTGAATCCAACCCCGGGTCTGACGGCGACGGAGATGGTGGATGGGGCGGCCGACGGCCGTGTTCGCGCCGTCTTTGTCCTGGGCGAAAACCCGATGATGAGCGAACCAAACCAGAATCACGCCCGCCACGCTCTGGAACAGGTGGAACTACTGGTCTGCCAGGACATCTTCATCAATGAGACGGGCGAAATGGCGGATGTGATTTTGCCTGCTACCAGTTTTGCCGAGAAGGACGGCACGTTTACGAATACGGATAGGCGGGTGCAGCGATGTCGCACGGCCGTGACCCCCGTTGGCGATTCGCGGGCTGATTGGGACATTTTGTGTGACCTGGGGCGACGCATCGAGCAGCGGTTGGGGCTGGCGCTGGCGCATGGTTTTGATTACGCCAGCCCGGAAAATATTTGGGAGGAGATGCGCCAGGTGACGCCTGATTTTTGGGGCATTACTTATGAACGCATTGAGCGCGAAGGGGGCGTACATTGGCCCTGCCCCAGCTTTGACCATCCCGGCACGCCCTTCCTCTTTGCCGAGGAGTTCCCACGCGGCAAGGGCAAATTTTGGGAAGTGGAATACGGCACAGAGTCCGAATTACCCGATGAGCAATATCCGTTTAACCTGAGTACGGGGCGGGTACTGTACCATTGGAGCGGCAGTACGATGACGGGGCGGTCGCAAATTGAAGAGGTATATCCGGAGGCGGTGTGCGAGATGAATCCGGCTGATGCAAGAGATTGGGGATTGGAGATTGGGGATTGGGTGAAGGTGAGTTCGCGGCGTGGGTCTGTGGAATTGCGGCTGCTGGTGACAGAGCGGTCGCCGCGAGGGACGATTTTTATCCCCTTCCACTTTGCCGAAGCGGCGGCCAATTTACTGACGCTGGACCGGATTGACGGCCGTGCCAAGATACCGGATTACAAGAACACGGCCGTGCGCATTGAAAAAACCACGCCCCCGGCCGGTTGGGACGAAGGATACGAAAAACCGTTGTTTGAACGCGGCGCAATTAAAGACCCGGTGCAGGTGCATTAAACATGAGCTTGAAAAACAGATTGCTTGGCCGCAAAAACCGCACGGCGCAGTGGCAAAAGGAGCCATCGCTGCCACTGGTGGTGGATTTGGACAAACACGCCTTATGCGGCGTCTCGATTGGCGGGCACATTGACCAATTGAGCGGCCTGGGGCCGTCCGAAAACATCTACAACGATTCGGGCATATATTATTACCTGAAACAAGGGTTTTACCTGGTTTCAGATAACGACCTGGTGGAGACACTCATTTTCAGGTTGTTGCCGGACGAGGATTCACGGCCGTTTACAGGCCTGTGGCGTTACCAGGGGCGCAATTTATCTATTTCCGAGCAGACCACCCCCAAAGATATGCGCTGGGCTTGCGGCGATCCCTATCATGAATTTGTAGAGGATGAAACTGAGATTCTCTGGTTTTATGAATTTCCCGGCGTGGAGTGGCAGTTTAGCTGGCGGGCTGATGGTCTATTGGAGTCGGTAGAAATTGGCATCCCGGAACTGGCTTACCCGGAAGCGCGGACGTTGTATGGCGTCAAAAACCCCTGGCCATTTTAGCGCCAGCCAGCAGGCAAATGGTTGCACGGATTCGGGGGCGGGGTAGTATAAAAGATGAACGGCCGTGTACGGTCGTCATCATCCAAATTGAAAGGAGTAATAGACAATGACAACACGAACAGCAACGGCCGTGTGGAACGGCACCCTCAAAGAAGGCAATGGACAAATGAAGGTACAGAGCGGTTTTGCCGATGTGCCCTACACCTTTGCCTCCCGCTTTGAAAATTCAGACAAAGGCACCAACCCCGAAGAACTGATTGGCGCGGCCCATGCCGGCTGCTTCTCCATGTTCCTCTCCGCGCTACTGAGCAACAATGGCTACACCCCCACCAGCGTCGAGACAACGGCCTCTGTCCACCTGGGTCGAGACGAAACCGGCCCCAAAATCACGTTAATTGAACTGGACACAAAAGCCATTATCCCTGGCCTGAGCGAAGAGGATTTCCAGGACTTCGTGGCCAAAGCCAAAGCCAACTGCCCCATCTCGCGGGCGCTGGCGGCGACGGAGATGGTGATTAAGAGTGCAGTTTTGAGCGGGTAATCGGTAAACGGTAATCGGTGAACAGTATGTCTGATTACCAGTACGACACATGAAAATCAAAGATTACGCAGATTGCGCAGATATGTTTATCGGTGAAATCTGCGCAATCTTTGATTATTTTCAGGATAGATGCAAATTCAACTGATTCGCAGTGCGACTTTACGGGTGAGGTATAACGGTCGTCTTTTCATCATAGACCCCTTTCTGGCAGCCAAAGGAACGGTGCGCTCGTTTGCCGGGATTGCGCCGAACCCGATTGTGGAACTGCCCTGCACCCCCGAAGAAGCGATTGCCGGAGCGGAAATGGCGCTCATTTCGCATTTGCATGTGGATCATTTTGACGACACGGCCGTCGCCGTACTCCCCAAAGATTTGCCGATTTTGTGCCAGCCGGGGGATGAGGGACGAATTATGGAAAAGGGGTTTACGGCCGTGACCCCCATCACTCATTCCCACACCTGGCAAGGCATCACCTTCACCCGCACCCCAGGCCAGCACGGCACCGGCGAAGTGGGGCAGCGCATGGGACAGGTCTCCGGCTTTGTCTGGCAAGCCGCCGGGGAACCGACCGTTTACTGGGCCGGAGACACCATCTGGTACGAAGCCGTGGCCGAAATCATCCGCGCGGTACAGCCAGATGTGATCATCACCCATTCCAGCGGCGCCAAATTTGGCGACAGCGACCCCATCGTCATGGACGCCGCCCAAACCATTGCCGTCTGCACGGCCGCGTCCCAGGCCACCGTCATCGCCGTGCATCTGGAATCGCTCGATCATGGCACTGTGTCCCGCGCCGACCTGCGAGCGGCTGCGCAACTGCAAGCCATCGCACCAGAACGACTACGCATTCCGCAAGACGGCGAAACAATTACCTTATGAAACGAATACTGACGGCCGTTTTGATTGTGGGCATACTCTCAGGTGGGGCAATCATCATCTGGACGCGACTGCCCGGCCACAGCAAGATGGCAGCCGAAATTATCCTGTTTGCTTATGAAGATAGGAGAATTACCGGTCTGTATGGAATCAGCCCAAATGGAGGCGAGCATATCCCTTTGGCATTGACCAACCCGGCCATTGCCTGGATGGATGATTTATACCAACAGGCTCCTCATGCCGTGAGAGCAGTATCCTCCATAGACATTGAACTGACGATGCTACACAGCCCCGCCTGGGTGGCAGACGGCCGTCTGCTTACTTACCAAAACTACCTGTATCGTCGGGCATGTCATGAGATCGTTTGGATGGATATAACCCACAAAGAGCCGACATCCATTGCCTGTGTGCGTATGGACAATCTGGATGAGATGCTGGATTGGGCTTCTGATGGGCAACACATTGCCTTTGCCTGGCGCGAAAGCACCCTGCCCATCATTCAAATACTCGATGCGCAGGGCGAGCAAACGGAACGCCTGTTCCCAGGGCAAAATGTCTGGGGGCTTGCCTGGTCACCGGATGCCACGCAAATTGCCGTCACGTTAGCCGGCAACCCATCGCTGCGCATTTATCAGCTCAATCGCAGCGCGACAGATTTTCAGCCAGAAGCGCCCGCTTTTGGCAAACCCTCCTGGTCTCCCGATGGTTCCGCGCTGGCCTTCCTCTGTTATGCCCAGGAGAAAATTGATATTTGCGTGCAGCCCACCGATGGTACACAGGGGCGGCGTATTTCCTTTCCGACCGAATTTCCTTACCTCAAATACCATTTGCAGTGGTCGCCTGATGGAACACAATTGCTATTTGTGGGCCAACAGCGCGGCGGGCGAGAAGACCTTTTTGTCATCCGCCCAGATGGTTCTGATTTGCGACAGTTAACCACCCATCCGGCCAGCGACCTGGAACCAGCCTGGTCGCCTGATGGCCAACATATTGTATTTGTTTCGATGCGTGATGGTAACAAAGAACTATATACCGTTTCAGCCAACGGTACCGGGTTAACTCGTCTGACCTATACCCCAGGCCATGAGACAAACCCGGCCTGGAAACCACAATCTCCTTAGCCGTGCCCCTCCTCAGGGACCACCCGCACATTTTGCGTCACAATCGGGTGAAGCGTAGACTTGAGAACCTAATAGATTTATGTCTTTACAAATGGAGGGAATGATGGAACTTGGACTCAAAAACAAAGTGGTAATGGTGGCCGCCGCCAGCAAGGGGTTGGGCTATGGCATTGCGCGGGCGGTGGCGCAGGAAGGGGCGCTGGTCTCCATTGCCAGCCGCACCCCGGCCGATATTGAGGCCGCCGCCCACCAATTGCAGGCGGAAACCGGGGCGCAGGTGATGGGATTTGTGATGGACGCCACCGATGCCCAATCTATTCAGGATTGGGCGCAGGCCACACAAATTCATTTTGGCGGCATTGATGGACTGGTGGTCAATGCCGGCGGCCCGCCAACCGGTGGCTTTGATAATTTCTCCGATACGGATTGGCAGGCGGCGTTTGAACTGACGCTGCTCAGCAGTGTGCGCATGATTCGGGCGGCGTTGCCCGCCATGCGGCAAAAGGGCGGCGGCTCGATCTTGACCATCACCTCCTCCTCGGTAAAAGAGCCGATTGATATTTTGCTTCTCTCGAATGTGATGCGTTCCGGCGTGGTGAGTCTGGTGAAGAGCCTGTCACGCCAGTTAGCGCCGGAGCAGATTCGAGTGAACAATCTGGTGCCGGGGCGAATTGACACGGATCGGGTAAAGTCACTGGACAGCCTGACGGCCAAACGGCTAGGGCAAAATCCCGATGAACAAAAAGCGTACCAGGAATCGCTGATCCCGTGGCAACGATATGGCACCATTGATGAGTTTGGCAAAGCTGGCGCGTTCCTGCTCTCCGACGCTGCCAGTTACATCACGGGTGAAACGCTGATTGTGGATGGCGGAGCTATGCGGACGGTGTGGTGAGTTCTGTAGGGCAATTTAGCTAAATTGCCCTACAGAACTCACCCCCGGCCCAAATGGGCCACCCACTGCCCACCACGCCGGTCTAAACCCACCTGCTGCAAAATATCATAGGCCGCCCAGCCCACAATTTCCACATAAGTGGGAAAGGAGAGCGGCAGTTCCGCCAGTTGCGCCACCGTCAGCCCCGCTTTCATGCCCGCCGCTACCAACTGCACCGTCTCCACCGCCCGTTCGCCCACCAGATGGCAGCCCAAAATTTGCAGCGACGCCCGGTCGGCCACCAGTTTGCAGAAGCCGGTAGTACGGCCGTCAATAATACTGCGCGGAAAACGGTCAAAGCCTATCTTGCCAATGACCACCTCATGCTGCTGCCGGGCCGCTTTTTCTGTCAGCCCTACCTGGGCATATTCCGGGTTGGTGAAACTGCCAAACGGGATCAGGTCATAACGAATGGGCGCATGGCAGCCTCTGACAGCGTTGGTGGCGGCAAAATACCCTTCCTGGCTGCTGACGGGTACGAGCATGTGACGGCCGTTCACATCCCCCGCCGCAAAAATATGGGGCACATTGGTCTGCATGTACTCGTTCACGGCAATATAACCCCGCGCATCGGTCGCTACGCCCGCCGCCGGTAAATTCAGTCCGGCCGCATTCGCCAGCCAACCAATCGCCATCACCACCAGCGCCGTTTCCACTGTAAACGGTTGACCGGCCAACCGGTAATGGACGTGCAGACGGCCCGAAGTCACGGCGTGGCTGCCACGCCGTTCGCCGTTTATCCGTTCAATCGCCGTCAACCCCTCAATCCCTTCCACCACCTGCACGCCATTGGCTTCATAGGCAGCTTTCACGGCCGTAGCCACCTCTTCATCTTCCGTCATCAAAATATGCGGCGCCGCTTCCAGCATCGTCACCTTTGTACCAAAAGCATTAAAAATGGAAGCCACCTGCGCCCCCGTTGCACCGGAACCAACGACCACCATTGAATCGGGAATGGCTTTCAACCCCCAGGCGTCGCTGTGGGTGATGGCGTGTTCAAAGCCGGGAATAGGCAGGGTGCGGGAATGTCCCCCGGTGCAGATGATGATAGACTGAGCGGTGAGGTGGTGGCCGACGGCCGTAGTCACCGTATGCGCATCCACAAATCGCGCTGCCCCTGCTTGAGCCACAATCGTCACCCTCCGATCTTCCAGATCACCAATAAGGTCAACCTGCTGGTGAAATTCATAAATCACGTCCCGAATCCGCGCCAGCAGCCGGTCATAGTTCACGACCGGCGGCGCGGCGGCAATGCCATACCGTTCTAACTGCTGCGCCTCGCGCACCAGCCGCGCCGCGTGCGCCAGGGTGCGCACCGGAATGGGGCCATCGTGCGCGGCCATGCCGCCCACAAAATCTTGCGTCACCAGCGCCGTGCGTGCGCCCAATTCAGCCGCCCGCTCGGCGGCGGCAATGCCCGCCGGGCCGCCGCCTAACACAATGACATCGAATGGTTGTACGGCCGTCATAAACCTCTTGAGAGATGGAGGGGAGGCTTTAGCCGACCATTTATCGGCTAAAGCCTCCCCTCCGTTTGCGATCAGGGCTGGTGTGCCTGCCCGGAATCGGGGTCAATCATTAGTGAGGAAACATCTACTACCTCGAAATTGGAGCCGGTGACATCATCCAGTTCGTGCAGCACGTCATTATCCCATCGCTCATCCGGCACGCCGGAGACATACCAGGCCGAACCGTTGTCAGCCAGGATCAGACCATACGTTTTCATCGCCTGCAGAATCACCTGAGCGTGGGGCGAGTAGCCGGTAATGTCGAAGTCTGCCCGTAGACGGACGCGCAATCCCATGGGCGGGTACTGCGCCCCGGTCAGGTTAGAAGCGTCGTGGCGGGCGGGCCACCAATGCGCGTTTCGAGTTTCCGGCACAGTGAAGCGAATAGCATGGCGAATTTCCCCTGCCGCCACTTCGTCATACCGCACCAGACCGGGCAAAACCGGTAATCCAGCGGCATCGGCCGATGTCCAACCGTCCGGGCGCAGGGCGTGGGATTGCAGGTCATATACCGCACCGCTGCCCGCTTCCCAACTACCGTCACCCTGCGGATAGGCGGCATAGAGTTCATAGAGAATGCAGTTGTCCCGCTCCAGCACTAGCACGTGCCGGTCGCCATCGCTGTCCGGCCCGCCTTCGATGGGCGCATCCGGTGGCACGGGGTAAGGGCCGGGGTCGCTTTCTTCGGGCCACCAGACAAAATCAATGGGGACTTCCGGCTGGCTGCCGGACACAACCACAAAGGGAATGCCAATGGGGCTGTTGGAGCCAGGCGGCCAGACGCCGGAACCAAAATCCATATGCAACCCGGTATTGGCGCCGATGGTGTTGATGAAAGCGCCAGAGTTGGGGTGGACGGGCAGTGTGTCAACGGGCGTGTTCCAGATGTTATCGGCGGGGAAAATGTCACAACCGGCAATTTGCGGCGGTGGCGTGCCTGGTTTGGTGACCAGCGGCAGGTAGGTGGGCGGGGTGGTTCCGGCGGGGGTCACGGCCGTGACCCCCCGCACCATCTGCGTCACAAACAATGCCAGCAGCAGGAACAAACCCAGGACGAGGATAACTTTGCTTGTCTTCATACTTTACCTCCAGGTCGGCAAGTCGGTAATTCGGTAGTCAGTAATCGGTAATCAGTTAGCTGTTGTCGGTAAACTGAATGCTTACTGAGGCCATGGGCGTAACTATACTTGATTGAAATGGGATGAGGTAGCATTCCCGCATGGCAGAATGGGAATCAAACGACACAGAAGAGATGGAAGCGACAGGCAAACCGGGCAAGTGGGGGCGGGTGATGACAACGGCCGTGATCCTACTCATCCTCGTCTCTTTTTTAGGTGTCATCCTCGTCACCTTCTACAACCAGTTCACCGGGCGGCAAACGCTGCCGCCGCGCCTGCCCCAGATCGCCTTTTTGCGTGAAGACGCCAACGACGTGTGGCAGCTATTTGTGAGCAATGCACCGTCTGGAAAGAAAGTGACACAGTTGACCACCGAGCCGGGTGATGTGCTGAATTTTGCCGTGTCACCCACGGGCACGGCTGTTGCCTATACCATCCAAAATGATGATGGCAGCACGGCCGTAAAACTATTTGATTGGAACGGCCGTGCCGCCAGTAATATCCGCCCGTTGCTCACCTGTGCGGACGCGGCTTGTGGGCAGATGGTGTGGCACCCGGACGGCCGTCGCCTCATTTACGAACGGCGGCAAGGTAACACACCCCGTCTCTGGTGGTTGGATACCCAAACAGTGGAGACGGCAACGGTGCTGGCAGATGAAACGGCCGTCAGCCAGAGCGCCGCCATTTCAGCCGATGGCCAATGGCTGAGTTATGCCGACCCCCTCAACGAGGAAATGGGCCTCTATGCGTTTGGCGCGGGCACACAGCAGCGGTTGACGAATTTATTGGGCAGCACGGCCGTGTGGCATCCCACCTTTCCCCAATTTTTATTCAGCGATTTTGACTTGCTCGTTTACCATGGGGATGAAAACCAGACCAGCCACCAGGAACACAGCCACGATTTCGCCCAGGCTATCCATCTTTACCTGGGCAATACCAACAGCGAATGGTATCCCCTGCTGAGCGAAACGGGTAATGTGGATGATGCCAACCCGGCCTGGTCGCCGGATGGCGATTGGATCGCCTTTGGCCGCAAACCAATCCGCACCACCGCCGGGCGGCAGTTGTGGTTGATGCGAGCTGATGGCACGGCGGCACGGCCGTTGACGGACTTGTTATCCATCCATCATGGACCGCCGGTCTGGTCGCCAGACGGCCGTTACCTGCTGTTCCAACGTTATGACACGACCAACCCCACTACCCCGCCGGAAATCGCCTTGCTCGAAGTCAGCACAGGCGCTGTCACCCCCCTGGTAGAAAATGGCATCCTGCCGGCCTGGATACCGTAATCGGTAATCGGATATTGAGATATTGGCTCGCACCTCATCACCCCCTCACCTGCTCCCCCCCTCATCCACCCGGCACTGCGCTGAACCGCCCGGCAGGCGATAGCGATTATCGGCGACCCAGCGGTAGACGCGCTCTTGTAGCTGTTTGATGCCGGGCAGGGGATAGAGCCAGGTAAACGGCCGTGTCCACCACACATAACGCAACGCCCCATTCACTGCCGCTGCACCACCGCAGAGACGGCCGTCAGCATTCACAAACCATACCTGCGTCATGCCGTCTACGGCCGTAAGCCCCAGCGCCGACATTTGCTCCGGTATCATTTGCCAGGGGGAAATGGCAACCCGGCCATTTGTCCACGTCTGCACCAGACGCGCCGACTTTTCTCAAAAACCACAATCACCGTCATAAATCAGCGTCGGCGACGGCGTTCTGTTATCTTTTGTCATGTATACATCCTGCCTTCTATCGTTGATAAACATACACACCTGATTATACAATCAACACAAATTTCACCGATTGCTTCTTTCGTCTTGGCGCGCTTTGGCTCCTTAGCGCCTTTTTACATATCCATCAGGAGAAGAGATGAATCTACAAAAACGTTCATTACTGGAAAAAGAAGTGGATGCACTCAATCGGACCATTCAACAGATGAGTCATCTGGTAGAAGAGGCCACCGACCAGGCCACTCAGGCTCTCCTGGAGCGAGATGGGGAGCTGGCCCATCAGATCATCGCCCATGATGCCCAGGTGAATGATCTGCGCTACCAGGTGGAAAAGCTGGCGTTGCAAGCCATTGCCACGCAGCAGCCGATGGCGGGTGATTTGCGGGCCATTTTGGCGGCCGTCTACGTGGCGCTGGAATTGGAACGGATTGGCGACCATGCGGTGAACATAGCCCGGTTGGTGCTGCGGGTGGCAGCCGATGGCCCGTTTACCTCGCTTTACAAACTACCGGCAATGGCGCAACGTGCCCGCGATATGGTGCATGAGGCGGTGATGGCCTTCTTGCAGCGTGACGAAAACCTGGCGCGCCTGGTGATGGCCGATGATGACCGGATAGATGTTCGTTACGCGGAACTGATCCAGGAAACGCTGCACGATATGCGGGACGATGAATATATTCCCCGCGCCACCACACTGCTACTGGTGGGGCAAAATCTGGAACGCATTGGCGACCGGGCTACGAACATTGCCGAACGCACGATTTTTGCCAGGTCCGGTGTGGTAGAGGAGACGCCGTCGGAACCATATCCGTAATCCGTAATCCGTTATCCGTTATCCGATTACGGGTGACGGGTTACGGATTACGGATTACGGCTCCCTGCCAGGCCAACGGCCGTTCCCAATGCACCGTATGTCCTGCCCCCAACACAATCTCCAGGTGGGCATTGGGCAGCAGCGCTGCCATTTGCCGGTTAATGGCCTCAAACTTGGTATCCAGTTCACCGGCCAGCAGCAACGTGGGTATAGTCAGCCCCGGCAACTGTTCCCACAGCGAAGGCTGCGCCCCGGCGCCCATACCCCGCAAACTATTTGCCAGGCCCACTGGATTATTTTGCAGCCGTTGTTGGCGTAGCTCCTGCCTGATTTCTGGTGGCAACTGCTTTTGGCTATCCCACAGTGACAATTGCTCCCACCGATTCACAAACGCCTCGATGCCATTGGCCTCAATCCAGTCGGCCAGTTCCCGGTCTTGAACTACCCGCGCCTGCCGTTCAGCAGCGGTTGCCAGACCAGGCGACGCGCTTTCCAGGATGAGACGGCTGACGCGATGGGGGTAGGTCACGGCCGTAGCCAACGCCAGCCGCCCCCCCATCGAATACCCCAACAAATCCACCGCTTCATACCCGCATTCATCCATCAGGGCGATCAGGTCAGCCGCCACCCGGTCTATGGCATACCGTGTTTCATCAGGTGGGGAAGCGGTACGGCCGTGACCCAACACATCTACCAAAATTACCTGATAATGCGTCACCAGCCCGGCCAACACAGGTTGCCAGTTTTGGGAACTCCCGGTAAAGCCATGCAGCAATAACAACGGCCGTCCCCCTCCATGCACTTCAAAATAATAGGTAACGCCATCAACAAACAGTTCGGGCATCTAACACCCCATCACCCTGTTACCGCGAAACCTGCCCCGTCCAATACTGCTCTGCCAGCGTAAACGCCTGCGCCCCAATTTGGGTACCCATGCGCCGGGCAAACAGATCCGCATCCTGAAAATGAATGCCACCATACCGGCGGGAAATTCCCGCCTCATCGGCGGCCTCCTGAAAAGTAGCCCATTGCAGCGTGACAACCTCCGCCGGGCTACCCTCAAACATGTTGCCACCAATGGGCACCACATGCTGCCCCAACATATCGGGAATGCCATCCCGGTTAAAGTCCTCGTCATATAACATGGTCACGCCGTCATAAAAGCGGTTGCTGCCGATAAAACGGGTCAGCACCTCGGCAGCAGCGGCACTAAAGGTGCTGTGCCCGGACACATATTCGGCAAAAGGCGGCGTCACAAAGGTCAGGCTTTGGTACGGCTGCCAGGTTTCGCCAGGAATCAACTGCGTGCCCTGGTTGGGACCGCCCCACGCTTCTATCATCTGCCCGGCATATTTGTGCTGGATGGCCGACGCCGGCCGAATGTAATCATAGACTCGTTTGGCTTCCCAGGCGGCAATGCTGCCATCAAATAAGGCGCCATTCAGGACAAAATAGAGCTTCACATCCTCATCAATGCCATGTTTATCACGGAAGGAGATGCCGTGCGCCAGCGCATTCCAATGACCGGGCGGCGTCTCCGAACGTGGCCCGTCGGCCCAGTATTCGGCAATCACTTTCTGTTCATCGGTCAACGTGGCGCTGGTATGCAAAATTTCGTCTACCTGCACGTGATACGCTTCATCATGGGTCATGGTCTGCCCCAGGGCATCGGTATAGGGTTCGTTGGAACCGGCCTGGGGCGGTATTTGGGGACGGAATTGACTGCCGGAGGTAAGGGCAAACGGCCGTACCGCTCCCCAATGTGGCGTTAAAAATACCTGGTCTCTATAGGTAGCCGGATTGGTATGGTCGGTGGTGGGCCAGCCAGCGGCATTGGTCAGTTCCCCGGTGGGCACCCGCAGCGGCTGCCAATGGTTGGGGTTAAAGCCGGTATGGCCGGGCGCATTCTCGGCATTGGGGTCGGCGCTGTTCCAGACCACATACAGTTCCGGGTAGGTGGCCGAGGTAACGTCGGCGAAATTATTAGCCGCGTTAGCGCCATCCTCGGCGCGGTCAGCCAGGATGGCTTGCGCCGCCATGTAACCAATGCCTGCCGGTGTGGCGGCGTTGGCTTCCATGACAATCTTGTACCCCAGTGCATTCAGTAAATTGCTAAAGGCATAGGTTCGTTTTTCATGATCGGGATACAGGGCAATGAGCATGTGGTAGGCGGCCTGACTGACGGCGGCGCCCTTGTAAGCATCGGTATGTTCAGCGGCAGGGCGTTTGAGAGAGGGGTCAAGGACGGTGGGCACGGCCGTGTCATCATACAGCGCCCAGGCATCATACATGGCCGCATGAACCATATACAGCGACCGGGCCGTCACCGTTGGCCGCGGCAGTCCGTTGCGGACGGCCGCCAGCATCACCTCATTCCACAAAACCACCAGGTTGGCCGGTGGGTCTGTCTGCCCATCTACTTTTGGCGACGGCGACAACTCGGCCACAGAAAGCAGCAAAGATGGTGAGGTGGCGGGTTGTTCTACGGCCGTGCCCTGACCCTGGCAAGCCACCAGTAAAGCAATAGCGCCCACCAGCCATATCCATTTGCCAATAGCAGTTAATGGAAGCGTAAATGATTTCATAGGGTTTCCTCAGACGAGCTTTTTTCACTTTACCAATTGGGTATTACAGACCATACAGATATACCAGACAATGCCAGAAAATGTAATCTGGCTTTGGGCACAAGTCAAGCATGACCATTGATAGGGGCGCCGACTAACATGCGATGGGGTTCGCCAGGGTTGTGGTGATACAATTGGCGACCTATGACTGTTCACCAGGCTCCGGCAACACACAATGAGCGATCAGGTTTTTATGCAGGCCAGTTTACCCTTTTTTTTCTGGCATTTGTCGGCGGATTAGCCCTTAGCCGTTTGTTGTATGAGGGGTTCTTCCCCCGGTTGTTGTGGCTGTCACGGCCGTTTGTCGCCCTCCCTTTTGCCGCTGTGGTTGCCTATGCTGTCTGGCTGGTCTGGCTGAAATGGGCCAACCGGCTGTCCCCCCTCATTCTCAGCCCGCTACTGCTCAATTTGCTCTGGCTGTTTAACCCGGCTATTGACCTGGTGGGCAGCCGGTTGCTTTTTGTGGCGAGTATGTGGCTGACGGCCGTGTTAATCTGGACGTGGATAGACGCCGATGAAAGCGGAAGGGGAGTGTGGTCGGGCTGGTTTTTGGTGATGGTGGCGCTGTTGCCGGTTTATTTGCTCACTATGTCCGCCAGCGTGGGCGCGGCTGATACGTTTGAATTTCAGGTGGTTACGCCTAAATTAGGCATTGTGCATCCCACCGGCTACCCGCTCTATTTGCTGTTGGGCAAATTGTTTACGCTGCTGCCAGTGGGATCGCTGGCCTGGCGGCTGAATCTGGCTTCGGCCGTGTATGCCCTGGCGGCGATGAGTATGCTCTACGCGCTGCTATACCGGCTGCTGCGCCACCCTCTGCCTGCCATTCTCGGCGCAACCGCCACCGGCCTCACCCTCACCTTTTGGAGCCAGGCCATCATCGCCGAAGTGTATGCTTTACATGCGCTCATTGTGATGGTGGCCTTGTTTTTGATGGCGGAGATTGGCGATTGGAGATTGGAGATTGGTCAATGGTCGTCGGCTCCCTCATCACCCCCTCACCCCCTCACCCCCTCACCCCGGCGTCTTCGCCGCCCTCACCTGGTCTACCTCCTTGCCTTCACCCTCGGTCTGGGCATGGCGAACCACATCACCGCCATCTTCCTGCTGCCACCCGCCCTGCTCACCATCCTCCTGACCGCCCCTCACGCCTCACGCCTCACACCTCACGGGCAACGGACTACGGACAACGGAATACGGATTACGGATTACCGTTTCTGGCTCAAAACGGCCGTCGCCTTTCTCCTCCCCCTGCTGCTTTATGTCTACCTACCCCTGCGCTGGCAGGCGGTGAATGGGGAGGCGATGGGGCTGGCGCGGTTTGTGGATTGGGTGGTAGGCGGCCGTTTTCAGGGGGCGCTACAACTACGCGCCTGGCTGGATGATCCTGTCCGTTACCAGATTGTGAGTCGCCTGTTTTTGGAAAATTGGGGCTGGTGGGGGCTGGCACTGGCCGGGCTGGGGCTGGTAGTTTTGTTGTGGCAGCGGTGGCAAACGGCCGTCATCCTGCTGCTCACCTGGTTTGCATACACCTTTTACGCCCTCAACTACTACGTGCCCGACCTGGCCGTGTTTGTCATTCCGGCGCAACTGGTGGTAGGCATCTGGTGGGCGGTGGGCTTGTGGGCCGGCCTGTCGCTGGTACAGCGCGCTGCATACCACCTGCATTGGCCGGACATACGGCCGTTGGCGCTCACCTTTGTCCTGATTGCAACATTGACAACGACTGTAAATCATTGGGTGAAAAATGACCAGTCAGGCGAAAATCCGCTGGAACGGTGGGGGCGGGCGGTGCTGGCGCTGCCGCTGACCGAAGGTGCGGCCATTCTGGCCGACAGCGAAAAAATTGCGCCGCTGCTCTACTTACAGGTAGCCGAAGGGCTGCGCCCCGACCTGGACATTTCTGTCTGGCCGGATGAAGCGGCGTACCGGGCACAAGTTGACGGCCGTCTCGCCCAAAACCAACCCGTTTATCTGGCCCGCACCCTGCCTGGTCTGCAAGGTATCTACCACCTGCGCTCCCTCGGCCCCCTTACCGAAGTCGCCAATTACCCCATTACCCAATTACCCAATTACCCCATTACCCCATTACCCAATCTCCCCTTCGGCCCCCTCACCCTGCTCGCCTACTCCCTGGAACCAACGGCGGCGGTAGATAACGGCAGCACGGCCGTCACCCTTTTCTGGCAAGCAACAGAAACAGTAGACGAGGTATTGCATGTGTATGTGCGGGTGGTGGGGGGTGATGGCAACGGCCGTGCCCCCCACGGACAACACCCCGCCAACAATTTCTACCCCACGAACGCCTGGCGGCCTGGCGAAATTGTGCCCGATTATCATCTGCTGCCGCGACCCATCGTCACGCGCGAAGCGCCGCTCACTTACCAGGTGGCTGTGGCCCCACCCTTCACCCCGGCCGACCAACTGGCCTGGCAGGCGGTGGCTACCATTGAAGCCACAGCCGACACGAACCCGGTAGGGGCGACATCCCAACAGCTTCGCGCCCAAATTGGCAGTTATCTGTTAGAGGGGAGTACCTTCTCGACCAAAATCCGTCCCCAGACCAGGCTGCCACTTTTGTTGGCCGGATTTGGCGAGGAGAATCCAGGGCTGCAATTCCGCTTACAACCGGCGAACAGCGCCGTTGGGCAAATGGCCGAATTTTCTGCGCCGCCACCCGTTCCCCCCAACCGCCTCTGGTATGAAAATCTCGATTCTGATCTGCCGCCCGGTTTGTACGACATTGTGGCTCATTATGCAGCAGAAGATGAATCGGATTGTAACAACGGCCGTTGCCCCTCTCCGGCCTCTTATTGTGGCTGGATGTCCCCGGCCAAAACCGGCTGTGTGGTGGGGCAGGTGGAAATTAGCGGGGTGGCTTTGCCGGACACGGCCGTGAACTACGCCGACCAGATCGCCCTGCTGGATGTGACTACCAGCGGCCCGGCCTTGCCACCGGGCGGTACGCTAGAGGTACAGCTCAACTGGCTGGCGCTGGCCCCTATGACCAACGATTACACCCTCTTTTTGCAGGTGCTAGACGCCCAAGACCGGATTGTGGGGCAGGTGGATAGCTGGCCGGTGCAGGGGACGCGCCCCACCAGTGGCTGGCAGCCAGGGCAAACGATCCGCGATGGGTATGCCATTCCCCTCAGCCAGGAAATGCCACCCGGTGATTATCGGCTGCTGGTAGGCTGGTATTTGCTGGGCGACGGCCGTCGCCTGCCGGTAGTAGATGGGGATGGTACGGCCGTAGAGGATAAGCTGATTGTACCCGGTCTGTTTGTGCCAGGTTGACGAGAATGGCGTTCAGCGTTACAAACGACAGATATGAGCATCAAAATTTTAGTGGTGGAAGATGACAAGACGCTGCTGGAAACGCTGGAGTATAACTTGCAGCGCCAGGGGTATGACGTGATAACGACGGAAAACGGCCGTACCGCCCTCACCCTGGCCCGCACCCAAAAACCTGACCTGGTCATTCTGGACGTGATGCTGCCGGGGCTGGATGGGTTTGAAGTGTGCCGTCAGTTACGCAAAGAGTTCAGCACCCCCATCCTCATGCTCACGGCCAAATCGGAAGAGGTGGACAAGGTGGTGGGGCTGGAAATGGGCGCGGACGATTATCTGACCAAGCCGTTCAGTATGCGCGAACTGCTGGCGCGGGTAAAGGCGCTGCTGCGGCGCGTAGAATTGATCCGGGAAGAGTTGAGCCATGAGCCGGGAGGGATGGCTACGGCCGTGCCCACCGGCCCAGACGCCATACTGTCTTACGATACACTGGTCATTGACCAAAACCGGCGCGAAGTGCGTCTGGGACAAGAAATTGTGCGGCTCAAACCCAAAGAGTATGACCTGCTGCTCTTTCTGGCGCGGCACCAGGGAATCGCCCTGTCGCGTGACCTGATTTTGGAGCGGGTGTGGGGTTGGACGTATGATGGCAACAGCCGCACGGTAGATGTGCATGTGCGCTGGCTGCGCGAAAAGATCGAAGCCGACCCGGCCAACGCCCGGCGCATTGTCACCGTGCGCGGCATTGGCTATCGGTTTGATGGCTAATGTCACTGAATCGTAATCCGTAATCGTAACCCGTGATCCGACGGGTTACGGATTACGGATTACGGATTACGAAGATGTTCTCCAAAATCCGCTGGCGTATTGCCATTCCCTTTTTTCTCTTTTTTACCTTTGTTTTGCTCGGCCTGGGCGTGCTGCTGACACGGCCGTCGTGCCTGGGGGGGGTGGGCTGTGTCTGGCGGCATGTGTTGGCGGCGGTGGGGATGACGGCCGTAGCCACTTATATCCTGGCTCTGCGGCTGGAACACTCCGCCCAACGCTACACCCGGCACATTACGGAAGTCGCCCGGCGCATTACCAATGGCGACCTGGAAGCGCGCATCCTCGGCTACACCAGCGACGATGAAGGGGATATGACCCGCGCCATCAGTGAAATGGTGGCGACGCTTCGTGAGCACATTCACAGCCTGCAAGCGGAAAACCAGCAGTATGGGGCTATTCTGGATAGCATGACTGATGGCGTCTTGATCACCGGCGAGAATGGCACGGTGCGCCTGCTCAACCCGGCTGCCACCCGCCTGCTAGAGCCAATGACAGAACGCGCCATTGGCCGCTCCTTTGCCGAAGTGGTGCGCCATCACCAGCTCATTGAATTATGGCAAAAAGCACAACAGACACGGCAGGAGCAGGTGGAGATGGTGGAGGTCAGCCGGGGTGTTTTTTGGCAAACGGCCGTCATCCCCTTTGAAGAAGAAGGCGCGCGCCGCTTCCTGGTCATTTTGCATGACCTGACACAAATTCAACGGCTGCAAACGGTGCGCCGCGACTTTATCAGCAATATCTCCCATGAACTACGCACACCTTTAGCCTCGCTTAAAGCCGTGGTCGAAACGTTACAGGATGGAGCGCTGGATGATCCGCCAGCCGCGCTGCATTTTTTACAGCGAGCCGAAAATGAGGTGGATGTGCTGACGCAGATGGTGGAGGAACTGCTGGAACTGTCGCGGATCGAGTCCGGGTTGGTACCTTTTCGCTTTCAAGTCACGGCCGTGTCCAACCTGCTTCTGGCGCCCATGGAGCGGCTGCGCCCTCAGGCGCAGCGCAAACGGATCGAGATGGCGCTGGATGTATCCGCCAATTTACCACCGGTGCTGGCTGATGAGGAGCGGATGCAGCGGGTCGTCACCAATTTGCTGCATAACGCGGTGAAGTTTACGCTTGATGGTGGGCGCGTCACCGTTCAGGCCAGGCTGGCGCCGGATAATAACAACGAATTACAGATTTCGGTGATTGATACGGGAGTAGGGATTGCCGAAGAAGATTTGCCGCGTATTTTTGAGCGATTTTATAAATCTGACCGGGCGCGTACCCGCAACGGCGGCGGCACCGGCCTGGGGCTGGCTATTTCCCGCCATATTGTGCAGGCCCATCACGGCCGTATCGGCGTCACCAGCCGCGAGGGGAAGGGCAGCACGTTTTATTTTACGTTACCTGTTTCTCGTAATTCGTGAGCCGTTTCCGACGTCGAATTACGGGTTATGAATTACGAATTACGGATTACGAATTACGGATTACGGATTACGGTCTACCCCTGCCGCCCTGTAATATACGCCTCGGTCAATTCTTTTCCCGGGTTGGTGAACAGGTCAGCAGTACGGCCGTACTCCACCAGTTCGCCCAGCCAGAAAAAACCCGTCCAATGGGAAGCCCGCGCCGCCTGCTCCATGCTGTGGGTCACAATGACAATGGTATAATCCGCCGTCAACTGCTGCATCAGTTCTTCAATTTTCAACGTCGCTACCGGGTCCAGCGACGAGCAGGGTTCATCCATTAACACCACTTCTGGCTTCACGGCGATGGTGCGGGCAATACACAACCGCTGCTGCTGCCCTGGATTAAGCGCCTGGGCTGGGGATTCCAGCCGGTCTTTCACATCCTCCCACAACGCCGCATCCCGTAAACTTTGTTCAACGATTTCATCCAGACGGCCGTTGCGCCCGGCCAATCCCAAAATGCGCGGCCCATAGGCCACATTGTTATAGATGGACTGCGGAAATGGGTTCGGCCGTTGGAACACCATGCCCACCCGCTGCCGCAACTGCACCACATCCACATCCGGATCATAAATGTTCTTGCCATCCAGCAGCACCTCCCCCTCAGCCCGCGCCCCCTTGATGGTGTCATTCATCCGGTTCAATGCCCGCAAAAAGGTGGATTTGCCACAGCCCGACGGCCCAATCAGCGCCGTGATTTGATTGCGGCGAATAGGCAAATCCAGGTTGATCAACGCCTGAAAAGTGCCGTAATAAAAACTAAAGTTTCGGATTTCGAGTTTGTTATCTTCCATATTCGTTATTACCTGATCATATGCTCATAAATACCCCCTATTACCGATTACCGATTACCAAAATTACCCAAACCGCCCTGTCACATAATCCTCAGTGCGTTTGTCTTTGGGGTAGACGAACAGTTCCCGCTGCGGGCCAACTTCCACAATTTCGCCATCGAGCATAAAGGCAGCCCGGTCGGCCACCCGCGCCGCCTGCTGCATGCTGTGGGGCACCATGATGATGGTGTACTGCTGCCGCAGTTCAAACAGCGACTCTTCCACGATGGATGTGGAAATGGGGTCAAGACCGGAGGTGGGATTGTCCAGCAGCACAATTTCTGGCTCCAGTGCCAGGCTGCGCGCCAGACAAAGGCGCTGCTTTTGGCCGCCGGAGAGGGCAAAGGCGGAGTCACCCAGGCGGTCTTTGACTTCTTCCCACAGCGCCGCCTGTTGCAAGGAGCGTTCTACCCGTTCGTCCAGGATGCGGCGGCTTTTGATACCAGCCATTTTCAGGCCATAGGTCAAATTCTCATAGATGGAGCCTGGCAGGGGTGTGGGAATAGCAAACACCATGCCAATGCGCCGCCGTAGATCGAACACATCCATGCCCCGTGCAAAAATATCGTGACCGTCAAAGAGGATACGGCCGTGCATTTCCCCCTCTGGCAGCAAATCAGACAGCCGGTTCAGCAGCCGCAGCAATGTGGATTTGCCGCTGCGCGATGGCCCAAACAGCACAAAAAGCTCGTTTGGCAAAATATCCAGGCTGACATTCTTCAGCGCCGTCATGCCATCGCCATAATCAAAAGAAACATTCTGAATTGAGAGTTTAGGAACCATAGAACGGTAAGGCGTGATGCGTGATACGTGACTGGAAAGATTTCACGCATCACGCATCACATATCACCACTCCCGCCGCCGCCGCATGGTGCTGCGAATCATGGTAGCTACAAAGGTCAGCGACAGGGTGAACAGCAGCAGCACCAGCGCCGTGCCATATTGAATGTCCAGGGGCATACCCGGCACCTGTGTAGAGATGACGTACAGGTGATAGGGCAGCGCCATCGTCTGGTCAAAAATGGAACTGGGCAAGTCCGGCAGATAAAAGGCAGCCACGGTGAATAAGATGGGCGCGGTCTCGCCGATGGCCCGGCTAAGGCCGAGGATGATACCGGTAATGATGCCGGGCATGGCGTTGGGCAATACCTGGTGGCGAATGGTTTGCCAGCGCGTTGCGCCCACGCTGTAGCTGACGGTGCGGAACGCCTGGGGCACGGAGAGGATAGCTTCTTCGGCCGTGCTGATGACAATGGGCAAAGTCATCAACCCCAACGTGAGCGACCCGGCCAAAATGGATGTGCCAAACTGGAAAAAGAGGACAAACATGCCCAGCCCAAACAGGCCATACACAATGGAAGGGATACCCGCCAGGTTAACAATGGCCAGGCGAATGGTACGAGTGAGGACGTTGTCGCCGGCGTATTCGGCCAGGTAGATAGCCGCGCCAATGCCGAGGGGGATGGCGGCTACGGCCGTGCCCAATGTCAGCAGTATCGTGCCCAAAATGGCGGGCATAATGCCCCCCTCCGTCATGCCATTGCGCGGCGGTTGGGTTAAAAATTCCCAGCTAATGGCCGACAGGCCATTGTAGAAAATGGTCAGAATGATCAACAAGACGGGAATGACGACCAAAGTGGCTACCGTCGTGATCACAATCGTGGCCACCTTTTGTGTCTGTTGGCGGCTCATAACTGCGCTCCTCGCTGCTGCGGCCGGCCACCCACCAGCCGCGTCGCCAGCGTATTCACCAGAAAAGTGATGATGAACAGCACAATGCCAATGGCAAACAACACGCTGTAATGGGTGCTGCCCTGGGCCACTTCGCCCATTTCCGCGGCAATGGTCGCCGTCATGGTACGAATGGGTTGGAACATCATGCCCAGGCCCAGTTCAGGTATGTTGGCCGCGTTACCCGTTACCAACATGACGGCCATCGTTTCACCAATGGCCCGCCCCACCCCCAGCATAATGGCAATGACAATGCCAGAACGAGCGGCGGGCAGCACCACCCGCCAGATGGTTTGCCACTGGGTGGCGCCAATAGCCAGCGAGCCATCGCGGTATTCTTTGGGCACGGCATACAGGGCGTCTTCGGTGATGCTGATGATGGTGGGCAAAGCCATATACGCCAGGATCAACGAACCGGTAAAAGCCGTCAGGCCGGTGGGCGCGCCCATGTTCTGGATGATGGGCGCCAGCGCCACCCAACCCAAAAAGCCCAACACAATGGAGGGGATACCGGCCAACACTTCAATCAGCGGCTTGAGGATTTCGCGCAGCCAATCAGGGGCAAATTCGCCCAGGTACACGGCCGTGGTCAGCCCCAACGGCACGGCAATCACCACCGCCCCCAACGTCACCAGCAGCGACCCTACCAGCAGCGGCAGCAGCCCGTACATCTCCTCAATAGGATACCAACGGGGATTAAAAAAGGTGCTGATGGGCTGCGAGGTAAAGGCGGGCAGCCCTTCTTTCAGCAAGAACAAGAAAATGAGGGTAATAATGATAATCACCGACACACCGGAAGCCAGAATCAGCCCCTCGATGATCCGTTCACGGCCGTTGTGGTGGCGTGGTGTTGGCGGCACGGCCGGCGGCACGGCCGTTTCCTCGCGCATAGGTTTAGTCTCATCGTATGTTGCCATGCTTCCCTCTGGAGACCTGACAGGTTTTCCAAAGCTGTCAGGTCTGTATCGTTAATCTCCTGGTAAAGGCACAAACCCCAGATTGGCTACAATTTGCTGCCCGGCCGGCCCCAATATCCAGCGCAGATACGTGGCGATCACATCTTGGGGTTCACCGGCGGTGTACACATACAGGTCACGCGCCAGGGGGTATTCGCCAGAGGCCGCCGCTTCCAGTGTGGGAAAGACAAAGGGGCTGTTCTCATCCTCGGCCACCGCTACGATCTTTTCATGCGCCGGGTCTACATAACCCAGGCCATCGTAACCAATAGCATTAAGGTTGCGGCGCAGTTCGCTGGTAATACCCACCGATGAAGGCATGAGCATGGTTTGTGGCGCAAAAATATCTTTGTTGTCGCTATCCCCTTGCCGCACCACTTCTTCCAAAAAGTAGACGTGTGTGCCTGAATTGGTCTCCCGCGAGAGCAGAATAATGGGCGCATCCTGGCCGCCTACTTCTTGCCAGTTGGTGATGCGCCCGGTGTAAATGGCTGCCAGTTGCGGAATAGTGAGTTCATTCACCGGGTTATCGGGGTGGACGATCACGGCCAGGGCGTCAATAGCCACCACATGCTCTACCGGCTCAATGCCGTTGGCCCGCGCCTCTTCAAACTCTGACTCTTTCATAGCGCGGGAGGCGTTGGCCATATCTACCGTGCCGTTGATCAGCGCCGCGATGCCGGTGCCGGAGCCGCCGCCGGTCACGGCAATGCTCACCGACGGCTCTACCTCCCGGTACGCTTCGGCCCAGGCCAGGGCAATGTTGACCATGGTGTCTGAGCCTTTGTTTTGAATGGAGCGGCTGGCTGAGGAGGTGGTGGTGGCGGTACGGCCGTTGCACCCCCCTAACAACAAAAAAGCAAGCAGTAAAATGATCATCATTTTAACCACTTGCCTGGTTGGGTTTTCAAGGTGGGCGGGCCGGCGCCAATCTGGATATGACTGTATAGGATTATGCTTTTTATGCATCCATCTCTTCCCGTTGGATGTTGGTTTTTCCGGGGTTGAATTCTACCCACTTTAACAAGAAGTTAACAGACCGGAATTGTTAACATGTTGTTAACAACTTGATAACCTGCCTTAACAAAGCCATAGCCAGATGTTAACCAATCAGTCGCAAAACCTTAACTGACCGGGGATACACTCCCAGGCAGTATCTTAAAAGGCGAAAGAGTGTGCCCCAGACCCCAAGGGTTTTGGAAAACCCTTGGGGTCTAGAATTCCTTTTGCCAAATCCCAATTAACGCAGGAGAAGAATGATGCGTAACAAACTTTTCATTTTTGTATTGTTGATTGCTGCCGCCGCTCTGGCGGCCTGTTCCAGCAGCGGCAGCGCCGAACCCCAGGTGATCACCGAAACGGTGACGCTGGAAGTGACCCGTGTGGAAACGGTGGTGGAAACCATCACCGAAACCACCGTGGAAACAGTTACTGTCGTGGAGACAGTGACCGAACAGGTGCAGGTAATGGCACTGCCCGCGGTGGACCCGTTAGCCGTAACAGGCGACATTATCACCGCCGGTAGCTCCACCGTCTTTCCGCTGACCGAGCGCATGGCCGAACGCTTCCGCCAGGAAGGGTATGGTGGCAATATCACCGTAGATTCCATTGGCTCTGGCGCTGGCCTGGAACGCTTCTGTGTGGCCGGTGAGAGCGACATTGCCAATGCCAGCCGTCCCATCCGCGACAGCGAAGTGGAATCCTGCCGGGCCATTGGCCGTGAACCGATTGAGTTCCGCGTCGGTACCGATGCCCTGGCCATAGTCGTCAACCCCGCCAACGACTTTGTGGACAGCCTGACCCTGGAAGAACTGGCGCTGGCTTTCTCCACCGCCGCTACCTGGGCTGACGTGCGTGAAGGCTGGCCGGCCACCCCCATCATCCGTTTCAGCCCCGGCACCGACAGCGGCACCTTTGACTACTTCGTCGAAGAGGTCTTTGATGAAGATGAAGAACCTATCCTCTCCGCCGCCAACCTGCAACTGTCCGAAGATGACAATGTGCTGGTGCAAGGGGTGGAAGGGGATGCCAACGCCATCGGTTACTTTGGCTACGCCTACTACGAAGAAAACGCCGGTAAGCTGAGGATTGTGCCCATCGAAGGCGTGGAAGCGACCGCTGGGCACGTGGAAGATGGCACGTATCCGCTGGCACGGCCGTTGTTCATCTACTCCGACGCTGGCATCATGGCTGCCAAACCACAGGTCGCCGCTTTCATCAACTTCTACCTCACCTACGTCAACGACGAAGTGGTGGACGTTGGTTACTTCCCATCTAGTACAGCCGCTCTGAACCAGGCCAAACAGAATTGGGTGGCCGGTATCGCTGGCAGCGCTTCTGCTGGCGCCGGTTCACAAACGGGCGTTATTCTGCCCGACGTAGACCCGTTGGCGGTTACGGGTGACATCATCACCGCCGGTAGCTCCACCGTCTTCCCGCTGACCGAACGCATGGCCGAACGCTTCCGCCAGGAAGGGTATGGTGGCAATATCACCGTAGATTCCATTGGCTCTGGCGCTGGCCTGGAACGCTTCTGTGTGGCCGGTGAGAGCGACATTGCCAATGCCAGCCGTCCCATCCGCGACAGCGAAGTGGAATCCTGCCGGGCCATTGGCCGTGAACCGATTGAGTTCCGCGTCGGTACCGATGCCCTGGCCATAGTCGTCAACCCCGCCAACGACTTTGTGGACAGCCTGACCCTGGAAGAACTGGCGCTGGCTTTCTCCACCGCCGCTACCTGGGCTGACGTGCGTGAAGGCTGGCCGGCCACCCCCATCATCCGTTTCAGCCCCGGCACCGACAGCGGCACCTTTGACTACTTCGTCGAAGAGGTCTTTGATGAAGATGAAGAACCTATCCTCTCCGCCGCCAACCTGCAACTGTCCGAAGATGACAATGTGCTGGTGCAAGGGGTGGAAGGGGATGCCAACGCCATCGGTTACTTTGGCTACGCCTACTACGAAGAAAACGCCGGTAAGCTGAGGATTGTGCCCATCGAAGGCGTGGAAGCGACCGCTGGGCACGTGGAAGATGGCACGTATCCGCTGGCACGGCCGTTGTTCATCTACTCCGACGCTGGCATCATGGCTGCCAAACCACAGGTGGCCGCTTTCATCAACTTCTACCTCACCTACGTCAACGACGAAGTGGTGGATGTCGGTTACTTCCCCGCCAGCGACGATGCGCTGAATCTGGCGAAGTTTAACTGGCTGAACGCGAACAACTAAAAAAACGAATTTGAGTAAATAGCGAATTACAGACGGTAATTGGGTAATTGGGTAATTGGGTAATCAGGTAATTGGGGAGTAGCCAATTACCCAATTACTTGATTACTCAATTACTTTCTTAGTAAGGGAATAAGGGAATGGCAACACATACCCAGGTAAGCACAATGGCCCAGACGGAAATCACCGCGATCTCCTTGCGCAAAAAGCCACGTGTTGGTGAAATGCTCATTCAGGGCTTTCTATTTCTGTGTGGGATATTGTCTATATTCACCACTTTGGGCATCGTTTATATTTTGGTTACCGAATCATTTACGCTTTTTAGCCGCCAGCAGTGGACAAGCACGAACAAACGCATCACGGCCGAAGTGGATACGAGCATGACCGAAATCGAGGTGGGCACATCCGGCGCGTCCCTATTCGTGGGCGATGTCATTCGGCTAACCAGTGAGGTCATGGTCATCAAGGCCATTAACGACAACATCATCATCGTGGAACGGGGCGCTCAGGGAACCACGCCAGGAACTTATGCGGCGGGGCTGCAAATCGCGCGGGCCATGGATGTGAATGTCATAGATACGTTAACCAGCACAAACTGGACGCCCCAGTTAGGCCAATTTGGCATCTGGCCGCTGCTGTATGGCACAGTAATGACCAGCCTGATCGCCATGCTGGTGGCGCTGCCGGTGGGTTTAGCCACCGCCATTTACCTGAGCGAATATGCGTCCGAGAAAGTACGCAGCACGTTGAAACCGATATTGGAGGTGTTGGCCGGTATTCCCACGGTGGTCTACGGCTTTTTTGCTCTGGCCTTTATGACGCCTCTGCTGCGTTCCATTTTTGGCGTTGAGAATGTGCAGATTTTCAACGTCATGTCCGCCGGGCTGGTGGTGGGCATTCTCATTGTGCCCTTAATGAGTTCGATGAGTGAAGATGCGCTGCACGCCGTGCCACGCTCCCTGCGCGAAGCGGCTTTTGGGTTAGGGGCCACCAAACTGGAAGTATCCCTCAGAGTGGTCACACCCGCGGCCCTGTCTGGTATTGCGGCGGCCTTTGTCGTTTCGATTTCCCGGGCCATCGGCGAGACGATGGTGGTGGCTATTGCCGCCGGTTCTGGCCCCAAGAATTTTACTTTGGGCAGGGATGACCTTTTCGGTTTTATACTCAATCCGTTTCTCTCGGCGGAAACCATGACGGGGCACATTGTGCGCATCAGCGGCGGTGATTTGAGTTATGACTCGATTGATTACAACAGCCTGTTTGCCATTGGCCTGATGCTATTTCTGATGACCATGCTGTTAAACATTGTGGCGCGCTATTTTGTGGGCAAATATCGGGAAGTGTATGAGTAAAGAAGTGAGTAAAGAAGTTCAACTTTTCGGAAAAAGCTGAACTTCTGTAGGTTCATATGAGTAAATTAGACAATCAACCACAACGATTCTTTCAGGATGAGGATACCGGGTATCCAGAGGGAGAAGCGATCAAACGGCAGATCAATGTGCGTAACCGGCGCGGCCTGTGGTGGCGTATCTTTTTCATGTTTGCCCTCCTGATGGCCATTGCCTCGCTGGTGGCGCTGCTGGCGACGATTGTGAACGATGCTTTTGGCTATGTGGTGGTCATCAACAGGGAGGACCCGGAGCGGCTGGCGCTGGATGTGGTGGCCATGCAATTGTTAAGCGCCAGCAATACCGTCTCCAGTGAGGATGATAATGAACTGGCAGACGGTGTGGCCGCGAATCCAAATGGGCTTGGCTTCTTTGGCAATGCCTATTACCAGCAAAACCGGGACAGTCTGAAATTGGTGGCGATAGATGGTCATCTGCCGAGTGAAGAAACGGCCGTGTCCGGCGCCTACTCTCTGGCCCGCCCCCTTTTCCTGTATACCACCGCTGACATCCTGGCCGAAAACCAGGCCGCCAATATCTATATGAACTACCTGCTCACCTACGTCAATGACCAGATTGAGCAGGTAGGGTATTTGCCCACCAGCCAGGAAGACCTGACCTTTTCACAGCGCAATTGGATTAAGGCCAACGCCAACGTGGGCTTACAACCAGGACAATGGGCGGCGATCAACCCCGCCGGCATCCGGGGCAACTTTACGATTTCCGGCAGTTCTACCGTCTTTCCCCTGACAGATCATATGCTGGCGGAGTACACGGCCGCCGGTTATGAAGGCACGTATACCAATCAAAATGTGGGCACCACTGCCGGGATCGCTGCTTTTTGCGCCGGTGACGCTGACATAGCCGCCGCCAGCCGCCCCATTCAATCGGGGGAATTTGAAACGTGCCGCAAAAACGGCCGTTTCCCCCAGGAATTCCGCGTGGGTACCGATGCGCTGGCGGTGGTGGTGAATTCTCAAAACGATTTCCTGCCTAACCTTACCCAAAAAGAATTGCAGGAGGTTTTTACCACGGCCGAGACGTGGGCAGACGTGAACCCAGCCTGGCCGGATGAACCCATTTATCGCTTTATCCCCGGTGCGGACAGCGGTACGCTGGACTTTTTCACGGATGCGGTTTATGACGCCCGCTTATCTGATCTCTCCAAAGAAGAACTGGCGCGTCTGCTGGCAGCCAACATCACCCTGGGCCGCGGCCGCGCCCTGGAGCGGGAACAGCGCTTCTTTGAAAACGCCCTGCTTTTTGAATCGCCAGAGTTGTGGAATGAAGTATGCGCCCAGCCGGCCGCGACCCGGCCTGCCGGCTGTACCGCCCCGGTCCGCAGCCAGGATAACATCTATGACCTGCTCATCGCCGAAGTGGTGAAGCCAGACGTGGTCAGAAGCTATACCCTGCTCAACACCATCTTGAACTGGCGCGTCATTCAGGCGGAGACGGCCGATACCTACCCCAATGGCGACCTGGAATTCCGTTCCTGGCTCAGCCGGGATTTTGTGACCAATCCGCAATCCAGCACACCAGAACTGGCCGGGGTACGCACCGCCATTTTGGGTTCGCTGTTTGTGATTGCCGTCACCATTGCTTTTTCGTTCCCGGTGGGGGTAGGCGCGGCCATTTACCTGGAAGAATATGCGGCCGATAACCGGCTGAACCGGCTGCTGCAAACGAACATTAACAATCTGGCCGGTGTGCCTTCGATTATTTATGGCATGTTGGGGCTGGCTATTTTTGTGCGGGCGATGGAATCATTCACCAGCGGGGCGGCGTTTGGGGCGGTAGCGGATCCCACAACGGCCAACGGCCGTACCATCCTCTCCGCCGGTCTCACCCTAGGGCTGCTCATCCTGCCCCTGCTGATCATCAATGCTCAGGAAGCGTTGCGGGCCGTGCCCAATTCGCTGCGCCAGGCCGGGCTGGCTCTGGGCGCCACCAAATGGCAAACGACATGGTATCACGTCTTGCCGGTGGCGCTGCCCGGCATTCTCACCGGCACTATTCTGGCCGTTTCCCGCGCCATTGGCGAGACGGCGCCGCTGGTGGTGGTGGGCGCATCTACCTTTATCGCTCTGGACCCCAGTGGGCCATTTTCTAAGTTCACCACGCTACCCATTCAAATTTACAATTGGACATCCCGACCGCAGGCCGAATTCCGCAACATTGCTGCCGCCGCCATTTTGGTGCTGTTGGGCATGCTGCTGGCGTTGAATGCCACGGCCGTGTACTTGCGGAATCGGTATTCAATAAGAATGTAGGGCGATTTTGCAAAATCGCCCTACGGAGAAGGTAACTATGACAAACACAGTCCAGGCTAACGGACATATCGCTATTCGGGCAAACAATATGCACGTCTACTACGGCAATTTCCGGGCCGTGAGAGACATCACCCTGCAATTTCCCAAGCACCAGATCACGGCGCTGATTGGGCCATCTGGCTGCGGCAAAAGCACGGTGCTGCGCTCCTTCAACCGCATGAATGACCTGGTTGCCAGCGCCCGCGTGGAAGGGGAGGTACTGTATCACGGCAACAACATTTATGACGGCGACGTGGACCCGGTGGAAGTGCGCCGCCACATCGGCATGGTGTTCCAAAAGCCCAACCCCTTCCCTAAAAGCATTTATGACAATGTGGCCTGGGGGGCGCGCATCAACGGCTTCAAAGGCAATCTGGATGATCTGGTGGAAAGCGCACTGCGCCAGGCCGCTTTGTGGGACGAGGTGAAAGATAAACTGGATCAGAGCGGTTATTCCCTTTCTGGCGGGCAGCAGCAGCGGTTGTGTATTGCCCGCACCATTGCCGTGAAACCGGAGATCATCTTGATGGACGAACCCACCTCGGCGCTAGACCCGGTGGCAACCTTGAAAATTGAGGAATTGATTCAAGAACTGAAGAAAAGTTACACCATCATCATCGTCACCCACAACATGCAGCAGGCGGCGCGGGCTTCCGATTACACCGCCTTTTTCAACATGGATGAAGACCGGGCCGGCTACCTGGAAGAGTATAACGAGACCAACGAACTGTTCACGAATCCGAAGCATGAATTGACGGAGCAGTATATTACGGGGCGGTTTGGGTAAGAGGAAGATGATGATAGTACGAGAACATTTCGACCGAGATTTGCGGCATTTGCAGGATGAAATTATTCGCCTGGGCAGCGAGGTAGAGGAGAATCTGGTCACGGCCGTAGACGCCCTACGCACCCGTGACCTGAAACGCTCACAACGGGTCATTGAAGCCGACCATTGGGTAAACCAGCGGCAGTTGACCTTGAACATGGAGGCGCTGACCATTATTGCCACGCAGCAGCCCACCGCCAAAGATTTGCGCCTGATTGCCGCCGTGATGAACATTGCCAATGAGTTGGAGCGCATCCATGACTATGCCAAGGGGATCGGCCGTATCAGCCTGATGATGAACAGCGACCCGATTCCGGCGGAGCTGATGGCTGAATTCCCGGAAATGGCCGCCAGGACGGCTTCCATGCTGCGCCGGGCGCTGGACGCCTTTGTCAATTGGGATGCGGCGCTGGCCCAGGCCATTCCGGCCGAAGATGATGAAGTGGATGAGTTGTTCAACAAGGCGCTCAAAAAGATGACAGAAGCGTTTGTGCATAATCTGACATCTTATGAAGACATCAACCGGCTGGGCTGGGCCAACCACAACCTGGAGCGTTCCGCCGACCGGGTGGGGAACATTTGTGAATGGGTGGGCTATATGATTACGGGCAAGTTTAAGGAATATGTGTAAACAGGTGCGGAAAGCGACCCTGACATATTGTGTGTAATTCAATAAGCCACATCTGATAGATAATTCAGTTAGAAGTTGGACAATAGACCTGACAGGTTTTCTGAAACCTGTCAGGTCTGCTGTAAGATGTGGCGCGGTTCGCCGCTACTGATCTCCCCGTAGCTTCTCACGTTCCTGATCCCACAGTTGTGTAAATCGTTCAAAAACGTCAGCAATGATTTCCAATTCACTTTCCGAGTAACTTGAAATCAATTCATCTTGCGCGTTTCTCGCCGATTCAAACCATGACCTCACTTTTTCGGCTGCCGATGGCGCCGGCGTGATCAGGGTTCCCCGGCGATCATCGGGATTGGGCCGCCGCTCAATTAAGCCTGCCTTTTCCAGCCGATCCAGCATGGCAGTCGCCGCCCCGGAAGTAAGACCGGTATGTCTGGCAAGCTCAGTCGGCGTCGCCACCCCTTTAAGAAAGAGAAACCGGAGACATTCCATGTCGGTGACATTGAGACCCGCCCATTCACTCATCGCGTTTCGGAACAGCGTCAAATGAGCGCCATATTCCGCTACCGCCTTCAAGGCCCGCTGCGTCAATTCTGCTTTTGTGGGTGTTGTCATAGAGATACCCTTGACATTATCTTTATAATCAAGTATCTTTATTATATAGCTAAATTCGTTCAGGCGCAAGGCGCTAAAAAAAACGAAGTCAGATAAGGAGATTGATTCACATGAGCACCAAAACAGGTACCAAAAAATCCACCGGGAAGTCTGGTGAAGGATTCACAGCCGAAGAAAAAGCGGCGATGAAGGCGCGCGCCCAGGAGTTAAAAGCAGAGGCGCGGGCGAGCAAGAACAGAGAGGAAGGGGAGAAAGCCGTATTTGCGGCGATTGACCAGATGGCGGAAGCAGATCGCACCATGGCCGCACGGCTGCATGAGATCATAAAAGAGAGCGCGCCAGACCTCATGCCCAAAACCTGGTATGGGATGCCTGCCTATGCCAACGCGGAGGGCAAGGTCATTTGCTTCTTTCAGGCTGCCAGCAAGTTTGGCGTGCGCTATGCCACGTTTGGTTTCCAACCTGATGCGAACCTGGACGATGGCAATATGTGGGCAGCCAGCTTTGCCCTGATTCAGTTAACGGCCGTCGAAGAAAACCGGATCAAGGCACTGGTGGAAAAAGCAGTAAGCCAATAGAAATTCTAAATAGAGATTGAACAATGAGGAGTCTGGCATCCTCAGATGCCAGACGGGGCGCATCCAAGGATGCGCCCCTCCGCTAACTTACGAAGATATCAATCGCCGGGGTTGGGCCAATCATAATAAGGATTTTACAAGAGGCTGTTCCTTCGCAGGTTTTTCCTCTGTAAGTTGCAGAGTAATCACCACTATTTGGTTGTTTACCCTGCACGTTCAGGCAGGGTAATCACTCAAATACAAACGGTTGCCCTCTGGCAGTCCCAGAGTATCATTCCTGTCAGAGGATACCCTGCAATGGATGCAGGGTAATAATTATAGTAGGGCGACAAGCCAAGAGCAGTGTGTGCAGGAACAATTATTATGAATTTATCCACGACCAGTCTCAGCGTTACTGCCAACGCGGCCATTGATCTTCAATTGCACACAACCTACAGCGATGGTGACTGGACAGACGAAGAATTGCTCGATTATCTCATCGCTGAAAGGTTTAGTCTTGCAGCCATTACCGATCATGATCGGGTAGGCATTGCACGTGGATTACAAAAACTTGCTACTGAGAAACAATTTCCCCTGCTGGTGGCAGTGGAAATGAGTTCAATGTGGAAAGGGCAGCTTACCGATTTGTTGTGCTATGGCTTTGATCCTGATAACAACCACCTGAATGCTCTTGCTCAGGATGTGACCTTTCGTCAGCACGAGAACACCCGACAAGTATTCAATTATCTTTTCAGTAAAGATTATGCACTTGATCCGCAAGACCTTGAACGGATGCTTGCCAAACCCGCAGCACAACAGCTTCCTGAGCTTCTAGCGCTTGCTACAAAAATAATCCAGGATGCAAAAGCCATTGGGCGAACACTCCTAGATGGTGGTTTCGCTTACATGACCCATGACCTCGCCACGATTGTAGAGGCAGCACATCAAAGTGGCGCGGTGTGTATTCTGGCGCATCCAGGACGTAATGATGGATTTGTATGCTACGACTACGCCCTACTGGACGAACTTCGCCGCGAGGCTCACATTGACGGGATTGAAGCCTATTATCCCGCACACACGCCTGAGCAAACGGCGATGTATCTGAAGTATGCCCAGCGCCATCAATTGTTGATCAGTGCGGGTTCTGACTCGCATCATCCAGATAAGCCGCCTATCAAATACCGGGCTGAATCGTGCCGTGCCTTGCTAGAATGGCTAGGCATCCAGGTT
Organism: Chloroflexota bacterium; assembly: GCA_035444285.1. Classification (GTDB taxonomy): domain Bacteria; phylum Chloroflexota; class Anaerolineae; order Promineifilales; family Promineifilaceae; genus CAADGU01. The sequence goes on from DAOMOK010000012.1 coordinate 207,521, forward strand.
GAGTAACAGGCTCCGCAGGTCAGGTCCCCTAACATTCCGTGCAGCCGACGCTGGCGCGATGCCTCGGACGGCTTGCTACTTGGTGAATGGCAAAGGCGTTGGTCAACCGCGCCAGCGCACCTTACGGCGGCGTTAGGCCCATTGTTTTTTATTCAGAGGGATAGGTCACGGCCGTACTCCCCCTCCCTCCTCTCATTCCCCCAACAGAGCCACCACCTGTTCCCCGTCTTGCAGCTTAAGCAGGCGGGCTGTTTTGGTGGAATCTTCTAGTGGAGCCATACTCGCATCTATTTCCACAATACATTGATTGGTGACTGCCCAGGCTGACGCCTGAGCCAGCCCCACCACCGGGCTGCGGCGGGCGACCTGGACTTTGCCGGGGCTGTTTTCTTTTTCTGGCAATTCAATCCAGCGGGGCAGCAGCCGACGGCCGTACCCATCCGCCGTCACCAACAGCAATTCATCACCCGGCTGGGCTAGCGCCGCGCCCACCACCCGGTTATCCCGGTCGGCACGGATGACCTGTGTGCCCGAACCTCGCAGGCTTTTGACCGGGTAACGGGTGGCCCGGCCTGTTTCCGTAATCAAGGTCAGCTCATCCTCCATTTCCGCGCCGGCTGCCAGCACCGGCACACCTAACAACTGGTTGTCAAACATCAGCGGCACAGGCGCTTCAATGTTTTCTTGCATAACGCGCAGGGGGTACGGCCGTGCCAGCCCCAAGGAGGTCACAATCAATAACTTGTCATGCTGTTTCACTTCATTCCAGCGGCTCAGGCTGCACAGATATTCGCGCTGCCCCAGCATGTACACGTCCCGCATGCGCACATTCACACTTTGCCGCTCCAACAATTGCCGCGCCGTCAGCAGCAGGAAGCGGTAGTGGGAGGTGATGATGAGCAGGGGTTCGTCCAGGGCAGCGGCGAGGGCGACGTGAACGGGATGATCGGGTGAGGGGGTGAGGGGGTGAGGGGGTGAGTAGGGCACGGCCGTGATCTGCTGCCCTTCGCCGACAAAGACCAGGGCACGGTCGGCCGCAGCCGTTACATCTTCAATGACGCCTTCTTGAATCTGGATGCGACGGCGCAGCAGGTCCAGATTGACCGGGCTGATTTGCGGGCGACTGCTGCCGGATTCGGGCATGTGGGCCACATCATCGGCAGTGTACGGCCGTGCCTCCACCTCGTCTCGTGCAATGCCCCAGCCCATCACCCCCAGCCCGGCGGTAACGCTGCTAAAGGTATCAATCACCCGCACCTTCTCATCGCCAAACTTGCGCCGCAACATCTGGTCAAACACCGGGATTTGTGACGAACCGCCGGTGCGAATGACAGCGTCAATGGCTGCCGCTTCCAGGCCGGAGGCGGCTACCGTCTCCTCAATGTGCCGGTCAATGGCCAGGATTTCCTGCTGAATAATGCGCTCAAATTCACCCCGCGTCACAAATTCAATCACCTTAAAACCCGGCCCTTCCAGGTGAATGGGAGCGCCGCGCTTGTCTGAAAGCTCACGTTTGGCCCGCTCCACAATGTCAAACATCTGCTGCCCGTAGTTGCTGGAAACCAGGCTGATGAGCGACTCGATCTGGTGGCGGCGTTGTGCGCTGTGGGCAATGTCTTCCAACATGCGCCGGTTTTGTGCCGTTTGCAGCTCCAGAATCGTTTGCCAGTTGGAAAAGGTGTCAAAAATCCAGGGCGGCACTTTTAATTTTTTGTCGCGGGGGCCAAAGTAGCTGCCTTCGCCAAAATGGGGCGGTAGTTTGGCCCGCACCAACTTCTGGTCAAACACATCACCGGCGACAGGTATCCCCCCCGTCGCCAAGACCTGATGCCCCTTTTTACCCAGGTGCATCACCGTCAGGTCGAGCGTACCACCGCCAAAGTCGAAGACGAGGACGTTTTGCGGCTGGGCGTTTTCGGTGGCGTAGCTGTAGGCGGCGGCGATGGGTTCGTACTGGAAGTAGACGGTTTCATAACCCGCTTTGATGGCCGCTTGCAGCAGCCGCGCCTGGGCCAGCTTGTCCTTCTCCGGCTCATGGGCAAAACGCACCGGGCGACCCAGTACCACTTGCTTGAGTTCCCGCCCCAACAGCTTTTCGGCGCGGGTTTTGGTGATGTTCAGGTAGAGGGCAATCAGGTTTTCCAGGGAGTAGAACTGTTGGCCGACAATGCTGCCGGGGTAGTCAGGGTCGCGCAGGCCGGTTTTGATGGAGAGAAATAACCGCCCTGGCGCCAGCACGTCCACGTAGACATAGGCGTCGGTGACGTAGAACATGTCGGCGCCGCGAATTTCAATTTCACCCACCCACACTTTTTTGGTCTTGACGGAGCGACCGGTGTTTTGGGCGAAGTAGGTGTCTACGGCAGCGCGGCCGACATACAAACTCTGTTCATTCGTGGCGTACACGGCCGTGCGAAGCACTTTTGGATTGGCATTAGCCGGATCAAGGGGCAGCACGTGTACGGTACGGCCGTCATACACCGCCATGCCTGAATTGGTCGTGCCAAAATCCATGCCCACCATCATGTTGTTTCCTCCTTTTGCCGCCAGGGTGGCGGTCCCCAGAGGGACTGCACTCAGGGCGGTCTACCGATATGCCGGGGTCAAATACGCGAACTGCCAAGTCTATTACCGGACGGCCGTTTCGTCAAATGTAAAGTGAGAATTGCTGTGAGAATTTGCCAGCAGTTTGCCCATGACACACCGGCACGGTTAAAATCCCCTCCTCTATAAAACCCGTCATTTTAGGCGACTGGCGAAGCGCATAGTTACTTAACCTGTTCCTCTGCGTCTCTGCGTTAAACAAAATGCTATTGGCTATTGATATTGGCAATACAAACATCACACTAGGCGTATGGTATGCAGGTAGCTGGCAACAACATTGGCGGCTGCAAACGAACCCCGCCCGCACGGCCGATGAATACGGGCCGATGCTCACAGGGCTGCTGCGTGACGCCCATCTCGCCCCCATCAACGGGGTCATCATTACGTCCGTCGTACCCGCGCTCACCCAAACCCTGACGGAAGTGAGTGAGCATTATCTAAATTGCCATCCCCTCATCGTCACCTCAAAACTTGACCTGGGACTGACAATCCGGGTAGATGTGCCCGAAGCTGTAGGAGCCGACCGGTTAGTCAACTGCGTAGCCGCCTATCACCTCTTCCCCGGCCCCAGCATCATCATAGATATGGGCACAGCCACCAAACTGGATGTGGTCTCGGCGCGGCAAGAATTTTTGGGCGGCGTCATCGCCCCTGGCCTGGGATTGGCCGCCGACGCCCTGGCCAGCCGCGCTGCCAAACTTAGCCACGTGGCTCTGGAAGCGCCGCCCGCCGCCATCGGCCGCAATACCGTTCACGCCATGCAATCCGGCCTCATCCTCGGCTACGTTTCCCTCATCGAAGGCATGATTACCCGACTGTGCGCCGAACATCCCGACCGGGAACAGCCCATTCGCATCCTGGGAACAGGTGGGTTAATCCATTTGATTGCACCGCACACGGCCGTAATTGACCACATTGACCCCTGGCTAACCCTGACCGGTCTGCGGGTGATCTATGAACGGGTGAGCGGGTGAGCGGGTGAAGGGGTGAAGAGGTGAAAAGGTGACACAGTGACAACAAAGGACAAAGGACAAATCACACAACACACAATACATATCACGCATCACGCATCACGCATCACGGCCTACTGCTTACTGCTTACCGCCTGCTGCTTACTTCTCTTCACCGGCTGCCAGATGGGCACACCACCCCGGCTAGAAGTCCAGGCGACCCGCGCCGCCTGGACGCCTACACCGACGCCGGAAAAATTACTGCTGCCGGTTGAGAGCATGCCAGTTCCCGCCCTTGCTACCCCTGAAGCCGCTTTGCCCACCACCCCCAACCGGTCTATTAAAGTGTGGATCAACGAAACCTCCGCCGAACACCGGGCAGCGATGCAGCAGATGGCAGCGGCGTTTACCGACATGTCCCAGGTAGATGTGGAATTGATGTTTGTGTCGCCGCCGCTGCTGCCGAATCTGGTGAACACGGCCGTGCTCTCCCAAACCCTGCCGGACATCATCATCCACCCCATTGAATACACTGCCGGTTGGTCAGAACGGGGGATATTGAATGCAGCGGCGGCGGAAACGGCCGTGAACCAGCTTGGCCGGGACACCTTCGACCCCGCCCTGGAACTGGTCACCGTAGACGGGCAAATCGCCGCTCTGCCCAGCGATGGCTACAAACAACTGCTCATCTACCGCACCGACTGGTTTGAAGAGGCCAACCTGGCCATACCCGACGATTTCGCCGCCATGTATGCCGCCGCCGAAGCCACCACCGACCGCGAAAACTTACGCGCCGGTTTTGTCATTCCCACCGAATCCAACCTGGTCACCACCCACCAGGCGTTTGAGCAAATCGCCTTAGCCAACGGCTGCGACCTGATTGATGACAAGGGAGAGGTGCTGCTGCCGGAACCACCCTGCCGCGACGCATTGGACTTTTACTTCCGCATCGTCAACCAGTTCAGCCCCATTGGCGTGCAAACCGATACCAGCACCCGCAATGCCTACCTGGCCGGGCGCACCGGCCTGATCATGGTCGGGCCGGAGATGCTGCCGCTGCTGGCGGGGCTGGACGCGGCCCTGCCGCCCACCTGCCCGGAATGTGAAGATAATCGCCGTTTCCTGGTCGAAAACAGCGGCATTCTCACCGAAATTCAAGGAGAAGGTGGCGCTTCGGCAGGATTCAGCAACTTGAGAAACCTGGGCATCACGAACGCGGCCGATGTGGAGACGGCCGTAGCCTTTGCCGACTTCTGGTTCAACGAAGGGTATGAAACCTGGTTAAGCGTGGATAGTGAACGGAAAGTGCCGCTGCGGTGGGGCACGGCCGACGACCCCACCCAATTCATTGATGCCTGGGGGCATACCGGCAGCCCCACCCTGGCCGAATTGTTTGGCGACACCATCATCACTCAACTGCGTGATGGCGTCGCTGCCGCGCCGCGCTGGGGCCTGCGGCAGGGACAGGGCGCGTTGCTCACCACGTTGTATGAAAAATTGACCATCTCCATTACCCTACAAGAAATGCTCAGCGGTTATTTCAACCCGGCCCAAACTATCATCGAGGCGTACAATAGAGTTACTGCCGAAATTCCCAATTACCAGTATGATAGAGACCTGGAAGAAGAATCTCAGCAGACTGAAAATTAGATATTGAGATATTACTCAATATCCCCATACCACCATGACCTCTCAACCATATATCGAAGAACCTTTTGGCATTTTAACGGATGATGATTTGTATCTGGATTGTACCCTGGTGCGCCCGCCCAATATCCCGGACGAGGGTTTACAATCGCTGCGGGTGTGGGTGCCCAAATATCCGCTAACCAAAAGCAGCGTCATCACCTGTGCCCGACAGGAAGTGCAGTATTATGGCGCCCAGCGCAAAGTGGCGCACCTGGTCTTTGACCTGCGCGGCACCGGCGAAAGCGAAGGGGTCATGGGGGATGAGAGTTTTGACCATGACCTGCACGCGGTGAGAGAGTGGGCGAAAGAGCGGTTTGGCAAGATCAATATCGGTTTTTTGGGGACGCCCAATTCGGCATACGGCCGTGTCAATTTCTGGCCCCTTGGCCCCGGCTCCATGATGGAAAGTTACCAATACCCCGCCGTCAGCAGCGAAGTAACCCCACCTTCGCTGCTCTACCTGGCTACCTACGGCAGCTTCGGCAAAACAGACGATGTGGTTTGCACCCGGCTGGCGCAGGCCGGATATGAAGTGTTTGGCCTGGATCCCCTGCGCTACCTGCTGCACGCCAGCAGCCAGAATCGCCTCAAGCCCGATGACCTGACCAACGATCTGAAAATGCTCATTCAAATGCTGCCCAGCCCGCCGCTCATCATCGGCCAACCATTGGCCGCCGGCCTGGCGCTGTTGTGGGCCAGCCACGTGCCTCAGGTGAAGGGTGTCATTGCCATTGGCCGGGCGCAGGCCGGCTTCACCCCCGCCCACATCTTCCACAACAACAACCCCTACACCTATCTGCTCAGCCGCTATGTAAAAAACATTGCCCCCCGCCCCGCCGCCTTAGTCATGCTCACCGACCACGCCATGGGCGGTGATGAACAGGAATTCACGGCCATGTACCAAAGCCTGCAAGAACCGCGCCGCCTGGAAAAAATAGAACGCCTCAGCCTGGCCACCCTACAAGACCTGCTGCAATGGACAAGCCAATCAGGGAAATGAGTTATGGTATGCAGGGTGATTACCAATTGCCAGATGCAGTGTTGTTGAAGCAGCAGGCTGAGTGGCTGGCGCCGGCGCGGGCGCGCCTGCTGCGGGGGGTGGGTATTGCCCACCGGCGGCGGATTCTGGATTTGGGAGCGGGTTATGGGGCGGTGACAGGGGAGTTGGCGCGGCGTGGCGGTGGGCTGGTGGTGGCGGTGGATCGGGAGGTCACGGCCGTTTCGACTTCGCTCAGGGCCGGCATTGCCCAAATCTCTGATGCACCTGGTGTTTGCGGGGACGCTCGTGCTTTACCCTTTGCAAATGAATCGTTCGACCTGATATTTTGCCAATGTGTGCTGCTGTGGGTGGGAGATGTGGCAACGCCTGCACTGAGTGGCATCGAAGTGGCCGTGCGCGAAATCTACCGCACCCTCCAACCCGGCGGCGCACTGGTGGCCCTGGAGCCGGATTATGGCGGCATGATGGAACACCCACCGGCAATTGCCACCCGCGACCTGTGGCTATCAGCATTACAGCGGGCAGGCGCTGAACCACATATTGGCCGGATGCTGCCAGGACTGCTGGCAAAACAAGGGTTTCAGGTGCAAACCAGGCTGCTAGACGAATTGGTGCCCCCTTCCCCTTTGCGCTTTGAATTTCTGCGAGAATTGCCACTAACTGAAGAGGAAACGGCCGTCCTCCACCACATCGAACAGTCAACCGAAACGCCACAGGTTGTGCATTTGCCGTTTATGCTGGTCACGGCCGTGCGGTGAACCGTAGTCCGTAATCGGCAATCGGTAATCCGTTTACAAAATTCGGGTCACGCATCACGGGTCACGAATTACGCCTCACGCCTCACGAAACCTCAACCGGCTGCACCAACGAAAAATCAAACGAGCTTATGCCCGCCTCTCCCAAATTTTGCACCGCTGCCGACACGGCCTGGATATTGTCGCGCAGCCGGGCCACATTGACGCCCCGGCACACCGGCGGCAGTGGCTCTAACCATTGGCGCAGCCGCAGCAGCATCTTCACCGCGCCGCGATAGTTGCCGCGCTGTAGCTGGTAGAGGGCAATGCCGTACTGCAAAATCCCCTGGTACAGGCTGCGTCCCGGCGTCTGGTCTTGCCGCCACGCTTCTTCCAAGGCATCATGGCAGCGATAGTATTCGCCCTGGTTGAAAAGTTCAATACCTTCGCGGGCCAGGTCGGCCAATGGTTGTTCACAGGCAGCGTTCACCGCTTCCCGGTCAGGCAGGCGGGCGTGTTTTTGCAAGATAGCGGTCAGGTCGGCAAAAAAGCGGGAGCGGGCATAGACTGCGTCCGCGCCCCGGCTCTTGGCCGTCTGGAACAGCGCCACATCTTCGTGTGGGCCAAAGGCGATGGCGGGGATACGGCGGGTGGCAGGTGAGGATTTGAGGGCGGGCAGCCAGCTAAACCAGGGAATGGCCTGGTTGGTGAGATCAAAAATGAGCAGCGCCGGCTGCCATTGGCTGATTTTTTGGAAGAGCAGACCGTCACGGCCGTGCAACATCTCTCCCGGCGTCTCTTTCGGAGCATCTGGGTCTACGTCGCCAATATCCGCCGCCCGCTCCACCCACACCATCTGGAAACCGGCTACGGCCGCTGCCTTTTGAATCTGCGGCGTAAACATCAAATCCGCCACAAAACCAACAATGATCGGTTTTTCTATTTCACTCATGCAGTTGATTCTAACAAAAGCCCCCGTAGCCGAAAACCCTATTTATGATGGGTATTGTGTGTATAATCTTCGGGCAAACGGCCGTGAACTCATATCAAGTCAAAACATGTGAAGGAGATTTCAAATGATGGACCACAGCGAACAGCAAAGTGATGCTCAAGCTATCATGCAGGTTATCGCCGATGAGTCTGCTGCCTTCTGGCATAAGGATTTTGAGGCCTGGGCACAATGTTGGGTACAGACGGCTTATATCCGCATGTTTGGCTGGTGGGCACGTGGCGGCATTACGGTAATTGAAGGATGGGATGCGCTCAGCAATCGAGTTAAAACCACGATGACCGCCAATCCTGAACCAAACTCTACAGCGCAACACGTTCGCCGGGAGAATGTCAACCTCCGCATAGATGGGAATATGGCCTGGGTCACATTTGATCAGTATGGTCAGGATACGGGTGATGCGCAGATGGATATGCCAGGATTAAGCCGGGAAACCCGTTTCCTGGAAAAGCACAATGATGGGTGGAAAATTGTGTATGTGGGTTGGCTTCTTGAAGGCGATGAGACTGATGTTGCCCCATAACGCTCAAAGGTCGGCATTGGCTAGAATGTAGTCGGGAATTGCCAGGTCGCCTGTTACCTTTTTTCTCTTCTCCAATGCGTGAACAACGGTGAGAATATGGAGGTGTTCTGTGATCCTGCACCGGGCACATTTACCAACCAAAATCCTCCCACCGGGGACTGTTTTATAATCCGGCTGCGTAATATGAAAATCAAACAGGCGATCCTCGCCAGAGTAGGTAAGTTTAGGGCGCGGCTCACTCACGTGGTCAAAAAATATGCCGTCATGCTCACACTGCATACAGGGAATCCAGAGAGGATCATCACCCAGAATGACCTTGAACGCCTGCCGGTATTCGGCTTGCCGTTCTTCCTCGACGGGCAAAAGCCATTGCACAAAGGCCAGCACTTCGGGGTTGATAGGTTTCTGATCATTTTCGAGCTTGAAGGCTTCGATGAGGCTTTGCAGATATGCCCGCACTTGTTTGCTTATGACCGCCATCACTCACACCCAAGGTTTCAGTCACCTGCCACCTGCAACCTGCCACTTGCCACCCGCTCCCCAACCGGCTCATGCAAGACGCCGTAGTTGATGAACACGGCCGTGACAAACAAAAACATGGCCACCGCCTGATGCGCCAACGCCAGCCACAACGGCACACTGAACCAAACGACGCTCACGCCCAAGGCAATTTGCAGCAAAACCAGCCCCCCAAACAGCCGGATGGCTTTGTGAATGGTGGCGGCAAACGGCCGTGACCGCGTCTGCCAATAGATTACCCCCGCCATCACCAACACCGCCAGCGCAAACCAGCGATGAATAAAATGCACCGTCAGCGGCGCTTCCAGCAGGTTCAGCCACCAGGGTTGAATTTGGGAAAGCATACCGGGGGGGATGAGACGGCCGTACATCAACGGCCACGTATTGGAAATCCAACCCGCCTTCAAACCGGCAACAAAGCCACCATACGAAATCTGAATCACCAACACCGCAATAGTCAACGCCGACAAAATGAACGGCGACGACCAGAACACGTCGGGTACACGCGGCGGAAAACGGTAATAGTGATTCAGCGCTACCCACAGCGCCAACGCCAGTAAAAAGAGCGCCATCAGCAAGTGAATGGTCAGCCGGAAATGGTCTACATGCGGATTATCAATCAACCCGCTGCTGACCATATACCAGCCCAAAAAGCCCTGAAAAGCAAACAAGCCCACAATCGCCACATACACCGCCGACTTGCGCCAGGGAATAATGCCCTTTACCAAAAAATAAATCAGAGGGATCAACACAATCAGTCCGGCAAAACGGGCCAACAGCCGGTGGACATATTCCACGTAAAAAATGCGCTTATAGCCTTCCAGCGTCATGGTGGTGTTAATTTTCTGGAATTCGGGCGTTTGCTGATACTTGGCAAACTCCGCCTCCCAGGCCGCATCGCCAATGGGCGGCACCACGCCGCTGATCGGGTTCCACTCTACAATGGACAGCCCCGAACGGGTTAACCGCACGTACCCCCCCAACACCACCATAAACATGATCAGCCCACACACCACAAACAGCCAGTTGGTAATCGCTTTATTGTCTTTTTCGGAAAGTTGCATAATTCTACCTTCAAGTGAGATTTGAGATTAGTTACCCATGATGCCAGCCACACACGCACTGATGAAAACTTGGGGGCGACCCGGCACAGTGCGGAAGGGCAGACAAGAGATGCATTCTTAAGGGGTATTGGAAGCGGGGAAAACCCCCGTCCCACCCCTTTTTTTGTTTTACTATAATATATAGGTACAGGTAACAAGACAAGGGAGCGGCGGCCAGCCCAAGAGACCTGAGTAACAAAACAAAGCAACTCACAGGGAACAAACCTTGAGGTAGGAAAGAGGAATGCCCCCAACCCTGAGAGAGGGTAAGGGGGCGGATTTTAGAGGAGGATTGGAGGGGGAGGTATTTGTCAAATTTGTCTATGCTCGGTGGCTTTGCGTAGGCGGCGGTTGAGGGTTTTAAGCTGCTGCTGGATGTCGGGAATGGGCAAGGTGGACGGAAAGAGGCCGGTGAGGACGGCGTAGGCGTTGGGAAATGGTGAGTGATTGCTCTCGTTTAAATAAATCGTTTACACAGTGGAGATTGGGAGATTGGGCAATCTCTCAATCTCTCAATCTCCAATTTCGCTTGCGCATTCCTTCGCGGATTACATCAGCCCATACTGCTCCGCATACGCCAGGAGCGCGTCTTCGAACACATTCATCGGCGGCAGCACCAGCCCCGCGCCCACCTGCCCGACGCCGGGGTCTTTGTGGGCAATGCCGGTGTTGATTTGCGGCCGGATGCCCAATTCCACTACTTTGCGAATATCCACGCCTACCGGCGTGCCCCGGAAACCCAGCACGGGAATAGTAAAGGCGGTGTGTTCGGCCGTGGTGATTTCGTACATTTCCAGCGTCGTGTTTACCGCCATCTCCGGTGTGCCGCTGATGAAGGTGACGATGGCGGGGGCAGACGCCATAGCAAAGGCGCCAATGCCCGCCGTTTCCGTTATGGTACTGTCGCCAATGTCGCCGCTGGCGTCGGCGGCGGTATAGCCGGGGAAGTAGAGGCCATCTGGCTGTCCCACCGGGCCGGTAAACCAGCGCCCACCCAACCCGCTCACGCGAATACCCAGGTCAGTCCCATTCCGCGCCATCGTGGTCATAATGGTGCTGCCCGCCACGCCGTGCCCGGCGTCGGCCATTGCTTTACAGGCGGCCATCACCGGATTCAAGACACTCAGCGCATTATCCGCCAGGAATTGCAACACCCGCACTTTCTCGGCATTGGGCACACCAGTTTGGGCGATCAGCGGGGCCAGTTTGGCGGTGTAGAGCAGCGAGCCGGCCTTGTTGCGATTGTGCCCTTCATCGCCCATGTGCAGGCTTTCAGCCAGCAGCGCACGGATGTCCAGACCATCCTCGCTGAGCGCCAGCGCTTCGGCCAGCATTGGCCCCATCACCTCGTTCATCCAGCGCAATTTGTCCAATACTTCCTGGCTGTATGCGCCGTAGCGCAGCACTTTACCGTAACCTTCGTTGAGGTTGGAAAAGGCTTTGTTGCCCAGCGTCACATTTTCCAACACGTACACCTGCATGGAAGCCGAAGTGACACCGGCCATTGGCCCCACAGCATCGTGTTCGTGGCAAGGCTCCAGGTTTATCTCGCCGGTCGCCACCAGCTTTTCGGCGCTGTCCCAATCCGTAGCCAACCCCTCAAAGATGAGGGCGCCGACGATGGCTCCCTTCATTGGGCCGGAAGCGCGCTCCCAGGTGATGGGCGGCCCGGCGTGCAACAATAAATCATCGCGCATCCCCGGTATCACATCGCGGGCAACCGCCACCGTGCGCAAAATCGGGCGGGCGGACATCATGCGGGTCACGGCCGTGTGGTTGGCTTGTTCAATATCTATCATCTTTTTCTCCTTTGTTTGCAGCGGAAATCACCCACGTTCATCACAATTCCTGCCTAAAGCTACTTTGAGTAAATCGGCTATTTCCTTCAAATCATCAGGCGAATTTTCAATAAGCCATTTGGTAAGTGCTAAACCATGGACTTTCTTGTCATACTCAAACCCCCGTCCGCCAGAAAAATGATGAAAGATATCTTGCAGCACTTTAGCCCCATGTACTTTTTCAAGCCAGGTTTCTTCCGTCTGATTTGTTTGATCTTTTGGGGAATGGCGACCAAAGTATTTACTATCCCATTTATTATCTTGTATCCATTGAGTAATAGCTGATTCAGTGATTGGTCGATCTGAAAGGCCATCTATTTCGGACATAATGGCTGCGATAGCCGCTGGGTTCAAGAGATAGTTTTCATACATTCGTCGTGGGGTAAAAAAGACTGTGGGATCCTCATTTTGATCCAGGCTCCGACGAATCAGATCATCCTGTTCTGACTGAGTTCTCCCTTCTTTATCAAAAACAAACCCTAAAGCTGGCGGTAAAAGCCCATTTCCCTGGCTCAATTTGTTGTAAATTTCCAGAACACGATTTGAATGTCTCCCTTCTAAATCCCCAGTGTTTACGACTCCAACAACGGCCGTTCCCCATAATGACACATTCATGATTCCAGTCAAAATGAGGGGAAATGAGATCTCTTCAGTTGGCCCCTCTACCCATAAGATATTATCTGCCCCAAAAACATCTGATAGTTTTGCGCCAACATCACGAAGAATCTTTTCTAGCTTTATTTTTTCGCTCTGATCAATGGATTCAATAATGCTTTCTGATCCTTCTTTTCGCACTAAAAGGACAGTTTTGGGATTAGCAGAGGTAATAACTATGGGGGAATGTGTAGTGACAATATATTGATGCTGCGGAAACTCCCGCAACACATCAAATAACCTTCGGATTGCGCCCGGATGAAGAAAACTTTGCGGTTCGTCTATCAGGATGGCTCTAGGAAATGGAGCAGTTAAAGCCACATACAGAATTGCTAATACTTGCCCTATGCCTGTTCCACTATCTTGCAAGGGCATCGCCAAGTCTTCACGATCACCGTTTGCTTGAGTTAACACATGTATCTTAAGAAGATTGTCTAAAATTGGGCGAACCGATATTCGGGCGATTTGTGGGAAGACTAATCTGACTAGAGAATTAAAATTTTCAAATTCAAGTTGTCGGCTTTGTAGGTAGTTTAGTACTTCAGGAAGATTTGCAGCGTCGGGAGATAATTGATTGCTGGAACCGAATGCACACTGCCCAACATGCAGTCTTTCTGCCCTAAAGGTATATATCCTTTCTTGAAAATGTTGCACAAGCTTTCGTGGCATTGAATCTCCTATGTTTCTAACGCCAACACCTTCTAAATTAGGATTAGGCATTGAACGATCAAAGTTATAAACCAATGCCCGTCCCTTTGGTCCAATTGACCTATGCTCGTATGCTTGATGTTCCAAATGAGCAGAATCCAATCCGCCACTATGAAAAATACAGTTAACTTTCCGATCGTGTTCAAACCAGCGAAAAAACGCTTCTTGCGCAATCTCTTCTGTTATTTCATCCCCAATCAACAAATGGAAGCTTCGATCATAGTCTAATAAATAATTCTCTAGCTCTGTTCTTCCGAATTCAAAAGATATTGATACTTGAGAATTTGTTGGTATTCGCGCACCTGAATATGGGACTGTTTTGATACTTTGATGAGGTTTTTTTTCAAAGCGCAAACTTAAGGCCTCTACTAATGCAGTTTTGCCAGAATTGTTTTCACCAACAATCACATTAAAGCCCGAGGATAGCGTGATCTCCTCAGAAGAAAGGAAACTCTTGTAATTTTCTATTTTGAACCTTGAAATCAACATCAGCTTCTTATCACCGTCAGGCAAGGGGTGTTAATTATTGCATATCTGCACCTTACCATTTCATCACATCTAAAACGTCACGGGCAGGCTTTTCAGGCCGCGTAGCAGGTAGTTGTTGGTGTATTCGGGCGTTTCAATGTCCAGTTGCAGGTTGGGCATACGGCGGAGGAGGGTGGTGAAGGCGATTTCCCCTTCCAGGCGGGCCAGGGGCGCGCCCAGGCAGTAATGGATGCCACCGCCAAAGGAGAGATGCTGGTTTTTCTGGCGGGTGATGTCTAGTTGGGCAGGGTTTTCAAAGCGTTCGGGGTCGTGGTTGGCTGCGCCGAGCAAAAAGGCGATTTGGGAACCGGGGCGGAAGGTGTGGCCTTTGTATTCCATTTCTTCCAGAACGACGCGGGCAGTCATTTGTACGGGGCTGTCGTAACGCAGGAATTCTTCTACGGCCGTTTTCACCACCCCCGGTTCACGTTTGAATAAGGCCAGTTGATCGGGGTGGCGCAACAGCGCCAGTGTGCCGTTACCGATCAGGTTGATGGTGGTTTCGTGCCCGGCCACAAAGAGCAGGGCGCAGGTGGCATAGAGTTCATTGGCCGTCAGGTGGTCACCCGCTTCTTCCACGCTGACCAGGGCGCTTAATAGATCATTTTGTGGTGAGCGGCGGCGTTCTTCGGCCAGGTCGGCCAGGTATTCGGTGAAGCGGGCGGCGGCGAGGGAACCATTATCGTACACGGCCGTGTCCTCCGTCAGATCGAGCGTCAACGCCAGCGCATTGGACCAATCATGGAATTGCTCGCGGGCATCCAGAGGAATGCCCAACATTTCGGCGATGACGGTAACGGGCAGTGGGTAGGCCAGGTCGGCAATGAGATCCATTTCGCCCTGCGCCTGCACCTTGTCCAGCAGTTGGTCGGTGATGGTTTGAATGGTGGCGCGTAGCTGCTCCACCATGCGTGGGGTGAAGGCTTTGTAGACGAGACCGCGCAGGCGGGTATGGTCGGGTGGGTCTTTCAGGAGCATCCAATCGGCCTGCATGCGTACTAAATCTTTCTGGGAGGCGGGGGCCATGGAATCATCAAAGTGGCCGCGCCCCAGCCGGTTATCGCGCAGGAGCGTAGCGCAATCGTCATAACCGGACAGGAAGGTGAACTGCCACGGTTCCCAGAAGAAGATGGGCACATGGGTACGCAGCATGTCGTAAAAGGGGTAAGGGTTCAAACGAAATTCGGGCGAAAGGGGATTAAATTCCATTGATTTTATTCTCCAGGATGCGACTTCATTTTAGCCAATATGGCCATGAGTTGTTCATTGCCGCCGGCCGGGGGCCGCCAATCTACCTGCACGGCCCGTGCGTTCCCCGCGCCACCACCCTGCCCCACCACGCTGTCATAAAACGATTCCAGGCCGACGTTGACGGCCGTAACCCCCTCCCCGGTAAAAGCGGCCAACGACACCGGTAGGAAATCGCGGGCCGGGGGTGGCAGGCGATTGTAGACGTAATCGAGCGTCTCACTCACGTTGGGGAAAATGTGCGCCCCCGCCGCTGCCAGCCGTTCAATCTGGGCGTTCAGGTCTTGTGGGTCTAGCTCTGTGCCCACCACAATGGCCGCCACCCGTTTATCTGCCCGCGCTGCTTCGGCAATGGCCGGGGCCAGTTCGGCCGCCGGGTCGGGGTGCGCCCCTTCACCCAACACCACATCCAGCACAATCATGTCTACATCGGGATCGGCCGTTTCCTGGCGCAGGCGGCGCAGGCGTAAATCGTTGTCCATCATGGGGTGCAGACGGCCCTGGGTAAAGGCGTCTTCGCCCAGGTCGAGGACGGTATGCCCCTTGCTTTGCATCAGGTCGGGCAACTGCTGGTGGGGGCGGATGGGGATGTTGCTATAAAGCGGGGTAAGGACAGCTTGCAGCCCCAGGAGCATTTCGTAGGCCAGGGTGCCACCAGAAAAGAGGGCACGCAGGTAGCCGGATAACGGCCGTCGCTTCTCCACCAATGCCACCACCTCCCCACTCAGGCGCACGGCATGTTCGGCGGCGTCTACCAGGCCGGAGGTGAAAAAGAGGTTGCCCAGGCGGCGGCCGGGCGGGGCATAGCCGATGAAGTTGATAATGACGGGCTTGTCGCCGCTTTGGGCGGCGCGGAGCAGGGTGGCGGCTACGTCATCGGCGGGTGGTTTGGAGATGAGGACGATCACGGCCGTCTCCTCATCCCGCTGCAACAAATCCAACGCCTGCCAGGTGGTGATGCCGCCTACTTCTGCTTTTAAGTCACGGCCGCCCACGCCAATGGCCTGGGAAATGCCGCCGCCCAAATTGTGAATTTCGGTGGTGACCGCTTGCAGGCCGGTGCCGGAAGCGGCGACAATGCCAATGCGCCCACGCCGTACCCGGTTGGCAAAACCGAGACCGATGCCGTTGATCACGGCCGTACCACAATCTGGCCCCATCAGCAATAACCCTTTGGCGCGGGCCAGTTGTTTCAGACGGATTTCGTCGGCCAGGGGCATGTTGTCGCTGTAGAGGAAGACGTGTTGGCCCAGGTTCAGGGCGTCTTCGGCGACGGCGGCGGCGTACCGACCGGGCACGGAGATAAGGGTGAATTGGGCGGAGGGTAGCTGGGTCACGGCCGTGTGCAAACTCTTGGGCCGGAACGTCTGCACCGCCCCACCCCGCCGCTGCTGCAACAGTTCATTCACCTGTGCCAGCGCCGCCCGCGCTGCCTTTTCACTTTTGCCCTGCACCACAATCAGCAAATCATCCGCTTTGGCCTGAATGTGATCCGGCAATAATCCCATCGCCGCCAGCAATTCCTTGTTGGCGTCCGTGGCCATGACCACGCCGGCGTCTACCACCCCCGGCAGCGCCGCCAATCCCTTCTGCAACTGCATCAATACGACTGAATCGTAATACGCACCCGGCCGTACTTCGGCCTGTAAATCACTCATTTTCACTCCCGGTTTGTGAGGAGTGGAACACGTTTACGTGTTCCAGAAAACACATGAATGTGTTTTACTCCTTGTGTTTTACTCCTTGTGATTACCGCCAAACGGCCGTACCCCCTCCACCACACGCGGCAATGCTTCGATCAACGCCTCCACATCTGCCAGCGTATTCTGTGCGCCAACAGTGAAACGCAGGCCGCCCAATGTCCATTCCTCGCCCAGGCCAATGGCTTGCAAGATGGCCGATGGTTTGGGGTTGCCCGTTTTGCAGGCCGAGCCGCTGCTGGCGCTGAACCCGGCCATATCCAGATGAATGAGCAAATCATTGCCGCTCAGCCCGCGCAGGGCAAAACTGGCATGATGTGGCAGCCGTTCCGTGGGGTGCCCGGTCAGGCGAATGTCGGCAGCGGGAATGGCCGCTAAAACACCAGCAATGAGATGATCACGCAAACGGGTATAGTGGGCCACGCGCTCGTCTAACTGCGCCTGCGCCAGTTGGAACGCCTGTGCCGCGCCGACGGCAAAAGCCACATTCACCGTACCGGAACGACGGCCGTCTTCCTGCCCACCCCCCGTCAAGGCCGACACCAGCCGGATACCGTCGCGCACATACAAAATGCCCACCCCTTTTGGCCCGTAGAATTTGTGCGGGGCCAACGAGAGCAAATCAATGGGCATCTGCGCCAGATTCCAGCGCGTGGTCGCCCCTGCCTGCACCGCGTCCGTATGAAACAATGCGCCATGCTCATGGGCAATCGCCCCGATTTCCAAAATGGGCTGCACCGTGCCAATCTCATTATTGGCGGCCATAATGGAAACCAGCACCGTATCCGGGCGCATGGCGGCGCGCACATCCTCTATGGAGACACGGCCGTACCCATCCACCGGCAAAATGGTCACATCAAAACCAAAAACGTCGCGGAGCTGCACGGCCGTTTCCAGCACCGCCTCATGTTCAATACAACTGGTAATCAGGTGATTGCCCCGCCCCTGCATCCGGGCATTCCACATCACGCCGCGTACCGCCAGATTATCACTTTCTGAGCCGCAACCGGTAAAAACAATTTCATTGGGCTGCGCACCCAACAAATCGGCCACCGTGCGCCGGGCTTCTTCCAGAGCAAAACCAGCGTCACGGCCGTAGGCATGACCCGACGACGGATTCCCATAATAATCCGTCCAAAACGGGATCATTGTCTCAATAACCTGGGGATGAACCGGCGTAGAAGCGCCGTGATCGAGGTAAATGTGAGCTTGTTTCATCTTGCGTATTCCGTATTGCGCGCCGGGTATCCTGCGGAATACGGATTACGCAACACGTCACTCTTCGGTAATTGGTAAACAAACGGTAAACGTGGTGCCTTTGCCCTCTTTGCTGTTTACCGTAATCGTGCCATTATAATTCTCTACCGCCTCTTTGACCATGTAGAGACCCAGACCAGTACCGGCAATGCCGCGTTCCACGGCCGTTTGCGCCCGAAAAAAACGGCCAAACAAATTGGGCATCGCCTGCTCAGGAATACCAATGCCCTCATCCTGCACCTTCAGCAGCACCAAGCCATTTTCGTTCCAGGCATCCACGCGCACCGTACCCGACAATGTGAACTTGATAGCATTTTCCACCAGATTCTTGATGATCAAATGATAAGAGTCCTGGCTGCCCAATACCGGCGGCAGGTCTGACTGAATTTTTTGGCGGAAGGTCAGCCCTTTTTCAGTGGCCCTGTCGGCCAATGGTGGCAAAATTTCGTCAAATAACGGGTTCAGGCGAATCGGCTCCGCACCTCGCTGGAATTCGCGCGCTTCCATCTTCGCCAGTTCCAACATTTGCCGCACCATCTTTTGCAGTCGGTCACTCTCCCGTTCAATCACGCCCAGAAAACGGTCGGCCTTCTCTTTTTGCTGCGCCTTGCCTTCACGCAGCAGTCGAGCATACATCAGGATGGTTGCCAACGGGGTACGCAATTCATGGATAATGCCGTGGAAAAAGTCGTCCCGCATCCGTTCCACTTCCCGAATCTGGCGCAGATCACTAAACACAAAAATAATCTCACTGACCGTGCCATCGTCATGGTAAATAGGGGCGCCGCTAACCAACACCGGCACCATTTGCCCATCGCTCTGATACAGATTAGTTGCCAGTTGGGGATATTCGGCGGCGTCTTGCAAAACCTGCTGCATAAAATCGGGCAGGTCGCCGGCAGAAAAACGGATCATTTTGTGCGCCGGTTGGCCTAACAAATTGTCAGCGTCCTGCCGCAGCAGGCTAAGTAGGGCATCGTTAGCGTGGGTAACAAAACCATCGGCATTCACCGTCAACATACCTTCCGACATGCTGGCAAAAATGGTTTCAATGCGCCGTTTTTCGGCCAGCACCTCGGTATGCAGCCCGGCGTTTTCAATAGCAGCGGCTAATGGGCCGCCAATGGCTTGCAACAGGCGCAAATCATTCTCAAGAAATTCGCCGCCGACTTTATTGATGGCTTGTAATACACCAATCACCCGGTCTTCTACTTGCAAGGGGATACAAATCATTGAGTCGGTGTGGAAACCAGATTGGCGGTCAAAACGCGCAAAAAAGCGGTTGTCGGCATAGACATCGTTGATGATGAGCGGCTGGCGATTATCGGCCACCCAACCGGCAATACCCTGCCCCTTTTTCAGACGCAGCGGCGGCAAATCTTTGAACATATCGCCCAACAGCATGTCCACAAAGATGATGTCACCAGTGGGGGGATCAATCAGGCCAACAGAAATAGAGCCAACGTTGAGGGTGCGCCGCACCGATCCCATCAATTGTTTGTAGATGTTTTGCAGGCTGAGGGTGGAGGTAAGGGCAAAGCTGATGTCAGAGACAACGGCGAATTCGATGTCCTGACGGTGAACGGTATGCCGCAAAAAGGCACGGTCTAAAATGGTGGTGATGAATGTACCCAAAGATGGCAGGTTTTCCAGATTAAGCGGGCTGTCCGGTGGTGGGTCAATGAGGCAGAGAATGCCAGGCGGGGCCAGCGGCTGATATTCACCGGAAATGGGCAAAGGCAAGGCCATGATGTGTTCGCGTGGCAGTTGCCAGAGGGCGCTGTGTACCAGTTCGGCTGGTGGGCGGCTGAATTTATCGGCCAGGGTTGGCTGACCTTCTTCAATAAGGGGGTAAAAACTGGCTTTGGCGTTATCCCAGCGGATTTGTTCGATTGTGCCGTCTGGCTGGCAAACCCAGACATCGAAGTATTTTTTGAAGGGGTCGCTGATGCCGACCACGGCCGTGACGCCACAAAATGCCGCCACTTCACTGGCCACCACCGCACACACACCATGCGCGTCAAAAACGCTGGACAATTCACTGTTTAGTGTTTGCCACAATTGGTGAACATGCCTGACATTCAAGGCAGGGAACTCATTCATCATACCAGGCAAGTTATAACGAGAGGCGGCATGATTGGCAAGAGGACAAGGGTACGTGGTACCGGACGTGAAACGTGATACGTGATGGGTGAACGCGCCCAACGTATATTTACAATCGACAAAACACGAGTTTTGTCCAGTCAAACATATGCCTTTTGTCAGGGATTTTGGTTGCCCGGCAGGGGTGGGTTCTGTATAGTTGCTGGTGGCTGGTTGCCGGTGGCTGGTGGCTGGTAAAATTAATCCGCTACCAGCCACCGACAACTAATAAAAAAGGAGTGATCATGAGTTACATAGAATCTATTAACGCGCGGGAAGTATTGGATTCCCGTGGGAATCCAACGATTGAAGTGGAAGTGGAACTGTTTGATGGCGGCTACGGCCGTGCCATTGTCCCCTCTGGCGCCTCAACCGGTGTGCATGAAGCCTGGGAAAAACGAGACGGTGACAAGGGGCGGTATATGGGTAAGGGCGTGTTGGGGGCAGTCACGGCCGTGAATGAAACCATCGCCGCCGAACTGGTCGGTTGGGACGCCACCGATCAGGTGGGCATTGACCGGGCCATGCTGGAACTGGACGGCACGGATAACAAGAGCAACCTGGGGGCCAATGCTATCTTGGGCGTCTCCCTGGCGGTCGCTTATGCCGCCGCCGACAGCGTCGGGCTACCCCTTTACCGCTATCTGGGCGGCGTCTCCGCCCGCACCCTGCCCGTGCCCATGATGAACATTATGAACGGCGGCAAACATGCTGCCGGGGCCACTGATTTGCAAGAGTTTATGATCATGCCCGTGGGCGCTGAATCATTCCGCGAAGGGCTGCGTTGGGGTGCGGAAATATACCACAGCCTGAAAAAGGTACTGGACAGCAAAGGCCAGCGCACCCTGGTCGGTGATGAAGGTGGTTTTGCGCCCCAGGTAAAAGCCAACAGCGAAGCATTCGACCTGATCCTGGAGGCGATTGAAAAGGCGGGTTACAAACCGGGCGAGCAAATCATGCTGGCCATGGATCCGGCTGCGTCTGAGTTCTACGAAGATGGCAAATACCACCTGAAAACGGATGGCAAGGTCTTAACCGGCCCAGAGATGGTTGATCTGTTAGTAACCTGGGCGAACAAATATCCCATCATTTCCATTGAGGATGGTCTGCATGAGGATGACTGGGACAGTTGGGCCTTGTTAACCCAAAAGTTGGGGGACCGCATTCAGATTGTGGGGGATGATCTGTTGGTGACCAACATGAGACGCATTCAAATGGGTTTCGACCGCAAAGCAGCGAACAGTCTATTGTGCAAGGTGAATCAGATTGGCTCGTTGACGGAATCCATTGCCGCCGTAGATATGGTACACCGGCATGGGTGGACGGCCGTCGTCAGCCATCGCAGTGGGGAAACGGAAGACGCCACCATTGCCGACCTGGTGGTGGCCCTGAATGCCGGGCAGATCAAAACCGGCGCGCCCGCCCGCAGCGACCGCGTCGCCAAATACAACCAACTGCTGCGCATCGAGGATGACCTGGGCGACAGCGCCATTTATCCGGGGATGAAGGCGTTTACGAATCTGAATCGCTAAACGAGACCTGACAGGTTTTGCAAAACCTGTCACCTTGTTTTTGATCAAACAGAGGGCATTTCTATTCTGAATTTACA
>DAOMOK010000013.1:0-189120 GCA_035444285.1 Chloroflexota bacterium
TAATCGCTTAAGGCAAAACCCTATTATGGGAACTTGTTTTTAGACGGTTACTTAGTTCCTTGATTTTCTGCTCGGCAGCGATTAACCGCTCCGTGATTTGTTTGAGTAATTCATGGAGTTCTTGGTTTTCTTGCCTGAGCCGTTCATTTTCGCGCAGCAACTCGTCCATGATGCGTATTTATATCACAGGTTTTGTACCTGTATAGTTACGATAAAAAAACGAGGGATGACCATGAGGAAGGGCAGCGTCAACGCCTGCGACAGGCGAATGGTGCAGACGGTGTACATGCCCAGGGGGAAGACCATGCCCCAATACTGCGGGTCATACGTCAGTGGATACCGTTTAACCAGATGCCGCCACGCCCCTAAAATAAACAAGAGTGGAATCCACCAGGTACCGGCCGCCCAAAAGAAAAGGGTAAACCCTTTGAGAAAGGGTAAAATTTCCACCAGAAAATCCCAATGTATAGCATTGAGAATAAGGATGGAGCCGGCCAGGGTGGTGATGGCGACCGCGCCCATGTTGATCCAGTAGGGAGGGGTGAGCGCGGCCGTTGTCAATTCTATAAAGGTAAACCGGTAGAAGATCAGGGTGATGATACTCAGATAGAGCATACAACCTAGCAGGTACATGCACAGGGTGAAAAAGAAACCGGCGGGCGGCGGATTATGCAATCCGGCCAGCAGCAAGGTACCTAAGATAGCGATAGATTGGGTGGCGACGGTGGCGATGAGCCAGGTGCCGTTAATGCCGGTTTCCAGGGTGGGTTTGTGGGTGCGGATGGTCACGGCCGTAAAAAAAACATACATCACCACCAACCACAACCCAATACCCAACCCCACAACCACCAGGCAGCGGTACGGCCGTCCACAATCAGCAGCAGTTGCACCCCCAACACACACGTCCCGGCAATCACCGTAAAAAAGCCGGGGCCACGCGCATGGCTGGTCAGGTCGGCCAGCAGACGCGGGAAATAAAAAAAGAGCCGCCCCAATGTCAGTAGCCACAAAACCAGATAAGCAGCCACATTAACCACCAGCAACACCTGGGCAAACAAAGTCATGTCCAGCAAAAAGGCGGCAACGGAAACAATGCCTGTGGCCATGACCAGGGCAAAGTAGCCGGGAAAAAGGTTGGCGGCATTGTCCGCCAGATGGCGACGGCTGAGTAAATTATTTTTCCAGACCATACAGGTACCAGAGCAGCCCCCCATTCAACCCCAGGCACACCAGGCTGGCAACGGCCGCCGGCCACAAGATGCCGGTGTCGCCCCCCAAAAAGGCGTTCATCGTCGCCGTAAACAGCCACAACTGCAAAATAATGATGATGACCACTAGAAAGAGTATACCGGTGGCAATGGTCATGCGCTGGGAACGGGCAAAGCGGGATTTGCGTTTCATACCGTCCTCTTCTCAATGCCGGTGGCGATTACGTTGTCGTCCCGGATTTCCAGGGTGACGCGGGCCAACGGCCGTTGCGGTGGCCCCTGTAACGGCCGTCCCGTCAGCAGATCAAACACCCCATGATGGCAGGGGCAAAGCAGCTCCATCGTCGCCACCGCCGGAATAACCGGGCAGGTCAGGTGGGTACATTGCTGTTCATAAGCCACAAAGGTCTCTTCATCCACCCGCACCAACAGGCGGGCCGGGCTATCCGCCGGATACTTGAAGATGAGCGAACCACCCACCGGCACCTCGTCCACGCGGGCAATGACCTGTGGCGCGGGCGTGGCTTGCCGGTTTTGCAGAAAGTCGCGCACCAGAAACCAGAACTGCCCGGCGGTGAAGGCCGCGCTGGTCAGCAGGAGAAACTTGATGAACTCGCGCCGCGCCAGGTATTCATCTTGTGGCCAGTCAATGGGGAAATCCTGTCGCCAACGCGGCTGTTCTTCGAGGGCACGGCCGTCGGGCGGCGTGGTCAATTGGTCCGGGTCTTGTATCGTCATCGCGGTTTCTCCATCCCTTACGCTTCGACATACAGATTCGCCAGCAGCATATCTTCCGGTGCGGACATGGTTGGCGGCACGGCCGTTTGCTGCAAAGCAG
The DNA here is from genome assembly GCA_035444285.1 of Chloroflexota bacterium. Taxonomy (GTDB): domain Bacteria; phylum Chloroflexota; class Anaerolineae; order Promineifilales; family Promineifilaceae; genus CAADGU01. The sequence continues at coordinate 2,047 of DAOMOK010000013.1, forward strand.
AGGCCACATCCACCAGATTCAGGGGCGCTTCGCGGGGGATCATCATGTTTACCTTCGTGGTAATGGTCCGGTTGCCAAACTGGAAGCCGTTCACCGGGCGCGAACGCGGCCGCAGCCGTTCCATCTCCGCCCGCGTCCCATAAAACAACGCCTGGCTGGGGCAGACCGAGGCGCACATCGGTTTCAGCCCCACCGACGTGCGGTCATAACACATATCACACTTCATCATCAAATTCATGCCATTATGCATCTTGGGTACACCAAAGGGGCAGGCCAGTACACAATTATTGCAGGCAATACAACGCGGTTTGCGCGCCGTTTGCACCACACCATCGGCCGTGCGTTTAATGGCATCGGCCGGGCACACCTCCGCGCAGGTGGGTGAATCGCAGTGCATACAGATGACCGGTACCGTCTGCGGCGAACGGTTACGATCCACGTAATCCAACTGGATCATGGAATGCCCTTTGTGCGAATCACACTCCGTACACGCCTGGCAGCCGATACAACGGCTGGGGTCAATGAAAAATTCCATCTCGGCCGATTCAGGCATGGTTTACTTCCTTTTCCAATTCCCCAACCAACTGCGCCATATGGAGAGAATGCAGGACATAAAGGGCCGATTCCCATGCTCCCTCGTGACACAACCCATCCGTCCTGGCATTCTCGTAAGCGGTAAGGGCAGCTTGCAGAGCGGCATCGGGCACGGCCGTAGCCAACGGTTCACTGTCCACTGCCAACTGCTGACTGCTCACCGGCCACCGCCTTCCTCACCCGCACCGCGCACACCTTGTACTCCGGAATCTTGGAGATGGGGTCTTGTGCCGCAATCGTCAGTTGGTTGGCCGACTGGCGGCCCGGCCAGTGGTAGGGAATAAAAATGGTGTCCGGGCGGATGCTGTTTGCTACCAATGCCCGCAACGTGGCGTGACCGCGGCGGGTTTCGGCCGTCACCCACTCCTCATCAGCCACGCCCAATTTCTGCGCCAGCGCCAGGTGCATCTCGATGCGTGGCTCCGGGTAATGGTCTACCAGAGGGCCAATGCGCCGCGTCTGCTCCCCGGAGAGAAACTGGCTGACGACGCGGCCGGTTGTGAGAATAAGCGGGTACTCGTCATCCACATCCTCGGTGGGCGGCGTGTAAGCAGCCACATTGAAGCGGGCTTTGCCGTCGGGGAAATAAAACGGGCCGCTGCCCTGCGCCACCGGATTCCACGACCCCGGTTCAAACAGGCGCGGCGTCCCCAGATGATCGTCGGCCGGGCAGGGCCAGAAGACGCCATCCTGCGCCTCGATTTTTCGTAGCTGATGCCGCTGTAATCGGCCACGCCCCCTTGGGAAGCCCGGCGCAGTTCGGCAAAAACCTCGGCCGGGCCGGCAAAGTCCATCCCCTGCGGCCGTCCCATTGCCCCGGCAATGTCCTGAATAATGCGCCAATCCTGGCGGGCGTCGCCGGGCGGCGTCACCGCCTGGTTGATTTTGATGACGCGCTCTTCGGCCGTGGTCACTACCCCCTCATCCTCCTCGTGCAGGGAACCGGGCAGCACGATGTCCGCATACCGGGCCGTTTCGTTGAGGAAGAAGTCAATCGCCACGTAAAACTCCAGCTTTTCCAGTTGGGCGCGGATGAAGGTGTTGTCCGGCAGAGAGACGATGGGGTTGAAGCAGAGGGAGAGCAGTTCCTTGATCTCGCCCCGGTCAATTTTGCGGAAAATTTCGTAGGCGTCTACACCGGGCTGGGGCAAATCATCCACAGCCATGCCCCACACCCCGGCCACGTAAGCGCGATGTTCAGAGTTGCCCAGGTCACGGCCGCCGGGAAGCTGGTCACATTTCTGGCCGTGTTCACGGCCGCCCTGCCCGTCGCCCTAGCCGGTGATGGTGGCGTAGCCGCAGTTTTCCCGGCCGATGCGCCCCGAGGCCAGCACCATGTTGATCGCTCCTAATACGTTTTGCACCCCTTTGCTGTGGTGTTCAATGCCACGGGCGTGCATCAGGAAGCTGGTGTTGGCTGTGCCCCACCATTCGGCCGCCTGGCGGATGGCGTTTTCGGCAATACCCGTCACCTGCGCTGTGTGGGCGGGCGTCCACGGCTGCACGTGTTCGGCCACCGCCTCAAAACCGACGGTGTGATTGTTGATGAAATCGTGATCCAGCCAATCGTTGGCAATCATCAGGTGCAGGATGCCGTTGAAGAGGGCGATGTCTCGGCCGGGTTTGACGGGCAGGAAGAGGTCGCAGGTGCGGGCGATGGGGGTGAGGCGCGGGTCAACGACGATGATTTTGGCCCCGTGTTCGCGCGCCTGCCAGACGTAATCGGTGGTGATGGGGGCGCACTCGGCCACGTTGGCGCCGCTGATCCAGACGACTTCTGCGCCGACGATGTCCGTCCAGGGATTGGCGGCGCGGTCAATGCCAAACGCTTTTTTGTTACCGGCGGCGGCGCTGACCATGCAGAGACGGCCGTTATAATCAATGTTGCTGGTGCGCAGGGTCATATGGGCGAACTTGCCCATCAGGTACGTCTTTTCGGTGGTCAGGCTGGCGCCACTGAGCAGAGCAAAGGCGTCACGGCCGTACTGGGTCTGAATGCGCTCAATCTCCTCGGCCACACGGCGGATGGCCTGATCATACGCCATCGCCTTAAAGCCGCCGGGCGCGGCCGCGTCTCGTTCATAGGCGTGCAGCAGCCGGTCCGGGTGCGCTCCTTGCAGGTAGCGCTTCACCCCCTTGGGGCACAATTTACCCTCGTTAAAAGGAAACTCATACCAGGGTTCAAAACCGATCATCTGGTTGTCTTTCACTTTGAGCTGGATGCCACATTGCTGGCCGCAAAAGCAGCAGTGCGTTTTGACGATGCGATCCGGCTCTACGGCCGTGTCCAGGCGAATGCCCTGAGTATAGGCCAGGGTGGGGCCAAAGGGGTCTTGAACAGGAATAGCTGAGGGAGAAATCGTACTCATGTCTACTTTCATTTTCAGGCGTGGAAGTTGCGGGCGTCTTCTTCACCCAATGGCCCTTCGCCCAGGCCGGGATTGACGTAGGTGGGGGTGGCGGGTGGAGCGATTGTTGGGGAGGACACGGCCGTGCCCCCACGCGCCGCCTGCCACAACTGCCCCTGCGCCTGGGCCAGCGTCGCCCGGCGGCAAGGCGGGCATATCCACTGGTAATGGGCCACACCGCTGCCGGGGATTTCATAGGTGTATCCTAGCTTCTGCTCCACCTGAATCAAATCCGTAATGTGCATCAACGAAGAAAATGGCTGGCCACAGCGTCGGCACATTGCCGCCTCTTCCCGCTGGCCCACTTCCTTATAAAATCGCACGCCCAACTGCGCCGGCCGCTGGAAGATGTGGAAAAATTTGCCAAAGGGCAGCCACAAAAAGGTGACGATCACCGTTACCGCGTGGAAGATCGCAATAAATTCATAGGCATAACCGCGCATCCAGGTATAGCTGGCGGTGAGCATCAATCCGCTGAGGCTGACGGCAAACAGCAAAATGAGCGGCAGAAAATCCTCGGCAAAACGTTGCAGCGCGGCCGCCCCCTCCTCTCGCATCCGCCGCCTCATGGCCAGCATCACCCCGGCAATGACGATGAATGAAGACCAGACCAGCCCATGAAAGGCAAAGAAGGCAAAAATAGAATCTACGGGGAAGGTGAAGGTGGGAAAACCAAACACGTAAGCCTGATACCGGCTCAGATCATCGGGGATGGATTCAAAATGCAGCCAGCCAAAGACCAGGGGGAGGTAATGGCAATGGCGATGATGCAGCCCCACATGATGAGCAAATGGGTAATACCGCGCATTTTGTCACGGGCCAGGATGAAGCGGTTGATGAGGAAATCATTGACCAGGTGGCTGACCCAGGCACGCAGATTGCGGGTGCGGTGACCGCTTTGGAAGAAGGTTTGCCAGCCTCGTTTCCAGTACACGGCCGTCGGCGGCCGTTGCAGCCACATGGCATAGCGGTAGGTCAGGCCAAAGGTGGCAAACAGCACGGAAGCCGTGTAAGCGACCAGCGCCGCGTCAAAGTGGGCCAGGTTGCGGGAACCGATGAGAATCAGGACACCTAAAACCAGCGTTGTTGCCAGTCCCCAGGCTGCCGATATAGTCACCTCTCGCTTCATACGCCGCCTCCTTGTTGCTAACAATGTCACCACCCGGTAACAGTTTAACACAGCCAATTTGCAGGACAAAATCTATTCAATTGAAACGGCAACTACAAAGGGGGTAGCCCGCCTTCTTTGCCCGCATGGGGGCGTCTGCTTATAATGCGCCCCGTGATGGTCAAACCCCTGTTACACCGTTGTTCTGGCCGATGCTCTACCAGGCCAGTGATGCCCGGTCTGGAGAGTAGCCCGGATGAGTGACTTCTCGCACCATGCGCTGCTGCGCGAGATACCTTATTTTGCCCATGTGGGCGAAACGGTGCTGGATACGCTGTCACAGCAGGCGGTCCGACGCACCTTTGCCGCTAATGAGATTTTATTTTTAGAGGGGGAGGCATCGGCAGGGTTGTGGATTTTGGAGCACGGCCGTGTCAAAGCGTACAAACTCTCCCCTGACGGCCAGGAGTACATTTTGCGCTTCTTTGGTCCCGGTAACACGTTTAACGATCTGGCGGCGCTGGACGGCGCACCCAACCCGATCAGCACGATGGCGGTGACGGAGGTGTCGGCGTGGGTGATTGACACGGCTGTTTTTGCCCAGGCGTTGCAGGCAGACCATGAACTGGCGTTGGCCGTCATCAAGGGGCTGGTGGGGCGTGTCCGTTTTGTGGTGGGCCGCATGGAAGACCTGGCGCTGCGCCCGGTAACGGCCCGCCTGGCCCGCTTTTTGCTGGACCAGGTGGAAAACCCGGCCCTGGCGCACCCGGCCATCACCCGCGCCCTGGTCGCCAATCACCTGGCGACGACGCCGGAATCGGTCAGCCGTTCGCTGCGCGTGCTGGAAGAAAGCGGCGCTATTCGCTTTGACCGGCACCGTATCATCATTACCAACCCGGACGTTCTGCGCCAGCAGGCACAGCTTTAGACCGGTTCTAAAAACGCTACCAGGTCAAATTCATCTACCAGTTGCCAGACCCATTCGGATACACGCCCCGGCGACCTGTCGCTTTCGTTATCTTCATCCAGGGCCAGACCTAAAAATCGCCCCTCCTCTACCCCTTCCGAATGAGTGAATTCATACCCGTCCGTCGAGGTAAAACCAACCAATGCCGCACCGCGGCTGGCGAATTTTTTTGCCAGAATGCCAATGGCGTCACAGTAGCTGTCAGGATAACCATATTGATCGCCCAGGCCAAAAATAGCGGCCTGCTTGCCGGACAAATCCAGCCCTTCCAACTCATTGTACGCCTTATCCCAATCTGCCTGTAGCTGGCCGATGTCCCAGGTGGGGCAGCCGATGATCAGGCGATCATACTGTTGCAAGGTGGTCACGGCCGTATCGCCAATGTTGTGGACGGTGAGTAAATCAGGAGCCACCAGATCAAACTCTTCTTGAAACAGTTTGACAACGATTTCAGTAAAACCGGTGTCAGTACCATAAAACAATCCTATTGGGGTCATAGTGTACCTCCGTTTGTTGTGCTTATAGACACAGCCTAACCGGGCCGACAACGGCCGTACATGATCTGGATCAAGTTGGTGCAGGCGGGTTTCATGGTTGCGTCCGGCCAACTTGATCTAGATCAAGTCCAACTGGCTAAACATCGGTTATGTTATGGCGCATCAGATGGGCCGGCTGTGGCCCAAAGGAAATGAATGATGGTTGAAGAAACATGGCTTCCCCAGATCAGCCTGGAGCTTTGCACCGGCTGTGGTGACTGCGTGGTGGTCTGCCCGATGGATGCGTTAGCGGTGATCCGGGGCACGGCCGTTGTCACCAATCCCCTGGCGTGCCATTACTGCGCCGAATGTGAAACGATCTGCCCGACAGAGGCCATCGCTCTGCCTTACCAGATTGTGCTGGAGATCAATTGATGACCACATTGCTGGCAACATTCATCACCGAAGATCTGGTCTACGCGGCGCTTTAAGCGGTGATGGACCCGGAATTGGGCCTGAACATCGTAGACCTGGGCCTGATTTACAACGTGGACATAAACGCAGACGGCCGTATCACCATCCCCATGACCCTGACCACGCCCGGCTGTCCGCTGCACGCCAGTTTCGCCGAGGAAATTGAGCGCGTCTTATGGCAGTCCATTCCGGACATTACCCCGACAGTTTACGGTTCACGGTTCACGGGTCACGGCCGTAAGGGAAGTGAAACATGATGACACGATCTCGATTACTACTGATTTCACTGCTGGCAGTTGCCGGGGTGTTGACCTTTTTCAAAATTCCCCTAGCCAGCAGCCAGGGGGTGACGATTGTGGCGGTGCAGGTGGCGGGGGAACTGCCGTTGACGGATGCGGCCGCGGCGGCGTGGGAAGAGGCAACGGCCGTCTCCATCCCCCTCTCCGCCCAAATTGTGGCTAAACCGATGTTCCCGCAGGCCAACGTCAAAGCGGTAGATGTGCGGGCGCTGACCAATGGTGAGCAGATCGCCTTCCTGGTGGAATGGGAAGATGGCACAATGGATGACACGGCCGTGCGCGTACAGGATTTCGCCGACGCCGTCGCTATTCAATTCCCCCTGATGGAAGGGCAGCCCTTTTTCTGCATGGGACAGCAGGGTGGCAATGTGAACATCTGGCACTGGAAAGCGGATTGGCAGGCGGGCATGGACGGCCGTCAGGATGTGAACGATGTCTACCCCAACATGTATGTAGATGGTTACACCTTTGCTGATACGGAAGCAGGCGCGGCCGCGCCCGTCTCTTCCTATGAAGATGTGAATTATGTTCCGGCCATGGCGGCCGGTAACTTGTATGCCAGCCCCACTTATGCCACCCCCGTAGAAGATTTGATCGCCGGCAGCTTTGGCTCCCTCACTTCCCAATCGGCCGAGGCGCAAAACGTGCAGGGGCATGGCGAATATGCCGATGGCAAATGGCGCGTCGTTTTTACCCGCGACCTGACTTCGCTGGAAGCGGAAGATGCCCAATTCAGCAATGGACAAGTCTACTCTCTGGCCTTTGCTGCCTGGGATGGGGCCAATGAAGAGCGTAATGGACAAAAATCAACCTCGCAATGGGTGTCATTGCAGCTAGGCGACACAGCTACCGGCGCGGGATCATCTGGTGCGGCTGTGCCCGCCAGCGGTGGCAGCAGTTCGTCAGCCAACGCTCTGGAAGGGTTGCTCTACCTGTTTGTGCCCATGTTTGCCCTGTTTGGCCTGGTCATCGTGGCCGGTATTGGTCTCTGGCTGCTTTCCAAGCTCCCGGAGAAGAAATAAGCATGGAAAAACAACAACTTTTTTTTTAGTGGCTGGCGCTGGCAGCCGTAGCCGAGTGGCTGATCATGCGGACGGCGACGCGGGGCGGCTATTCATATGCCCAAATCGCCCGCTTTTATTACCGTTTACCAGGGTCTCAATACCGTGGGGCAGGTGACGGCCGCTTTTGTGGCTCTGCTGTCCCTGGGTTTGCTGCTGGTCATTGCCTGGCACGGCCGTCGGCAAACCTGGCTCTCTCTCTCATTCGTCAGCCTGGTCGTGTTGAGTTTGTTATTTTTAATTGTTGTGCCACCTACGTGGTTAGCTTTGTTGTACCAGATGCTGGCGGCTACGGCCGTGCTGTTAATTTGTGCTGGCGTATTTTGGGGGCAGGGTGTGGCGGCAGGAGGGAAGTGGGGTTGGCAGAGAACGGCCGTTGTGCTGTTCCCTGCCTCTGCTTTACTTACCGGGCTGTTGGTGCAGTTGCTGCCCAATGTGTATGCGCTGTTGAGCTGGCCCGGCCCGCCGCCGTTGACCAGCGCGTTGTTCAATTTGGGGGAACTGTTAGTCGTTGTGACTGTTTTCGTCTGGTGGTGGGTGAGCCGGGGGCTTCACGGCCGTGCCCATTCCTGGCCGCTCTGGCTGGTCGCCGCCATCCCTGCCCTGCTTTTTGCCATGAGCTTCTGGCGTGACCCCGCCATGACCGGCATCCTCACCATCTGGTCTACCGGGCTGACGCTCTTCCTGCCCTGGCCGGTGTATACCCTGGCCCTCTGGCTGGCCGGGGTCACGGTTCTGGCAACCTGGCGCGCCGCCCCCACCATAGCCTACGCCATCTTGCTCCTCATCGCCGCCGGATACACCCCGCAGTTGAGTTCTCAGTTGTTTTGTGCGATCATCGGCCTGTGGTTGCTGGCACGGCCGTTGCCCTTTATCACCGTTCACCCTGCCCACGACCGGCAACTCGTTGACCAGCCTATAGAAAACAAACTGATAACCGACTACCGATGACCGATAACCTCACCTCCCTCCTGGAACAATCCGCTGCCCTGCATCACCACCTCTGCCCCCGGCAGGTATTGGGTGTGCGCATGGGCATGCTGGCGGGCAAACTCCTGGCGTTGGAACTGCCCCAAACCAACAAACGGCTGCTGACCATTGTAGAAACGGATGGCTGTTTTAACGACGGCATCTCGGTGGCGACCAACTGTTGGGTGGGGCGGCGCACCATGCGCGTGGAAGATTTGGGGAAAGTAGCTGCCACCTTTGTAGACACACGCACGGAAACGGCCGTGCGCCTCTTCCCCTCACCCCATGTCCGCCAACTGGCCCCCACCTGTGCCCCGGAAGCCCAAAACCGGTGGCAAGGCTACCTGCTTGGCTACCAACGAATACCGGATGAAGACCTCTTCGTTTTCCAACAGGTACAGCTCCACATACCCGTCAGCCAGCTCATCAGCCGCGCCGGGGCGCGGGTGGTGTGTGATGCCTGTGGCGAAGAGATCATCAACGAGCGGGAAGTGGCGTTGGTGCAAACGGTATTGTGTCGTACCTGTGCCGGAGGTGGGTATTATACAGTGGCGGCGGGAGGCCATATGCCGATTGCGGTTCCTGCTTTGTCGGCGCCAATCTCATACGGCGCTCGTGATTGGTTTGTGAATGGGGAGCATAATGACTCTGTCTGACGACGAGGATGAGAAGAACCCATTTGGGCGTTTAATCGGGCTGCATTTTTCCAGTTGGGGCGACGGGCAAAGCGTCTGCTATTTGGAGGTAACACCGGCTCTGCTCAATCCCAATGGCGTGTTGCATGGGGCGGCCGTTTACACCATGGCTGATACGGGCATGGGTGGCGCGCTGGTCTCTGTGCTGGATAGCGGGCAGGTCTGCACGACGGTGGAGATTAAAATATCCTATTTCCGGGCAGTGGTAGCCGGCGCGCTGCGCTGCCACTCCCGCGTGATTCATCGCGGCAAACGTATCGCCTTTCTGGAAGCGACGGTTTATCACGAAGATGCCCTGATCGCCCAGGCAACGGGCACGTTTGCCATCAGGCCGCAGCCCCCAGGGGTATGAAATTGACCTTTTACAACACACGGCCGTGCTCCATCCCCACACAACCGCACAACATCGCCTCTACTTTGCGCTGTTGCAAAGACAACGACAACTTGCCGGGCCACAATATCCAGGGGACATGACATACCTGGAGGCAACGCTTGATGACACGAAAATTGACGATCATTTCTATTTTGTTGGGTGGGTTGGGGCTGGCCTGGTTTATTTTTCTGGCGTTGGCTGGTCGCACCCAGGCGGGCGCGGGTGGCACAGCCTTTTTGCCATTGATCCTTTCCCCTTTGAATTATGACATTTTGTTAAACGAGGCCGCCTTTACGCCCCATGTGCTGGCGGTGCAAACGGGTACGGCCGTTGCCTGGAAAAATGGCGAGTCTACCGCCCAATCTATCACCGCCGGTTTAGGCGCGTTCACCTCGCCCGAACTGCCGCCCGGTAACTTGTTCAACTGGGAAGCGATCAGCCCCGGCGTTTACACCTATACCACTGCTGCTGATGGCTCCATTGAGGGTGCACTGGTCGTTTCCGAAAATGGAGCGGCCGATTGGTTTGACGGCCGTACCCCCACCCAGGTATATGGTGATTATTGTGCCGGCTGCCACGGCCCAGACCGGGCCGGTGGCCTTGGCCCTGCCCTGCTGCCCGGCGCGCTCACCGAAAATGACGCCTTCTATTTTGATACCATCAAAAACGGCCGTCCCGGCACTTCCATGCCCGCCTGGGGAAATTTTGGGCTGCGTGTTGAAGAAATCTGGCTGCTGCTGGGCTTTTTGCGCACCGAACCAGAGAGCAACGTCGCCATCTGGGATATGGATGACATTTTCGCCAGTCACACCGTGCTGATTGACGAAACAACCTTACCCATCACCCCCACCCACAGCGGTAATCTGGACAACCTGATGCTGGTCACCGAGCGCGAAGCCGAACGCATTGCCGTTTTTGATGGCGACACGCACGCCCTGCTGGGGCGCATCCCGGCCAGTTACCGGGCGCATGGTTATGCCTTTGACCCCACCAATGATCGCTGGGCGTACAACATTGGCCGTGACGGCTGGCTGTTTAAGATGGATTTGTACACCTTGCAGCCGGTAGTTAAAGTGCGGGTAGGGCTGGACTCACGCGGGCTGGCGATTTCAGATGATGGCAACTATCTCATAGCCGGGAATTTTGCGCCGTACACGGCCGTCATTCTGGATGCCCACACCCTGCAACCACTCCAACTGATTGACACCGAGGGGTATGACCCGGACGGCCGTTGGGTCAAATCCCGCGTGGCCATCACCAGCGACGTGGCCCCCAGCCTGGTTGGCCCTTACTTCATCATCGCCCTCAAAGAAGCCGGACAGGTGTGGCGCATTGATTACAGCCAGCCCGGCTTCCCCATCAGCAAACTGGAAAACGTCGGCCATATTTTGCATGATGGATTCCTCAGCCCGGACAACAGCCGCTTTTACCTGGCCTCTCAAGAGGATAATGTCATGGCCGTCATTGATGTAGCCAACTGGACACTCGTCACCCAAATCCCCACCGGCGACACCCCCCACCCTGGCTCCGGCGCTGTCTGGGAAGCCAACGGGCAAGAATATGGCGCTACTACCCACGCTGGCGAAGGGTTGGTGACAATCTGGAATCTGGCCGATAACCAGATTGCCGCCCAGATTCCCACTAGCGGCCCTGGCCTCTTCATCCGCGCCCATGAACAAAGCCCCTACGTCTGGGCGGATACGATGTTTGCCGCCACCCCCAACCAGATTTATGTGATTGACAAGACAACACTCACCGTGACCCATGTCATCACTGATGGACTGATGACGCTGCATCCAGAATTGACCGACGACGGCCAATTTGTTTATATTAGCGACTGGCAGGGAGAGGTGGTGCGCGTCTATAACGCCAACACCTTTGCCCTGGTGGCGGAACTGACCGGGCTGACCACACCCACCGGCATCTTCAACACCTCCCGCCGCTACGAAATGTTAGGCCATTAACCACAAGTGACCCGAAGGGTTTTCCCAAACCCTTCGGGTCTTAACAGGACGAGATGCCCGATCAGCCACAGCTAACACCAGCGCAATTGAACAACATCCCTTTGTTTGCCGGGTTAGATGTGGCCTCCTTGCAAAATATGGCGCAGCTTGCTCGCTGGCGGGAATATGAGGCGGGTGAAGTGGTGGTGCTGGAAGGGGATCAACCTGCCGGTCTTTATTACCTGCAATCTGGCTGGTTGAAGGCGGTGAAGGTGTCGGCGGCCGGCCGGGAGCAGATTTTACGTTTTCTGGAACCCGGTGATACCTTCAATGAAATTGGCGTTTTTGCCAACCAACCCAACCCGGTGACGGTGATTGCTCTGGAAACGGCCGTCGTCTGGCTTTTGCCCCGCACGACCTTGCACCAATTGATGCAAGAGAGACCGGCGTTTGCCCAATATCTGCTGGCGCGCATGGCCGAGCGGATGCTTCACCTGGTGGCACTGGTGAGCGATCTGTCGCTGCGGCCGGTGACAGGCCGCCTGGCGCGGCTGTTGCTGGCGGATGCGGTGGCTGATGTGCTGGAACGGCCGCGCTGGTACACGCAGGCGGAACTAGCCGCCCGCCTGGGAACGGTGCCCGACGTCATCCAACGCGCCTTGCGCGAATTGGAAAATGAGGGGTTCATACAGGTGGAAAGGCAGCACATTCGTATCCTGGATCGGGCGGGGCTGGCGGCCATCGCGGCTTAGCCCTGATCAGGCTGAATTTGATGAGTTCGCACGCCCACGTGCGAACGAGCCGCACGTGGGCGTGCGGATCTCCTCACGCTTTAGATTTAGCTTGTTGAAGTAACAGGGCTAATCCGACAAAAGTCGGCGCATCAAAAATGGTGAACGGGTACACTGCGACTCAGTTCACCATTTTTTATTGGGTTTAACCCGAAGGAGAAAAAACGATGGTCATTTCCGATAATGCTTCCGGCCCGACAGTGGGCAGAAATCAGTGGATGCGGTTGGGGGCAACGGCCGTTGCCGCCAGCGTCCTCGCCGTGTTGATTGTGCAATACCTGGCCATTACCCTCTGGCCGGAGATCGCTCTGTTTAAGCCGTTGGATAGTTACCTGCGTTCGGCAATTTTTACGGCCGTGCCTGCCATCATCGCCACCGCCCTCTTTGCCTGGCTCACGCGCCACCGCCCCCACCCTGAGCGCACCTTCATCACCATTTCCGTCGTTGTGTTACTGCTGAGCATCATCCCCGATTATCTACTGCCGGTGGAATACAAGACCTTCCTGGCCAGCAGCGTCACCGCTTTTTTGCATGTGGTAGCCGCGCTGGTCATCGTGGGCGTACTGGTTTCCGGCTACCGACGGCAGGTGGGCTGACATGACGGAAAAGTTGCTGGTGCAGGGCGTGGTCCCGACGGGGGCAACATCCGTTGCCGGCGGCGAAGTGCGGCGGGGCATGTCTGTGCTGGCCGAAGATGGCGTTCCGGTGGGTGTGGTGGCGGCCGTTGTTTGCCACGACCGCGCCCACACCATAACGCATATTTTACTGGGGCAGACGCCGCCAACGGCCGTGTACCGCCTCGTTCCCCTGGCATTACTGGCCCGGTTAGATGGCGACTGCCTCTGGTTGCGTGTCTCAACTGCGCAAATCGCCGCGCTGCCCATACACCAACCTGAAGATATAGCGTAGGCGCCGTATTGGAGAAACTTATGAACACCAAATCTGCAATCAGCAAATAGCTGTTGTACAGATGAAAATACAAATAGTTGGATAAATATGTGGAGTAACATGATGAACAAACAAACGTTGATTAACAACTTGAATGAAGACCTGGCCGGGGAATTTGGCGCCATCATTCAGTATTTGACCTATGCCGCTAAAGCGACTGGCCCTTACCGTCCGCAGTTAGCCCAATTCTTCCTGACGGAAGTAGCCGACGAACAGTTACATGCCCAATTCCTGGCAAATAAAATTGTGGCTTTAGGCGGCGAGCCAGCCACCACCCCGCGCCCGGTGCCGCAAGCTCGCTCCAATCGAGAAATGCTGGAGGCCGTCCTGACGGCCGAGCGTAAGGCGGCGACCGACTATACCCAACGCGCCCGCGAAGCCGAAGAATTTGGTGATAAAGGTTTGATGGTGCAGTTGGAAGATATGGTACGCGATGAATCAGGCCACTCAGAAGAAACCGAACGAATGCTGCGTGACTGGCCACTGTAAGTTATAACCAGCCAGGAGGGACGTGACCTTGCTCACATCCCTCCTGACAACTGGTCCGGCTTTGCAATGAAAGTGGAGAAAGAAACATGAATCTATACTTTTTGATGACAGCTTTGTTTATGGGCATGGCGGCACTGGTAGCCGCCGATGCCGCCCTGACCAGTTTCACGTTGATACCCTGGTTCAATGGGCTGCGCTGGCTGCGTGTTCATTTTATCACCCTGGGCGCAGTGACGGAGGCGCTTTTTGGGCTGCTGCCCCTGGTGGTGGCCATTCGCGCCGGACGGCCGCGCCCGGCTTTCCGTTGGGACATCTGGCTCACGCTGAATCTGGGCCTGTTGACGCTGCTGGTGGGCATCCCTATTGTCAACCAGTCGCTCATTTTTGTGGGCGGTACGCTGGTGTTTATCGCCGCTTCCTTGCTGCTGTGGCAACTGTGGGGAATGGGGCGGGAACCGGCGTCTGCGCCAGTGCGTGGCGGTGGCGGCGGTCACGGCGACGGCCGTAAATTTTACATTGCCGGTCTCAGCTACTTCCTGGTGGGCATCATTGTGGGCACCGGGCTGTGGCTGGGCTGGAGCGACTGGTTGTACATTCAAGTGCCCATCGAAGTTCACATCCACGCTAACAACTGGGGGCTGATGTCTCTGGTATTTGCCGGGTTGCTGGTGGATATGTACCCGGTGTGGGCGCAACGGCCGTTGGCCTGGCCGCGCAGCATCACCCCCATTTTTTGGATGCTCACCATCGGTGCGTTGGGGCTGATCCTCGGCCCCTGGGTCAAGTCCAACTGGTTTTCCGTGCCCGGTATCATCCTCTTTTTGGCGGGCACATTCTGGCTGCTGCTGAACATCATCAAACCAGTGTGGGGAGATACGGCCGTCTGGTCACAACCCGGCATCTGGCACCTGACCACCGCTTACTTCTGGATTTTGGCGCCAGTGTTGGTTGCCCCCCTGATTATTTTGGGCGTACCTGGTTTTCCCGGCGCAGGTATTGAACAAAACGCACCACAGGCACTCATTTATGGTTGGGTGCTGCAATTTGCGTTTGCCTTCATCCCTTTCTTTTTTTACCGACTCTTTCTGCCGGATAAACCGGCGCGGCTGGGTGGAAGCTGGCTGAGTCTGCTGGCCGGGCATTTGGGTGGTTTTTTCCTCTGGGCCAGTATTTTCCTGACGGCCTATCAGAGTATATTGCATGGGCTGGCTTACGTTTTCTGGACGATTGCGCTCATCCCGATCACGTGGTTGTTGTGGCGCATCGTACGCGATGGCCTGCGGGTTTTTGATGAGCATAGTCAAATAGCTGTGGAAACAGGTTAACCCAACAACTGGCAGCGGGCCTGGCAGCGGGCACGGCCATTACCAAAACTTCCCGTCTTTCTACCTGCCAATCTCCATATTAGCGCAGGGTTATGTGGTATGATAAGCGCCATGCGCAATGGTTCGTTGCAGGTTCACCTTAACGCCGTTTTCCTGGGTTTTATGCTGCTGGTGATCAGCGCCGTGGGGGTGACGTTCTGGCTGGCACAAACGCAGCAAAACGACGCCGCTATCATCAACCTGGCCGGCTGCCAGCGCATGTTGGCGCAGCAGATAATCCGGCTGACGCTGACTGACCCGGAAAACCCGGAACTGGCAGAAACCATTGCTCGCTTTGAGCAAACTTTGGCGGTATTGACCGTAGGGGGGCGAGGTGGTGGATGGCAACGGCGACTCCGATGCGGCTTTGAGCCGTCCCCTCAACCTCTCCCCTGCCACCAACCCCACCATTCAATCCCACCTGGCGACGATTGCCATCCAATGGCGAACCTTTCAAACCTACCTGCAACCGCCAGTAGATGGCGCCCGTTTGCAAACGGAATTTACTATTTTGCTCACCCAATTAGATACGGCCGTCGGCGCGTATGAAGCTGAAGCGCAGGCCAAAATTAACCGGCTGCGGTGGGTGCAGATCGCCTTTTTGGCGGCCGCTTTTCTGCTGCTGACCTGGGGGTATCGCCTTGTCCGGCGGCAGATATTACGGCCGTTGGCTGCATT
The DNA here is from genome assembly GCA_035444285.1 of Chloroflexota bacterium. GTDB lineage: Bacteria > Chloroflexota > Anaerolineae > Promineifilales > Promineifilaceae > CAADGU01. The sequence continues at coordinate 17,684 of DAOMOK010000013.1, forward strand.
GGGCACAGCGGCGCAAAAAATTGGCGACGGCCGTCTGGATGAGCCAGTACCGGCGCTGCCTGGGGATGAACTGGGGCAGTTGGCGCTGACGATGGAAACGATGCGCAGGCAGATTGCCGCCTATCAACATTCGCTGGCGCAGCAGGTGAGCCAGCGCACACAGGAATTAACAACCGCGTTTGAGTTCAGTCAGGAGATTGTGCGCCAGCTTGATGCCGAGGCGTTGTTGCAGTCGGTGGCGCAGCGGGCGCGTGACCTGATGCAAGGAGAAGCGGCTTCGGTGTGTGTATTGGACGGTGATGGTCATACGCTGGAACTTGTGGCCGGCAGCGGCGCGGGCAATGAGTACCTGGGTCTACTCCAGTCCACCAGGCGCGGCATTGCCTTGCCTGTTATTCAACAACATCAAACCGTCGTCACTGACGGTGGCTGCGCTAACTGTGGTTTCCTGCATCATTTTCCCGGTACGTCATGTATTGCCGCGCCTTTGCAAGCCGGGGAGCGGGCCTGGGGCGCGTTGTGTGTGGTACGGCCGTACCGCCCCTTTGACGCCGATGAGAGCCGCGCTCTGACGTTGCTGGCCAATGCCGCCGCCGTTGGCCTGGAAAATGCCCGGCTGGTAGCCGCCGGTAAAAAACAGGCGGAAGAAAATGCTTCGTTGTCGGAGCGGCAACGGTTGGCGGCCGAGTTGCATGACAATCTGGCGCAAACGTTGGGAGCTATCAATTTGCAGGTGGGGTTAGCGGCGGAATTGATCCACAGAGAAGAAAGCGCAACGGCCGTGACCCGCCTGAAAGAGATGCAGACCAGCCTCAAAAACGCCTATGCCCAGGTGCGCATGGCCCTGACCGGGCTGCGCGACCCTCTGCCAGAAACAGGGGATTTATTGCCATAGGTACAATTGTTATTGGCTGATTTTGAAGCCCAATCGGGCTTGCCGGTTGAGTTGATCATTAAAGGAGAAGATGGCATCGCGCTGACGGCCGTTACCCAAAAACAAACGCTGCGTATCCTCCGCGAAGCCCTCACCAACATCCGTCGTCACGCCCAGGCCTCCCGGGTGCAGATTACCATTGCCAGAGAAAACGGCTCAATCGTTTTTCAGATCAGAGACGATGGCAAAGGGTTTGATCCCGGCCAGGAAAACAGCCCCAACCATTTGGGGCTGACCATCATGCATACCCGTGCTTAACGCAGCCGGGGCCAGTTAAAGGTTCATTCCACACCGGGAGAAGGCACACAGATTACGGCCGTGTTCCCTGCCAGACCGGACGCCCATCATTCAGATTCATAGAGGTCAGACAATGCCCACTTCCCCCGCCCGTATTTTGCTGGTTGATGACCACGAACTGTTCCGTGAAGGATTGGCCGGGCTGGTCAATGCCCAGCCGGATCTGGTCGTCGTAGGGCAGGCGGGTGATGGCCTGGAAGCATTGACTCTAGCCCGCGATTTACAGCCCGATTTGGTTGTTATGGACATCAACATGCCCATTTGTGATGGCCTGGAAGCGACCCGGCTCATTCGGGAGGCGTTGTCTGAGGTGCGCATTGTCATGCTCACCGTCCATGACAAAGATGAGAAGCTGTTTGCGGCTATCAAAGCAGAAGCCAACGGCTACATGCTGAAAGATACCAATGCAGCCGATTTTTTGCGCGGGGTTCGCGGTGCGTTAGGCGGTGAAGCGACGCTGCCACCCAAACTGGCGGTCAGTCTGGTGGAGGCGTATGCCCGGCTGGCAACCCAATCTGCCCACCCCATACCCGCCGAAGATGATCCTGACCTGACCGGCCGTGAATTGGAAGTATTAAACCTGATCGCTACTGGCGCCTCCAATCAGGAAATTGCTGAACAACTTTCTATCAGTCTGCATACCACCAAGAGCCATGTGCGCAATATCCTCAGCAAACTTCATGCGGTAAACCGTCGCCAGGCAGCGCGTCTGGCGGCCCGACGTGGTTTGCTAGGGGAGGTTTAGCCCACCAACAAAGCAGGTGGTTGCAACAGATGCCCCAGTGAATGAGATAGCTGGCAGATCATCCCCCATCCGGCGTGAAGACACGTAGGAACGCATCAATGCTGCCCGCGTTTGGACCAAACAGGTCGCCGTATGTATGCCCTGTCACGGCAGCGTTCCCGTTCGAGTCTGTAGCCACACCATAGGCTATGTCCTCACTTATTGTACCGAACTGGCGAGTCCAGAGTGTGTTGCCATCCGGGTCAACCTTTTGCACGAAGACATCGGTCAGGCCCGTGTTCGGACCACCCAGGCTTCCCTCGGTATGCCCGGCCACAATGACATTTCCGTCGGCATCCATAGCCACACTACGCGCCTCGTCAAACATCTCCGTCTGCCATCCACCTCCTCCGTCACAGTAAATGCCTCAGTCACGTCCGGCGGTACGGTAAGGGCCGTCAGTTCCACCGCCTCCTCAAGGCAGCGTTTCATCCAATGCGCCGGTACTTTGGCGGATAAGCGTTCAGTCCCTCTGGAGACCTGACAGGTTTTTGGCCTGTAAAGCTTCAAGTTGAACGAGTAAAAAACCTGTCAGGTCTGAACGGTTACCGTAGTACCAGACAGATAATACCCAGCACCATCAGGATGGCTATCAGCGGTTCATAGCCCAGGGCGGAGGAGAAGGGTTGTTGACCACGGAGGGCCATGAGGAAAGCGATGCCACTGCCGATGGTGAGGGTGATCCAGCCGACGCTCAGACGATATTGAGACACTCTCTTTCTGTTACGATGCTTCCATAAAATTTGGAGTTCAACGATGGGCAAATTTTATGTATAATGCCTGACAAGGGTCACGTTATTTGGTGGGCCTGCAAAATGTTTACCAATGTTCTCAATCAGCGAAAAAAAAGCACAAACAAATAGAAATCAACAAATGCCAGTATCACAAGGCACTATTTGCAATCATGAAACATAGAAGGGCTGATCCATGGATGTCTTTAACTTACGCCGCCAATTGATTGACGATTACAGCAGTTACATCAGCAGTTTCATCAAAATCCAGGATGAACGCATAGCTAACTACGTTGCCAGTGAACTTGAGGCGGGAACATTGTGGCCCGATCCCCTCATTCAACTAAACCCCACCTTTGAACCGGGCGCGTGGGTTGATGATCTGGTCAATCAAGGTACGGTACACCCCCTTTGTCGTGACATCTTCCGGCTGAAATCGGCCGATGGCAGAAACGACCCCCTCCGTCTGCATAAGCACCAGACCGATGCCATTGCGGCCGCCCAATCAGGCGACAATTATGTGCTGACTACCGGCACGGGGTCGGGTAAAAGTCTGGCCTACATCATCCCCATTGTGGATCATGTTCTCAAGCGGGGCAGCGGCCGCGGCATTCAGGCCATTGTCATCTATCCCATGAACGCCCTCGCCAACAGCCAGTTTAATGAACTGGAAAAGTTCCTGATGCGCGGTTTTGACAAACCCCCCGTCACCTTCCGCCGTTACACCGGCCAAGAATCTGAGGAGGAGCGACAAGAAATCATCGCCCATCCGCCAGACATTATCCTGACCAACTACGTGATGTTGGAACTGATCATGACACGGCCGTTTGAGCGGGAACTGGTCAGAGCTGCCACAGGTTTACAATTCCTCGTCCTGGATGAACTGCACACCTATCGCGGCCGGCAAGGGGCAGATGTCGCCATGTTGGTGCGCCGGGTGCGCAACAACTGCACCAACCCACACATGCAGGTGGTAGGTACATCAGCGACCCTGGCCGAAGGGGGCACGTTCGCCGAACAACAGCAAAAGATCGCAACCGTGGCCAACCAGCTTTTTGGCGCACCGGTCAAACCGGAACGCATCATCGGTGAAACCCTGCGCCGGGCCACGCCCGACCACTCCCTAGACGATCCCGCTTTTATTCAGGCGTTAACTCAACGCCTGCAAACAGGGACACCGCCTGCTAAAACATATGACGCCTTCATCGCCGACCCGCTGGCCGTCTGGATTGAAACCACTTTTGGCCTGGAAACGGAAGCGGAAAGCGGCCGACTGCGCCGGGCCAGGCCCTTGAGTATCAGTGGCACAGAAGGAGCTGCTCAAAGGCTGTCAACTCCCACAGGTGTGCCCGTTGCGCAATGCGCCGCCGCTATTCAACAGACCTTGCTGGCCGGGTACGATGCCCTTCACCCTGAAACCCGGTTCCCGGCTTTTGCTTTTCGCCTGCACCAGTTCATCAGCCGGGGTGATACGGCTTACGCCTCATTGGAAGGCCCATCAGACCGCTACATCACTCTCAAAGGGCAGCAATACGTGCCCGACAAAACCCGGCAAAGAATTTTGCTGCCGCTGGTCTTTTGCCGCGAATGTGGCCAGGAATACTATGTGGTCAATCAGCACACGGATAACAGAACAAGTAACCTGTTCTTTACGGCGCGAGAGCTGCGCGATCAGACTAGAGAAGAAGACCAGCAGCGCGGTTTCTTATACCATAACCCCGATGACCCCTGGCCGCATGAAGACGAAGCGATCCTGGAGCGGCTGCCGGAAGAGTGGCTGGAACTCAGTCCGAGTGGCCTGCTGCGGGTGAAGCGACATTTTCGGCAGAAACAGCCCCAGGTGGTACGTCTGGATACGTTGGGGCAGGAAGATGAGCAAGGGATGACCTATCATTTTGTCCACTCCCCCTTCGCTTTTTGCCTGCACTGCGGCGTGACCTACAGCGGCCGGGAACGCTCCGACTTCGGCAAGTTAGCCTCGCTCTCTTCTGAAGGACGCAGCACGGCCACGACGGTCTTGAGCCTGTCCGCCCTGCGCGCCCTGCGCCGCGATGAAACCCTGGAGCGCAAGGCGCAAAAGCTGCTCAGTTTTACCGATAACCGGCAGGATGCCTCTTTGCAGGCCGGGCACTTCAATGATTTTGTGGAAGTGGGTCTGCTGCGCACGGCCGTTTACCAGGCCGTGCAGCAGGCGGGGCCAAACGGTATTAAACATGACGAACTGGCGCAGCGCGTTTTTGATGCCCTCAACATGCCTCTGGAACTGTACGCGGCCAATCCCGACGTCAAATTCATGCAAAAACAGGAGACAGAACAGGCGTTGCGCGAAGTGCTGGCTTACCGGGTGTACCAGGATTTGCGCCGGGGCTGGCGGGTGACTGCGCCCAATCTGGAACAGGCGGGATTGCTCAAGATAGACTACATCTCCCTGCGGGAACTGTGCCAGGCCGAAGAAGAATGGCAGGGCGGCCACGCCGCCTTAGCTTCGGCTACAGCCGAAGAACGATACCAGGTGGCTCAAGTGTTGCTGGATGTGTTGCGCCGCGAGCTGGCAATCAAGGTCAACTTTCTTGACCCGCTCTACCAGGAACGCATCCAGCAGCGCAGCAGCCTGCGCCTGGTGGAACCCTGGGCCATTGACGACGAAGAAAACATGGTACACGCGGCCATTGCCTGGCCCCGCGCCAGCCGCCGCGGCGACTTCGGCGGTCACCTTTACCTCTCCTCCCGTTCCGGCTTCGGCATGTTTCTGCGGCGGCAAAACACCTTCCCCCAATATACGGGCAACTTAAGAATGGCCGATACGGATCAAATCATTCCCCAGTTATTCAAGGTATTGGAAGTGGCCGGATTGGTGGAAGTAGTCGCCGAGCCGCCGAACGAGAATGATCCCCCCGGCTACCAGTTGCCGGCCGATGGTCTGATCTGGCTGGCAGGCGACGGCCGTGAACCCTATCATGACCCGGTGCGTATGCCCCGGCTGCCCAGCACTGGATTACGCCCCAACACCTTCTTTGTTCACTTTTACACCCAGGCTGCCACCGCTTTGCAAGACGCGCAAGCCCGCGAACATACCGCCCAGGTGCCAATGGCAGACCGCCTGAAGCGGGAGGCGCACTTCCGCGAAGCCAGGCTGCCCATTTTGTACTGCTCACCAACAATGGAACTGGGGGTGGATATTGCCCAACTGAACGTGGTCAACATGCGCAACGTGCCGCCAACCCCGGCCAACTACGCTCAACGCTCCGGCAGGGCCGGGCGCAGCGGCCAGCCGGCTTTGGTCTTTACTTACTGCACTACCGGCAGTCCGCATGACCAATACTTCTTCAAACAGCCGGAGCGCATGGTGGCCGGTGCCGTCACGCCGCCGCGCCTGGATTTAGCCAATGAAGACCTGATCCGCGCCCACGTTCATGCTGTCTGGCTGGCCGAAGCCGGGTTGCACCTGGGTGCATCGCTCAAAGATGTGTTGGATCTGGCTGGCGACCCGCCCACCCTGGCCGTGCTGCCGTCGGTGAAGGCAGATATAGACAATCTCCACGCCCGGCAACAGGCCGCCCACCGGGTGCAGGCAATTCTGGCAACGGCGCAGCGTGACCTGGAAGCCGCCGGTTGGTACGGCCCAACCTGGTTAGAAAAAACCTTGCAGCACATCGGCGAGGCCTTTGACCGCGCCTGCGACCGCTGGCGCGGCCTGTACCAGACCGCGCTGCAGCAGCAGGCCGCGCAGCATGAGATCATGCGCGACGCCACCCGCTCGCAGCAAGAGAAAAACCTGGCGGCTCGGCTACGGGCGGAGGCAGAGAGCCAACTGCGGCTGCTGACGGATAACAGCAATGTGATGCAGTCAGACTTTTACAGCTATCGTTATTTTGCCAGTGAAGGCTTTTTGCCCGGCTACAACTTCCCTCGCCTGCCCCTCTCAGCCTATATTCCCGGCCGGCGCGGCCGCCGCCGTGACGCCGATGAATACCTCTCCCGGCCCCGCTTCCTGGCCATCGCTGAATTTGGGCCGCGCAGCATCATCTACCACGAAGGCTCCCGCTACGTCATCAACAAGGTCATTTTGCCGGTGGGGGATGACGATCTGTTGACGACCAGCGCCCAGATGTGCCCGGCCTGCGGTTATTTGCACCCGGTGCAAAGCGGCCGCAGCGGGTTGGACTTGTGCCAGCAGTGCGGCAAGCCGCTAGACAGCGCCCTGAACAATCTGTTCCGTATGCAGAATGTGGCCACCAAACGGCGCGACCGCATCAACAGCGATGAAGAAGAGCGGATGCGCATGGGCTATGAGTTCAAAACGGCCGTTCACTTCCCTCCCCCCAGTCAACAACCGACCCGGCGTGTGGCTACCGTCCAGGCAGCCGATGGCACGCCGCTGCTCAAGCTGACCTATGGCGATGCGGCTACTTTATGGCGTATCAACCTGGGCTGGCGGCGGCGCAAACCGGACGACCCACCCGGTTTTATGCTGGACACGGAGCGCGGCTACTGGCAAAAGAATGAACACGATCTCGATCCTGACACCGATGATCCCAACAGCCCCATGCAAAAACGGGTGGTTCCCTTTGTGGAGGACAGGCGCAATTGTCTGCTCGTTGAACCGTTGCTCCCCCTTGATAATGAGGCCATGGCTTCGCTGCAACCGGCTATCAAGACCGCCATCCAGCTTTTGTACCAGTTGGAAGATGATGAACTGGCCGCCGAACCGCTGCCCAATCTCGATGAGCGCAACCTGATCCTGTATTATGAATCGGCCGAAGGGGGGGCCGGTGTGCTGCGCCAACTGCTGGACGATACCGGGGCCATAGCCCGGATTGCCGCCCAGGCCTTAACTGTCTGCCATTTTGACTCACAAGGACAGGATTTACGCCGGGCAGAACGAGCGGCCGGCGGCCGGCAAGAGGATTGTGAAGCCGCCTGCTACGACTGCCTGATGAGCTACACCAACCAGATAGATCACGCCCTGCTGGATCGCCACCTGATACGCGACCTCCTGCTGCAACTGGCAGGCTGCACGGTGAAGGTTAGCCCCACGGCCGTATCCCCCACCGCTCACCTGGACGAACTCAAACGGCGCTGTGGCAGCGACCTGGAACGGGAGTGGTTGGACTTTTTGGACCAACACAACCTGCGCCTGCCCGATGAGGCGCAAAAGTTCATTGAACTGTGCCAGACCCGGCCCGATTTCTGGTATGCTGACAGTTACACGGCCGTTTACATTGACGGCCCCGTACACGATCATGCCGATGTACAGCGCCAGGATGCCGAAATGGGCGACTGCCTGGAACGCAACGCCGGTATCACCGTCATTCGCTTCCACTACCAGGCCGACTGGCAGGCCATTGCCGCCCAACACGCCAACGTTTTTGGTGGAATGGCGCAGTGACGATGATGGCCCGCTGATAACGCAGATCGGCCGCTGAATATCGCTGATCATTGGTATCAGCGTCGCATCAGCTTCATCTGCGTCCTATCCTAAAGGATATCTTATGACTTACGCTGTTGGCTCATTAGTCAAAACACGCGGCCGTGAGTGGGTGGTGCTGCCCGATTCCAGCGACGAATGGCTGGTCTTACGGCCGTTAGGCGGCACAGACCAGGAGATTGCCGGGTTGTATCTGCCGCTGGAGCAGGGTGATGTGCAGTCGGCCACCTTTGATCTCCCTGATCCCCAGGACGTGGGCGACTTCCGCTCCTGCCGCCTGCTGCGGGATGCGGTGCGCCTCGGTTTCCGTTCCAGCGCCGGGCCGTTTCGCTCCTTTGCCCGGCTAAACGTGGAACCACGGCCGTACCAGTTGGTGCCGCTGCTGATGGCCCTCAAACTCGACCCGGTGCGCCTGCTCATCGCCGACGACGTGGGTATTGGCAAAACCATCGAGGCCGGGGTGATTGCCAGGGAGCTGCTGGACAGAGGCGAAGTGCGGCGGCTGGCCGTGCTCTGCCCGCCCCACCTGGCCGAACAGTGGCAGAGTGAACTGGCCGAAAAATTCCACATTGACGCCGAACTGGTCTTGCCCAGTACCGTCACGCGGCTGGAACGGGGCACGGCCGTCGGCCAATCCCTCTTTGAACTGCACCCTTTTGTCATCGTCTCGACCGAATACATCAAGTCGCCACGCCGCCGCGAAGAATTCATTCGCGTTTGCCCGGAACTGGTGATCGTAGACGAGGCCCACACCTGCGCCTTCTCGCCGGACAATCGCGGCGGGCGGCATCTGCGCCACCAACTACTGCGAGCGTTGGCGGAGAATGAAACTCGCCACATGCTGCTGGTGACGGCCACCCCCCACAGCGGCGACGAAGGCGCATTCCGTTCATTATTAGGACTGCTGCGCCCGGATTTCCGCCACCTGCCCGAAGATTTGTCTGGCCGGGCCAATGAAGCCCGGCGGCGCGAGATAGCCCAACACCTGGTGCAGCGACGCCGCGGCGATATACGCCAATACCTGGAAACAGACACCGAATTCCCGCAGCGGGAAGATGCCGAGGCTACCTACACCCTGACCCCGGAATACAAAAAGCTGTTTAACAACTTATTGGATTATGCCCGCGAACGAGTCATGGATGAAAGTGGGAGCGCCCAACGGCAGCGGGTGCGCTGGTGGTCGGCGTTGGCGCTGCTGCGCAGCCTGGCCAGCAGCCCGGCGGCGGCGGCCGCCACCCTGCGCACCCGCTCCGGCACGGTAGATACGGAAACGGCCGTTGAAGCCGATGAAATTGGCGAACGAGCCGTGCTTGACCTGGACGACGCCGATACCAGTGAATTCCTGGATGTGGCCCCCGGCGGCCAGGAAGGCGACGAGCAGCCGGAAAGCGAACGGCAGCGGCTGCTCCGTTTTGCGCGGCGAGCAGAGGGGCTGTTTGGGCCGGAGCAGGATGCCAAACTCAAGCAGGCGATCACCCTGGTCAAACGGTTGTTGCAAGAGGGCTACCAGCCCATCCTCTTTTGCCGCTTTATTCCCACGGCCGAATACCTGGCCGAGCAGTTACGTCTGGCGCTGCCCAATAAAGTGGAAATCACGGCCGTGACCGGCACGCTGCCCCCGGCCGAACGGGAAAACCGGGTGGAACAGTTGGGGCAGCACGAGCAGCGCGTCCTGGTGGCCACCGACTGCCTCAGCGAAGGCATTAACCTGCAAGGATATTTCAACGCCGTCGTGCATTATGACCTGAGTTGGAACCCTACCCGGCACGAGCAGCGCGAAGGGCGGGTAGACCGCTACGGGCAGGCCAGCCCTACCGTGCGCACCCTGACCTACTACGGCGTGGATAACCAGATTGACGGCATTGTGCTGGACGTGCTGCTGCGCAAACACCAGACAATCCGCACCTCGTTAGGCGTCTCCGTGCCCCTGCCGGGCAATACCGGCGAGGTGGTGAAGGCGTTGATGGAAGGCATGATGCTGCGTGGCAGCCAGGGCGAAGCGCGACAAATGGCCTTCGACTTTATGAGCACGCAGGCTCAGAATTTACATACCCAATGGGATAATGTGGCCAACAAAGAGAAGGCGTCGCGCACCCTGTTTGCCCAACACAGCCTGGACGTGGGCGAAGTGGCGCGGGAGTGGCAGGCGGTGCGCGAGGCGATTGGCACGGCCGTAGACGTGGAGCGCTTTGTGGCCGATATGGTGCGGGCGCATGGCGGGCATATCCACCGGCAGGGACAGAACACGGAAATCCGGCTGCCGGACAGGGCCGCCTTGCGTGATCTGGTGGGCGGCCGGGAAAAGGTGACGGCCCGGTTTGGGCTGCCTGTGCCCGACCAGGTGACATACCTCAGCCGCACCCATCCCATTGTGGAAGGATTGGCAGCCTACACCATGGATACCGCCCTGGACCCGCTGCTGGACGGGGCGGCCAAACGCGCCGGGGTCATCCGCAGCAAAGCCGTGCCCCAGGCCACCACCCTGCTGCTGCTCCGTTTCCGCTACCACATCGTTACCCACAAAGCGGGGACGGAAATCCCCTTGCTGGCCGAAGAATGTCAGGTGGTGGCTTTTACCGGGCGCGAAAACCAACCCGCCTGGCTGCCTGCTACGGCCGTTGAAGACCTGTTATTGGCCACGCCGGACGTGAACGTGCCGCCGCCGCAGGCCGCCCAGTTGATGGGCCGGGTGGTGGCCCAACTGCCGCTGCTGCAAGCGGAGTTGAACAGGATAGCCGAACAGCGCAGCCAGGAATTGTTGGAGGCGCACCGGCGGGTACGCACGGCCGTGCGCCAGACCGGCGTCCGCTACACCGTGCAGCCCCAGCTCCCGCCGGATGTATTGGGTGTGTATTTACTGTTGCCGGTGATAGGATAGAACGCAGGATAGAACGCTGATGACGCGGATAGGGCGCTGATTTTTTTAATCTGCGAATATCGGCGTCTCATCCGCATCATCAGCGTTCCATTTTAACCATGAACTACAAACATTCCGATCTCACGTCAGACATTCTCAACGCCTTCTACCATGTATACAACCAGTTAGGCTACGGCTTTCTGGAGAAGGTGTATGAAAATGCGCTGGTACACGAACTGCGCAAGCGCGGGTTTGCCATTGTCCAGCAGGCGCCCATCGAAGTAACTTATGATGGTATCGTCGTGGGAAATTACTTCGCCGATATATTGGTTAATAATGCTGTTATCCTGGAACTAAAAGCGGCCGAAACAATTGCTGAAGAGCACGAAGCCCAACTGCTCAATTATCTGAAAGCCACCCAAATTGACGTTGGCCTGCTTCTCAACTTTGGTCCCAAACCGCAGGTAAAGCGCAAAGTTTATGAAACCGCCCGGAGGATAGAGCGCTGAGGATAGAACGCTGGGGATGGAACGCAGGGGATGGAACGCAGATGAGCGCAGATGTTGCGCAGATTGGCGCAGATCAGAAAAAAATCAGCGTTTTATCAGCGTCATCAGCGTTCTATGAGGATGGAACGCAGATGAACGCAGATGTTGCGCAGATTGGCGCAGATCAGAAAAAATCAGCGTTCTATGAGGATGGAACGCAGATGAACGCAGATGTTGCGCAGATTGGCGCAGATCAGAAAAAATCAGCGTTTTATCAGCGTTTAATCAGCGTCATCAGCGTTCTATAAGCGTTCTATAAGCGTTCTATAAGCGTTCTATAAAAACTATGCAAACGATTGCTCGCTCACACTTCATCACCGTCAAAACCGAAGGCGGCATTTTGCCGGCCGATCTGCTGCAACGGATTGCGGACGGAGCGGTGGATGGCCTGAACCCGGCCGATTACCACCTGTCTGCCGGCGAACGGCCGAATGAAGCCATCAACCGCGCCTGGAACCGGCTGCTGGGGGTCTGGCAGACATTCCAGCACAAGACGGAACAGGCCGCCCCGGCCGAAACCGGCGTCACCATGACCCGCGACTGGATGTTGACGCTGTTGCAAGAGTTGGGTTACGGCCGTCTGCCTTATCAGGGCAGCGTGCCTGTTCGTGATCCGTTAACCGTAGACCGTAATCCGACAAATGACGCCTCACGGTTCACGGATAACGATTCACGGTTTACGGGTCAATACCCCATCAGCCACCTGTATGACCACACGCCCATTCACCTGGTCAGCTTCCGGCAAGGGCTGGACGGCCGTGACAACAGCCAGGCCATCAAACGCAGCCCGCACAGTCTGGTGCAGGAGTGCCTGAACCGCAGCGACGCCTATTTGTGGGGTTTTGTCAGCAATGGGCTGCGGCTGCGCATCTTGCGTGACAACATCAGCCTCACCCGCGTCGCTTACGTGGAGTTTGACCTGGAAGCGATGTTTCAGGGGGAACTGTACGCCGATTTCAGTTTGTTATGGCTGCTGTGTCACCAATCCCGCGTAGAGACGCAAAATCTTGCGTCTCTAGAAAAGGCGCAAAATCTTGCGTCTCTAGAAAAGACGCAAAATCTTGCGTCTCTACCGTCCAATTGCTGGCTGGAACGGTGGTCACAGCAGGCGGCCGAACAGGGAACCCGCGCCCTCGACGCCCTGCGCAATGGGGTACAGGAAGCGATTGCCGCCTTGGGGCGCGGCTTCCTGGCCCACAAAGCCAACGGGGAACTGCGCCAGCAACTACAAAGCGGGACGTTAAACACGGCCGATTATTACCGCCAACTGCTGCGCCTGGTGTACCGGCTGCTCTTTTTGTTTGTGGCCGAAGACCGGGGTTTGTTATTAACAGGTAAAGACGTGGCAGCGCTACGTCTCTACGACCAATATTATTCTGTCTCGCGGCTGCGGCGGCTGGCGGAAAGCCGGCGCGGTGGGCCGCACCCCGACCTGTACCATACCCTGGCCTGCCTCTTTGTGCTGCTGCGCGCCGGCTATGAGCCGTTGGCGCTGCCCGCTTTGGGCAGTTTCTTGTTTTCGGAGCGGGCCACGCCCGATTTGGACGGCGCTCTCCTGGCCAACCAGGATTTGCTCACGGCCGTGCGCGCCCTGGCCTTCACCATCGAAAACAAAGTGCTGCGCCCCGTAGATTACAAAAACCTGGGGCCGGAAGAGTTGGGTAGCGTCTATGAATCGCTGTTGGAACTGCACCCCCAACTGCACGTGCCCTCGGCCAGCTTCAGCCTGGATGTGGCCGCCGGGTCAGAGCGCAAAACCACCGGCAGTTATTACACGCCCGCTTCGCTCATTCAAAGCCTGTTGGACAGTGCGTTGGAGCCGGTGGTGGCGGATCGGATGAGGAGGAACGCAGATGACGCAGATAAAGCGCAGATTAGCTCAGATCAGAAAGGATCAGCGAAAATTAGCGACCCATCCGCGTCATCCGCGTCCCATCCGGATAGAACGCAGATGAACGCTGATGCTGCGCAGATTGGCGCAGATCAGAAAGGATCAGCGAAAATCAGCGGCCCATCCGCGTCATCCGCGTCCCATCCGGATAGAACGCAGATGAACGCTGATGCTGCGCAGATTGGCGCAGATCGGAAAGAATCAGCGAAAATCAGCGGCCCATCCGCGTCATCCGCGTCCCATTTAGAGCAGGCGATTCTCAATATCAAGGTGGTGGACCCGGCCTGTGGCTCCGGCCATTTTCTCATTGCCGCGGCGCGGCGGCTGGCGCGGCACCTGGCGCGGGCGCGCACGGGGGATGACGAACCCGGCCCGGAAGCGGTGCGCGTGGCTTTGCGCGATGTGGTCGGGCGCTGCATTTTTGGCGTGGACATCAACGAGATGGCGGTGGAACTGTGCAAGGTGGCTTTGTGGATGGAGACCATGACCCCCGGACGGCCGTTGGCCTTTTTAGACGCCCAGATTCGCTGCGGCAACAGCCTGCTGGGGGCCACGCCGGCGCTGTTGGCGGGCGGCATTCCCGACGAAGCCTTTACGCCGATTACCGGGGATGACAAAGGGTATGCCGCCGAATGGAAAAAGCGCAACAAGCAGCAGCGCCAGGGGCAGTTGGAACTGTTCCGCGCCGACATGCAGCCCTGGGAACGGTTGGGGGATTTTGCCAACGCCATGCGCCGCCTGGAGATGCTGGACGACGATACGCTGGCCGGGGTGCAGGCGCAGGAAGCAGAATATGCCCGGCTGGTGCAGAGCAGCGATTATGAATTAGGCAAATTGTGGGCCGACGCCTGGTGCGCCGCTTTTGTTTGGGTGAAGCGGGGGGAGGATGGAACGCAGATGAACGCGGATGCGGCGCAGATAAACGCCGATCAGCGAAAACCAGCGTCCAATCAGCGTCATCAGCGTTCTATTTCCGGCTGGCCTTACCCGATTACGGAGCAGGTTTTCCGCAATTTGGAGCGCAGCCCGTACCGCGAACCGCAGTGGTTGAAGGATGAGGTGCGGCGGCTGGCGGCGCAGTATCAATTTTTCCACTGGCATCTGGAGTTTCCACAGGTGTTTGTGCCGGATGGGGATGGAACGCAGATGAACGCTGATGCGGCGCAGATTGACGCCGATCTGAAAAATCAGCGAAGAGCAGTGTCTGATCCGCGTCATCAGCGTTCTATTACCGGCTGGACGGGCGGCTTTGATGTGGTCTTGGGCAACCCGCCCTGGGAGCGGGTGAAGTTGCAGGAGAAGGAGTGGTTTGCCAGCCGGGATGAGGCGATTGCCACCGCGCCGAATGCGGCGGCCCGGCAAAAATTGATCGCCGCCCTGCCGCAGACAAACCCGGCGCTGCACGCTGCCTTTGCCGCCGATAAACGCAAGGCGGAAGGGGAAAGCCATCTAGTGCGCAACAGTGGTAAGTACCCTTTATGTGGGCGTGGTGATGTAAATACCTTTGCTGTTTTTGCAGAGATGAATCGAAGCATCGTTGGTGAATCAGGACGTGCAGGTTTTATCGTACAGAGTGATATTGCTACGGCTGACACCTACAAATACTTCTTTGCTGATTTATTGGATAACAAACAACTGGTTAGCTTTTACGATTTTGTGAATACGGAGGGACTATTCCCACACGTTCATCGTACACATCCTCACTTTTGCCTGATTACCCTGTCCGGCAGTGCAACAACTGAATTGGCTGATTTTGCTTTCTGGAACACAAATACTGGACATTTACAAGACAGGAACCGTCACTTTACCCTGTCGGCAGCAGATTTAGCCTTGCTCAACCCCAACACCCGCACCTGCCCCATCTTCCGCAGCCAGCGGGACGCGGAATTGACCAAAGCGATTTACCGCCGGGTGCCGGTGTTGATCAAAGAAGGGTCGCCGGAAGTGAATCCCTGGGGCATCAAGTTTTTCACCATGTTCCATATGTCTGGTGATTCCGGGCTGTTCCGCACGCGGGAGCAGTTGCAGGCCGAAGGCTGGCGGCTGGACGGCAACCGCTTTGTTCGTAGTGGCAGCTTTAGCCACCTGACCGCTGAAGCGGTTACTACGAACGGGGAGGAGGTTTGTTTGCCGTTGTATGAGGCGAAGATGCTGCATCATTTTGACCACCGCTGGGCGACGTATGCGGGGTTGGAGACGCGGGATGTGACGGCAACGGAAAAAGATGACCCCACCCACCTGGTTTTGCCCCGTTATTGGGTGCGGGAGGAGGAAGTGAACGGCCGTCTCCCCCACAACCCCGGCTGGCTCATCGGCTTCCGCGACATCACCAACACCACCAACGAACGCACCGCCATTTTTAGTCTGCTGCCGAAAACGGCCGTTGGCAACAATGCGCCAATGGCATTATTGCCGCCAGAGCTACTCCGTGAGGGGCAACTATTAGCTGCTTCACTCTGCTCATTTGCCTTTGATTTCATCTCTCGTTTTAGTGTGGGCGGAACACATATGAACTTCTTTATTTTGAAGCAATTACCCGTCCTCCCACCCCAAACCTACCACCAACCCTGCCCCTGGCTTCATAATTCATCCTTCCTAATTCATAATTTTCTCTTCCCCCGCGTCCTCGAACTCACCTACACCGCCTACGACCTGCGTCCCTTTGCCCAGGATTGCGGTTATCACGGCCCGCCCTTCCGTTGGGACGAGGAGCGCCGCTTCCTGCTGCGCTGTGAACTCGACGCCGCCTACTTCCACCTCTACGGCATCGAGCGGGACGATGTGGCCTACATCATGGACACCTTCCCCATCGTCCGCCGCAAAGACGAAGCCGCCCACGGCGAATACCGCACCAGGCGCGTCATTTTGGAGATGTATGATGAGATGGCGGCAGCGAGATGGGACGCAGATAACGCTGATATTTCGCAGATAAACGCTGATCAAAAAAATCAGAAAAAATCAGCGACAATCAGCGCCCAATCAGCGTCATCAGCGTTCTATAAAACCCACCTGGACCCACCGCCGGCCCACCCGGACGCCGCCCACCCCTGGGACGCGGCGTATCTCGGCCCGGAACTGCCCCGCGACGAATGGTGGCAAGAGGATAGAACGCAGATGAACGCAGATGTTTCGCAGATGAACGCAGATCAGAAAGAAGATCAGCAAAAATCTGCGTCCGCCACCGGCGGCCATCCGCGTCAGCCGCGTTCTATGCGGGAACCCGGTCCAACGCTGGAACTCAAACCACCACCCGCGCCACCCAAAGCAAAACGTTCAACTTCTGCGGAGAAGTTGAACGTTTCCGCCGCCAGCCAGCCCACCCTGCTCACCGACTTTTCGCCGCCACAGGGCAGCCGCAGCCAGCGCCTCAAAACGGTGATGGGGTTGGGCCAGCCTAAAAACCAGGCCGAATTGCAAGCCCTGGTGGGCGCATTGGGCGACGCAGACGAGAACATCCGCTGGCTGGCCGGGTCATCGCTGGCGCGGTTGGGCGGGTTGGCGACGGTACAGATGTTGGCCGCCTTCCTACACAGCCAGCCCGGCGAAACCGCCCAACAAGAAGCGGTGCGCGTGCTGGAGCTAATCGCCGATACGGATGAGGACGAGGCGGTGCGCACGGCGGCACAGGCATTGGCAGGCAAGAGATGAAATCGCATCTGGTTCGTTTGCAGCAGTTCCTTACCGCTTATTTTGATGCGGAGGAATTGCGCACGCTGGCCCTCACCTTAGGTTTGAACTATGATGATTTGGGCGGCGATCAGCGTCTGAGCGCCAGGGCCAGAGATCTGGTTTTAGCCATTGGCCGGCAGCAGCGTTGGCCGGAACTGCTGGCTGCCTTACGAGAAGAACGTCCCGAACCTTTTGCCCAGGCACAACTCAGCGTGACCCCCGCTTTTAGCGACCAACTCCGCGCCGAATTTGCGGCCCTCCGGCCAGACCAACAGCAAACAACACCCGCCGTCATTCAACAAAAAGCGGGCAACAAAGCAGTGCAAATAGGCCAGAACTTTGGCCAGATCATTGTGCAGCATCCGCCGCGACAAATCCTTTTAGTGGCTGCCTTCGGCGCCGTGCTGCTGGTGGCGCTCTTCTGGCTGGTCTTGTCTTTTTTTCTGCCGCAGTTAGATGATGTGCAGAGTGTGCCGCCGCCAAATAATGCCAGCCCCACACCCCCTGGCCCGGCGGGCAGAAAATTGGAAGCGCTGGTTTTACCGGCGCTGGCTGACACGCATCTTGAGGACATTGCCGCCGGTGGGGGAGTGGTCTGGTTTGGGGCACAAGAAGGGCTTTATGTTTTGCGTCCCGGCGACCAGGATGCGCGGCGGGTGGTGGCAGGGGTGGTTACGGCCGTAGCGGCGGCCACCGATGCGAGCGCCTGGTTTGGTCTGAGCAGCCACGATGGGGCACAGCTTGGCCGTTACTCACTGGACGGTAACCAGGTGGAATGGTTTACGGCTGATGTGCTGTTGGACACGGCCGTGTTTATCACGGCAATTGTGGCCGGAAATGAAGGCATGGTCTGGCTGGGAGACAGCGCCGGTAACATCTACCGTTTGAACGCCAATACAAAAGAACGGTACCTGCTGCCAGCCCCATCATTACCGATTGGCTCTGTTTACAGTCTGGCCCTGGCCCCTGAAGATCCTGACACCGTATGGGTGGTTGGCAGCCAGGCAGTTTTTCGGTGGCAGGCGGATCAATGGGTGACGGCCGTGGCCGCCGCTGAGATTGTTTCGGGCGTGATCAATGCGGTGGCCGGTGGCGTGGGCCAACGCGCCTGGTTTGGTCATACCGCCGGTCTAACGTTGTTTCAAGCCCGGCTGAACGTTGATATCCGCCAGGAATGTGCTGTGCCCGATCTGCCATCCACGCTCATAACAGACCTGGTAACGGCAAAGGAGGGACAAGAATTATGGTTGGTTAGCCGGGGTGGATTGGCCTGGCTGGATGCCCGCAGCGAAGCAACGTTGCCAGACAATTGCGCCGCCTGGCAGTGGCAAACGTGGACGGACGATGGGTTTTGGCAAACGGCAACAGCGCCGGGCGTCTTTCGTCTGGCCGTTGACGAAAAAGCCGGGGAGGAGCCGCTGGTATGGGTCATACGCCAGGGCGCCGGACGGGTGCGCTGGCTGCCGGATAGTGATAGACAATAGGAGGTCAATCATGAGCGGGTTATATGTCGTTGTGTTGGACAGGTATGGTAACAAGACCGACCGTAGAATTGTGGACTGGACGCGGCAGCATGGGGCCAATCCACATGATTTCGATAATATCGTGGCCGTAGATTTTAACCTGGGCGGTTTCATCCGCTTTTCAAACTCGCTGGAAGGAAAGGTGGCTAAGAATGATCCCAATGCCCCGATTAACATTACGTCCACCTGGGATCCCGCCAATGATCCCCAACCACCGCGCGGCGGCAGCCAACATACTGCGTTTGACGACCAACCTTTATCCAGCCGTGATGAAGGGTATCAGGCAACGGCCGTGAACTGGTTTGTGGAGTTTGTGCTAAGCAATTACTTGCAAGCTCGCACGATCCAGATCGATCCCACGCCCGAAGTAATGGCGCGTCTGGGTGATCGCACGCCAGAAGCAGTGGCAGAAATCACCGCTTTGTTGTGTGACAATCCAAATCTCATCAACAACATTCAGATCACAAGCCACAGTTTTGTACCAGAGCAAATCTCGCCAGCGGTTAAAGAGCTATCCGCTGCCATTTTAGAGAACAAGGAGCAGGTAGCGGCGTATTTGGCGGCCCCGGAGAGTTATGTGGACCAGTACGGCCGTGACGATTTAAGCGATCTGGAGCGCCGGGCATTTGTCAGCGCGGCACAGGACAAAGGAGACCTGGTGCGCCACGCTTTTGATTGCGTTGAACTGGGACGCGGCCGGGGCGATGGTAACGTTTACGTTCTTATCGGTTGGGAGGAAGGTGGAACGATGCCCGACCCAAATGGTCTGGATTGGTTTGGAAATGAATTGCCTGGTTTTGTAGCCAACAATAACTTTGTGCCGGGCTTTGGCTGGTATGTCACCGAAGCCCGCATGCGTTACCATGTGATTCTTGGCCCAGGTGTTACCGACCGGGATCGCGATTTTCTGGCCTTTTTTGGGCACCGCCTGGTTGACAGGCGTGATGGCCAGGAAATTGGCGTCTGGTTGGCGCCCGCAGAACCGCCCGCGGGTATTCCCACAACAGAGTAGCGAACAGATTGCCGGGTGATTGATTACAGGAGGGCAGAAAATGAACGGCGGACGCATCTTTTTAGTCGGACAAGACAAAGACCAATGGATACCGATGATTGAAACACCGTACACCCAGGAGGAAACCTTACAACTGGCTCTGGCTCTCTATCCAGATTTACTGCCAGGCGACCAGATTAACCCGGAAGCGCCGCGCCGCTGGCTGCTGGTCAAACGGGAATTGGGTGTGCCCGGCGAAGCCAACAGCGCCTCCATCTGGAGTCTGGATCACCTCTTCCTGGATCAGGACGGCATCCCCACCTTCGTCGAATGTAAACGCGCCGCCGACACCCGCAGCCGCCGCGAAGTGGTGGCCCAAATGCTGGATTATGCCGCCAATGGCACGGAATACTGGTCTATCGATCGTCTGCGCCAGGCGGCCACGGAGACTGCCCGCAGCCAGAACCTTTCGCCGGACGAGCAAATTGAGCAGCTCATTGGCGAAAGCGACGAGGAGGGCGTCGAGGCTTTCTGGCAGTTGGTGGAAAACAACCTGCGTCAGGGTCGCATTCGCCTGATCTTTGTGGCCGATGCCCTGCCCCGTGAGCTGCGCCGTCTCATTGAATTCCTCAACAGCAAGATGACAGACGTGGAAGTGTTGGGCGTGGAGGTGAAGCAGTTCGTGGGGCCGGGCCAGACGGCCATGGTGCCCCGTGTGATTGGCCTGACGGAGGCGGCCCGCGCCGTCAAACCCAATACCTCCCGGCGGCAGGTGACGCGCCAGGAGTTTCTGGAGAGTTGTTCATCGGCGGCTGCCGCCTTTTTCGCCGACATCCTGGATGGTGCGGAAGGGAAGGGTCATACCATTTACTGGGGGACGGCCGGCATCTCGATTCGTGTCCGGCTGCCCGCCGAACAAGGTCTGGCGAGCATCCTGTACGGTTCTCCGCCTGATATTTTTCAATTTTACTTTTCACATCTGGAAAAGGCTGGGATCGCCGCCGACCTGACGACGCTGCGGCAGCAATTATTGGCGTATGGCGTTTTTCGGGAATCGGGCAAAAAGACGTTGACGGCGCGTGTCACCGCCGAAAACGAAACGGTATTGCGCCAGGTGAACACCTTCGTCCTTGATTGGGTTGATAACCTGGTCAAGGTATAGAGTATAGAGGAACCGCCCAACGCCTGAGGATGTAATTCCCCAGGCTGAGATGAGAAACGCGCTAAAGCGCGTTCAGGGCGGCGTTCCAACCTGCTTATGAAGATTAAGCGTATGTCTAAAAACAACGGTTCGGCCGTGTCATTTCGAGCGTAGTCTTCGGAGCGAGGAATCTTTCGTCTCAGCCTATGTGAAGGATTCCTCCTCGAAGACTCGTCGGAATGACAATGATAAGTTCAGGCGGGAATTTTCATATGAACGAGTGGCAAATCACCCAAAAACCGGCGTATCTGGCCGATTTCATTGAACTGAACCGGGACTTGCAGCAGGCGGTCATCAACGCGCTGAAAGAACTGGAGCAAGACCCGATCACCCCCCGCGGCGACACCATCAAGAAGATGAAGGGGTACGACAACGTTTACCGTTACCGGCTGGGGGGATTTCGCCTCATTTACGCCGCCGCGCCAGAAGCGAGAATGATTCAACTGCTGGCCATTGGGCCGCGGGGCAGCGTGTATAAGCGGTTTGATTTTCCGGGATGGGATGCGCCGGAGACGGCCGTGGCCTTTGGCCCCGAACTGGCCGCCCAACCAGACTGGATGGCCCATCCCGAATGGTTCCAGCCGCAAGCGGCCGCCCCGGCCAAAGAAAAACTGCCGCGCAAACTGACGCCAACCTTGCTGGAAAAGTGGCGCATTGATCCCCAATTCCACGAACCGCTCATGCGCTGCCTGTATGCGGATGATTTGCTCAACATCCCGGAGAACCGCATCCCGGCCGAGGTGTTGGGGCGGGTGATGGACGCGCTGTACCCGGCGACGGTGGAGCAGTTAGCGGCGCAGCCGGATCAGATGCTCTTTGACCCGGAAGACCTGGCCCGTTTCGCCGAAGGCACACTTTCTGCTTTCCTGCTGCGGCTGGACGAACAGCAAGAACCGCTGACACATTGGGCGCTGGCGGGGCCGACGCTGGTGAAAGGGGGGCCGGGGTCGGGCAAATCCACCGTCGCCCTGTACCGGCTGCGGGCTGTGGTCGCCCACCATCAGGCCGAAACCGGGCAGACGCCCACAGTGCTGTTCACCACCTATACCAATGCCCTGATCAACTCCAGCCAATCGCTGCTGCGTCAGTTGTTGGGTGATGTCCTGCCCATGAAGGGTACACAGAAGGGTAAACAGAAGGGCAAACAAACCCTGCCCAAAGAGATACGGGTGACGACGCTGCACAAAACGGCGTTGTGGATTGCCAGACACAGCGGCCAGGCTTTTGAAATTGCCACTGACCGCCAGCAGCAGGAAGCGCTGCACGCGGCGCGGGCGGCGCTGCAACCACGCGGGCTGGGGGACGCCGCCAAAATTCCGCTGGCTGCCGCCATCGCCGACCTGCGTGACGATTATCTGCTGGAGGAGTTTGCCTGGGTGATTGAAGGCCAAAACTGCCGCAGCGAAGCCGATTATCTGGCGGCGACGCGGACGGGGCGGGGCATCCGCTTTCCGGCGAAAACGCGGCAGGCGGTGTGGGCGCTGTATGAAACCTACCGACAGCAGTTGGAGGCGGGCGGCTACCTGTCCTGGGGGGCGCTTATTTTGCTGGCGCTGGCTGAGGTGCGGGACGGCCGTTTTAGCCAACGTTGGGATTATGTGATGGTGGACGAGGCGCAGGATTTACCTCCGGCAGCGCTGGCGCTGGCGGTGGAACTGTGCGCCGCGCCGGCCGGGGTCTTTTTAACGGCCGATGCCAACCAGTCGCTTTACAACCAGGGGTTCCGCTGGCGGGCGGTGCATGAGAGTTTGAACGTGAGCGGCCGTACCCGTATTTTGCGGCGCAACTACCGCAGCACGCAGCAAATCGCGGCGGCAGCCGCCCAAATCATGGCTCCCATCCCGGAGTTTGACGATGAGGCTATGCGCCAGGAATATGTACACACCGGGCCACGGCCGTTGGTTTATGCCGCCACTGGCAGTGAAGACCAGGCGCGCTGGATTGCCGGGCAGATTGTGCAGTCGGCGCGGCAGTTGCGGCTGCCCATCAACGCGGCGGCGGTGCTGGTGGCTTCTAGCAGTGTAGGGGAACCGCTGGCGCAGGCATTGGCCGGTTATGGTTTACCGGCTCGTTTTATGAGCAGCCAGGCGTTTGACCTGGAAGAGCCGGGCATCAAAGTGACCACGCTGCATGCCGCCAAGGGGCTGGAATTCCCGATTGTGGTGGTGGCCCATGTGGAGGCGGGGCGGCTGCCGCGGGAAACGGCGGCAACGGATGCGGAGGAGATGGCTGCCCACGAAGTGGGGCAGCGGCGGCTCTTTTACGTGGGCTGCACACGGGCCATGCGCCACCTGTTTGTGACCTATGACCGGCAGGTGCCATCCCTCTTTTTGACAGATTTATCCGACGAATATTGGCAGCGCGTATAGGGGGGGACAAAATGGGGATTTTGCATGTGCCTGTAACTCCAATAGGGCAATTCTTTCCTTTTTTAGACCCTATGCCAAACTCACTGAATCAATAGGTGAATGTAGCAGAGCCAATAGCCTATCTTTGTTAAAATCAGTTTGCCCTTCCGAATCCATAATAAATGCACCAACGTCTTCCATCACAGATGACCAGCTCACAGATAGCAGTTGTTCCCGCACAATGGTCTGCCAGTTAGCTGGCGTCAGGGGGTCATTATTCCACCCTCCCTGCTGTAAACAGTGATTGAGATATTTCAGGTTTGGCTCAGGCCAATGTGGCTGGTGCAAATACCACCACAAATCAAAGATGTCGCGCCCTTTGAGATAGTCGCGCTGCAAGATAGCACTTAGTTTGCCAGCCAGAAGGGTTGCCGGATCATGGTGCTGCAAATTTAAGGGTATGTGCTTGTGCAACGGTGTTGTCATCAAACCAGCATACGACGGTGGCTTCGTATCCACTTCGATTTTGATTGCCAGCACTTCCTCCACATGCCCCGATAGACCAAGTTCGTGCAGCAAGCCGCGAAAACGCACAAAGGCTTTGTGAACAACCTGCTTCTCGTTTATTTTAATGTCCACTGCATAAGCCTCGGCAGAAAAGTCATGCAAGACTTGCTGCAAATAGGCACGAAAATCATAGGCTTCTGAATGCAACTCCAGAGCAAAATCCAGGTCTTCAGAGTAACGCGGGATGTTGTAAAGAAAACGCAGACTTGTACCGCCATGGAATGCCAGCGTTTGCATGGCCCCAGCGCGCTGCAAGCTTTGTAATATGCGCGCTTGTAGATATTCACGAACAGTATGAATCGCCAATAGTTTGGTTTGAGCGGGGGCGACCAGTGTGTGCAGATACGCTTTCATAACGGTTCGTATTCTTCTGCCTCGCGCCGGGCGATTGCTTCAATGACGCTGGCAGCGCGTTTGAGTTTGGGTTTGCCAGCGCATTCGGCTAAACGATGCAGCCGCTCAATATCCAGAATTTCCAGGTTTTGCAGGCGCAGGGATTCAATATATTCTTTTGAGTCTCCTTGCGGACGAAAATGAATAAGATCGAGCAAGGCTTTTTCCGGCATGGCCACATAAGCATATTCGTCATCCACCAACAGGCGATATTCAATACCAAAGAATAAAGATGGATGAATGTGCCGGTAAGAAAAACGGCCGAATTTGTTTTCGTATTTGCCTGGTCGCTG
The DNA here is from genome assembly GCA_035444285.1 of Chloroflexota bacterium. GTDB lineage: Bacteria > Chloroflexota > Anaerolineae > Promineifilales > Promineifilaceae > CAADGU01. The sequence continues at coordinate 42,139 of DAOMOK010000013.1, forward strand.
CGTGGTGACGCTGGTGACAACGGCGACATGTTCGGGGATGAGATGGTAGTAAGCCAGCGCCATTTGTAGGCTGACATACGAACCGGCTACCAGGTGATTGGCCACCACAAACGGATGTGGGTTTTGGTTTGGCAGTGTGTAAATACCGCGCCGCAATTGGATGACTTTGTTGGCTCTTACCCAATCGCTCAACTGGCGTTGGGCTTGATGGGGCGTCATATCACCTGTCAGAAACAATGACGTTTCAAATAGAGGTTGCTCTTGAATGATGTGTTGTAATTGTTGCCAACGCATGATGGGTATTATGATAGAAATCGTTAGTTATTGCAACGTTTTTGGTGGCAATGGGTGCAGTAAGCGCGTTTGGGGTTGCCAGTCACCAGGAACAGCGATGTTGTGGCAGGTGGGGGTAGACGAATGGGCAGCGGTGATTCGCACAGGACTAATTATCGTTCTTACCCAAACTTGCCCGCTCATACGGCACAAAATCGCTGACCGTTGTCTGCAAATCTAACTCCAGATTCAAATAGCGCATGGTCGTCTCGATGCTGGCATGGCCCAGCAAGATACTGATCTGTGTCACGGGCACGCCAGCCTCATATCCCCACTGCGCATATGTCCAGTGTAAATCGTGAGACGCTAACGTTGGCTTGCCCATCCGTTGCCCATATTTGGCGACGATACGAAAAAGAGACACGGCCGTCAGTCCCTCCCCCAACCGATTCCCCGGCTCTAACGAGTGCAGCACCGGCCCCTCTGCGCCAATCTCCTGGCCCCAGGCGGTGATGTCCGCCGCCAACGTCGGCTTGAGCGGCACAGCCCGGTCTTTAGCCCCTTTGCCCCGCAATTGATGACAGCCCGATAACTTCCGGCTTGCGGCAACTGCACCATGTCGGCAAAGGTGACGGCTACCGTTTCTTCGCGGCGCAGCCCGGCGGCGACACACAGGCCCAAGGCGATTTTGTCCCGGCGATCAGAGGGCGTGCGCGTGTTGGGTTGGGCCAGCAACTGCCTCACCTCATGGGCAGATAGCCAGGTACGGGCCTTCTGCCCATTGGGGCTGGTAACCTGAATGGCATCTGGTAACGCTTCAAAACGAAGCAAGGTGGCCTGGATGGTGGCGATGTTTTCTGGCGTGGCCTGGCTTTTCACGGCCGTGGCCATCACCTCCGTCCATTTTTTCACCGCCGACTTCAAATGTCCGCGGCGAGATTTAGACAGCGTGGCGGCGTAAGTAGCCAATGCCACCTGGTCGGTGAGGGCAGCACCGCTGGTCAGGTCGTCGGCGACGACGCGAATGTATTTCTGGCGGGTGGGGCCGGCGAGTACGGCCGTTTGCAGGACAGACAAAATATCGTAGGGGGAGGGGGTATCAGCGGGTAAAAGTTGGTCGTTTTCCCTGCCACAAGTTTACCATAATTGCGCATGGAGTTGCTGATATTCCGTTCCAACTCAAACAACGCATGGTAGTGGGCTAACAGCGCTACGGTTCCCGCCAAATTTTGCGAGAAGTCGGCATCCGTATGATTTTTAAGCTCCACCGAGAAACTGGGGATGTTCTGCGTAGCCAGCCAATCACCCGCGTCGCCGGTCACCGGATAGTGATAAAAATGTTCATAGACGGGGTAGCCAGCCGCCTGGCCGTATAGGGAGGCCATCTGCAAAGAAGGCGGGAAGGCACCAGGGCAGCCAGAGGCAAAGACGCCGTTGGCGGCACTGTGCCAGAAAACGACAAGGAGCGGCTGCTGAGCCAGCAGAAAATCGCGCAGGCTTTGGGATTCGGGTTCTGAAAATGGATAGGGGCCGCCGCTGATGGTTTGATCACGCCATACGGCCGTTTCGCTCCAGTTACAATCCCAATTCCGGTTCAGGTCAACGCCATTAGTATTAAAACGACCGGGTAAGGTGTCCATATCAGGGGGTATATCATCGGTGGCCGGACGGCCGTTATGACCGGTGATGAGAAACTGTCCATCAGGGTTGGCCGCCAGAATAATGTGCAGAGTGATAGACGCCGGTATTAGCTCTGGATGTTTCCCGAAATAATCAATCATCTCATGGGCCAGCGAGATGGTGTTCCACTCGTAGCCGCCATGAATACCGCCCACCAGGATAATAGCCTCTGGCCCCAGGCCAAACCGGTAACTGACGATGGGGCGACCGGCTACGGAGAAGCCAATGGTGGTGGTAGGACTGGGCGTAGGCAGCGGTAAAGGGGTTGCTGGCGGGGTAGGGTGGAGTACGGCCGTGTCCGTGGGATTGGGGGTGTGGGAGGGAACGGCCGTGGTTAAAGGAACCATAGCAGGCATTTCTGTGGGGCTTTCGGTAGGCGGGAGGGAAACTGGTATAGTCGCCAAAACAGCCAGCGTGGGTACTGAATCTGGCATGCGTACAATCTGCACGGTTGTCTCAGACATTGCCGGTTTTGGGGCGCAAGCAGCCAGGAGTAAGATGAGCCAGATGCCCCCAAGGAGCGTCAAAACCTTCATAAAGACAACCACCAACCTATCGCTCACCCGCATGCACAATGGCCAGGATGCCTTGCAAATTGCGCCTCCAATCCATGTCGCCATAGCTTGGAAGCAAAACGGCAATCGTCGGGTACCCCTGGGCGTCCAACCAATTAGCGCTATCCCCATTCAAAATCTGGCCTGTATCAATCTCAAAATCATCTACCTGATAGCCGGCTGCCTGGCCATATTGCGCGGCCAGCTCGAAAGAGACATTGCTACTTCTATCACAACGTCCCGCAGAGACAAAACCATCCGGGTATCTGGCTTCCCAAAAAACAATTGCTGCCGGCTTAATTTCCTCGATAAATCCTTTTAGCGCCTGCGTCTCTGGCTCGGAAAACGGTTGGGGGCCACCGATGCCTCTGATCAGTTGCCCCCGAAACCCGGCATCTGTACTCCAGCGACAATCCCAATTGCGATTCAAATCCACGCCGTTTGCGTTGAGACGGCCGGCCAGATTACCCGACGAGCGTGGCGAGTCGGGATTGGCATTGGGTATGACGTAGACGGTGACATGAGCTGGGATAGCAGTCAGATTAGTGGTAAAGTATTCGGCCGTTTCCTGCGCCAGTTGTACGGTGGAAGGGGCAAAGCCGGCGTGCAGGCCGCCAATAAATACAATGACATGTGGGCCATAGCCAAAGCGTATTGCCGTAAGGGGGATGCTGTTTACCGAACGTCCAATTTCGATGAACTCCGGGCCAGGATCAGGTGTGGGAGAAGGGGTGAAGGTGGGTGAGGGTGTATGAGTGGGTGAAGGGGTGGATGTAGGTGAGGGTGTGGATGTGACGGTTGGTGTAAGTGTGGGTGAAGGGGTAAAAGTAGGTGAAGGTGATGGGGTAAAGGTTGAGGTTGGTAATTCGCGCACGACAAGGGCGGCGGACTGGGTAGGCGTTGGTTCTGCCTGGGGTGAACAGGCTGATAACACGAATATAATGAGGAAGATGAGGGAAATTTTCTGAATCATTGTGTTGTCCGGTTGATGGCAGTGCTTTTTCTTTGCTCTGCGACCCATTCGCTTGACTATTTCAAGGAATACAGGGTGGTGAAAGGTTGGCAACCTGCCAGCTTGTTAAAATCTGGCCTGAACGAGTAAGATATTCGGCCATTTCCTGACCAACGTAGCGGTAATGCCAGGGTTCATATTTCAATCCGGTAATATCATATGAATTGGCTGGATAACTCATAGTGAAACCAAAGCGGTGGGCATTGTTGGCCAACCAGATACCTTCAGTGGTATTGGCAAAGTCAACGTGGAAGAGGTGGTTTAGCGCTGGGGAACCAAAGTCAATAGTTGTGCCTAGTTGGTGTTCGCTGTATCCGGCCCGCGCGCTCATAATGGCGACACGATCAGGGTATTGGCTGGCCCACCACTGCCAGGCCAAACCTTGCTCCTGGTAACTACGATACGCAGAAATGATGGACGGCCGTAAGCCCACAGCCTGCATCTCCGCCAACATACGTTGCAGAGGTTCAACCACGATCAGCCGCACATATAAGGATTGACCCAGCGTCAGACTGCTTTCAAAATAATCGGTTAATAAAACAAGGTCAGGTGGCGTGTACGACGCGGGGAGCGGGAACTGCTGTGTAACTACCAGCAGCAGATCATCGGCCACAACCCGGTTGGTGCAGGCCACCAGCCCGGCGCTTTCGGCCGGGGACAACACCTGGCGCGTTACGGTTGGCCAATAGGTAGTGGTTGCCGCCGCTGTGGGCGAAGGTGTCAAAATCAGAGCCATATCTTCAGTTGGCATTTCAGTCGGTGTGAATGGCAATGAAGCAGGTTCTATACTTGCCAGCATCGGCGGGACAGTTGTCTGTGGTGGCGGAGTGAGGGTAAACGTACTCATTAAAGTCGCCGTGATGGTGGGCAATAGTGTGTGCGTGGGTCGTAAGGATACCTGCGGGTTTGCCAGGGTGTATGATGTGTCCGGTACTGTTGTTCGGCTGATGACGACGGCCGTTGCCGCTACTTCTGGCGTATTGCCCGGCACTGACCGGCATGAAATCATAAAAGCGATGGTTAACAACAGACAAAGGCGCACGATGTTCATTCCAGAGGCTACATAGTCAGAAAGGCAGTCTTACAGCGAAAGGCAGCCATATCCGGCTTAATTGATCGGCGCCAGATAATAGACATTGCCACTCTCCTCCACACTCCATCCTTCCACTTGAACTTGATTACCGGCGCTGGTTCTATAGACATCGCTTTTAATGTGGTACCACAACTGTCCGTTGCTGCATTGTGGGCCTTCCAGGACGGTAACTTCCCGATCAACAGACAGACGGCTGACCAGGGGATAGTTGGTGCCTGGGCCTGTGCGTACATTCAGTTGATAGTTGATCACTTTGGCGCGGTCGCCGACAGTCAATCGCGTAGGAAAAGCGCCGATGCATTCAGGCGTTGGCGTCATCGTAGGTGTTTCAGTCGGCGTGTTAGTGGGTGTCGGTGTGGGTGTATTTGTAGGGGTGCGGGTAAATGTAGGGCTTGGCGGAATGGGCGTGTCTGTAGGTATGGGTGTGGCTGTTGGTGGCAATGTGGCTGTTGCTGTTGGTAGGTCAATGGCAACAAATACAGTTGTTGGCGTCGCCGATGGTTCCATTTGAGACCCGCAGGCTGACATGAAAAGGAGGAGGAAAACGAAGAAGAACTTATACTTCACAGACCACCTCAATTGACGCTGCCGACTGTCCAGGGTTGGCGATAGATGTGCATTACACCGTCCCGGTCTGACTGGAATAAGAGCCAACGGCCGTCTGGCGAAAAAGCCGGGAACCAATCACCATCTGGATGGTTGGTCAGGTTTTCAACATCAGAACCGTCAAGTTGCATCCGGTAGATTTCATAATTGCCGCTCCGGTCGCTTTCAAAAACGATCCAATTACCGTCAGGTGAAAAGATGGGATCGGCGTCACGTCCGCGTGTAAATGTTAAACGCTGCACGTTCTGGCCATGGATGTCCATCGTATAAATTTCATAATCCCCATCCCGGCTGGAGTAAAAAGCGATCATACCTCCGTCAGGCGAAACAGAAGCAAAACCGTCATAGGCATTGTTTGTTGTCAGGCGTACTGACTGCATTGTTGTCAGGTCAAACCGGTACAACTCATCATTACCATCCTGGGTAGCGGTATAAATGAAGCCGCTGTAATCTGGCAGCCAATAGGGAAAATACTCACTATCGGGGGCATTGGTTAACCGTTGCACTACTGCCCCTGACCTGGCGTCTAATAGCAGAATGTCCTGGCTGCCATACAGGTCAGAGGTGACGAGGATCTGGCTGGCGTCAGGTGAGTATTGAGCATGAAAATAATTGTCAGATGTTGTCGTGATCTGGCGTAACTCACCCCGCCCATCAGGATCCACTTCCACTAACTGCCAGTTTTGCCCAATTTTAGATGAAGCGAGTAAATGAACCTGATCCAGAGAGAGGGCTGGCGTGTAGTATGGGTTACGGCCAAAGGTCAACTGCAACAACGAATCACCAGAAAGTGGCTGACGATTTGTTTCGTCGAAAATGGGTGTAGGTGTAGGAGAAGGCGTCGTTGTCGGGCTGGGCGTGGAACTGGGGAGGGGTGTTATGGTAGGGGGTATGGAAGTGTTGGTCGAGAGAGGTGTTGCTGTTGGTATGGGTGTTTCTGTTGGCGGAGGCGTCAATGTAGCGGTTGGTAACTCACGCATCGTGATAGCGGCAACCGGTGTTGCTGTTGGCGGCGTCTCGTTCCGGCAACCCGGTAACCAGAGACAAATAATGAAAAGGGCAAAGTAGTTATGAACTTTCACGATAATCAGGGTGACAGGGCGATTGCCCAAGAGGGATAGCTCCCCCGTTCAATGATACGGCGAACATTAACGCCGTTGCTGTTCATAATAAAAATGTCGGCCGTCCCGTCTGGCTGGTCTTCGGTGAATAGAATATAGGCGCCGTCCGGCGACCAGGAAATGCCCCACTCATAATGGGGGCCATCGTAGACTAGATGTACATTACTGCCATCGGCCTTCATCAGGTAAATGCCGGGATTAAGGGTGCTACCGCGCTCTGATAAGAAGAGGATTTGCGTCCCATCGGGAGACCATTCCGGGGACCACTCATCCACACGGCTGTTGGTGAGCTGTCGCTGATTGCTGCCATCCAGATTAGAGGCATAGATTTGCCAGAATAATTCAACACTGGCATTAAAAACCAACTGGTCGTTCACTGACCAACTGGGATGTCCTTCACGCGCCGATGTCTCAGCGACCAATTGCAGTCCTGTTCCGTCTACATTGATAATATAGAGGTCAGCAAAACCGCTTCGTTCTGAGGCAAAGAGGATGTACTGGCTGTCTGGTGAAAAAGTAGGTACCCGGTCATTTGCCGAATGAAAAGTAAGCCGACGCTGCTCACTGCCATCCCGGTTCATGATGTAAATTTCGCTGTTGCCGTCCTGCTCTGATTCGTAAGTGATAGTACGGCCGTCGGGCGCTACCCGTGGATACCGGTCATCCACATTGTTAACGGTGAGTGGCCGTACATTACTGCCGTCCAGGTTCATCATGTAAATGTCAAAATCCCCATCCCGATTCGATTGAAAAACGATCTCGTCGGGAACCGGTGTGGCTGTGGGTGACATGGTGCCGGTTGGCAACGGGGTAATGGTGGGTACAGGCATACTGGTAGGCAGTGGGGTTATGGTCGGGGGAATCGGTGTATCAGTCGGTACGGCCGTGGCTGGGGCGGCGGGTACATCTACAGCCACCTCCATAATCTCAGGGACGATAGAGGTGGCTGTAGGTATAGCTTCTGACCCACAACCGACCATGGTGCAGGTAAGCAGACAAATGCTGCAAGCAATGAAAGCCGATTTCATCATAGTACAATCACGGTTGCCAGGTAGGAAATTCACCACGGCCGTAAGGAGTGACAGTATCTGAATCGAGCCAGTGTAAGCTCATAGGTTGGGGTGGACAGGCAATCAGCACGGCACGGTTGGTCGGTGCCCATCGGACAGCATAAGGCGCTGTGGAACGGCATTGGGCAGCCGGTTCGGAGGGAAATGGCGTGACCACGTTGTTTTGATCCGCGCGATACAACAGTTGGGGTGCCGCCAGATCAACACCGGGCAATAACCAGCGACGGCCGTCCGGCGACCAGCGAAGTAAAAGCTGGCGGTCAAACGGGAATTGAGCAAACTCCGGACTACTAAGACCTGATCTTTCTACAATGCCGCTGGTTAAGTTAACCTGGTATAAATCATATGTATCTGTTTCTGTCAGATAGCGGGTAAAAAGGAGGCGATTACCGGCAGCATCCCACAGTGGGGCAAAATTAAGGCCATCCGTCACTAATGGTCGGGCTGATTGGTCGGCCGTATTCGCTATCCACAAAGAACCGGTATGGAAAGTCAAACCGGTGGTCTCGGTCAGGGTATCGCGGGCAATATAGGCAACCTGGCGACCATCCGGCGACCAAACGCCGTCGGCATGGAAAAGCTGATTATCTTGGGGTGCAAAGTGATGCCGGCTATTGTCGGCTACATCGAATATCTGGAGCGAAGTGGTGATGCCCTTGTCTACGGCCGTCACCATCACCTGATCATTTTGTGGATGCCAGCTTATCCCTGCATTAAGGTCTAAAGTAAAGCCACCGTTATAGATATTCAAACTATCCACGTCCAAGACGGACAGTTGTGCATCAGCGCCATTAAACCGCAGGAGGGCCGCATAGTTGCCATCTGGCGACCAGCCGTCGGCTGGCATGGCAAATAAGTCTGTGGAATCTGGAGTGGAAGAAGAGTCGCCGTCAGATTTTTGCGCCCAGACACGGACACGGCCGTCTTGAGCATATGTGCCGGCAAACCGACGGCCGTCCGGAGACCACAAACCGATTCCTTTAACTGGCAATACAGATTGAAGTTGGTCTTTAGCGTCTGCCGATAACTGCAAAGGGAGATACGCAGGCGGTGTCAATTGACCAACGCCTTGAAAGAGTAGTTGACGGCCGTCAGGTGACCATTGATACAAGGTGTTGCGATCAAAGGGGTATAAAATGACATTCTCCGTGCCAGGACCGATGATTTCGATGACTGTATCCGTATTTCTGGCGTCAAGGCGTTGTAATTCAAAACGGCCGCTTTCTTTCAAGAAACGGGTGAAATAAAGATACTCTCCTCTGGCATCCCAAAATGGGGCTATGGCTTCTTCGGCTGCCAGCCGTTGCTGCGGGTTGCTCCCGTCGGCGGCAGCAATCCACAGGCTACCGGCCAAAGCGTCTTGTGTATGGGTATAAGTATTGGTGGCGATGTAGGCGATCTGTTTGCCGTCTGGTGACCAGACGCCCTCGGCCCGCACTGGGTGATTATCGGCCGGTTGGAATGGGGTGATATTTCCGCCCACGTCCATGATTTGCAGGGTGGGCGTTTCACTGTCAGCTTCAAAGCCGGTAAACAGCAGTAATTCTTCGCGGGGTGACCAGTCTAGCCCGGCACGGCTATCTATGGGTGGGGGATTGGGTAGAAACTGCCCCGCTTGCACATCATAAACCAGTAACTGTTGTTCTGTTTCATTCTGGCCAATAATCGCCAGATAGCGACCATCGGTCGACCAGCCATCACTAACCGCCGCCAGCGAATCTAGCCCTAAATCTTCTGGCGCTGTTACCATGGTTGGCGTTAACAGGCTGCCTGGGAACAGAGCAATTTGTCGGCCATTGTCGAGGGTGGCAGCGAGGTAACGGCCGTCGGGCGACCATTGAGGGATACCCAAAATTGCTGATGGATTTTCTGCCTCAGGTTCAAACAACACAGCGGCGCCCCGTCCTAATGAAACAGAGGTGGTTTGATCGGCTTGCACCGCCCCCAACAGCCCATTTTCTGGCGCAAGATAGACGATTTGGCGTCCGGCCTGTGCTGACAGCCAACCGAGCAGCGAAGCCAGGAGAATGAAACCCACCACGCCAGGAATCAGCCATAGTAAAAGTAAGCGGATGGGGAAAATATCCTTGACCGGCTGCTCTTTTAACGATTCCGGCCAGAGTTCGGTTTGTCTGTCCTCTTGTTCAGATACAGTGTTATTCATAGGACTTCCTCGCAACTAAATGGAAACCTGGCAACTCCGGCGTGAACGAACTGGGGTACTAAGGCCAGAAACCAGATAGACAGCTTCTATCACCAATTCATGGGCTTTTTCTGATTGCCTGCTGGATACAGACAATGAAACTTCGGATGAAGCGGCCAATTCAGTCAGATCGCCAATATTGATCTGTTGTGGATTGAGCCAGAGGGTAGCCGGTGGAAGCAATGAGAGCCTGATTCTTTTTAGCTTTTGCTGGCTGGTATTTTGCACCTGCGCCCCCCATGTGGTTGGCTCCATGAGCAAAATGACCTGGAAATGGTCAAACTCTACCACTTGCTCGATTAGCCGCCACTCAATGTTCGGCCGTTGCCGATTCATCTCGTTAATTAGTTCTGGCAGGCGATCACGGCGTTCCAGATATTTTATGAGTTCTCGCGCTTTCCCGACTTTACCTTCGCCAGGCAGATCGTCAAAATCAGCACTAAGATGGAAACAAAGTGTTTTTAATTCTTCCAAAGCGAAACGCCTTTGAAGAACAATTAATATAGTTGATTTTGGAATTTGGACAGGGGGTTTTAGAGGCTTCAGGACTTCCTCTTTCTCTCCACTATCGTCTAATACTAATACCTTGTCCAGGTTATCAGTTGTTTGTTTAAGCCAGGCGTCAAGTTGTTGTATCAGATGGTCAAGCTGGCGTCGGTGGGCATCTTGCGGGTCTAACTCTTCGCTCAAAACTTGTAAGAACAGAACCAAAGCACTACGGCCGTCTTGATCTCTCAGAGGCAACAGGTAGGCAATCAGGCGGTTGACTCGGCCGACCAACGCAAGACCGTTCATGTCTGGCAACCGTCGCCGCCAAAGGGCCAGGCGTGCATCCATCCCAAATAAGGCCGGTATTTCGCTGGCATCCTTAAATTGATCTAGCTGTTCCAACAGAGCGCGCAATGGATTGAGAAGTTCAGGGGGGAGGCCACTCATCGTTCAATTACTCCAGCGAATCATATTGGCCTAACGCTTCTTTGATACGCGAGACTAACCCGATTATCAGGGTATCGGCATGTTCAGCCGTTAGCCGATGGCGCGGGTCGTGCAGGCAACGCAGGCGAACGTCAATCTGGGTGTGTGGTTCAATCCGCTCTTTGTTGCTGACCCGCGAAATGTGTTCATGCCCGGAAACAACCACATGCAGATCAATGGCTTCTAACGTTTGCTGGTCATAGCGACGGCCAGAAATATCCCAATAGCGCATTTGGGCATCCAGTCGGCCGGTAGGGTGTAAGCGGGGCGGGGCTTGAATGATGCTTTGCACGTCAAACCCTTCGTTTAGCAAGATGTTAATCAGGCTGGAGACAGTTTTTTCATCTGGTGGCAGGCAACAAACGATGAGCGGCGCTTCGCTAACATGTTCGTGTTCCTGAGCCAGCCGTTGGGGGTTGATCGAGAGACGGCCGTAAATCACCGTTTGTTGGCGGATGAGTATATCTTCGGCCGTCGCTTTTAATCCCCAGGCTGTCCAGATATGCTTTTCGCTGATTTCCAGCGGGGAGACAAGATCATTTATTCGCACCCGATAGCTGCCTACGATATTGGCCGGGCAGCTAAGAGGCGGCTCTTTGAACTTGATCTGGAGGAGCAGATAAGGCTTTCCCTGTTTTTCCTGAAACGGCAGATTGCGCCAGATCACTCGCTCGGCCTCAATAGCGGCATCGTAACGGCCGTGGGTCACTCGTGTCACTGGCAACAATTCCTTCGGAATTTTCTCCGCCCCACCTAAGATACACTCTTCTAACAGGATCTTAGGCACCGGGTCAGTCCCTTGCCAGGAAAAATGGAGTTCTAATAACCGGCTATCGGTTAACGAAAGGCGTGGTTCACACTGCAATGGGAAAAGCGTCAGGCCACCTGCCTCAGGCAAAAAGTCAGTTGCACTGACGGTATAATCGGTCACCATTGTTAGCGGCTTATATTCGCCAGTGGCTGTATCTGCCTCCAGGTCTGTTGCCGGCGCCCGCAAGACCAACCGATGGTCAAAGTCTATATTGTCATTGAGGAACGTGATACCGGAAACGCCGGTCATGGCGATAGAACCGGCCGTGATCGTATCGCCAGCATGGAGGTTCCGATATTGTCGCTGGTAATCAGCCAAGGTTTCCAGATCATTTTGGAGAGGGTTCAGGGTGGCAGAGACACGGCCGTTGTAACTCTTGAGCGCATCCGGGTAGGTGGTAACATTACCCAATTCTATCTCAATCGTTTCCCTCACATCAATTTCATAGGTACATTCAAGCGGAAAAGAGGAAATGGCTGGGAGCATACCGGCCGCTCGCTTATGAAAGATAGCGTCACGCTGCAAAATGAGGTAGGCGCCATAACTGACTAGCGCCACTCCCCCCACCCCGGCCACCACCAATAGCAACCCATAAAAAACCAGCCACCCCCCACCTGTCATAAAAGCGTTTAGCTGTTGTGCCCGATATACCAGATATAAAAGGAGCATACCAGATAGTAAAAAGGTGGTTCCTTGAATGCCGGGTTTACTCCAGACCCAATGCTCATGTTCGACCGCGTGGGCCGCTTTCTTAAAGGCTTTGTCCAGCCTGGGCAGCCCTGGAAAATCATGCTGTTCCCGTAAGAGCAGGCGTGTGGTGGGGTTTGTCTCGGTGGCTGTGAGATACTGCCCGGAATGGTGGCAGATGGCGTGGACGTCGGGGCTAAAACTTTTTTGATGGCTGTAGATAGCCGAACGGCCGTCTGGTTCAACCACAACCTCTTTGTTTTTGAGTAATTCCACGTTTCCCTCCTTTTATTTGGTACCTTCTTGATAGAGACGTTTCCGGATTAGCTCATATAGTTGCATCTGTAACTGGCCGATTTCTGACTGTGCTTCAGTTGTGCCCCACAGATAGATGTAGTAAGTGGTTGTGTAGGCATTTGATTTGCCCGTGTCGAAAACGTCTTCATAGTGTAATTCGCGCGTGACCTCAGTGCGGATGGAAGACCAACCCATACCAAGTTCAATGTCAAAAAAACGGTGGCTGCGAATGCCCCTGATAACTCCACTGAGGATCAGGGGACGGCCGTTCTCTTCAAACTGTTTTTTGAAGATCTGTACCTCCGATAACGCGGCGTCAGCCATAGGATGGAAAGGGCCAGGGGCAGGATACAGGCGAAAGCCGACATCAGCACACACCTTGATAATGTCCCGTACCCGGTCACTATCCAGCATCACTTCTGGCAGTGAAAACTCCAGGTAACTCCACCGTGTGCGATCTTTAAGCAATTCGTTTAGGTAAGCGGTAAAATCTATAAGCAGACAAGTGTGTTTAATAATGGGTAGATTTTGCAGATAGTTATCTTCATCCTCCTCGGCGGTATCGTCTTCCACCACAGAAATTTCACAGCCAGATACGAGCATATCTTCCAGGCAAATAACGATCTGCCCCGTAACAACGGGTGAGAGGCTCACTAACTGGCCCGTCTCGTCTAATGTCAGAGCGGCATGGCGCAAGGGTAAATCTAAGGAAATTGAAAATCCGACTGTATCTTCCTCCCGGCTAAAATCGCTTGGCTGCCAGGCCAATGCCTGGTGTTGCACGATGTGGACAACCGTGTTTTCTTCCTTCTCTGTGATCAGATAGTGCGGCACAGTTTCTGGTGGGTGAATGGGCCACGTTACATAGGCACTTTCCAGGCTCACCGCGCTGCGATTATGACTATCGCCAGATACGCTTAAAAGATAATGAGATAGCAAGTCAGTTGCGGCTATGGATTCCAAACGACCCTCTGGCCGCCAGTTGTATCCTTTTCCTTCTTTCCCATACAATGCTATTGGAATATGCTCAATGGGAATCCTGATAACAGCAAATACATGGTTTTCTGTTGCCGTTATAGTGATGTTACCAGAAAGCACTTTTGGAGTGAGTTGCTGGAGTTCAAGTTGTTTGAGTTCGCCATTCAAGTAAGATTCGATCTGTTTGTGAGAGAAGTTGCTTGAGTTCGTAGTTGTCTGGCGCGGAGCGCGAATGACAACAGTGGCAGTGCCCAGAGGAGGGTCCAGACGAGCATTAATCATGCCACAAATATAGTGGCCCAGGTTTAAATCTTTTAACCCGGTCAATAATTCCAGAGTAACTACTTCATTCGTAGACTCAAAAAGCAGCTTCCCGGTGTCATCGGTCCGGAAAAGATCGGTTAAGGATTTCGGTATTGGTGGTGAAGGAGGGGGGGATGGGGTAACGGCCGTTGCTATGTCCCGTACATTCTGTTTCTTTTCCCGGCGGTAGACAACCCCCTTTGTGGCATGTACGACACCTCGCTCACCACTACCTATCTTAAGCAGATAAACCTTGCCTCGCCGGGTCTCGCATAATTCAGCCCGTTGTAATGGTACAATTGGAGATGTCTGCAACAGCGCTCGAATGACCTTGCGTGGCAAATCCTTCGCTTCCTTTTCTGATAACCCCTGCACTTTACCTTTGTCGCTAATGCCTATTAATATGATGCCCCCGTATGTATTGGCCAGGGCTACCAGATTTTCAGCCAGCTTTTGCTCAAAAGCCACTTGTGAGTTCTGCATAAAAATTTGCTGGGTATGTTCGCGACGCAGTAACAGGCGGTGGATTTCATCCGTCTCGTCCTCGGCTCCAGTTTTATAAAAGTCAGGTAGCCACAATGACAATTGAAGTTGTAGAGGGTTTTGAAATGCCCCTTGGTCTCCCGGGCGTGTTTCTGTTCGGGGTGGCGCATCCCTTACTTCACCTACAATAGAAACAAGCGTTTCCTGTGGTGATTTTAGCTCGTACTCAGCACGGCAAACAGCGCGTTTAGCACTCTTCAAGTAGTGTAGCCAGTTTTTTCCAGCTGCGATACTAATGGGCCACTTCTCTGTCTGAACGTTATTGTCATCTCGCATTTGGACCAAAATTTCACCCAGAGCTAACATTTCTACCCCAGAGGCGTTCTCCTCAAAAAGAGTGCCATCGTAAGGAAGTTTAACTTGGATCAGCCCTTTACCCTCTTTCCATTGTGTAGTAGGTAAACTATCTAATGTCACCTCAAAGCGATAGGTTTCTTCAACAAAGATAGCTGCCTGTTTGTCTTGAATTTTGCTCATCTGCTCTTTTCTCCTGCTAAAAGCCTCTCTAACTGGTCAGCAAATTGATATAACTCCTCTCGTTCGGCTCCTTCATACTCGTCTGCCAGCGTCTGCAAAAACAACACCAGGGCATTCTCCTGATTGGCGTTATATCGCGCCTGTAAGTAGGCTACTGTTTTGTTCACCCGGCTGCGTGCATTACGCGCGTCGGGCAGACGATCTCGGAAAGGATGCAGGCTTGCGGACAGTTCAAAGAGGTTTTGTAACTCTTCCTGGGTTTTGAACTCATCGAGCGTAGTCAGGCGTGACCGAAGTTGGTGCAACAGATCAGTTGTAGGATCGTTTTTACTGCTCGAAGAGCCAGCCTCCGTGACGGGTTGAGGCTCAAAGTTTCCCTTTGGTTCTCTGAGCAGTAGGGCGGCCACGACAAACGCCACTTGCCTGGGCAGAGGTGCCAGTGGAGATTTATCCAAATTGTGAAATTTCAAGGCGCCGACCAGGTAAACCGTGAGACCTTGCCAATAGGCATCCCAGTTATGGGGTGACATCAACAAATGTTGCGCCTGGCGGCGGATGGCTAACAGGATGTGAAATGGTTTTGCCAGACCAGGGGGTATCTCTATCTGATTAGGATGGGCGACGGCCGTTTGCAGGCTGGCAACCAGGCGAGACAAATCGGATATGCTACGGCCGTTTCGCTTCATCTCTTCTGGTACCACATGCAACCAGACGTTTGTCTCCAGGCGCAACAGATCATGGAGTATCCAATCCCGCCGGGCATTGGCAAAATCTATCAGGTGGATATTTCTGCTCTTGTGATCAAACTCAACCAGCACATTTTCCAGGTTCAGGTCGCCATGAACAGTACCCACCCGTACATCCTCCCGTTGCTTCAGGATGGCTGGCAGGTGGGCTATCGGATTGGGCAGAGAACCTGTTTCCGGTAAAGTGAAGGTGCTATCTGCTGCTGAAATGGGGGTGTTGAAAATACGAGCGAGTTGTGTCTGGAATGTGGTGTTGCGTGTGGCGGCTACGACGCCGGTAATCGGTTGGGGCAATATCTCTCCTATCTGATAGTCGCCGGCGTCAGGCACGGCCGTTACCCGAATACGCCACCCGCCTGCTGGATTATTTTCATCCGGTGGTAAATCCAGCGCTAGCTCACCGGCCACACTATCCGCCTCAGTTATCAGCAGGTTGGCCAGCGTAACTTCATCCCCTACCCCCCATTGGCGTTCCCTATCTGGCGCTGATGCCACCGTTGCCAACTTCCTATAAGTCACGACCAGATTCACAGGTAAAATGGCATCCAGACTGCGGCCAAAGGCATACTCGTGTACCGGCTGCGCCCCCTGCCATAAAGCGCCCAGGCTGGGGAAAAGCTGATTTTCCAGTACATAGAGGATGTCTTTGTTGTCAGCCTGGCGGCAAAATGCACCCAGGCTTTCAATGAAGAAGTAACCATCACCCGCCAACGGATAGCGAATACCGCCCCAACTGCTATCGGCCGTAAACTGTGGTTCGCCCTCAATGTTCGCTACTTTAGGCACTTTCCGCTGCACATAGTGGGTGAACGCCTCCCATTCCTGCTGGATAATGGCCGCCCGGCCCAACTTGACAATAGCCGGGAGATCGGCGCTAACGGCCGTAATCGGACGTACCAACAAAACACGCCCCCCACCAAATCCTCCCCCCAGTTCACTCTTCACGACCAGTCGCTCATATCCAGCGAATAGTCGCGCCAACACGTCTTGCTCTGTACTTGACAAGAGGATACCTTCATCGTTTACAAACAAGAGTTGATGGAGGGTTACACTCTGTGTAGACATAGACATAGCTATTTCCAATACATGATGCGAACAGCGGCCAACAGCCTGTTGTGTTGGTTTTCCTATGGAAAATTTGCTGGCGTGACACGCCTTTTTCGATAGTTCTGGTTACATGGCCTGGTCAGTTCACATGTATTAAAGCTACCCTTTATTACATTGGCGCTTAACCTGTTTACAAAACCATGCTTTAGTCCGATCATTTTGATGATTTCGGCGAATACCTAAGCCAAAGCAAAATCAATCAGGTAATCGGTAAACTCGGTGATTCCCATTTCTCCCTGTCGGATAAAATGGGGAGCAGCCGTAGTCAGTTGGGAGACGGATTGGGTAAAGAGGGGCACGGCCGTTGCCAAAACCGCCACAAACCCACTATTCTGTATCGTCACGTCCAACAACCGGTGGACACGTGGGTCGGTTAACAGGGCAGAGACACAGGCCGGGCCACCAGGCATGATGACTCCCTGGTGAACGGTTTCCGGCGATAGCTGGTCCAAAGAATAATCTGGCCGCACCGCCAGACCATGCAGACCCTTAAGGATGCCAGCCGACAACCCCACCAGGGAAACCGGCAACCCTGCTTCCCGCATATGTTCCATACAATAAACGACGGCCGTTTCCTCAAAACCAGGCGCCAGCAAAATCACAATTCTATTGTTTGGTACCGAATGGTTTGTTGGCATCTACAAGCCCTCGCCTTGAAGCCCTCGCCTCGTTCTCAAAAATGAAAATAATCATTTAGATGATTGCTAAAAAGATGGCTCCCCCTTCCTCCCCCAAACTGGCCCTCCTCTAAATGACACAAAATTGCGTCCAGATGTGCCTGCCACACCTGGTTGAGTGCAGTATAAAGCGGTTTCCGATTTCTGATTTGTCACACTCGATCAGCTTTCTGCGAAAAAAAGCAAAAACCTGCGTAAACCTGCGCTTTTTGTCCATATCTTGTCATGGGGAGCAGTGCGGTCGGCAAATCAGTAACCGTCAGAGTTATTCTTTGCGTTGTTTTCCTTCCTCGTTATAGTAGGTATCCTAATCAGGAGGTTGCCATGAGCAATTTGCTTCCTATCAGCAAGGAACAATTACAAACCAACATTCACGCCGCCCTGCGCGCCTGGCACAATCCTGGCGGTAGTCGGGAAGATTTGCTGACCGATTTGTTACAGGTGCGCCAACGGCAAACGGCCGTCGCCGCCGATAACAGCCCGTCGGCCTTGCGTTTGGCTACCAATCAGATTCTTCTGGAAGCTATTGGTGAACTGGAAAAACAAGACCAGACGGCCGTCCGCATCTTGCGCGCCCGATTCATTGACAGAAGCAAGTTGATCGCCGTAGCCAATAAGCTAAACGTCAGTGAACACACCGTCAGCCGCCTGCAACGGGCCGCCATTGAACAGTTAACAGATGTCCTCTACGGCCGTGAACAAACAACCCGCCGCGAACAGGCCCAACAAATAGAGACCAGACTACCTCCGGCGACATATACCCGCCTGTTTGGCCTGGAAGAGAGTGGCACAGCCATAGAAAAATTGCTGCTTCAGGCAGAAACACCCTGGGTGGTCGCCCTGGTAGGCATGGGCGGCATTGGTAAAACGGCGCTGGCCGATGCCGTCACCCGCCAGGTCATCGGCCATTTTTCTTTTGACCAGATCGTGTGGCTGCGTTCAGAACCACAAACCATGAGCGGCCATTCCCACTCACCCCAGCTTACCTTTGAAGACCTCATCACCACCCTGGCCGGGTCTCTCTGGCCGGAAGCCACGGAGATGCACTCCTTTGCGCAGCGCCTGTTAGCCGTGCGCCAGGTACTCAAGCAACGGCCGTGTCTGGTCATTATTGACAACCTGGAAAGCGAAACCGACACCGCCTACCTGCTGGCCCATCTCTATGACCTGGCCAACCCCAGCAAATTCCTGCTCACCACCCGTACCCGTCCGGCCGAACAGGCGCTTGTCTTCAACTTCAACGTAGACGAATTATCCCCGGCCGATGCCGCTGAGTTGCTGCACCACCATGCCCGCGACATTGGCATTCGGGCCATGGAGACAGCTACCGAAGTGGATATAGCGCACATTTACCAGGTAGTGGGGGGCAACCCCCTGGCCCTCAAGCTGGTGGTAAGTCTGCTGGACCTGCTGCCCCTCTCCCAAATACTGACCCATCTGACCCACAGACCGGCGGGAAAGGTAGAAGAGATGTACAGGCACATCTACTGGCAAACGTGGAATGTACTCAGCCCCCAGGCCCGGCAGTTGCTTCAGGTCATGCCCCTGGTGGCAGAATCCGGCGGTCTGCCTGCCTATCTTTGTACCCTCAGTGACCTGACCGAAGCTGAACTGTGGCCGGCATTGCAGGAGCTGCGCCACCGCTCGCTGCTGGAAGTGCGCGGCACACTAGAGGAAAAACGGTATGGCATCCACCGCCTGACAGAAACCTTCTTGCACACCGAAATCATCCACTGGGCTGACGGCCAGACATCATGAGAATGGACAACCATAAACCACACCCGCAATTTGTGCGTGGTATTCAGGCCGGTTTGCGTTACTGGCAGGTAGAAACCCAAGACGAATCGGATGCCGCCATCCGTCGTCTGGATGCTGAACGACATAACCTGTATCGCCTGGTGCAATATGGGCGGGCCGTGCCAGATCTGTGGCCGGACACGGCCGTACTTGCCCGCAACGCCTTCTACTTGGTGGAACGTCGCGGCTATTGGTCGGAATGGATACCCGTCCTGGAACAGGCGGTCACGCAGTGGGTGCAAGATGATTTGCGCCTAAAAGGGCAGTTGCTCAACCAGCTAGGCTACTTCTACTGTGCCAACCGCCAGTTAACCGCTGCCGTCACAGCCCACGCCCAGGCTGGACAGATCGCCAGGGAACTCGCGAATACAGACTTGCTTAACCACGCCTGGTTCTACCTGTGTGCCGACTACCGCCACTTGCGCCAGTATGACCAGGCAGAACAATATGGCATTTTGGCTCTGGCCGGGTTTGAACAGGCGGATAACAACAAATGGCAGGCGTGTGCCCACAATGAGTTAGGGCTGCTCGCCTATCATCGTGGTGATCTGGTGCGGGCGCGGCAACGGTTAGAAACGGCCGTTGCCCTTCATCGCCAGTCTGGTGGCGTCACCGATCTCCTACGAACGCTCAACAATCTCATAGGGGTAGCCCGTGCCGAAAAGAACTATGACTTAGCGCTGGCTTATTACCGGGAAGCCGCCTCTTATTTTGATGTGAGCAGCAGTGAATTTGACCGCACTGTGTTTGAAACGGCGTTGGGAGGAACGTTGTTTGAGTTAGGACGCTATGCTGAAGCTGAGGCCGCCTTTCGCCGCGCCAATACACCGTATTTACAGCATTCCCAACACATTCACCAGCGGGCCTTGGTGTGGCAATGTCTGGGTAATGTCTTGCTAAAACAAAATCATCTGGATGAAAGTGAAAGTTGTTTGCAGGAAAGCGCCCGCCTGTGGGCGGCGGCCAGCGACGATATGTTGTTAGCCAACACGTTAGGCACATTGGGCGAATTGTATATGGCTAAAAGGGAGGCGCAGACGGCCGTCGCCTATTTTGATCAGGCGCTGTTCCATTTAGATAAGTTTCCAGATGACGCCACGGCCGTGCGCCTGAAAGGCGAATTTTCCGTTCTCAAGGCTTTGCTATACCAACCATAAAACAACCGCCTGCGGGCACGCAGACGGCTGTTGTTTAAGTTGCGTTAGTGCTAGCAACTACCAGTGGTCGGGTTGGGGCAGTCGCCGGCAAAAACCGCGGGAATGACGAGCGGCGTACCGGCCAGCATCAGCAGAGCTAAGACGGTCAGAAAAACCCAGGCTGCTTTCTTGCGGGTGGCGTTGAGCATCACGAGTCACCTCCTTACTGGTGAAGACTCGTTGAGTGCGGTACCCGGTTCAGCGTACCAGGTCGCCGAACCGCTCATGAGACGCCCAACGGTTATTCCATCTCAGGTTTGCGCGCGTTTGACATGTACTGACAGGTTAACGGCCGGCGAGGGGAAAGTCCTGATGTCGGGCTGAGACCGTTCTGATGATGGTCTGAGGTTAAAAGGAGGATGGTATGACTACAAACCGTTCCTGGGCACACTTCCCTAAAACGTATCGTTTGCGGGAAATGCACATACTGGCTGAGTGGGTTTTGAAAGGAATGAGTGGCAGCGTGGCCGGTTTGCCGGGCATTGGCAAGTCAAATTTCCTGGGAATAATGTGCTATCGCCCAGAGATCTTTCAGACCTTGTTAAAACCACACCAGATAGAGGTCGCCCTGATCCCTATTGACCTCAACAACCTGCCTGACGATACACCCGCTACCTTTTATCGTGTAATCCTGCGCGGCTTTTATGAAGTACGATCCTATGTTGACGACCTCCTACAGGAAGCTATTGTTTCCGCCTATCAGGAAAACAAAGCAGTGCAAGACCCTTTTTTAGTACAAAGCGCCCTGCGTGAACTTTTGGCACAATTTCGAGGCCAGAACAAGCGCGTTGGATTTGTTTTAGATCGGTTTGATGACTTTTGTGAAATGGCTGCCCCCCAAACAATATCTGCTTTACGTGGCTTACGCGATAGCTTCAAAGACACACTTTTTTATCTCATGGGTATGCGCCAGGAAGCTGCCTACCTGTCTGACCCTTCTAAACTGGGTGAGTTGTATGAAATATTAGATACCCATGTCTGTTGGCTCCAACCGTTGTCGTTGGATGATGCCCGCTGGCTCATTGCCCGTGAAACACAAGAGCCTGCATCACAACCAGGTGAGCAAGAAGTCGCCCATTTCCTCGCGTTGTCTGGGAGCATCCCTTCATTACTCAAAGCCATCTGCCACTGGTGGCTGGCATTACCTGACAAACCTGAATTAGGAGAATGGGCTGACATCCTGTTGACAGATCCGGCTATTGAGTATCGCCTGCAGGAAATATTCGCCGGATTGAACGAGGAAGAGCTTTTGCTCCTCTCGGAAGTGGAGAAACAAACCCGCCGAAGGAGAGGAGCAAATACAAAGCATCCCGGAAAACAACACGAGGCAAATGTTTTAGATCATCTGATGATAAAAGGGATTTGCCAGGTAGACAAGGGTCGAGTGGGCATTAGTAGTGATCTGTTAGCCACATACCTGGCCCGGTCTGAGAGAAGGGGGCGAGGTCGCATCTGGTTGGATAGCCAAACAGAGGAACTCTATCAAGGGGAGCGACTGATTGAGGGCTTGACGCCGCTGGAGAGGGGAATCTTGCTGTTTTTACTTAAAAACCCACGCTTCCGGCACAGTAAAACAGATTTGATTGCGAATGCGTGGCCAGATGACTTGAGCCAGGCAGGTGTCACCGATGATAGTTTATACCAGGTAATTGCCGGTTTGCGGAAGAAGATAGAGCCGGTTTCTGCAAAACCGTGTTATATCTTGCACTGGCATGGCAATCCGGAAGGAGGGTATCAACTGTTTCCAGAAGGGCGACCGCTGTGAGACATTGTTGGGTGGCCGTTGTATGAATACTCCGCAACTGTTCGCCAGAACTGCCGAAGTAGATATGGACAGCCGTCTTTCTCTGGAAGGACAAAATGAATGGCTAGACTATCTCCTCGATTTTGAGCGGCAGTTTGAGAATGCCCCTCGAATCAGTGTCCGGGAGCGGATTGGCAATCCAACGATCCAGTCTTTGGCTGAAATTTCCCTTTATGCTTTGGGAGAAGCGGTTAACAATTTGTTGGATTTGTTGGCCGAACATGGCATTGCTGTAGATTTTATGGGCGAGTGGGATGATCTGGCAGCCTATCGTTTCATCACCGAAGAGCTGCTGGATGAGGAAATGGACGATATCCGCGTCGAGGGCATGTTCTCTCATTTTGAGGCCACCACACCGGAATATGATGTGCAAATGTGGGTGGATATTTTTGTAACAGATCTGTTTTGGCAAGACCGTAAAGATTTCCTGGCCAGATTGGAAAAGCAGCCACTTTTTGACAGTCAGGGAGATCCAACTGCTCTGGCTCAGTTTGCTCAAAAATTAGAAATGATTTGGGCGCGGTTACCGGCAAAGGAGCGTGCATTCGTGGAACCAATAACCACGCAAGTGGCGGATGATGAAGGAGTGGTAACGGCCGTTATCACCTACCCGCTTGGCAACGAGCAGAAACAAATCGAATCTTTCTTCCGCTTGCAACCTAGCCCTTACTTCGGCTGGGATGTCGTCCAGACTTCCTTGCTGGATGATTTACTCACCGTATTGCGTTAGTTGGCTTTTGTACTAAACATAATTTAGCAGATAATGGTGCCAGGATCACATTTTATCTGGAGTACAGATGCAGGTTCTTCATCTTCACTGGCTAACACCGGCCCAAGCGGGGCAGCACGGCCGTTTCCTGTTCTGGGCGGAAACGGCCGTAGCCACCCAGCCCAGCCGCGACCGGCGCAAAAAAGCAGCCCAACCCCACCCCTTCGCCGCCGGTACATCAGAACTGCGCCGCCTGCTCAAAGAAATCGGATGGGCTGGTAAACTGCCTGTCGAAACATTGACGCTTTGGCTGCCAACCAACCGCTTTGGCCCCATTCCTTCTCCTGACCTGCTGCACAGTTGGGAAACCGATGAGGAGCCGCCGGAACTACTGCCGTGGACGGTGGCCGGATTGGACATGGGGTCGGTACATGCCTTGTCTTTACTCGCCTATTTGCAGCAGCATGATCTACCGCCCGTAGTACGGTCAGGCGTAGACGGCCGTTACTGGCAAACCACCTTCTCCTTCATCCTGGAACTGTTGGCCTGGCAGCTTTACCGGCCTACGCTGGTCGAAGTACCCGAAAAACGAGAGCTGCGCTTTGAAGCTCGCTGGCAGCCCTTGCTGGACGGCGAAGACGAAGCCCGCCGGGCGGCTCAGATGGCCGCCGCCATGCCCGCCATCTGTCGCGCCGACGCCGAAAATCCAGATGAGACGCTGCCGCCCCGCGCCATTTTGGACAGCTTTTTGAATCATCTGACAGATACGGCCGTGCGCCAATGGGCAACGAAACAAGAATTATACCTGCCCACCAGCAACGACCCCGCCGCTGCCTGGCTGCGGGCGCTGTTTGCCACTGACCCCATCATCCAGGCCAGCGCCGGGCAGATGCAGCACTTCGCCAGCAGCTTCCGCGCCTGGGAACGCGCCCTCACTGTCGCCGGCGACCGCCATTACCGCGTCGCCCTGCGGCTGGAAGCGCCGGCCCAGCAAAAGCACAAACAGACGAAAAAGGGCGAAGCTGCCTGGCAGCTGCATTACCTGCTGCAAGCGCGGGACGACGCCAGCCTGATTGTGCCCGCCGCCGAGGTCTGGAAAACCAGAGGCAGCGTATTACAAGCGTTGGACCGTCATTTTGAAAAACCGCAAGAGCGTTTGCTGACCGGATTGGGCTATGCTGCTCGCTTTTTCCCGCCCTTGAAGCGCAGTTTGCAGCAGCGCAGCCCGGCCGGGATGACCCTGACCGGCGATGAAGCGTACACCTTCTTACGCCAATGTGCGCCGCAGTTGCAGCGCGCCGGGTTTGGTTTGCTCGTGCCGCCCTGGTGGAACAAGCCGGGAACACGGTTGGGCGTGCGTTTGAAATTGGGCAGTACGTCGAAGTTGACGGGGCAGACGGCCGTGCCCGCCGGCCATATGAATCTTGATAACCTTGTCAACTATCGCTGGCGGCTTTCCCTGGGCGATACTGAATTGACCCGCGAAGAATTCAACGCCCTGGTCGCCCTCAAATCGCCGTTGGTGCAAATTCGCGGCCAATGGGTGCAGCTTGATCCGGAGCAAATCGAGGCCGCCATCCGCTTTTGGGAGCAGCAAGGCATGGAAGGCACACTCTCGCTGCCGGAGGCGCTGCGGTTGGGCTTAACCAGCGAAGAGCAGCAGCGCAATGGCTTGCCGGTGGACGGCGTGGAATTGGATGATTGGCTGCAAAGCTGGCTGAATCGCTTGCAGGGGGATGAAAAGTTGGAGATGCTGCCCATACCAGAAGGATTGCGGGCGACGTTACGGCCGTACCAACAATACGGCTACTCCTGGCTGCACTTCGCCCGCCGCTGGGGCCTGGGTGTCATTCTGGCCGACGACATGGGTCTGGGCAAAACTATCCAGACCTTAACGCTGGCGCAGCAGTTGAAGGAGGAGATGGGTGGGCTACCCGCGCCGATTTTGCTCATCTGCCCCACCTCCGTTGTCACCAACTGGGAATTGGAACAGCAGAAATTTACCCCCGGCTTGCGGGCAATGGTTCACCAGGGCGCTGACCGGCGGCGCGACGCGGAATTTGTCGTCGCTGCTCAGGAGAGTGACGTGGTGCTGACCAGTTACGCCCTGGTGCGGCGCGATGCGGAGGTAATGAAGCAAATCAACTGGTTTGGCGTGGTGCTGGACGAGGCGCAAAACATCAAAAATGCCAATACCAAACAGGCGCAAACCATTCGCCAACTGCCGGCCGATTTTCGTTTGGCGCTCACGGGAACGCCGGTGGAAAACCGGCTGTCGGAGTTGTGGTCTATCATGCACTTTCTCAATCCCGGCTTTTTGGGCGGGCAGAAGCAGTTCCGCGAGGAGTATGTGCTGCCGATTGAGCGTTATGGCGACCAGGAGGCTGCGCAACGACTGCGCCAGGTGACACGGCCATTCCTGCTCCGCCGCGTCAAAACCGACCCCACCGTCATCCAGGATTTGCCCGACAAACAGGAGATGAAGGTCTATTGCCACCTCAGCGAAGAGCAGGCCACACTGTATGAAGCGGTGGTGCGTGACGCGCTGGTGGCTATTGAGGAGCAGGCCGATGGCGGCATAGCGCGTAAGGGGCTGGTGTTGAGTATGCTCATGCAACTCAAGCAGGTGTGTAACCATCCGGCGCACTATTTGCACCAGACAGAGGCGTATAAAGTGGGGGAGGATAACGGCCGTTCCGGTAAACTAGACCGCCTGACTGCTCTGCTGGAAGAAATCCTGGCCGAAGGCGACCGGCTGCTCATCTTCAGCCAGTTCACGGAAATGGCCGGACTGCTAAAAGGGTACATTCAGGAAACATTCGGCGTGCCGACGCTCTATTTGCACGGCGGCGTACCACCGAAAAAGCGGGCGGCCATGGTGGAGCAGTTCCAGCGCGAGGATGGGCCGCCAGTCTTTCTGCTGTCGCTCAAAGCAGGCGGCACCGGGCTGAATCTGACCCGCGCCAATCACGTCTTCCACTTCGACCGCTGGTGGAATCCGGCCGTGGAAGACCAGGCTACCGACCGCGCCTTCCGCATCGGCCAAACGAAAAACGTACTCGTCCACAAATTCGTCTGCCTGGGTACGCTGGAAGAGCGCATCGACGCGATGATCAGCGACAAAAAGGTGCTGGCAAACAGCATTATCGGCAGCGGCGAAAATTGGCTGACGGAGATGAGCACAAATGATTTGCGGCAGTTGGTTAGCCTGCGGCGAGGACAGGAGTAGCCCATGAGTTGGTATTACGATTTTAAGCCGACCAGACCCCTTGAGACAGAAGAGGGCATCAAAGCCAAGAGTAAACGCGGCGATTTTGTGAAGAATTGGTGGGCGACGCGCTGGATTCAGGCGATGGAGCGGGTGATGGACAGCGGCCGTTTGCAGCGCGGGCGCAGTTACGCACGCAAAGGGCAGGTGCTTTCGCTGGAGGAGGGCAAGGGCAAAATCAATGCCAAGGTGCAGGGGTCGCGACGCACGCCCTACAAAATTACAATTGAGTTACAGCCCTTGAGCGAGAGTGATTGGAGTAAAGTGTTGGCGGCGTTGGCGGAACGGCCGTACTTTGTGGCCCAGTTGCTCGCCGGGGAGATGCCGCAGGAGATAGAGGAAGCGTTCCAGGCGGCAAAACTGGATTTGTTCCCCAACAAGCGGGAAATGAAACAAGCCTGCAACTGCCCCGATTGGGCCGATGTGTGCAAACATCTGGCGGCGGTGCATTACATTCTGGCGGAGCGGTTCGACGAAGACCCATTCCTGTTGTTCCGGCTGCGGGGCAAGACGCAGGAAGAGGTGGTGGCGGCTTTGGGAACAGGTGCGGCGGAGGGGACAACGGCCGTTGCCCCCGAATATACCCCCGCCCCACCCCTCAGCGAATCGCTGGCAACCTTCTGGCAAATTGGGTCGCAAGTAGAGCAGCTCCCCTTCCACATTGCGCTGCCCGACGCCCCCTACCCGTTGCTGGAACGGCTGGGCGACCCCGATTTCATGCCAGACGCCCGGCGCTGGCTGGTGCAGGCGTATGATGTGGTGACGGCAACGGCCGTGCAGATCGCCTACCAATCAGAAAGCGTAGAGGCGGAATCAGAATCGCGGTTCAGTACGGATATTTGTTAGTGTCTGAAACTTTTCGCCAGTTTTTGGATTATATTCCTGGTAGATATATTGTGAGCAAGTGAATCCACATGACCAATTACCCGGTAACCGGATGAACAGCCCGGGTTACAATGTCTACCGGCAAAAGGATCACTCCCTTTTTGCACTGAGGCAGTTGCATGAAAAAACAAACCATCGTCCTGATAGTGTCTAACCGCTCACTCCTCGGTGATATTTTGGAAGATTTGCTGGGAGGTAATGACAACCTGCTTGTCCATCGCGCCACCCCTGGTCTGTACCGTAAGATGTTGCGGTATGTAGAATGGCCTGACTCCCTGGTGGCAGTTGTGGAAAAAGAATCGCTGGAAAATAATCCCTCTCAAATGATGAGAGATGCCGGTAAATGTGGCCGACTGCAAATCATCGTTGTTTCTTCCGAAAGTGATGATGTAATCGTTTTTGCAAACGGATCGGCGCATCCAACCAATCATCTCCGGCTGACCAGCACGGCTGGCCTGGTTACGTTGATTAATGTCGTTGCCAGTCAATCCACAGAGCCGCGAAACTGGTTCACGGCCGTTACTCCCCCATCCCTGCGCCTCACCACGTTACCTTAACCGCCGACACAGGTGAATGCATGGACAAGCCTCAGCAGGTCGGGCGCGCCAGTGACAGTCCTGGTGTGGCTACCATAGACCTGTATTTCGTTGCTTTCTGACGAGATGATTAGGATTTGCAAACGGCCGTACCCCGCCAACAGTCTCGCCCAATCCGTCACATCTTCCCCAAACGCCTCCTTTTCTACCAGCAGCGCCACCGGGCTATTCCGGTAAATCTGCCGCAGCCGCTTCTGGTATTGCCCCGGCAAGGTGCGATGTAGGCATAACCGCTCGTCGTCGGCCAGCAACTTTTCCAGACAGTCGCCAAAAAGAGAGTGGTTGGCAACCAGCAGGGCGGTTGTTCTTTTTGTCATCTCATAACCAGGGTGGTTTGGTGTCATCGTTTGCATGGTTAAAGTTGTTGTCACCATCTTTCTCCTCCATTTGAGTCTGTAGAAGAACAAAGACGGAAAGCACGCCAAAAATACATAAACCTGGGGCTTTTGGGGAAATTGGTACGGCCGTGATGCAAACTGAGCTAATTTCACCTGTCCGACATCAAGCCCAATGCCACGGCCGTTGCCCATCTTAAGGCCCGCTACAAGTAGTTCCGGTTAATCTCTATCTGTTCTTGCATAAAATTTCCGTCTATAATAGGCGCTTGACCATGACCTGAGTACTGCTAATTCAACGGCCGTCTATCCACATCACAACCTCCTCCCCACACAAAAAGAGCGCCCGTCGCAGTTTCCCGGTTTGACGCCAGATGGTTTGTAACGCAAGAAAGAAAAACTTGCTCTTGGAAACTCAGTTCAACAATACCTGACTATGAAAGCAATGTCTGATTGGGATCTAATTCAAGCCTGCCAGCGTGGGGATGAGCAGGCCTGGGGCCATGTGATCACTCGGTACAAACGCTTGATCTTTTCCATTGCCTTGACGTATGGTCTGGGGCATGAGGACGCCGCCGAGATTGTCCAACTCACCTTTATAATGTTCCTGGAGGGGCTGGATAACTTACACGCGGATAGCCACCTGGGAGGCTGGCTGGGGACTGTCGCCCGGCGTAACACCTGGCACCTGCTCAATCGCCGCCGCCGCGAAAACCTGGAAAACGAAGCCATAGACCAGGTGGTGTTAGTGGACGAAACCAGCGGCCACCAGCAAGAAAAATGGGAGTTGCTAAACTGGCTAGACGATGGCCTGGCCCAATTAGACCGCACTTGTCGTGAACTGCTGCTGGCCCTTTATTTTGATCCACAGCAGCCAGCCTACAGTGAAGTGGCTGATCGCATGGGGCTGGCGGTAGGCAGCATCGGCCCTATGCGCGCCCGCTGCCTGCTGCGCTTGCGCCATATTTTGGGTGAACGATAAGTGAACGCCCGGCGCCATTGTATTTTTTGCCTCCCAGCCCACCATACCTTTAGTAAACCTGTGGGCATGAAGGAGCTTTGTGTAAATGAAGACGAATAACACACCAGAATTTGAGCAATTGATGGATTGGTTAGAGGGGCGTTTATCACCGGAAGAGGCGCAGGAAGTAGCCGCGCAGGTGGCAACCTCAGACCCAAACATACAGGCTGACGTGGAATGGCTGCGCGCCTTTTACCGGGCCAGCCAGCAGATAGCATTACAGGAACCACCAACGGCCGTATCCGACCAACTAGAAAAACGATTTACAACCTTCGCCCAGGCGCGCCGTCCGTCGCTTTGGCGCTCGTTGATAGCCACCCTCACCTTTGATAGCCACTCCCAATTGGCAGTAGGTGTGCGCACGGCCGTCACCTACGAAGATCAGCGCCAACTTATCTACACGGCCGATGCTGCCACCGTCGTGTGTACACTTCAACGACGCAGCCGGGATAGACGTTTCGATTTGCTCGGTCAACTCCTGCCCGCCGAGACGGTAGATGCCGATCTCGTCCGTGTGCAACTCCTCCGCGACAATCAATTGTTCGACCATACGTTTACCGATGATTTAGGTGAATTCACACTGGCCGCCTTACCGGCTGGTTCGTATAACCTGGTTCTGCGCAGTGACCAGTTTGAAATCACCATCCGCTCCCTTCACCTATCTGCATGAATGACAATTGCCCGCAAATTGGGATTGATGCCGTACTGATAGAGAAGTTGCTGGCGCTGCCCACGCAAACGCAACAATTATCTTTCCTGCAAGAATCCCACTTATGGCATGAGACGGCCGTCATCTGTTTGCTGGATGAAGCCGCCAGCCTTGTCCGCAGCAACCCGGGGCAGGCGCGCCGGTTAGCCGCCCTCTGTACGGCCGTCGCCAACCAGCTTGACCTGGCGACCATTGCCCCCCGCGCCGCCTACATCCAGGCCCAAACTCACGCCCTGGCGGGCGAGTTTGATCGGGCGTTGGAACTCATCATGGCCGCCCGCAGCGGCTACCAGGCATTGGGGCAAACCGTACCGGCGCTGCGTACCACTGCCGGCCTCATGCACGTCCTGGGTGAATCTGGCCGTTACCAGGAAGCGCTGGCCGCCGGGCAAAAGGCGCTAGCCGAAATTGACGCCGCCGATCAGCCAGAACTGGCCATCCTGGCCGCCCTCATCCAGCAAAACATGGGCATGTGTTACAGCCAGACGGGGTATTATGCCGAAGCATTGGCCGCCTATGATGCCGCCGAGAGTTACTACCTCAGCCAGGGCATGACTGCCCAGGCCAGCGACATCAGCAACAATCGTGGTGTGTTGCTGTGGGAGATGGGGCGGGGCAGCGAAGCGTTGGCTGCCCTGGAAAATGCCCTGGACATTCGCGCCGCCGCCGGCCTGACCATGTTACAGGCGCAAAGCCTGGGCAACATCGGCAGCGCCCATCTGTTGTTAGGCCGTTACAGCCAAAGCCTGGCCACCTTTGAACAGGCGCGTCGCCTCTTTACCTCGCTCGATGTGCTGGTAGATCAGCATGTCCTCCTGCTAGACACGGCCACCGCCTACCTGACGCTCAACCTCTACCCGGAGGCCCAGGCTGCTTTTGAGGAAGCAGCTCAGCTATTAGAGGCAGCCGGTACGGTGCATCATCGCGCCCGCGCCTTGTGGGGATTGGGGGCCACGTTGTTGGCGCAAAAGCAGTTGGATGAGGCGGAACGGGTATTGACCGAAGCCATCGCTCTGTTGGAATCAACCTCAGATGCGCCCACGCCGTTGTTAGCGACCATTCTGCTGGAACAGGCGGCGGTGCAGGCAGCGCGAAATCAGCGGACAACGGCCGTAGCCACCGCCACCCACGCTCTCAACCTCGTCACCGGCCACGAATGGCCCGTTCCCGCCATCTACGCCCACCTGCAACTGGCCGACCTGGCTCAGGATGATCTGGCGCAGGTGGAAATACATCTGTTTGCAGCGCGGCGTCTCGCCTTACCACTCAACCTGCCACCCCTGCGTTACCGGCTGCAACAGCGGCTCGGCCGTTTGTGTCTTTTGCAGGGCCATCACGAAGAAGCCCAGGTTTTGCTGGAAGGGGCCATTGCGGAGATAGAGCGCCTGCGCGGCACCCTGGCCCAGGAAACCTTGCGCGCCGCCTTCTTGCATGACAAAACAACCGCCTACAATGACCTGATGCAGCTTTATCTGGCAGCGGGCGACGTGACCCACGCCTTCGCCATCTCTGAACAGGCCAAATCACGCGCCCTGCTGGACCTGATCAGCGGCGTACTCACCACCGACGCCGGCGAACAAACCGTGACGCCCGAAGCGGTGCAGTTGCAGGCCTGGCAAGCCGATCTAAACGCCATTTATAACGAAATGCTGGACAGTGGCGGGGGTGGTCGGGATTGGCCGGGCAGCCAGGGGCGGCCAGAAGACCAGCAGCAAACCATTCAGTCCCGCGCTGCTGAACTGGAAAACAGAATTAGCCAGTTACGACTGCGGCTGGCGACAACCGGCGACACGGCCGAGTTATGGGCGGCCCCCCTCCCCGTGACGACAGTGCAAAGCAGCCTCCCAGACGATGTGACGCTGTTGGCCTACCATATAATAGAAGATGAAATCATCGCCTTTGTTGTCAAACAGCAGTCATTACAGGTGGTGCGCCCGGTTGGGCAGGCGTCGGCAGTGCAATCTTTGTTGCGGCGGTTGGATGGCTTGCTGGATCGTTTGCGGGCAGTATGGGCTTTTAGCCAGAATAACCTGGCAGCACTGGAACTGTCGGCGCGGCGGGTACTGGCGGCGTTGTACCAGGCTTTGGTTGCGCCCCTGGCCGATTGGCTGGACACGGCCGTAGACAGCAACACCCCTCACAAACTAACCATTATCCCGCATGGCTGTTTGCATCAGGTCCCGTTCCAGGCCTTATTTGATGGGCAGGGTTATCTGATTGACCGCTTTGATATTACCTACGCCCCCAGCGCCGCCATCGCCTGGCACTGCCAGCAGCGCCCGGCCATGCCGGCGGCAGCGCCGCCGGCCACGGCCGTACAAAATGCATTGCTCGTGGGTGTGTCTGACCCATCCATACCGGCCGTCGCCACAGAAATTGAAAGCGCCGCCGCCCACCTGCCACCGGCGCGGATGTTGCTCGATGAGCAGGCCACCCTGGCCGCGCTACGGGCGGAAGCGGCCGACTGCGATTTATTACACCTGGCCTGCCACGGTCTGTTCCGGGCAGATAATCCCATGTTTTCGGCGCTGAAGCTGCATGATGGCTGGCTGACCGCCAGCGACGCCATGCAACTTCGGCTGCGCCAGGCGTTGGTCACATTGAGCGCCTGTGAATCTGGGCGCAGCCAGGTGACGGGCGGCGATGAGTTATTGGGGCTGCTGCGCGCTTTCCTGGGTAGCGGCGCAGCCACCGTTGTCGTCAGTTTGTGGCTGGCGCAGGATGACACCACCGCCCGGATGATGTCAAACTGGTATGCCCAATTAAGCCAGAAAGGGGCGAGTCCTACGACAGCGCTGCGAGAATCGCAACTGGCTCTCAAAGCTGAATATCCCCATCCCTACTTTTGGGCGCCGTTTATCGCCGTTGGCCGGCGGTGAGGCGTTCAGGGGCCAGTTTGGGAGAGATGTTGGAGGGACAAATGGAAACGGCATTTAGACATAAAGGTTTTTTTATTGGTCTTTGCGTAGTGGTCTTTGCTTTGAGTCTGTTGGTCACGGCCGTCCATCAGCCTCTTCTGCACGCGGATGATGATACCGAATTTGTGGCCGACCAGATTATCGTCCGGGTTGACCCGGACAATGGCGGCTCTATTGAAGCCATCAATGCCACCTACGGCACCACAACGCTGGAGATACTGCTGGGCAGCGCCGAGATTTACCTGCTACAGTTAGCGCCCGGTCAACGGGTGCGCACCATGGTGCAAACCATGCGCCAGGACCCCCGCCTGGTTTACGCCGAACCTAACTATAGTGGCGGCATCCCGGAGGGCGACCCCAGCGGTACATGGGCCTGGGGTGGGTTTGATGCCGACCCTTACCTGAACCAATATGCCGCCGAACTGCTTAATTTAGGCCAGGCGCATGCTGTTAGTCAGGGTGAGGGGGTAATTGTGGCTGTGCTGGATACCGGCGTCCAGCTTGACCATCCCCGCCTGGCCGGTTCTTTCACGGCCGTCCGCTACGACTTCATTGGCGATGACGCCAACCCAACCGATGAGGCCAATGGCCTGGATGATGACGGCGACGGTTTGATAGACGAAGGATACGGGCATGGCACCCATGTGGCCGGCATCATCAACCTGGTGGCCCCGGCAGCCCAGATTATGCCGGTGCGGGTGCTGGATTCAGACGGCCGTGGCAATGATTTTATTCTGGCGCAGGCGATTCAGTTTGCCGTGCAGAATGGCGCCCAAGTCATCAATCTTAGCCTGGGCACACCCGAAGAGTCGGAATTATTGGAAGACGTGATCGAAACCATTACAGAGGCCGGTGTTGTGGTGATAGCGGCGGCGGGCAACCTGGGCAGCGATAGCACACAATATCCGGCCGCCGACGAAAATGTGCTGGCTGTTACTGCCGTCGGCCCAACCGCCGTCAAATCCCCCTTTGCCAGCTATGGCGAATGGGTAGATATTGCCGCGCCCGGCCAAAACATCACCAGCACCTTCCCCGTAGACGGCTACGCCCAGTGGAGCGGCACTTCCATGGCCGCGGCGTTTATCAGCGGCCAGGCGGCCCTCATTCGCAGCCAGCAGCCGGCCCTATCATCGGCCGGATTGTCGGCCCTCATCCGGGGCACGGCGCAGCCACTGCAGGGGGCAAACCCCAACTACAACGGCTTGTTGGGGGCTGGCCTGGCCGATATTGGTCACAGCCTCGGTCAGGCAACCGCCCCCTTGTCTGCCGCTACCTGCGGGCAGGTCTTAACGACGAGCATTGTGCTGATCAACGATCTTACCGACTGCCCTGGCGATGGGTTGATCATTGGCGCGGCGGGCATTACAGTGGATCTGAACGGCCGTACCCTGGACGGCACCGGCCTGGGCAGCGGCATTCGCAATAATGGTTTTGCCGACGTCATCATTGTCAATGGCCTGGTGCAAGAGTTTGATTATGGTGTGCTGTTGAGCGAAACAATACGCAACACTGTGACCGGCCTGACCTTGCGGTGGAACCAGGAGGCGGCCATTCAAGTTGCCAACGCCAATGCCAATACGATTCAGGGTAATACGGCCGTAAATAACACCGTTGGCATTATTCTCAGCAGCGCCCAAAACAACGATGTGGTCGGTAATCTCATCACCGAGACCAATAACACGGCCGTGTGGCTGGAAGCCGCCAGCAGCAACAACCTGTTCCACAACACCATTACCCACAGCGCCGACACGGCGATTGGGCTGTTGGCAGCCTCCAACCAAAACCGGCTGGAGGGGAATGTTGTCATGGAAGGTGGTGACGCCGGTATCTTTATCGCCGACTCGAACGGTAACGTATTGCTCGCCAATACCATCCATCAGGTGGGCGATAGCGGTATCGTTCTGAACAACGCCCATAACTGCATTCTGCAGGGCAATGATTTACGCTTCAATGCCGGTGGAATCGAGCTAAGCAGCAGTGCTGGCAACCAGATTGAAGCCAACAATACCAGCTATACAACCGGATTTGGCATTGAATTAGGCGACCATTCGTTGGGCAACACGATTCTTCTAAATATCGCCAGCTACAACAGCGATGCCGGTATCTACGTCGGGGCGGAATGGCTGCCGGAGCAGAGTGAGGCAGGTAATGTGCTGGAGCGGAACACGGCCGTTGGCAACCAGAGTCATGGTATTGCCATCACCAAAGCCGGACACACACTCATTGCCAATGTTGCCAATGACAACCAGGATTGGGGCATTTATGCTGCACCCGGTAACAGCGGCAGCGAGAACATCGCTACCGGCAACGTGACGCCAGGGCAGTGCTACAACATAACCTGCACCGCTGCCCCGCCGCCTACACCTGTGCCATCCCCCACACCATCTCCCTCGCCAACGCCATCTCCTACGCCTGAACCATCTGCCACGCCTGAACCGCCGCCGCCATCCCCCACACCTGAGCCGCCACCACCCGCCCCCGTTGACTGTGGCCCGGCAGTGACGCTGGTGGCCAATGCCGACGCCTGGATTGAACAAAACAGCCCCCACAACAACAAGGGCAGCGACTCCATTTTGAAAGTGAAGGCACAGAAGTCTAACGATAATTTCCGGGCGTTGGTGAGCTTCCCGCTGCCAACGATGCCGGCAGGGTGTATGGTGGAAACGGCCGTTTTGCGCCTCTATTCCCCATCCTGGAAAAACGGCCGTACCCTGCAAGCTCTCCGCCTCACTACCAATTGGAGTGAAATGAGTGTCACCTGGAACAACCAGCCGGGCACGGCTGGCGCGGCGGCTACCACGTCCTCCGGCAGCGGCTACCGGCAGTGGGACGTGACGACCCAGGTGCAGTCCATGTTCACCAATGGCAACTATGGCTTTCTGATACGCGATGCCACCGAAAGTGGCAGCGGCGCAGAACAGCAGTTCCACAGCCGCGAAAAAGGCGAAACCCCACCACAACTCATCATCACTTTTGTCCCCGGCGGGTGATCAGTATGGCGTAGTCGGCTACGCCATACTGATCAGCCACCCAAACTTGTGTATTTTTTGTTCATCGCCAGCACACTACTGGAATATGAACAAAGTTCGGCATTTGCGTGGGCAGGTCACGGATATTATTCTGGAATACCGCTGGCTGTTGTTGGTTTTCCTGGCTGGTTTTGCGCTCCTGTTTGAGCTATGGGAAAACCTGATTGAACAAGAGCCGGTAGATATGCATCTGCTGCGCGAAATCATCTTCTTCGCCGTTATTTATCCGCTGGTTGTGTTTATTGTCTTGAACCGGCTGCTGAATGTGCAGGTCGAGCGCAACAGCATTGCCTCACAGCAGGAACGCTCCCGGCAGCTTAAGCAAAAACTAAGTCAGGCAAAAGACATAGCTGCCGTCCATCAAACGATTGTGGCCTTTCCTGAATCCTTTGCCCCCCTCTTGGGGACCGTTCTTTTCTTGCCGGTGACGGGTAAGGCGGCCCTGGAAATGGTCGCCGAACGTTGGCCGGTGCATCCCGAACGGCCGTTCCCTCTGCCCCCTACCATTCCCTATGACTTTTGTGGCGCTGCGCTGCATCTGCCGCAGCGCGGTCTACATCCCTTTATCTCGCCCCACCCGGCCGAGGAGTCCGGGTTACATGGCTACTGCCTGCCGCTGTTTCGCGGCGAAGTGGTGGTCGGCCTGCTCCATCTTTACCTGCCTGTCAGTAAGAATCTGACCGCCGACCAGATTGGCATTTTGAACCAGACGGCAGCGGTGATGGTATTGGCATTGGGCACGGCCGTAGCCGCCAATGTAGAAGACATCCAGGCCGCCGCCGCCAGCGACGAACGCAAGCGCATCGCCCGCCATCTGCATGACACGCTGGGGCAATCGCTGGCCTATTTGCAGCTCAAATTGACAAATCTGTCTACCGATGACAGCCTGGCTGACATCACGATATTTCACCAGGATTTGGAGCGGATGCGTGACATTACAAACGAAGCCTATGAACAGGTGCGCCAATCGGTATTGATCATGCAAACCGATAATAATATCAACCTGTCCGAGGCGCTGGTGGACCAGGCGAAAAGCACAGCCAGGCAGGCTGAACTGGGGCTGCACTACGTCCTGGAAGGGCAGCCACAAGAACTGCCCCCCATCATCCAGCGCAAAATCCTGTTTATTTTTCGGGAGGCGCTCCATAATGTGCAGCGCCATGCGCAGGCAACGGCCGTGCATCTGGCCATTGTTTGGGATGCAGATGCGGTCACGGTAGAGTTGTGTGATAACGGTGTAGGGTTTAATTCCCAAAATGGCGCGGCGCACGGCCACTTTGGCCTGCTCATCATGGCACAGCGCGCCGAAGAGATAAACGCCAGGCTGATGGTCACGGCCGTGCCAGGCCAGGGCGCCAAAGTCAGCTTGCATTACCCCTTGACCGCCGGTCAGGAATTGGCCGCCCGTGTAACCGACGCCAATGGGTATGCAGCGAGCATTCCCGAATAATCCATTGGCGCCAGATGCGTAAGCCGGTTTGCAAGCATTTTGTGTAAGCCTGATTTAACGCTTTTTATACCCTTTCTATTCATGTGCTTATATCAGATGGAAGTGGCGCGGCTAAATGTCAAATATGCGTATCCTCATTGTTGATGATCAAGTCCTTTTTCACGAAGGGTTGGCACGACTGCTCGACAGCCAGCCAGGCATGTGCGTCGTTGGCGGCGCGCACAACGTGCGGGAGGCCATTGAAAAAGCCAGGGCGCTGCAACCAGATGTCATCCTGATGGATTTTTCGCTGCCGGATGGTACCGGGCTGGATGCGACCGAGGTGATTCTAAAGGAACGGCCGTCCACCCACATCGTTTTCCTCACCGTCCACGAAGAAGACGACCGCCTTTTTGAAGCTGTCCGTTATGGGGCGCGCGGCTATTTGCTCAAAAACATCCCCATCCAGGAGTTGGTGGCCTATCTGCATGGGCTGGAACGAGGCGAACCGGCCATCCATCCCAAACTGACCGCCCACATCATGCAAGAATTTTCGCGCACACCCGTCCGCCAGGATAGCCCCCCGGAACTCGTGTCCCGTTTAACGGCTCGCCAGCGCCAGATATTGCGTGAACTGCGCCACGGCGCCAGCAACAGCCAGATTGCCGACTGCCTGGTCCTCAGTGAACAGACCGTCAAAAACCACGTCAGCCGCATCCTCGACCAACTCAACCTGCGCAACCGGCACGAAGCCGCCGAATTCGCCCGCCGCTACAACATCTAAACTGGACGTAACGCGATTTTCCAAATCGCGCCACTTCGCAAAATCCGCAATTCAATTGCGGATTTTTTATATGCTTGTAGTACCAAAGTACCAAAAAGTACCGGGTTGGCCCA
This sequence comes from Chloroflexota bacterium, assembly GCA_035444285.1. Lineage (GTDB taxonomy): Bacteria > Chloroflexota > Anaerolineae > Promineifilales > Promineifilaceae > CAADGU01. Next base: position 79,945 of record DAOMOK010000013.1, read on the forward strand.
CCAAAATGGGTACAAAAATTGGTACCAGGTACGGGGCAACGGCCGTAGCCACCCACCCTCTTCTCCAACTACCCTATTACATAATGCCTAACCAGGCTAACCGCGTGTTGGCGCCGCCAATCCCGGCGTCGTCGCGATGGTTTTGCCAACTGTGATCGGGAAACTGTGTGTACTTTGCTGGTGGTTATCAATCTACTGTTGGGAGACGTGGTGGAAAACCTGCTCTCCCACCTCCCCATGGTGCAGGTGCAGCGCATGAAACACACCAATTTTGCCGGTTTATTACAGGGAATGGATCAAATGCAACCCGATGTCGTGGTACTGGAAACAAACGTCATTGGCGATAGCCTGCACGCCTTACTCAGCCGGTTACTGCACAACGGCCGTGTCCGGGTCATCCTCGTCAACTCCGACCAAAACCTGGTTCACGTCTACGACAAATTCTCCATCTCCCTCACCCAGTCCGCCGATTTAGTCAACCTGATTGAAGAATTCGCCGCCCATAGTGTGGCTGAAAAAATGTGTCCAAATGAAACAGTTTAATGTCTTGATTAGCCTGAAGTTCAGGAATTAACCAGATTCGGAGGGTTATAGAAATGAAAAGTCTACGAATTTTTTACACCAAAAAAGGAAGAGTTGTTCTTGTCCTGCTGGCGCTCCTGGTAGTGGCCGGGTTAATTCCTGCCTCCACGGCCGTAGCCGCCACCTTTACCGTCAACGACTTTGCCGACGGGGTGGATACCAACCCCGGCAATGGCGTCTGCCAGACCAGCGCCGGTACTTGTACCCTGCGCGCAGCCATCCAGGAAGCCAACGCCTCTTCCGGCGCAGACACCATTCAGTTGGCTGCCGGAACCTATACCCTCACCATTCCCCCAGGCAGCGGTGATGATTCGGCCAGCGGCGATCTGGACATTACCGGCCCGCTGACCATCGTCGGCGCGGGCAGCGCAGAGACGATCATTGATGCCAGCGGCCTGGACCGCGTTTTGCACATCCATGAGATTGCCGGAAACGTAACGCTGTCTAACCTGACGGTGCGCCACGGCGTCAGCTTTGAGGACGGCGGCGGCATTTTCACCGAATCGCCGGGCACGCTGCGGCTGGAGAACGTGGTTGTTAGTAACAATACCACGGTGATGGAAGGCGGCGGCGTGTATGCGACCAACGGCCGTCTCATCATCACCAACAGCACCATCTCCGGCAACAGCGCCCGCAGCGGTGGTGGCCTCTACAACGCCGGGGAACTCAGCCCGCTGAACATCCCCAGCCGCGTGGAAATCAGCAACAGCACCATCAGCGGCAACAGCGCCGACAGCGGCGGCGGTGTCTACAACACCCATGAAGGCACGCTCACCCTCACCGACGTCACCGTTAGCGACAACAGCGCCGGGGATTACGGCGGTGGTGTGGCTAACGATGGCAGAACCAGCTTCACCATCACCCGCAGCACCTTCACCGGCAACCAGGCGCATGGCGATGGCGGCGGTGTTTACAGTCATTCGGAACGGCCGTTAAACATCACCGACTCCACCTTCACCTATAACTCTGTCGGCGACCCGATTGCCGGTGAAGGCAATGGCGGCGGCCTTTATACCGACGGCAGCGGCTCGGTCAACATCACTGGCTCTACCTTCTCCCACAACAACGCTGTCGGTGAAGGCGGCGGCATCACTTTTGCCTCCTTCGGTTTCATCACCATCAGCGACAGCACCGTCAGCTATAACCATGCCGAAACAGGCGGCGGCATCAACCACGATGGCTCGCACATCGTCTTGTCGCGCCTGACCATTCACCACAACCAGGCCACCCACGACGGCGGTGGTCTGATCAATCAGGGCGGCGGCACTTTCACTCTGGAAGATAGCAACATCTACGGCAACCAGGCTGAAAACGGCGGCGGTATGTCCAACGACGCCGATGGCACAATCTACGTCTCGCGCACCACCTTCTGGGACAACCGGGCCATTGCTGGCCTGTCTGACGATACCGGACTGGGTGGCGGCATTTACAGCCTGGGCGACGCCGGAGCGGTGTATGAAAACGTCACCATCTCCGGTAACGTGGCCCAGATACGCGGCGGCGCCCTCTATATTGACGCCGACGCCGACGTTCACGTTATCAACAGCACCCTGGCCTTCAATACCGCCCCGACGGGCAGCGGCGTGGCCGATGAAGGCACCAATCTCAACTTTCCCGTTTATCCCAGCACATCCGTTATCTTCCAAAACACCATTGTCGCTGGCAACATTGGCGGCACAGACTGTAACTTCGCCCTCGGTTCTTTGGGCGGCAACATGGATGGCGGGACATCTTGCGGTTTCAGCGGCCCCCGCGACCGGCACAACGCTAATCCCAGGCTGGACGCCGTAGCCTTTAACGGCGGTTTTGCTATGACGATGGCTTTGCAGCCTGACAGCTTTGCCATTGATGGCGGCGTCGGCGGCTGCCCGATGACCGATGCCCGTGGCGTGACGCGGCCGCAAAACGACAAATGCGACAGCGGCGCTTACGAATATGAAGGCCCCTTCCCCCCGCCCGACACCACCCCGCCCGACACCTTCTTCATCGCCGGACCGTTGGACGATACCGAAGCTACTTCCATCTTCCTCTTCACCGGCATTGACGACGTGACGGCCCCGGAAGATTTGCTCTTCGAGTGCCGTCTGATGGAATTCGATCCCACTGAACCACCCGAAATTCCTGATCCCACCCAACCGCTGCCGCCCGAATTCGATTTTGTTTCGTGCAGCAGCCCCTGGGTGGTTCCGTACATTGAAGAGGGTATCTTCCGCTTTGAAGTGCGGGCGATTGACCGCGCCGGCAATGTGGATGACGATGCGGCCGTCCATGATTTTGAGATGGAAGTGGATGTAATGCCACCCGACACCTTCTTCCTGGAGACGCCGCCCAATCCCAGCGGCAGCAATGTTGTCTTTACGTTCAGCGGCATTGATAATCTAACCCCGGAACGCTTCCTGGAGTTTGAATGCCGTCTGGACAGCAACGACCCGAATTTGTGGCTGGAATGCGCCGGTATCGCCGTTTTCTCTAACCTGACGCCCGGCCAGCATACCTTCCAGGTGCGCGCTGCGGACAGGTGGGACAATATAGACCCGACCCCGGCCACCTACACCTGGACGGTCGGTACGCCCAACAACTGCAACGAAGCCAATATCACCCTCTACGCGGCCGCCGACAGCCATGTAGACGAGGCGCTGCCCCTGACCAACTTCGGTATTTCGGTTAATCTGCTGGTGCGCTCCGCCACGCCAGGGGCCAATGCCCGCAGTATGCTGCGCTTTGAGCTGCCGGCCGGTCTGCCGGATTGCAACCTGGAATCGGCCACCCTGCGCCTCTTCGGCGATGGCGACCCTGGCCGAGACTTAGAGGCTCTGCCCATTACCGCCCCCTGGCTGCAAAGCCAGGTGACCTGGAACAACCAGCCGGCTACCAGCGGCGCCCCGTCCGTCACCACCTCCGGTGGCGGCTACCGTGAGTGGAACGTCACCGACCATGTGGCGGCGATGATCAGCGGCGCCCCCAACTACGGCTGGCTCATCCGCGACGCCAACGAAGAAGACCCAACCGGTGGTGGGCAAGCCTACATCAGCCGTGAATCTTTGAATCTGCCAGCTACGCCGCCGCAACTGGTGCTGCGTTTTGAGGACGCGGGCCTGCCGCCGCCCCCGCCGCCGCCAGAACCCACCACGCCAGAATTCGTCTTCTGCGGCCAGACGATTTACGAAAGCACACTGGTCGCCAATGACCTGCTCAACTGCTTCGGCGAAGGGCTGATCATCGGCGCGTCCAACATCGTCCTGGACCTGAACGGCCACACCATCGCCAGCGGTCTGCCCATTGAGCCGGGCGAGGAAGATGGCCTGCTGGCCGGTATCCGCAGCGTCGGTAACGACAACGTCATCATCCGCAACGGTACGGTGAAGAACTACGGCTACGGCGTGCGCTTGATGGCCGGGGCCACCCACCACGTCGTTGAGAACATGAATTTCATCAGCAATATCAACGCCGGCGTGGAACTGTTTGACGCGGACAACGGCCGTCATGGTAACACCGTGCGCAACAACGTCTTCCAACACAATGGCTTTGGTCTGGTCATCACCAGCCAATCCGAGAACAGCGTCATTGAAAATAACCAGTTCCTCGGCAACGGCAACCTGGCCATCTACCTGTACGATTCCAGCGGCCACCGCATCGAAGGCAACTTCATCAGTGGCCTCACCAACAACCCCCTGCTAGACAGCGATGGTGGCATCGAGTTGGAATCCTCCAGCGATAACTTCATCCTCAATAATACGATGTCAGACACCGGCGACTCCGGCATCATGCTGCGCGAAGGCTCCCACCGCAACTTGATCCAGGGCAATAGTGCTGCCCGTGCTAGCGACGCCAGCATCGGGCTGGATGACTCAGACCACAACCAGGTAATTGGTAACACCCTGCATTTGTCGGGTGGCGCAGCCATCGGCCTGAGCAGCGCCCACCACAACCTGATTCAAGGCAATGACGTGCGCTTTAACCCCGGCGGTATCGAGTTGGGCGGCTCATCCAGTCACAACCGCATCGAAGGTAACGACGCTTCTTACTCCACCGCCGATGGCATGGTGGTTGAAGGCGGCGAGGACAATGAACTGGTCAACAACATCGCCAACAACACCCAGGCCACCGGCATTGTCCTGGAAGCGGAAGAAGGCAGCAGCCTGATTGAGGGCAACACGACCAACGACAACAAGGATAGCGGTATCGCCGTTTACGGCTTCGGCCACGTCATTGCCAACAACGCCGCTTACAACAATATCGTCTGGGGCATTGAAGCCGATGCCGGCAACATTGATGGCGGCGGCAATACCGCCAGCGGCAATGGCATGGCGGCGCAGTGTACGGGTGTGGTGTGTACGCCGGGAACGGCCGTTCCCCCCAGCAGCGCCGACCTGACCGCGCCAGACACCATCCTGCTAACCACCCCACCCAACGGCAGCAGCACAATGGAAGCGGCCGTCTTCACCTTCACCGGCACAGACAACATCTCGCCGCCCACCGCCCTGCGCTTCGAGTGCCGCATGGATGCGCCGCCCGACCCCGCACCGGAACCGCCTGAACCGGGCGAACCCATCGAGCCGCCCGACGTGGACAACTGGATTGAGTGCGAAAGCCCGGCCGTCTTCCAATATATGACCGCCGGTGAACATACCTTTGAGGTGCGGGCTATTGACTTCAACGACAATATAGACCTGACGCCCGCCACCTATACCTGGACAGTGGTTGCCGCCCCTCCCGGCGCCGACAGCACCCCGCCCAACACCACTATCTTCGCCAAACCGGCCGATCCTACCTACCAGACGGCCGCTGTCTTCAGCTTCAGCGGCAGCGATAACAGTACCCCCGGCCCCTACCTGACCTACCAGTGCCAACTAGACAACGGCGGCTACTCCGCCTGCACCAGCCCCATCACCTACACCGGCCTGGGCCTGGGTGCGCACACCTTCGAGGTGCGGGCGACTGATCTGCAAGGCAACACCGACCCCACCCCCGCCAGCTACACCTGGACCATCGAACCGCCGCCGCCCGACTTCGACGCGCCCATTGTCACCATCACCTCCAAGCCAGACCTGATGACGGTGAACACCAGCGCCACCTTCAGCTTCATCGCCAACGAAGAAGCAACGTTTACCTGTTCCCTGGACGGCGAACCGTTTACCGCCTGTGACAGCCCCATCACCTACACCGGCCTGGGCGTCGGCCCGCACACCTTCATCGTGCGCGCCACCGACCTGGCTGGCAACGGTGATGGTGATGATGACTCCGAAGCCTCCTACACCTGGACTATCACCCCCCCGCCCATTCCCGGTACGGCAAACTGCGGCCAGGTTATCACCGAAAGCATCCTGCTTACCGATGACCTGACCGGCTGTCTCGAAGACGGCCTGATCATTGGCGCCGAAGGCATCACCATTGATCTTGGCGGTTACACCCTGTCCGGCACAGGGCTGGGTGCCGGTATCCTCAACGACGGCTTCAACTACGTCACCGTGCGCAACGGCACTATCAACGGCTTCAGCTATGGCGTGTTGCTCAACCCTGGTACCGCCTTCAACATCGTCGAAGAGACGATCATCACCATCAACCTGGAAGCCGGGATTCTGCTGCAAGATGCCGACGATGGCCTGAACGGCAATATCATCCGTTACAACGAACTGGTAGGCAACGGGGCCGGTTTTGAGTTGATTGACAGCGCGGGCAGCACCTTGCTGGGTAACCTGATCGCCGCCAACATGGACTTCGGCCTGCACATGTCCGCCTCCGACTACAACCATCTGGAGGACAACTTCGTCGTCGGTTCTAGCGACGCGGCCTTCATCATGGAAGGCTCCAGCCACAACATCTTGTTGGGCAACACCATCATGGACAATCCCGATGGTGGGTTGGATGTAGTGGATGGCTCAAATTACAACCGCATTGAGGGCAACTATATCGCCGAGAGCGGCGACTCTGGGGTGATTATCAGTCATTCGATTGGTAACGAAATCGTCGGCAACACCATCCGCGAGATGAACGACAACGCCATTGCCCTGGACGACGCCCAATTCAACCTGGTCTACAACAACGACATCCGCTTTAACGCGGGCGGTATTGAAATCTCCGGCTCTTCCAACAACCATATTGAGGCCAACAACGCCAGTTCTGGCGGTCTGGGCATCGAAATGGGTGACTTTTCCTATAATAATGTGATTGTGCTGAATATCGTCAACAACAACGACGCCGGCGGTATTGCTATCGAAGGCTCGTCGCCGCCAGGATATGGCAATTACATTGACCGCAACCAGGCCAATGGCAACGGCGGTGACGGCATCGCCGTGCAGGGCGTCGGCCATATCATCATCGGCAACCAGGCTAACAACAACGATGGTTGGGGCATCTACTCGGCCGAAGGCAGCGCCGAGGGTATCAACATTGATGGCGGCGGCAACCTGGCGACGGGCAACGCTGAACCAGAGCAGTGTTACAACGTGCGCTGCGACGGCGGCCCGCCGCTGGTGCAGGACAGTATCCCGCCACAGACGCTCATCAGCTCTGGCCCGCCCAACCCGACCTTCTTCGACACGGCGACCTTTGACTTTGTGGGGTTTGACAACGCCACGGCCGTTACCTTCCAGTGCCGTCTCGATGGCGCAGAGTGGACGGCCTGCACCAGCCCGGCCACCTACACCGGCCTCAGTCTGGGCGCCCATACCTTTGAAGTCCGCGCCCGTGACTGGTCCGGCAACGTAGACCCGTCCCCGGCCAGCTACACCTGGACCATCGAAGCCCTGCCGCCGGGCGTGCCGCCGGAAACGACCCTTGTTTCCGGGCCGGACGTGGCTACCACCAGCACCTCGGCCACCTTTGTCTTCACGGCCAACGAGCCGGGCGTCACCTTTGAATGTTCGCTGGATGGGGCGCCGTTTACAAGCTGCGCCTCGCCGCAGAGCTACTTTGGCCTGCCGCCCGGCGCGCACAGCTTTGAAGTGTACGCCATTGACAGCGACAACCTGCCGGACACAACCCCGGCCACCCACAACTGGTTTATCACCAGTACACCGGTTCCGGCGGCGGTCAGTTGCGGCCAGATCATCACCCAAAGCACCTTGCTGACCAACGACCTATTGGACTGCCTGGGCGATGGCCTGATTATTGGGGCGCATGGGATCACGTTGGACTTGAACGGCCGTACCATTGACGGTACCGGTCTGGGCATCGGCGTGCGCAACGATGGTTTCGACAATGTCGTCATCACCAACGGCGCCATTAGCAGCTTCGACTACGGCGTGCAGTTGAACCCCGGCACGGAAAACAACGTTGTCTCCCTCCTGACCCTGTTTGATAATCAAGACGGGGCCGTCCAGCTTCTCGGCACGACCAACGTCACCGTGCGCAACAACACCATCACCGGCAACACCATGGGCGTTGAACTGAGCGCCGGCACCACCGGGGCCTGGATTTACAGCAACTTCATGCTAGACAACCCCGGCGACGCCGTTTACCTGTTTGCAGTCAGCGGCAACCGGGTCGAAGCCAACCAGGCCACCGGCTCCAGCGGCGCGGGTGTAAACCTGGAAGGGGCCAGCAACAACCTGATCATCGGCAATACCTTCGTCGCCAGCAGCGATGGCGGCGTCAACATGATTCTGGCTTCCAACAACAACCGCGTCGAAGGCAACACCATTCTGGATAGCGGTTCCAGCGCCATCAGCCTCTCCGAATCCGATGGCAACGAGTTGATCAACAACACCGCCCACAACAATGGCGGCGGCGGCATTGCCCTGGAATTGTCCAACAACAATCTGCTGAAAGGCAACGATGTCCGCTTCAACTCCGGCGGCATTGAATTGGTCAGCTCCAGCGGCAACCGCATTGAGGCCAACTTCGCCAGCGGTGTCGGTGGCAGCGGCATCGAAGTGGAAGCAGACTCCTACAACAACGAGATCGTCGCCAACACCGTCATCGGCAACAGCGGCGAAGGCATCTACATTGCCAACGTCGCTCCGGCCGGGCAGGGCAACCTGATTGAAGGCAACCTGGTCAGCAGCAACGGCGGCGACGGCATCTCCGTCAACGGCGGCGGCCACACCATCGCCAACAACACAGCCGACCTCAACGGCGGCTGGGGCATCTACGCCTCTGTCACCGGCATGGACGGCAGCGGCAACCGCGCCCTGGGCAACGACGAACCGGCCCAATGCTTCAACGTCGTCTGCGAAATCGGCACCTGGTTTGGTCAGCCGGACACCATCATCGTCATGAAGCCGGACAACCCGACCAACAGCAGTACCGCTATCTTCACCTTCACAGGTGTGGACGATATAGACGACCCGTGGGCCTTAGACTTTGAATGCCGCCTGGACAGCAGCGATGAACTGGCCTGGGAGCAGTGCGAGAATCCCTGGTTCTACACCAACCTCAGCGAAGGTGAACACACCTTTGAAGTACGGGCCATTGACAGCCAGGGCAACATAGACCCCACCCCAGCCACCTATACCTGGCTGTATACCTCTCTGCCCATTGGCGTAGCGCCCGACACCTTCCTGGATCGCGTCCCGCCATTGGAATCGCCGTTCTTCGAGGGCTTCTTCACCTTCTATTCCAACGAGCCAGACGTGACCTTTGAATGTTCGTTGGACGGCTCCCCCTTCGCCCCTTGCGGTTTTGAAAGCCCGGAAGTTCCGGTCTCTACCGGCGTCTTCATCTTCGAGTTTGAAGAGTTTGAAGTCGGGCAGCATACTTTTGCCGTGCGGGCCATTGACATCGAAGGATTGGTAGACCCCACCCCGGCCACCTACACCTGGAACATCGCCGGCCTCATCGTCACCATCACCTCTGGTCCCGCCTACATTGCGCCCGAAGAGCCAGGCGAACCGGCCATGGGCGGCGAGACGGAAGAGACCTTCGCCACCTTCGACTTCGTGTCTAATCTGCCAGACACCACCTTCTACTGCTCGCTGGACTTGGAACCGTTCGAAGTATGCGACTCCGGCATCACCTACACCGGCCTGGCCATCGGTGAGCATCTCTTCCGCGTCTACGGCGAGGACCTCGAAGGGCGCACCCAGCTTGAGCCAACTGAATATAACTGGGAGATCATCCCCGGCCTGGACATCGTACCGCCCGATACCACGATCACCGGCGGGCCGGCCGATCCCAGCGGCTCGGTAACGTTCACCTTCACTGGTCTGGACGATGTGACCTCCCCGGCCGCACTCCTGTTCGAGTGCAGCCTGAACGACCCCACCGACGCCGGGTTTAGCGTATGCACCAGCCCCTGGACCTACCCCAACCCCGATTTCCCGGAACCGTTGGCCATCGGCTGGCACACATTCTACGTCCGGGCGATGGACGCCGAAGACAACATAGACCCAACGCCTGCCTTCCTGGAATTCGAGTTCCTGGGCGATACCATTGCGCCAGCAACGACCATCCTGACCGGCCCCCCGGCCACCACACTAGACGCGAACGTGTTCTTCACCTTCACGGCCAACGATCCCTATCCAACGTTTGAATGTTCGTTGAACGGCGAGCCGTTTACCGAATGTCAATCACCCCACGAAGAACAGATCAGCGCACCGGGCGAGTATACATTGGAAGTGCGGGCCATAGACCTGGCGGGTAACGTCGGCGCGCCGGATAGCTGGATCTGGGTCTTGCTGGGGCCGCCGCCGCCGGACACGGAAGCGCCGGATACCAGCGTGGTTGTCGGCCCGGCCGATCCCAGCGCCAGCAGCGTGGCCACCTTCGTCTTCACCGGTAGCGACAATGAAACGCTGCCGGGCGAGTTGGAATTCCAATGCCGCCTGGACAGCAGCGACCCCAACGCCTGGGCCGACTGCGCCAGCCCATTCACCTACACCGGCCTGGGTCTGGGCGCCCACCTCTTTGAAGTGCGGGCCGTGGACCTGGCGGGCAACGTGGACGAGACCCCGGCCAGCCATGCCTGGACCGTCGTCCTGCCCACCGGCCCCGAGCCGCAAACGGGCGCGTTGACGAACATTGACGCCGCGCCAGACCCGGCGACCATCAGCACCAGCGCCACCTTTGCCTTCTCGGCGAACGACCCCGGCGCGTCGCTGGAATGCTCGCTGGACGGCGCGCCGTTCACTGCCTGTGACTCGCCGCTCACCTACACCAGTCTGACTGTTGGCGAACACGTCTTCAGTGTGCGGGCCGGCGCGGGTGATCCGCAGCCTTCGGTCTACGTCTGGACCATCGTACCGCAGCCTGTACCGACAACGGTGACTTGCGGCCAGGTGCTTAATTACAGCGTGCAACTGCTAAACAGCCTGAGCAACTGCCCGTCCGGTGGCCTGTACATCGGCGCCGCCAACATCGCCGTAGACTTAAACGGCCAGACCATTGACGGCCTCAACTACATCGCTTCCGGCCAGAGCAGCGGCCTGCCCGCCGGCATCACTAACATCGGCTTCGCCAACGTGGTCATCTACGGCGGCACGGTGCAGGAATTCGGTTACGGCATTCTGCATATGGCCGGAACCACCGGTAACACCATCCACGGCGTCACACTGCAAACCAACTCCATTGCCGGGGCTGTGTTGGCCGACACCACCCACTCATTGATCCGCAACAGCAACTTGAACGGCAACGAAGAAGGCATCTGGCTGCTAAACGCCGACCTCAACCTGCTGCGTAATAACCTGCTGGACGGCAACTTGGGAATGGCTGTCATCCTGGAAAACTCGCACAGCAATCGCATCGCGGCCAACACGGTTAATGGCATAACCTACAACCCGCTGCTGGGCAGCGATGGCGGGATTGTGCTGGAAGGCTCCGGCCACAACGTCATTACCGGCAACATCATCCACAATGCGGGCGACGGCGGCATCCTCCTCATTCAAGGCTCCAACAACAACCGGGCGGAAGGCAACCAGATGAGCTTTGCCGGCGACGCCGGGATCGTCATCGAAGATTCGGAAGCCAACCTGATCACCGGCAACGTGGCCCACTACAGCGCGGACGCGGGCATTGGCCTCAACCACGCTTACCTCAACATCATCCGCGACAACGACTTCCGCTTCAACCCCTTCGGCATCGAACTGGAAGACTCCAACGGCAACCTGATTGAAGGCAACGACGCCAGCAATAACACGGCCACCGGCATCTGGATTGGCGGCGCGTCGCTGCAAAATCAAGTGGTGGGCAACACCGCCAACAGCAACGCGGCCAACGGCATCTCTGACGAAGCCCCGGCGCTGGACGCCCTGGGCAACCCAGCCCCCGGCAACCTGTATGATGGCAATACGGCCGACAACAATACGGCGCACGGCATTTACGTCGCCGAGCCGGGCCACACGCTGCAAAACAACACAGCCAACAACAATGGGCAGTGGGGCATCCTGGCGGCGGCCGGCACAATCAATGGCGGCGGCAACACGGCTACCGGCAATGGCTTTGCGGCGCAATGCCTAGGTATCCTCTGCAATGTGCCGACGACGACCAACACCCCGGTCGGCAGTGACGTAGATGTTGCTCTGACCACGTCAGACAGCAGCGCCAGCGCCGCAGTGACCTTTAGCTCGGTCAGCGTGGCCGGTAACACCACCCTGACGGTGGATGCCAGCCCACCGGCGCTGCCGGAAGGCTACCTGCAAGTGGGCGCGCTGTTCTATGACATCAGCACGACCGCGACCTTCTCCGGGCCCGTCGTCGTCTGCCTGAACTACACTCCCGGCTCACTGCCGGAACCGGTGCAGTTGCTGCACTACGAAGGCGGCGTCTGGGTAGATGTAACCACCTCTAACAGCGCCGGTCAGGTGTGTGGTCAGGTGAGCAGTCTGTCACCGTTTGCCATCGCCGCCGTGGCCCCGCCCACACCGCCGGAAACGACCATCCAGACTGCCCCGGCCAACCCCAGCACGGCTACCACCGCTTCCTTTACCTTCACGGCCGATAAAGCTGGCTCCACTTTCCAATGCTCGCTGGACGGCGCGCCCTTCACCGCCTGCACCTCGCCGGCTTCTTACACCAACCTGGCGCTGGGCGCTCACGAGTTCCGGGTGCGGGCCACCGACGCCGAAGGCAATGTGGAACCGGTCCCCGCCGGGCACATCTGGACAATTCTGGCGCCTGTAGACTGCGGCGCGCCGGTAGTCTTTGCCATCAGCATAGACGCCTGGGTTGACCAGGGCAGCCCCACTTCCAACAAGGGCACGGATTCGGTAATGAAACTGCAAGCCAAAAGCCCCAGCAATAATAACCGCATCCTGGTGCGCTTTAACCTGCCCACCAGCCCACCGCCAGGCTGCCAGATTCAGACGGCGACGCTGCGCATGTTTGCCCCCTCGGCAGTCAACGGCCGTACCTTGCAAGCGCTGCGTCTCACCGGCAACTGGACGGAAAATGGCGTCACCTGGAACAACCAGCCCGGCACGGCCGGCACGGCGGCTACCACCTCCTCCGGCCAGGGCTGGCGTGAATGGGATGTGGCCGCCCAGGTACAGGCCATGATGACGAGCGGCCAAAACTACGGCTTCCTTATCCGTGACGCCAACGAAACCGGTAACGGCTTCGAGCAGCAGTTCCACGCCAAAGAGAAAAACGAGAATGTACCGCAGTTGGTGATCACCTACGTCGCCGGTGGCGGCAGCGGTCAGGACATCATCCCGCCGCAAACCACCGTTGAGTCCGGGCCGGAGATCACCACCATGGCCACCAGCGCCAGCTTCGCCTTTGTGGCGGATGAGCCGGTGATCACCTTCGAATGTTCGCTGAACGGCGTGCCCTTCGCTGACTGTGATTCACCCAAAGCCTACAATGACCTGGCGGTGGGTAATCACACCTTTGCCGTGCGGGCCATAGACCTGTCTGGCCTGATTGACCCGACGCCCGCCACCTACAACTGGACGGTGGAACCAACGCCGGACACCACAGCGCCGCAGACGAACCTGGATAGTGGCCCGGCTCTGTCCTCCATTAGCAGCAGCGCCACCTTCACCTTCTCGGCGGATGAGGAAGGTTCTACCTTCGAGTGTTCGCTGGATGGCGCGCCGTGGACGGCCTGTGCTTCGCCGCGGGAACGGACTGACCTGGCATTGGGCGGCCACACCTTCCAGGTGCGGGCCACCGATGCCGCCGGCAACACCGACGCGACCCCGGCCATCCACACCTGGATGATTGTAGCGCCGCCGGAAACGGCCGTTGACAGTGGGCCGGCAGCGACGACCGAGGCCACAGACGCGACCTTCGCCTTCTCGTCGGACAAACCCGGCTCTACCTTTGAGTGTGCCCTGACCGGTGACGCCTGGGCAGCCTGTAGTTCGCCGGTCGCCTACACTGGGCTGGCTTTGGGGACCCACACCTTCAGTGTGCGGGCGACTGATACAGACGGCCATACCGACCCGACACCCGCCAGCTACACCTGGACGGTGCAGGCGCCGCCAGACACAACCGCGCCGGAAACTTCCATCGCCGAAGGCCCGGCATCACCAACCCTGGCGACGGAGGCGCAGTTCACCTTCTCTGCCAACGAACCGGCCACCTTCGAGTGTTCGCTAGATGGCGCGGAATTCGAGGCATGCGTTTCGCCGCTAACGTTCACAAATCTAAGCCGGGGTTCTCATACCTTCGCCGTGCGGGCCACCGACCTGGCAGGCAACGTAGACCCAACCCCGGCCAGTTATGCCTGGACGATTGATGAACCGCCGCCGGGTGATACAGAGGCGCCGGAAACCATGATCACGTCCGGGCCGGAGGCCAGTACATCGGAAACGAGCGCCAGCTTCGTATTCTCGGCTAACGAGGATGCTACCTTTGCCTGCTCGCTGAACGGTGCGTCCTTCACAGCTTGCACATCGCCTGCTCCCTATAGCGGTCTGGCGTTGGGGGCGCACACCTTCGCCGTGCGGGCCACCGACCTGGCGGGCAACGTAGACACAACACCGGCTGAATATAGCTGGACGGTCATCGAACCGCCGGATACCATGCCGCCACACACCCAGATTGACGCCGCGCCGCCGGCCAGCACCACTGACACCACGGCCAGCTTCCTCTTCTCGGCTGATGAGCCAGGCGTTACTTTCGAGTGTTCGTTGGATGATGCGACCTATGCCGTCTGCGTTTCGCCAAAGTCTTACAGCGGTCTGGCTGTTGGCGACCATACCTTTGACGTGCGGGCGATTGACGGGGTGGGTAATGTTGACCCCATGCCAGCGCACTACGCCTGGACGGTGCTGCCGCCGCCGGATACCACACCGCCAGTAACAACCATCACCGACGGGCCTGCCGCTTCCACACCCAGCACCAGCGCCACCTTCACCTTTGCAGCCAACGAAACAGGTGTGACCTTTGAATGTTCATTGGACGGGGCGGTGTTTGTGGCCTGTGCTTCACCACGTGCTTATAGCAACCTGAGCGCCGGAGCACATACCTTCGCTGTGCGGGGCACTGACCCGGCGGGTAATGTGGAATCATCGGCGGTGACGCACAATTGGACGGTTTCACCACCACCGGATTGCGGGCCGCAAATCGTGGCCGCAGTGACGGCCGATGCCTGGGTAGAACAGGGCAGCACCAGCAATAAGGGCACAGACGGTATCTTGAAAGTACAGGGCAAAAACTCCAACAACATGCGCGCCCTGCTGCGGTTCGCCGTGCCCACCACTATACCCGCAGGCTGTGTAGTGCAGTCGGCTGAACTGCGTCTCTATGCGTCCTCCTGGAAGAACAACCGCACACTGCAAGTGTTCCGGCTCAATGGCAACTGGACGGAGTATGGCGTTACCTGGGCTAACCAGCCAGGGACAACGGGCACGGCCGTGACCACTACATCGGGCAGCGGCTGGCGGCAGTGGAACGTGACGGCCATGGTGCAGACCATGCTGGATACCGGCGTCAATCATGGCTTCCTGGTGCGTGACGCCAACGAAACCGGCAGCGGCAACGAACAGCAGTTCCACGCCCGTGAGAAAGGGAACAACATCCCGGTACTTATCATCACCCTGGCCCCGGCCGGTGAATGATTGATCCGCTAACAGACATGCGATTTCTCCAAGAAATCGCATGTCTGACCTGGTTTTATGAGAGAGGAGACCCTGACAACGGGTTGAATCGGAGGAAGTATGGGCAGCGCCCGGCTCAGGCCGGGCGCTGCTCTTTTGCAACCGTTCAGACCTGACAGGTTTTTTACTCGTTCAATTTGAAGCTTTACAGGCCAAAAACCTGTCAGGTCTCCAGAGGGACTGGACGCTTACGCTCTGCGGGGTGAATTTTTCAGGCCAAAAACAACCACTATCTTTAGTAGGGGAGAAAGGCGAAAAATGATGAGGAATGTTCGGCGTTCTACCGTGTATTTGGTATTGGTTACGATTTTGCTCACGCTGGCGACGGCCGGTTTGCCTTACCCGTCGGCGGCGAGTCTGGCGGCAGCGGAAACGGCCGTTTCCGCCACCCCAACCGAACCCCCTACCCAACAAATTATTGTGCAATATCGGACAGCAGGTGGGGGGAACGGCCGTTATGCCCCGGACAGCCCGCAACAGATGCAAACGCTCAGCGCCGTCACTGGCGTGGAACTGACCTACTTCCGCCCCATGTCCGGCGATGCCCACGTGCTGCGCCTGCCCGCACCGCTGCTCATCGCTGAAGTGGAAACCATCGCTGCCCAGATAGAAAGCCTGCCTGACGTGGCCTACGCCGAACCAGACCGGGTCATGTCGCTGTCGCTGACGCCTGATGATCCGCAGTACGGCAACCAGTGGCATTACTTTGAAACGTATGGCATCTACGCGCCGGCCGCCTGGGACATCACCACCGGTTCGGCCGCTATCAGAGTTGCTGTTTTGGACAGCGGCATCACCGACCACGTTGATCTGGCCGGGCGCTGGCTGGGGGGCTATGACTTTATTACCAATATAGCAATGGCAAATGATAGCGACGGCCGTGACCCTGACCCGCACGACCCCGGTGATTGGGTAGAGGGTAACGAATGTTTCCCCGGCTCAGTACCCCGCGATAGCAGTTGGCATGGGACACACGTGGCCGGCACCATTGGCGCGGCCAGCAACAATGGCCTGGGCGTAGCCGGCGTGAATTGGGTTTCACCTATTGTGCCCGTGCGTGTGGTGGGCAAGTGTGGCGGCCTGATCTCCGATATTGCCGACGGGATGCGCTGGTCAGCGGGTTTGAGCGTCAGTGGTATCCCGGCTAATCCCTACCCGGCCCAGGTATTGAACATGAGTTTGGGTGGGCCGGGTGTGTGCAGCAGCACCTACCAGAATGCCATCAATGCCATCAACGCCGTTGGCGGCATCATTGTAGTAGCGGCGGGTAACAATAGTGCGAATCTGAATAACAATAGTTACCAACCGGCTAACTGCAACGGCGTCATCACGGTGGCGGCGACGGACCGCGGTGGGGACAGGGCGCTTTACAGCAACTATGGGGCGGTGGTGAAAATCAGCGCGCCCGGTGGCGAAAATGTGCCCACCCCGGCCAATGGGGTGTTGTCTACGTCCAATACCGGTCTGACCGTGCCGGCGGCCGATGCCTATCGCTATTACCAGGGCACCAGCATGGCCGCGCCGCATGTAACCGGGATTATCTCCTTGCTGTTATCACTTGATCCCACGCTGACGTTGGCGGAGGTGATCCAGATATTGCAAAGTACGGCACGGCCGTTTCCAACCGGCAGCGGCTGCAATACTGCCACCTGTGGCAGCGGCATTGTGGATGCCGCCGCTGCCCTCAACACCTTGCCGCCGCCCCCACCTACCGCCACGCCAACGCATACCCCGTTACCACCTACCGCCACGCCAACCAATACGGCCGTGCCGCCCACTGCTACCAACACGCCATTACCACCGACGGCGACAAATACACCTGTGCCACCTACCGCCACGCCAACAAACACGGCCGTACCGCCTACTGCCACCAACACCCCGTTACCACCGACGGCGACCAATACACCGTTGCCGCCCACCGCCACACCGACGAACACGGCCGTACCGCCCACTGCCACCAACACGGCCGTACCGCCAACAGCGACCAATACACCGTTGCCGCCCACCGCCACACCGACGAACACGGCCGTGCCGCCCACTGCTACCAACACTCCATTACCACCGACGGCGACAAATACACCGCTGCCACCTACCGCCACGCCGACGAATACGGGCGTACCGCCGACTGCTACCAACACGGCCGTACCGCCAACGGCGACCAACACGGCCGTACCGCCAACAGCGACCAATACACCGCTGCCACCTACCGCCACGCCGACGAACACGGCCGTGCCGCCGACTGCTACCAACACGCCATTACCACCGACGGCGACCAACACACCGCTGCCATCCACAGCTACGCCAACGCATACGGCCGTACCGCCCACCGCCACCAATACTCCATTACCACCGACGGCGACAAATACACCTGTGCCGCCAACAGCCACACCGACGAACACGGCCGTACCGCCCACTGCTACCAATACTCCATTACCGCCCACCGCCACCAATACTCCATTACCACCGACGGCGACAAATACACCTGTGCCGCCAACAGCCACACCGACGAACACGGCCGTACCGCCCATTGCTACCAACACTCCATTACCACCGACGGCGACAAATACACCGCTGCCACCTACCGCCACGCCGACGAATACGGGCGTACCGCCGACTGCTACCAACACGGCCGTACCGCCAACGGCGACCAACACGGCCGTACCGCCAACAGCGACCAATACACCGCTGCCACCTACCGCCACGCCGACGAACACGGCCGTGCCGCCGACTGCTACCAACACGCCATTACCACCGACGGCGACCAACACACCGCTGCCATCCACAGCTACGCCAACGCATACGGCCGTACCGCCAACGGCGACCAACACGGCCGTACCACCAACAGCGACCAATACACCGCTACCACCTACCGCCACGCCAACGAACACGGCCGTGCCGCCGACTGCTACCAACACGGCTGTACCGCCAACAGCGACCAATACATCGCTGCCGCCTACCACCACGCCAACGAACACGGCCGTGCCACCCACCGCCACCAATACACCCTTACCGCCGACTGTCACGCCAACGAACACGGCCGTACCCCCTACCAGCACACTGCTACCGCCTACGGCGACTTCCGAACCGGTCTCTCCTGAACATTTCATTTATTTGCCGGTAATTTTGCAGTCAGAAGTCACAACAGGGCCACCTGATATTATGAGCAGGGTGACGTGGGAGCAAACTATCAGGCATACTATTACGCAAACACTTAAAACCATGATGGAGATAACGTTTCGGAGGATGAGAACGGATTGATCCACTTGGGTAAAGCCAATCCCACTTGCTGAAAGTGCGCAGATGTGCCAGATCACCCAGCATACAAACGTGCTTGACCAACAATTCTACCTATAGCCGGCATGTTAGCTGCCCTGGCATATTACAACAGGCATTAATCGTAAGCGGCGCTCTATATAAGGCATGAGCGCCACCCCCCCCTGTGATTAACTGTAATATCAACTGTAATGTTATTGTGTTATTCGTGGAGCGTTATACCCAGAGACATATTCTGGCATTTCTGCCTGTTATCTATCCGATGTCACCGTGCTAACTATACGCTCACTATGGCACGGGGATTTTTGGGCAATTTGAAACTTTTTGCACACGGGGAGATTGTATACCTGGTAGATGTGTCCTTTCGGGATGGGCGAGGCTTTATCAAGCAGGAATTAACTGATATGGACTCGCATAATACGCGCAAGCAAGCAATGTGATGTTAGTTAATGATAACTGGAGTAGGGGGCAATGAACCATTTCCGCTGGTTATTGGTGCAATTGTTGGTTATGCTCAGCCTCTTTTTTAATATTGAGAGAATTGATTTTGGGCAAAACAACATCATTGATATTCATTCATTTGTTTATGTCATAGGGGCTGTTGCTGTTGTATCTACGATTCTTTTGCCCTGGTTTGCCAGGTTGCCTGTTTCCTGGATTATCCTGTTTTGGTTCGTCGTTTTTATACTGTTCAAATTGCTATCGTTGAGCGAGCGTTCTATTTGGGGAGGTGTGTATACGTACCTGACGTTGACAGAAGCAGCATTTGTTTTGCTATTGGTATTTCTGGCTCATCAGGTAGCACGGTATTACCATGGGTTGCAGCAGACGATGGAGTACCTGACTCTGGCTGATGCCGGCCGTCAACTGTTAAAAATGGAGGATGCGGGCCAGGAAATTAGCCAGGAAATGTGGCGGAGTCGCCATTTTCACCGGGCGCTCAGTGTGATTGTTGTCAGGCCGAATAAACAAAGTGTGGTGAAAGCCGCCCCACATTTAATGGAGGAGGTACAGCAGAACGTGGCGGAATTATGGACGGCCGTGCGTCTTTCCAATACCATCAAGGAACAGTTGCGGGTAGTGGATATAGTCATGGAAGATCAAGAAAACGATCGTTTCGTTATCCTTTGCCCTGAAATTGATGCCCAAAGCGCCAAAATGTTGACAGATCGCATTGGTAAAGCATTATCCCATGAGTTAGGTGTCACGATTTCTTATGGCGTAGCTTCTTTTCCCGAAGAAGCATTGACGTTTGAAACCTTGCTCACCGAGGCTGGTAACCGTTTGAGGATATTGGACAATTACCCCGATGAGGCCAATGTATACCCCATGCAGCAAGAGAGACTGCGGGCAGCACCATAATAATCCGTGGCCTGGGATTTGTTTGTCCAAAAAGAGCCTGGCATGTAATAGATAATTCAGTTAGAAGTTGGACAAACTCTATTTGAATTCTCCATAAGTTCTGTCAGGTAAAAGGAATCAGCAATATGACGACTTTCTCTACAGATGACACTTCCCAAAGAGACCAGGAGTTAACTTATCCGGAACACGCTCTCTCTTCATTATTATTGTCGGTTTATCCCCAAACTATCGAGATGTCTTGGTGGCAGCAATGCCGCCCAGAGAAGCGGCTGCTGCGGGGAAAGTCTTATCTCAAGGCCAAGCGTATCATGGATCTGGCGCTTATTTTTTCCACTCTGGTTTTTGTGCTGCCCTTATTACTTTTTTGTGCGTTGCTTATTAAAATTGAATCGCCGGGAGGTCCGGTGCTGTTTAAGCAAAAACGTACCGGCATGGGTGGTTACCCATTCTACATGTTCAAATTCCGAACCATGACGCCGAATGCCGAAGAAATGAAGAAAGATCTGGCGCATCTGAATGAGTTGCGATGGCCAGACTTTAAGATTACCAATGATCCGCGCATTACCCGAATGGGGCGCATTTTGCGCAAGACCAGCCTGGATGAAATGCCCCAGTTATTGAATGTGTTGCGCGGTGAAATGAGCCTGGTTGGCCCTCGCCCTACATCTTTCTTACCAGAAACATACGAATTGTGGCAGACAGAACGGCTGGACGTACTGCCGGGGATTACAGGTTTGTGGCAAATTTTGGGTCGGGGTTCGATGGAGTTTGACGAGCGGGTACGGCTAGATGTGGCATATATTGAGCGGCGCTGTTTATGGCTAGATATACAGATTTTGCTGCGGACATTTACGGTCGTGCTGGGACAACGAGGCGCTTACTGATGCCAGGTAAGATCGCCTATGTCATGTCTCGCTTTCCGCACCTGCCGGAAACCTTTATTTTGCGGGAGATGAGCGAACTGGAACGACAGGGCTGGCCGGTGGCTCTATATCCGCTGGTTGTGCAGTCGCAGTCAGTTGTTCATGCTGAAGCGGCTCGTTGGTTGCCGGAAATACGTTATGTATCTTTTGCTTCCGGGTCGGCGTTGGTGGGCAACGGCCGTGCTTTTTGGCAGCAACCCACTACCTATCTACGCTTATGGGGGCAAACGATTACTGGGAATTTATCTGACCTAAACATGCTATTGCGTGCCTGTGCCCTTTTCCCCAAAGCGGTGCAGACGGCCGCCCTCATGCAGGCCGAAGGTATCAACCACATTCACGCTCACTATGCCACCCATCCTGCCTTTTTTGCCTGGCTCATCCATCAACTGACCGGCATCAGCTACAGCCTCACGGTTCATGCCCACGACATTTTTGTGCGCACGGCCATGTTAGAGGCCAAACTCCGTTCCGCCAGCTTTGTTGTGGCGATTTCTGATTACAACGTGGCCCACCTGAGCCGGGTCGTTGGCCCTTGGGTGCGGGATAAGACGGCCGTTATCCATTGCGGCATTACTCCTGAACTTTATCAACCCCGGTCAACGCCCGCTCAACCAGGGCAACCCCTAGAAATCATTAGCATTGGCAGCCTGCAACCCTACAAAGGTCAGGCTTTTTTGGTGCAGGCGTGCGCCTTGTTAAAGCAAAAAGATATCCCTTTTCGCTGCCGGATCATTGGCGGCGGTGAAGAGAAGCCCAAATTATTAAGATTGATTGAACAGTTAGGTTTGTCAGAACAGGTGCAACTATTAGGCCCGTTACCACAAGAAGAGGTGGCCGCCCTATTACCCTCAGCTACCTGTTATGTGCAGCCCAGCGTCATGATGCCGTCTGGCAAGATGGAGGGCATTCCGGTGTCACTCATGGAAGCGCTGGCCTGTGCCGTGCCGGTGGTAGCTACAAATCTATCGGGTGTGCCGGAATTGGTGCAGGATGGGCAAACGGGCTTCCTTGTCCCGCCGACCGATGCTGGGGCGCTGGCACAAGCTTTGCAGGCTGTGTACGAATCACCAGAGATTGCGTTTGCCACGGCCGTAGCCGGGCGCAAACTCGTCTTGAAAGCATTCCATCTGCAACACAACGTGGCTGAACTGGCCTCACTGTTCAAACGGTACATCGGGAAAGAGAGCCTGGCATTTTACCCACAGCCTGCCAGTGGTTAGACAAGCAGTTGTATGGTGCAGGCCAAAATGGCTGCACACGAAATAAAACGCTGCGTATAGCTTTACGCATCTTGGCAGTCAGACCTGCTTTTGCTGGGGAAAGATGCTAATGGCAAAGGAAAGATAATGATGGTGCAATTAAGGATGTATCTACAGGCACTTTTGCACAATTGGTGGATTGTGGCGCTGACGGCCGTCAGCGCCATAGCAATCACGCTCTTGATCAATTCTATGGCCCAGCCGGTTTATCAAAGCCGGCTGCAACTACTTATCGCGCCCAATATGACCGAGTTTGGTGGCCGTGACCTTATCTACAGCCTGGACACGCTGGATAAACGCTCTATTGTGGCCACCTTCGTGGAAGTACTCAATAGCAGTCGAATTCGCCGGGAAGCTCTGGACGAAGCCGGACTTACCGGGAACGCCAGGGATAATTACCAGATTTCGGCTGTGGCCCTGCCCGAAGCCAGCGTCCTGGAAGTGGCAGCAACCGGCCCAGACCCGGCAATCGCCGCTGCCCTGGCAAACGCTGCCGCTGCCCAAACCATCAGCTATGTTGGCCAGACCTACGATATTTACCGCATCGAGCTGCTGGATCCCGCCTCCATACCGAAGACGCCAATCAGCCCTACCCCTGTGCGCGATGCATCTCTGGCGCTCGTGCTAGGTTTGATGCTGGGCAGCATCCTGGCTATCCTGCGTGACCAGGTACAACAGCCCATCAGCAGTAAGCTGCGCCATTGGAATGCGCGTGATCACGCCTCCACCGCCTACAAACGTAACTACCTGGAAACCCAGTTGGAACGTCTGCTACCCACAGAGGCGGAGCAACTCATATTGAGTGTTGTGCGACTGGAAGGGCTGGTTCGTTTGGAGTTGCCGGCCCATGTACTGCACACTCTTTTACGCCGCATCATAGGCATGATGCGGGACGAATTGCCTGGCCGCGATTTAATCGCTCGTTGGGATGACCATAGTTTCGCCGTCGTCATGCGCTATGTTCCTGACCTGGAACAAGCCGATATCCGGCTCAATCGGTTGCAATTAATTCTTTCTGAGCCAATTGAAGTGTACGCGGGCGGTGAAGTGATCAACCTGTCCCCACGGCTGGCGGCTGTGGTCGGCCAGCCAGATGATACGGTAGTCTCTCTTGTTGAACGTCTGTCCATGGCCACGCTGCGGGCCAGCAAAAATGGTCGTGGGCCTACTTTGTACTATGAAGAAGCCCATCACCCCTCTGCCGCACAGCGATAACACGGCTATAGGAGCAACCCCGTGATCTACGTTGTCCTTGGTATGCATAAATCTGGCACGACCCTGGCCTCACAAATTCTGCACCATTCTGGCATCAACATGGGTGACAACCTGGAAAATGGCGTCACCTATGATCAGGGTAACCAGTACGAGCGGGAATCTACCTGGCGGCTGAATGAAGATATATTGCGGGCGCATCGCCAACGCAGCATTGACATCCGTCTGCCGGCGAACCTGCAACTATCGCCGGCACAGCGGGCCAGAATGCGGCAAATCATTGTCTCTGCTAATCAACAATACCCCCATTGGGGGTTCAAAGACCCGCGTACTTGTCTGGTTTACCCGCTGTGGGCCTCGGAGTTACCGGAGCATCGGTTGATTGTCATTTATCGTGATCCCACCGAACCCTGGCCGCGTTACCGGCCTCGTCATGCCCGTAACCGTTACCGTGAACCAGTTGTGGCCTGGAGATATTTGCAGAGCTGGTGTGAGCATAATTTGAAAATTCTTTCTTACCTGCAAGAGACCACGCAGCCATATATTGTGCTAGATTACCAGCGACTGGTGACAACCCAGGCTGAGTTTGATCGGTTGCAACAGTTTTTGGGAATGCCGCTGGTAGATAAGCGACGGCCGTCGCTCTACCGCAATCGGCCCCAAACCTATCCTGCTCTCTCTTTCGCTGAGTGGCTGTTGGGCAAACAAAAAGGATACCGCCCACAATCTATCTTGCAGCAATTTGAGGCATATCGGCAATGAACAAACCACTATCTGCCGATCGCTTAATCGCAAGCCCACTCTTGTTTGCCATTGGCGCGGCCATATTGGGTCTGGCGACGGGCATGGCCGTCCTTTTCAGCGATAACATTTTATTGCCTGTGGCGCTGGTGGCGGCTTTATTGCTCGTGTGGTTGGTTTTCAACCATCCCAACGCCGTGCTGGCATTACTGGTTTTTGCCACTTATACCCGTTTTTCAGATGTATTGGAAAAATACTATGGCGTCCCTTCCTTCATCCTGCCGCTGGCCTTGCTGTTATTGGGGTCTTTGTTCATGCGCTGGTGGTTTTTAGGTGAGCGGATTCATAACTGGGAGAGAACGGCCGTGCTGCTGGGCATTTATGGCCTGGTGATTTTTACCTCTTTGTTCTATGCCGCGGACTACGGCCGTTCCCAAAACGCCATTATCGAATTCATCAAAAACTGTTTATTGTTGTTTGCTGTGGTGTTGGCTATGCGGGACAGTCAGTCATTGCGCGGGGTTAGTTATGCCTTGCTGGCTGCCGGCATTTTCATGGGCAGCCTCACGGTTTATCAGCAATTGACCGGTACATTTGAGAACGCCTACTGGGGATTTGCCCAAACAGAAGTAAAAAACATCGTGACTGGTGTGAGCGATTATCGTGCAGCAGGGCCTGTTGGCTCGACCAACTATTATGCCCTGGTGATGGTTGTCCTGGTGCCGCTGGCTCTGGACAGAGTGTGGCACGAGCGGAAACTTGCATATCGTTTTCTGGGTCTATGGGCTTTGGTTGTGTCTATTCTGGCCGTCATCTTTACTTTCTCCCGTGGTGGTTTTATCGCTCTTGTTGTTGTGCTGGCAATAATGATTGTGCGAGAATCTCTCGATCCGCTCAAACTTTTACTCAGCCTGACCCTTTTGTTCATTGCCTGGCAATTCATACCCGCCAATTACACCGAGCGCCTGTCCACTACGCTAGACTTATTGCCCGGCAGGGGCGAGAATGCTCGCAATGAAATCTCTTTCCGCGGCCGTACCAGCGAGGTGGTGGTGGCCTGGCTGATTTTTGCCGATCATCCCGTTATGGGTGTGGGGCTAAATAACTACAAAAATTATTACCAGGCGTATGCCCAACCGTTGGGTTGGGATAATCGCCGGGAGGAGCGGGCGGCCCACAGCCTGTACCTGGAAATGGCGGCGGAAACGGGGCTGGTTGGCCTGGCCGCCTTTGGCGCGATTGTGGTTGTGGCGCTGAGGCGAGCCTACCAGACCCAGAAAATGTTTATGCGCGCCGGCCGATATGACGAGGCAACATTAGCGTTTGCGTGGATGGTGGCTTTGGTGGGGTATCTGGTGGCTTCACTCTTTCTTCATGGCGCATACCTGCGTTATTTTTGGCTGTTGATTGGTATTTTGCTGGCGCTGCCGCAAACTGCAATGCAGCCGCTTAAATCTCTGGAAACGACGATATGGCCGCGCCGTTTCCTGGAAAATGAGCAAGGAAAACTTCCATGCTGAACAAAAGGCCCATTTTTGTGAACGGCTTTCAGCGCGGCGGGACGAATATCCTGATGCAGCTTATTTCGTCGCATCCCCAGGTGCGCGTTTTGGGGGGTGAGATACATGAGATTTTCTACGGCCGTGACGCCTACCCCATACAAAAATGGCTGCGGCGGTTTACCAGTGTTCCTGTGGTACTTTCTACCCGCCAGCATACCTTCTGGCCCTACCGTTATTATGAACGCCGCGCCCTGCCCACGGCCGTCAACCATTACATAGACCTGCTCTTTTACTTTCACAAACTCATTGCCTACAACCCGACTTATGAGAACGGCCGTTCCCGTTCTACCTGGGCCGAGAAGGGCAATGCCCGCATGCTTTGTAAGTGTGTTAACGGCGCCGTACTCACCACACCACTCCTGGCCGAGATGTACCCGGATGCCACATTTGTGACCCTGGTGCGCCACGGCATGGCTTTGTGTGAAGGTTTTATGCGCCGGGGTTGGAGCGCCGAACGCTTTGGCCGGATGTACCAGACTGTTTGCAACCAGATGCTGGACGATGCCCACCAGATGGAAAATTACCACATCATTCGTTTTGAAGAGTTGATGGCCGACCCGGCTGCTGCCGTGCAAAAGGTATATGAACTGACCGGTCTGGAGGTGCATGAGACCAAAAAGTTTAAGTTACAGGCCAAAAAAAACATGGGGCAGGACGGGCAGCGCAGTTACAACTTTGGCAATAAGGACAAATCGCTAGTGTATATGGGGTTGGATGAATTGGCAGGTTATCTGCGGAAAGATGTCAATGATAATCAAATTGCCCGCCTGTCAGAAGCAGACAAAACCGCCTTTTTGCGAGAAGCGCGGATGGCGATGAGCGATCTTGGCTATCTTTCATAAAGTGATATGAGAAACCAAAACCTGGCAAAAGCAACGATACACGGCGCATTTTGGGGCTATGCCTCTAATTACAGCGGCAAATTGCTGGTATTCATCAGCACGGCCGTCCTGGCTCGCCTGCTCCTCAAAGAAGATTTTGGTATTGCCGGTTATGCCCTTGTGGTCATTGGCTTGCTGGAGGTGCTGGAAGGGTTGGGCATTGGCCCCGCCATTGTCTACCATCAAACGGATCCCAGGAAGTTGGACACCGCTTTCTGGATGGGCCTTGCGGTAGGATTCATCCTGTTTGTAACAACCTGGTTTATAGCTGCCCCCCTTGCCGGTATCTTTTTTCAAGACGCCCGCGCCGTGCCCATCACCCGTGTCCTCGGCTTCGAGTTCCTCATTGGCGCCTTTGCCCTGGTTCATGCCGCCACGCTCACTAAAAAACTGGCGTTTGGCCGCAAATTTGTGCCAGAGATGTCACGCTCTGTTAGCAAAGGCGTCGCTTCTATTGCCCTGGCTTTCATGGGTTTTGGGGCATGGAGCCTGATCTTGGGCCATCTGATTGGGGTACTGGTGCAAACGATCGCTTATTGGCTTGTTGTTCCCTGGCGGCCTGCTTTGCATTTCCAACAGAAGGCCGCCCGCGCCTTTCTATCTTATGGTACCAGCGTTGCCGCCATAGACGTATTGGGCATCCTCATGCTCAATATGGACTATCTGGTAATCGGCCGTTTTATGGGAGCGGCGGCGCTGGGCGTTTATACATTGGCATTTCGCGTGCCGGAGCTATTGGTGAAGCAGTTTTGCAACATTATAGGCAACGTTACCTTCCCCGTATATGCGCAGATGCGTGACGACCCACAGGCATTAAAACGTAGCTTTCTGTTGACCACGCGCTACCTGACCATGATTACCATTCCCATGGGGCTGGGATTGGCCCTGGTGGCCGGGCCGTTTGTATTAACTGTTTTTACAGACAAGTGGGCGGAAGCTATTCCCGTGATGGCCGCTATCTCCATTTATACCCTGCTTCGTTCACTTGTTTTTAATGCGGGCAGCGTATACAAGGCAACCGGGCAGCCGGGGTTGCTTTCTAAACTGAATTTTATCCAGGCAATCTTCACAGTGCCGGCCTTGTGGTGGGTGGCAGTTACTTACAACACCATTCTGGCTGTGGCCTGGATGCAGGTGTTGCTGGCGCTTCTTTCCGGTATTGTAAAGATGGCCATGGCGGCTCGCCTGGTCCATGTTCCCTTACGTGAGATGGCGAGGACTTTTTATCCCAGCCTGGCAGCCGGAGGTTTGATGGCCGTAGCCGTTCTATCCACAGCTCAGTTTTTGACCGATGTTATACCACTCGTGCAACTGGTGGTGGAAACGGCCGTAGGCATACTCGTCTATGGCGGCGCTATCTTTTTGTTGCAGCCAGACGATATGTGGAAAGCGATTGCCCTGCTACGTTCAGCTTTTTTACCCAAGGCCAGAGCCGCGGCAGCTGATTAAAAATCGGCTATCCTGAGGTTTCATATGAGCGAATCACCCCTACGCATTTTACAACTGGTCTCTTCCATGACCATTGGCGGCGCAGAACAAATAGTACTTAGTCTGGCCGAACGCGCCGACCCGCGCCGGTTTGAAATGCATGTTTGTAGTCTGGGTGTTGTGGGCCAGAATTCGTTACAACCTGAATTTGAGCGATCAGGCATTCCCTTGTTGGCGCTGAATGCCCGGCGTTTTTATGACCCGGCGGTGATGCGGGCCGTGTATCAGTACGCCCGCCAGCAGCACATTGATGTCATTCACACGCATCTAACAGACGCTGATGTGGTTGGCCGGTTCGTAGGCCGTTTTTTGCGTCTGCCAGTGCTGTCTACCATGCACAACATGCCCCACAACTACGTGCGCCAGCGCCGGGATCGCTACTGGCTGGAACGGTTCACGGCGCGCTACCTGACCACGCATCTGGTGGGGGTGTCGCCGCGGATTCGAGCGTTATACATCAGCCAATGGGGTATTCCGCACGGCCGTATCAGCGCCATCTATAACTCGGTGCGGATGGAGCCTTTTCTGGCCGTCCCGACGGGCATTTCCCCAACCCGCCGGTATCCGGGTCCCGTTATTACCAACGTGGCCCGCTTAAATCCGCAGAAGGCGCAACACCTGTTGCTTGAGGCTGCGCCGTCCGTTCTGCAACGTTTTCCACAGGCAACTTTTCTGCTGGTCGGCAAAGGGCATTTGGAAAATAACCTGCGGCAACAGGCGCAGGCGCTGGGTATTAGCCAGCATGTGGTTTTTACCGGGGTACGTCATGATATTCCCGATATTTTGGCCCAAACCGACATCTTTGTATTGCCGTCGCGCTGGGAGGGACTGCCTTTGTCCGCCATCGAGGCAATGGCGGCGGCGCGGGCAGTGCTGGTGACGGACGTGGGCGGTAACAGCGAGTTGGTGGAGTCTGGGCGCTCTGGCATCGTTATTCCGCCGGCTGATGTGGGGGCGCTGACCGATAGCTTATTGAGCTTGTTGGCTGATGAAGCGATGCGTATGACATTGGGAGCGGCAGCCCGGCAGCGTGTGCAGCTGATCTTCAGTACGGAACGGTTTATTCAGCAGTATGAAGCGGTGTATACCCAATTGGGGCTTCATCTGCCCATCTCTCAAGCTCAATCGCTACAGGAGATTGTGGTATGAGCCAGCCGCGTTTACACGTAGCGATGATTATTCAGGCGTATTTGCCTCTCTTGGGCGGAGCAGAGCGGCAACTGGCGGCCCTGGCGCCGCTGCTGGAAAACCAGGGGGTGGATGTGTCTGTAATTACCCGCCGGTATCCAGGGCTGAAAGAGTTTGAGGTGATAGATAACGTGCCCGTTTATCGGCTGCCTGTGCCGGGGCCAAAGCCGGTGGCTTCGCTCTCTTTTACCTTGTCGGCGCTGCCTTTGTTACAGCGGTTACAGCCTGATGTCATTCATGCGCATGAATTGTTATCACCCACGACAACGGCCGTTACCGCCAAACGCCGCCTGGGAATACCCGTCGTGGCTAAAGTGCTGCGTGGCGGTGTTTTGGGTGACCTGGCAAAACTAGAGCGCAAATTTTTGGGCCGAAAACGTATGCAAACGTTCAAGCAGCAGGTAGATGGTTTTATCGTTATTAGCCAGGAGATTGACGCTGAACTGGCCGCATGGGGGGTTGCTCCAGAGAAACGAGTCTTCATTCCTAATGGGGTGGATACGCAGCGGTTTGCCCCTGTGTGGCTGCCAGAAAAAGAGCGGCTGCGCCAGGAATTGGAGATAGGTGAGGGGGAAACGGCCGTATACGCCGGTCGCCTCGTCGCCGAAAAATGTGTAGACCAGCTTATCCAGTTATGGCCGCAAGTCAGAGAAGTTTACGGCCGTGCCCAATTGCTGGTGTTGGGTAGCGGGCCGGAGGAGGGGAGATTAAAGCAATTGGCCGGGGAAGGCGTTTGTTTTCTGGGGGATGTAGCCGATGTGGCTCCTTATCTGCAAGCGGCCGACCTTTTTATTTTACCCTCGGCTACGGAAGGGTTATCTAACGCCATGTTGGAGGCATTGGCGGCTGGCCTGCCCGTGATCGCTACCCGTGTTGGTGGTGCGCCAGACATTATTACCCACCAAAAGAGTGGCTGGCTGGTGGCCCCTCATCAACCGGGCGAATGGTTGGAAGCGATCTTAACATTGTTCGCATTGGCGGAGAGGCGGCATGACCTGGGCTGGCAAGGGCGGCAAATGGTGGCGGCAGCCTATGGGCTAACGGCGACGGCCGTGAGCTTGGCGGGGTTGTACGGCCGTGTCACCATGCCCAAAACTCAGCCTTTGCCAGAGGTTGATGGAATGGTGATCAGGTAATTGAAGGTAATCGTTTAGACCTGACAGGTTTTTCCCCAGTTCAACCTGGAACATTGCTGCTCAAAAACCTGTCAGGTCTCCATAGGTATTTCATGGCAGCCATCGTTTTTGTTTTATCTGTCGGGACGATACTTTACACCTACATTGTTTATCCAGCATTGTTAGCGGCGCTGGCCCGTCTGTGGTCGCGCCCGGTGCATACGGCCGTGCATACGCCCACTGTCACACTCTTGATCGCCGCTTATAACGAAGAAGAGACAATTGCCCAGAAGATAGAAAATAGCCTGGCGCTTGATTATCCGCCAGAACATCTGCAAATTTTGGTGGCGGCCGATGGCTCGGCTGACCGCACGGCGCCATTGGTGGCTGCCTATGCCCATCAAAACGTCGTCCTGAATTATGAACCGGCGCGCCGGGGTAAAATGGCGGCTATCAACCGGGCCATGCCGCGGGCCACAGGAGAAATTGTAGTCTTTTCCGATGCCAACAATTTCTACCAGGCGGATGCGCTGCGGGAACTGGTGAAGCCGTTTGCAGATGCCAGCGTGGGCGCGGCCAGCGGCGCCAAGATCATTGCCAAAGGGGATGGCGTGTTAGGTGAATCTGAGGGGTTGTATTGGCGGTATGAATCGTTTATTAAGGAAAAGGAAACGGCCGTTCACTCATCTGTAGGCGTGGCTGGTGAAATACTGGCAATTCGCCGTCACCTGTTTGAGCCGCCGCCGGACGACATCATTAACGATGATTTTTATATCGCCGCGCGGCTGCTGCATCGGGGGTATCGTGTGGTATACGTGCCGGCAGCACGTTCAATTGAAAGGATTTCGCCGACAGCCCAGGATGAAATGGCGCGGCGGGCGCGCATTGTGGCCGGTCGTTACCAGGCTATCTGGCGTAGCCGGGAGCTGCTGCCCTGGAAACGGCCGTTACTTACCTGGCAAATCGTGTCGCACAAGTTTTTACGGCCGTTGGTGCCTCTAGCCATGATAGCCGCCTGGGCTGCCAACCTGGTGCTGGCTTTCCGGGCACGGCCGTTGGCCCGGCTGTTGTTCCTGTTGCAGATGGGGTTTTATGCAACGGCCGTACTAGGGGCTTGCTTTCAACCCGGCGGCAGGTTAGGCAAACTCCTCTATTTACCCACCTACCTGGTGACCAGCAACCTGGCAGCCTTACTTGGTCTTGGCCGCTTTTTGGCCGGCAAACAAACCACACGCTGGCAGCGCGTTCCGCGCCGCCAGTCAGCAATTCAAAGTGAGAAACAATGATCATGGCCCACAAAATCGCCTTCGTTCAAAAAGGAACTGTTCCGCTGGCCAGCGCCCACGTGGCGCGCATATTGCAAGCTAACTTTCCCCAATATGAAGTCGAGATCATTGACATCAAAGAGCTGCTGGCGCAGCGCAAAGAGATGGCGCTGGTTAATGTGGTACACACGGTAAAAGAATACGGGTCAGAAATATTGATGGGCAAGAAACGAGCCAAAGAGGGCTACTTTCGCACACCCTATCTTTTTCACCAGATCAAACGCTTGATGGTCAACAAGCTGGCGGGGTCGGATTATGCCTTTTCTTTTCAGATGCAATCTTTGTACGATGCCAGTGGGGGCCACTTACCCCACTTTGTTTACACCGACCATACCAATCTGGCGAACCTGCTCTATCCCATTCAAGATCGCAATCGGTTGTTTTCCCATCCCTGGCTGCAACTGGAACGCACCATTTACCAGAATGCCAGCCATATTTTCACCCGCAGCCGCCATGTCACAGAATCTAT
Source organism: Chloroflexota bacterium (assembly GCA_035444285.1). Lineage (GTDB taxonomy): Bacteria > Chloroflexota > Anaerolineae > Promineifilales > Promineifilaceae > CAADGU01. Next base: position 112,309 of record DAOMOK010000013.1, read on the forward strand.
TGTGGAGCAATATGGCTGCAACCCAGATAAAGTCACCTGTGTATTTGCAGGTAGTAACTTACAGGCTGATGCCAATCCACTGGACAATGATGGTTATAAAAACAAAAACATCCTGTTTGTGGGGGTAGACTGGGAACGGAAAGGTGGCCCAGAGTTGGTGCAGGCTTTTCAACAGGTTTTGCAGGTGTACCCAACCGCCCATCTAACTATTGTAGGCTGTATGCCACAGGTAGACGTCCCCAATTGTGAAGTAGTAGGGCGGCTGCCGCTGGCGCAGGTAAAAGAGTATTATCGTCGTGCTTCGGTGTTTTGTTTGCCGACCAAATTGGAACCCTTTGGCATTGTTTTTGTTGAGGCGTTTTCTTATAAGCTGCCGGTTGTAGCTACTCATGTAGGCGCGATCCCCGATTTTGTGATTCCCGGCGTCAATGGTTACCTGGTAGAGCCAGGCGATGTGAATTGCCTGGCGCAGCGGCTGATCGAACTGCTCGATGATCCGGCAAAGTGCCGGGCGTTTGGCGAGCAAGGCTACCACCTTGTTCAGGAAAATTATAACTGGGAAACTGTAGGTCGGCGCATGACAGAACAGATTCAAGCGACTCTACAGGTTGCTCCTTGGCGGTCAGCTTAAGAATGGGAATTTCTGGTCTGATGATGAACGCTTGTAAACCTCGTATTGTTGGCGCTTTAGTGGGTGATGTTCACCATGATCCGGCGGCGCAAATCAAGTATGGCTTTTTCTTTGCGGCGTTGGCAGAGCATTTCCCGCTGGTGGAAATTTTTGATGTCGGCTTGTATGGGATACACCGTTATTTGAACGCATTGCAGACATTTCACCCCGACCGGCAGCGTTGGCGCGAAAATTTTTACAAGAATTTGACAGCTTTTCGCTGGCGTTCACGGCTGGCGAGTTCGTATTTTCAGAGCGTACACAAGGAAATTGATTTGATCGTGCAGGTAGGTGTGTTGTTTGATGCTCGCTGGCAGACGGGGTCATTGCCGAGCCTCATTTATACAGATTACACGGCTCATCTGGCAGCGCAACGGCCGTCGGCCGGCCGTTCTCCTTTCTCAGCCGCGCAGCGCCAGGAATGGCTGGCTCTGGAACGGGCTGCCTTTGCCAGAGCCAGCCACATATGCACCCGCAGCGAGTTGGTGCGCGACTCTATCATCCAGGAGTATGGCATGGCCCCAGAAAAGGTAACGGCCGTCGGTGGCGGCGTCAATTTTGTCAGATTGCCCCAACTGGTACAGCGTTGGGAAACGAGTACGCCCACCATTCTTTTTATTGGCAAGGAGTTCCATCGCAAGGGAGGCGATCTGCTGTTAGAAGCGTTTGCCCAGGCGCGCCAGGAAGTACCGGGCGCCAGACTGAAAATGGTCACGGCCGTACCCATCCCTTCTGCTATTCCTGACACCGGGGTGGAGGTTATCCGTGCTACCTGGGACCGCCAGACTATTGCCGCCCTCTATCGTTCTGCTGACCTGTTCGTGCTGCCTTCCCGCCTGGAAACGTGGGGCGATGTGCTGCTGGAAGCGATGAGTTATGGTCTACCTTGTATTGGCGTGACGGGGCAGGCGATGGAAGAGATTATTGACCATGAATCTACCGGGCTGATCGTCCCGGCGGAAGATGTGGCAATGTTGGCGCAAAGCCTGGTGCGCTTGTTGAAGGATGCCGGACTGCGCCGCCGGATGGGACGGCAAGCGCGCCTGAAAGTTGAAGCAAATTTCCAATGGTCGGATGTGGTGCAGCGTTTGGGCGACTGCATCCAACAAATAATGGAGCATGATGGGCAAAAATGGACAGCCGGTTGTTGAACAGTCGGTTATCGAACCATCGGTCTTTGTACCGGTCAAGCGCCAGGTGAAAAGCAAACGCTGCCCCTGGATCACGCTGTTAGGAGTGGATGGCAGTGGCAAATCAACGGTGCTGATGGAATTGGAGCAGGCGTTGGCCGCTACGGCTTACGCCGGTCTGTTTGTGCTCCATCGCCGTCCGCAATTGGTGTACCGGACGGCAACCGCCAGCCGCGAAGGCAGCATTGAGCATTACAGCAAAGCCCCTCACGGCCGTTTTCTTTCGGCCGTCAAACTGGTAGCTGTGTGGTTGGACTGGCTGGTAGGTTATTTTGTTTTGGTGCGGAAACGCCGGGCGCAAGGCGTTTTAGTGATAGCCGACCGCCATGCGCTGTTAGATATGCTGGTGGATCCGCTGCGTTATCGTTACGGTGGTTCATTGCGTTGGGTAGAAATAGCCATGCGCCTGCTGCCAATGCCGGATGCGGTTGTGCTACTGGATGCGCCGACGGCCGTGCTGCAAAGCCGCAAACAAGAACTTTCTGTGGCCCAAACCAGGCAACTCCGCCAGAACTATCTACAATTGGCGCAGACGCATCCATCTGGTTATGTGGTGGATGCCAGCCAGCCATTAGAGCAGGTGGTAGCTGATGTACAGCACATCGTTGTCAAATTATGGGCGTGACCATGAGATGTGGGAACCGCGCTTACGTGTAGTCCTTGCGCCAGCCAACAATGGCGATCAAAGTGATAAATGCTGTTCAATGTAGTTAAGGTCTGACACGTTTCACAAAATGTGTCGGGTCTACAAAGGAAGGTTCTTATGGATATGAAAAATCAGCTATGGTTAAGATTGTCTGGTGGGGCAAGCAGCTTATTGTTATTGCTGCTGCTGGGGCTGACGCTGGTCATGGGGCGGTCGTCAGCCGGGGCGCAGGAGGGGCAGGGTACGGCCGTCATCATCACTGGCCTGCCCGCAAAGCTAATGACCGGCACAGAGGACGGGTTACGAGTCTGGCTTGAAGCGCCAGAAACGGCCAGTGTGGGCACAACCGCCACCATCCGGTTGATGAGTCAAGGCGTCTCTACATTGGCTGGTTATGAAGTCAGGTTAACCTACAACCCGGCACAAATGGCGCTGCTTACCGCCGAGCCAGCCCCTGGCTGGGCTGGTGAGCGGGCGCTACTGTCAATAGGCGCTGTCCGCCAGCCAGATGGGGTGATTCTCAGCAGCGCCAGTTGCCCGGTTGCCAATTGCACCTCAACGGCTTATGCGGATGAACCCCGTCTTGAATCAGGCACGGCCGTTGGCCCAGTGGAACTGGCAGTTTTTCAGTTTGATGTACGCGCCAGTGACCAGGTTCGTGTCAATGTGGCTGACGTGTTGCTGGTAGACACAGCCGGGCAGCCCCTGTTAGCAAGCGGACGCTATGAAGCTGACAGCGTACAGATGAGCCAGCCTACCGTTAACGCTTTAGAACTGACGGGAAACCGGGTGGTGAATGATGCCGATGCATATCTGGTGGTCAGTGCGTGGCAGGAGTTGGCGCGGGACGGCCGTTGCCTGGCGCCCACAATCACCGCCTATGACGTTAACGGCAGCGGCTGCCTGAACGTAGCCGACATACAAATGATTCTGGCAGCCTGGGGCCAATGGACAGAATCACCATCTGTCCCCCCCGGCCACACACCGCAGGCTGTTTTCATCGTTAATTCCTCCGGCGACCAGAGCGATGTGAATCCAGGCGACGGGCAATGCCAGACGGCCGTTGGCAATTGCACCCTGCGCGCGGCCATCGAAGAAAGCAACACGTTACCTGGCGCCGACACGATCCATTTTGATATCCGAAATCCCGACGACTCCTGCCCCAGTCTGGTGACTATCAGCCCGGCCAGTGAACTAATCATTGACGCCGCTGACAATGCTGGCGTCACCATTGATGGTTACACACAATGCAATTCTTCTGCCAATGATCAGTGGATCAACGGCAACGCAATTATCAAGATAGAAATCATGGGCAACAATAACGCATTTGTTTTTGGACTGCATGTGTTGTCACCGAATAATGTGATTAAAGGGTTGGCGGTGTACAACTGGCACCGGCAAATCCAACTTTTTGGCAGCCGCGCCCACCACAACACCCTGACAGGCAATTTCTTCGGCACCAATGCAGCTAACACCTTTACCCAGGTCGCGCCGGGGATTGAAGGGGAAGGCATCCGCCTGGGAAATGGCGCCAGCGAAAACCTTGTTGGCGGCACTGCTGCCGCCGAACGAAACATCTTTTCCGGTAATGACCAGGATGGAGTAGGATTGCAAGGGGTTAATGTGCAGAATAATGTGATCATCAACAACTATGTCGGCCTGAAGCAGAATGGTCTGGTTCGCCTGCGAAATGGAGCAGACGGCGTAGACGTGGCCGAGGGCGTGTCCAATAACCAGATCGGTGGACTGAATCCAGGAGAGCGCAACGTCATCAGCGGCAACAACCGGGACGGGGTAGAAATTTCACACAACCTGGGTACACAGGGAAACCACATTGTGGGCAACTTCATTGGCCTGGCTCCGTCGGGTAATGAAACCATATACAATGGAGGCAGGGGCATCACCTTTGAAGATCAGGTGACGGCTAATCTGGTTTACCGCAACGTAATTGTGGGGAACGGAGGAGACGGCGTGCGATTTTACACTGTCTATGATAATCAGGTCTACGATAATTTCATTGGCGTGTCCCCCACTGGATTAGGGCCCCAGGGTGTGGTAATACCTTTGCCCGGCACTGAAAGCGATCTGCTCATAATGCCCAACGGGACGCGGCCAAGCAGTGGTTACGGTCTGAGTGGGGTGTATATGACCGGCGGCAGCCAGGGAAACAGCATCATTCATAACATCATTGCTTACCATCCAGAATATGGCATCTATCTGGATGCTGACAAGGGGTATCTGAGTTACGGTACTTGTGAAACTTACTACAATACCTTTAGCCAGAACAGTCTGTTTGACAATGAGGGGATAGGCATCCGCTTAAAGTCAGGCTTCTGTGATGATGGTCTGGAATATTTTCCAAACGATGGGATCCAGCCGCCACAGATCACGCTGGCTACAACCATCCAGGTAACAGGGCAAACTTGTGCTGATTGTCAGGTAGAATTGTTCCTGGCTGACAAAACGGTGGTTAATAATCCTGGTGGGGATAATTTTGGCGAGGGCAAAACGTATCTGACGCAGGGGTTGGCAAATAGTAGTGGTGATTTCACCATCGCTGTCAATGGGGTAGTGGTGGGAGACATCCTAACGGCTCATACCACTGACGCCGCTGGAAACAGTTCACAATTTGCGCGTAATGTGGAGGTGGTCGCCCCGCCCACGCCCACCAACACGCCAACCAATACGCCGACCGCGACGCCAACCAATACCCCGACCAATACAGCAACAGCGACGCCAACCAACACCTTTACGCCAACACCAACAGGTACGGTCTTGTCAACGGCGACCAACACGCCAACGCCAACAGGCACGGTCTTGTCAACAGCGACCAACACGCCAACGCCAACAGGCACGGTCTTGTCAACAGCGACCAACACGCCAACACCAACAGGCACGGTCTTGTCAACGGCGACCAACACGCCAACACCAACAGGCACAGTCTTGTCAACGGCGACTAATACGCCAACACCACCAGGCGCCGCTACCGTGACGCCAACAATGACGCCGTTACCGCCAGGGTGGACGTATTATGTCTATTTGCCGTTGGTGCAACGGCCGTAGATCACCTCAGTTGACCCTCCCTTTCAACTGTAAAGGGAGGGTCAACCAGGGCTGACTTCAATAAAACTTACCGGCAAACCTGATGTTCAATCAAGGGCAAATAGGTATGATAGTCAAGATTCAGGGTGGTGCTGTGAGTGGGGACCAGCGCGGGGGTAACGGCCGTGCCTGTAAACCCGGTACGCTGAAAATCATGGCGGGCGGTGGGCCAGGGTAGTAAGGAAGGATAATAGGCTGCTGGCGAGTCCCAGACGTAAAGCACACCGGCCTGGCTGCCCGCAATAATCTCTACCAGGCAATCGCCGTCCAGGTCGGCCAATGTCGGTGCGGCCCGCAACCCCTGTTTGTCCGACTGACCTTCATGGCCCAGCGACAGGGGAAAACCGGGCAGCGGTTGGCCGGATGCGTTCAAGCCATGTAAACGCGCCTGCGCATTTGCGCTGCCATCTGGGCTGTACGTGCCAAAAAGAATATCGGGACGGCCGTCGCCCGTCACATCGCCAATCACCGGTTCGCTGGCAAATAACCGGCGACCTTGAGCAAAGTCATACTGCCACACCAGGCTACCATTAGCCTGATACATTCGTATGGTGCCATCCAACATGCCCACCACAATTTCCAACTCACCATCATCGTCCAGGTCAGCCAGGGCCGGGGCTTGCGTGGGGAGGAAGTCATTAAAAATGGGTGCGCCACCCAGTTTAGCCACCTGCCAGCCTGGTTCGCGTTGACCGTTGGCTTTCAGTACCAGCAATCCGCTGTTGGTCACATCCCGGTTCTGATTGGGATCGCGCACTTTGCCCGCAATGATAATTTCAATGTCCCCATCCCCATCCAGATCACCCATCGAGGGCGCATCTCGCGTAAATTCGAGAAACAAGCCCTGCGGGTCGTTTGGGTTGACAGGAGATTCCACAGGCCACGCTGGTAATGGATTTCCCTGCGCATTATAGGCGTGAACGAAAGCATGATCGCGCCCAGTGAGTATTTCGGCATAACCATCACCATTTAAATCCGCCGCGCCAACAAAACCCCAGATACCGGCCCGGCGATATTCGGTGGGAAAGCCAGGCAGTAAGACGCCATTCCCAAAGAAGGCATACAAATTGTGGGTGGGGTCCTGGGGTGTACCTCCGGCTGAGGCATTGTTGCTGGTGCCGGCGATCAATTCCAGTCTGTCATCCCCGGTCATGTTAGCCATGGCTACTGTAAGAACTTCTGGTAGCCCACTGCCAAATTGCTCATTCCAGGCCATTTCTTTCGGCCAACCGACGGCTAAAGAACCATTAGCGTGCCAGACAAAAACTTTGCCGCGTTGCCCTGGGCTGCTACTTGTACCCCGTGTACCGGCTGCAATTTCCAGTAAGCCATCACCATCCATGTCGCCGACAGCCAGCGGCCCATTGATACGCGGCGTCCCCTGGCAACTGCTGCCCGTTTTCAGAGGGAAATTTGGCAGAACGGCGCCTGTGTGATCCCAGGCCCACACGCAGCCATGGCCGTCTGGCACTAAAATATCTAACTGACCATCTTTATTGATGTCCATAATGGTAGGCGAACCAAATGTAATGGTACCGCCCGCTTCAAAACGGGGGAAACCGGGGTGAGACGGATAGTTTTGGGCAACGACCGTCTGTTCTTCTGCCCGGTTCACCGTCCAGGCAAAGAGCATCAGAATCATTAAGCCACTACAGATCCGTTGTTTTCCAGTCCACATGGTTTGACTCCTCTTTATAACGCCTCATTGGACAGACGCAGCCCAAATCGAACGCGCATCAAGAACCTGTTTCAACGACGAAGGGGGAGTGTGTCAGGCGCCAGGGTGGGGTGGGGGAAACGGCCGTAACAGAGTGATGAATCCTCAATTCGCTCCCGATAACCATAACTTCTTCACAAGTTGGCATCGCTCATCATGCCAACGGCCGTCATTGTAGGGATCGCCTTCTACCAATGTAATGGGCAAAAGGTACTACGGCTCATCCTGACAGTAAACAAGTTGGCTCTTTGGGATTTCGTGGAGTTTGGCGTGAAACGTGAGGCGTGAAACGTGATGTCTCTCTGGTCACATTTCACGTTTCACGCTTCACGGGTTGTCAATCCCCTGAATTCCCGAAGACCCAACTGGTGAACTGGTGTAACAATTGCCCTTTATGGCGGGCCGTAAGTCCCCTCTGCCAGTTGCTTCGCCCGTTTGACTCCGATGGAAAGGCCACTGTAATTTTCCACCGTGCCAAACTCCGTTTCATAGGTGAAAAAGGGCTTACTAAAGAAGTCACCCACAACCGGCCAGTCCGAAAGCGCGGGAATTTCCACCCCTAACTCAAAGCCAAAGTTGAACAACGGTTTACCCTGTTCCACGACCCCTTCGGTGAGGCCAACCGAACATTCTCCGGTTAAGGAAGCAACCTCCTCCTCACCGATCTCTATGCCTATGTCGCCGCCAACGGTTAGTTCAGGCGATTCAGGCGAGGCGCAAATGGGACCAAGGCAGAGGTATTCACCCAACTTGTCTTCGAGCCACGCCTTCGCCCCACTATGCAACTGTTCGCCCCAGTTTGTCAGTCGCTGGCCCCAGGTGGGTTCACCCTCCAGACCAGATGGGTCAAGCCAGTTGACCGGATCGTTTTGGGCATAAGCGTAGAGATTGGCCTGCCCTCCATCAAACAGGAGCGGATCCTTTGCCGTCCAGCGGCCTACTTCTGGATCGTAATCACGGGCGCCAAAACGAACGAGGCCCGTGGCTGGATCATAGAGGCCGCCGGCAAAACCGAAGGGCTGGAAGCCAGGATTGCTATCGAACAACACGCGGCCCCAGGCATCGTATTCCAGACGCTGCATGATCTGATCGGTGCTGGTGTTAATCACCAGGAGCGGGCTGCCCAGGCGGTCACTGATAAGCCGATAGGTGACGCCATCACGAACCATATAGTCTGGTGTGTTAGCGCGACTACCGTAAACGAACAGGCTGACCACGTTGCCATTGCCATCTAATTCGGCAATCGGGTTCAGTTTGTTCATGTAAAGGAAACTTTGAACCGGCGCGCCGTTGACCAGCCGTGTCACACGCCGGTTGAAACCGTCTACGACGTAGGTGATCTGGCTTTGGTCCGGCAACGTCACCTGGGTGAGATTTCCGGCCAGATCGTAGACGTAGATGGTGGTCTGGCTGTCGTTGCTTTTGCTTTGTAAACGGCCGTCCCGCGTATAGCTGTAGCTGGTATTATCCACCGACACCAACTGATCTTGCGCATTGTACGTGGCTGTGCGGGTGGACCCATTTTCCTGAGCTGCCAGCCGGTTGCCGTTGGCGTCGTAGGTATAAGCGGCGATGGTTGCTCCGTTTTGCTGCACGCTTGCCAGCCGTCCGGCGGCATCATAGTTGTAGCCGGTGCTGGTTGGTGTTCCATTGATCATCTCCGTCTTGCTCGTCAGGCGGCTGAGGGCGTCGTAGCTGTAGCTGGCGCTAAAAACTGTTGGCGTACCCTGGCGTACCGTTATCGCGGTGAGTTCGCCAAACGTGTTGAAACTCCGCGTTTCGGCCACTGTACCCAGGTTGGTTGCCGTAACCAGGCCGGTGAGCGGATGGCGGGTGAGGCTGAGCGCACCGGCCCGAGTCACCAGATTGTCGCGGTCATATTGGTAAGTGACGGCCGTGCTCCCCACCTCCCACGATTTCAGTCGCATAAAGTTGTCGTAATCTAATGCCACTGTGCCGTTGAATGGTCCTTCGGTTGTAACCTGTGTCACCAGGTTACCATCGTATGCAAAACTCAGGTCTGCACCCCCTTGCCGAGTCAGACTGGTCAGGTGGCCGTTTGCCGAATCATATGTGTAGCCGATGATCGTTCCCGGCAGGGTCATCGTCGTTTTTCGGCCGGTGAGAGGGTCATAGGCCAGGGTGGCTTGTTGGCCGTCAGGCCAGGAGATCTGGCTCAGGTGGCGGTCGTCGTCAAAACTGGTCTGCAACTGCCAGTTGCCGGAGTCGAGGCCAGGTGGTGCATACGTGGTAGGCATTCCGTTCAGGTCATACGCAAAGGTATGTTGGGACCGGCCGGGCGGCGTCACACCGATGCGGTTGCCGTCCGCGTCATAGGCAAAGGCGATGGTACGGTTGCCGGGCAACGTCTGACTGAGCAAACGGCCAGCGGCATCATAGCTGTAGGTGGTCACCTGGCCCAGCGGATCGGTGATGCTGTGTAGACGGCCGTCTGAGTCATAGGTATAGGCGGTCATGCGCACATTCTCCCCACTACCCTCGGTTAACTGTTCCACCTGGCCGCGGGCGTTGTAGCTGTAGGTAATGGGTTGATACCCTTCTCGCGTAATGAGAATGATACGGCCGCGGGCATCCAGCGTGGCAATCTGGTCCCGGCCAACCGGTGAACTGAGGGTTAGTGTGTTACTATCCCGGTCATACCTTGTCAGCCATTGCTGATATTGCCCGGTGTCTGGATCGGTTAAGGTCGTCGTTTTTGCCCAGGTTGCCACGCTCATCGGGTCCAGGGGATCAGCCAGGGTGACGTTGGCGGTGATCGTGGCCTCCAACTGTCGGCCGCCTGCCGTCAGCAATGTGGTGGCGCTGGCCAGCGGGGCGCGCATCCCCCAGCGGGGATCAGGCCCGGCCATCAGGCTGAGTTGCGTGCCGTCAGGTCGGAGGATAGTGGTCGTCTTGTCTGGCCCAATCTGAACCAGGGTGGTACCGCCATCGGCGCTGGTGAGACGGCGTTCGCGGCCACCGGCGGCCAGGATGTGGGTGACGTAGCTGTCCTGCACGCCGAGGCCAGTGGTCACGGTGACGGTCAGGGTGTCGGTGGTTTGCACCTGCGCCAGCACCTGAACCAGGTTGTCCGGCCCTTCATCGCGTACCAGACGGCCGTCATCATCATACACAAATTGAGAGACGCCACCACGCGGTCGGGTGTACGAGGCCAACAATCCCCCCTCGTCGTAGTACGTGAAGGTGAAGGTTTCCTGGGCGGGATTGGTAACGGCCGTTAAATAGCCATCCCCATTTAGCGCCAGTTCGGTGCGCTGTCCCCAAGGGGCGATAATGGCGCTGGGCTGCCCGGCGCTGTCCCGTTTAATTTGGGTCAGGTTGCCATTACGGTCGGTAATAGCGATGAGACGGCCGTTGCCATCATAGGTGAAGTGGGTGATGAGCGTTCCGGTAAGGGCATCATACGTGTTCAGATGGCGGCCGCGCGGGCTGAATTCGTATAACTCCTGCCCGTTCCTGGCCGGCAGCAGATAATGGTCGGCGGCAAAGGTGGGCAGAGCGGGCAGGGCGCGGCGCAGTTGGGCGCGGCCATCGCTGAAATGCAGCAGGCCGTCCGCGGCTAGAACCAGCCCATGGCTGTTGCCTTCGAGGCATGATTGGCGCAGGGGTTCATTTTCGGGGGAAACGGCCGTGCCGCAGCCCACCAGTTTCCCTGCATAGGTGGTGATGATGCCATCAGACGTAACACGCCGGATTACCGACAGACTCAGGTCATCCTGCCGGATGTACACCGTGCCATCAAGGGAAACGGCCACATTGGTCGGTTGGCCAATGCTGGCCGTAATGGCCGCGCCGCCATCACTGTTGGTTTCCGCCATGCGGTCACCGGCTACGCGAGTGAGCAACCCATCCGGTGTTACCCGGTTGACCGTATGTTTGGCATAGTCGGCAAAGTAGAGAGAGCCATCCGGCCCAAAGGTCAGGCCATACGGGCGGCCCAGGATGGCCGACAGTGCCGGGACGCCCGCCAGGTCTTCGTCACCTAACTGACCACTGTTGCCACCGGCCACCGTCTCGATCATCCCATTTGCATTGATGCGGCGGATACGTGGGGCTATATCCGGGTCAAAGATGATAAGGTTGCCGTAATCGGCGAAGTAGACCAGGTTATCAGGCCCCACTTTCACCGCTTGCAACCAGCTCAGATGCGTCTGTGTGGCCGGGTGACCGTCACTGAAGATCAGGTCGCCGCTCCAGTCGTAGCTGCCAGCAACGGTGGTGATGATGCCGTCCGGCGCGATTTTGCGCACGTGACCATGCCCGTTGAGGCCGAGGACGGTGATGTAGACAGCGCCATCTGGCCCAACGTCAATGCCCCAGCCGCTGTACCCTAATGTCGCCTGGGTGGCCGGGCCGCCATCACCGGTGGGATTACCGGCCTGGCCGTTACCGCCAATGAGGGTGATCATGCCCTCTGGCGACTGTTTATGCACGGCCAGACCGCCGTTGCCCTTATCCAGGGTATACAGGCTGCCATCCGGCCCAATAGCTATATCGCTGAGGTAATCAACCACTGCCTGCTGGTAAAGCGTGGTGACGGCGCTGTCCCCCAATTCTTCTGTGGATATAGAGGTTCCGTCTCCCAGGTAAAGGGTACGGCCGGCCGGATCGTAAAAGTGCTGTACATTGAAGTGCCAACCACCCAGCCCCAATAAGGCCCGCGCGTCCCACAGGCGCATGGTTTGTTGGTAGGTGCGCTGCACGTAAGGAATGCAGACGACTGGGCCGCCACTGCCAGAGGTGCTGCCGCCGCCAGGTGAGTCGCATTCGACACGGCCGAGCCACGACTGCTGCCGCGTGCTGTACTGCCCGAAACTGCTGCCCGCGTCATCATAGGGCGAGTAGTAAAACGGATAGTAACCATAGCCGATGCGGATCAGGGCGACGGCTTCGCCGACGACCGGATTGCCAAAGGCATCCAACCCGTCCCAATGAAAGGTATGGCTGAGGTTGGGTGTAATGTCCGGCACGGTGGGGTCGCCTAGGTTGGGCTGTTCCCAGAGCCACTCATAGTGATGCCCGGCGATCTCGATTTCCAGGGCGATGTGGCGCAGCCCATACAGGCCACCATCGGGAACGGGGCCATCCAGCAGGTGCACGGTGATGTCCCGATCAACCAGCCAGCCCGGCTGCCGGTCGCTGCTGTAGGCCAGGTAATAAGGCGTCCCGGCCAGCGGCGCCGTTTCGCCCAAAATCTGTGATTCGCAGCGGATGATGGAACCCGGCCGGCTGCAAGAGTTTGGTTCGTTGGGTGGCAAGGGATTATTGGGTGGCGGCTCAGAGCCAGGGGGCGGGCCAGCCGGCCAGTTGTGATCAAACGGCGTGAAGTGGGTAACAGCGACGCGCCACAACTCCTGGCCGGGGTTATAGAGAGAGGCCAACTGGGTAAGTTCGGCCGCAGTCATACCCAGGTCATCCAAAATCATGGTGTCGTCGCCATCGCTGTCGCCGTCGCCATCAGTGTCCAGTTGCGCCTGGTTGCCCTGCTCGCCAACGATAGCGATAACCAACCCGTCGGGGCCGGGAACCCAAAGCGCCTGCTCCCGATCATAGGCGGCGGTGGGTACGGGTGAACCAACTGGCGCTTCGATGAAGTTCTCAGTGTAGTTGATGATCGGCTGGCTGAAATCCACACGGGTGGCTGCTTGTGCCAGTGCTTCGTCTATGCTGAACTCCACAGCGTAGGTGTAGCCGGAGGCAGCCGGCAGGGTACCGGGCATGGCGGCCATGCCGACGCCACCAACGGTGTATTCGGTAGCACGCACAGTGAGTTCGGTGAGGGGTTGGCTGCTGCCATTGGGCAGGGTCATGGTGGCGGTGGTGTTAGCCGGAAAGAGGAGAGTGGCCTGGCGACTGCCGTCCTCATCGGTTTGTGGTGTGCCCTGCGCGGCCTGCATGGTGATAATGCCCGGTAAGTTGACGGGGGTAACGGCCGTATCCAACTCACTCAAGACTACAGTCTCCGCAGGGATCACTGTCTGCCACTGTGTTTGTGGCAGGGCGCGTTGGGCCGGCAGGTAGCCCTCTAGTTGGTACTCCAGCACAACCGGACCACCGCCGTTGAAAACCAGGTCAAAACTGCCATCGGCGCGGCTGGCGCTGTAGCCAAATTCTGGCTGGCGTCGCAGGCTGACGTGTACACCGGCGAGTGGCTGCCAGTCGCGGTCAAACACATAGCCGTGAACGACCGCAACTCGCTCAAACTCAATGATGGCCGGGTCCATGCCTTGCTGGATGGCTTCCGGCCCGGTGTAAATGTCCGTGGTGCTGTCGTAGATTGGTGAGGGTTCGACCTCATTTTCGCCGGCTTCTGGTTCGACAATGATCCGTCCCTGGATGTCTGGATTGTCCAGGCGGTAATAATCATAGATGCCGGGGGTGGTGAAGGCATAGGTGTAGCTGCCGCCAGGCGGGATGGTAGCCTCGAAGAGTGGTGGGGCGTCTCCTGAAAGGGCCGCTGTTGCATGATGCCCACTGCCGCCCATGATGAGTGGCAGGAAAACGTGCCATTGCGATTGAAAGTCATTGGTGACATCACCGATGAGGGTAATCGTTTGGGCGGTGTCGTTTTGCCAGGCGACGGCCGTGTTCACGGTAATGAACAATAAATCCGGGTTGAAGCCGGCGTCGGTCAGATGAATGGTCACGGCCTGTTCGCCAACGGCCGAACGGGCTGGAAAGACGGCAGGGGCGGGAACGGCCGTGCCGTTTGCTGCCAGTACCGGTGACGTTGCCCCATTCACATGGGGCGCAGCCAGCAAGCCCACAACCAACAACAGGGCCAGATAGAGGGTAAAACGAAAGAGACGATTCAGGAAAGCGTACATGGGGCACTCCTTGTGTTAAGAAAGGGGATGGAGAGAGTAAGTAATTAAATCGCCCACTCCCTCCATCTCATTGTTAGCGGATGACCATTGGCAAATAGACCCGGTGTTCACCAGCTGGGGGCGGTGGGCCGGTGTTGCCAATTTTCACCAGGAAGAAGTCGGCAGGTACGGCCGTGTTGGGTTGAATGACGCCGGTTGTGGTGGGGAAATTGATCGAGCGCGTGGTGCCCGCCAGGTAGGCGTTCCCGGCTGCATCCAGGGTGATGCTGTGGGCCATATCGTCGAACGTTCCCCCCAGGTAGCTGCTAAACACGAGATCGCCAGCCGGGGCCAGTTTGGTAATGAAGGCGTCGTAGCAAAACCGGTCAGTATACCCGCTGAGGCAGATACCAATGGCCAGGTTGGGTTGGAAGGCACCGGCAACCGGAAAGTGTTGGCCGTTTGTCAGGCCGGTCAGTAGGGCATTGCCCGCCGCGTCTACGGCTAATCCTTGAATAAAATCGTAACTGGTCGTCTCGGTGGAGTTGAGATAGGTGCTGTAGATGTATTCCTGCCCGCCAGGGCTGAGTTTGACAACATAGGCATCATGGAAGCAGGCGTTGGTGGTTGCATCTACCGGGCAGGTTGGCTGCAGGGCGTGGTGGGTTTCAATGTCGGCGGAGAAGGTTGTGCCCGCCACGTAGATGTTGCCAGAAGGGTCTACGGCAACGGCCCGGCCGTCGTCATCGGCATAGCCACCCAGGTAGGTGCTGTATTCCAGGTTGCCATTGGCGGCGAGGATCATCAGGAAAGCGTCGGCGCCGCAGCTTGACTGAGGCTCAACCCGTTTGATGCCGCAAACCGGATGGAGGGCATCGGCCGTGATGGGGAAATCAGGTTCCCAGCCATAGGTATTGCCGGTGAGGTAGATACGGCCGTTTCCGTCCAAAGCCACGGCCATCGCCATGTCGGTGGACATCTCGGTTTGCACGCGCCGCACCTGGGAGAGCGCCGTGCCCGCTGCATTGAGCCGTTTCACCATAATGTCCCGATCGGCAGTGTAGGGATCGTAATAGTCGCCGACAATCACCAGGCTATTATCCTGAGCCACGGCCATGTGGTTTTCGCTGGTGCCGGCCGGGAAGTTCATGTGAACATAGGTGGACATTTGAATCTGGCCGTTGGCATTTAGTTTCAGCAACACGCCGTCATTGTATTGGTCATAGGCGCTGTCAAGGGGGTTTACCAGAGGAAAGGTGGGGTCGGCATAACCTGGCTCGGCAGAGACGTAGACCGCACCGTTGGCCGCCACATCTATGGACAGGCCGTTGTCGTGCCAATCGCCGCCGACGTAGGTGAGGAAGAGCAGGGTATTGGCCTGTGGGTTCAGTTTGATGATGATAGCGTCTTGTTGGTCAACGCCGCTGGTGTTTTGCCCCAGAAAGTTGGTGGAAAATGTGCTGCCCACCAGATAGATGTTGCCCGCCTGATCTAGCGCCACTGCCTGACCATCATCTTCGCTGCTGCCGCCCAGGTATGTGCCAAAGACGAGTTCTGGATCAATAATCAGGGGCAGACTGGGGTTGTATGCGCCAGGTTGAAAGCCGATACGTCCGTTTTCCCGTTGGGTGTATTGGACGGAAATGGGTTGCTGACGGCCGTGAACCATTTGCCAGGCGACTGGGGCGCGTTCCACCAGCCAGGTATCGCCCACCTGCACATGGAGTTCACCGCTCCAAGGGTCTACCTGTATGGTATCGGCCCCCTGGTAATGCCAGGCAATAAGGGAAGGGTCAGCGCCAGGGGCGATAGTGTAAGTCCCTTTCAAGTTGCCGGAATGGCCGTCATAAACCAGGTCAATGCCGGGGTATAGCTGGCTGTAAACCAGACGACCGTATAATGGCACGTTCTCTTGCCAGTTGGCGGCTTCTGCGCCCCGGTAACTGTTGAGGACGCCGGGTAAAGTCTGGTCAGCGGCGAGGGTGTGGCCAGGATTGGCGCCGTCAAATTGCAGTTTCACGGCCGTGTGTCCTGCCTCGCCTTGCCGGACAGCAATGGCGACTTCACCTCTGGCGAAGGCGGCTGTGCCATTTGGCCCTTGTGTCCAATACTGAGCGGGAACGGCCGATGGATTGAGATTGGGCATAAAGGTCAATGGCAGGTTGTTCATCTGGGGCAGGGCAACCGGTACGGTTTGCACCGGAAACACAGGCCCGCGTGAGAGCAGCGCCAGGCTGGCCAGGATGAGCAAAGCCAACCCGGCCAGAGAGCGCACCAGAAATTGTGGTCTTAACAACGTTTGATTTAGGGAAACCATGTGAACCTCCGAAACAAAAAGGATTTGTTCACAAGGATAGGGGAGGCAACGTTTAACAAACGTCACCGGAAGCGTTAAAACGCTGTCAGAGGTTCAGTGAATCTGAAGTCAGGGTGCGAACGGCCGTAATGGCGTCATCCAACGACAGGCGCTGCCCGTTTTGCCAGGCTTGTTGAAAAGCAGCCTCACTCAACCGGGTTCTCATGGCGGCCAGGGTTTCGTCAAGTCGCGCTTTATCCACGGGAGGAACGGCCGTACCCGAATTATTGCGCATGGCAGCGGCCGCAGCGGCAAAAGAGACAGAGAGTGACGGCCGTTCCATGATGCCAGACAAAACAGCCAATCCCTCCAATGCGGTAGCAATCCCCGTCCTGTCATACACATCACGATGCCATTTAAGACTATCCTGGAAATGGCGTATCGCGGCCAGCCAGTCCGCCTTATCCATTGCCAGGCAGGCAAAATAAGCCGCGTTGGTTGCCAGGCCATGTTGATTGTCTATCTGGCGCAACAACGCTTCGCTTGCGCGCAAAGTGACTTCTGCCTCGTCAAATTGCTGCAATCGGCGCTGAATATCTCCTTTGATATTCGTCAACGAAGCCATCCCAATCAGATGTCCATGAAACTGCGAAAGAGATAAACCTTCTTCTGCATAGGCCAGTGCCTGCTGAAAATGGCCCTGGAAAGTATGATGCGTAGCCAGGTTCAGGAGCGTGCTGATGATGAGCCGGCTATCCCCAGATTTTCGGCTGAGGGCCAGACTTTGTTCAAAGCAGGTCTCGGCTTCAGCCAGTCGGCCTTTGTAGACGGCAACAAAGCCTGTGCCCATCAGGGCGCTGGCAATTCCTGCTGAATCTTCTTGCTGGCGGAAGAGGACCAGGCTATGCTGCATCAAATCGTGCGCCCGGATAAACTCACCCATGTTGATGGCCAACATGCCAGCCCCAAAGTATGCAGTCGCCCAAATTTGAGGCAGTACGACCGGCAAGGAATCAGGTTTTTCGGCCAGGCTCAGAAATTTTTCCAGCCAATCAAGCCCTTCGCGCAGGTGGCCGCGCCACCACCAGTAAATTCGCAGGGCACTACCTAACCGCAGCCCCAACTCGATTTCGTTGGCCCGAAAGGCCCACTCTAATGCCGCCCGGAAGTTATCCACATCTTCATTTAACTGAGCCACCCATTGCAGGCTATCAGGGCCTAATAGTTCGGTGTAGGCTTGTTGCGCCAGGTTCAGGAAGTAGGTGGCGCGGGCATGTTGTGTAGCCGACCACATGCCCGTATCAGCGGCGAGATGCTCGTAAGCATACTGGCGGATCAGTTCGTGCAACTGGTAGCGGTCAGAAGCCGTGCGCCGCAGGAAGGATTTGTCAATCAAAGCGGTGAGCAGCGGTAGTGTGGCCTGGGCAACGGCCGTGGCTGCCTCCCGGCTAAAGCTGCCTGCAAAAATGGCAAGCTGCGCCAAAAGCTGCTGCTCTGGCGCCGTTAGCAGTCGCCAGGAGTGATCAAAAACGACTTGCAGGCTGCGGTGCCGTTCGGCTACGTGGCGGCCCGTCGTTGCCAGAAAACCAAGATCACGTTTGATCTCCTGCACAATTTCCGCTGCCGATAACACACGCAGCCATGCGGCCGCCAGTTCCAATGCCAGTGGCATTCCTTCAACCAGCCGGCAAATCTCGATAATCGCGGCCTGGTCAGCCGGCCCGGCCTTGTAGCCGGACTGCACTCGCCGGGCGATTTGCAGGAAGAGCGTAGCGGCGCTGTTCTCAGCCCATTCTTCTGAACCCTGGGCCGGGAGGGGCAGGCCGCCCAGGTTAATTACCCATTCCGCCGGCAAGTTTAGCCGCTCGCGTGAAGTTGCCAGGAGTTTCACCTGTGGGGCGGCCTGGAAAATCTCCTCCAGCACGGCCGTTGCCGCCAATAGGTGTTCCAGGTTATCCACCACCAGCAACATCTCCTTGTTTGCCAGAAAGCGGAGAAGCAGCTGCTGCACATCCTCGTTACCGGCCAGAGTCAAACCCAGTGTGTCGGCAATCGTTGAAGGGACTAACGCTGCCTGGCTGACGGACGCCAGGGAAACAAAGGCAACACCATCGCGGAAAAGGGTGTGATGACCGGCCGCCAGCGCCAGCGCCAGGCGGGTTTTGCCCATGCCACCCGGTCCCACCAGGGTCAGGAGGCGGCAGCCAGGATCGATCAGGCTTTCGGCAATTTGCACCAGTTCTTCTTCTCGGCCGATGAGCGGTGAGGCTGGTCTCGGCAGCCGGTACACACGTGACGGTCCCGCTATTGACGAAGGGGCTGGCTCGGAGGTTGTCAGAGGGGGGTGGTCAATTACCGGGGCCGCCTGCCGTAAATAGCGGTTGTAGGCATCTGTGGTGGCCGGGTCAGGGGCAATGGCTAATTCGGTTTGCAGGGCGGCAACACACGTTTTATAAACCCGTTGCACCCCGGCGCGGTCTCCGCTGCGGGCATGAAGGCGCATCAGGTGAATATAAGCAGCTTCGTCTAAAGGGTCCAGTTGAATCAGGCGCTGCTGGTAGCGGATGGCTTCTGCAAAGGCGGCGGCCTGCTCACACAGCAAAGACAACTGCTCCAGGGCGCGGATAAAAGCCTGGTGGAGTTCTTCCCGGATGGGGATAAGCCAGTCAGCGTAATCGCCGGGGAGTAGTTCACCTTTATAAATGGAAACGGCCGTTTCTAGCCACCGCCTTTTTTCCCTATCATCACCTGTCTGGCTGGCCTGGGTGAGCGCCTGTTGGAACGCCGTCACGTCCAGGGTGAAGGGGGCATCCGGTTGCCATTGGAGTGTCAGCGTGTCTGCCAGTAAATACGCATCCGCATGGGGTAGGGCGTGGCGTAGCTGATAATAGAGATTGCGTAGATTGGCGCGGGCATTGGCTTCGGGCACATCCGGCCAGAAACGGAAAGCGATGAGATGCCGGGGCTGGGGCGCCTGGTGATGCAAGACCAAGTAGGCTAAGAGCGACTGAACACGACCAACGCTGACGCTCCGTATAGGTTCGCCATTACAAACCAGAGAAAAATCTCCCAGTAATTGAATGTGTAACACACCGGTCACGGCCGTTCTCCTCGCAAATCTCGCTCCTTTTCCGGCGGTGATTATAGCGGAAAGCCTCTGGTTTCATTACTGGTTTTGTCATCTCTTTTGCAGGCAAAACGCATTTCTTGACGCCTGTTAAACGGTTTCCATTTTATTCTTCTGGTTATTACAACATTAACAGGTGGTAATGATATGACATCTAGAGAAGAGCAGCAGATTCATTTGTTTACCATTCGGCTGTGGCTTGATGCTGACGGGAGTGATCAGACGAGGTGGCGTGGCAAATTGGTTCATGTGCAAAGCGGCCATACCCGTTATTTCCAGGATTGGGCAGCGCTGGTTCCTATTTTACGGGCAATGTTGCGGGCAGATCAAACACCCCATCAGGTTTCCACTTCCTTCACAGTGGACCCGCCCAATAACATGTGAATGTCCCCAAACGTTGGTTGCCGGGCGCGGTACAATCGCCTGAAACAGCAGGGACATCAATGAATTGGTTAATCGTGTTGAACATTTACCGTCAATGGGCAGCCATCGGCGCGGCGGCGAATGTCTATGTGCAGCGGGCCGGTGAGACCCAGCGTGCGAGCAGCAGTCACGACCGTAACCGCACATCAGGCGCCGTCACCTGCCGCACACTGGCGGCACGGCCGTAACGCCCCTGGCGCAGGACTGTTTTTCCAGGACAACCACTACGGTGGCCGTTTGATTCAGAAACACATTGACAGCATATTCTGTGCCGGGCACAAACTCTTGCACCATGAAATAGTGGCTGGTACCAGCCATTTACACTTTATACAGTACATCCAGGTAGCGTCTGAGCAGTTCACCGACGACGCCGCGCAAGGGCAGGGTGGCGGCCATCCCGTACACAGGGGCCATGCCGCCTTCTGTTTGTGGCTGTGATTTAACGGCTTCTACGGCCGTGCGCAAATCCGCCAGAAACCGTTCGGCCACACCCGGCTGTGTATGCCGCAGCGTCACACACAGATGAATGCAGGGTGGGTGGTGCAAGCCATTCAAGCTCCACTGCTGCCGGGTCAATTGGTCCATCACCCGGTAAATATCCAGTTCGTCTGAGGTGAAGGCGTGGACAAAGAGGGAATGCCCCAGCAGGCGCAGTTCTGGTATGGCGGCGATGCCTTCACGAATGGTCACGGCCGTTTCCAGAATCCGCCGCGTTGCCTCCAGATACCCGGTCTCCCCCAGCGAAACCATCGCCGCCCAACAAGCCGCACTCAACGCCCCCGGCCGGCTGCCGGCGAATGTCGGCGAAAAGTAAAGCCCACCCGGCCAATCGGTGGCCGTGAAGTATTGAGACCGGCGCAGCGCCGCCCCACGATACAGCACCACAGACGTTCCCTTCGCTGCATAACCATACTTGTGCGTATCGGCGGACATGGAGGTGACGCCTGGCAGTCGGAAATCAAAGGGGGGCACTTCATAGCC
Organism: Chloroflexota bacterium; assembly: GCA_035444285.1. Classification (GTDB taxonomy): domain Bacteria; phylum Chloroflexota; class Anaerolineae; order Promineifilales; family Promineifilaceae; genus CAADGU01. The sequence goes on from DAOMOK010000013.1 coordinate 133,288, forward strand.
TAATTTTCTGGCCCAGGGCAGCACAAATCCACCCAGGCAGGCATCCGTGTGGAAACCAATGCCATGTTTTAGGGCCAGGGTAGACATTTCTTCAATGGGATCAATAATGCCGTGAGGGAAAGAGGGAGCGGAGCCAACGATGACGATACTGTTTTTGCTGATGGCCTTGGGTACGGCCGTCCAGTCAGCGCGATAGGTGTGATCAACGGGAATGCGCACCATCTTGATGTTGAAGTATTGGGCGGCTTTGTCAAAGGCGGCATGGGCGGTGACGGGCACAATCATCTCCGGGTGGATGATGCCTTTTTTGTCTCTGGCCCAATCCCGGTAGGTTTTCATCGCCAGCAAAATGCTTTCTGTGCCGCCGGAAGAGACCGTGCCACAAATTTCTTCGTCTACGCCGTAGCCGGGTCTGGTCTGGCCTGCGCCCAGCATGTGCGCCGTCATGGATACAATCTCCGCCTCAAATTTAGCCAGACTCGGCCACAGGTCGGCGTGGAGTGGATTGGTTTGCGAATGGAGCGCGTACACCTGATTGAGGAAGTGAATATGCTCTTCCTGGCCGTGATACACCGCGCCGGAAACAAAACCATCCCGCCAGCGGGCTTCTTCCTGCGCCTGGAGGGTTTGCATCTCGCTCAAAATGGCGGTGTAGTCACGGCCGTGCTCAGGCAGTTGGGCATACGTGGTCGTTGTGTCCCGGTATGGTTTCAGGGCGTGTTCCAGGTCTGTCATCAATGTCTCATACTGCGCTTCAATACGCCGATTAACGGCCGGGATTGCCTTCAACTTTGGCTCTACGATGGGTAACAAGCGCGTTTGTAGGGGGCGTAAAAATCCTTTCCATTTCATGGTCAACCTCGGTTCAATTGTGCATATATCTTTTTGTTTTGTTGGTAAATGGTTTCAAACGTGGCGAACAGCTCATCGTAAATCTGGCGGTGGGCCGGATTCGGTTCATACACACGGACGATGGGCGCCTGGGTGTTGATGTCGGCAAAGGTTGTGTATCCCAGGGCTACGGCCGTGAGCAAGGCCACGCCCCGCACATTGGCCTCAATCGGGTCTTGCACCTGTTTGATGGTCCGGTTCAGCACATCGGCATGAATCTGGCACCAGACCGCCGAATTGGCGCCGCCGCCGATCATGTGGATGTTGTTTAACGGCCGTCTGGCAAACTTCTCCACATAACGCAGCAGCCAGCGCGTATTGTAGGCCACTCCTTCAAAAACGGCCCGGATCAGATGGGCGCGTGTGGTGCGCAAGGTAAGATTGTAAAACCCAGCCCGCACCAGATGATCTTCCACCGGTGTGCGTTCACCATGCAGCCAGGGTGTGAAAATCACTTTGTCGCTGCCCGCCGGAATCTGCGCCACCATCTCATCAAATATGGCATACATGTTGGCAACCTGCGGGTCACAGGCCAGGGCATCATTGGCATTGAGAATGTTGTCGCGCAAATAGGCCAGGCAAGCCCCAGCCGTTTCCTGTTCGTTGGCAATGAAGTATTTACCGGGGATGGCTGATGGCAGGGAAGCCATGTTGTGAAACAGGTCGGTTTTTTTGAAGGGCACATGGCAGGTCAGCCAGGAAGAGGTGCCAATGTAAAGGTGGGGTTCATAGTCCTGCACCGCGCCAGAGCCAATAGCCGCCGATTGAAGATCAGGTGTGCCCATGATCACCGGGAGGTGGGGCGGCAAGCCCAATTCCTGGGCCACTGCCGGTTGTAGTGGCCCACAAATATCCACTGCGCGTTTCAGTTCTGGTAATTTTTCGCGGTCTATGGTGGTGTAGCCGATCAGGGTGTCGTTGTAGCGAATGTGATGAATATCCCGATTATCGGTCAGCCAATGCAGGGTGATGGCATCAACCGAAGAGGCAAATAAGCCGGTCAGCCGTAGATTGAGATAATCTTTGGGTTCCAGAAATTTATGCGTTTGCCGGTATATCTCCGGGAATTGGTGTTTGATGTACAGGATGTGGGCGATGGAATCTTTGCCGGAACGGACGGGGATGCCACCGGTGAGTCGCAGCCAGGTCAGCAGTCGGCGCAGGCCATATCCTTCAATTTTGAGCAGGCCATTGGTAACGGCCTGCACATAGGGGGCGCCGCGTGAGTCCATCCAGATGATGGCGTTCATCAGGTGACGGCCGTGTGCATCCACTGCCACCGTTCCCGACCATTGGCTGGTGCAGCCGATGCCCTTAATGTTTGCTGCCGCCTCTGGATGATTGGCTAGAAGCTGGTGGGTGGTGTTTTTTACGGCCGTCCACCATTCATCCGGGTTTTGTTCCGCGCCACCGCCGGGCAGAATGTGTGTGGTTGTCGTCCCAACTTGACAATCGAGAACACGGCCGTGAAAAGTTACCAGGGCCACCTTTGGCCCAGAGGTGCCCAGGTCAATGGCTAAGATCAGCTCTTCGTTTATCACCGTACACTCCTGATTCGTTTCAATGGTTAAGGCTGCCCAAAACATTGCAGAGCACCCCATATGGCCGGGGGCAGACCGGCATGGTGGGCATCTCGCTGCACCAGGGCCAGCGCTTGCGCCGCTCGCCTCTCATCCTGCGCATAGTAACGATAGAATTGCTGCATCAATTCGGGCATTATCTCATCCTTCACCGGCCATAAACTGCTGACCACTTGCTGCGCCCCGGCTGCCAGACAAGTGAGGGTCAGGCTGACATGTTCATCACCGGCATACACCAGGCTGTGGCCGCCGCTGCAAGCCGAAAGCGTCACCAATGGCGGCAGTGGCCCACACTGCCGCAGATCATCCAGCCAGATATCCCGGTCAGACAAGGCCACGCCGCTGAACCGGCCGGATAGGCCATCATAAAAAGCATGGGAAGCCAGGTGCCAGAAACTAAAACGAGCGGCTAAACCAGATGTACCGGCCAACGCCTGCAAGTTGGCCCAGGTGGCGGCATCATCACGCAATGCATAGCCGGTATGACCCAACACAGGCATGAGAGCGTCTGCTTCCTGGGTGACGGCGGGCAGGGCGGGATGCCGCTCTGAAAAGGCGGATACGGCCAGCAGTAATCCGGCATTTTGTTGGGAGGAAGGGGGCAACGGCCGTTGCCACAACCCGGTCAGCGCATGGAGCGAAGGCGTAATAGCCGGGATGCAGGCGGCGACCAGCGGTTTGTCCCCCAGGCGCAAAGCAGGCCAGGGCAGCCGGTGCAACTGGCGATGGGGCGAAATGATCAGGGTTGTCTCTGGCGTCAGCCGCTCCTGAACCCAGGCAGGCAGCAGCCAGTCGCCCAACCGGCCCAGGGCGCGCTCCGTAAACGTGCCGGAACTCTGGCCCGGTTGGGTAGTGATGCGCAACGCCAGATGAATGGGGCCGGTCACGGCCGTAGACCAGGCCCGGCACTCCGTCGGCGTCAGCATCCCCACCACCAACTCTTCCTTCGTCAGGTAATAATTCAGCGCCAGCCAGTTCTGCCCCACTGACTGCATGGCCTGGCGTTGGAACTGATCCTGGTTAAAGTGGGTTGCCCTTTCCCCTGTGATGTCTGTTCCCTGCTGCTGCCGTTCCAGGCGGCTTTTTAGCCTGTCATAGGCTTTCACTTTTTGCACCAGTTGTTGGTGCAGATGGTTCCGGTCTGCTGCCGATGAATCTGTGGGCTGATCCGCCCGCAATTTTTCTTGCAGCCAGTTTATTTCGGCGGTCAGGTCGGCCAGATCGTTGTGCTGGCTTTCGGCAGCGGGCTGCCAGTTATTGGCCGCCAACTGCCGGGCGGCAATTTGCGCCTTGCCGGCCTCAATGAAAAAGAGCGTATCGACAGGGACTGTGTCTGCGGTTTGCTGTGCGGCCAGGCGCACGGCCGTGTCCAGTTGGGCCAACGGGCGCTTCAGAAAAGAACCGGCCAGGGATGGCTGCCACAACCCCTGGCGCAAACCGGCCAACGCCTTAACCATTTCTCGGTAGTGCGCCAGGGCATGTGGAACCTGGTTTGCTTCCAGGCTGAGGGAGGCCAACCCTGCCTGTGCCTGCCAGGAAATATCCGGTATTACCTGCTGGCTGAGCGCCAGCGCCGATTCCCAGGCTGCCTGGGCGGCCGGCCTGTTGCCCACCTGCTGTTGATAGTGGCCCCAGGCGACCTGGCAGGCGGCCTGTTCCAACACCAGGCCCATCTCAGCGAAACTGTCATGGGCGGCTTGCAAATAAGGATAAGCCGCAGCAACGCTGCCTGTGGCGCAGAAGGCCTGCCCCAATAGCCGCTGCGCCTGTGCTGTTTGTATCTTGTCTGCTTGCTGTGCGGAAAGGGCCAACGCTTTTTGCAGGAAGGTGATGGCCTCGGCTTCTCTCTGTTGCTGAAACAACAGTGTTGCGCGGAGGTTATAGACGGTAGGATAAGCGTCTGCCTGCCCACATTGGTGGTAATGGGTTTCTGCCTCGTTGAGATACAGATGCGCCTGGTCATATTGCCCTAACTGCAAATAGACTTGAGCCAGCCGCATTTCACAGGCGGCTATGCGCTGCGGCATGGCTAATTCCAGCAAACGGCCGTGGGCCTTTTCCAGGTATTGCAGGGCGCGTTGGTACCACCCCATTTGCAGGTAAGCCTCGCCCTGGTGCATCACAGCCACCACGGGCAGCCAGCGATTTCCTACCTCTGTATAGAGCAATTCAGCCTGTCTGAAGTAATCCAGACTGGTTTGATACTGGCCGTGATAGAGCGCCAGCCAACCGCTATCCAGTAAAGAATCGGCCCAAAGCCCCGGCAGGCGAAAGTGAGCGAATGTTTCTCTGGCGGTGTGTAACGTTTTGCCGGCGGCGGCAAGCTGGCCTGTTTGTTGGTAAATTTGCCCCAGGCCAAAGTGACATTGGGCCAGCCACAAGGGAAGATCATAAACCTCAAACTGGCTGGCGGCCTGGTTCAAACTGCTTTCGGCCGTTCGTAACTCGTGCTGCCACCACCAGCTAATCAGCCCTAACTGCAAGGTGGTGATGGCGGCCTGAATGGGCGCGCCTTGTTCCTGAAAAAGAAACAAGGCTTTGGTGAAACAATCTCTGGCGGCCTCAAAATAGGTTTGGCGGCGGAGGTAAGCGCCTCTGGTAAATAAACAACGAGCCAGGCCGAGGCGATTGTCCCTTTCCTGAAAGGTTTTTTCGGCTTTTGCTGTCTGATTGGCGGCTTCCTCAAATTCACCGATGAGCAGGTGGGCGAAGGCCAGGGAAAGGCGGCAGTCGGGTACCAGATGGTCAAAACCGGCGGATTCTAGCTGTGGCAGGGCGTTGGTCAGGGCGGCGGCGGCGTCCGTGAAATTGGGGCGCGTCCAGGGCCAGGCGTTTTGCTGCCAGTCGCAGGCGGCCAGCCAGCCTGGCTCAGCCAACCGGGCAAAACCGGCCCGGGCGCGGGCCACGGCCGTGTCCACCAAATCCGGGCGATACCAGGCGTTGGCGGCGCGGGCCACCTGCCAGGCGGCGCATGCTTGCAAGAAGGTATCATCGGTCAGGGCGGCGGCGGCCTCGGCTACGGCCGTGACCGCCCAGCCATGTTTGGGTTGCGCCAACGCTAAGTGGGTGGCGTGGTCGGCCAGTTGGTCTAATAAGGGTTGGTCTAAAGGGGGGAGTTGGGTGGCCAGGTGGGGCAGATTTTGGACGTTGATACGGCCGTGAAACAACTGCTCTGCCTGTGCCAGATAAGGCGCTGTAGAAGGTTGGGGAGCCATGCGGCCATTGTATCAGGTTTGGGGCGATTCCAGAATGAGGTGTAAATCTGCGGCCCGTAACTGGCCGGTGGCATCTAGCAGGTCATCCAGGGAGAGGGGGGGGAAGTGGGCACGGCCATAGGCGTCTAACACGGCCGTGTGCGCGTAAACGCCCCAATGCAGGCTGGCCTGCAACGGCGGCAGTGGCGCCTCGCCGGCGGCCATCAGTTGCAGCCGTAAAATTTCCGGCTGTCCCACCGGCCGGATCGCTTCTAACATGGTTTCTACCAATTGCTGGTCAATCATCACTTCATCATGCAGCAGGATGATGCTTTCATCTTCCAACAAAGGCGCGGCCCGGCGATAAACGAAATCTGTCGTCGGGAAGAAAAGCTGTTGTAACTGGGCAACCAGCACTTTCCAGGTGACTTGCCACCTGTCGCCTGGGGTGGGGGTGATGAGGGGCTGGCTGGCTGGCTCTTTTCTGAGGAAGGTTAAGGCGCTGGCGCTGGTGGCCGGGACGGGGGGGAGTTCGTGACGGCCGTCGGCCTCCAAAACATCTAGCGCCTCCAGGAATGCCTCATACAAAGACGGACTAGCCAACATTTTTTCAAAAAACATCGGGTAGCGTTCACTAATGTCAATCCCTGCCAGGGTATCATGCACAGCCAGTGAAAACATGTCCATGTCACTTTCTTCGGTTTCTGGTATTGGCGTCTGCTGGACCAATCTGGTTAATAACTGGTCGGCCGTCTCCGGCCACTGGTCTGGCTCCGATGCCTGCTGCCGTAAGGCTGCTAATTTCTGCCGTATCCATGACGGCAGCGACGCTTTACTTTCTGCTCTACTCATATTTATCCTGCAAACTCTGCCAAATCTTTCTCAGGTTGTTAAGCGCATCAAAATGCAGCTTATGGACGGCGTTGTAGCTGCGGTTGAGCGCTGTAGCAATCTCCTGAAAACTCATCCCCTCAAAGTAACGCCAGATAATAATCTGTTTGCGCGCATCCGACGCCAACAGGTCAATGGCTGTCAGCAGGGTGTGCCGCATTTCAAAGTCAGCGCCGGGGTCTGGCAGGGAAAGCTGTGGCATAACGCCTTCCCACTCTTCCCAATCATCTACCTGGTGTAGATTGTCGGCCGTTTCTTCATATTGTTGGTGGAGGTGTTTCAACGTTACATTTTGGAGAAGGATGTAAGCCCAGGGGTCAAAGTCAACATCATATGGAAAGCGGGCGTTCAGCAGCCGAACGGCGGCAGTAGTGGCGCAATCTTCTGCCAGTTGCCATCGCTCGCTGGAGAGGGGGGGAAAATTCTTGTTAGAAAGATATTTATAGGCCCACCGCTTTAACCTGTCATAAAGGGGCAGCCATAGGTCGGCCTGACGAGCTTCCTGGATTTGATTCAGGTAGGGCTGCCACTTTTCATAGAATGTTACCACGCGCCAGACGTACTCGTCTGGCTGGCAATTTTCCCCGTTATCCAGAAAATGCTGAACACGACCTCTGTCCAGATTAGCCAGAATGATGGGGGTGATGTTTCGGGCTAAATTCTCCCCTCTTTGGGTTGCAACTATTTGGATGGTTTGGTGCAGTGCCTCTGCCAGTGACTCTTCGTCCCAATTCATTATCGTTACCGTGCCGCTAAGAATTACTGGATGCATTATAGGGGATTGCATGAAGTCGGAAAAGATAATGGGTGAGATGTAAGAAATAGTCTGTCATGCAGGATATTAAAGGATGTGGGAGGTGAATTGTGCCGGTAAACAAAGACACGGCCGTTTCACATGTGGTGAGACGGCCGTGTCTGATCTTCCTACCCCGTATTTTTCAAGCCGGAGGCGATGCCATTGATGGTCAGAAAGATGGTGTGCAGCAAATCCTGGGCCGTCTGGCTTTCCTGTTCCGGCAGATAGCGCAGTTTACGCAGCAGCCCCACCTGGATGAAGTTCAATGGGTCTACGTAAGGGTTACGCTGGCGCACGGAGCGCTGCAAGGTGGGGTCATTGTCTAGCAGTTCGCGCTGCCCGGTAACGCGCAAAATCCAGAACACCGTCCGGTCAAATTCAGCCTTAATCTCTCCGTAAATTTGTGTACGCACGGCCGTATCGCTGACCAGGCTGGCATAAAGGCGGGCAATGCCCATGTCCGCTTTGGCCAGAGAGACCTGGGCGTTATCCAACACCACCTGGAAAAAGGGCCAATCGCGGTACATTTCTGACAGCAGTGGTACGTTGCTGGGGGTTTTGGCAAAGGCTTCTAAGGCCGCGCCCACGCCATACCAACCAGGCAGCACATGGCGACTTTGCATCCAGCTAAACCCCCAGGGGATGGCCCGTAAACTATCAAAGGTGGCCTTGGCGGTACGGCGCGACGGCCGTGAGCCAATTCGCATCTGGCTGATTTCGGCAATGGGCGTGGCCTGCTGCCAGTATTCCAGCAGCGCCGGTGTTTCATAAATCAACTGGCGATAGGCGCGGTAGGAGGTGGCCGACAGTTCATCCATCGCCGCCCGCCACGCATCTTGAATGCGTGGCAAGGCGCCGTGCCGGGGGTCGGCGCTGGCGAGCAGGGCGGCGTGAACGACCTGCTCCAGGTGGCGGCGGGCAATGGCCGGGTGGCCGTAGCGTTCATCTATCACTTCGCCCTGTTCGGTAATGCGGATACGGCCGTTGACGCTGCCGGGTGGCTGTGCCAGAATGGCCCGGTTGGCTGGGCCGCCGCCCCGCGCAATCGTGCCGCCCCGGCCGTGAAAGAGCATTATTTCCACCTCGTGTGCCCGGCATGTTTCGGCCAGGGTCTCCTGTGCCTGAAACAGTTCCCAGTTGGCGGCCATGTAACCGGCGTCCTTGTTGCTGTCCGAATAGCCGATCATGATGGTCTGGCGGCGACCGGCGCGGCTGAGGTGGGGAGCATAGGCGGGATGGCTGAACAGGTGGGCCATCACCGCCGGGGCGTGGCGTAGATCGTCGCGGGTTTCAAAGAGGGGCACAAAGGTCAACCCTTCACTCTCCGCATCTGGTTGCAGGCAGAGACCGTGCCACTTTGCCAGCAGCAGCGGCGCCAGGATGTCTTCCGGGCCGTGTGTCATGCTGACGATGTATTGGCCGATGAGTTCACGGCCGTAAAAATCCACGCCTCGTTTGAGAATGCGGAATAGCTGCAACGTTTCATCGGCTTCCGGCGAGAGGTCGGTCAGGGTGGTCAGGTCAGGGTTGGGCTGGGCCAGCAAGTCAGAGAGGAAGGCGGCCCTGCCCGGCCCGTCCAGTGCGCCAAAGCCGGTGTGCAGGCCCAATTTTTGCAGCAGTTCATCCAGCACGGCCGTGTTGTAATCGCTGTATTGGCGGATGTCCAGGGCGGCCACATGCAGGCCAAACACCTGGGCCTGCCGCCGGAAGTGGGCCAGGGCATCGTGGGCAATATCTTCCAGCCCGGTCTGGTGCAAGGTCTGGTTCATCAGGTCTAACGGCCGTAACAAATCATCCTTGCTTTTCATGCGTAGGGGGCGGTTGCTCAGACCCTTCAGGCGTGACACCATGTCGCCGCGGGAAGCGTAGGCCAGGTCTTCGGCCAGGGTAGCCGCCCACAGGCGATATGGCTCGTTTGGATAGCGGTTCGCCAGGAAAGCCAGATGGGTGGATTGGTTCTTAACTTCGGTGAGGGCAGCTTGAAATTCAGGCGGGATGGGCGTCAGGGTGTCAGATAGGGAAAGGGAGCGGTTGAGGTGGACGGCCGTGCCCCGGTGTTTTTCCACGGCCAACCCGCGATGCAGCCGCAGGGTTTCGGCGGTGACATCGGCGGTGACGTTGGGGTTGCCGTCCCGGTCGCCGCCAATCCAGGAGCCAAAGGTGAGGAACTGCCGGGGTGGTTTGAGCGAGGGGTAATTTTCGCTCACGGCCGTGACCATGGCCGCGTACACTTCGGGAATGACTTCCCAAATGGTAGCATCCACGTAATACAGTCCGGTTTTCACTTCATCGGTAACGGTGATGACGGCCGTGCGGGTGCGGTTGGTGAGCCAGAGCGATGTCACCTCGGCGCGGATGTGCGTCAGCAGCTTTTCTTCTTCCACCGGCAGCAGCTCGCGCACATGTAGTTCTGTCAGGGCATGGCTGATGCGGCGTAGTTTAGACAGCACCGTGCGTCGTTTAGCCTGGGTGGGGTGGGCGGTGAATACCAGTTCCAGGCGCAGCTTGTCCAGCAGCTTGCCCATCTCGTATTCGTCTACGCCTAGTTGGCGCAGTTGGGTAATGGCGGCGGCGATAGATTCTTTGAGCGGCTGTGGGTGGGCGGCGCGTTCCCGTTCACGCAGCACGCGCACCCGGTTGATCTCTTCGGCCAGGTTGACCAGTTCAAAGTAGGTGGCGTAGGCGCGGGCGACCAGTTCGGTCTGGCTGATGGTGAGGCCGGCGACAATAGTTTCCAGACGGCCGTCAATGTTCATGTGGGGATCCATCCGCCGCGCTTTGGTCAGCGCCCGAATGCGCTCTTCCAGTTCAAAAATCTCAATGCCGGCCTGATGGCGAATCACCCGCCCCAAAATATCCCCCAGCAGGTGGATGTCTTCGCTGAGTTGTTTGCGGGTGTCGGTTGTGGACATGCGGCCTCTTTCGTGAACCGTAACCCGTATTCCGTAATCCGAATCGGCTGCGGATTACGGGTCACGGATGATGGGTCACGGATGACGGTTTACTGATTACCGGAAACGAAGTTCTCGTAGTGATAAAACGCGGCGACAACGAGGGCGTGGGAAATACGGCCGTTGCGGATGAGGGTGGGGATGTCTGACAAGGGGATTTCTTCGATGGCAATATCTTCAGCGCCGTCAAATTCCGGTTTTTGAATCTGGCGCGCCCCCAGTGCCAGGAAGGTGTGCAGTTGATTGTTCAGGAAAGCGGGGTTAGGGTCTACGCTGCCGATGTGGATGATGTGGTCGGCGATGTAGCCGGTTTCTTCCAGCAGTTCGCGGCGGGCGGCGTCGCCGGGTGAATCGTCTTCGGGGTCTACAATGCCGCCGGGGATTTCCAGGGTGACGGCTTCACGGCCGTGCCGAAACTGATGCACCATCACGACCTTTTCATCTGGCGTCAAGGGGATCACGTTCACCCAGTCGTCTGCTTCCAGCACATAAAACTGGTGGATGTTGCCGGTGCGCGGCGAGCGGCGCGTATCTATCCGTGACCGGAAAATACGGTAGTCGCCCAGGATTTCGCTGTTGAGTTTTTCCCAATCTTCAACCATAGTGTCTCACGTTATCTATTGCCGCCGGCTGATGGCGGAAACAGGCTGACCTTGTCGGCGGCGTGGAGGGGGGTATCCAGGTCTACGGCCGTGCCGTTCACAGCCACCGCATTCACCAGCCCATCAGGGATGCCCAATTCGTGCGCCAGGGAGACGGCCGTGCCGCCCACCAGCAGCCACTTAAACGGTTGATGTGGCGCGCCAGCCACCCCTTCCGGCCGATACCGGCGTAGTTGTCCGTATAATTTAACCTCAACTTCCACGGTGGGGTTCACTTTGTACCTGGGGAGATGGGAGGGTAGAGATTGGAGATTATCTGTCCTTTAATCTCCAATCTCTACCCTCTAATCTTCTTCCAGTACCGGCCGAATGCCCAGGTAAATTTTGGGGCCGCCGACGGTGCGTAAAATGGTGTCCACCGGCCGTTTGACTTTATCAGCCACTTCATGGGCGGTCATCGGCTGGTTGGCATTTGCCAGCAGTACACAAAAAACAGCATCCACCAGCGACATACGCTCGGCAAAATCTTCCGGCAACTGGTTGAAGTAGGTTTGCACCATAAATTCAAAACCATCTACCGTGACCACTTCGCCAGTCTCCGCATCCACCAGATCAACCTGCTCGTTGCTGTTGTCCATTTCTACCTCGGTCTCTATGGAAAGCCGGGAAAAGAGGTAGGTTTTCAGGTCCAGTTCAGACTTCTGCCACCAGTCATAATCAATGATGAACGGGGTATCGGCCGAAACTCGTTTTAAGGACAAACCTTTGATCTGTGGGCGTGGATTGGTGCTCAAAATTAAGACTCCTGCCAGCGGCTCTTATCAAACTGCCAGTAATGATCGCCGACTGGTTGGAAAGCGGGATGGCGCACCAGTTCGGCAAAAAGTGGGCCGGGTGGAACGCGGCGAATCATGTTAAGGGCGCTGTATAGTGTTTTGGCGTGGACGGTGTTTTGGGGGTTGAGTTGGGCTAACTGGGGGAATATCTCCACCAGCAAGGAGGCGACGGTGCGCTGCTGGCTTTCGGCGCGCCGCCATAGAGCGTCAATGGCGGCGATGGTGTCTGTGCCCACAATCATCAAATCATCATAGCCGCAGCCAACGGCGCGGCGTTTGAGTTCAAACTGGATGCGGTGGTCTACGGCCGTTGCCAGACGTACCCATTCTCGCTGCGGCCGCCGCCGGTCATACCCCAGGCTCAGCACACCCGGTTCCGGGCCGGGCTGCAAATGGACAAAGCCGCCAATGGGGATTTCGTTTTTCTCGTACCACGCGCCCAGGCCAAACACGTATCGTCCTTCACGCACAACCCAGGCTTGAATTTCCTCATTCGTTTCATCGTCTATCAGCAACACTCGTTGGCGGGCGGAATTGCTGGGGGGGAATAACGGCCGTATGCGGGAACTCAGCGGCATAACCCCGGCCAAGCGGTGGGGGAAGAGCAGCGTAAACACCACCAACTGCTGTGTCTGCGGCGACTCTACCTCTGACCATTCGTCATCCAGTTCCCGCTCCAGCAAGATTAGCTGCGGGCTGAGCAGGGCACGGTCGTAGGGGATGGGGGAGTAACGCAGGCGGTCGGGGATTTGCTGCACACCTTCCGGCTCTAACCGCCGTAAATACCAGGCCACCTTGCCGTGTGGGGCCACCTCGTCAAAACGGCCGTCTTGCAGCAGGGCATAGTTCAGCGAAAAAATGAGTACTTCGGGGCGCACTCCGGTGTCCATATCCAGATGGGGCACAATTTGTTCTGTGCCTAATGGGCCGCCCTCGAACATTTCCAGCACAGCTTCGGCCAGATGCAAATGCCCAATATTCACCTCAGCCATCAAACCCTTCACAAACCACTGCTGGCCCAGCCGCACAAATTCGGCCCGTTTGCTCAGTTCTGTGCCCAATTTGGCGGCAATGTCGGCACTATGTTGGGCAATGACCTGGTCTATATTCACATCCACCAGACTGGCCAGGGTATCGTTGTCGCTGGCATTGAGGGTGTGTTCGGTTTTGAGTTCGGCGGCAAATTCGCGGTCTTTGCCATCAATGGTGACGGCAATCACCTGAAAGGGGCCAAGCTGGGGATTACGGCCGTTACGCACGGCCGTAACCACCCCATTGGCAAATTGCAGCGCCGGGAACACCAGCTCATTTCCCACGGCGTAACTGTTCTGGGGTTGGTAAACGGCGCGGCCAGAAAGCAGCTTTTTGACGCGATTATGCTCGTTAGCCACCCGAAAACGGATAATGACTTGGGCGAGGTCTACGGCCGTTTGCGGCCGCTCAACTTCCAGAAAATGGTTATAGATTTGCTCAATATCAGCCTCGGTCAGGGTAAACCCAGGTCCCCAGTACTCGGCTGTTTGTATGCGGGGTTGAATCACAACAATCTCCTCTCAACAGGGGTGGTGCTTTTGTGAGGGATACCATTCCCTTTAGATTTACTCTTCACACGCTGAGATGGAATCGCTATCACGAGAGAGGATTATACCAATGCCGCCAGTTCGCTGCCAGTACCGGTAATCCGTAATCCGTAATCGGTAATCCGTAATCGGACTTCGGATTACGGTTCACGGATTACGGATCACGCATCACGCATCACGGAAACCCCATCTCCACCCACTGCGCCGGATTGACCGGTACGCCATTGACGCGCACGTCCCAATGCAGGTGGGGGCCGGTGGAGAGGCCGGTGGAACCGCCGGCGCCGATTAGCTGCCCGGTGGTCACGGCCGTGCCCGGCGCTACAAACATCTCCGACAGGTGAAAATAAGCGGTCATCACCCCTAACCCATGATCAATGATGACGGTATTGCCCCGCAGTTGCAGCGGTGCGGCAAAGACCACCACGCCGTCCGCCGGGGCTAAAATGGGGGTGCCTATGCCCCCGGCAAAATCCACGCCGGTATGGTAAATCTCGATGGGGCCGCCGTTGTAGGAACGGCCGTCGCCATACCCCCCTGTCACCACCGTCGTTGTTACCGGATATTGAAACAGCCCTTCCCAGGCGGGTGTATCGGCCGTTTGGTTGTAAATGGAGGCCAGAAATTCATCTTCTTGTTGGCGCACCTGTGGTTCCAGCAGCCAACCAAGCTCTTCGGGTACCGGGATTTGCTGTGTGCCAAAACCGGAGGAAGTAATCGGTATCTCCTGCTGGAAGGGCGTCCAGGGACGGCTGCCGGAACCGGCCAATTCCAATGTGTACCGGCCCGGTTCGGTGAAAGCGTCAATCCCCGCCAGGGCCACGTAACCGTCTTCATAAGGAAAAAAACGCAGCGGTTGCCCGGCCAGGCTGCCGCTGGGAGCGCCATCTAACAAATTTTGCACATAAATGGAGACGGTACTGCCTTGCTGCAAGGACAACGGCCGTACCCGCACCTGTACCCATTCACCGGGGAGGTCGTGGTAAACGGCCGTGCCCGGAATACGCAGTCGTTGGCCGGGAAAGAGGTAATATGGGTAACTCAGCCCGTTAGCAGCCGCAATTTCAGTAGGGGGGAGATTGTATTGCGCCGCAATGACCAGCAGCGACTCTCCGGTTGTCACCACATGTGGTGTGCCTGCCACCGGCTGTGGCTGCGCCGACCCGGTGCGGCTGACCACCGTCAACGTCTGCCCCATGAGGAGCGGCGCCATCCGGTTCAGCAGCCGATTAGTGGTCATAATCTCGTCCGGGGTGGTGTTAAAGAGGGCAGCGATGTGCGCCAGCGTGTCCCCCGCCTGCACGGTATGCGCCGTGACCACCATTTCCCCCTCGCCGCCGGGAATAAGCAACTGCTGCCCAATAGACAGGGCATCGGCATTGCTCAAATTGTTAACCGCCAATAAATCTTCCACCGTAATGCCATAGGTGTTGGCAATGATGGTCAGGTTTTCCCCTTCCTGAACTGTATGCACCAGGGGAATAAATGGCCCGTCGGCTGGCTGATCAGGGGATGGCGTAGGGGTCACATCCTGCGCCCAGACCGTTAACGGCAGCCAGAGACCAATGATAATAATTAACGCAGTGGCGCGAACTTGTACTGAGCAAAGCCGAAGTAAACGCAGAGAAATAACCTTTGCGTTCCTGGCGGTTGTATCGGTGTCATTCATGATTCGTCGCATGGTTGGAACTGGATATGGTCCCCCACCTTTACCTGGGAAAGAATAGTCGGATGGCCTTCGATCACATACCGCGCCGGAGCTGGTGGCACATAGGAAGGTCGCCAGGGTTTGGCCTGCACGGTACCGACCACAACGCCCGCGTCATTCACCCAAATCACGCCCAGGTCAAAAAAGACAAAAAACATGTGGATAGCCGTATTCACTTTGCTGTCGGTTTTATATACCAGCACCAACCCGTCGGTCTGCCCCAAATGCCGCCGGAAGGTGAAGCCGCGCAGATTGCTAAGGAAACTATCACACCATTTCGCCGCCGGAATCAACACCCGGCCACTTTCCACATGCAGGATATTTCTTGGTTTCATCGCGCCGGAAGTATAGTCAGGGGGAGACGGGGTGACAAGGTGAGGGGGTGAGGGGTGAGCAGGTGAGGGGGTGAGCAGGTGAGCTCTCAATCTCCTAATCTCCAATCTCTAATCTCTAATCCCTATTCCCCCATCTCCCCGTCTCTCAGTCTCCTAATCTCCTCATAAACCCTCCGTGCTTCAGCAAAGTAGAAGGTAGGCGGGGTGGCCCAAAATTCGGCCAGAAAGCGGTTGCCGGTTTGTTGTTCGTAGACCCAGGCTTGCAGATACATCTCCAGTTTGTCGGCGTCATGCACCAGGCGGGCTACGGCCGTTTGCCCCGCGTGTAGCTCTTCCCATAAGCCCATCCACTTAGCCGCAAAAGGCACACCGGCCAACATCTCTGTCATGGCCCCACGTTCGACCTCGGTTTTAATGCCGGGCGGCAGGTAGCGCCAGGCGGGGGTGGGAATATCGGTGGTCAGCGCTTCGGGCAGATCGTGCAGCGCCGCCAGCGCCAGCAGCCTGCCCAGGTCGAGCGGCTCTTCCACCACCTGCGCCAGCGTCAGTGCCGTAAACACCACGCCAAAACTGTGCGCGGCCACGTTTTCGGCGTCTGGCACACCGCGCTGCCCCCAGCCGGTGCGGGCGGTGCGTTTAAGCTGGTTAGCATGTAACAGGGTTTGGGTCACGGCCGTGACTTTCATATTTCTCCTCACCGTTTGTAGTAGGCGATTTATCGCCGTCTGCCGCCGTTGAAACGGCTATTACGAACTTTTCCGACCATTATGCCCGATCAAGCCCAATCAGGCACAATAGCTTCCGGCATCACGGCCGTACTCCTTCCCCGCGTTCTGCCTGAACTTCCCCAACCAGATCCCCCGGCTGGATTTTCTCCATCACGGCCGTAAAAGCCGCCGCCACACTCTTGTCTGTCACCGTCTGGCTGATTGTTGTGTCTGCGCCGGTAGTTGCCACCGTTTCCCTGGCCTGGTTGCGCCACAGGTTGCCAGCCAACTGCCCCTCATACCAGACGCCGCCGCCGGAATCGCCGGGAACAACGGCCGTCCCGTCGGCCGTTTGCAGCAGGTAAGCCGGTATGCCTTCTCGTTCGGTCACGACCGTCGCCACCGCCACTTCCACTACCTCGTAGCCAGGCAGATGCCGGGTCAGGAATACCCGGCTGCCAACGGCCAGTTCACGGCCGTTTCCCGTTACCCCGACGAGAAAGGCCAGTTCCGGCGGCGCCGCCAGCAGCAAGGTACCCTGATCCCGGTAGTGGAGAAGATTCCGAAAGACTGCGCCGCTGATTTCTGCCAGCAGCGCGCCATTCGCATTGAAAAATTGGGCGGTTACGGCCGTCTCCAGCAGTTCCCCCCAGTGATCATGCGTCACTACAACAACCCGATCGCCCATTTGTACCAGCGTACCCAGTCCCCGCGCCTCGGTTTCCAGAGAATGCCATTGACCATTATTTTCGATAAGCACAGGCTGGCCTGTTTCATCCAGCAGCGGCGCTTGCAGCCGGATTTGCACCGTTGCTGCCAGGATACGCTCACGCTCCGCCTCGCTTATATTAGGCATCTGGGCATAAGCCTTTGACTGTACAAAATAAAAACCTGCTACCAAAACTGCGATTACGACGAACAAGAAAATGCGCTTCATCATTCACCTCACGCTGTAAAATTTCTTGTTCGCAGTTTCGCCGCTGGTCATCAACGAGCTGTTTGGGGGGCGTCAGCAGAGGTGCATGAAGCGTCAACAAATCGTCACTGTTGCGAAATGGGGAAGTGGGGTCAGGCGGATGTTGACGGCCGTACCCCCCACCACCGTCAACAATTTCCCCAAAATCGTCAACAAAACGGCCGTGCTTGTTCCCCTTTGCCCCCTACGTTATCATCTGCCCACAATGTCTTATCCCTGCATCAATTGGAGGATGATAGTGATTCAACGACTGTTACTCTTGATTGGTTTGCTGCTGTTGGCGGCCTGTGGTGGGAATGAGGCGCTGCCAACGGCCGTGCCCACCGCCTTCCTGCCCCAAAGTTCCGATGTACCGGGGGGTATTTCCCTCCCGGAAGCCGTGCCTACCGGCGAACTGGCTCCCCTGCCGCCGCTTTCCGGCGTGGCCGGCGGTGGCGGTTTGAGCGGCGGCAGCGCCCCGGCTGTGGGCGAGGCGGCGGCTATCATCGTCGCCGATCCCTTTGCCCAGGCCACCTTCACCCTGAATGCAGCATTGCCCGGTGAACCTGCTGAAGCGGCCGTACTGCGCCAGACGCCCGCCGGTGAGTTAACCCCTGAAGCGGCCCGCCAGCTTGCCAATCGTTTTGGCTTCAGCGGCGATCTGTACCGCGAGAATATCGTGACTGGTGAAGACGCCGCCATCATCTTGCCGACCATTTATTACACCTTTGACGGCCCGCGCACCTTTAGCGTGGATGCCTGGTCGGCCAATTACCAGGACAACAGCGCCCCCTATGACCCGGCCAATACGCCTGATTTTGCCAGCGCCAGCCAGACGGCCGTGCAATTCCTGCAATCACGCGGCTTGCTCGATTTTCCTTACGTCGTCCGCCAGGGTTTTGGTGGGGACGTGTTGGTGGCGCGGCAGATAGACGGCCGTGCCCTTAACCAGCCAGAAATTGTCGTCGGCGTCAGCCCGGAAGGGGTGGTCAGCTACGTCAGTTACCAGGTGATGCCCAATCTGGAAATGGTGGGCAATTACCCGCTTATCCCGGCTGCTGAAGCGTGGGCACGGCTGCAAAATGGCGTCACGAGCAATAACATCCCCTACACCGTCTACCCGGCGGCGGACACGGCCGTAACCAATCCCCTGTCCACCGCCCGATCCTGGCAACGCCCATATGCGCCCGGCGAAACGGTGCAATTGTATGGCTGGCCCAATGCCTACCTGCCCGCCAGCGGCAGTGGCGCGGCTCGTGTGCAGCTATACCCCTTCCAACTGTCCGGCAATGAAGAAGTGATCAACCAGATTGCGGAAGCGACCGGGCAGCAAATTATGGTAGAAGGGGTGATGGGGGAGGACGGCCGTACCGTCGCTGTCAATACCTGGTCACCAACTGACCTGGAGCCGCTCAGCTTTCAGGGCGTCATCCGGCGTGCGGGCGACCAAGCACTGTTGGAAACCGGCGATGGGCAAACGTTTCAACTACCAGACGCTCCAATCGAGATACCAGATGGCCAGGAACTATTTGTTTTTGCCTGGAACAGCCAGCCGGTCGAAGACGGCCCCCCACTGTTGCAGTGGGAACGTTTAGATGAAGCCACGCTCCCGGCCGAACCGGCGGCGGAACCAGCCGTCATTGAGATCGGCGCCCCCGCTTATGAAAGTGCCAACATAGATAGTGTGGAACTGGCCTATTTTGTCACCTATCTGTTTGCGGAAGGGACAGCGGATGGTACGGCGCCAACTGCCCCCACCATCTTGTTGCAACCGGCCTGGCGCTTTGCCGGGACACTAAACGGCGGCGAAACGGTGGAGTTTTACGTACAGGCGGCAGGGAATTGAAAAAACGGGTTTCTGAGAAGAAACCCGTTTTTTTTGTTATACTGTTCCCCAGCTCGATTCACCCAAAAGGAGAAGTCGTCATGCGCTACTTATCCATCAGCGGATTTCCCGTCATTGAACCGAAAGAAGCTGACCCCGAAACCCGCCAACAATACGCAGAAATGCAGCAAGAAGTTGGTTTGCCCTATGTCCCCAGTTGGGCCAAGACCATGATCATTTCCCCTGCTCTTTATAACATCTACCTGGAAATGATGCGGGCGACAAACCGCCATCTGACACTACCCGAGACATTGGTGCCCATGATCTTATATTGCATTGCGACGGCCCGGAACTGCCAGTATTGCAGCGCCAGCAATGAATTGTTCTGCCGCTCGCTTGGCGTGGACGAAGAAACCTTAGAAATGTTGGCCAAAGACCTGGGCAATGTGGCCCCCAGACGTTTGCAGGCCATCATTCAGTTTGCCATCCACTGTGCGCTTAATCCGCAAGGGTTAACGGCCGTTGACTATGATCGTGTCCGTGAACAGGGTGTCAGCGATGATGAACTGGCCCAAATTATTTTTCTGGCAGCTTTAGGAAATTTCAATGATACCCTGGCTGATGGCTTTAAGATTGAAATCGAGTCGGTAGTGTTAGAAGCATTGGGCCGCTGAGAAACGGCAAGTCAATTGTGTCCATTTGAAAGGAGAATAAAGTTATGTATTACCTGCCTGTTAGCGGATTGCCCATGATTGAAGAGGACGAAGCAGCCGGGGAGATAGCCGACCTGTATGAGGAAACCAAACGCACCCTGGATATGCCCTTTGTGCCCAACCTGGCTAAAGCGATGGCCTTTTCACTGCCTATGGCGCGTGTACCTCTGGCATTATACGGCGCTTTCTTCCAAAACATTTCCCTCCCACAGACGCTCATTGCCATGATCTCCTACTGCATCCCCACCGCTAAAAATTGCCATTACTGCGCCGCCAATGGGGAACTCCATTGCCGTTCACTGGGCATTGATGAAGAGATACTGGAAAAACTGGCAAAGGACCTGGACAGCGTCAACCCCAAACGTGTTCGGGCTATTATTAAGTTCGCTTTGAAATGTGCGCTCGACCCGCAATCCCTGATGGCCGAAGATTATGACCAGGTACGTGACCAGGGCGTAAGCGATGAAGAGTTGCTGGAAATCATCATGATTGCGGCCGTCGCCAATTTCTCCGATACGCTGGCCGATGCCCTGAAGATTGAAGTGGATGCGCCCATAGCGCAGGCGTTGGCCCTTCATAATTCATAATTTTATGGACAAAACGGCCGTAACCACCGAACGAGAACCAGGCCAGATTCAGGCGGCGCGTTATGGATTGCTGTCGGAAATTGTGCTGCTCATTGCCCAATCTACCAGCCTGCAACGGTTGTTAACGGGGGTGGTGAATAAGGTCAAATGGGTACTGGATTTTGAACGCTGCACCCTGGCGCTGGTCAATGAAGATGGGCAAACCTACCGGCTGGAAACCCTGCTGGAAACACGTCGCCAGGTAGAAAAAGTGAATGAAACGGCCGTGCCCCTCACCGTTGGTTTGCCCGGAGTGGTGATGCACGGCCGTCAACTCCGCCTGATCACCGACATTCCCGCTGCCCGCACGGAAGTTCCCCACTGCTCTGACCCGGCCCTCTGGGATAGCGCCCTGGCTTCCATCCTTTCGGTGCCCTTACAGGCTTACGGCCACGTGTTGGGGGCCATCACCTTTGCCAGTACCCAGCCAAACGTCTACGGCCGTGAAGACATCAAAGTGGCCCAATCCATCGCCACCCACCTGGCCCTGGCTATAGATCGCTGGCAGCAAACGGACAAATTGCAGCAGGCCAACCAGCAGCTTACCCGCCTGGCCTCGTTTCCCGAACTCAACCCCGACCCCATCATTGAAGTAGACCTGGCCGGCGGCTACATCCCCTATCTCAACCCGGCGGCAGTCCAGATTTTCCCGGAGTGCCGTGAAGAAGGGATGCGCCACCCGCTGCTGGCGGGTGTCGAGACAATTGCCGCAGCGATGCGATTGGACGGCAAAACGGCCGTACTGCGTGAAGTTGAAATCAACCAGGTCTGGTACCAGCAGCTCATCCACCAGGTGCCGGACAGCCAGCTATTGCGCCTGTACGTGCTGGACATCACCGAACGCAAACGGGCGGAAACGGCCGTAAAGCGCCAAAACGCCTACCTGGCGGCCCTGCACGATACGACTTTGGGGCTGATAGGCCGCCTGGAACTGCATGAACTGCTGCAAGCCATCGTCAACCGCGCTGCCGCCCTGGTGGATACATCACACGGTTTCGTTTTTCTGGTGGAGCCAGATGGCCTGGAAATGGAACAAAAAGTGGGTGCAGGCATTTTTGCCGAAACCATCGGCTATCGCCTGAAACCAGGCGAGGGTGTCTCCGGCAAAGTGTGGGCCACCGGGCAGCCGGTGGTTGTAGATGATTATGATGAATGGTACGGCCGTTCCCCCGGTTTTCGCAGTGAAGCCATCAGCGCCGTCATGTCGGTGCCGCTCATCTCCGGCAGCCACGTGGTAGGGGCTATCGGCCTGGCCTATGATCGGGTCTCCCACCGCCGTTTTGCCGCGCCGGAGATTGAACTGCTCGGCCGATTTGCCGAACTGGCGGCCATCGCCCTGGACAACGCCCACCTCTACGCCGATGCGCAGGAAGCCCGCGCCGCCGCTGAAGCCGCCAACGAAGCCAAAAGCGCCTTCCTGGCCACCATGAGCCATGAAATCCGCACCCCCATGAACGCCATCATCGGCATGACCAGTCTGCTGCTGGACACACCGCTCACGGCCGAACAGCGCGACTACACCGAAACCGTCCGCAACAGCAGCGACGCCCTGTTGACCATCATCAACGACATCCTTGACTTCTCCAAAATTGAGGCGGGCAAACTGGAATTGGAAAGCCAGCCCTTTGATTTGCGTGACTGTCTGGAGAGCGCCCTCGATCTGGTCGCTCCCCGCGCCGCCGAAAAGAAACTCGATCTGGCTTACCTGATTGACGACAATACCCCCGAAGCCGTCATCGGCGACATTACCCGGCTGCGCCAGATTTTGGTCAACCTGCTCAGCAACGCCGTCAAATTCACGGAAGTGGGCGAAGTAGTGTTGACGGTAAACGGTGAACGGTTATCGGTAATCAGTCCCCCCACCGATAACCGATTACCGATAACCGATTACCGGTTACAATTTGCGGTGCGCGATACGGGCATTGGCATTCCCCAGGAGCGTATGAACCGGTTGTTTCAATCCTTTAGCCAGGTGGACGCCTCCACTACGCGGCGCTATGGCGGCACAGGGTTGGGGCTGGCCATCAGCAAACGGCTGACGGAGATGATGGGCGGCGAGATGTGGGTGGAAAGCGAGGAAGGCAGGGGCACAACCTTCCACTTTACCATCCAGGCCACGCCTGGCCCCGCGCCGCGCCGCGCCTATTTGCACGAAATAGAGCCGCAGTTGAACGGCAAGCGGCTGCTGATTGTGGACGACAACGAGACGAACCGACTGATTTTGCAGCGGCAGACGGAAACGTGGCATATGATGCCGCGTGTTTGTGCCACGCCACAGGAGGCGCTGAACTGGATGCGCCAGGGGGAGCCGTTTGACGCGGCTATTCTGGATTGGCATTTGCCGGAGATGGATGGGGTGATGTTGGCGGCGGAGATTCGCCAACTGGCAGGGGGGCAGCGATTACCGTTGGTGATGTTGAGTTCGTTGGGGTCACGGCCGTCCGGTGCGTCAGATGTCGGATTTGCGGCCTATCTCACCAAGCCAATCAAGCCATCACAACTATTTGATGTGCTGGTGAACCTGTTTACCGGCCAACCGACACGAGTTCGCCGGCCCGAAATCCGCGAGAAATCCCTTTTTGATCCCGAAATGGGCGAACGATTGCCGCTGCGTATTTTGCTGGCCGAAGATAATGCCACCAATCAAAAGTTAGCGCTGCGTTTGTTGGAGCGACTGGGCTATCGCGCCGATCTGGCTGCCAACGGCCTGGAAGTGCTGGACGCGCTCAAACGGCAGGAGTACGACGTTATTTTGATGGACTTGCAGATGCCGGAGATGGACGGTCTGGAAACAACGCGGCGCATTCGTGGTCTAAACCAGACAGGTCTCAAGCAATCGCAGGTTGCCGACCTGTCAGGTTTCAGGCAGCCGCGCATTATTGCCATGACCGCCAACGCCATGCAAGGCGACCGCGAAATCTGCCTGGCAGCGGGCATGGATGATTACGTCAGTAAACCGATCCGCGTCGAAGAACTCATTGGCGCCCTCCGCCGCAGCGTCCCCACCGAAGTGATTCCTCGGTCTCCCCTCACCCCCTCACCTGCTCCCCCCGGCGTCCCCGCCGCCCCCACCCCATCTCTTGATCCGGCGGCCATTGCCAACCTGCGTGACCTGGTGGGCGGCGAGCCGGAATATCTTGTGGAACTGATTGATAGTTTTTTGGAAGATGCGCCCATATTGCTGGCGAATATGGAAAAGGCGGTGACCGAAGGTAATGCCACCGCCTTACGGCTGCACGCGCACAGTTTGAAATCCAATGCGGCCGATTTTGGCGCAAAAGAGTTGGCTGAGTTGTGCAAGCAATTGGAAATGGCGGGCAAGAATGGGCAGATGGTGGGCACGGCCGTACTCGTTTCCCAGTCCCAGGCGGCGTATGTGAGAGTGCAAGCGGCATTGCTCGCATTACGGCAGAGCTAACGATAGAAATATGACCGAAGACCAGACCCCCAACAACAACGGCCGTATCCTCATTGTAGATGACAACCGCATGAACCGGTTGAAACTGTCCCGGTATCTGCAGCAGGAACAGTGCATGGTGGCGGCGGTGGAAAACGGCCGTGACGCCCTTCGAGTTCTGCACCAGGAACCATTTGATCTGGTGCTGTTGGATATTATTATGCCGGAAATGGATGGCTTTGAAGTGCTGGCGCGCATGAAACGGGATGTGCATTTGCGTGACATTCCCGTCATCGTTATCTCCGCGCTGGACGAGGTTGACAGCGCGGTGCGCTGCATTGAAATGGGAGCCGAGGATTACCTGCCCAAACCATTTAACACGGTGCTGCTGCGTGCCCGCCTCAACGCCTGCCTGCAAAAGAAGAGGCTGCGTGATCTGGAACGCTCTTACTTGCAGCAGGAGATGATGCTGCGCCAGAGTGAAAAGCTGGCCACACTGGGCAAACTGAGCGCGGGCATGGCCCATGAACTGAACAACCCGGCGGCAGCAGCGCAGCGAGGCGCAGAACAGTTGAAAACGGCCGTGACCCAAATCCAGCAAGCACACCAACAATTACACCACCATCAACTAACGGCCGACCAACTAACCCGCCTGGCCCAACTCGACCAACTGGCGCAGACATGCGCCGCCCACCCACCGGAATTAGATGCCCTGACACGCAGTGACCGGGAAATGGTGATTGAGGAGTGGCTAGACGGCCGTGCCATACCCAACGCCTGGGAAATTGCGCCTACGCTGGTGAATTTGGGACTGGATGTGGCGGAATTGGGCGAGATGTGCGGCGTGTTCACGGCCGTGACGCTCCCCCCCTTGCTCGCCTGGCTGCACGGCAGTTACACCATCTACAGCCTGCTGGCCGAAATCCACGAAGGCGCCGGGCGCATCACCGCCATCGTCAAGGCGCTTAAATCTTATGTCTACCTGGATCAGGCCCCGGTGCAGGCAGTGGACATCCATGAAGGGCTGGACAACACCCTGGTGATGCTGCGCGGCAAATTGAAACAGGGCGTCACCGTCCACCGCCGCTACCAGCCCGACCTGCCCCGCATTGAAGCCTACGGCAGCGAACTGAACCAGGTGTGGACCAACATCATAGATAACGCCATCGGCGCCATGAAAGGACAGGGCGAAATCAGCCTGCGCACCTACCAGGAAGGGGCGTGGGTGGTGGTGGAAATTTGTGACAACGGCCCCGGTATTCCGCCAGACGTGCAGGACAAAATCTTCGATCCCTTCTTCACCACCAAAGCCCCCGGCGAAGGCACCGGTCTGGGGCTGAACATCAGCCACACCATCATCGTGCAAAAACACAAGGGGAAGATTACGGTAGATTCCCATCCTGGACAGACCTGTTTCCAGATAAAATTACCCCTGCGCCTGAGCGAAGGTTAGCGAAAAAAAGAGAACCCAAGGTTCAAAAAAAACCATATAAGTGGATTACGGCCGTCTCTACCATCATTGGCACGTTTGGTGGCACGTTGGTGGCACGTTGCCGTTGTATCCTGGCTGCATCTCGACAAAACAAGGAGCGGTCAGCGGTGACAACACAATTTGGCGAACAGTTTCGACTTTGAACTGGCCAATGAAAAAAGCCTCAACCGTGTTGGTTTTGTGCTGTACAACCTGGGCTACGGCATTGGCTGCCTGCCTGGCTAACCATCTCATTTGCGTAGAAAAATGAATCTCAAACTAATTGAAGGAAAGTATTGATGAACCCCAAACAAATTGACCTGGTACAAGAATCTTTTGCGCTGGTTTTGCCCATCGCCGATGAGGCCGCCGCCATTTTTTATGAACGGTTATTCCTGTTGGATCCCGCGTTACGGCCGTTATTTCGTGGCGACATAGCGGAACAGGGCAAAAAGCTGATGTCTATGCTGGCTTTGGCCATAAATGGCCTGAAAAATCCAGAAAAAATCATCCCGGCGTTGCAGCATTTAGGGCGGCGGCACGTTGGCTATGGCATACAACCTGCCCACTATGACACAGTGGGCGAAGCGTTACTTTGGACATTAGCTCAGGGCCTGGGGGAGGCATTTACGGTGGAGGTGGAAGCGGCGTGGACGGCCGTTTACACCCTCGTCGCCACCGTCATGCAAGAAGCGGCAGCGGAAAGTGTGCTCATGCCCGCCTGAGCAACTGGCTATAATACTGTTCACCTGGCTGCCATTGCTGCGTAAGCCGTTTCTAACTCTCGATGTGCTGCCACCCCGTCTAAAAACTGCTGGCGCTGCGCATCATCTTGCAAATAAAAGGCCCGCTGCTGCAAAAAATCATGACCGGCCTGGAGTACAGCGGCTGCTCGTTCATCCCCAAGAGCCACCAACACCTGGTAACAGGTCAGGTAAACCAGCACCGGCTCTTCAGCCCCGTTCAAACTACGCTTTTCCAACAGGGTCATAATTGCCGCCACATAGTCACTGGCCTGGGCCAAGTCTCCCCGCGCCCAGGCCAGCCGGGCCATACCTGCCCACAGTTCCATCTGGTTTTGCGGCTCATCCAGCACTTCGATAATAGACAAAGCCTCCTGATAAATCGTCGCCGCCTCATCCCATTGCCCCAGCTTGGTGAGGGCATGGCCTAAAAAAATGAGGGCAAAAGCCTGCGCATGGTGCAAACCACACGCCTGAGACAGGGTAATGGCCTGCCGCTGCGAGGCCACCGCCTGTTGATTATCCCCCTGCAAATACAACAAAATCCCATTGGTGGCAAGGGCAAAACAGTACGAGCGCTGGTTGCCCACTTCCCGGCTTAATTCCAATTCGGCTGCTGCGAAACGGGCCGCCGCCGCATAATCTCCCAGATCGCGGTTAATATCTGCCAGATACCGGAAGCAGTGAACTTCATGGTTCCGGTTGCCCACTTCTCTGGCAATGGAGAGGGATAACTCCGTCTGCTGCAAAGCTGCCGGGTAATCTCCCAGGTCTCTGTCCAGGCTGGCGATTGTCAGTAATCCCTGGGAAATACTCTTGCGATCACCCATCTGGTGGTATTTTTCCATACTCGCTTCAATGTGCATCCTGGCTAGTTCGGGCGCGGTTCCTTTGGCAACCAGGCTGAGATTGAAAAAAACGGTTGCCTCGCCGCGCACGTAGTTTAAGTCCCGGTAGATGGGCAGTGACTGCTGATAATATTGGCTGGCCTGTTCGTTGTATCCCCTGAGGTAGGCGATGTTGCCCAACTGTACTAACGCATGACCTTCCTTCAACGGCAGGTTGGCGCTGCGAGCCAGAGACAAAGTTTGTTCTGCCTGGTCTTGAGCTTCATTGTAGCGCCCTTGCCGCCAGAGAGAAACCGCCCAGCGGATGCGGCCAGATGTCTCTATCTCTTTGTCCTGGCTGAGCTGCGCCAGGCGCACGGTTCTGGCGGCTTCGGCTTCGGCAAGAGGGAAATCGCTGGTGGCCTCAGCCCACGTGGTTTGCGCCAGCGCCACCTGCGCCTGTCTGGATGGCTGCTGCTCATCGGCAATGGCGTCTGCCAGTTGGCGCAACTGGTTGATGTCAGCTAATTGCTCATCCCGTTGGCCGAGTAAGGCATATACCTGCACCCGCGCCAACAACAGGGCGAACTGTGAATCGGGGTCGGTGGTCAGCGCCAATGCCCGGCTTAAGTAAGCCAGCGCCTGGTGGTTGGCGAACTGGGCGGCAGCGGCTTCCCCGGCCAGCCGGGCGTACCGGGCTTCTTCCTGGGTGAGTGCAGCCTGACGATAGTGGTAGGCCAGGTCGGCGTAATAGGGGGTGAGGTCGCCGGCATGAAGTTGGGTGATGGCGGCGGCTGCCATCTGGTGCAGTTGCCGCCGCTGGGCCTGTAGCTGCATATCATAGGCGGCATCGCGCAGCAGGGCGTGTTTGAACAGGTAGCGCAGTTCGCTTAAGGCAGACCAGATGGCGGCGGATTCGGCTGTTTTCACTTTTTCAGGCAGCGCCGTTTCGCCGCGCAGCATGTGGGATAACACCTGCACATCAAACTCGCGCCCTAAGACGGCTGCCGTTTGCACGACCTGCCGCACTTCCTGGGTGAGTTGGTCCATACGGGCGATCAATATGGCTTGCAAGTCACCGGGCAGCGTGGACACGGCCGTTGCCACCGGGACGACCCCGGCCGCCGACGGCCGTAACAACTGCTGCTCCTGCAAATATATGACCAACTGCTCCACAAAAAACGGGTTGCCGTCGGTGCGCTCTAGCAGCAGGTGAATCAGGTCAGGGGATACGGCCGTGTGCAGTCTGTTGGTTGCCAGGCGGGCTACCTCTGCTTCGTCCAACGAATGCAGGGAAATGGTCTGTTGAGGCGTCTCATCTGGCAATGAAAAAGCCAGTTGTGGATCACGGGTTGTGGCCAGCACAATAATAGGAAAATCGGCCAGATTGCGCGGCAATGCCCCCATAAATTGGCGTGAGCTATCATCCAGCCAGTGAGCGTCTTCCACCTGCAGAATGACCGGCTGGCGCAAACTCTCCGCCTTGAGCAGGCTTTTCAGGGCGGAAAAGGTATTTTCCTGCCGCAGCTTTGGCTCAGAAATGGCATACAGCGAATCGGGCCAGTGTAAATCAACCAGCGCCGCCAAAAATGAGCGCGTGCGGTTTAGTTCCGCTTGCAGTTCTGGGTCTGGCGTATCCTCGATCAGGGTGCCGAGAAGGGCGTCAAAGGCGGCCTTGTTTGCCGTTTCCCCGGCGGGGGGCGATTGTTCAAAATAGTGGCG
Organism: Chloroflexota bacterium; assembly: GCA_035444285.1. Classification (GTDB taxonomy): domain Bacteria; phylum Chloroflexota; class Anaerolineae; order Promineifilales; family Promineifilaceae; genus CAADGU01. The sequence goes on from DAOMOK010000013.1 coordinate 161,638, forward strand.
CAAAAAGTAACGAAAGGGATTGAGCGGCTCCCGCAAAATCTCGTCGGCCTGGCACAAAAACAACACGGCCGTTTCCAAAATGTCCGTCTGCGTCAGGCAGTCGTGAATAAGGCGGCTTTTGCCGATGCCCGCTTCGCCGCTGATGGTGACCACACCGCCAAAACGGCCGTCCGGCAACGGGGCAAAGGCGGCGGCCAACAGGGCCAATTCTTGCTGCCGCCCCACCATCTTGCCGCGAAAAAACGGGTCACTGACGGCCGTGCGCCGCTGCAACAGTTGGTAAACGGGCAGCGGGGACTCAAACCCCTTAAACAACTGCTCCTCCAGGTAGGCCAGCCGGAACAGGCTTTCCGCTCGCTGCGCTACCGCCTCATCCACCCACACGGCGCCCCAGGGGGCGCTGGTCATCAGCCGGGCCGCCAGATTCACGCTCAGCCCATAGCAGGTGTACTCCTCGCGGTGCGGCGAACCGACAAATCCGGCATAAGCGATCTGGTAAGTGATACCGGCGCGGCAGGGCACGGCCGTTTGCGCCTGCAAATCGAGCATAAAGTTTAGCACCCGCTCCACGTCATTCTCGTGGCTGGTGGGCGCGCCCCAAAAAAGCAGCAGGGTTCCCCCGGCATCCAGCGCGCCGATCCGCCCCAACCGGCACAAATAACCGCCATATTGATGCAGCAGCCGGAACAGCGTGGTCATAAATGGGCTGTCTGCCTCCGCATCGGGCAGGGTTTGCAGATTGATGAACAGCGTTAGGACGCGACGAAACTCCCCCTGGCTGGTTTGTGTGATCAGGTCAGCCGGATAAAAGGGAGTCACGGCCGTAAGCGGAACAGGTGTTGGCGCCAGGGCCGGCATGGAAACAGACGGCCCCGCAGACAGGTGCATCACCCGCCAATAACCATCCCCATCTGCCAGAGGCGTTGCCACCAGATCACCCAGCGCCGCCAGCACCGATTGGGTCACAATCACGTCCCCAGCCTGGGCCAATGCTTCGCCGCGAATGGCGGCATCAATCGCCTCGCCGCTAAAGGTGTAGGCGGCGGTTTGCCCCTGGGTTATGGTGGCTGTCGTTTGCCAGATACCCCAGCCGATCTCGCCGCTGGCGATGCTGGTGCGGACGGCGAATGGAAAGTCGCCGTAAGGAGTGCTATACGTGGCATGGGCCGTCATGTGCTCCCGGATGTCGCGGGCGGCTGCCAGGGCAGCCAGATGAGCCGGCTGGTCGGTTCCGGGGAAGATGGCTTTGAAGGCGTCACCGGCAAAACCGGCCACAAAACCGCCGTGGGCATAGACGGCAGCAATGAGCGGCTCAAAAACGGCCAGCAAGACGTTGGCCAGTGTTTCCGCGCCGGCGGTGGTGTGGGGTTGCAACCGGGCAGTGAGGGGGGTGAAGCCGCTGGTATCTACAAAGAGAGCCACACCGGGGAAACGGCCGTGACGCTCCGCGGCGGCGTGTCTTTCTAAAATGAAATCAGGTACAAGATGGTGCGGCATTAAGATGACTCGCTCAAAAACTGATGCAGCAAAGTAGTAACTTGTTCATCCAGATCAGAGGTAGGCGTGGGCAACGGCCGTTGCCCGGCTGCCAGCGGCCACAAAGCGGCCGCTCGCTGCCGGTTCTCCTCGCTGCTCACCGGATGGCACAGCGCCGGCATTAACAGGTCAGCCGTGCCCGTTATTTCCGGCCGGGTTAACTGCCAGGTGGCGACGCTGGTCAGTAAGTCCAGCACCTGCGGCGTGATGGGCATGGTCTGCGCCAGATGCAGCGCCTGTGCCAGCCATTGCCACGCGGCTGCCAGGTTTTGCTGGGCCAGCGCCAGGTCCCCCAGCCGGGTGAGCGTCGCCAGGCTGCCCAACCGGTTATTGATCGCCTGGAAAATAGGGTAGCTCTGCTGGTAATGGCGTTGGGCGGCCTCATAATCCCCACGGGCCAATGCCAGATCGCCCAGGTGGCTGTGGCTGGTGGCGGCGCCGCGCTGATCGCCAATTTCTTCGCTGATGGTCAGGCTTTCGCTAAATAGCTGTTCCGCTTCCGCCTGCTCACCCAGGGCGCGGGCTACAGTGCCCAGATAGGTGAGGGAGAAGGTAATGCCCCATCGGTCGCCCAACTCCCGCTTGATGTCCAGGCTTTCCTGGCAGAGGGCGCGGGCACGGCCGTACTCCCCTTGCTGGTAGGCAATCTGCCCCAAGATATTGAGCGCAATTGTGGCGCCAAAGCGGTCGCCTGTGCGGCGGCAGATGGTTAACCCGGTGTCCAACTGCTGCTGTGCGGCGGTATATTGCCCTAAATGGCGGTAGACGGCCCCCAGGTAATTGTAGGAAAAGATGGCGTCGGCCTCGGCCGATTGCAGCAAAGCCAGGCTGCGCTGTAATAGGGCGATGGCCTCCACATGCTGCCCCAGGTGGAACGTGAACCAGCCTTGCCGCCCCAGTAGTTTGCCCAACAGCCGGTGGTCAACGGCCGTTTGTGGCAATCGCTGCGCCGCTTCCCGAAAGGCCGCTTCTCCTTCCTGAAAGCGGCTGTGTGTATCATAAAAATGGAAGAGCGGGGTAATGTATTGGTCGAGGATGGTCAGCCAATCTGGGCCGACAGCCAGCCTTGCCAGTAGCCATCGCCAGCCGGCGCGAATGTTTTCAATGTCCAGCTCCATCTGGTGCAGCAGCTCTCGCTGCGACGGGCTGTGCAGGGCGGGGGTGATGGTGTGCAGCCAGTTGCCGTAATAGCGGCAGTGCTGGTCTCGCAGGTGCTCGGCTTCAGGCTGGACGGCATCCACTTTTTCCTGGGCGTATTGCCGCAGCAGTTCATGGACATCGTAACGGCCGTTTTGGTTGCGACGCAGCAGCGATTTGCTCACTAATTGGGACAGGTCGGTCAGGCTGGCCTGAGCCACCAGGCGGGCGGCTTCGCGGCTGAAACCGCTGCGAAAAACGGAGAGCCGGGCAAAAATGGTTTGCTGCGGCGGTGTGAGCAATTGCCATGAATGGTCAAAAACCAGCCGCAGATTACGGTGGCGTTCTGGCACGTTGTGCAAGGGGGTGGTTAGCAGGTCCAGGTTTTGCCCAAGCTCGGCGGCGATTTCGGCACAGGAAAGGGAAGAGACCCAACCGGCAGCCAGTTCAATGCCCAGCGGCATGCCGGCGACCAGGCGGCAGATGGCGCTAACGGCGGGAATCTCGGCGGCGTCCAGGCGAAAGGTGGCCTGGGCCTGCCGTGCCCGCTGCACAAAAAGCTGGACGGCGCTGAAGCTGGTGGCATGGGCCAGGTCGGCTGTGCCGGGTGTCTCCAACCCCAGCACGTCATATACCCACTCTTCTTGAAGGTGAAGGCGCTCGCGGGAGGTGGCTAGAATTTTCACGCCGGGGGCGGTGTGGATGATCTGGCTGAGGAAGGAATGGGCGTCCGGCAGATGTTCCAGGTTGTCAAAGAGCAGGAGCATCTGGCGGCTGCGCAGAAAGGCGAGAACCTGTGCCAGGGGCGGCTCGCTGCCGGTGAAGGGGAGTTGGAGCGCTTCGGCTACGGCCGTCGGCAGAAATTCAGCCTGGGTAACAGTGGCCAGGCCAATAAAACAGGCGCCGTGAGAGAAGTGGGGGTACATGTGTACGGCCGTTTGTATTCCCAGGCGCGTTTTGCCCATGCCGCCTGGCCCGATCAGCAGCAGCAGGCGGCAGGCGGGGTCGTTGAGAAGGCGTTGAATGTCGGCCAGTTCCATTTGCCGCCCGACAAAGGAGGTCGCCTGGGGCGGCAGGTTGCGTACGGTTTGTGGCGGCGCGGGGGGCGTGATGGGTACAGGGGTGCTGGGCACGGGAGTCAGGGGCACGGGTGTGGTGGGCACGGGTGTGAGGGGCACGGCCGTTTTCTGGGCCGTCATTGGTTGAGGGGCGTTTTTTGGGGCCGGTGGGGGGAACTGTCGCGCGCGAATGGCCTCGGCCAGGGCGGTGGTTTCCGCTTCTGGTTCAATGCCCAGTTCTACTTCCAGCAGGCGCACACATTCGTCGTATTGGCGCAGGGCGGCGGCTTGCTGCCCGGTATGGGCATAGAGTTTCATCAGTGCGCGATGGGCCGGTTCGTGCAGGGGATCGAGCGCCAGCCAGCGACGGCCGTAGGTAATGCCCTGTGCAAAGCTCTCCTGTTCCTGGCACCACTGCACCAGCCGCTGGCAGGCGACGGCCGTTTCGCGCCGCCAATGTTCCCGCTGGAAATAAAGCCATTCATCAAAGGCATCATTGTCTGGCAGGCTGAATCCGGCCATGAACTCCCCAGCCACTACCGCTACGGCCGTGATGAGCGATTGGGCGCATTGGGGACATAAGGCGGTCTGGGGGTGGGCATGGCTTTGGGCGGCAGCGAGCCGGGTTTCAAACTGGTGGATGTCTACGGGCACGGCCGTGTGCTGGTTGAATTCTACCTGCAAACGCTCGACCAGCAGTGTGTTATCGGGTAACTGCTGCCGCAGCCAGGAAAGATCGCGTCGCAGGTTCATGCGGGCGGTGGCGTCGTCGAAATCGGGCCAGAGTAAAGCTGTGAGCGCCTCACGTGACTGTGGCTGGCGGGTGACAACCAGGTAAGCAAGCAGGGCAATAGATTTGCGGCGGCTGAGGTTGAGACGTTGTCCAGCCAGGGTGAAGCGGGGTGAGCCAAACAGCTTTATTTGCAACGTCATGGTGGTTTGATTTTACGTCATCAAAAGTTGATGCACAAAATGCGTTTTCAGGCACGTTTTGTGGCACGGTCAGGTCACGCCGGCCCGGTATGATAAGGCCATCTTAACAAAATTAATTCACATATAGGAGATTTGAACAATGAACAGTGTAAATAAAAAACGGGTATTGGTGAATCACAATGAGACGGCCGTAGCCGCCCCAAAACCGCGCCGTCGCATCACCCTTAATCACAACGAGACGGTAGCCATCCAGAAGCCTCGTCGCCGCCTGTCTTTGAATCACAATGAGACTGTGCAGAAAGCAGGCCGGGCCATCACCGGGAATCACAATGAGACGGCCGTAGCCGCCCCAAAACCGCGCCGCCGCCTCACACTTAACCACAACCAGACAATGGTAGGTTAGAGGAAAGGATGGCCGCAGATTTGTACCCTGCGGCCATCCTTATTCCACTATTACAAGGGAACAGCACAAATGCCAAGCCAACCAGCGCCAGACCAACCAGCTACCGATCACCATCCTTTAGAAGCGATGTGGGCCTTGTGCGAACAGGCCGATGCCTGCCGCGAAGCAGGCCGTTATGCCCAGGCGGAGCAGCTTTATTTGCAGGCGCTGGCCCATCCTGCCAGCGAAGATGAAGTGGAGTGGGCCACAACAGCCAATAGCCTGGGCATTTTATACAAATATATGGGGCGGTATGACGAAGCGGAGCCGCTGTATCAAAAAGCGTTGGTGATTTTGGAACGAACCATTGGCTCTGACCATCCCGATGTGGCCTCGCTGTATCACAATTTGGGTGGACTGGAACATGCCCGCGGTAACTACCAGCGGGGAGAACCTTTTGCCCGCCGTTCGGTGGCCATTCGGGAGGCGGCGCTTGGCGCCGATCACCCGGATGTGGCGGCTGATGTGGCCGCGCTGGCGGCGCTGATTGACGGTCAGGAACGTTTTGCCGAAGCAGAGGCGCTGTATCAGCGGGCGCTGGCTGTGTTTGAACGGGTTTATGGCCCGGAGGATATGGAGATCGCCATCAACCTGAATAACCTGGCGGCAATTCGCTATCACCAGGAGGATTATGGGGCGGCGGAAACGTTGTATGCACGGGCATTGCGCATCAAGGAAATGCAGTTGGGTTGTGCCCACCCGGAGGTAGCCATGACGTTAAACAACATGGCGGTGCTGTACAAAACGCAGGGGCGGTTGGCTCTGGCGCAGGCGGCATATGAACGGGCGCTCTCTATTTACCGGCAGACGCTGACGCCGGCGCATCCGCATCTGGTGCTGTGCCTGGCGAATTATGCCGATTTGCTGGCAGAGATGGAGGTGAAAGATGGTGGCATTTAAGCAAGTTACGGCCGTTAATCTGTTTCGCGCCTGGGGCAGTCAATCCTTTGCCCTGTTGTGGAGCGGGCAAACGTTGTCGCGTATTGGCGATTTCTTGTTTGAGGTGGCGTTGGCCTGGTGGGTGCTGCAAGAAAGCGGCTCGGCCGGGGCCATGGCGGCGGTATTGATCTTTTCGATGGCGCCAACGGTGTTGTTCTCCCTGTTTGGCGGGGTATTGGTAGACCGTTACCCTGCGGTGCCGGTGATGGTGGGGTCAGATGTGGTGCGGGGCGTGACGGCCGTACTCATCTCTGTGCTCGCCTTTTCCGGCCACCTGGAAATAGCGCATGTCTATCTGCTGAGTCTTGTTTTTGGCGTGGTCAACGCCTTTTTCCAGCCGGCCTTTACGGCCACGGTACCGGCCCTGGTGCCGGAAGATGATTTGAGCAGCGCCAATTCATTGAACAGCTTTGCCATTCAGGCGGGGCGGGTATTGGGGCCGCCACTGGGGGCGGGGCTGCTTGCGCTGGGCGGGGCCGGGCTGGCTTTTGCCATCAACGGGTTGACCTTTTTTGCCTCTGCGCTCTTTTTACTGCCCCTGCTGCGAACGCAGATACGGCCGTTGCCGTCATCACCCGTAGAGGAGCAGCCCGGCCTGCTGGCCGACTTGCAAGACGGATTGCGCACTGTCTGGCAGGCGCCCTGGTTGTGGATCACCGTTGCCGTGTTTGCCCTGAGTAATGTAACCCTGGTTGGACCATACAGCGTGGCGATGCCTTTCCTGGTGCAAGACGTGCTTCACGCCGATGTACACGTGTTGAGCCTGATTTATTCTATGTTTGCGGTGGGGTATGTGTTGGGCGGCGTCTGGTTGGGGCGCAAACCGGCCATTCGGCGGCGGGGCCTGCTGATTTACGGCGGGCTGGTGGCGGCGGGGCTGATGCTGCTGCTCTTTGGTTTGCCGGTGGGGCTGCCGGTGCTGCTGTTAGCGGCCTTGATCAATGGCGCCGTGTTGGAAATGGGGATGCTGGCCTGGACGAATGCCCTGCAAGCACTGGTGCCGCGGCAGAAGTTGGGGCGCGTCGCCGGGGTGGATGCGGTTGGCTCTTTTGCGCTGCTGCCGGTGGGCCTGGCGCTGACCGGCCTGGCGACGGAGGCCTGGGGCGCGGCGGCGGTATTTGTGGTGGGGGGTGGGGTAACGGCCGTTGTCTCCTTGCTGGCTTACCATCATCCTGCTATCAAGAATCTGGACTAATGGAGATGACAGCACCCATCTACACCCGGTGGAGGTGAAAACAACACGGCCGTCACGGTTGGTTTTTGGGGTGCATGCGGCTGACGGCCGTCAGCGGGACAATGGGGTGGACCTGATGGTGGTGCAGCAGATGGGGTTGTGGTGAAAGGCCAGCCCCGTTTAATTGCGCGCCATGTTCACGTTGTTTATACTCTGCTTTCATATCGTAGCCAGCAACACGGGAACGTTCTGTTAAATGACTCAGGAGACAATGTGGGCTTGCCGTCGAACATACCGAATCTGGCAAATAGACCGCAAAATTGCGGTCTAATACATAGTTGGGGTGGCTTATGCAAAGTTGCGTTGTGCCAAACATCAAAATCCTAGTAATTGGAGGCCGTTCTGCAAACCAAAACGCCGCCCTAACAAAGCTCCAAGCTAACGCGCCAAAGAAGACGAGCGCGCAGCTTAAGCAGCCGAACAGCACACAAAATTTTTCTTTGGAAAACCGGTAAGAATTGATGAATACAACAAATATCTTCGTTGAAATTTTGATTGTTGGAATTCAAGCGTCTGTTTGGACCATCTTGTTAGTGTTAAGTATTTTTGGAGTAGATTGGTTACCAAACAGCTGGAGCAGTTTAAACAATTGGAATGCTCTTGTAACCATAATTGTTTTGGCCACGTGGTACACTCTTGGAATTATCAGTGACAGAATTGCAAGTGTATTATTTTCTGGATTCGCAAATCCAAAGAAAACTCTTCAAAAATTTGCTGTGGTCAGAAATATGGCACAGATTTCTGACAAGGATATCCGAGTTGCAATAATGTACCAGGAAGAAAAGGTTTCATCCTATCTGGAATATTTTAGAAGCCGTGCAAGAATCGTTCGTGCAACTACTCTAAACTTGCTATTGATTACAGTATTTGGAAGCGCATTTGTACTTTCAAGGTGCAGTCAAATTGGCTGCATGCCCAAAGCATCAACATTGATGCTCATTATCGGAATGGGTGCATTGCTAACTTTGACTTCTTGGATTATCCATGGGGTCATCGAAATTGGTTATGAAAATCGAATGGCTCAGGTAGGTCACAAATTCAAAGAATATTCGCCTAAAAGTCATCCACCTGAATAAAAATCATATGTTGTTGCCTAAGCGGGCGCTAGTTAGGATGGTGGGAGGTGTTTCGTAATTGGTGCAATGTAGGCTGGGATTGCACGGCCGTCAAAAATCTGTATCATTCCCTTATTCCTACCCGATCTACAACACAAGGAAGACGCGCTGAAAAAGCGCACCCTCCCCTAAAACTGGCACAAAAGAAACGCGACTGGAACAGGTCGGGCAGGAAGAGGGCAGAGACGGTCGGATGGCTGCCATCCGCACCTCCTTGTGTTGGTCAAAGCCCGGAAACGGCCGTCTGAGAGGACGGCCGTTTTTGTTGCAAACTATAGTTTGCAGCGTTATACTTTACCCATAAAAGGACTCGTTCATGGCAGACACGGAAAAAGTGAAAACGGTCATCGCCTACCGCAATGATGCCGGTCAGGAACCATTCACCGATTGGCTCAATCGTTTGCGTGACCCCAGCACCCGGCGACGGATTCTGAAACGCCTCTTGCGCGTGGAAAGCGGGAATTATGGGGATTTCAAACCGGTGGGGGAAGGGGTCAATGAGTTGCGGCTCTTTTTTGGTGCAGGCTATCGGATTTACTTCGGTGAGGATGGTGACAAGATTGTGGTTCTGCTCACTGGCGGCGACAAAGGCAGCCAGCGGCGAGACATCCAACAGGCGCAAGCCTATTGGAAGGAGTATTTAAGCCATGTCTGATTATCGTACTTTGGATGAAATTAGCGTTGAATATTTTACGCAGCGACCGGAGGAGATTGAGGATTTCCTGGCGGAGATTTTTGCGGAATATGCCCAGGATGGGGATTCGGCCGCGCTGCTGTCGGCGCTGCGGATTGTGGCCCGTGTGAAGGGGATCACGGAGATGGCCGAACAAGTGGGTATGACGCGCCAGGGGTTACAAAAGGCACTCTCGGCCAGGGGTAATCCCCGACTGGATAACGTCAACTCGATCATGCGGGCGATGGGGTATCAACTGGTGCCGCACCGTTTGGAAACGCCTACCCCGTAGTAGGCAGAGCCTTAAACTAACTCGGTTTAGTTCAAGTATGGGTGGGGTAATGCCCTCTTTTTGGGGGCTATTGCCCAGATATGGGGTGGCTTGGGGGGATGATGCACAGTTAAGTGATTGGCAAGGGCAGGGTGACCGCCATATTTGCTACCCCCATATCTGGCAGGCTATTTTTGAGGGTGGCAAAGTGGGGAACTTTATGCTATTTTTGGCTTTGCGAGTCCAGCCTCCCAAATCAGGCCGAGTTGCAAGGGCAGCACTTTTTCATACAATCGCATTCATTAGATTGAGCCACCCACACGGCCGTTACTGGACTCGCAATCTGTAACATCCTGGGTGGCTCTTTTTTTGCCACAGCACATGGAAAAACTTTGACACCAGAACAAATAGCCCGCCAGAAGATTGATGAATTGCTCCGCTACGCCGGTTGGCAGGTGCAAGACCGCGAGGCGATGAACCTCTGGGCCAGCCCGGGCGTGGCGGTGCGTGAAGCCCATCTGCAAACGGGCTTTGCCGATTATCTGTTGTTTGTCGAAGGCAAAGCGTTGGGCGTGATTGAAGCCAAGAAGGTGGGTGTACCCCTGAGCGGCGTGGAGATTCAATCAGCCCGGTATGCCGGTGGGCTGCGGCCACCCATGCAAGCCTGGCGGCCAGCGATGCCGCTGCCCTTCCGCTACGAATCAACCGGCGTGGAAACCTTCTTCACCAATGGCCTCGACCCTGAGCCGCGCGCACGGCGTGTGTTCGCCTTCCACCGGCCGGAGACGCTGCAAAATTGGGCCCAGGAAACAGATACTTTGCGCCAGCGTCTGCGTTTGCTGCCTCCTTTGCCGCGCAAGGGTTTATGGGGATCACAAATCAAGGCGATTACCAAACTGGAACAGTCGCTGGCCCAAGATAGACCACGCGCCCTGATTCAGATGGCTACGGGCAGCGGCAAGACGTTCACGGCCGTCAACTTCATTTACCGCCTCATCAAACACGCCAATGCCCGGCGCGTCCTCTTTCTGGTAGACCGCAACAACCTGGGCAAGCAGGCCCATAACGAATTTGTGCAGTTTGATACGCCGGATGACGGCCGTAAGTTCGCCGAACTGTACAACATCCGCCACCTGACCAATAACGCCCTGGATGTCAGCCGCGACGTGAACCGCGTGTACATCAGCACCATCCAGCGGCTCTATGCCCTGCTTAAAGATGAAGAACTGGACGAAGAATTCGAGACTCAATCCCTCTACGAAATATACGAAAACGTAGGGGCCGGCCTTATGCCTGCGCAGTTGCCTGCCCAAGATTCGCCAGGCCAGGGGTCAGGGCAACCACAAGGGTTGCCTCTACAGCAACCGGTGACCGTCTCTTTCACCGGCAAACTGCCCATTGAATTTTTTGACATCATCATCATTGACGAATGTCACCGCTCCATCTACACCGTCTGGAGGCAGGTGCTGGAATATTTCGACGCCCACCTCATCGGCCTGACGGCCACGCCGGGCAAACAAACCATTGGCTTTTTCAACCAGAACCTGGTAATGGAGTACACCCACGATGAGGCTGTGGTTGATGGCATCAACGTCGGCGGTGAGGTGTACCGTATTCTCACCCGCATTTCTGATGAGGGCAGCACGGTGGAAGCCGGACATTGGGTGGGCAAGATGGACCGGCTCACCCGCGAGCAGTGGCAGGAAAAGCTGGACGAGGCGCTGACCTACACCCCCCAGCAGTTAGACCGGGATGTGGTCAGCGAAAGCCAGATGCGCACCATCATTCGCCATTTTCGGGATGTGTTGTTTACGGAACTGTTTCCCGACCGGGCCGACCGGGTGGTACCTAAGACGCTCATCTTTGCCAAAGATGACAACCACGCTGAAAACGTCGTACGGATCGTACGAGAGGAGTTTGGCAAGGGCAACGATTTTTGCCAGAAGATCACCTACCGCGCCAGCCGCAACCCGGAAGATATTTTGCAGGATTTCCGCAACAGCTACCATCCACGCATCGCCGTCACGGTGGATATGATTGCCACGGGCACCGATGTGCGCGCCATTGAGATTTTGCTGTTCATGCGCCAGGTGCGTTCGCGGGGCTATTTTGAGCAGATGCGCGGCCGGGGGACGCGGGTCATTAAGCCGGATGAGTTGCAAGCCGTGACGGCCGATGCCCGGCACAAGACCCATTTTGTGCTGATTGACGCCGTGGGCCTGACGGAAACGGAGATGATTGAGCCGCCCCACGCCCAGGAACGGCAGCCCACCGTGCCCTTTGACAGGCTGCTGGAAAACCTGGCCTACGGGCAGTGTGATGCGGAGACGGTGGCTTCGCTGGCGCACCGGCTGGCGCGCTTGCAACACCGGCTGACGGCCGATGACGAACGCCTGATTGCCGATTACACCAGTGGCGGAACGCTGCCTGACCTCATCCATCCCCTGCTGGCCGCGTTGGACGATTTTGTAAATCGTCCGAGCGATTTTCCAAATCGCTCTACGATAGCCTGGGAAGCGACGGAGATATTCCGCACCAATCCCAATTTGCGGCAAACGCTGCTGGAGATTCACCAGCGGTCAGAACTGGTGATTGATAACGTGAGTCTGGACGTGGTCAAGGAAGCGGGATTTGATTCTGACGCCACGGAAAAGCTGCGGCGGATGGTGGGCGATTTCCAGCAATTTATTGCCGACAATAAAGACGAAATTACCGCCCTGCAAATTTTGTACAACCAGCCACATGGGGCACAGGCGCTGACGCGGCCGCAGTTACAGGAGCTGGCCCAGGTCTTGCAACGGCCGCCCCATCTGTGGACGGAGGAGAAGTTGTGGGCGGCCTATGCCCAATTGGAAAAAGACCGGGTGCGCGGCCTGAGTACGCAGCGGGTGCTGACCGACCTGATTGCCCTGGTGCGCCATGCCTTGCAGCCCGATGGGGAACTGGCGCCCTACCCGGAGCAGGTGCAGGCGCGTTATGCCGCCTGGCTGGCGGCGCAAGAACAGGGGGGCAAACAGTTCAATGCCGAACAACGCTGGTGGCTGGACAAAATTGCCCAATACATCGGCCTTAATTTGCAGATAACACCGCCGGATTTTGACGTGGACGGCGCGTTTGTGAACCGGGGCGGCCGTTGGGGGGCGATGGATGCCCTGGGTGCGGATTGGTTGCAACTGCTGGATGAGATGAACGCGGCCCTGGTCATGTAAAACGATTTTCCAAATCGTTGAAAAGAGCGATTTGGAAAATCGCGGTACAGAGAGATGAGTCAGTACGATTATAAACCTGAGTATCAGCGGAATTTGCCACATATTCAGCCGCCTGGGGCGACGTTGTTCGTTACGTTTCGCCTGGCAGGGTCTATTCCTACGGCCGTGCTAGAACAATTGAAGGAGGAAGCAGAGGAGCAGGAGCAGCGAATCAGGGCAACGGCCGTGCCTGCCGACCTGCCCTATTTGCTTTACCAGGAGCAAAAACGCCAGTTTGCCCGGTGGGATGCTGTGTTGGATCGGGCTGATAGTGGCCCTCGCTGGTTGGGCCAACCGGAAATTGCTACGATTGTTGTTGACAGCCTGCATTTTCTGGACGGGAATGTTTATGATATGGATACCTTTACGGTGATGCCGACACATGTTCATGCAGTCTTCCAGCCGTTGGCGAAGGAGGATGGCAGTTATCATGCGTTGCAAAAAATTCTACATTCGCTCAAGCGGCATACGGCGTGGGAAGCGAATAAGCTGTTGGAGCGGGACGGCGCATTTTGGCAGCATGAGAGTTATGATCATGTGGTACGGGATCGGCGGGAATGGGAACGAATTGTGGCTTATGTGTTGAATAATCCGGTGAAGGCCGGGTTGGTGCAGACATGGGAAGAATGGCCCTGGTCATATTTGAAGGAGTAAAACGATTTTCCAAATCGTTTAGCGGTTGGCGATTTAGAAAATCGCGGCACGGTGGAACGATTTTCCAAATCGTTTAGTGGTTGGCGATTTAGAAAATCGCGGCACGGTGGAACGATTTTCCAAATTGTTTAGTGGTTGGCGATTTAGAAAATCGCGGCACGGTGGAACGATTTTCCAAATCGTTTAGTGGTTGGCGATTTAGAAAATCGCGGCACGGTGGAACGATTTTCCAAATCGTTTAGCGGTTGGCGATTTAGAAAATCGCGGCACGGAGAGGAAGATGAACGGAACTGAGGAACGGCCGTTGCCTGATGGCTGGACTTGGACAACTCTTGGTGAAATTGCCAATCCAGAGAGGGATAGGGTAAACCCTCAAAATTATGGACACTTGCCGTTTATTGGTATGGATGATGTTCAATCGGAAACTATGCGCCTGATTGGAACAAAGCCATCAACCGAGATGAAGAGTTTAGCAGAACATTTCATGCCTGATGATGTACTTTATGGCAGTTTACGGCCGTATCTCAATAAAATTTATCACGCTGACTTTGAGGGTCTCTGTTCAGCAGAGTTCATCATCTTTCGTAAAACACCGCAATTGGTTAGCAAATATCTTCAGTATTTCTTGAATCAGTGGTCATTTGTGGCTTTTATCAACAAGCAAAACACAGGTGATAGACCTCGAGTGAAATTCGGACAGATGGCGGATTACCCTTTTCCGCTTGCTCCTCTCCCTGAACAGGAGCGAATCGTTGCCGAAATTGAGAAGCAGTTTACCCGGCTGGATCAGGCGGTGGCGGGGCTGCTGCGGCTGCAAAACAACCTGGCCCGGTACAAAGCCAGTGTGCTCAAGGCTGCCTGTAACGGCCGTCTCGTCCCCCAAGACCCGAACGATGAACCCGCTGCGGAACTGCTGGCGCGCATCCTGGCCGAACGCCGCGCCCAGTGGCAGGCCGCCCATCCGGGGAAGAAGTATCAAGAGCCGGTGGGTGTGGGGGAGGGTACGGCCGTGTTGCCTGCCTTGCCAGATGGTTGGGTGTGGGCAAGTTGGGATCAGCTTTCCCCACGTGTTACAGTAGGCCATGTAGGGCCAATGAAAGATGAGTATATTGACGATGGAATTCCGTTCCTTCGTGGGCAAAACGTCCGAGAAAACAGATTTGATCCCGAAGGTTTAAAATTTATATCTCCGAAATTCGATGAGCAACTGTCAAAGTCTCAACTAAAACCAGGAGACATTGTTGTGATTCGATCTGGCTCTGTCGGTGTAACCTGTGTGATTCCCGAAACGTTACAACATGCGAATTGTTCAGACTTGGTAATAATTCAAAAACCGCCACATTTTGTATCCGAATATGGAGCTTATTACATGAATTCACTGGCTAAACGATTGGTCCGTGCAGGACAAGTTGGAGTAGCTCTTATACACTTTAACACCAAGTCTGTTGCGGCCTTGCCAATTCCGCTACCACCCCTCGCCGAACAAAAACGCATCGTCGCCGAAGTCGAGCGGCGGCTGTCCGTCGTCGCCGCCACCGAACAGGCCATCACCACCAACCTGGCCCGCGCCGAACGCCTGCGCCAATCCATCCTCCACCGCGCCTTCACCGGCCAACTCGTTCCCCAAGATTCGGGCTAAAGATTTGACAATCTATGCCAGTTCTCTAAAATCAAATCATTTAGAGCAGGCGTAAACAAGCTGGCTTGAAGAGGAATGATGACTATCAAATTTCCCCCTACCGACAAAGCGCCCCCACTGTCTGCATCTGTGCTAGACGTGGAGAACCCCATGATGGGGGCGTTGAAAACGGCCGTAGTCACTCAAGATGTTATGAAATTCCAGGCATTGGTCAATGTGATCCCCTGGGCAAACCAGGCGCCGTCAGACGTGATTGAAGCCATACGCATGGCCCTAGCCCTGGAAGCCCCTCTCATTGCCCGAAAATTAGCCGAGCAAGGAATAAAACATTTCCCGTCACATGCGGAGCTAAATAAAATTGCCCGGATATTAGCTGCGCCAACGGCAACAGTTGCCCCTTCTTCAACCAGATTGGATGTGAAAGCCAACACATCCTGGATAAAAGCCAATCGGGAAGCATATAAACGACAATGGGTCGCTTTGCATAACGGAGAGTTAATTGCCTCCAGTCAAACCTTTTCCGATCTGGCCGCAACAGTAGGCGACATTAAAGGGAAAGGCATTCTTATAACACAGGTGACTTAATGCTTTTAACAACAGCATCTGGTG
Organism: Chloroflexota bacterium; assembly: GCA_035444285.1. GTDB lineage: Bacteria > Chloroflexota > Anaerolineae > Promineifilales > Promineifilaceae > CAADGU01. The sequence goes on from DAOMOK010000013.1 coordinate 177,126, forward strand.
ATCCTTTCGCCACCGGTTTGGTTGCTTACAGCTATCGTCCAGCCATTACAGACATTAGTAATCGGATTATGCTCCAGGTGGAGATAGGCGGTGTATTGGTTGAGGCCATTGTAGATACTGGCTCCCCCTACGTCGTTTGTCCACCACACCTGTCGGACATAATTGGATTTGATCCTACCGCCGCCCTTGAATCCATTCCCTTTCGAGTTCGGGGAATAGAAATGCGTGGAAATCTATATCGCATCAATGTCTATTTCCCGGCTGATGAAGGGGACGATCTAATTGTTGATGCCACTGCATTTGTGCCCGACCCAGAGTGGCTGGAGGCGTGGGGAGAACATCCTGGATATATTGGTCTCACGGGCTGCCTGGAGCGAATGCGCTTCGCTGTTGATCCAGGCAGCGATCTTTTCTACTTTGGCCCTTCTTAATCCATCAATTGAATAGTAACAAATGAGTAATCAATCATCTGCCATTGTGCAACGACTATGGAATTACTGCACCGTCTTGCGGGATGACGGCCTGTCCTACGGCGATTACGTCGAGCAGCTCACCTATCTGCTTTTCCTCAAAATGGATGATGAACGGCGCAAAATCGGTGATTCGTCTACCATCCCCGACCAATACAGTTGGGCCAGTCTGGTCAACCAGGACGGGGCTGACCTGGAAAGCCATTACCGCGAAATTTTGCAAGAGTTGGGCCAGGGCAGCGGTCTCATCCCCACCATCTTCCGCAAAGCGCAAAACCGCATCCAGGACCCGGCCAAATTGAAACGGCTGGTCACGCTGATTGACGGCGAAAACTGGCACCGGCTCAATGTGGACGTCAAGGCGGACATCTACGAAGGCTTGCTGGAAAAGAACGCCCAGGATGTCAAGTCTGGCGCAGGGCAATACTTCACGCCCCGGCCGCTTATTCAAGCTATCGTGGACGTGATGCAGCCCAAACCGGGCGATACCCTCTGCGACCCGGCCTGTGGCACCGGCGGTTTCCTGCTGGCGGCGTATGACACCATCGGCCGGAACCACCAACTTGACCGCGACCAATGGCTGCACCTGCGCCACGATGCCCTGCATGGTTGGGAAATTGTAGACAACACCGCCCGGCTGTGCGTGATGAACCTCTACCTGCACGGCATCGGCCACAATTCCGACCGCAGCCCCATTCACGTGGACGATGCCCTGGCGAACAAACCTTCTACCACCTATGACATGGTGTTGACCAATCCACCGTTTGGCAAAAAGTCCAGCGTTACCTATATCACCGAAGAAGGGGAGGTGAAGCGGGAAGCGCAAACGGTGGTGCGTGATGATTTCTGGACCTCCACCAGTAACAAACAGTTGAATTTTGTGCAGCACGTCCACAAGCTGCTCAAGATTCACGGCAAAGCGGCCGTTGTCGTGCCCGATAATGTGCTGTTTGAAGGCGGCGCGGGCGAAACGGTGCGGCGTAAGCTGTTGCAGGAAAGCGACCTGCACACCATTCTGCGCCTGCCCACCGGCATTTTCTACGCGCAGGGCGTGAAGGCCAACGTCCTCTTTTTCGACCGCAAGCCAGGCCGGGAACAGGCGTGGACGGGAAAAGTGTGGTTCTACGACTACCGCACCAACATTCACCACACCCTCAAACAAAACCCGCTCACCCGCGCCGACCTGGATGAGTTTGTGGCCTGTTTCCACCCAACCAACCGGTTTGAGCGAACGGCTACCTGGAGTGAGGATAATCTGGACGGCCGTTGGCGGGCCTACACCTATGACGAAATTACCACCCGTGATAAGGTCAATCTGGACATCTTCTGGCTGCGTGACGACTCACTGGAAGATACCGATAGTCTGCCTGACCCAGACCTCATCGCTGAGGAAATCGTGGAAGATTTGGAAGCGGTGCTAGAACAGTTTCGACTGATTGCCGAAGACCTGGGTTAGCATCGGTTGGTGAACCTGCTACCGGATTTCCGGCATAATACAGGTCCGCTGAACAAAAACAGGAACAGGGTCTATGGCAAAACAAGTCACCATTTCCATCCCCCAGACCCTCTATCGCCGGGCGCGGGAACTGGCCCGCAGTCGCCACCAGTCAGTAGATGATGTACTGGCTGACGTGCTGGATGAGGTGCTGCCGCCGGACGATGAACCGGATGTAGATGCCTCGGCCGTGGCACGGGAAAGGCAGGCATACATCGCCCTGCACCCGATGCTGAAACAAAAATACCTGGGCCAGCATGTGGCTACTTACGGCGGCCAACTGATTGACGTAGATGCCGATTACGGTGCATTGTACTCTCGGATTGACGCCCAATACCCGGATGAGTTTGTCTGGCTGGCAACTGTGGCCGAAGAACCAATTCCCACGCTCGTTTTCCGTTCCCCACGTTTTGCTGACCCCGCATGAGTTTCGTCTACACCTACGACTACGACAGCGACTACCAGCCGGCCATACCCACAGCCGAGATCAAAATCGGCCCGGCGATGGTTGATGCCTCCTTGACCCTCACCGCCTTGCTAGATTCTGGTGCGGATGCGACGATGATCCCCGCCGCTATTTACAACAGTTTCGTGCCCGGCCTGGCCGCCAGGCGTATCTGCGGGGCACAACCGGCGGGCGCAAGCTGGTCAATCTTTACCCGATTTCGTTGCAGTTGGGGCCTTTCCAATATGCGCACCTGGAAGTTGTGGGCGGCAGCGATCAGGATGAGGTCATCATTGGCCGGGATGTATTGAATGACTTGACCATCACCCTGGATGGGCCAGCCGGTTCGGTGCAAATTGCCGCCTGAGCGACGCTTTCTCCTCCCCCCTCTCCTCTAAAAACCCATACCCTGTACCGCCCTTACCTGTCCCCAATGCCTACGCAAGTAAACAAAAAAGCCACCTACTTAGGTGGCTTTTTTGTTTGTCAGTGGGCGGTACAAGACTTGAACTTGTGACCTCTACGATGTCAACGTAGCGCTCTAACCAACTGAGCTAACCGCCCTTTTTTATGGCAGGTGTCATTATATCCCCCTTTCAAACACCGTCAAAAAAATGACATAATGTTGGTTGCCGCTCAAAACGGGGCTATGGTATAGTTTGTTTGCCCGGCAACGCTTCGTTGCCGGGCCAATCAGGTGAACCTTGAGCAAAAAGAAGAAAAATAAGCGTCAACGACCGGAACTGGGCTTACTGGGTTTTGTCCTGGCTGCTTTTGGGTTGGCGGTGATGGCCTATTTTTTGAGTGACCGGCGTGGTCATCCGTATGGCGCTACCTTATCGTTTATCTGGTTATATGTAACCGGTGTGACCTTTGCCCTGGGTGTGCTTTTTTTTGCCCAATTTGCCGCGCCCATGCGCAGCCGCCTGGGCTGGTGGGAAGGGGTGCGCCTGATCATGCGCCATTACACCGGCCTGTCTCGCCAGTATTTGCGCCAGCCCCGTACCGATGACAAAAAACGGCAGCCCTCAGCCGCCGTTGTGCCCCGTGCCGATATTCCCCAAAGTTTGTTCACCATGCGCGCCGGCATCGTGCGCAGTTACCAGGCGTTGGCGATTACTAAAGGCAATAGTTTTATTCGGACGGCGGGGCCAGGTTTTGTGGACCTGTATGATAAAGAAGAGATTCGGCAGGTCATAGATTTGCGGATGCAGTTGCGCCAACAGCCCGTTCATGCCAGCACGCGGGATGGTATTCCTCTGGAAACCTCGGTGACGGTGATCTTTCGTGTGCAACAGGACCCTGAAGATCGGACGCAGGCGCATTTGTTGTTTCCTTTTGACAAAGAGGCCATTTTCCTGATCAGTTACCTGCATACGGTCAATCTGGAAGGAACATCGTATGGTTGGGCCGAACAGCTCACGCCGCGGGCGGCGGCGCTGCTGACGCGGGAACTGGCGCAGTATAATCTGGATGCCCTCATTCATTATCCGTCTACGGCCGTGTCCCCCCTGCAAGAAATTAACCGCCGCATCCTGCAAACCCTGCAAGGTCAGCCCGAACTGCGCGGCATCCAGATTATGGCCGCCAAAGCCGGCCCCTTGAAGCTGCCTGAGGAAATCCAGAAGCAAAACATTGCCACCTGGCAAGCCGAGTGGCAGCGCAAAATTGAGGTTGAAAAGGCGGTGGTGGATGCCGAAGTGATTCGCCGCATGAAGCAGGCCCGCGCCCGCGCCCAAATTGAAATCATTGAAACCATCATCCAAAATCTGGAAGTGATGCGCCAGGAAGGGGAGTCAGAACTGTATCAGGTGATCATCTTGCGGCTGATTGATGCCCTGGAAGAAGCCATTGCTGCCGATTCACCACGCGCCCTGGTGCCCCACCGGATTATGGCCGGGCTGCTGGCGGATGCATCGGCGCAAATGCAGGCGCGGTTGGATGATCCGCTGCTACCATCGGGGCCTGATGGGGGAGGTTCACGGCCGTGACCAACCGCTCCACCTCTCCACCCCGCGCCTCCCACGCCCAAAGCTGGTTTACTCTGGGACTGTATGGCCTGCTCTTTGTTTACTTTATCATGGTCTGGTTCCTGGAAGGGATCCATTTGCGAGCCTGGCTGACGCAGGTTTTACTGCTGCCTCCCACTCAGCTTATCTGGGAATTTTTCACTCTGTTCGTGGTCATATTGCGCCACTTTTTGCCCATCGCCGTTGGCTGGTGGTTTGCCTACAGCGCCGCGGTAGGCATGATGCAGCGATTGTATGATTTACCCACCAGGGATGATGCCGCCCTTTTCCTGAGCCGGCTGCGTTCACCTGACTACACCGGCGAAAAGGGGGCGCCCGTCATGCCCCACACCCTGGAAATTGAACGGCCCAACTCGGTGCTGCTGCGTGTGGGTGGGCCGGGCAAAGTGCGGGTGGAACCATTTATGGCGGCGGTGACGGAGGATAACGGCCGTTTCGCCCGCATCCTCTCCGCCGGTAGTTTCCAGCTTCATCCGTTTGAATATGTGCATACCGTTCTCGATTTGCGTCCACAAGAACGGATCGTGGCTGACGCCGTGGTGCGCACCAGGGACAACATTGACCTGACCGTTACCTTCAGCATTGTCTACCGCATTCGCCTGGGGGATGAGCAGCCCTCTAAGACGAAACCATACCCCTACGATGAAGCCGCGGTGAAAGCCGCCGCTTACGCCCAAACCGTGTTGGAAAATGGCACGGCCTCCACCTGGGAAGCCAAACCGGCGGGCACAACCCGCTCTAAACTGGCGGCGGCTGTGGAACGGTATCGTCTGGATGAGATTATGCATCCACCGGGCCGCACCGATGAGCCGTACCGCACCTTGCAGCGTGAAGTATGGCGCACGGCCCGCACGGAACTGGCAAATTCGGGCATTGATCTGCTCTCGGTTCATATTGACCGGATGCAGCCGCCGCCAGATGTGGAAGACCAATACATTGCCTATTGGCGCACTCATTGGCAAGAAAAAGCCCGGCTAAGCAAGGCCGATGGTGAGGCCACGGCCAAAGAAGAAATTGAAATCGCCCGCGCCGAAGCCGAAGTGGCCATGATTCAGGCCATTTTGGAAGGCATCCAGCGCGCCCGGCGCAGCGGCGCCACCACCCGCACCAGCGAAATCGTCGCCCTGCGCCTGATAGAGGCGTTGGAACGGATGGCGGAACAATCACGCCAAAAACCGGATGCCCAAACCCTGCTGGCGGAGTTGGATGAATTGCGCAGCGAGATGGTTACCAGAGCGATGTCCGGCAACTTCATATTGCCTGGAAACCCCGAAGAAGGCAGTTCCCCATGAGCAGTGCGGGATCATCCAAATCTTACAACAACAACGCCCAAACTCGTGTGGCTATTCATTGTTTGCAGGAATTGCTGGAAATCCTGCACCCCGATCCCACGCCGGATATTTTTACACTGAATTCGCTGCAATATCGGTATAAATTGCACGAGAACATCAGCCTGGCTGCCATTCGGGATATTGAACAAGCACAGCGTATCAATCGGGCGCTGGGTGATTACCGCCAAAGCGGTTTGAATGAGTTCCACATCGGCCTCATTTATCTCTATTGGGGAGAGTGTTACGCCGCTGAAAAACAGTTTGAGATGGCCTGGCGTCATTGGTCAATGGATCATGGGCAGGTGGCGGACATGAGTCTTTCTTTGCTTGGGCGTGGTTTTGCCCAGGGATTGGCGGATCATGAGGAAGCGGCGATGGTCAGTTTTGGCAAGGCGGGGCGGTATCTGGAGCGCCTGCCACAGCCCACCAGCGTGCAAATGAATTTTTATGCCAAAATGCGGCCCTGTCTGCGAGAAGCGCAAGAATGGTTCAGCGAGAAAATGCGGCAACGGCCGTCGGCCGAAGTGGAGCCAGGCCAGACAGAGGCAACGACTGAGGCAGAAAGTCCGTCTGCGCCTCCCGAAGAAACGGCAACCGTGCTTGAGCCTCCGGTGGATTCAGGCGAAAACTACGAACCGCCGCCGCCGCGCACCAACTTGTCTGATGATCCGCTGCCCATTGATGGACATGTGAAGTTAGACGGCCGTTACCGTTGGTACCTGGTGGAACGGCGGCAGACAGATGGTTTCATTCCCCAAATTCATTCTCAAGATTGGCTGCTGGTGTTTATGCAGCCCGATCAAAGTGATTTAGCTCATACCGAAGAACAGCCCATTGTCATTGTGTGCCAATCTGATAGTGGGAGTACAATTCATTTACGGCCGCATCCTTCGGAGCAGGTGAGGCAGGGGTATCGCATTTATCTGCGCGAATCGCGTGGCGAAAGCTGGTCTTTCATGCGTAACCAGGAAACCGGTGAAGTTTTCCTCACTCCCGAAGGTCGGGAAGATGTGGTAAATTTAGAGAAGATTATTGGCATTGTGGTTGGCCTATGGCGGCCGGCAAAGCAGATGGTGGATGACCGGTAACTGGTCGTTCCCCTCAAGAAGCTGTGGAGGAGACGATGGGCGATCATGTGCTTGTGGTGGGGGCCACGCTGCTGGATACCAAAGGCAAACCCGAAGCCGGTTTAGAACCCTATACCTCCAACCCGGCGGTCATTCGCGTGACGCGCGGCGGCACCGCCCGCAATGTGGCCGAAAATCTGGGCCGCCTGGGGGCAGAGGTGATGCTGCTGTCGGCCATTGGCGATGATCTGATCGGCCGCCGGCTGGTGGAACAAACGGCCGAAGCTGGTGTAGACGTAGCCCATGTGCAGGTGGTAGCCGGGGAGCGCACCGGCACGTATATGGCGGTGCTGGAAGAGGATGGCTCGCTGGCAGTGGCCCTGGACGACGTGCGCGTGATGCAGCATATCACGGCCGTTTACCTGTACTATCATCGCCGCCTGTTCAAAGAAGCGGCTCTGGTGATGGTGGATGGCAGTCTGACGCCGGATGCTATGAAAACGGCCGTGACCCTATGTGAGAAATACGACGTTCCCCTCTGTGCCGACCCCTCCTCGGCGCGACTGGCACATAAGTTACGGCCGTATCTCTCCAATCTCCATCTGGTGGTGCCCAATGAGGCTGAAGCCGCCGAATTATGTCAATGTGACTATGAAGGCTTTGACCCCGACGCCAGTCTGGATTTAGCCCGCCGCCTGGTGCGCGCCGGCGTTAAAAACAGCGTCGTCACCCTTTCTGACTTTGGCCTGGTTTATGCCACCGCCGACGAAACCGGCTATGTGCCCCCCTCCTATTCTGAAATGGTAGACAGCACCGGCACCGGCGACGCCGTCACCGCCGCCATCATCTTTGGCCTGCTCAACGACCTGCCGCCCCGCGAAGCCATTCGCCTGGGAGCGGCTGCCGCCAGCCTGACGCTGCAAACCAACGAAACTGTCGTCCCCGACCTCAGCCTGGATATGCTGTATGAGCATCTCATTGTCTAATAGTGGCAAGTGGCAGGTGGCATGTCACCTGCTCACCCCTGCACCTGCTCACCTTATCAACCATGAACAACTTCCTCGGCTTCATCATCTGTCTCGCTTACGTCTTTGCCATTATCGGTCTGGCCGAAGGGCTGCGCCGCTGGCGCGGGTATGGCAGCGGTTTTACGCGCAAAGTGATCCACATTGGCGTGGGCATGATGAGTTGGTTTTTGCACTACCTGTTTGACAATCCCTGGCCGTTTGTGGCTGCCTGTGTGGCCTTTATGGTCATCAATTTGCTCGATTGGCGGTATGGCTTTTTTGCGGCCATGGCCAGCAGCGACCGTTCCAACCTGGGCACCGTTTACTTTCCGCTGGCAGCCGGGGTGGTGGCGCTGGTATTCTGGGAGCAGCCGCCGCTGATGGTGGCCGCGTTGATGCCGCTGACATGGGGAGATGGCATGGCGCCGGTAGTGGGCAAGGCTTACGGCCGTCGCCACTACATCGTCGCTTCCCACACCCGCACCTACGAAGGCTCACTGGGCTTTTTTGTGGCCTGTTTCATCTTTACCTGGCTGGCTTTGTGGCTCATCCCCGGCTCACCGGCCATCACCCCCCTGCAAGCCCTGGCCCCGGCCCTCACCGTCACCGTCGTCACCACCCTCATCGAAGCCGTCTCCATCTGGGGTCTGGACAACCTCACCATCACCGCCGCCGCGATTCTCATTCTGTCGGTGTGGCCGTTTTAAGTGGTCAATTGTCAATTGATAATTGCCAATTGCCAATTGATTATCCCTTCCCCCACCCTTCCTCCCCCACCAGGGGCACAAACTTCACCGGGCCGAGGTTGAGGTGTTGGTACTCGTCCTCGCTCAGGCGCAGCAGCCGTACCAGGGTTTGGCTGCCTCGTTTGCCAACCGGCATCACCAGACGGCCGTGTACCTTCATCTGCTGTTTGAGCGAGGGCGGTACAATGGGGCCGCCCGCCGCCACCACAATGCCGTCATACGGCGCAGCCGGCGGCCAACCGAGCGAACCATCGCCATGATGCACCCACACATTGTCATAACCCAGCGCCGCCAGCCGCTCGCGGGCATACCACACCAGCCGCTCATGTCGTTCTACCGTATGCACCTCGGCCACGATATGGCTGAGCAGCGCCGCCACGTAGCCGGAACCGGCGCCAATTTCCAGCACCCGATCCCTGGGCTGTAAATCCAGCGCTTCCAGCATGTAGGCCACCACGTAGGGTTGGGAGATGGTCTGGTGGGCGGGGATGGGTAGGGGGCTGTCATCGTAGGCGTAGTCGCGGTACTCGTCCAGCACAAACTGTTCACGGGGTACCGTGCGCATGGCGCGTAACACGGCCGTGTTCTCAATTCCCCGCTCCATAATCTGTTCCCGCACCATCCGCTCGCGTTGGGCCGCAAAATCATTCACCAATAAACCCTCCATATGTTGCCGCCAATTCTAGCATAAAGCGGGTACGGCCGTACCGCTTTCGACCAAATGAGCTATAATATGCGCCATGCGTTGGCATTGATTAGGGCATAATCTTATTTCACTTGGTCTTCTTTCTCTTTGCCCCTTTTGCATCTTTGCCCCTTTGCGTCAAAAGTTATTAAAGGTTTACAATGGCATATTCTCCACCCGAAAACATCCAGGAAATCCTGAAAAAACTGCCTGCCAAACCGGGCGTTTATATACACAAAGACAAGTACGGCACGATCATCTACGTGGGCAAGGCGATCAACCTGCGCAATCGTGTCCGTTCCTACTTCCACGAAAATGTGGATTCCATCAAAACCTCCCGCCTGCGCCGCGAAATTGCCGACCTGGAAATCATCACCACCGAGAGCGAACTGGAAGCGCTGCTGCTGGAAAACACCCTCATCAAAAAACACAAGCCCAAGTACAACATTCGTCTCAAGGATGACAAACGCTACCCCTACATCAAAGTCCATTGGCAGGATGATTTCCCCAAAGTGACCGTCACCCGGCGCATGGAGCGGGATGGGGGACGCTACTTTGGCCCCTATACCTCCGTCTGGGCGGTGCATCAAACGCTGGACATGCTGCGCAAAATTTTCCCTTACCTGACGTGTGACCGCGTTATCAATGGGCAAGACGAACGCGCCTGCCTCTACTATGACATCAAGCTGTGCAATGGCCCCTGCATTGGCGCCGTGAACCGGGAACAGTACCGGGCCATGATTCAAAACCTGATGGATTTTCTGAGTGGCAAGTCGGAACACATCGCCAGAGAAATCGAGCAGAAGATGGCGCGGGCGGCCGAAAATTTGCAGTTTGAGAAGGCGGCGGAGTATCGGGATCAGCTCACGGCCGTGACCAAAGTCGTTGCCAAACAAAAAGTCATCTCCGCCGCCAACGCCGACCAGGACGTGATCGCCTTTGCCCGCGACCAGGGCGACGCCTGCGTCCAGGTCTTCTTCATCCGTTACGGCAAGCTGATCGGCCGGGAATACTTCATGCTGGACAACGCCGAAGGTGAAACGGACGAAACCATCCTCAGCGACTTCCTCACCCGCTTCTACGACGAAGCCGCCCATATCCCCAAAGAGGTGCTGCTGCCCAGCGAAGTCTCCGAAGCCATGGTCATTGAAGAGTGGCTGCGCCAGAAACGCAGCACTAAAGTCACCATCACCGTGCCCCAAAAAGGCAAGAAAAAGGAGTTGGTGCAAATGGCCGCCAGCAACGCCCAGGACACGCTGAATACCATCCGCCAGCAGTGGGAAGCCGACCGCTCCAAACACGTGCAAGCCATGGCCGAACTACAAGAGGCGCTCAATTTGCCCACGCCGCCCGCCCGCATCGAATGTTATGACATCAGCCATACCCAGGGTACCAACACCGTCGCTTCTATGGTCGTTTTTGTGCAGGGGGCGCCCAAAAAGAGCGACTACCGCCGCTTCAACATTCACACCGTCACCAATGACGACTTTGGCGCCATGAAGGAAACGCTCACCCGCCGCTTCCAGCGTTACCAGGAATCGCTGGATGGTGAACTGCATGACGCCAGCCAGATTGGCAAACAAAAAGACACCGCCTGGGCCATCTTGCCTGACCTGCTGATTGTGGACGGCGGCAAGGGGCAGCTCAGTATGGCTGTAGACGTGCTGCGTGAATTTGGGTTGGAAGGGGAAGTGCCCCTGGCTGGCCTGGCCAAACAAGAGGAAGAACTGTTTGTACCCGGCAATCCCCGCTCCATTTTGCTGGATAGGCGGTCACAGGGATTGTATCTGGTGCAGCGGGTGCGGGATGAAGCGCATCGCTTCGCCAATGAAGGCCACCGTAAACAGCGTTCCAAGGTGGGCACAGCTTCCATTCTGGACGGCATCCCCGGCGTTGGCCCCAAGCGGCGCAAACTGCTGCTGGATCGCTTCGGCTCGCTGGATGGCATTCGTCAGGCCACCGTAGAAGAGATCGCCACTGTGCCCGGCATCCCCGTGGAAGTGGCCGAAGCGGTGAAGGCGCATCTGGACTAGGGACGGTGAAAAGATGCAAGCGACCCAACAATTACCCGGCGATTATCAAGAACAATCCAGCCTGGATGTATCCCGTGACAAAAAGACGATGGTGATCTTGAATCTGGTGGGCGTCCTGCTGTTGGTTCCGTTTAGTCTGCTCTTTCTGTACCTGTTTGCCGCCATTCGGCCGGATGTGCGTACCGTTAGTCTGGAGATTAGCGGATTGGGCAGCTTGTTTCTATTTGGCGGGCTGATGGTGTTAGCCGCTGCTGGCGTTATCCTTTTGCATGAACTGGTACATGGCCTTTTTATCTGGTGGTATACCGGCAGCCGGTTCCATTTTGGTGTGGGTGTTGGGTATGCCTACGCCGCCGCGCCGGATTGGTATTTCCCGCGCCGGCAGCATATGGTTATTGCCCTGGCCCCGCTGCTGTTTATTTCGCTTTTTGGTCTGGCGCTGCTGCCGTTTTTGCCAACGGCCGTGTTCCCATACCTTTTTGTTGCTCTGGTACTCAATGCTGCCGGCTCTGTCGGTGATCTCGCCATGGTGGGCTGGCTGCTGCTCAAGCCGGCTCATACCCTCGTGCAGGACACTGGTCCGGCCATCTATATCTATTACTGATACTAAGGTTGTTTATAATGAAAAAAACGTAACTATACAGGTACAAAACCTGTGATATAAATACGCATCATGGACGAGTTGC
>DAOMOK010000014.1:0-102665 GCA_035444285.1 Chloroflexota bacterium
TGTTAATCGCTTAAGGCAAAACCCTATTATGGGAACTTGTTTTTAGACGGTTACTAAGATGGTGGGTCACGCAGGACGGGATAGGTTTGCCAGTTGTACCGGATGCTCAACATGCGAATGACAAAGTAGAGCAGCACAATACCCCAGGCCGCCACCACCGTCGGCACATGCAGAACTTGATCGAGAATAATGAACAAGATGCAGACGACAATGAGAGCCGACATCAGATATTGACCGGGTTTAAGTATGATGGGGGTGTCGCCCACCAGCAGATCACGCAACATGCCGCCGCCCACGCCATTGACCACGCCCACCAGTACCACACCGGGCAAGGGAACGCCAGCTTCCAGGGACAACTGCATCCCGATCATGGCAAAGGCGGGGATACCAATGGCGTCTATAACACTGATAAAGCGATCCACAAACACCATGTTGGTAATGCGTTGGCGAAAGAAGCTGACCACAATAGTCGCCAGGATGATCAAGGGGATATAAACGGGATTGGTGAGGACGGGTGGAGTAGCCTGCAAGAAGAGGCCATCACGCAGCAGGCTGCCACCGGTGGAAGCGACCAGGGCGATGACCAGTACGCCTGTAATGTCATACCGTTTATGCATGCCAACGATGGCGCCGCTGAGCGCCCAGAGAAAGGTAGCCAGGTAATCAAAGGAGATGGGGATACGGAATTCGTCAAGCGGTGGCATAGATTTGACGGGGTGATAGGCTGACAAGATGACGAGATGTCCAAGATTATGACTCGCCAGTCAGGACGACAAGGATCATAACGCTGACATCCTTTTTGGACAAACGTGTTACCCCCAGGTCTGCAACGGCTACAACTTCTTTACCGGGAAAAGCCAACGCCAAACAATTGCCGAGGACATGGTGGACACTCTGAGCGTGGTGAAGTAATCATCCAAAGTACCACCCTCTTATCTTTAGATCAGATGTGGCTATCTAGTCGTGGCGCAGATATTGGTCAATATGGTGGCGCACGGCATAGGTGGCCGCTTCAATCCGGTTGGTAAAACCTAATTTAGCCAGGATGGTACTTACGTGGTTACGCACCGTTTTTTCTGACAGATAAAGCGCCGCTGCGATTTCCGCATTGGATTTCCCCTCGGCTAACAAAGCCAACACTTCCATTTCTCGTTGAGACAGGTTTTTGAAAGCAGCCGCCTCGCGTTCACGCTCATGAGTACGCACATAGGTCAAAACACGCTGTGTCATCACCGGGTCAAGCAAGGCTTCGCCCTGGCGCACCGCATCAAGGGCGTTAATGAGGGCTTCATTGCCCACCTGCTTTAGTACATAACCGGAAGCGCCGGCCTGAATGGCGCGAAATAACAGTTCATCGTCGCCATGAGAGGTGAGCATCACGACTTTGGTTTGCGGCCATTGCCTGGTAATGGCGGCGCAGGCGTCAATGCCACTTTCACCGGGTAGGCGAATATCCATGACAACGGCGTCTGGCTGATGTTGGGCAACGGCCGTCATCGCTCCGGACGCATCGCCGGCTTCCGCCACTACCTCAATCCAGGGAATATCTTCCAGCAGGGTCCTCAGTCCCAGCCGAACCACTTCATGGTCATCAACCAGGAGTATGCGCAAGATCATGTTGATGTTCCTCCAGCGGGGTGATGAGGGTAACGGCCGTACCCCTGGTTGGTAAGGATGTGATGGTCAGTTCACCACCCAGTAAACGCGCCCGGTCCCGCATATTGCGCAGGCCATACCCATCGGTAGGTGGTTGTCCGTCCAGACCCCGGCCATCATCAGTGATGGTAAAGTGTAGCCGCTCCGCGACAATACGCCCTTTGATCCAGACGCGGCGCGCCTGGGCATGGCGGGCAGCGTTAGACAAGGCTTCATTGACGATGGCGATGATGTGGTGGGTCTGGATTGGACTGAAAACGGCCGTCGTCGGCAAATCCCAATCCAACTCCACATCGAGCAGGGCGGTAAGGCGGGCATCGGCCGTTTGCTGCTGCAACAGTTCCAGCAAAGATGAGGCGACCGGTATATCCCGCAATTCGCCCATGTAAACCCGCAAACTGGCAATAGCCCCATCAATGGCCTGGATGGCCCGCTCCAATCTTTGTTCGGCCAGCGCTGGTTCTTGCGGCAACTTGCGTCGGGCGGCTGCCACAATTAGCCCGGCGGAGTAAACCTCTTGTAACGCACCATCATGCAGTTCACGCCCGATTCGTTCTCGCTCCATCGTCAGACTTTGCTCAATTTGCATCTCCTCAATCAACCTGTCTACTTCCACATCAAACACATTCAAAGCGCGAATGATGGCGATGGCGAATACCAACCCGGCCATCGAGCGGAACACGGGAGTAGAGACGCCCAACGCGCTTTGCACGGCCGTTTCGTTCAGCCAGTTTGCCGGGAAAAACAAACCACCAGGCACAATCAGGCCTCCCAAAACGGCATAGGCCAGCAAACAGATCCCGGCAATTTGTAGCATGCGGTAAATGGAGGGCACGTTGAGTGGTTTGATGTAGCGCTGCACCTGGTAATATAGCCCCGCAGCAGCCATGACACCCCCGGTAAATCCCAGCAGATAGCGCGCCCAAGTGGAAGCCTGCTGATGCCAATTCTCAAAATCGCCGTGCCAGGCCAATCCAGGAAAGACAAAGATGAAAGCCCACAACAGAGTCATGAGCAACGGTAACATCACCAGACGCGGCTGCCAATCTCGCAGCAATTCCGCGCCAAACTGTAACAGGAAACCGAAGGAAAGAGCCAGCAAAATGGTATGCAACACCTGGAGTAATTGGATAACGGCCGTGTCTACATAGGCTGCCTGTATGGGTATAAAAACCGCTCCCCATTCATGTAAAGCATGCACCAGACCAAACACTGCCAGCCACCCCAGACTACGCGCCAATTCCAGGCGGCTGTGGTGGCGTGATTGCAAAGCAATGGCCAGCCCCATAACAAAAAACACCTGCCCATAGACAAAAAACACCAGTGAGTGATTTACCTCAAAAAATTGATTCAGTGATTCAATCATCGGCCGTACCAATGCCCTCAAGATCGCTGCAAACTATACCACGCTTTGCCACCAGGTGATGATTGCCCGCCCATAAGAACAAAAGTGACGGTTTTAAGGTAAAACCGTCACTTTAAACGCTTCCCACAGCCTGACTAAGGCTAAAAACTATTCAGCTGCGAACGCTTCAAAAATAGGTGGAAAGGTGAATAATACACCCAGGCCAATCAGCACCAGGGTAATGATAAAAGATTTCCGCAAGTCTATCTCTTTGTTTTTCCAGAGGGTGTTCAAAAGCACCCAACTTATTAACCAGGTGAGAACGGCAATGCCTGTTTTGCCGGCCAGGGGGCCGACCGGATTCCACCAATTCAAAGCATCTTTCAAACCGACGCTAAACTCAGCGCCGGTAGTCATAAGGCCGAGAAAGAGGGCGCCAATACCACTGGCAATGAAAGTGGCGGCTGCCGAACCGGTAGCAATGTGTGTCTGAACCAGGGGTTGTTCTACAGGTTTTTCTTCAGAAGCGATTATTGTTGTCATGATCAATTCTCCACAAATTCTCCACAAATCGTTATTACATAACCGGGGCGGCTTTGGTGATGAGTGCCCCAAACAAGCCGGCGATGGCCGCGGCAGTAAAAGCCAGCACATAAATAACCATCGTCATGTGCCGCAAGTTGCGTTGTTCGGCCAGTTGTGTGCCGTATTTCAAGACGATGAAGAACACGGCCGTTGCCAGGATAGGCGCCAGCCAGGCTACATGTTCCTTCCACTCCATACCAAACGTATGCCAGCCAGACAGAGCTGCATCCGCTTTCAACAGAGATCGGGGATAGAGTGTCAGGTCAGTCACACCTTCGGGCGGCGTCGCCCGGTACCAGGGATAAACCAAATAAGTACCGCTAACAACCGTCAGCCAGGCAATGGCAGCCATAACGCCTGTACCTAGCTTCACCCGCTTCACCCGTTCCCGGAGGCCCTCGGCCGTTAGTAGTTCTGGGCGTAAGCTGTATAAACCGGCCAGCCCACCACCAAAAGCTAACAAAAATACCGCACCAAAAATCATGCCGTGCGCGGCCGTCCAAAATTCACGAATTGTCATACTCATTGTGCATCTCCTCAGGTTGTGCCCTCATGGGGCTGAATTTGTCAATAGTTGTACCAATGGTACTGGCACACACCTGCTGGTGATAGGGTCAATTGACCCAATTTTCTGGGGACAACTGTCCCCTCATGGAGCACATAGGGAACCTGGACGTTATGAGCGGTGTATAGCTCGTAGCTGTGAGGCAATCTTGAAAATTATCCCACAAAGGGTACTCGTTCAGACCTGACAGGTTTTTTACCCGTTCAACTTGAAGCTTTGCAGGCCTAAAACCTGTCAGGTCCCCAAAGAGACTGAACGCTTACCACAAAGGAGACTTTGGCGATGAAATTACTCTCCATTTGGAACAAAGGTAAAACGATAATAATAGGGCTAGGGGCATTGGGACTTGTATGGCTGGCTGCCTGTGTGCCCACGTCTGAGCCGATTGCCATTGGCCCAACACGCCTGGCGGCTACGGCCGTACAGACCACCGCTACTCCCGTTATCGTCCCCACCATTACGAATCCTATAACCACCACCGCTTTGTTAGCCCGCTGGGACGTGGACACGAACCGCTACGAAATCCGCCCGGTAGACGCCACCACGGGCCAGGATGTGCCCGGTTATACGCCGCTGCCGCTGGCCGGAAACCCCATGGATACACTACAATCGATTCTGTCGGCGGACGGCCGTACCCTGGCTGCGATTGAAACCAATGGGCAGACGTGTGAAGCCAGTGGGGGTGGCTCTGCTTGCTACGCTCGCGCTGTAAGCCTACGCCTGGTGGATGTGACGACATGGCAGGGGATAACGACCAACCTATCTGGCGAGGGTTGGGTTCGGCCAATGGTGTTTAGCGCGGATGGCTCGCGGTTGGCGCTGGCATATCACACTGAAAATAGCAGCCTGATACTCCTATTCCATGCGGCCAGCGGCATACAGTTGGGGCGACATTTCTTCCCCTATTCTTTTCGGCCAACCATGATGGCGTTTACCGATGATGGTTCATTGGTATTGGCCGGGGCAGCGGACGGGGAAAAGCGGGGCATCACACCGCCTGGTTTATTTACCGTGCTGCTGCTGGATGGCGAGACGTTAACCGAACAATGGGCGCTGGCCCTGCCGGATGTGGTGAGCGGTCACTGGTGTACGGCCGTCTGCGATGGCCCCCATGAGCAGCAACGCACCGAAAACTGGCAGCCGGGAGTGGTCGCCGCACCGGACGGCCGTGCCCTTTACATCGTTCACGCTAACGAAGACAAACTGACGACGGTGGACTTGCACGGCCGTACTGCCCACACTACTGCCATCCAATCCCCCCAAAGCTGGTTGGAACGGTTATTGGCGCTGACGGCGGGCACGGCCGTGGCCAAAACTTTGGGTGACGGCGCCTACAAACAGGCGACCCTGTCGCCAGATAGCCGGCGATTGTACGTCATGGGGGAACGCTGGTACGTGGCGGCGGACGCCCAAGGCCAACCAGTGCAGCAGCAGGAGCTTTTGGGTGTACAGGTCATAGATGTAACGAACGGCCGTTTGCTGCAAACAAAAGAGAGTCCGGCGAGCCGCTTGCGCCTGACGCCCGATGGCGCGTATTTGTTATTGGATGGGTGGGAGGACAACGGCCGTTGGTTTGAGGTGTGGGACGCCAGGACGTTGGTGCTGGTGACGCGCCTGGAACAGTTGGAGATCACGACCGTGCCCCTGCTGAACAGCGCTGGCGGTTATGCCCTGCTCGCCGGAAATGCCGTCGGCCACCAGATTTACTTGCGCCTGATGGTCGCGCCCTATTTCAAATGTGCGCCCGTGTGGACGGCCGATGGCCCCATCGTCTGGATCGCCGGGCAATAAATGCATACAGTATTTGGCAAGGATCAGGAGTTCTTCATACGGCCGCCGCTCCGGCACGGAGTCTGGCGGCTTTTCGCGGTGCTGCAAAGCAAACTGCGTGTGGCAAACAGATCAATGATGGCGTCAGGCTGCACGGTGAAGGGGGGGGCCGCCAGGCCGTTTACCAATGGGGAAAGCCAGCGTCACAAATTGACCACCAGGTTGTAGCAGACGCGCCACCAGGTCCGCATATTCACCGCGGTGTGGGAGTTGGACGGCGCAAAAGCTGGTGTAGTCGAGGATGTATTGGTAACGGCCGTTAAAATTCCCCGACAATTCAAAAAAGTCGCTGTGTAAAATCTCCACCGGATGGTTAGGGTCATCCAGGGTTTGTACAGCAGTGATGGCGGCGCGGGCGAAGCCTACGGCCGTGTCAACACGAAATTGGAGATTGGGCGATAGAGAGACAATACCCTCGCCATCAGGAGCAGTGTATAATGGAGGGCAAAAATCGCTGCCGGTAAAGCATAGGCATTTTTTGTGAAATTGCGCTATCATTGAAGCAGTCAAGTAGACATAGTATAATTTTCCCAGGTAATCCACCCTGTTTTGATTATGTAAGATTTGTACAGGTGTACTATAATTAGCAGGCTCTTGCTAAAATGAAGGGAGAGTCAAAGGATTCTTAAGACCCTTAGACTCTTTATCCACACGTTACTCGGTTGTTGGAGGTAAAAATGAGTTCAGGCACACAAAATGAAAATTGTTTCTACCCAAACAGGTGGATGCGCATCCTCTTGATCTCTACAGAGGAAATCATCGGCAAAAACGGTGTCAATTCGTTGTTGAATCTGGCTGGACTCCCAGAGTATATTGGTAACTACCCTCCGGATAATATGAAGAAGGAGTTTCCCTTTGATCAGGTGGGCAAATTGCAGCAGGCTTATTGGGACATGTATGGCCCCAGAGGCGCGCGCGCCTTTGCCACCCGCGCCGGTAAAAAGACGCTGAATGATGGTATTGAGCATTTTGGTCAAATTGCCAAAGCAGCCCGCGCCGCCATGAAAATTGGCTCTTTTGAGCGGCGGGTATCGTTAGGTTTGCAGTTTTTTGCCAAGTTCTTTAACCAGGTGAGCGATCAAAACGTGAGTGTGGAAGAGGATGATGTGGCCTGGTATTGGAATATCCATGTATGCCCCATGTGTACGGGCCGGACATCTGACTCTCCCGTTTGTTACCTGGCGGTGGGGGTTTTGCAAGGCGCGTTGGAAAACTTTGCTGATGCTGATAAGCGGTATAATGTGACGCCCACACACTGTATTGCGAAAGGGGATGAGATGGGTGTGATTGTCATTGAAAAGAACCCCATGTAGCTTTTCCCAGGTTCCACTTTTGAAATGAAGCCCATTGGTTGTTGATCCAGCCGGTGGGCTTTTTTGTTGTGTCACACATCACCATCTACTTTTTACATAACGAATGAATGTTCTATAGAACATGACATAATCTTGTTGTATAATGCGGCTATGGTGCATGAGGGGTATGGTTATAAAACACTTTAATCTCACTGATTAAATCTGTCTTCCCTGTTGACCCGCCCGGGTGAAACAACGGCCGTACCTCCATTTTTATCTAACAACTGTATAAGGAGGTTTGTATGTCCAATCAAATTGTTCACGGGAGTCTGCCGATGTCTGGTGAAAAGCAGGTGATGGGTCACGGCCGTTCGCCGTGGCGCGTAGTGGGAATGAGCTTGTTTGCCCTATTCCTGTTTCTGCTTTTAGGGGCCAGCACCACCAGCGCCGCCAGCCAGACCATCCCGACCATTTCCATTGTCAGTGTGGTGCCAGACCAGACCGCCACCATTCAAACCCATAATTACCCCACCGGTCAGATATTTACCGTGCGGATGAATTATATGGGTACCGCCGGGTTAGGCGGCGAGGTCGTCGGTACCTTTGACTCCAGCCGGGGTGACGCCACAGCCACCTACCCCATCCCCAATTTCTTAAAGGGGCAGCAGCAAATTGCCATCCGGCTGGACAGCGCCCAGGGTTATTACAGCTTCAACTGGTTCTGGAATAACACCACCCAACCGCCAGGTAGCGGCGGTCAGCCACCGGCGCCACCCAGCTATGTGGGCATTCCCACGTTTAGCATTGTCAGCGTCGCTACCGATACCAATGTGACGATTTTGACCAACAATTTTCCGCCTAATCAGCTATTTGACGTGACCATGGGGTTAATGTACACCCAGGGTATTGGCGGCATTAAAGTGGGGGAAATCAATTCTGGCGCCGGCGGCGCTATCCAGCAAACCTTTAATATCCCGGCCGAACTGCGCGGGCAGACACGCATTGCCATCCGCGCCCAAACACGCCACGCCAATCCGTTTTATGCCTATAACTGGTTCTGGAATAACACCACGGGAACCGGTGGTCTGCCTACCCCCACGCCACCAATTGTCACCCCGCCCACAACGCCGCCAGTGACAGGCATTCCCACCATCAAGATTTGCCAGGTGGTACGTGATGGCAGCGTCCAGATTCAAACGGCCAATTACCCGGCCAACATGAATTTCTCGGTGACGATGGGGCCAATGGGTACACAAGGGCTGTTGGGATATCCGGCCGGCTCTTTTAATTCGGGGAACGGCGGTACAGCGCGCTTTACGATAACGATTCCAGATGGCGTAAAGGGGCTAAACCAGATCGCCATTCGGGCGCAGGGTTCGCCGTATTTCAGCTATAACTGGTTCTGGAATACAACCACGACGGCTGATTTTTGCAGCGGTTAGATTGATTGAGAGACATCCGATTTTTCAAAAAAAACCGGATGTCTTTATTATTGCCTGACGTTTAGCCAATAGTTGGCTTCATTATTGGCAAAGGGGGTTTGCGGCATTATCATCAGCACACCGCCCCCTTTGCCTATCTCTACCACCCATTGCCCTTGATTGAGCGCGTCCAGAGCCAGGGGCGTCACACGGGGGTCGGATTGCCCCTCTATCTTTTCTTCAATTAAGAGGACGGACCATCTTTGGGGCAGCCAGCCGCCGGTTAAGATGAATCCTTCGGCCTGCCAGTTTTCTGGCCCGTCGGTGAAGGAGGCGGCCTGATGGCCGGTTACGTGAATGTCGTCTATGGCGAAGCCCTGTCCGGTTATGCCGGAATCAGTGATGACGTCAACACGAAGCTGGATGGGCTGCCCGGTGAAGGCGTTTAGGGAGATGCTTTCTTTGAGCCAGCCGTTTTGGGCGCCTGGTTTGGCGGCGCTACGGCCGTTATATCCCCGTCCTCTTGTGCCCCGGCTGCTGTGCTCTGGGGTGAGCGTTTGCCAGGTCTGCCCACCATCGGTGGAGATGGATAGGTAGGCGTAGTCGTATTCTTCTTCCAGGTCGTACCAGGTGGAATAGGTGAGCGTGGCCTGGTCAACGCCGCTGAGATCATAGAGGCCGGTGAGGCGGGCGTTCATCTCATCTACGGCGGGGGCATACCAGAAGAAGTTATCGGCGGTCTGGGCCAGGTTGGCGTCTATGAGGGGCACGGCCGTGTCCCCGGCAAAGGAGATCGTCACCGGCCCGCGCCAATCGCGCAGGTCAATATAATGCACGCCAAATTGGGGGAGTTTGTCTACGGCGTCGTATGGCTGGTTGGCGGCGGGTTTCTGGTGCAGGCTGGGGCGTCGTAACGTCAGGTTTTGGTAATGGAAACGGCCGTCTGTTGGCAACACCGCATTACTACCATTATCCAGGTAGTTGGCGGCGGCCCAATGGGCCGTAAACTGCTCCAGGGTGATGTCGGGGGCAAACCCCTGCAAAATGGCATAGACTCCGGCCATGCCGGTAGCCGGGTGGCGGGCTAATTCTTGTACGGCCGTCTCCCCCAACTGCTCCCACACATAGACGAGAAATAAATACGCCCCGGCATAATGGGCATAAATGACATCATCGTCATAATTCCAACTGTTGAGAGGAGTGGCCGGATTTTCCAGGTAATCTATGGTTTCGGCGGTATCGGTGAAACCCAGAGCTATTTCCGCTAATTGGGAGAGACCCTCGTTCATCCAGGCCGCTTCGCCGGGGTCCATGTTCCATTGGATGAGGTGCTGTACTTCATGCACCAGGGTGGCATAATAGAGGTCTTCGCCCATTTCCAGTTCGCCCATGTTCAGGTAGATGATTTCTTGCTCATTGGAGTTGGGGGCAATGGTGCGGGGGTATTCATCTTCGCCGCGGAAAAAGCCCAGCTCATCGGCGGCTGAACTGTTCAGGTGCAGCACAGAAAAGCGAGGATCGTTGTCTACGCCTGGCTGCCAGACCGGGCCAAACAGGTTGACCAATGGCTGGTAATAATCGGACTCAAAGCGGCTGGCGGCGGCCGCGACGTCGGCGGTGTTGAGGTTTGTGTCTTCGGCTACCCAGAAGTAGGTGTTGTCGGTAACGGCCGCCAGGGTGGCCTGGATTCTGTCACCGTCTATGGAGAAGGTACGGCCGTCGCCCGGCTGGTAGGTGTCGGTGGTGATGGTGCGTGGGCCGCTGTAATTGTTCAGGCGCACGGCCGTATCATAATAATCGTGCGCCGGGAAGTTGGTAATGTACAGTTGTTGCAAATCTTGCCCGGCGCGTGGTGGTAGGGGTATCTGGTTGATCTGGGTGGGAACGGGCAGGGTAATGGCGGCTACGGCCGTTTCTTCGGCTGTGGGTGTTTCTGGCGGCGGCAGGGGGGTGTCCGCCGGTATGTTTGTAACGGGGGATGTGGGGGATGGTGGGGGCGTGGGTACGGCCGTGTCATCCGGTGGGGGCGTGGCACGGCCGTTAACATGCTGAGCCGTTTCGGTAGCGGTCACATTGGCAGACAATTCCTCACGGAATTGGGTATAAGCGTAATAGCCACCACCAAGGCCAACCACCCCCACACAGCCCAAACACAGCAGCATAAACAGGCAGCCACCCGCCAGCCACAGCAGCCAGCGCGACTTATTCGGTTCCGGATCAGAGGGGGGGACAATGCGAATCGTTTCGTTCATCATTTAACTTTTGCCACTCTTTCACTTTTCGTGAAGGATAACCTGCTGATAATAGCTGTCCATAGGAAAAAACCCCTGCCTTTCTCATTTCTCATTGAATTATCAGTCCCACCACGAGCTATTGTAGATCGGCGCATCAAACATGTTACAATGAGAACCATGCCCTGGGCGTAACCGAACCGAAAGCCCTGGGTTTTGACAGGGTAGCTTGTATTCCACGAAATATACACTCGCCACCCCATCGGGCAAAGGTACATCACAGGGAATACACAAACCATATCCCACCTGTTGAGGAACATGATGAAATATGCACACATTGTCGGTTGGGGTAAATATGTCCCTGACCGGGTTCTCACCAATCACGACCTGGAGCGGATGATCGAAACAACCGACGAATGGATCACGCGGCGCACCGGCATCCATGAACGCCACATTGCCGGCGAAAAAGAAACCACCGCCACGCTCGCCTTTGAAGCCGCTGCCCGCGCGCTGGCTGTCGCCGACCTGCACCCCTCGCAGGTGGAATTGATCATTGTCGCCACCTCCACCCCCGAATACATCTTCCCCTCCACCGCCTGCCGGGTGCAAGATTACCTGGGGGCCATCAAGGCCGGGGCATTTGATCTCAGCGCCGCCTGTTCTGGTTTTGTCTATGCCCTGGATATGGCCGCCCAGGCCATCGCCACCGGCTCGGTGCGCAACGCCGTGATCATTGGCGCCGAGACAATGACACGAGTGCTGGATTGGCAAGACCGGGGCACCTGTGTCTTGTTTGGTGATGGCGCCGGTGCAGTGGTACTTAAAGGTAGCAGCATTCCCGGCGGTATACTGGCTTCCACTTTGCGCTCCGATGGCTCCGGCGGCGATTTGCTCAGCTTGCCGGCCGTTTACCACAACCCGGTGCCTACGTTGGGGCCAGAGTATTTTCACAATGGACACAAACGGAATACCATTGCCATGGACGGCCGTCAGGTATTCCGTTTTGCCACCCAGGTCATCGCCGATTCTGTGCATGAAACGCTGCGCAAAGCAGGCATGAGCATTGAGGACGTAGACCTGATTGTGCCCCACCAGGCCAATACCCGCATCATTGAAGCCGCCGCCAAACGGCTCAAACTGCCCGAAGAGATGTTTTATACCAATGTGCAGTGGATGGGAAACACCTCCGCCGCTTCCATTCCCATTGCCCTATGTGATGCGGTAAAAGACGGCCGTCTACAACCCGACGACAACGTCATATTCGTAGGATTTGGCGGTGGCCTCACCTGGGCTGCTTCGTTGGTAAAGTGGAATGTGACGCCGCCGGATGTCTCCTTGCCCCGCCGGGAATGGCGGCGGGCGCGCTATGTCTATGCCCGGAGCCGGTCTAAGATGAAGCGGTACGGCCGTCGTTTTGGCGCCT
This sequence comes from Chloroflexota bacterium, assembly GCA_035444285.1. Taxonomy (GTDB): domain Bacteria; phylum Chloroflexota; class Anaerolineae; order Promineifilales; family Promineifilaceae; genus CAADGU01. The sequence continues at coordinate 12,349 of DAOMOK010000014.1, forward strand.
GGGTTGGCGGTTCACCCACCCCCGACGCTTCCCTGAAAAACAGCGACAAAAAATCACGGGAGAGCGAGCTTTGAATAAATATGGTTGGGCAGCCATTGTGGGCATCTTACTGCTGTTAAGTTTGGTGGTATGGTTGGGGCCAGATGAGCAAACATTGGGCAGCGGCATCAAGTCGGTCTATTTGCATGTAGGACTTACCTGGGCCGGGATGGTGGGCCTGGGCGCGGCTGCTCTGTTGGGGCTGGGTATTTTTGCAACGGGGCGGCTTGCCTGGATGCGCTGGCTACAGATAGTGGGGGGGGCAAGTACGGCCGTATACGGCGCCGGTATTGCCATGAGCATGGTTGCTTCGCAAATCAACTGGGGAGGCATCTTGTTGCAGGAACCACGTATGTCCGCTGCCCTCAATGGTCTGGCCGTAGCCCTCATTGTGCAGGTACTTCTGGCGTGGCTGCCGCCCACGCGCGCGTCAGGGCTTCTGCCCATCCTCCTGTGGGGGCTGATTTTGTGGCTCAATGGGCAGGCCGCTTTGGTATTACATCCACCCAATCCCGTGCGCACCACAGAATCTGACCGCATACAATTTACATTCTTAGCTGTGTTTATCCTGTTCAGCCTGATGTTGGTCTGGTTAATATGGTTCATTCAAAAAACTTTTCCCGCTCACCACCAACAAAACCAGGAAACTTCGGGCAAACCTGCTACAATTCTTACAAGGAAAGAACCATGATAAAGATCCTCATCAAAATTGGTATCAATATGGTCGCTTTACTGGTCGCGGCCACCCTTGTGCCCAACATCTATTTGACCGATCAATGGGTGCAACTGGCGATAGTAGCGATTGTATTCGGCCTGGTTAATGCATTTGTACGGCCGATCATCAAACTATTCACCTTGCCCCTCACCATCGCCACTCTCGGCCTATTCACATTAGTCATCAACACCCTCATGCTCATACTCGTCAGTTGGCTTAATGTGGGTCTGGAATTCACCGGCAGCGGCGTGGTTCAAAATAGCATCTCCGCCTTCTTAGCCAGTATCGTCATCTCCATCGTCAGCACCCTGTTAAGCTGGTTCTTGCCTGACTGATTCACTATTGGGGGCGGGCTTTGTGCTCATCCCCTCATATCCCCATCGCAGGCAACCCCAAGAGTTACCCTTCCCACGCCTCTTTGTATTCTGCGGACGCAAATGGGCAGCTAAAATGCCAAACATGACCAAAATCCTAATGTTGTAGTAATACTACAAGGATACCCTTTGCTCGCTTTACACCCTTTTGTAAACGTGTTATACTCCGCTTCACAACATTATGTTACGTCAAGTTGAGCGCCTGTTATGCCAGCAGTGCCGGGCATAGCAGCTACAACCGGAAAATGGAAGAGTTACGGGCACAGGAAACGGTTGAATTCATAGATGAAGTAGCGACGGCTGTGCGGCGCCGTGGCTGGCAAACGCCTGTAACCATTTTGCTGGAGACTGGCCCCCCCCTTCATTTTTTAGGGGAACAACTATTGTGGCTGGCCCAGCCGGCACTCTCTCTTTTTGTCCCCTCTCATTTGGTGCGGCAACTGGCACAGATATTAGCCGAGCCGACGGCCGTGCGCACATTGCTGGCCCGGTTAAACGCAGAAGAGGCAGAACGGGCATGACCCCACTCATTATCCTGGGCATTATTGTTGTATTAGCCGTATTGCTATTCTTGTTAACGCGCAGCGTACAGGTTGGGCGGCAGGTGGCGCTACGGCCGTTGTCCGCTTTAGAAGGCATCAAAGACCAACTCGGTCGCTCCATCGAAAGCGGCAGCCCATTGCATGTCACCCTGGGGCAGGCCGGGTTGGTAAACCAGGCTGCCCCCACCACCATAGCCGCCCTCCATGTATTAGATCGGTTAGCTGTAGATGGCTGCGCCAACAGCACCCCACCATTAATCACTGTGGGCGAAGGCACCCTGCTGCCCATTGCCCAGGGCAGTTTGCGCCATGCTTACCAGGAAACCGGGCGCACCGGAGAATTCACCCCAGACCAGGTACAGTTCATCGCTCCGGAAACAACCCCGTTCATCTATGCTGGCGGGGCGGCAAATCTCTTACAGCAAGATCGAGTTACCGGCAACATTGCCGTGGGCCGGTTTGGCCCCGAACTGGCCCTGATTGCCGAAGCAGCCAACAGCCGCCGTCTGGACCAACTCTTAGGCACAGATGACCCCTCAGCGCTGGCGGTAGCCACCGTGTTCAGCCAGAATGTGCTGGTTGGTGAAGAGCTGCTGGCTGCTGGCGCTTACCTGCGGCATGATCCCAGCCGACTGGCTACGTTACAGTTGCAGGACATCATTCGTTGGATTATAGCCGGCGGCATCGTTTTGTTGGCTCTGGTTGAAGGTCTTTTCTGAGTATGCGCAGAACGAATCAGGTGTTACCCATAGCCATTGCCCTGTTTTTTGGCTGGCTGACGCTGCTAGGGCTGGTGTTTAACCTGCCGCCGGTCGTAACAAACCTGACGCTGGGTTGGGCCGGGCTGCTGGTGGCCTTTGCCCTGGTTTTGGGTGTATTAAACCTGTTCGTCGTGCATTTCAACCGGTTTTTCAAGAAAAGGAACCTGTACAGTCTGGTTCTCATTCTCAGCATGGTGGCTGTATTTGCCATTGCTATTTTGGATCGGATGGGAATAACAGAAGATGGCATGACTCATTATTTCGATTGGGTGCAGGCGCCATTAGAAGCGGCGCTGGCTTCATTACTGGCCTTCTTCCTGTTATTTGCCGGGTTCCAATTGATGAAGCGGCAGCGCACGGTGTGGTCCACGCTATTTTTGGTCACGGCCGTCCTCGTTTTAGCCGCCGACGTATTGTTGGTCACATCCTGGGCGCCGCCGCTGCTGAGTGAATGGTCTGTTCGTATTCAAGACGTTATCCAAAATGTGATCGTGATGGCCGGTGTACGTGGTTTGCTCATAGGAGTGGCGCTTGGTTCCATTCTGCTGTCGGTACGTATGCTGATCGGGTTGGAACGGCCGTATAACAAATGAGCCAGGAAATTGTCTGTAAGGAGTGCGCTTTTTCAAACCCGGCCGGCAGTAAGTTTTGTAACAACTGCGGGACAAAATTGCCCCTGGGCACCCACATCATCTGCGTCAACTGTGGCACATCGAACCCCATAGACCGGATTTTTTGTGACCATTGTGGCACCCGCCTGATTCCTGAAGAGCCGCGCACCGAGGCCAAAGCAAAAGATGAACCAGCCGCCCCCATTAAAGGGGCTTTTTCCTTGCCTGCACGCCGTCCCGGGGAAACCGGCGACCTGGACCCTAGCAAGGTGCCCGACTGGCTCAAGACCGGCAAAATGGGTGATAAACTCGACGACGAAGACATTTCTGACCTGGAGCTTCCCCGCATCGAAGAGCTAACCCGCAAGAGACATACCGACGACTTGCCGGAGTGGCTGGTGGATGATGAGGATTCCGACCCCATCATTCACGCCCCTACCATTATTTCCACTGAGTTTTACAAGGATTTACTGGGGCGGGCCGAGGCGGCGCCAAAACTATCCGACGATCTCTTTTCTGAAGAAGAAGCCAATTTGCCCGATTGGTTAATGGATGACGGGCCAACTGCTGGCAAAACAACAACACCCCCACCAAAGTCGGCAGATATAGATAGACCGACAGAAGAACCGGCGAAGCCTGCGAAGGCGGCACGGCCGTCGCCCCCACCCGGCCCACAACCACCAGATGCCGAAAAAAGCCTGACCAGTTGGCTATCGTCCTCACTGTCAGAAGAAGAGGATGACTGGCAGTTACCTCAAAAACCAGCCGACAGCCTTACCTCCTGGTTATCTCAGGATGCGGACAGCACAGTGGTCTCTGGCAAGGAAGACCAGGAAAGTCTAACCAGTTGGCTGGCTGACGCGCCGACCACCGCAGACGATGCCTGGGCCATGTCCAATGAATCTGACTCTCCTGATCTGACGGATTGGCTGGCGGCAGAAGAGGCGCCATCTTTGCCATCGGCAATGGCGGCGGATGAGCTGCAAGACAGCCTGACGGATTGGCTTTCCGATTTTCGAGATGAAGACGAAGATACCACGCTGGTTCAAGATGCAGGAAGCTCCGCCCAAGCCGGGCAACTCACAGACTGGTTTACGGAGACCCCGGAAGAGCCAGGGACAGAAGCGGTTGATGCCGGGCAGTTGCAGGGAAATCTGACGGATTGGTTGACGGATTTCCCGGAAGAAGATGAAACCTGGGACGAAAGCGGCGACGGCCCATCAGAAACAGGCCGGCTGGCAGCCTGGTTTGCTGAACCGACGGACAAATCGGCAGACAAACCGACAGCAGAGGCAAGCACGCCCGTAACGGACAGTTCACCTGACTGGTTTGATGACTGGACTGATGAAGAGGAAACGACTGAGGCTACGGCTGAAGCTACGGCCGTAGCCTCCTCCCCTTCTGAAGACGAACACCATTTCGCGGACTGGTTTGTGGAAGAGGAAGAGACCCCAGAGCCATCACAGGCCAAACCACTACCGGATGAAGCAGCCCGGCTGGCAGCCTGGTTTAGCGACACCACCATACCAGCCGAGCAGGAACCAGAACAATTCGGCTGGCTGGCAGAGCCAGCCGAGCCAGAAGAAGCCGCCATCTCGCCGGAAATTCCCAGCGATTTTGGCTGGCTGGAAGAAACCGAAGAAGAACTGGCCTCCATTTTCCAGTCTCAACCGGACATTGCCGAAGAGTTGCCCGATTGGCTGGCTGGGGTAGCCGCGTCAGCAGATTTGGTGACGCCGTCCGAAGATGAGCTAGAGAGCGACAGCCTGGAAGACATTTTCAAGACTGAAAGCATAGCCGCCGCCACAGAGATTGATTTTCTGCGTCAGAGTGGCAGTCTGCATCTGGATGATGAGGCGATGGATAAGCTGTTGTCCGACATGTCGGAAGCAGACGATGCTTTTGCAGATGGCATCCTATCAGATGAGCCTGACTGGTTGGCGGCGTTGGCAGACATGGGGACAAGCGATTTACGGCTGCCGGATATGGAGGAAACGGCCGTGCCCCCCACCGCTGATTTTGTGGAAGAGTTTGCGCAGGAAACGGCCGTGATTCCCGCCGCTGAACCGTTCGCAGAAGAAGATTGGACGGCGGAAGGCTCTTTTGACATAGAAGAGCAGGAAGATGAATTGCCGGCGTGGATCAGCCAGCTAGACGCCACCACCGCGCTGCCGGACATGGTAGATGAGGAAGGCGAACTGATACCCAGTGATGAACTGCCAGATTGGGTAGCCGATATGCGCCCCGGACAGGAGATGACAGAGAGCGTCCTGGCCAGCATCTGGCGTGATAAAACACCAGACACATTGGCCGGTGTGCCCGAAGAATTGGCCGGTGCAGATCTTCCCGACTGGTTGCAAGACATTTCCCGTGACGCCAGTGACGCGCCGTCCATTGCCATGCCAGCCGACACACAGCTTGCCGACATTCCCGATTGGCTACAGCCGGGGTTAACGCTGGACACAGCCGACGCCGATTTTCTGGTAGACAACCAGGCCGGCGTGTCTGGGAAAACGGGGGTCAGCGATGAGTGGAGCGCCATCCTCGATGATTTGCCGCCGGCTGTGCCCCTGCAAGACCTGCTGCCCAAAGCAGACATTCCGGCATGGGTGATGGAACTGAAACCGGTTGAGTTAACCGGGGAAAGTCCAAAAATAGAGGCTACCGGGCCAGAGGAATCATTTGGCCCCTTGAGCGGGCTGCGCGGTGTGGTGGCTGTAGAGCCGGTGATCGCCCTGCCACGGGTAGCCGACCCCTTAGAGCAGTTTGGGGTAAGTCCCGAACAGGTACAGCAGGCAAACCTGCTGCGACAATTGGCGCTGGATGGGCAGGCCGCAGAAACAACAACCACCCGGCAGGCGGCGCGAGATGTTTCGGGCTGGATACGGCCGTTATTTGTCGTTGTGCTGCTGCTGGTTGTGATTTTAGGACTGCGCGGTGAAGTCCCCATCATCTCCACCCAATTACACCCGTCGGCGGCGCTGACGGGTGTGAACACGGCCGTGCGCCAGGCCGCCGGCGGCACCGTATTGGTGGCATTTGAATACACACCGGCTATGGCCGGTGAATTGACGCCCGAAGCCGAAACGCTGCTCATGGAGTTAGCCGAAGCGCAAACCACCATCCTAACGCTTAGCCAATATACGCCTGGTGTAAAGATGGCGGCAGAAGTAACCGGGCAAACCGGTACGGATACGGCCGTGCCCCTGGGCTATTTACCGGGTGGAGCCATTGGGCTGCGGCGGCTGGGGGAATGTCTGAACCAGGCGGCGAATTGTGATGCCCTGTTTGGCGCACCACTGCCCACCAGCCAACAACAAGCCCTAGCCGATGTATCTTTGATCATCGTGCTGACGGCTGACCGGCAAACGCTGGTCAATTGGGTAGAGCAGGTGGGCGCCCCCGCCGACCGGCCAATGATAGCTGGCGTCACCCAGGCATTGGCTCCATTGGCGCTGCCCTACTTTGACACGGCCCAGCTTGCCGGGGTGGTGAATGGCATACCGGGCACGGCCGTGTACCAGCAAACATATTACCGTAATACCGAACTGACCGACGCCCACGCTTTATTAAATGCCCAGGTCGCCGCGCAAATGTTAGTGGTGGTGGTTCTGCTCTTGGGCGCACTCATCTATTTTGTTACCGGCATCGCCGCCCAGCGTCGTGCCAAATAATTATGACCCAGAACGCAGATTTCATCGGCCTTTTGGTGGGACTCACCCTGACGCTCTGTATTTACAGCTATCTCTTCATCGGGGATAAGATTCCTTATCGTCTGGCCATTCACATTTTGGTTGGGGCCAGCGCCGCTTATGCGGCGGTGGTGGTGGTGCAGCAAGTGTTTGAACCTGTCTACCGCACCATTACCGAAAACCCCAGCCCGGCGGATGCCATTTATCTGCTGGCACCCATTTTGCTGGCCTTGTTTTTGCTGCTGCACCGGCTGCGCGCAGCCAGTTGGGCGGGAAGCATAACGCTGGCGCTGCTGGTAGGTGTGGGCGCCGCCATTGCCTTTCTGGGCGCACTAACCGGTACACTGTGGCCGCAGCTAACAGGCACCTACGCCAATACCAGTGATCCGCTACGCGGGCTTCTGATCGCAGTGTTAGCGGCGCTGACATTGTTGTCATTTCAATTCACCTCGTTCCGCGCCGGCGGCAGCAGCGTGTGGGAACGGGCTTACTGGCAGCAAGGCATTGTGTGGCTGGGCCGCGCCGTGTTAATGATCACCTTTGGCGCCCTGTTTGCGGCGCTGCTCAATACCAGCTTTGTTTTGTTGGCTGGCCGAATTTACTTCTATATGCAGGCATTCAATCGTTAATCATGGCTGAGTTGAAAGAAAAGCCCCTCCAGGAAATAGATGACCTGGAAAAATCATTTATTCTGGCCGATATTGGTACCACCAACACCACGGTCATTCTGATTGATACCGTTGATGGCAGTTACCGGTTGGTGGCCTGTGCTTCAGTGCCCACTACAGCGCGGTTGCCCTGGCTGGATGTAATGACCTGCGTACAGCAAGGGATTGGCCGCATTTCCGAGATAACGGGCCGCACACTGCTGAATGAACGGGGCCATCTTATTCGTCCACCGCGCAAAGATGGGTCTGGTGTTGACCATTTTGCCATGGTTGTCAGCGCGCCTTCGCCGCTAAAAACGGTGTTGGTAGGGTTGTATGACGAGATGAGTCTGGCCAGTTTGCGTAAGGCACTGCGCACGATTTATGTGCAAGAGGTGGAAGTGGTCAGCCTGGCTGATACCCGCCCGGAAGCAGAGCAGATTACGGCCGTTATCCACAGCCGTCCCGATCTCATTGCCATTGCCGGTGGCACGGATGGCGGCGCTGAAGAGCGGTTGATGCGGCTGGTGGAGGTGGTCGTGGTAGCGGCTATGGTGCTGTCCAACAACCAGCCACCCCATGTTCTGTACGCGGGCAACCTAAAACTGCGGGAGCAAGTGCGGGCGCTGCTGGAGGAAAATTCGCATTTGCATATGGCAAACAATATCCGCCCCGACCTGAGAACCGAGCAGTTGGATGATGTGATGCGATTGGCCGGGGAATTGTATGAAGATATTAAAATCCACAACTTGCCGGGCCTGCACGAGTTAACGGAGTGGGCTGGTTTTCCCATACTGCCCACCGCGCGCGCCTTTGCCAATGTGTGCCACTATTATGCCGGGCAGGAACAGCGGGTGTTAGGCATTGATTTGGGCAGCAACAGTACCACTCTGATCATGGCAAAGGCGGGCGAGGTTCAGTTTTCCGTGCGCACGGATTTGGGCATGGGTGAACCGATGGCCCATTTACTGCGGCACACGGCCGTAGACAATATCGTGCGCTGGCTGCCGGAAGAAGTGGATGAACCGGATGTAGCCAATTTTCTGTATAACAAATCTCTCTACCCCCAGACCATCCCGCTGACGGAAGCAGATTTGCATCTGGAGCAGGCGGTGGCGCGCGCGCTGCTGCACTGCGCCTTGCAGTCTACGGCCGTTGAATGGAATTGGGCCTCAAACGGCCAGGTGATGCATGTGCCTGCCTTTGACCGGCTGTTGGTGCATGGCGCTGTTTTTGCCAGAGCGCCCCGACCAGGTCAGGTCATGCTGCTGCTGCTGGACGCCTTGCAACCCACCGGCATCTTTTCTGTGGGGTTAGACCAATATGGGGTTTTGCCGCCGTTGGGAGTGTTGGCCGGTCATCAGCCGCTGGTTGTGGTGCAAACGCTGGCCGCCGGTGTGCTTTCAGAGCTGGGTTGGGTGATTGCCCCCGCAGGTAAAGGACAGGCGGGTAAGAAGGTGCTGGATATTGTCATTGAATCACCCACCGCCCGGTTTGAAGGGGAAATTGAATTTGGCAAGATTGAGGTGTTTCCCATTTCACCCGGCCAGGAAGCCCAGGTGACGGTAAAACCGACCGGGCGTTTTGACATTGGTTTTGGCCCTGGTCAGGGCAAAACGCTTACCCTGAAAGGTGGCGCAGTGGGTGGGCTGGTGATTGATGCGCGGGGACGGCCGTTGGCCTTGCCGCGTGACCCCAATGACCGGCGTAACCTGATGCGCAAATGGCAATGGGATTTGGGTGGTTGATTTCAAATAATACTTGACAGGTCTTGCAGACCTGTCAAGTATGCAAACGATAATGGAACATTACACACATACGACCATTATTCAACCGCATATGAAAATTCGCCGCGAACGGGTGCTTCCCCAAAGTGGTGAAATGATCGCCAAAATTGGCAATGAAGTCACCCCTGGCCTGACGGTAGCCCGCACACCTCGGCAAACGGTCTTTGCCATTGTTGATGCCAGCCAGATTTTAGGCGTCTCCCCGGATAAGGTAGCCGAACTTGTTACGGAAGAGAAAGGTTCGGTGATAGATGAGGGCACCGTTCTGGCGAAGAGAAAAGGACTGCGTGGTCGGCAAGTTTTATCGCCTGCTGCCGGTGAGTTATATGATGTGGTCAACGGCCGTATCTTCATCCAACAAGCCGCCGACTGGATAGAAACAACCGCCCTGGTTTCCGGCAAAGTGGTCAGCCATGTGGGTGACAGAGGCGTTGTCATTGAAACGTATGGCGCTTTCATTCAAGGCATTTGGGGGTCACGCAAAGAAAGTTTTGGCAAGTTGAAGCTCATGTCCCGCAGCAATAATGGTTTCTTAGCCAAAGATCAGCTAACGAGTGATTTAAGCAAACACATTTTGGCGGTGGGACGGCTGGAGCATGTAGACGTGCTGCACCTGGCGCAAGAAATGGCCGTAGCCGGGATCATCGCCGGCAGTATGCCCGTTGATTTGTGCGATGCTGCTTATGAATTGAACTATCCCATTATTTTGACTGATGGTGTTGGCAAACAAAGTATGTCCCCTATGGTTTTCAACCTGCTGCAAAAAACAGAGGGGCGCGAAACCTCCCTCTTTGCCAATTATGATGGCAGCCGTGGGCAGCGTCCAGAGATTATTATCCCCGAACCAGCCACCCCCAGCAGTGAGGCGGTGCAGGCCAACAAGCCACTGCAAATTGGACAACAAGTACGCCTGTTACGCCCCCCTTTTGTGGGGCAAACCGGCGAAGTGGTTGAAATTTTCACACTGTCACAATTACTGGCAACCGGCGCTAAAGCGCAGGGGGCCAACATTCGCCTGGCCGAGGGGCATGTGGTCTTTATGCCCTTTGCCAATGTGGACGTTATTATCTAGTAGTCATTATTCTCGCGGTAGCCGGTCATCCTGACTGCGACACCGCCGGGTTAAATGGAGGCAACCAATGGAAGATGAATTCGCGGATGATGAGTATCTGGTAGAAGAAGAAGGGAATGCTTCTGGTAATCGGCCGTTTTTGATGGCCGCCGGGGCATTGATAACTGTGTTTGTGTTGACCGCAGCCTGTATTGTGGTGCTGATGATGTTAGACAGAGGCGGCACGACCAATTCGACCGAAATTTCGGCCATTGAAACACAAAATGCGATCACGATGGTGACAAACACGGCCATAGCCCAATTCATCATTGAAACAGAAACGGCTCAGGCGGCGCCTACGCAAACACCAGAACCGCAATCCACCAATACCAGCACCCCAACCGCGGCGGCCGAAACCGCCACCGCGACCCCGACCCGCGTGTTAGGCTCGGCTGAAACGGGCGACGGTGATGAGGCTGCTGGTGGTGAGGGGACAGGGACTGAAGGAGAAGCAGGCACAGAAGGTGGTGAAGACGCGGCAGCGGGCACGGGAGGTGAAGGCGTTCCCGGCACGATTATCATTGGCACGGCCGTTGCCGAAAGTGGTGGCGGCGCCGATAGTGGCGGCGCTGCCGATAGTGGCGGCGGCGCTGGTGATACCGGCAGTGGCAGTGCCATTGTGGTCGGCGGCACCCCCACAGCGGTCGCCGGTTCCCAAACCGGCGCGCTGCCCCAGACCGGCCTGGAAACATGGATCATTGCACTGGTCGGGGTGCTGTTGGTCGCCGTATTGTTTGCGGCACACCGGCTGCGGACAAATTAAGCAGATGGCATTACAACCAGGCTATTAACTTTTACTAATAGCCTGGTTAAGGTTTTATTTTGCCAGTCAATTACAATTGCATTTCCTACCTGCTTGCCTCGATCAAAATAGTCAGAGTACTTTGTTCCCCTCAGTTGGCCTCCTGGCTTATGTTATAATGCACACATGAAAAGTCGTGTGGTGACAATTCTCATCGTAGAAGATGATGTAGATATGTTGAGTGGCATAGCCGATGCCCTGGAGGTTTTTCCCTCGCGCTACAACTTGCGTGCCCTCAAAGCCGGTAATGGTCAGGCAGGGCTGGAATTGATGGCCCAAAACGCGGTAGATCTCATTGTGTCTGACATTATGATGCCGGGAATGGATGGTTTTGAGTTTCTGCGCTATGTGCGCCAAAACCCGGATTGGACACACATTCCTTTTATTTTTCTAACGGCGCGGGGCAAAGAGATAGATGTGCGCAAAGGGCGGTTGAGTGACGCGGACTTGTATTTGACGAAGCCTTTTGTGATGGCGGAACTGGCGGAATTGATCCAGACGCAGTTGGATCGCAGTTATGAGAGACAAAAACGCCGGGAGCAAACACTAGAATCGTTGAAAAAGAATATGATGCAGATTCTAAACCATGAGTTTAGAACACCGCTGACTTACGTGACGGCCTATTACGATATGCTGGATCGTTATCTGAACAGTCTGGAAACACACCAAGCTGACCGTAATTATAGCGAGTATTTGCATGGTATTCAGACGGGATGTGTACGGCTGACCAATCTGGTGGGCGCCTTGATTCAGGTCATTGAACTGCGTAGTGGCATGATGGCGCAGCAGTTTGAGCAGCGCCGCTGCCGGATTGATGATTTGAATGGTCTGGTGCAGGCAGTTATTGACAAACAACGGCCGTTTGCCGATGAGGAGCAGGTGACCATTCTCTTTGAACCGGCGGCAAGGGCGCCCTCCTTTTGGGGGGATGCCGCCGGGCTGCAAACAGCTTTTGGCGCCCTGCTCAACAATGCCATCAAGTTTACAGGGTCGGTGACGGGTCGTGAACGGCTGGTGCAGATGAAGGTTTTTACGCAGGGCCACGAGGTGGGGGTTGCTTTTAGCGATACGGGGCTGGGCATCCCGGCTACCATGCATGAGCGGATTTATGATTTGTTTGAGCAGTATAACCGGACGTTGATGGAGCAGCAGGGGGCGGGCATGGGGCTGACCATTGCGCGTGACCTGGTGGAATTGCATCACGGCCGTATCTTGTTGCAGAGTGAAGAGAATAAAGGCAGTGTTTTTACCGTGCTGCTGCCCGTCTACACCCCAGAGGGTGAATCGCCGGCCATGACCGCCAACAACCGCGTCCCGGCCACTTTGCTGCTGGTAGAAGATGAGGAAAACCTGTTACATGGTCTGGCCGATTTGCTGCTGCTTTTTGAAGGGCGCTATGACCTGCAAATCTTGACGGCGATGAATGGCCGTGAAGCATTGGAACTTTTACGCGACTATCAACCCGATCTCGTTATTTCCGACATTATGATGCCCCAAATGGACGGGTATCAATTCCTGCAAACGGTGCGCGAAAACCCCCAATGGGTACATATCCCCTTCATCTTTCTCACGGCCAAAGGTGAAAAACAAGATGAATACAAAGGCCGGCGGCTGGGTGTGGAAGAATATATCATCAAACCCTATGAACCAGATGATGTGTTGAAGCTGGTGGAAAAACGACTGGACAAACATTTCCAGTCACAGCACCTGGTGCAGGCAGATTTTGAATTGCTGAAACGCGGTATTTTGAATCTGGTAACGCGGGAAATGATGCAGCCGTTAACGGCCGTCAACGTTCACACCCTCAAACTGGCTCAGGGATTAAACAGTGTTGAATCACCGGAAGAATTGGCCGCCTCCTTAGTTGAAATAAAAAAAGGCAGCGAACGCCTGAACGAACTCGTAAAAGATTTGATCACCCTGGCTGAGTTGCAGACCGGCGAGGCCACGGTTTCCTATACCTGGGAAGCACAGCCCATCGCCGAGTTTGGGATACTGCTGTATGAATTGAGCCAGGTGTACGGCCGTCAATACCTGCCGGAAACGGTGATCACCTGTGCCTTCTTGCCGGAAAGCCCCATGATCTTTGGCAATTCCCGCATGTTGTCCGACTGCGTTGAGCGTCTGCTGAGATTCAGCATCACCCAGGCAGAATCCCCACCAGCCAGCGTCAGTTTGTCGTTGAACCGGCAAGATGAGGAAGTGCAGGTAGAGGTCACGGCCGTCACCCCCGTACAACCCTCAGCATTGGCCCAATTCCAGCGGGTCCTTGTTTCCGATGAGATCACCCTGATTGACGCCCCGGACTATGTAGCCAGCCTGTATATTGTCAAACAGTATGTGGCCTTGCATCACGGCCGTCTCACCGGCCAATCCTCACCTGAAAGCGGCAGCCGCTTCACTATGCGCCTGCCTATCCACATCCCCACCTGAAAGCGCCTTTAACACGCTCCTCGTTTTTGTGGATACACTGGAGTAAAGACAATGACGCCATCCTTTCCACCACCAGGTTATATGCGCACGGAAACGGCCGTGCCCGGCATAGAAGTCTGGAAACCCAAACCACCCGACGAAAAACACCAGGAAGTTATTCAATTCCACTGCCCACAATGCGATGCTACCACCGCCTTCAGCGCCGATGGCGGCGGCCTCACCTGCGCCCATTGTGGTTACTACGAAGCGCCTCAGGGCACCCTGGTAGGCAAGGGGGCGCAGCAGTTCGAATTCACCGTAGAAACAATGGAACGGGTAGCTCAGGGATGGGGCATTGAGCGCAAAGAACTGGCCTGCAGCCGCTGCAACGCCCATGTCACCATTGCCACCGACATGCTCACCCATAGCTGCCCCTTCTGCCACTCCAACCAGGTTGTGCAGGTGAAAGCGCCGCAAGACGTGCTGCGGCCTCGCTTTTTGCTGCCATTCCAGGTAGACGGGGATACCTTACGCAGGCAAACCGCCGCCTGGTTGGGCAGCAGTTGGCTGCTGCCCAAAGACCTGCAGCGGTTGGCGCATGGCACAGAATTCACCCCCATCTATGTGCCCGCCTGGACATTTGACGCGGAAACCAGCGCCGACTGGAAAGCGGAAGTGGCACACACCCGCACCCGTACCGTTGGCGTCGGCAAAAACCGGCGCACGGAAACCTACACCGAATGGCGTTGGGAATCAGGCCGGGCTACGCTCACTTTTGATGATCTGTTGATCAATGGCGCCAGTAATCTCAGTCCGGTGCTGCTCAACCAGATACGCCGCGTTGATTTGCAGCAATTGGTGGCCTACGAGCCCCGCTATCTGGCAGGCATTCAGGCCCAGGCATACGACATCTCGCTGGATGCCGCCTGGGAACGCGCCCGGCAAGCCATGCGCGCCCAAACAAAAGAAGCGTGCCAGCGTCAGGCCACCTCTCGCCGTATGCGCAACTTTAGCATGAACCTGGATTTTCGTGATGAAAGCTGGCGTTACATTCTACTGCCGCTCTATATAGCCGTTTATCATTACAATCACCAGCCGTATCAACTGCTGGCCAATGGGCAAAATGGACAAATTGCCGGGCAGCGACCGGTGGATTGGCGGAAGATAATCCTGGCGATTGGCGCGGCATTTCTGCCGGCGCTGCTCCTGGGTCTGTTGGCTACCTGGATGCTGGTGGGGGGCAATGCCAATGGGAATGTGGTGCTTTTTGTCACCTTTGGTCTGGCGCTGCTGGCAATGGTTTTTGCCGGGATCACGGTATCGCAAGCGCTCAAAATGGATGATATTTGATGGAAAAGTGGCTATCTGATTGGCAAACAGACGTGGCGTTAGCCGGATGTGAACAGTGTGATTGGCTGTATTTGCTGCCGCCATCACGGCTGCCCGACCGCTGCCCGCATTGTGGCGCGGCGGCGCTGGCGATGTTAGATGCAACGACGAACAAGCCTGTTTATACACATCCCCCGGAACTGGTTTTGCCTTTTCAGGTGGATCCGCGGCAGGCGCAGCAAAAACTGTTGGCTTTTGCCAAAAGCGCCTGGTTTGCGCCATCCGATTTGACCGGGGACAGGTTAAACGGCCGTCTGCAACCCCTCTATTTACCCCTCTGGCTGGTAGACGCTGATGTGCAGGCGGAGTGGCAGGCGGAGATGGGGTTTGACTATCAGGTGGTCAGCCATCAGGAAGAGTTCCAAAATAACCGCTGGCACACGCGCCAGGTGAAAGAGACGCGCATCCGCTGGGAACCACGGGTGGGCACATTGCAGCGTCACTATGACAACCGCGTGGCCCCGGCATTAGAAGAGCAGGCAACAATTGAAAAACAGATAGGGCGGTTTGATATGCGGGGCGCAAGGCCGTACCAACCTGATGCCCTGTCTCACTCTTTTGCCCGCCTGCCCAACCGTCCACCGGACGATGCCTGGCCTGACGCCCAGATTGCCTTGATGCAGGCCGCCGCGGTAGAGTGCCAGCAGGCGGCGGCGGCCAACCATAGTCGCCAATATCACTGGCAGCCCCACTTTGCCCATACCCATTGGACACAACTGCTATACCCCATTTACACTACCTATTACACCGATGATGATGGCAAAACCCACACCCTCACCATGCATGGACAGACAGGGCGATTGGTAGGCCGCCGCCAGGCTTCGATGAAAAAGGCGCGCCGTTGGTCGCTGGTTATCGGCGCTGTAGCCGCTGCCTTCTTTATCGTTAGCTTCATATTGCTTTTGGCCGGGCTGGTTTATGAAGTAGCCCTGGCGATAGCAGGGTTGCTATTTGTGGTGGCGGTGGTCACGGCCGTAGCTGCCTTCAGCCCCATCCTCATCGCCTGGTATCTCAATCACCACCGCGAATGACACATTTCACCTTCACTTGTTCAACCAGAACCCATGCTTTACAATGGAACCCGCTGGCATAAAAAAGTTCAACTTTTTGGAAAAGTTGAACTTTTGCAAACTTATAAGGAGAACAATTCATGGCCTCATTACTGGAAAAAACACAAACCCTCATCCAGGCAAATTTGCACGCAATGGTAGACCAGGCGCTGCAAGCCAATTCCCCGGCGGTGATGAAACAATACATCCGCGACGCCGAAAAAAATCTGGATGATTTAGAAGACGCAGCCGCCACCGTTGGCGGTGAAGTCAAAACGATGGAGCGCAAATATAACGAGTACAAAAAGAAAGGTGACCAACTAGACCGCAACATTGATATGCTGCTCATGCAGGGCAAACCGGATCTGGCTCGCGCCGCCCAAAACGAACTTAATACCACCCGCCGCCTGGAAGAACAATACCATGAACAGTGGGTGCGGCAGCAGCGCGAATATGAAGCGCTGCTCAATGCCCGGCTCAAGCTGCAAGCCAAGCTGGTGACTATTCGCCAGGAACAACAAGAGTTGGAGGCCCTGCTGCGGCTGGCCAAGTCTAAAGAAGCCACCGTTAAAGCCATCAAGAGCCTGGATGATCTGGAGGGGGTGGGTGACGCCGACATTGCCCGGTTGGGTGAATCTATTCGCTCCCGGCTGGACAAAGCCTCTGCCCACAGCGAAATGTATGCCAGCCGCCTGGACAATCAGATGGACACATCCCTGGGCAAGGCCGAGTTGGACATTCAACTGGAAGAACGCAAAAGGCGGTTAGGGTTGGCCGAACCGTCCGTTTACAAACAAGAAGAACGCGCCGCCGACGAATCGGCAGCGACGGCAGGTGAGTAGTTTTGGAAATCAGAGATTGGAGATTGGAGAGTAGAGATTACCGAATCTCCAATCTCCAACCCCGCATCTCCCCCCAATGGTCATGGCCGAGATAGAGGTTGAGCGTTGGCTGCAAGAAGGGATTACGGCCGTAAAAGAAGGCCAGCCAGAAAAGGCGCGTCTTCTCCTGCTCAAGGTCATAGACGCGGATGAGGCGAACGAAAGCGGCTGGCTCTGGCTGAGCCAGGTAGTGACAGATGAGGCCGACAGGCGCACCTGCCTGGAAAATGTGCTGGCGCTGAACCCAGGGAATGGCGCCGCCCGCCGTATGTTGGCCGGTCTGGATAATGGGGACACGGCTGCCTCGATCACGGCCGTATCCCCCACTACCTCGGCCAAACCACCCCAAATTGTCTACCAGCAGCATGAGCAATTTGATGATGTCTGGTCACGTAACGTGCCCTTGTGTGGCTACTGCGCCGCCCAAATTTCACCAGACGATATGCGCTGTCCGGCCTGCCATCGCCCGTTAGTAGTGCAGCTTTACCGCTATGCCAACCCCAGCAGCAATCTGGTCTTATACTGGTTTACGCTGACGGCCGTGGCCGTCACCTATTCGATGCAAATTGGCTACAGCGCCGTGACGCTGCAAAATCCGCTGACGGTAATTACCGGGGCCTTGATGATGATACTGCTGCTGGTGACGGCCGTTTTTCTTTACTTCCGGCAGTATTGGGCCAATATCTTCGCCATCATGGTGCTGATCGTCATTATCATCGTTGGCATTGCCCAACTTTTGATCAATCCAGACCTCAGCGCCATTTCATTTGATCGTTTGGACGTGGCCTTGCGGGGGATTGTGGAACCGGTGACACAAGGCATGTGGAAGATTATCAAAGGATTGCAGGTGGCCATGGCGGCGTTGACGCTGCTATTTGCACTGCGCGCCGCGCCAGATTTTGATCGGGTACGCTACCGGCAAGAGGCCGCCATAACTAAAGGGCTGCGCCACGCCAGCGAATATCATGGCGCCGCGCAGCGAATGGCGAAGAATGGGTTGTGGGCAACGGCCGTGCTCCACTGGCAGCGCGCCGTGGCGCTGGAACCGACGCGCGTCACCTACCAGCGTTATTTGGGTGAAGCGTATGCCCGGTTGGGCTTTTATGCCCGCAGTCTGGATGTATTGCAGACGGCGCAGCGCATGGCCTCCCATCCCGACACCCAGGCAGAAATTGATCGTCTGATACGCACCATTCAACAGCAGGAGCAACAGATGAGAGGCTAGAGATTGGGTGATTGGAGATCGGCCAATCTCTAATCTCAAATCTCTCATCTCCAAGCCCTATTCATGACAAACCAAACCCGCGAATCCCTGGAAAAACGAGTCCGCAACGCCCTGTTTCAAGAGGCGATATTTCGGCCAGAAAGCGCCGTAGTTATTGCCGCCACCATGCTGCTGACGGCCGCTTCCGCTGTGTTTAGTGATGCGGCAATTATTGGGCTGCTGCCGCCGCTGGTCTGGTTGTTGGGGGGCACAGCCGTAGAAGCCGCCCTGGTTGCCAGCAGCCTGACCGACCCCGAATTTAAGCGCCAGGTAGCAGCCAAAGTGCTGCGCCGCGACTACAAGCCGGAGCGGTTGAAGGACAAGTATTTGCAGCAGCGCATGGCAGAAGCACTCGATTATCGGGCGCGCATTCAAGAGGGAATTAACAAACGCACCGATACCGTCTTGCGCGATGAACTGCTGGAAACGCTGGGCCAGATTGATGACTGGTTGGAAAGCATTTATGACCTGGCGCTGCGTATTGACAACTATCAGAATGACGCCGCCATTTTGGAGCGTGACCGCAAACGGGCCGAAGAGCGGCTGCGGCAGTTGCAGCGAGAGAAAGAGGGGACGCGGGACACGGCCGTGAAAGCGCAGTTGGAAGAGACCATGGCCGGATTACAAAGCCAGTTGCAGACATTAGACACGCTGGACAACACCATCAAACGGGCGCGACTGCAACTGGAAAATTCCCTCTCCCACCTGGGTACCATCTACTCCCAGACCATGCTCGTAGACGCCAAAGACATTGACCGGGCGCGGGCGCGCCGGCTGCGCCAGGAAATTGCCGACGAAGTGACCGAATTAAATGACATTCTGGTTACCATGGATGATGTTTACTCCACTGAGGCGTTTTAGAGATTGGCGATTGGTCAATCGCTAATCTCCCAGCAAATCCCACAAATTTCCGTACAAATCTTCAAATACCGCCACCGTGCCATATGGCTCATTTTTGGGTGGGCGGGCGAAATGGATACCGGCGGCCAACATAGCCTGATAATCTCGCCAGAAGTCATCCGTGTGCAGGAACAGAAACACCCGTCCACCCGTTTGCTGGCCGATGACGGCCGTCTGTTCCGGCGTCGTGGCGCGGGCTAACAGCAGATTCGCCCCGCTTGATCCCGGCGGCGCAACTACCACCCAGCGTTTATTTTGTTCCGGCTGGTAGGTGTCCTCCACCAGCGTAAAATGGAGCTTCTGGCAAAAAAACGCAATTGCCTCATCATACTCCCGCACCACCAAAGCTACATGAACAATTGACTGCTTCATATTTGAGGTACCTCATGGTGTATTGTATCAGCCTATGAATGCATTCATAGGTAACAGGGGCAAATTCAACAATTTGAAATATGACAAAACCCGGCGATTGAAATCGCGGCAACAAAAAACGAAGTCGGCCCTCGCCGACTGTTTCCAGCCGACGAAGGTCGGCTTTGCCCTCTGTAGGTGCAGATTTATCTGCCGTAGCAAGCCAGATTCCGAATTGCTAAGACAAATTGAACATCGTTGGGATGAGTTGCCTGAGGCAGGTCAACCTGTATAATGTCGCTATCGTATTATCCGGTTAGGTGGGGTGGTAGGCCAACCCTCGGCCAGGTTGCTGGCAATCTGTGACTTGTACTGTGCATACCACCCGCAAAAGGGGAAAATCATGCGGGTTACCTATTTGTTCTCTATAGTGAGTGCCGTCCTTTTTACGGCCGTCATGTTTTTGGGCATCTTCCACCTGAGCAGTTCGGCAGCGCCTACGGCCGTGTTCACCGTCAACAGCACGGCCGATGCCACCGACGCTGCGCCCGGCAATGGCGTCTGTGAAACGGCGCCGGGCAATGGCATTTGCACCCTGCGCGCCGCCATCCAGGAAAGCAATACCCTGGCCGGGGCCGATGAAATTATCTTACCGGCCGGTACCTACCTGCTTACTATTCCCGGCACAGGTGAAAACAACGCCGCTACCGGCGATCTGGACATCGTTGGCTCGCTCACCATCAGCGGCGCGGGTGCTGCCGCCACCATCATTAATGCCAATGGCCTGGATCGTGTCCTGGATATTCAGGCTCAAGGCAGCCTGTCGTTGACCGGCGTTACGCTGCGTGATGGGGTGGTGACTGGCGGCAGTGGCGGTGGCATTAACATGCTCAACGGCAACCTGACAGTAACGGACAGCATCATCACCGAAAACAGCAGCAATGTCGGCGGTGGCATTGCCCAACTGGGTTCGTCGCCACAGATACTCATAAGCGGCAGCACCATAAGCGGGAACAGCAGCATCAACGGGCCGGGCGGAGGGCTGTATATCAATGCCGCCCATTTGCAGATCACGGATTCGGTCATTAGCGGGAATTCGGCCAATGATGGTGGTGGATTGGTGTTTTATTCAGGCTTTTTGACGATGACGGAGAGTGTGGTGGAGGGGAACACGGCAGTGACCATTGGTGGTGGCATCTTCAACAGCGCCGATAATAGTCTGATAATCAGCAGCACCATTCAAAACAACACCGCCAATGGTAGCAACATCAACGCACCTGGCGGTGGCGGCATTGCCAACGGGGGCACACTGACAATAAGCAATAGTCAGGTCATTAGTAACCATGCGCCTAACTATGGCGGCGGCGGTTTGCTTAATACGTACAGTGTAATGTTGCAGAATACCGAGGTGGCGTATAACACGGCCGTTTACGGCGGCGGTTTGTATAACTTTGAGGCAGCAACAGCTACAACTTATGGTAGTGGCCTGTTACTCAAACAAAATAACGCCTGGGCTGGAGGTGGGGTTTATGGACAGGCAGGTCAGGTCATACTGGACAACAGTCTGGTAGATGGTAACACGGCCGTGACGATGGGTGGGGGGGTTTTCGTCTCCGTCAACGCCGCAGTAGCTGTGGTCAACAACAGCACGGTTCAAAACAATACCGCTAATGGCAGTACGCCTGTCTGGTCGGGCGGTGGTGGTTTATTCAATATGGAGGTGCTTTACATATTTAACAGCCAGGTCATCAGCAACCATGCTCCCAACTACGGTGGTGGTGGTGTGGTTAATCATTACGCACTGTATCTGGACGATGCCCGGCTGGCTCATAATAGCGCCCTCTATGGTGGGGGGCTATTCAATCTGACAGCAACAGCTTTTGTGTCCGGCACAGATGTAACCATTGACCAAAACAGTGCTTTAAGGGGTGGTGCTATTGAAAGCATTACCGGCACATTGACATTAAACAACAGCACCATCAGCCGCAATACGGCGACTTATGACGCGGGTGGCGTGTTTGTTGCCAGAGGTGACGGGTCATTTACCAACGTTACCATCAGCGGCAATCAGGCAGGTGAGGATGGCGGCGGCGTTTATGTGTATGAACAGGATTTTGCTATCTTGAACAGCACCATTGTCAGCAACACAGCCCAAAGTGGTGCTGTTTACATCTTTGATCCCCAATCAGTGCTGACCCTGACCAACAGTATCATCGCCTATAACCAGGGGACTAACTGCACCGGTTATGCACCGCTTTCTGGGGGGCATAACCTGGACAGCGGCATTTCGTGTGGCCTGAATGCATCCGGCGACCTGAGCAACACCAATCCGGTGTTAGGCCCGCTGCAAGACAACGGCGGCCCTACCGAGACGCACGACTTTACCGGCCCTTCCCCGGCCGTTGACGGCGCGGATAATGCCAATTGCCCACCCACCGACCAGCGCGGCATTTTGCGGCCGCAAGGTCCAACCTGTGATATTGGTTCCGTAGAGTTTGTACTTCCCGAACCACCGACACCGACACCAACGCCCGATACCCCAACACCAACGCCGGATACGCCAACACCCACGCCGGATACGCCGACGCCGACGCCGGATACGCCAACGCCGACGCCGGATACGCCAACACCCACGCCGGATACGCCAACGCCGACAGCTACGCCGCCGGTCAACACACCGACGCCAACCGTTGAACCACCCAGGTTTACCATTTATCTGCCGGTCGTCAGCAAATAATCAGAAGAGTGGGCGGGTTTTGGGCAGCCTGTGGCTGCCAACCCGTCCGCTCGTTTTATTTGAGGATGTAATGTGTGCCTTTTTTGGATCCGATTTTGAGCAGGATGCCGCGATCTACCAGGTCTTTGAGGTCCAGTCGTAATGTTTCCGGGGTCACATCTGGGCATAGCTGCTGGTAGTCGCGGCTGGTGATGCTGCCGTTCTCACGCACAAAGGTGAGGGCGCGCGCCTGCCGTTCGTTCATGCTCTTTGTCCATTTGGGCGTGGGGGCGCGCTCCCGTTTGTTGTGCAGGATGACGGTGAAGAGGTGCGGCGTGGCCTTAAATTCGGGCGGCTCGTGCCCGGCCTGGGTCATCTCCTCAATCATCTGGTCAATGCCCAGCCCCAACTCCTCAATGTAGCCCCATTGGAACAGGCCGCTCACCAGGCGGGGGTTGCGCGAGAAATGCTCCTCCACCAGGTTATCCAGCGTCATGTAGCCAGGCAGTCCGCCGGGGCTGATGATTTCCAGCCGGTCGGCGTACATACGCACCTCAATGCGGCGGCCGCGAATGCGGTAGTCGCGGTGGGCGACGGCATTGACCAGCGCTTCACGCACGGCAAAGCGGGGATACTCTAGCAGTTCGGCCCGTTCCAGGCCGTTGACAGTGGCGCCCACGCGCATTTCTTCAAAGATGATGTTCCAGGCGCGCTCGATGACGCGGGCCAGGTTGCCGGAGATTTCATCCCGACGGCCGTAGCCAATCCCCCCATCTTCCCCGCGTGGCTCTGTGCCCGGAAAGCGCACAAAGGTGATGCCGCTCTGCGGGAAAAAGAGCTGCGGCTTCTTGCCAAACAGCAGAATGCCAATGGTGGTGGGTTCCCCTTCCCGGTTGGTGGCCCCGATTTCATACAGCAGTTCGGCCACATCCAGTGTTCGCGGCGCGCCCCGTTCTTCACGCCGGGTCAGGTAGTCGCGGATGATGTCGCCGTCCAGGTCATCCGGGCGGGCGCCGGGCACAATTTCCGTTTCGTATTCGGCGGTGTTTTTGCTGGCAGCCAGGTCGCGCACTTCGTCACCACTGAGCGGGCGGTTTTGGGCGCCGCTGCGGATGAGGACACGGCCGTCGTCCAGTGAATGCAGCTCTGTACTGCGCGGCACATGCAGACCAATCAGGACGCCACTGCGCGTTTCCACCGGCTGCCAGGTGGTGGGCACAGGGGGTCGGCAAAGACCGGCAGCTTCGCGCAGCGCGCCTTCGGCTTCTTCTTCCCAGATGGGGGTAGTGGGACGGCCGTGGTCATCCAGCCCCAACACAATCACCCCCCCATCCCCATTCGCCAGCGCCACCAGACACTCTGCCAGCGGTTCAATATCTGCTGCCGGTAAAAAAGCAAGGCGTGAACCCGGTTTTTCTTTTAACATAATGTGATTGATTATAACACAGTTATGTGACGGCTATGGTCACAGGGATGAGGATGACTAGGGCAATCGCATATTCCTCTATGCGGCAGATAAATCTGCACCAACAGAGGGCAAAGCCCACCTTCGTGGGCTGGGTTCCAGTCGGCGAAGGCCGACTTTGCCCTCTGTAGCCGCAGGGCGAAGCGTCGCGTGAGCGACATTTTAATCGCCGGTAATTGAGTATGCGATTGCCCTATGAGGATGGCAAGTGGCACGGTGCAAGTGGCAGGTTGCAAGTGGCTATTTTCTGCCTGGTGAGTCAAGGTCGGCGAAATACTCTTGCAGCAGGCGGTGGATGAAGATGTAGCCGCCGCCGACTTTGTGCAGGATGGCGCGGTTGGCGGCTTCGTCCAGAAAATCGGTGTATGCCCAGGGCATACGCCCCAACTGCGTTAACCAGAAGCGCAACCAGAGATGGTTGAGAACACTGCCGACACCATACAACGCGGCGGCAATCCACCCGGTAACAATGCCCGCCAACGCACCAAAGGCGCTGCCCCAAAAGAAGGCAGTCACCAGGCTCATCACGATGGCAAATAAGCTGGCAGCAGCCAGGCCGCTGCTGGCAGAAAGCCAGAGGCCCTGGTTCGGGGTACTGGTGGTAGGCAGTCGGTTGCCACGCAAACCGCCCAACAGCACCGCCAGCAGGGTGATGCTGAAAACAGTACGGAAGATGGGGTTAGGCCCGACAACCTGGTATTCCACTGTTTCAAAAATAAGCCCTGCCAACAATCCCATCAGCAACCCGGCCAATGCGCCCCGCCACGACCAACTGAGTAGTTCGATGGTGCGGATGTCGCTGCGGTAGCTGGAGCCATGAATGAAATAGGAGGTGAGGGCAAAGGCGACGCCGGTAAACAGGCTGGAAGCGAGGCCGATTAGAGGGGAGCGATACAGCCCAACGAGAGCAAAAGACACCAGCGAAACAACCAGAACCACCACGGCCGTTTGCCCCCATTCATCACGTCGTCGCGGCACAAATGCTTCACCCAGCCGGGCGCGCTGCTCATAAAAGGCGATGTCTACCAGACCAACCAGCAATCCCAGTATAAGGAAGATGAGCAGGAACAGCGCCAGGCTAAGCGGCAGCACGGGCATAGGGAAGGTGGTGGTCACGGCCGTAGACCAGACCGTATCAAAGTCACTCAACGCCAGACGCACCAGCAGCCAGAACATCCAGATAACAATGCCCAACGAAATGCCATCCAGCAGCCGCGAGGTAAGAATAAAGGAGCGCTGCTGGCGCGGTGTGGGCAGCCAGCTTGGCTGCAACTGCTCCAGCAAAAAGACGACCTGGTTGTGCTGGTTCATATTGCGGGCCAGCCAGGCCAGCCACTCTTTGGTTTGCGCTGGCGCATGGGAGAGCGCGCCGCGCCGGGCCAATGCCTGGTTGACATATGTTTCAAATACCTGGCGGCGGCGGGTTTCGCTGTCGGTGGAGGGGGTAATGTTCACGGCCGTGTCTGGCCGATACGAATCACTCAGCACCCGCAGCATGAGGGGGGACTGCACCATCTCGCCTAAAATGGAATCACGGACAATGGCGTGGCGGGCGCGGTCGGTGGGGATGTGTACGGCCGTCAGATATGCCTCGATCTGTGTGGATGATAGGGGCAGCAAGCGGATAGCGCCGCTCAATTTCAAGGGCGTCTGCGCGGACTGGTAATCAACCAACCGGCTGCATACCACAATGCCCGTCAACCCATGTGTCTGGCGAAACTGGTTAATTGCCTGGATGCAAGCCGCCTGATGGTGGGGTGTGACTTCGTCCAACCCATCCAGCAGCAAAATGAGGTCATCTGCTTCTAACCAGTCGCGCCCCAAATTGCGTGGCACCTGGTACTTGGCCGTCAGTTCCGCCACCACCCAATCCGCCAGTGAGGAGCGATTTTCGGCCCAAGACGCCAGGTTAAGGATGACGGGGATGGGCTGTGTGGCTTCGGCATGGGCGCGGCTGATCAAGGTGCGGGCCAGGGCAATGAGGGTGATGGTTTTTCCGCTGCCGGGCGACCCTAAAATGAGCAAAGCGCGGTCGGTGGCGGTGAAGACGCCGGGAATATCGGCGGCTGTCGGCTGCGCCGTTTCCAGGAGTTCTTGCCAGGGGTGAGCCACGGCCGTGTCATAACGCTCCCAGGCCACATCCAACAACATCGTTTCTCCCACCGCCTTCTCCAACACGCCGTTAACCCAGAAATTCTCGACCTTTTCTAGCAGGATGAGTTGTTTGCGCCGTCTTTCTGTGGGTGGGTGAGCGGGTAAGCGCGTATGCAGGTGGGCGATGGCGACCGCGCGGGGTACGGCGGTAGGTGATGGAGTTATCACCATGTCAGGGAATACCTGGGCCCGTTCGGTCTCATCCAGGGCACGATAATTGCCGGCAGCGAGAAAAGCATTAGCTTCGGTCAGGGTGGTCAGACCGCCACATTGATGCAACACCGCCAACAATGCCACCAGCACCAGCCGATCATCGGCGTGGATTTTACTTTTATCCCGCTCCCAGTCAGACACGGCCGCGCCGGAATAACCGACATCCCCGATTTCCTGCCCGATCAGTTCACCTAGCCGGGATTGGGTCAAGACGCCGCCCCGCAAGGGATCATGACATTGACGACGATAAATACGGAGGAAGTGGCCGAAGGTGGTCATTGCATATTAGTCACTGGTCATTGGTCACTGGTCATTGCACTGGTAACTGTGAGAGAAAAAGGACAAAGGACGAATGACAAATGACATTTAAGTGCTGCTTGAACGAATTTAAGGATCACCCTGTTTAGCTTAAGCGCCAGACGCCCTATGGTATACGCAATGATAACGCAACCCAGGCTGTTTTCGCCAACAACAAGTTGGGAAAACGGCCGTCATCACGGCATCAGTTTTTTGCACCCCTGGTTCAAAAAAGGAGATTAAAACCATGACACAAAACAACGACATTTCTACGATGCGTCCCCGGCCCCGGCCGACAGCCCGCCGCGCCCAACCGCGCCGCCCCAGAGAAGCCTTATCCGATGAGGCCAGCGGCCAGTTGGTGGTGGTAGCGGCGCGCTGGGTTTTGGTAGTAGCCGGGTTATTCCTGGTCATGTGGAATCCAGACGCTTTAGACCACTTACGCTTTCAGGTAGGCATCCTGCTGCTGTTAGCCGTAGCCAACTTTTACCTGCACGCACAACTGTTGATGCGGCGGCCTACCCTGCAACAGGTGGTGCTGGCTGCCAGCGCCTTTGATATTGCCGCCATTACCTTGCTGGTGGCCACTCAGGGCGGTTTCACCTCGAACACTTTCATTTTCTACTTCCCGGCTTTGCTAGCCATTTCCGTGGCTTTCCCAATGGCAACCACGCTGATTTTTGGCGCCGGCGTCATCAGCATTTATGCCGCGATCTCCCTTTCCAGCTCATTCCTTAGCCGGACGGTGGCAGATGACGCCCCCCAGATTTTGGTGGTGCGTTTGCTCATGCTTGCGGCGGTGGTGGCCTGCGGCGTGCTTTACCAGCATGTGGAAGCGCAGCGGCGGCAGGCGGCTGAATGGGCGCAGCAGGATTTGTTGGAAGAGATGCAACAACGGCAGGAGATGCCGGAGGTGGTTGACCGTTTGTAGTAGGCACTTTAGTGCTCTCTGCAGGAGATGAATCGCCTACTACAAACTATTTATACAGGAGATTTCAAAATGCAAACATTATTTACCCCTCAACAAGAAGCGGCCGAAGATATTTTCTTCGGGCAAATTGTCCTCATCTGGGCGCGCTGGTTTGTGATTCTGGCGGGCGGCATCTTCGCCCTCTGGTCGGCTAACAGCATAGGCCAGTTGAGCGGCGCCATTGTGTTGATTGTGATGATGATGGGCATCAACTTTTTTGTACACGGCCGTTACCTCATGGAACAGCCCGTCAACCAGACCTTGCTCATCGTGTTGAGCTTTTTAGACCTGTCCCTAATCACCCTCATCCTGCTGGTCTGGCCGGGGCAAAATGGGCTGAACAGCTTTCTCTTTGTTCTGTACTATCCCATCCTGACCGCTTTCGCCTTTGTCTTTCAGCCGCGATTTGCCGCCCTGTATACCCTGACGGCGCTGGCAGCTTACACCATTGCCTGCTTCGTAGCCGACACGACCATCTTTACCAGCTCTGGCAAGATGGAACTGCTGGTCATGCGGGCCATCACCCTGGCGGCGATGGGCGGGTTAGGCGCTTATTACTGGCGTATTCAGCGTGAACAACGGCGTCGCCTGTTTAGCCAGTAAATGACACCGGTTGGTGGGAGGTCTTTGTGAATTGGTCATCGGCTATAGCCGATGACCGATTCCCTGGAGAATACCATGTCCCGCACCTCATGGTTAAAAAAGGGATTAAGCGCCCTGTTGCAACCGGCAGAAGACCCCCGGCAAACGGCCGTGTACCTGCCGCAACGTCAACAAGAGCTGCTGCGCTATGTGCAGGCGGCGCTGGTAGACATTGCCCAGATGCGGGCCGGGTTGGTGGGCAAAACGGCCGTGATGCAAACCCGCCTGCCTTCGTTGGAAGAACAGGCGCGTGCAGCTTTAGCTGCCGGCCACGAAGAAAAAGCGCGGCTGGCGCTGCACCAGCGGCAAATAACGGCCATTGAACTGCAAACAATGGCCGGCCAACTCCAGGCAATCGCCCAAAAGGAGCAGCAATTACAGGCCGTGGAACAACACCTGGTCGCTCAAATTGAGGCGTATGTGGCCCGGCAAGAAGCAATGGCAGCGCGTTACCAGACGGCCTCCTCGCAAATTCAGGTAAACAGAGCGATTCAAGACATTTTCCACGACCTGGCCGATCTGGGTGAGGCCATTGCCACCGCCGAAAGCCATACTGAGCACCTGGAAGCACGCGCCGACTGGCTGGACGGGGCGCTGCGTGATGAGTTATTGGCAGGCACGGCCGTGTCCCTCACCGGCGATTATGTGGGGTTGGAAACGGCCGTGGAAGTAGAACTGGCCCATCTGAAAACAGCAATTAGATACCAACCCCCCGCTGGGGCAAAAGTTGATCAAGTTCCGCAATAATCGGGGGTTCTTTTATGTCATTTACCTGCTGGGCAACTTTTTTTACTAGCAAATGAGGCCTGTGCCCAATCGCTTCAACTATCACCCAAACCTTTGAGAAGTTGCTCGCGGAAGGAGGTGCCTATGTCCAGATGTAAGCTGTCAATTTAGTGGCAGCAGCGTTTAGATTGTGTCCGTAATAAGTGCCGTCAATTGGCAACCCGCCAATCACCGGCGACAAACAATGGAGATTAAAAATGTTCACCAAACTTGCAAAATCGAACACATGGCGACTGATTGGCTTATGCTTGTTCGTTGCCCTGTTTTTGACCAGTACAGTGAGCGCCGCTTACCCAAACAAGGCTAATAACCGGCAAGATAAGTCCCTGTTGCCGCCCACTTCTTATATCTTTGAAAGTCCGTTACTGTCCGACGTTCTGGGTATGGCGGCTAAGACCATGCAGGCATGTGACTGCCAGGATCAGGTGGCTTATTTCACCTATGAACGGAATAAGCTCGGCTGGCATCGCCTGACCATTTATCTGTTTGGGATCTCCCCGGACCCCCTGACAGCAGGCATCTGGCAAGAAATTCCATTCCGGGATGCTTCTCTACCGACCGTGTTGTGGGAAGCGTCGAAATACATGCAGGATTTCGGTTGTGAAGCTGCCGTGCAGGACGTGCGATACGAACGGGAGAAACCATCACAAACCGACCCATCTGACTCCAGACCTGTACCCGCCCATGTCGTCTATCTGGTTTT
Source organism: Chloroflexota bacterium (assembly GCA_035444285.1). Taxonomy (GTDB): domain Bacteria; phylum Chloroflexota; class Anaerolineae; order Promineifilales; family Promineifilaceae; genus CAADGU01. The sequence continues at coordinate 41,622 of DAOMOK010000014.1, forward strand.
GGAATGGCCTGCTCCCTGCATCTCTTCTGAATAAAGGTCATCTTCTGACATTTTACTTTCAGGCAAGAATGTCAAGTTATGACCTGAGCAAACACAGATGATCATGATAGAGGCAAATCGGGCAAACAAAAATAGCCGATGTCTACAAATGAACATGTGGGCATCGGCTGTTTTATTTGTTATGACAACGGATACAGACCCAGCCAGATTGGCAGGTCCTGAAACAGATTAATGGTAAGATGACAGTTCAGGATGCCCTCACCCGATCTCGCAACTGGCTGAGGGCCAGGCGGCGGGCGGTGGCGTCTTCCTCGGATTGCAGGATGATGGGGGGAGCGGCGCGGTCACTGCATTGATCGGCCGTCAGCGGGCAGCGTTCACACGTTTCGTTGATATAGATCATGGGGATGGTCGGGTCATCGGCAAAATGGATGGTCTGGCTGAGTTCAGCGTCTACGCGGAAGCCGATGATAACACTGCTGAGTACACCGGGATTGAGCGTCAACGGCCGTGCTACACCAATGCATAAAAAGCGTTCCCGCGTCTGCACAAACTCCGACATTTGCACACCCACCAACGGGTGGTCGTAAGTCGGGGTCTCCCCGTTCAACTGTTCCCGTAGCAGCCGGATGGAGAGCCAGCGGCGGCAGTAATGTTCGTCCAGGCCAATGCCATGCGGCACAATCAACTGGTTCAGGTTCAACTGTTTGTACAGGACGTAGCGGTCGTCATTCAACTGGTGAAAGCGCAGGAAGTGGTGGCGGATGCCGTAAAACTGGGGGATGAGTTCACTGAACCGGTAAAAGAGCATCTCCGGCGTGGCGTCATATTTGGTGAGCAAATCCAGCAGCGCTTGCGGTTCCCAATGAGTGCGCCCGAAAAAATCCTGCAAATCGGCAAACATGGCCTGACGGGGCATCAGTAACACGCCGCCAAAATAGGCCGCCAGGTGATCGTTGAGAATCTGCTGGAAGGAATCAATGCGGCTGGGGGTGGAAGCAAATGAACGTTCCTTCAAGCCCAAATGTTGGTAGCCAATTTCGCGGGCCAGCACAAAGTTGATCTGGTTATCATGCAGGGCGGGGTTGATGCAGAGATAGGGCCGTTTCCCCTCCACAAACACCGCCCGATACCGCCGCAGCCGGGAATCGTCGGCAATGGCGGTGGTGTCAATTTCATAGCCATACTTCTGGCGCAGCACCGTTTCCAGCACTTCCCGTCGCACCGGAATTTGCCCCGTCAGGCCATATTGGACGCCGATGTCGTTGGTGAAGGCTACGGCCGTGTCCTCCAACTCCTGAAAATAATTCTCATGGATTTCCTGGTAGGAACGCAAGGCGGCGCGTAAAAACTCCTCTTCCTTCAAGTCATAGTGGCGGGCAATGGCGATGACGGCGTGCAGCAGGGCGCTTGCCTTTTCCGGTTCGCGCGTCAGCAGCGTCACCAGGTCGCCCGGTTCCAGCCCAAATTCTTCAAAAGGGAAGCGTTGGAAGGTGGCTGACGCTAACGTCGTTTCCAGGTGCGCCAGTGAGTTATCCAGCCGGATAGAAACCAGATCATCGTAACTGCGGCCCAACACCTCGGCGATCTTCATGATTTTGTCGCTGCGCGGATATTTGCGCCCTTTTTCAATTTCGGTGACGTAAGACGGGGAAAGGTCGCAGGCAGCCGCAAATTCGGTCAGCGTCATGTTCGCTTCCGTCCGTGCCTGCCGCATTTTCATACCAAAGATGATGTTGACTAAGTTTGCGCTCATAGTTGTTGGTTGGTGGCTGGTGACAGCCACCAGCACACCACATTGTGTGCATCTGCAATCAATTTTTCGCTGCTCTCTATTTAATGTAGAGCATAGCTTGTTAACTGTGTGTTTACTGCGGTGTTTATTATAGCGAATTTTCGCTAACCGCACAAAATCGCCAAAAGCCTCTTGACACAATGCGGCATCTACCTGTATACTGTTCACTGTTAGCGAAAATTCGCTAAAGAAAAATTTACACAGAAAGCATTACTTCGCACTTTTTCCCACGGAGGCGCGAATGGCACAAGATAACCTTCAGATTGTCGGCGAGTTATCGCCAGATTTTACAGAAATTCTCACCCCGGCAGCACTGGCTTTTGTGGAAAAGCTGGAACGCACCTTTGGGGAACGGCGGCGGGAGCTGCTGCACCGCCGTGAACGGCGGCAAACGGCTATTGACCAGGGCCAGATGCCCGACTTCTTGCCGGAAACGGCGCACATCCGCCAGAGCGAATGGGCCGTCGCTTCCATCCCCCATGACCTGCAAGACCGCCGCGTGGAAATTACCGGCCCGGTTGACCGCAAAATGATCATCAATGCGCTGAACTCCGGCGCCAACGTCTATATGGCGGATTTTGAAGATTCCCATTCGCCTACCTGGCAGGCGACCATCGAAGGGCAAATCAATCTGCGTGACGCTATTCGGGGAACCATCACCTTTACCAACCCTGACGGCAAGGTATACCAACTGAATGAACAAACCGCGACGCTGTTGGTACGGCCGCGCGGCTGGCATTTACCGGAAAAACATGTGTTGTGTGACGGCCGTCCTGTTTCCGCCTCCCTCTTTGATTTTGGCCTCTTCTTTTTCCACAATGCCCAGGCCCTCATCGCCAAAGGCACGGGGCCGTACTTTTACCTGCCCAAGCTGGAAAGCCACCTGGAAGCGCGGCTGTGGAATGATGTGTTTAACCTGGCCCAAGACGAATTGGGCATCCCGCATGGCACGATTCGCGCCACCGTCCTTATTGAAAATATCCTGGCAGCCTTTGAGATGGACGAGATTTTGTGGGAGCTGCGCGACCACTCAGCCGGATTAAACTGCGGTCGTTGGGATTACATCTTCAGCGCCATCCGCAAATTCCGCAATCATCGCCGCTGGGTGATGCCCGACCGCGCCGACGTGACCATGACCGCGCACATGATGCGCTCGTACTCGCTGCTGCTCATCAAAACCTGCCACCGGCGTGGCATTCACGCCATGGGGGGCATGGCTGCCCAAATTCCGATTAAAAACGACGCCACTGCCAACGACATTGCCATTGGCAAGGTGCGGGCCGACAAGGAGCGCGAGGCCAAAGACGGGCACGACGGCACCTGGGTAGCCCATCCCGGTCTGGTCGCCATTGCCAAAGAGCAGTTTGACCAATTCATGCCCACGCCCAACCAGATTCACCGCAAGCGGGAAGATGTGCAGGTGACAGCCGCCGATTTGCTCGCCGTACCCGAAGGGCACATTACTGAAAACGGGCTGCGGGTAAACCTGGATGTGGGTATTCAATACATGGCGGCCTGGTTGGCGGGCAATGGCTGTGTGCCTATTTATAACCTGATGGAAGATGCGGCCACAGCCGAAATCTCCCGTTCGCAAATCTGGCAGTGGGTACACAACGAGGGGACAAAACTGGCCGACGGCCGTGCCATCACCCCTGAATTTGTCACCAACCTGATTCCCCACGTGCTGGCAGACATCAAAGAAACGGTGGGCAGCCAGCAATTTAACAATAGCCAATATGCGCTGGCAGGTGAACTGTTCCAACAAATCATCAACGATGAAACCTTCACCGAGTTTTTGACGCTGCCGGCGTATGAATTTTTGAATTGAGACTAGAGATCAGAGATTGGAGATTGGTGCAATCTCTAATCTCCAATCACACAAATTTTGGAGGATTGAACCCGTGTTAAAACAGTACGATGTCAAACAAATGGAAGAAAGCTGGAAATATGATAAGCGGTGGCAGGGCATTGCACGGCCGTACAGCGGTTTTGACGTGTCCAGATTGCGCGGCACCATTGTCATTGAGCACACCCTGGCCCGCATGGGCGCAGAACGGCTGTGGCAGTTGCTGCAAAAAGAGCCTTATGTAAACTCTCTGGGTGCGCAAACCGGCAATCAGGCCGTGCAGATGGTGCAGGCCGGGCTGAAGGCCATTTACCTGAGCGGCTGGCAGGTAGCCGCCGACGCCAATCTGTCCGGGCAAACCTACCCCGACCAGAGTCTCTACCCGGCCGACAGCGCCCCCAATCTGGCAAAGCGCATCAATGCCGCCTTACAGCGCGCCGACCAGATTTACCATATGGATGGCAAAAACGGCACCTACTGGTACGCGCCCATTGTTGCTGACGCCGAATCCGGTTTTGGCGGCAATTTGAACGCCTACGAATTGATGAAGATGATGATTGAAGCCGGCGTAGCCGGCGTGCATTTTGAAGACCAGCTCTCCTCGGCCAAAAAGTGTGGGCATATGGGCGGCAAGGTGCTGGTGCCCACCCGTGAATTTATCCAGAAGTTAGTAGCGGCGCGGCTGGCAGCCGACGTAATGGGCGTGCCCACCGTTCTCATCGCCCGCACCGACGCTGACTCGGCGCAGTTAATCACCAGCGACATTGACCCGATAGACCAGCCCTTCATCATTCCCGGCGAACGCACCCACGAAGGGTTCTATCACATTACCGGCGGCATTGAGATGGCGATTGCCCGCGGCCTGGCTTATGCGCCCTATGCGGACCTGATCTGGTGTGAAACGTCTACACCTGACCTAGAGGAAGCGCGGCAGTTTGCGGAGGCCATTCACGCCCAATTCCCTGGCAAGATGCTGGCCTACAACTGCTCACCTTCCTTCAACTGGAAACTCAAACTGGATGAAAAGACGATTGCCAACTTCCAGAAGGAATTGGGCGAGATGGGCTACAAATTCCAGTTTGTGACGCTGGCCGGTTTCCATTCGCTTAACGCCAGCATGTTTGAACTGGCGCAGGCGTACCAGGAAGAAGGCATGGCCGGTTACTCCCGCCTGCAAGAGAAAGAGTTTGCTATGGAGAAAGAGGGGTTCCGGGCCATCAAACACCAGAGTTTTGTGGGCGCCGGTTATTTTGATGAAATTCAGCAGGTAGTCACCGGGGGGCTGGCATCCACGGCGGCGCTGAAAGGCTCGACGGAGGAGGCGCAGTTTAACCAGGTGTTTGTGCCGCAGGCGGCGGCGGTGGGGGATTAATTCGTAAACCGTAATCTGTAAACCGTAATCCGAGAGACGGCCGTGCAGGGGTATGGCCGTCTCTTTTTTACTTCAATCCGGCGCAAACAGGGTGGGGTCAATCATGCCGATGCCGGGGGTGTAGGCGAAGTAGTGACTACGGCCGTAATCCCCCACCGGCCCGATGAGCAAGGCGGCCTCATTGGCGATGCCGCCAAAACCGCCGCCCAGATACCAGAGCGCCGCCCCCTTCACCTGTGGATAGGCCGCATACAGCCACGAGGCCCATTGAATATCCTGCATGGCAATTTCCGGCGGCGGCACATGGTTATACACCCACCCCCATTCCGTAATCAGCACCGTGGGCCGCTCAATGCCGTAGGCGTCACACACCTGGAACAATAACTGAAAGCGCCCCACCAGATACGGATACCAGCGACCAATATCGTCCACCTCGTAGCTGTATTCGTGCAGGGCAATGGCTAACCGGTCGGGATGTTCCGCCGCCAGTTCCAGGAATTGGCGCATGGTGGGGTGCGCCCAGTGGATCGGCTCCGGCTCGCCGCTCGACCAGCCAAAGGCAGCCCATTTATAACCATCCGCCAGCGCCAACTGCGCCGTTTCCAGAGCAAATTCGGCCAGCCAGGGGGTGCGATTTTTATCCACCTCGTTCACCGTCTCAATCCACACCAGGCTGGGGTCCAACTCTTGCGGCCAGACGGCCATGTGCCGCGCCCAATGCTCCTGGGCAGCCACGTCTGGCGGCAGGTTATAGTTGGGCAAGTCATAGTCCGGGCTGCTGCGCCGGTAGATCAGAATGTGGGGTACGCCGCTCTGCTGCATCAATTGTTGGGCGTATACCAATGGTTGGGCATTGTCCACACTCTTAACCACAAAGGGTACGCCGGCCGCATCCAGCGCCGCCATCCATTGCTGCAACTGGGCATTGTAGTCAGAAAAGGCGGTGTGGAAGCCAATTTTGTTGAAGGCCAGGTCTAGCCCTTGCTCCTGGAGGTCGGCGCGCACGGCCGTAAAGTCAATCGGTGGCGTGGCGGAATACGGAACCGGCGGCGGCAGCGGCGGCGGTAAAGGCGGCGGCGGTGTGAAGAGGAGGGGTAGGTAAATGGTATAAGGAATTGTTATCGTTAAAGGGGAATGGTCAATGGTCAATGGAAAATGGTCAACGACCAATTGCTCTTGTTCACCGATTACCAATAACCGATCACCGGTTACCGAAACCGGAACAGGCGCGGCTAAAACCGCTTCTCGCAACAACAGAGCCAGCCAGCACAACAACCCGAAACTGCTTACCAGTGCCAGGATTCGCCGCATGAGGGAATGGTAGCAGAAAGATACGGCCGTGCCCAATCTTCTAATTCATTGACAACTTTTCTTGAACCGCGTAGCCTTGTGCCGGACAGCAACCATGAGTAAAGAAGCCCCCTCCCTCATAGACCCGACCGGACGGCAGCATGTGTTGAGCAGCACGGCCGTGATCATTGGTCGCGCCGTGGAAAATGATATTGTCATCAGCAGCACGCGCGTGTCGCGGGAACACGCCCGCGTCATGCGCCAGGGCTGGCGGGCGCTGCTGGAAGATTTGGGCAGCACCAACGGCACCTTCCTTAACGGCGAGCGGATTCACGGCCCCATGCAGTTGCGCGATGGCGACCAGATCAAGGTCGGCGATGTGGTCTTCACCTTCCGCGACCCGGAAGTGACCACTCAGGAAACGGCGCTGCCAGAACTGGAAGTGGACGTGATTGCCGGGGTAGTGCGTGTAAATCGGCAACTGGTGACGCTGGCCCCCAAAGAGTTTGATTTGCTGGCCTACCTGTTTGCCCGGCGCGGCGAAGTTTGCGCTAAGGATGACATCGGCACGGCCGTGTGGCCCGAATACCAGAGCGGCGTCTACGATTACCAGATTGAAAACCTGGTGCGCCGCCTGCGCACCCGGCTGGAAGCCGACCCCGCCGCCCCCCAACTGCTGCTCACCATACGCGGCCGTGGTTACAAGCTGATGGTTTGATAGCCGGTTGTTAGCTGGCAGTTAGGCAGGGGGAGGGATATGGCCGTAGAATAACGGGTGAGATTGGAGATTGGCAATCTCTAATCTCTAATCACAATAATCAACATGGACCACGCCCTATGGCAGCCTCATCTCTAGCAGGACAAACACTCGGCAAATATCGCGTCTTAGAACCATTAGGCAGCGGCGGCATGGCCCGCGTCTATCGTGGCTACCACCCGCAGCTAGACCGTTTCGTCGCCATCAAGGTACTGCGCTCAGACCTGGTGGAAGATGAAACCTTCCTCGGCCGTTTTCGCCGCGAAGCGCAGGCGGTCGCCAATTTGCGTCACCCGCACATCATTCAGGTGTTCGACTTTGACACCCAGGATGACATCCCCTACATGGTCATGGAACTGCTAGACGGCGACACCCTACACGCCCGCCTGAACGAATACCGCGTGCGCGGCGAAACGATGCCCACTGGCGAAATGGTGCGCATCCTGCTCGATGTGTTGGATGGACTGGCCTACGCCCACCAGGAAGGCATGATCCACCGCGACATCAAACCGGCCAACATCCTGCTCACCCGGCGCGGGCAGGTGGTGCTGGCCGACTTCGGCATTGCCCAGATTGTGGGTGGCACACGGCACACCGTCTCCGGGGCGCTGCTGGGCACGCTGAATTACATGGCCCCGGAGCAGGGCTTGAAAGGGGTGAGCGACGCTCGCAGCGACCTCTACTCGTTGGGCGTGGTCTTTTATGAAATGTTGACCCGCCAACCGCCCTATGACGCCGATACACCGTTGGCGATCTTGATGAAACACGTCAATGACCCCCTGCCGCTGCCCCGCGACACGGAACCGACCATCCCCGAACCGTTTGAGCGCATTGTGCTGAAGGCGCTGGCCAAAGCGCCGGAAGACCGCTACCAGAGCGCCGCGGAGATGGCGGCGGCGCTGCGCCAGGCAGCCCAGGAGTCGGACATCACCCCGCCAGAGTACATTTCGCTGCCGCTTTCCTTTACCACGCCAGACGCCCCATCCGAATCGGTCGCCGTTTATTCCGGGCCATCACGCGCCGGGTTAAAAGAGGCCGCTTTTGCGGCTGCCAATACAACGGCGACACGGGACGAAGTATGGACAGCACAGGTAGCGGTGTTGAAAGAGCAAGAAGCCATGATAGGCAGCACGGGCACTACGACTGCGCCGGGCACTGGCGCACCCCTTGTGCCCACCGTCACCACACCTCCCCTCACCGGCAAAGGGGTCGCCGGCGCTATGGCAACCGCTATCGCCATATTCATCATGGGCAATCTGCTGCTGGTGATGCTGATGGGGGCGACTAACAGCAACTTTGGCCACGCCTGGCCGGTGGAACTGTTGTTAATAGCGGCCGGGTTCGCCCACATCATGCACAAAACGCGCGTCATCTGGCTGTTCATTCCCACCGGTTTTTTCCTGGGCAATGGTTTTATGCTCATGTATTTCAACCTCACCGATAACTGGCACCAATGGTCCTTTCTGTGGCCGTTGGAGATTTTCTTGATCATCGGCGTTATCTGGTACACGATCAATAGAGCCACGCAAGGACAGACGGCCCAGTGGAGCCAGGCCATCGGCGGCCGTCTGCGCCGTATTTCCCTCGTCACCTCCTTCATCTTTTCCCTCATGGCGATATTTGTAGATTAACACCTGACAGGTCTGGCAGACCTGCCAGGTGTTTTGTTAGCTAACAGTTAGGTGGGGGATAGGCAACGGCCGTGTCCAATCCATACCCTATTCACAACTGAAATTCTTTGTTCGTAGTAGGCGATTTATCGCCATCAGAAGGCGATAAATCGCCTACTACGAACGCAATGCAAAAAGGAGTACACGTGATGGTTGTGAATAGACGAACGACAAATGTGATAGGTTTGGGGCTGATGCTGGTGGGTGGCCTGGCGTTGTTGAACAACACGATTTTACGCTGGGTGGGGTTTCGGGTGGAATTGTGGCCGTTGTGGATCACGGCCGTTGGCATGGCCTTTGTCGCCGCCCCCTTTCTGGCCGGCAATCCGCGCCGGTTGGCGCCCCTCTTTATCCCCGGTTTCCCCATTCTCATGGTCAGCCTGCTGTTGTTGTGGGAGGGCGTTTTCTGGTGGGGGGCCTGGGCTACTTTCTGGCCGATGATATTGCTGGCGCTGGCGTTTGGTTTTGCGGCTACGGCCGTTTTCATGCGCATCGTCTGGTTTCTCATCCCGGCCATTAAAATTGGCGTATTGGGGCTGGTGTTGCAGTTCACGGCCGTGACCGGCTGGTGGGACGCCTGGGCGGTGTTGTGGCCGGCGCTGCCGTTGAGTACCGGGTTGGCTTTGATTGTGTGCGGTCATCTGGCGCAAAAACCGGGGCTGGTAAAAGCCGGAACGATCATCAGTTTCCTGGCGGCCGGTCTGTTTGTAATGATGACCACCGTCCTCTCCGGCGGCGTCAGCCTGTTGGGTGCGCTGCTGCTCATTGGCGGCGGTGGGGTATTGGTAGTGCGGGGTATGTTGGCGGGGGAACGGCCGTTGGCTCTGAAAGAAAAAGAAATCGAAGAGAAGCTACCAATTATCTGATGGCGACAAGTAGCAGGTGGCAAGTGGCAGATAATTACTTGCCACCTGCCATCTTCTGTCTACATGCTGTAAAGCAACCGCTCCCGGTTAAACAGGCGCAGGGCAATGAGGGTGACAACGGCCGTGGCCACCAGACTGCCCACCACGCTAAACAAAATGGCATTGGCCGGGATAACGCCGCTTTGCGCCAGCACCCCCACCACCGCCGACGTGCCATAAATGGGAATCAGGAACAAGACGCTCTGTGTCGGCGGCACAAAGGCAGCGGCCATGGCCACAAAAATCACGCCAAACGTCACCGGCGTCATCGCCGACTGCGCTTCTTTGAACCCCTTGGTGCGAATGCTCAAAATCATCAATAGCACATTGGCAAAGAGCGCCAGCGGCAGGGTAATGAGAATGGCCTTGACGATCACGTCCAGCGGCAGCGGGCCAACACCGCCGGTCATGGACGAGGGCAAAAAGGCCGTACCTGCCCAAAATCCGAGCAGTGTCAGGGCAATGGGCACGGCCGTGACCGTAAACACCGCCAGCAATTTCCCCACAAAAATCTGCACATCCGAAGCGGGGGTGATCAGCAGCGCCTCCAATGTGCCCCGCTCTTTCTCCCCGGCGGTGGCGTCAATGGCGATAAACGAACCGCCGTTGATGGCGCCAATGGCTACCAACATGGGCAGAAAGAGGGCCGCCGTAGCTCCGGCGCGCTGGGCAGCGGTGGAAAGGTCTTCGGCCGTTAACTGCACCGGCGTCAGGATGGTGGCGTCCACGCCGCGCACGGCCAGCCGCTGCACCGTGAGTTGTTGATTGTAGGCGCTCAGCGCCAGTTCAATGCGGCTGAGGGAGATGTTGCCGCCAAAGGGGCCACCCGCCGTCGGATTCATATAGAGGATGAGGTTGGCGTCGGCTTCGCTGGCAACATTCTCGCTGAATCCTTCGCTGAAGATGATGCCCGCCGTTTCTCTGGCTTCACGCACGGCCGTTTCCATATCCCCGGCAAACGGTTTTAACTGAATGCCATGGGCCGCAAACGTCTCCACAAAAGCCGGGTCGGCATATGCCAACCCTTGCACCGGCAAAACGATGACAGCCTCACTGCGCCGGTTAATCATTTCCCCCAGCATGGGGTTCAAAACTGCATAAAACACACCCAGGATCAACGGAATGAGCAGCGTGTCGCGCAGCGCCTTCCGGTTGCGCAGTAATTCCAAAATTTCTTTGTACCAGATGTTTAAGTAGTTCATGTTTACTCCAAAGGAGATTGGAGATTAGAGGTTAGAGATTGCAAAATCTCCAATCTCTAATCTCCCATTACCGGCAGCGCCGGATTGTCAGCCGGTTGTTTGCCGTAGTCCGAATAGGTAAGATGTTCCCGGCCAGCCAGGGACACAAAGGCATCTTCCAGGCGCGACTGCCCGGTTTGTTGCATCAGTTGTTCGGGGGAGCCAACGGCCACAATTTGGCCGCCAACGATGATGGCGATGTTGTCACACAGCCGTTCGGCTTCGTCCATGTAGTGCGTACTGAACAGCACACAGCGCCCCTGTTTTTTCATGGCCTGAATGGTGTCGCGGGTCTGGCGCACGGCCATCACGTCCAGGCCGTTGGTGGGTTCGTCCATGAGGATGTTGGGCGGGTTATGCACCAGCGCCCGGCCCAGGACGATCTTTTGCCGCTGCCCCCGGCTGAACCCTTCCGCCTGGCGGTCAGCAATGTCCTGCATGTGCAGTTCGTCTATGACGGCCTGCACCCGTTCTTCCAGCTTTTTGCCACGTAGGCCATAGAAACGGCCGTAAAACCGAAACTGTTCCCGCGGCGTCAGCCTGGGATAGACGCCGGTGGCGTCGGCCTGCACACCTAATAGCTGACGCACTTTGCCGGGTTCACGGGTTACGTCACGGCCGTCTACCACCACCGTGCCCTGCCCCGGTTTTATCAGCCCGGTGATCATGCGCAGCGTGGTTGTTTTGCCCGCCCCATTCGGCCCAAGCAGCCCCGTGATCTGCCCATCCGGGCAAAGAAAGCTGACATCATCTACCGCTTTAATGGCGCCATTTTCGCCGTAATACTTTTTCAGGTTTTTGATTTCGATCATGATTGTCTCCTGTAAGGCGATTTTCTAAATCGCCACCCGATTTGGAAAATCGGGCTACCACACCGGCTGCCGCTGCAAACGCCAGCGCACCAGGCCAAAGAAGACGGCCGTAAACAGACACAATACCAGCAGGTTCACCCAGACCGTAGCCCAGGTAGCGGTGCCGTTCAATGATTGGTTGAGCAGTTCCACCAGGTAGGTGGTGGGCAGCAGACGCAGCACGGCCGTCAGCGGCAGCGACAAATTGTCCGGCGGTACTAAAGCAAACCAACTGGGAATGACCAGCACAATACCCAGGACGCCAGTGTAGGCATTGCACTGGTTTTTGGATTGTGACCACAGGCCAAAAAACAGCCCCAGCCCCAACAGGGAAAAGGTGGTCAGGATGATGGACACGGCCGTGACCAGCACATTGCCCACCCACCCGCCGTTCAGCGCCAGTAAAACGGCGCTGAGCAGCATGGTGTAGAGGAATACGGCCGTACTCTGCCCCCACAACAAATCGCCAAAGCTCAGCGGCGAGGCCAGCAGCGCCGGCAGTGACCCCGTCTCCCGTTTTTCGACAATGGTTTGCGCCAGGATGCCCATGGTGGTCATACAAATGCCCAGGATGATAAAGATGACCACGATGTACTCCTCCACCGAAAAGGTGAGGGCGGCGGCGCGGACATTGGCTTCCTGCCAGTTGATCACAGCCGGGGGCGGTCTCTCGCCCATTGTCCACAGGGCGTCGCTCAACTGCCGGGTGAACGTGGCAATATGATCATTGCGCGCCTCTTTGTTGACATAAACCAACAATTCAGGTGATTGCCCGGCAGCCACGGCCGTGTCAAACCCGGCGGGAATGAGGATACCGGCGGTGGCTTTATCTTCGAGGGCGGCGAATACGGCCGTTTCCGACGCCACCATCTGCACCGTCACAACCTCCCATTGGGCCACCGTCGCCGCCCAGTCGGAATTGCCCGCATCGTATACGGCAACAATCAGTTCGTCCGTCTCGCCCAGGGCGGATACAAACAGGGCAAATGCCAGCGACATAAAAATGGGAATGGCAAACGACACCACGTAATAGGGGTGGCGGGCAATGTTGGCGATCTCCTGCCGCGTTACCGCCCACCGTAGCTGCCATCGGCCCGGATGTCTGGCTGTAATGGTTTCGCTCATGGTTACTCCTAACGATTTTTTCAACGCAAAAGCGCAAAAAGGTAAAGGTGTAGGGGCGAGGCAGTTGGGAAATCAACTGTCCTTACCTGCAATTTTTATCCCAACTGCCTCGCCCCTCCTTCGCGGCCCTTTGCGGATCAAAGTACCAGCGGCAGCGCCAGCAGGATGAGCAGGTAAAAGCCAGTCAGCGCCCAACACAGTTTGCGCGGCGGCTGGCCCGCGCCAACCGATGTTATCAGCAGAATCAGAAACAGCAGGTTGGCCCAAAAGCCCAATTCCGGCAAATAAACGGTCGCCCACTGCGCCGGGTTAATGAATGACCAGGGCAAGACAATGCCCAAAGATAAAATGGTAGCGGTAATGAACAACCACCCATCATTCTGCAACGGCCGTACCAACACCGCCGCCGCCAATGGCCCCAGCATGTACAACGCCGCCAGCAGCCACACGGCCGTGACGCCATCAGTTGACATAAACGCCCCGCCCAAAATCACAACGGCCACGACAGCCGCCGCTGCGATGATGCGGCTTTTATTTTCACCTTTTTTCAGCTTGTAATCACTCATGTCATGCACTCCTCAAACGAATTATGAATTATGAAGGATGAATTATGAAGAACCTGTACAGAAGCAGATGAGAGCCATGAAACAGTCTGTGCCATCTGCGTACGTTTTGATTTTCACAAATTCATCGAAACCTTGTCTACTGCCCATACAGTAGCAGTTTCAGGAGAGCCACGCAGCAATTTTGGGCTAAAAGGCGGAAAACGGGGGTGAATGGCGGCAAATAGGGGGCGAATGGAGGGTATTTAATACCCCAACATCTCCCGCAAATCGCGGGCAGCCGTTTTACTGAGGGGGATTTCAATACGGCCGTCGCCCCCGCCATTGTGCAAAATCAATGTATAGCTGTTGCGGGTATAAGCGATCACCTCGCTGATGTGCTGCACATTGACAAGGTAGCTGCGATGGGCGCGGAAAAAGCCGCTGCGCGCCAGCCGCTGCTCCACTTCGTTCAGCGTCAGGTGGGTGGGAATACGGCCGTCGGGTGTACACAATACCGTGCGCCCCTCCTCGGCCGCCACATACACAATATCGGCCGGGTTTACCAATACCACCTTGTCTTCCAGGCGCGCCGGAATTTTGAAGGGCAGGTTGGCTTGGCTCTCGCGCTCTTCCGGGCGATATTGTTGGGCCACACGGCCGTTTTCCATCTCCACCACCGTCTGGCACAACGGCCGTAACCCCGCCAGGTCCCGGCTAATCAGCAGCACGGCCGTGCCCTCCGCTGCCGTGCCCTTGGCTGCCGTCACCCGAATCAACCGCTCCAACAAGCTGGTGGAAGCCAGGTCACACTCCGCAAAAGGCTCTACCAGCAGCAAAACCTGCGGCTGGTGCAGCAGCGCCCGCCCCATTGCCAGCCGCCGCGCCAGACCGGGGGACAACTTCTCCGCCTGTACCTTTGCCTGGTCTTGCAGCCCCACCAGTTGCAGCATGGCATCGGCACGGCCGTGTGGCAGCCCATACAAATCGCAGAAAAAGGTCAGATTTTGCCGCGCCGACAGCCGGGGATAAAGACCATTTTCGGCCGCCAGCACCCCCACCTGCCGGGCAAACATTGCCCGATCCTGCCAGGGGTTGATGCCTGCCAGCCGCACCGTACCCGCCGTTGGCTGAATCTTGCCGGTGAGCAGATCCAGGAAGGTGGACTTATGGACGCCGGTGAGTCCGGTCACGGCCGTGATCTCCCCCGCGGCTGCCGTCAATGTCTCCATCTCCAACAGCGTCGTCGCCCCATCCACCTTCTGCAAATGGCTAATCACAATCATGCGCTCCATTGTACTGGTAGGGCAGTGGCAGGCAAGGGTTTTGACCCTTGCCTGCCACTGCCAGAACGAGATACACTCTGACGGCCGTATCACCAACCTGTAACGAGCATGACGAGGTGAAACAAATGACACAATTTGGCGTTCATTCCGAAGTCGGCGTCCTGCGCAAAGTAATGGTACACCGGCCTGACCTGAGCCTGTGCCGCCTCACCCCCTCCAACCACGACGAACTGCTCTTTGATGATGTACTCTGGGTAGAACGCGCCCAGCAAGAACATGATACCTTTGTGGAGATCATGCGCAGCCGGGGTGTGGCAGTATTTTACCTGGAAGAATTGTTGGCCGAAACGTTGGCCACCAGTGAAGCGGTGCGGCGGCGGGTGATTAACCGTGAAGTAACCGAACTCACAGTCGGCGTTTCACTGGTGAATGAATTCCGCGCATATCTGATGGAGATGCCGGTTAACCGGCTGGCGCAACACCTGATCGGCGGGCTGGCACGGGCGGAAATCCACCGACTGAATCTGGATGAGATGAGCAAACGGTCGCTCACGGCCGTGTCCACCGCCGCCAACGAATTCATCCTGCCTCCCCTGCCCAACACCCTCTTCACGCGCGACTCCTCCTGCTGGATTTACAACGGCGTCTCCGTCAACCCCATGTACTGGCGCGCCCGCCACCAGGAAGCGATCCACGTCGGCCTCATCTACCGCTTCCATCCGATGTTTCGCGGCGCCGGTTTTGAATTCTGGTACCCCCCCGCCGGGGACGATGACCAGTTTGACCTGGAAGATTTTGGCCGGGCCTCGTTGGAAGGTGGCGACGTGATGCCCATTGGTAATAAGACCGTGCTGATTGGCGTTAGCGAACGCAGCACCGTACAAATGGTGGAGCAGCTCGCCCGCGCCCTCTTCAAAAAAGAAGCCGCCGAGCGCATCATCGTCGCCCAACTCACCAGAGATCGGGCGCATATGCACCTGGACACCGTCTTCACCATGCTCGACCGCGACGCCGTCACTATTTACCCCAACGTGGTGGCGCAAATTCAGGCGTACAGCCTGCGCCCCGGTGAAAAGCCGGGCACGTTTGACGTGCGCCGCGAAGCCGATTTTCTGGGCGCGGTGGCTGACGCGCTGCAAGTGTCCAAACTGCGCGTCATCACCACCGGCGGCGACGACTACCAGGCGGCGCGTGAGCAGTGGGACGATGGCAACAACGTGGTGGCGCTGGAACCGGGTGTGGTCATCGCCTATTCCAAAAACACCTACACCAATCAAAAACTGCGCGACGCGGGCATTGAAGTCTTGACGTTTGACGGGTTTGAACTGGGCAAAGGGCGCGGTGGCGGCCACTGCATGACGTGCCCTCTCCTGAGAGATGGGATATGATAGGTGAGCAGGTGATGGGGTGATGAGGTGAAAGGGTAATCTCTCAGTCTCCTAATCTCCAATCTCTAATCCCCCAATGACCAGGGACAAAGGATAAAAACATGGACGAGCAGCAGAATGAGCAATTGGTATTAGCGGCTGAGGAGCGGGCGGTTTGTGAACGGGTGACGGCAGGGAAAGCGCCGCACAGCCAGCGGGCACAGGCAGTGCTGGCGCTGGCTGATGGCGCTACGCTGGCAGAAGCGGCGGCCAAAACAGGGCTGACGGAGAATCAGGTGAAACATTGGCAGGGTCGGTTCCGCAACGGCCGTCTCACAATTTTCCCGGAAGAGGCGCTGGCGAGGGGGGACACGGCCGTCGCCTCACCCCCCCCTATCGCCATTGAATCACTGCCCCCAATAGCCCCGGCAAAAGAAGAGAAAAAAGAGAAGAAAGCCGGCAAGGACGGTGGTAAAAAGAAGAAGGAGAAGAAAGACAAGGATACGGATAAGGGTAAGGAAAAAGGCAAGAAAAAGGGCAAGAAAAAGAAGAAGAAAGAAAAAGAACGGAAGGAAAAGTCTAAAAAGTCAAAGAAGAAATGAACGCCGGGCTACGCCCATCATGATGAAGCAGTTACTGTGTTGTTTACCGGATAATGTGCCTATAACGGCTGAGACGCAGATCGCCTCTGGTCTGTTTACTCTCCACCCTGAAACGATCCACCATAGCCACGACGCCTTTTATGATTCGTTTGACTGGCGGCTGTACGAGCAATCGTTGGCGCTAATCAGTAACAAACGCACCATTTACCTGGCTGATCTTGCGGCTGCCGTGGACAGCCCCAAAGCGCCACTGCGCCAGCGCCCTACCTTTGCCTGGCATTTGCCGGAGGGGGAAATCCGGGAACGCATTGCGCCGCTGCTAGATGTGCGCGCCCTGCTGCCCCAGGCCGAAATTTACACCAACCGCGCCCCATACCGCGTGTTGAACGACGATGAGAAGACGGTGGCGCGGCTGGTGCTGGAAACGATACGGCCGTCCCACGCCAACGCCCCTCCCCTGTCTACCTGCGCCCGCCTGCTGCCCCTGCGTGGCTACGAAACCGAGACGGAACAGGTGGGGCAATGGCTGGTGGAACAGGGGGCCACGGCCGTTACCCCCCTCGAATGGTATGAACGGATTTTGACGGCCGTGGGCAAAACACCCGGCGACTACACCGCCAAACCCCGGCTGACACTCGACCCGGCTATGCCCGCGCCCGCCGCCCTCAAACAACTGCTGCAAGCCGAACTGGAAATCATCCAGACCAATGCCCCCTACATTCCCCAGGACATTGATACCGAATTTTTGCACGACTTCCGCGTAGCCTTGCGCCGCACCCGCTCCGCCATCAGCCAGTTCAAGGACGTGCTGCCGCCGGATGTGGTGGCCCGTTTCCGCGCCGACCTGAAAACCATTGCCCAATGGACAAATGACCTGCGTGATCTGGATGTCTACTTGTTGGCCGAACCCACCTATCGGGCCATGCTGCCCGACTTTTTACAAGACGACATGGCCCCCCTGTACGCCTACTTGCGCCAAAAACGGAAACAGGCATTGCGCACGGCCGTGACCGCCCTCCGCTCCCCCACCTACACCCAAATCATGGCCGATTGGGAAACCTTCCTGCGCACCCCAGATGATGACGCCGCTGCTATCCCCATCCTGCCGCTGGCGCAGCAGCGCATCTACAAACGTTACCGGCGCATCATTAAACAAGGCCAAAAAATCTTGATCAGCGGCAACGAGGCGGAGATGCACGCGCTGCGCATCGAATGTAAAAAGCTGCGCTACCTGCTGGAATTTTTTACCACCCTCTTCCCGCCTGAAGAAATGGCGCTGCTTATCGGCCAACTTAAAACATTACAAAGCAACCTGGGCGACATCAACGACCTGCATGTGCAAGAGGCCTATTTGCTGCGATTGGCCGAGGAACTGCCCTTGCCCGAATCCCGCCCCGCCCTGCTGGCGGTGGGGGCGCTGGTGTCCCATTTGCACCAGGAACGAGCACAGGCCAGGGAAAGATTCAGCGCCGCCTTCACCCAATTTGCCACTCCAGATAACCGGCGTCTCTTCAAGCAGTTGTTCAAGATGGAGGAGAGATGACGGCCGTCATCGCCCTCTACAGCCACAAAGGCGGTGTGGGCAAAACGACCACGGCCGTGAACCTGGCCTATCTGGCCGCCCAGGATGGGCACGTCACCCTCCTGTGTGACCTCGACCCACAGGGGGCCAGCACCTTCTACTTCCGCATCAAACCCAAAGTAATCAAGGATGCGCGCCAATTAAACACCGCCCATAACGCCATTAGCCGCAGCATCAAAGCCACCGATTATGAGCGGCTGGATTTGCTGCCCGCCGACCTCAGCTATCGCAGCCTGGATGTGTCCTTCAGCGACAAAAAGAAACCAACAAAACGGTTGGCGCGTATCCTCAGCCCTTTGTATCAAGAATATGATTTCATCTTCCTGGATTGCCCTCCTACGCTAAACCTGCTGGCCGAAAACATTTTCACGGCCGCCGACCGGCTGCTGATCCCCCTTATCCCCACCACGCTGTCTGTGAACGCCCATGCGCAAATGATGCGTTTCATGGAAAAGCAGGGGCACGATACACAGAAGGTATACACCTTCCTCTCTATGGTGGATGCCCGCCGCAAACTACATCGGGAAGTAGCCACGGCCGTTTACCGGCAATACCCACACACCCTGCACACCCCCATCCCCGCTCTTTCCCACATCGAGCAAATGGGGCTGCACCGGCAGCCGCTGCCCGCCTTCGCCCCTCGCTCAGCCGCTGCCAAAGCGTATCAGGCGCTCTGGGCCGAGTTTCGGGAAAAAGCACTCGTGAGGCGTGAGCCGTAATCCGTGAGCCGTGAGCCGTGAGCCGACGGGGAGGTTTTCGATTGCAGATGATGAGGATCAAAAAACCCCGATGTTTCGTCGGGGTTTTTGCGTGTGTGGCGCCGGGCACTCCATTCTTACTGAATAAATTCAATCAGACCGTAACTGTCCTCTTCTACGGGCAGCGCCGTAATCTTGATGAAGGCTTCATCCCCCGCCTGGCCTCGCAAAATTAATTGTGTTTGCGCGTGCCATTCCGCCCACAAATCCCCCTCGACTATTTTGAAACTACACATGGCCCCATACCGCCCCAACGATTTACTTTGCTCAATGCTGTAGCCATTCAGCACCACCCGCGCCACCGGAATAGTTGATTGTGGGCCAAACACCAACAACGCCCCTTCATCCGGAGCAATTGGTTTTGCTGCTGTTTTTTTTCGTCTAAACATGACTACACAACACGATTTGGTGAGGGGCGGGGTAAGGTGTAAAAAGGGCGACCCTCCTTAAATTGTTTCAGACATCTCAATGGCTGCGGTTGACCCACTCTTCCAATACCAGGTCAATGAATTTTATTATATCGCTTACGCAAACTTTTGGTCAACCGCAGCCACATGTTCCCAAATCCTCTTCTCGCACCTGTTTCACTGCCTGGTGGTTGAAGGACGGCCGTTGGCTTTCACCTGACCGCCATTACAAATTCGTTATAATCGTATACTTGATGAATCTGAAGAATTGGCTGACAGTGAAAAAGATTGAGATTGAGAGATTGGCAGATTGAAGGCTTGCCCAATCTCCCCATCTCCCAATCTCCTAATCTCCATCCTAATGAACCTGCCTGAACTACTGACCTCTCTACGCCTCAACCGCGACTTTATGGCCAACGTGGTCGCCTGGGAACGATTGCGGGCACGGCCGTCGCGCACGGCCGACCTGCCCTTCTCCCTGGATGAACGGCTGCGCGCCGGGCTGGCGGCGCGCGGCGTGGACAGCTTTTACACCCATCAGGCGGCGGCGATTACGGCCGTGTCACAAGGCGAAAATGTCGTCATTGCTACCAGCACCGCTTCCGGCAAATCGCTCTGTTACACCGTGCCCGTGTTGCAGCGGTTACTGGCACGGCCATCCGCCCGCGCCCTTTACCTGTTTCCCACCAAAGCATTAGCCCATGACCAGTTGGCGGAGACAACGGCCGTCATCCAATCCGGCAAACTGCCCATCCCCGCCCATAGCTACGACGGCGATACCCCGCGCAGCCAGCGCAGCAAAATCCGGCAAAGTGGCGGCATCCTCATCAGCAACCCGGACATGCTGCACGCCGGCATTTTGCCCTACCACACCACCTGGCGCGATCTGTTCGCCAATCTGGAATTTGTGGTGCTGGACGAGATTCACGCCTATCGTGGCATCTTTGGCAGCCACATCGCCAACGTGCTGCGCCGCTTGCAGCGCCTCTGCCGTTTTTATGGCAGCGACCCCCAGTTCATTTGCTGCTCAGCCACCATTGCCAACCCGAAGGAACATGCTGAACGTCTGGTCGAACGGCCGTTCAGCCTGGTAGATGAATCGCAAAACGGCGCGCCCACCGGTGAAAAACAGTTCATCCTTTACAACCCGCCCATCATTGACGAAGAGCTGGGGCTGCGCGCCAGCACCGTCATGGCTGCCCGCGACGCCGCCATCACCTTCTTGCAGCAAGACATCCAGACCATCGTTTTTGCCCGCGCCCGCAGCACGGTGGAACTGCTGTTGAGTTATTTGCAGGATGAATTGGCATACGCCGGGCAGGACAATACCAGCGTCACCGGCTATCGCGGCGGCTACCTGCCCCTGGAACGGCGCGAAATTGAACATGGCCTGCGCACCGGCGCTTTACGCGGCGTGGTGGCAACCAATGCGCTGGAATTGGGCATTGATATTGGCGAACTAGATGCGGCCATCATCACCGGCTACCCCGGTTCCATCGCTTCCGTCTGGCAGCAAGCGGGGCGCGCCGGGCGGCGGGCGGCGCAATCGGCGGCGCTGCTCATAGCCGGGAACAATCCGCTGGACCAATACATCTGCGGCCATCCGCGCTACCTCTTTGGCCGGTCACCAGAACACGCCCTGACCAACCCGGACAATTTACGCATCCTGGTCAAACATCTGCTGTGCGCCGCCTATGAACTGCCCTGGCAGCAGGGGGAAGCGTTTGGCAATCATGGCCCGGTGGATGAACTCCTGCCCATTTTGCAGGCGGAGGGAGTATTACACGAAACGCGCAACCAATATCACTGGTTGGGGGATGGCGCGCCAGCCACGGCCGTTTCCCTGCGCACCAGCGGCGATGATACCGTTGTCATTCAAGATGTGGACGCGCCTGGCCACCCCGAAGTCATCGGCGAAATTGACCTGGAGACGGCGCCGGTGATGGTGTATGAAGACGCCATTTACATGCACCAGGCGCGCACGTATCTGGTGGAACGGTTGGATTGGGACGGCCGTATCGCCTATGCCCGCCCGGTGGAGGTAGATTACTATACCCGTGCCAGCATCGGCAGCACCATCCGCGAACTACGACCGGAAGTGGAAGTGACGACGGGCGGCGTCTACCGCGCCTTTGGTGATGTGTCCGTGGTCACCAAAGCCACCGGCTACCGCAAAATCAAACGCTATTCGCACGAAACGTTGGGTTTTGGCCCCATTGAGTTGCCCGAACTGGTGCTGGAAACCAGCGGCTATTGGCTGGTGTTCAGCGAGGAGTTGACGGAACAGCTTTACGATGCGGGCATTTTACTGCGGCCAAATGATTATGGCCCGAACTGGCAGGCGGCGCGGCGGGCAGTGTTAGAACGAGACAATCACCGCTGCCGCATGTGTGGCGCGAGTGGGCCAGACCCTTCGGGTTTTCAGAAACCCGAAGGGTCTACCGTATTGCACGTGCATCATATACGGCCGTTCCGCGAATTTGGCTACATCCCCGGCCAAAACGAAAACTACCGCGAAGCCAACAAACCGGAAAACCTGATCACCCTCTGCCCCAGTTGTCATCGCCAGGCGGAAGCGGGGCAGCAGGCGCGGTCGGCGTTGGGTGGGCTGGCCTACGTGCTGCGCAATCTGGCCCCGCTCTACCTGATGTGTGACCCCGGCGACATTGAAGTCAGCGCCGAAAGCCGCAGCCCCTTGACACAAGCGCCGACGGTGGTGGTGTATGAACGGGTGGCAGCGGGTGTTGGTTTTAGCCAGCGCTTGTTTGAACTGCATGATGAATTGCTGACAGCCGCGCGCGAACTGGTAGCCGACTGCCGCTGCCGCGACGGCTGCCCCGCCTGCGTTGGCCCGCCCGGCGAAATTGGCCCGGACACAAAAGCCGTCACGCGGAGGCTGCTGGCCTTGCTCATCAGTAATCGGTTATCGGTAAACGGTTATCAGGAAATGGCCTGAAAGAAATTAACGCAGACTTGTGCTGAGCGGAACCGAAGCAGATGCGGAGGCGCAGAGCATTGATGGCTTTGATACAGGTTTTAGCACGGCATTAGCCCCTGGCGTACAGCCAGTTTTGTGGAAATGTCGGGATTGAGGGTGAGGGGTGGGGATTCACGGCCGTAACTCCCTCTCATCTCCGCCCCTACTCATAAAATCAGCGGATAGCATTGGTCATCATCAAGTGATACGTCTATAATTGCATCATATTCTGCATCAAAAATGATGGAGGTCTATATGCAAACACCTATAACTGGTAGCTATGCCACAGTACGAACGACCGTTACGTTGCCCGTTAATCTACTGCAACGGAGCCAGGAATTAGTGGATTCTGGGCAGGCGCCCAACCGAAACGCCCTGATTGTGGCTGCCTTAGAGCAGTTTGTAGCAGATTTAGAACGAAAAGAAATTGATCGCCAGTTTGCCACCATGGCCGAGGATACCGATTACCAGGTGCGGCAAACAGAGATGGCTGAATCTTTTGCCGAAAGTGATTGGGAAGCACTGGCAGAAGGGGAGCGGGTTGCCACATGAGGCGCGGCGATGTGTTTGATGCCCGCTTGAACCCGACCGAAGGCTCTGAACAGGCAGGGGTTCGCCCAGTCGTTGTGGTGAGCCGGGACGCCATCAACCAATACAGTTCCGTCATCGTGGTTGTACCCGTAACCAGCGCCGAAAATGTGAGACGTGCTTACCCGAACAATTTACTCATCCAGGCCGGACAGGGCGGTTTAACGGCTGATTCCGTCGTTTTAGGTGGTCAGGTGCGGGCCATTACCAAAACACGACTGCTGCGTCAACGCGGCAGTTTGCCGCCAGACATCATGACCCAGGTGGATAGGATTTTGAAGATCACGCTGGATCTGTAGACCAGATGTAGTACAGTGGGACGTCGGCCACAGCAGGGGCGTAGCCCCTTACATACAAGCTGCTTTATGGGATTGCGGGATTAAGGGGGAGTGGCTGAGGGTCACGGCCGTACACTCCTCAGCCCACGCCCCTCACCTCGTCACCTGATAGCGCCCGGTGGGCGGCCACGGCCGTCAAAAATCGCTGCCGGTCATCGGGGTCATGCAAGGAAGCGGCACGGCCGTGCAAAAATTCCCTGGCCTGTTCTAATACCTGGTGGGCACGGCCGTCGCCTGCTGCCTGCAAGATGTGAACACACGTCCGGTAGATGAAGGCCGGGTCTTCAGCGGTGTCCAACTCATTGTGTTTCAGGAATTCCAGGATAGGTTCGACGTGATGGAGGGCGGTGCGTACATCGCCCTGTCGGCAGGCGACCGCCGCCAGGCCCGCCAGGGCGTCATTCGTGCGCGTCCCTTCGCCCCACTGCCGCCGCAATGCCAGCAGCCGTTCATACACGGCCGTAGCCTCATCCAGCCGCCCCAGCGCCAACAGCCCTTGCCCCTTTGCCGTCAGCGCCGCCCCCTCGATGTATGGGTCGTGGGGCAGCGCCAGAACCAGGGCGCGGTCACTGTTTTGTACGGCCGTAGCCGCCTCCCCCTGGTGGAGTTGCAGCAGCGCCAGCCCCGCCAGCGCCCATCCTTCCTTACGCGGCGCAGCCTGGGCCTGCATCGCCATAATCGTTTGCCGGTAGGTTTGGGCGGCTGTTGCCAAATCCCCCATCTGGTGCTGCGCTGCCGCCAGATAAATTTGCTCCCATTCCCACTGCCGGTCGCCCATGTGGTGGCGAATAGAGACTGCCCGCTCCAGGTGCTTGAGCGCCTGGTCATACTCCCCCTGCATCAGATACAGATTACCCACCGCCAGATACCCGGAGGCAATGCGCTGCTGGTCTTGTACTTCCTGCGAAATGGTTAAGCCCTGTTGATAATGGGCAATGGCCTGGGCAATGTCATCCTGATGGTGGTGGATGATGGCGATGTTGTGCAGGGTGCGCCCTTCGCCGGGACGGTTGCCCGATTGTCGGTGCAGCGGCAGAGCCGCGTCATAACAGGCAGCGGCGGCGGCAAAATCGCCCAGGTAATAATGAACCAGACCCAGGCTGGTATGTATTTCTGCTTCCAGTTGCGTCAGGCTGTATCTTTGGGCCAGGGCCAGGGTATCAACCAGGTGGTCATGCGCGGTCTGGTGCTCGCTTTTGTGCCAATGAGCCAGCCCTATTTGCAGATGGACGGCTACCAGATCGGCCGGGTCGGTTTGGGCGGTGGCATGGCTGAGGGCATTGTGGGCGGCGGCTAAGGCATCATCATAGCTGCCCAGCCGGTTTTGCAGACTGCTGAGCGCCAGGTGCAGCTTGAGCCGGGCTATGGGCGCGACTTGTTCAGCCAGGGCGTCAATGGCCTGCTGCATGAGCAGAACACCAACGGCAAACGGCCCCTGGTAGAGATAATAGAGGCTGAGTCCGGTCACGGCCGTAGCCAGTAATTCCGCCTCCCCCTGCGTCACCGCCCATTCCCAGGCGGCGTGGATGTTTTCCAGTTCGGCGGCCAATTGTGCCAGCCCGTGCCGCACGTCCACGCCGTTAAGGGCGACCTCCTGTGCCCGCACATAGGCGCAAAAGTGGGCGCCGTGACGCTGCCGGGTTTCGGTTTCCAACCCGGCCTGTTGTAATGATTCGGCGGCAAACTGGCGCGCCAGCTCGTGCATGTCATATCGGTCGGCAGTGGGTTGGCGCAAGAGGGATTTACCCAGCAGGGCGTGCAGAACGGCCGTACCCTCCGCCGTGATCGCCCTGGCAGCGGCAGCGTCAAAGCCGTTGCGGCAGACCGATAGCTGGCTGAAAACCTGTTGTTCGCCGGGGGACAGCATCTGCCAGGAATGGTGGAACATAGCCCGGATGCTGCGATGGCGTGGCGGCAGGTCACGGGCGCGGCTGCTGAGAAAATCCAGATTTTGCTGAATCTGGGCAGCGATTTGTGTTGGCGAAAAGGCATGGCTGGCGGCAGCAGCCAATTCGATGCCCAGTGGCAGCCCCTCGACTAACCGGCAGATGTGAATCACACCGGCCACATTTTCCTGGCTCAGGTTGAAATCTGGGTAAACACGCTGCGCCTGTTTCACGAAAAGCTGTACAGCGTCATAAACCAGCGCCTCGTCAGGCCGCACATCACCGTTCGGCCAGGCCAGCCCTGGCAGTTCCAGCACGGTTTCCTGGGGCAGGTTAAGTCGTTCTCTGGACGTAACCAGCAGTTGTACGTGGGCGGCAGCGCGCAGGATGTCATGGAGTACGGCCGTGTGTGCCAGCAAATGTTCAAAATTATCCAGCACCAGCAAACATTGTTTGGGTAGCAAAAATTCGAGAAGCTGCTGGCGGGCAGGTTGAGATGTAGCCGGTACGCCGAGCAGACTGTTGACGGTGGTGATAAAAAAGTCGGGCTGTGTGCCCGCCAGCGAGAGGAAATAGACGCCGTGTTCGTAGTCACTGGTCAGGTCGGCGGCGGCTTGCAGCGCCAGGCGGGTTTTGCCTACGCCGCCCAGACCGAGCAAGGTGAGCAGGCGGCAACCAGGCTGGTCTAGCTGCTGGCTGATTTGCACCAGTTCATGTTGGCGACCAATGAAGGGGGTGAAGTGGGTGGGGAAGTGACTGGGTTGGGTTGGGGCATGGCGGATGCGCTGGTAAACGGCCGTTGTCTCCCGTTGTGGCGCCACGCCTAATTCCGCCTCTAAAATTTGCTGGCAACTGGCGTATTGGGCCAGGGCGGCGCTGCGCTGACCGCTGCGCGCCAGCAGGCGCATCAGTAGGCGGTGGGAGGCTTCGTGCAGTGGGTCCATGGCCAGCAGTTGGGTGGCGTGCAGAATGCCACGCGCATAGTGGCGGTGGTGCAGGTAGTGGGTGGCGAGGGTTTCCAGGGTGGTCACGGCCGTGAGCCGCAGCCGTTCCCGCGCCAATGCCGCCCATTCGTCAAAGGCATAGCTGTCTCGCAGGAAAAATCCGGCCAGAAAATCCCCTTTATACAGTTCGATGGCGCGCTCAAAGCTAACAGGGCTTTGAGACCTGTCAGCTTTTGGGCCGGTAAGGGCTTCAAATTCGGCCACATCCAGCCAGACATCGGTAGGGTTGAGGGCAATGGTTTGCCGGTCAACCAGTAAAAATTCGTCCAGGTATTGGCGCAGTTCGGAAAGGGTTTTGCGCAGGTTGGCCTGCGCCTGGGCGGGGTCGCTGTCGTCCCAGAGGAAGGCGGCCAGTTCATCGCGGGAACATGGCCGCACGCCACAGGCCAGGTAGACCAGCAGGGCTTCGGTCTTGCGCGATTTGAAGGTGGTGAGGGCACGGCCGTGTAACTTCACCGTCAGCCCTCCCAACAATGTGATGCTTAATCCAGCCATCTTCGGGTTTGCGCCATGATTGACAGGTTGTTGCGATAAAAACCCTTTCGAGTTTGAACGCTTACTTCAGATAAACTCAGTTCACATCATTATAAAACGGCAGCCCCCGTGTGGTCTGGTACATTGGGACTACCGATACTATGGCAAGGGCAAGTTGTGTTGGTAAACTTGCTTTACATTCAAAAAGGAGAGTTGAAATGAAAAAACGTGTATTGTTGTTTCTTTTGTTGGGTTTGTTGGTGCTGGCGGCCTGCGGTGGCGATAGCAATGACGGCGGGATAGATACCGGCAGCTTCAAAACGGTAACTGATGAAGAGTTGGGTTTCACCATGGGCTACCCCGAAGAGTGGGTCAGCCGGGGAGGTGAGGGAGATATCCAGTTGGCTACCAGCCAGGAGTTGTTTGACAGCCCAGATAAAGTGGAAGAGGGTGCGCTGATAATTGTGACCGGCTTTGAAAAGGTCATGGTGAATATGTTGACTCTGGAGGAGGTTGACGTGGAAGACCCTGTGGCGCTGCTCAATGTGTTTAGCCAGATTGTTCTGGAAGGGGATGACGCGACGACGATACGGGAAGATGCCAAAGCGATCACGCTCAACAATTATCCGGCGGCGCAAATGACGATTGATGCGATAAGTGATACGGGGGAAGGTGTGTATGGTCAGTTAACGGCCGTGCCCAATGCCGAAGCTGTCATCTACATTTTTGCCGCCACCCCCCAGGCGCAGGAAGAAGAGATGCGCCCAATTTTTGAGGCGATGTATAGCACCATCCAACTGAGCGCCCCTCATCTGGCAGCAGTGGGGAAATAGAGGCCGCCGTGTTAATCAGCGCCCTGTAAAAACAGCGCCCCTGCAGGGGCGCTGTTTTTTTTGATAGAATTTGACCATTTCCTCTGGCTGGTTATACTAGAAAATAGAACCCCCCGTTTTAAGGAAGAGGCGGTCAGGGTTTTCTCGTTCTCGGATTCACCGAACGCAGCAATGCGCTAATCATTAACCCATTATGCATCAAACGAATCTCTGCTTGAATTTGCTGTTATTGGTCTGTTCGCACACAGGATGAACACGGCCGTGCTTGTTGGTTGAGATTGGCTGAGATTGAAGACACTGCTGACTCTCTTCGATCCAAAAGGAGGTGAAGAGTTCCCATATTGCCAGAGATGAACCCATGATTTGCATTCGTTTCCACAGTGGATAGCGAAGCAGAAACCGCTTGTTAAAGCGAATTTTATTTTTGGAGGAGAAACATGAACAAAAAAACCTTTGTATTAGCCATTAGCCTGTTATTATTTGCCTTGATGCTGACCGCCTGTGGCGGCAGCACCCAAACGGTAGAAGTTACCCGTGAAGTAGAAGTCACCCGCATTGTGGAAGTGGCGGGTGAAGCTGCGCCATCACAGCCGGTAGCCGTTACCTTTGCCGAGGGCGGCGCCACTCTCAAGCAAGTACAAGATCGTGGTGTGTTGAAATGTGGCGGCAACCAGAATGTGCCCGGTTTTGGTTATCTGGACCCGGACAGCGGTGATTTTACCGGCTTTGATATTGATTTCTGCCACGCCATTGCTGCGGCCGTTTTGGGCGACGCCGGCAAAATTGAAGTGACCCCGACCACCGGTGACAGTCGCTTCCCCACCTTGCAATCTGGCGAAGTAGATGTATTGATCCGCAATACCACCTGGACGTTCCTGCGGGACACGGCACTGGGTTTTGATTTCACCCCCACCACCTTCTATGATGGGCAGGGCATGATGGTCCGCCGCGACAGTGGCATTGAAACACTGGAAGACCTGCGCGGTGGTACTGTTTGTGTGCAGTCAGGCACGACGACAGAAAAGAACCTGGCCCAATACTTTGATGGCATTGGCGTCCGTATTGAGATTTTGGTGTATGAAGATGCGGTGGCTACCCGTGAAGCGTATGACAGCGGCGCCTGTGATGGTTTCACCACCGACAAATCCGGGCTGGTCTCCCAGCAGATTTTGCTGGCTGACCCGAACGCGCACCAGATTTTGGTGGAAGATATGTCCCGTGAACCATTGGGGCCGCTGACCCGTCACGGAGACAACAACTGGAATGACATTGTTTCCTGGGTTGTGTACTGCACCATCAACGCCGAATTCCTGGGCGTGAACCAGGCCAATGTAGACAGTATGATGGGCGGGGACGACCCGGTGGTATCTGACCTGTTGGGTGAAACAGGCGACCTGGGCCAAAACATTGGCCTCTCCAACGACTGGTGTTATCAAGTGGTCAAGCAGGTGGGTAACTATGAAGATATCTACATGCGCAATCTTGGCCCCAGCACCCCGTTTGATCTGCCGCGTGGTCTGAATGCCCTCTATACAGATGGTGGCATTCTGTATCCGATTCCGTACAAATAATATCAAACAAACCTGACAGGTCTGAACAGACCTGTCAGGTTTTTACAGTTTGGCCGAAAGGGAGTGGCTATGGCGGATTCAAGTAATCGCTCGACCCCCATAACTTACACCGCCCATGAGCGCATACCGTTTTGGCGTGACGGCCGTGTTCTGGGCGTTTTGGCGCAGATACTCTTTATCATTGTGGTCGGTTCGGTCATTTACTGGTTCATCAGCAATGTAGCCGCTAACCTGGGGCGATTAGGTGACTCGCAGTTTGTTTGCCTCTACGGCACCACCGAACAATGGTCATACCGCTGTGCCTTTGACTTTCTCTCTTCTGAAGCCCAATTTGACATTTCCGAATCCGTTATCCCCTATCGTACCAGCGATTCTTACTGGCAGGCCATCAAGGTTGGGCTGCTCAACACCCTCAAAGTCTCCTTTTTCGGCATCATATTAGCCACCATCCTGGGCGCCATCACCGGCATCGCTCGCCTCTCCCAAAACTGGTTGGTACGCAACATTGCCAAAACCTACATAGACATTATTCGTAATACCCCGCTCTTGTTGCAGCTATTTTTCCTTTATTTTGTGGTGCTGCTGCTGGAACTGCCAGCGGTTAACGCGGCATTGCAGCCGCTTGGATTGCCGGTTTACATTAGCCAGCGCGGCATCAACTTTCCCAAACTGGTGCCCCTTAGCTCTTTTGCTATCTGGTCCGCATTTATCATCCTGGCCCTGATTCAGGCACAATTTTTGTGGATGTACCTGGGGGCGCGTGAAGAAAAGACCGGCAGAAGCAGTAATCGGTTGTTCTGGGCCATCCTTTCCTTTTTTATTGTCGTGGCAGTGGGCTGGTGGGTTGCCAGCAGCACAGCCCACACCGAAGGGTTTCTGGTTTCCAGGGCTGCCCGTGTGCGCGAATTTTCTGACCTGGAATCTCTGATGGAGCGGCGGCTGCGGCTGGATAACATCAGATTGTTGGATGAATATGTGGAAAGAGGCCGCCTGAGCGCCGAAGAAGTTTCCGCATCGGCGCTGCTGGTGTGCAGCCTGCAAGGTTCACCTTCAGAGGTGAACCTGACGGCGCAACTGCGGGCGGCGGGCATCCCTTACAAGGTGAGCCGCTTTGCCCGCCCAGACCAGGCCATTGAGGCGTATGCTGAGGAGGCGGCGTGTGATATTTTTGTAGCTCCCAAAGCGACGTTGGCTGCGGAACGTAATCTTCTGGAAGACAACGCCAGCCATATGATTGTGTCGGTGCGGGAAACACCGGCCCGCTGGGCCATCCCGGTATTGGAAGGGTTCAATTTTATTGGCGGCAGCCGTATGTCCCTGGAGTTTACGGCATTGTTGGTGGGATTGGTCGTATATACCGCTGCGTTTATTGCCGAGATTGTGCGCGCCGGTATCCTTTCTGTGAGCAAAGGGCAAAGTGAAGCGGCGCGGGCGCTCGGCCTTTCCGAAGGGCAACGGCTGCGGCTGGTTGTGCTGCCCCAGGCGCTGCGCGTCATTATTCCGCCGCTTACCAGTCAATATCTGAATCTGACCAAAAATTCCAGTCTGGCGCTGGCGGTGGCTTTCCCGGATGTGTGGCGGGTGATGAGCATTATTGGCAACCAGTCTGGCCGTTCCATTCAGCCCATTATTCTGACGGCCCTGACTTACCTGACATTCAGCATTGTCATCTCTTTGTTCTTGAACTGGTACAACAAGCGGATTCAGTTGGTGGAACGGTGATCCGAATTCGTAATTCGTAATCGGTAAACCGTAATCCGTAATCGGGTTACGGATAACGGTTTACGGTTTACGGTCTACAGGTCACGGTTTACGGTTTGTGAGACACCATGGCAACGATAACAAAACCTGAGATAGAAAGACGCATCCCTCCTATTCACTTTAATTGGCACGAGTGGGTGAGCGACCACATCACGCGAAGCTGGCTGCTGGTCTTGTGGCTGCTGCTGCTCACGGTGATAACGGTGCGCTTTACCCTTTCCCGGTTGGAAGCAAGCCCGGCGACGACGATTGTGGTGTTGGTGGTCTGGGCGATCAGCGTGGCGATTACGGTTTATGCAGAGATGATTCACCGGCACACGGCCGTGACCCTCTGGCTGCGTAACAATCTTTACAACTCCATCACCAATGTGCAACTGACGCTTATTATTGGCCTGGGTATTCTAGCGGTGATCTTTGGCTTGTTTAACTATGCCATCACTACGGCCAGTTTCCTGACCACACCGCCCACCAACCTGCGGGCGGAAGTGGTCTCTACGACCAATGACAGTTTTTGCTTCCGCGTGGGGGCGCTGGATGCGGAAAGTGGCGGCGTGGTCAATGTAGAGCCAACCTGTTTTCCTCGCTGGGCGTTTGTCCCGGAATTGTCGGAAACAAACATCATCGAAACGCCTTTGGGCACGACCGCCACCGCTTTTTGTTTTGATACACTGCGCGATGATGACGAGAACGGCCGTACCTGTTTCACCAGCACCGCCGAAAACCCCGCCCTGTATACCGTCTCCATCCAGTTTAGCGGCGCTAACTGGGGCGCTGTCTGGGCCAACCTGACCAATATGATGGTCTTTCGCTTCAACCGCGCCGAACTGTGGCGGGTGTGGTTGGCCAGCGCCTTTGGCATCGTCCTGGCCCTTGCCAGCTTCGTGGTCTACCGCGATAGTTTCCAACACAAACGCATTCGCCGCGCCCTCACCTATATCTGGCTGGCCTCCCCCGTCATCTTCTATGTGCTGCTCGCCGGGGTAAAGCCGGTGACGATTAATGAATTTTTCGCCGAAGCCATTCCCCTGGCAGGCATCATTGGTGTGGCCACGCTACTCTGGTGGGCCAACCGCTACCTCAA
The DNA here is from genome assembly GCA_035444285.1 of Chloroflexota bacterium. Classification (GTDB taxonomy): domain Bacteria; phylum Chloroflexota; class Anaerolineae; order Promineifilales; family Promineifilaceae; genus CAADGU01. The sequence goes on from DAOMOK010000014.1 coordinate 73,531, forward strand.
CCGCAAGTACCCGCCGGGCATTGGCGAATCTGAGTGGATACGGCTCGGCCGGATTCTGCTGACCTTGTTTGCCGGCATCTTTGCTTTCCTGGCCTTCTTCAGCGTTATAGAACTGATTTTCCTCTTTTTTGGCCTGTTCAAAACCGGCGACAAACAACTCTTTGTGCCCGTGAACCCCGATGTGGATTGGGGCGGTTTTATGCTCACGCTGATCATCACCGCCTTTGCCATTGTCGTCTCCTTCCCCCTGGGTATTTTGCTGGCATTAGGACGGCGCAGCACCATTCGCGGCATTCCCAACTGGGTCACATACCCCGTCGCCTTCGCCATTATGATTTGGGGGCTGATTAACAGCACCCCCGAACTGGCAGCGACGGCTCGCAATAACTTTGAACTGCTGCTGGCCTATTGGCCGCTAACGCTGCCCTTCATCGCCTACATCTTCCAATCCGTCTGGAAAGGAAATGTGGTCGCCGGTTTTTGCACCCTCTACATTGAATTTATTCGCGGCATCCCCCTCATCACCGTCCTCTTTCTATCCATCATCTTGTTCCCCATCTTTCTGCCGCCGGGTATGGAATTTTTGAAAACGTGGCGGGTGATGTGGGCGTTTGCCTTCTTTTCGGCGGCGTATATGGCCGAAAATGTGCGCGGCGGTTTGCAGGCCATTCCCAGAGGTCAGTATGAAGCCGCTGATTCGCTTGGTCTGGGCACATTCAGCAAATACCGGCTGATCATCATGCCCCAGGCCCTGCGCACGGTGATCCCGGCCATTACCGGGCAGTATATTGGCCTGTTTAAGGATACCACGCTGGTAGCCATTGTCGGCTTGCTGGATATTTTGGGCGTCGCCAACTCCATCGCCTCGCAGCCACAGTGGTTGGGCGTGCGCCGCGAAGCCTATCTGTTTATCGCCGTTTTGTACTTTGTCGTCTCGGCTTTTATTGTCAGTTACTCCGAACGGCTGGAGCGGCAGTCGGGATTGGGAGAACGGTAATCGGTAATCCGTGAGCCGCAATTCGTGATCCGTAATCGGTGAACCTTTTTCGGATTACGGGTCACGGTTTACGAAACAGGGAAGAATGATGAGCACAGCAAAACCTATCACCACCCGGCGGTTAACCGGGGAATACATCATCGAATGTGAGAACGTGCATAAGTGGTACGGCGATTTTCATGCGCTGAAGGGGATTGATTTGCGGGTGAAGTCGGGTGAGGTGATCGTGATCATTGGGCCATCTGGCAGCGGCAAGTCCACCTTCATTCGCTGCCTGAACCGGTTGGAAGAACACCAGGAGGGGGAGATTGTGGTAGACGGCATTACGCTGAGTTACGACGTGCGCAACATCGCTGAAATCCGGCGCGAAGTGGGCATGGTGTTCCAACAGTTCAACCTGTTTCCCCATCTGACAGTGCTGGAAAATGTGACGTTAGCGCCCATTCACGTGCGCAAATGGTCGCGGGATCGGGCCGAAGAAACGGCCGTGAAGTGGTTGACACGGGTGGGCATTCCCGAACAGGCCAACAAATATCCGGGGCAGCTTTCCGGTGGGCAGCAGCAGCGGGTGGCCATTGCCCGCACCCTGACCATGGAGCCGAAGATTTTGCTCTTTGATGAGCCAACCAGCGCCCTGGACCCGGAGATGATTAAAGAGGTGCTGGATGTGATGCGTGATCTGGCCGGCGGCGGTTATACCATTCTGGCGGTGACGCATGAGATGGGTTTTGCCCGCGAGGTGGCCGATCGGGTCATTTTTATGGATGCGGGGCAGATTGTGGAAGAGAATATCCCGAACGACTTTTTCAACAATCCTAAAAACGAACGGACCAAACTGTTCCTGTCACAAATTTTGCACCATTAAAGAGGTAATTGGGTAATTACGTAATTACGTAATTACCCAATTACTTAATTACCAGTCGCGGCCACGTAAATTTTGTAAGTCATCAGGCCATCGGGGCTACGGCCGTGAATCAACCAAACCGGGCGCGCTATCTGTTCACCAACTAAGGGAGGGGCAAAACCTGGCTCAACGGCCGTGTGGTCATACACCGGCTCATAATAGTAAACCAGTTCCATGCGTTCCAGCACCATCTCCGCAGCCAGGGCCATCGGGTCGCGGTAAGGGTTGTAAGGGATGACCTGTGCTTTGGTTTCCAATGGAAATTCGGACACATCCTTAGCCTGGGTGATATAGCTGTCATAGGACGTGTTGCGCAGGATGAGGGCAGGCATCCCGGCTGTCGTCTGACCGGGGTTAACAAGCCCGGTGACCAGAATTTGCGGGCTGGACACTATGGGGTCATTTGCGCCAAAGTAAACCTGACCCCTGGCAATGAGGTAACGTTGATCGGTGGCGTGGTCTATAAAAACGGCCGTCTCCACCCCATCTATCGTCTCCAACTCAATATGCCCCAGGAAATTTTGCGGCGCGGCATCCGGCCAGACGGCCGTGTAGCTTTCCACCGCCAGGGCCATGCCCGGCCACTGCTCAGATGCCTCTAGTATGCCGCTCACCTGCACAAAACGGCCGTGATACGCAACCAGCGCCAGCAGCGCCTCATCAGCCGCTACCAGCGTCAACCCGCCAGCAATCAACCCCTGTTCATTCAACAGTTGCAATTGCGCCTGGACGCGCTGGCTGCCATCCTGCTCTTCAAAAATGAGCGCATCCAATGTACCCGTCAACGTCAGCGATTCCCCTACGGCATACTTTTCAGCCAGGGCTGCTTCCGGGCTGTCTGCTGAAAGTTGGAAAGCGCCGCTCATCACCACGCCGCTGCTGCCGCCGCTGCCGCCGCCACCGCCGGAAATAACGCTGCGTTCCACCGTCACGCTGCCATCGCTGCCGATGGTTTCTGCTATCTCTTCAATGATCATCGGGGCGGCAGCGGTTGGAACCGGGACTGCTTCCACGACTGTGGTCATCACGCTCACTCCACCTTCGGACATCGGTGCTTCCGACGCCGGTGGCCGGGTGATATTTTGCCAGGCCACGGCCGCGCCGACCGCTGGGGCCATTTCCATGCAAACTTCAATCCGGTCGCCTTCGTTTAATGCGTCGGGCGCATCGGGCAGCCGGTAACGGTCGCCTTCGTCTGTGGTCAACCAGCCGCCGTCCGTTTCCCGGCTGAACACGCCTTTGAGACAGCTAAACGGGGCATACGAACTATAAGCCGGGCGGCCTGCTTCCCAATCGGTGAGGGTAAGTTCCCATTCGCCAGGAGCGATAACGGCCGTAACCACACCACGCACGACCACATCTCCCATCATGATCCCTTCGTCGGCCAGTTCATTCACCTTGTCCCCAACCAGATGGTAAACACCTGGCGACATATATCCATACATGGTCGCGCGCACCTCATCCCCTTCGACCGCCACCAGCACATTCGGCCAGCCGCGCACTTCCACCTCATCCCCCACCTGATGCACTGGTGGCGGTGGGCTAAAGCTTTCAAAGGGAGTCGCCATTGAGTTTGCTGCTGTTTCCATCGCAAACGACGGCATTTCACCGGCCAGATAAGCATCATACGCCGCCTGGGCGGGGATGATAGAGACTGTATCACCCGCCGTGAAATGAGCGCGCACAATGTTACCAAACCACACCTTACCATCCGGCCCCACATGCAGGTTGATGCCCATGCCGCTCATCTGGCTGTTCAGGGCATAACCGGCGGCCAGTTCCGGCAAAATGGACAGAGATCGCACCGGCCCTTGCCCTGCCGGCCCCGTTTCTACAACCCGGTACTTATCCGGCAGCAGGTTGTGGGCAGCCAGAAAGTTTGTGGCAATGTCGGCCGCCGCCGCAAACGGCACAGGCTCCTCGTCTGCTGCGACTCCGCCCATTTCCTGCCCGGAGGAGTAATAGATGGCGCCCTGGCCTTGAAAGGTCAGCGATTCGTTATTGCTGCCGATCACTTGAATCATGCCCGGCTGGCGCGGGTCGGTGAATGCCTGCGGGTCAGGAATGCCAAAGTCGGCCGCCCAGGCTACGGCTTCGCCTGCGGTGGTGGGCAGTGACTCAAACTCTAGTTGGTACAGGGGCAGTTCGGCCGGTACATCGGGGAAGGGATTGCCTGCCGAAGCGTCACGGTCAGCAACCGGAATGGCGTCGCCGCTGAGAACCGGCTCTGCTTCCGGGTTGGCCCACATTTGCCATAGTTTGGGCACGCCCCATGCTGCCAGAATGATGAGGCCGACAACGGCCGTCATCCCCACCAGTCGCGGCACAAAACGCAGCACCAGCCAGTCCGCCAGCGAACGCGGCGATTTTGTTTGCCGGGCCTCGGCTTGCAGCCGGGAAGACAGTTCATGCACAAATTGCGGGCGTGGTTCCACCTGCTCCGCCTGCTGCTGCAGGTGATCTACCACCTGCCGCGTGGCCGCGTCCGGCGCTTCATGGCGCTGCGGGTCATCAATATAGTTATTGAGTTGATCTTTTTCATTCATGGCTTAAACACCTTTCCTTTAATTCCGCAATGGCGCGGGATACGAGCATTTTGACGGCGGCTTCGCTTTTGTGCATGGCCGCGGCCGTTTCGGCCACACTCAGCCCACCCCAGAAGCGCAGGTAAATGGCTTCGCGCCGGTCGGGGCTGCAACTACCCAATGCTTGCTGGATGCAGTCCCATACTCCCTGGCGGTATACCTGCTGCTCCAATGAGGGGATGGCGGGGTCGGGCAGGGTCACGGCCGTGTCCAATGCCTCCTCTGGTTTACGATACCGCCCCCGGTGGAAGTCGGCGCATTTACGCCGGGCAATGCCAAACAACCAGGCGGCAAAGGAGCCACGGCCGTTATAGCGGGGCAATGCCGCCCAGGCCGCCAGGAAAATTTGCGCCGTCAGGTCTTCGGCTTCGGTGGGGCAGTTCGTCTGGGCAAAACAGTAACGGTACACGGCCGTGACATGCCGCCGGTACAACAGATCAAACGCCTGTGCATCCGTCCGCGCCGCCCGCGCCAATTGTCCATCGCTATGATTTTGTATCTGTTCAATAATCATCAAACCTCCAGATTTAGAACGTTCCACCCTATTTGTCGCTGCACTCACAGAAAGGTAACATCTGCCATACTTTCTCGCGTCATTCCGAGGAGTCTTCGACGAGGAATCCCACCCACTTGTACAGGAGAGAGATTCCTCGCTCCGAAGACTCCGCTCGGAATGACAGGCGAGGACAAAAGTTTAGAGTGTTTGTTGAACGGCATAACAGATTTCACAGATAAAAGTAATTTATACCATCCTTCGATAAACTCAGGGCAGGTTCTGCGGTCTCAATCCGAGGAGAAACAACATGACAAATCATTGGCAAGACAACACGGCCGTGCGTTCCGGCATTGACCTCTTTTCCGCCTGGGTGGAAGCGCAGCGGGCGTATAAAAATTTGCCCGGGCTGGCGGTGGGCGTGGTGGTGGACAAGGAACTGGTCTGGGCGCAGGGGTTTGGTTATGCGGATGTGGCCCGCCAGCGCCCGGCAACGCCGGACACTCTCTACCGCATTGCCAGCATTACCAAATTGTTCACGGCCGTGGCCATCATGCAACTGCGCGACCAGGGTAAATTGCAGCTTGACGATCCGGTAGCGAAATACCTGCCCTGGTTTACCATGCAAAATTCGTATGCCGATGCGCCGGTGATCACCATTCGCCACCTGCTGACGCATACCGCCGGGCTGCCCCGCGAAGCCCCCTTCCCCTATTGGACGGACAGCCAATTCCCCACGTTGGCCCAAATTCAGGAAAGTGTGGGCCAGCAGGCAACGGCCGTGCCTCCCGAAACCCGCTTCAAATACTCCAACCTGGGCCTTTCCCTGGCCGGCGCGATTGTGACGCAGGTTGCCAACCAGCCCTACGAAGCCTATGTGCAGCAGCACATTTTACGGCCGTTGGGCATGAGCAGCACCTTTGTGGAAACGGTTGATCCCCAGCATGAACGGTTGGCGGCGGGTTACGGCCGTCGTCTGCCCGGCAAGTTGCAGCGAGAGATCATGCCCTTCACCGACTGTCAGGGCATTACACCCGCAGCTAACATGGCCACGACGGTGGCCGATCTGGCTCGTTTTGCCATCTTTCACCTGGGAGATGGCACGGCTGGCGAAACGCGCCTGCTGCGCCAGAGCACGCTGCGTGAGATGCAGCGTGTCCACTGGCTGGCCCCGGACTGGCAGAGCGGTTATGGTCTGGGTTTCAGCATTACCCGCCAGACCAACAAGACGTTCATCGGGCATGGCGGCGCGGTGTTGGGCTACCGTACTCAGTTACGCCTGTGCCCGGCGGAGGGCACGGCCGTTATCGTTCTGACCAATGCGGATGATGGCGATCCGCTGGCGTATGTAGAGAAGGTGTTTCAATGGGTGGTACCCCCCTTGCTGGCTGTGGCCCGGCCATTGGCGGCGCCGGCGCCGCCCGATCCCACCTGGCAGCGCTATGTAGGCAAGTACCGGGACGCCTGGGGCGACCTGCAAATCCTGCTGCACAATGGCGAACTGACGGCCGTTGACCCTTCACAGCCCGACCCACTGGTGGCAACGATACGTTTTATTCCCGTAGGCGAACACACCTTCCGCATGGAGACAGAGAACGGCTTTCTAGCGCCCGGTGAATTGGCGACGTTTATGGTGGATGAGGCGGACGGCCGTGTTACCCGCGTTCGCCTGGGCAACACCTACATAGAACGGGTGGAAGGGTGGTAATCTGAGCCAGAACACGGTGAACAACAATTTATCCCAACTGTTTCCCAACTTATTTCCCTGATTTCCCAAATCGGATTTGGGATAAATTTGGGATAAACGGCCGTCTTTTCCCCTTAGCGCATATAATTGTCATTCCGAGCGAAGTCTGCGCAGCCAGGAATCTTTCGATCAGGTCAGGCGATTTGCCCAACCATCAGGAAAGATTCCTCCTGTTGGTCGGAATGACAGGCAAAGACGTAACTCATTTGAAACACACCTTTTGCCAATCCTGATATAATCCGCGCAGTTCAATTGAGATAAGACCCTAAGGGTTTCAGAAAACCCTTAGGGTCTTCGCCGCAATCATGACGCTTACCTTGCAGTTTTTATTGATAGCCCTCTTACCGCTCAGCTTTATTGCCATGATCGTCTATGTGTGGCGAGCGCGGCTGAAACGGCGGCGGTTATATCTGCGCTGGACGCTGACGTTGCTGCTGGCGGCGGTGTGGGCCAGCAGTGTACTGCGCTTCTTTGGTGGGGTGGCCTTCCCGGAGATTCTCATTTTTAACTGGGGGGTGGTGGGCACGTATGCGCTGAACTTCACGGCCGTCACCCTCCTCCTCACCACGCTCACCTACTTCAATCTGCCCAAGGGGCACGGCCGTGTCGCCCTCGTCCTTAGTCTGCTGCTCATTGCCGCCGCCATCGCCCTGGACCCCACCATTTGGGGCCAATACCTGCCACTTTTTACCACCGGGGGACAATACATTTTCCAAAGCGGTTTGTGGACGGCCGTGTGGATTGCCGCCTGGCTCATTCCCATCATCGCCGCCTGGATTTTGACGCAGCAAGTGAAAGTGAACCTGCCGCTCTCCATTTATCGCAATCAGGTGAATTACTGGCTGCTGGTCATCACCCTGTTTGTGGTGGGGTTTGGTTTTGCCTCCATTCAACAAAGAGGGCAGTCGGGTTGGCAGCAGTCAGGCATTTTGCTCATCATCCTGGCTGCCCTGATTGGCACCCTCACCCTCACCCGGCCCCACCTGCCAGAGCTGCAACTGGCGTCACGGCAGGCGCTCAGCCGCCTGGCCGGCACGCTGATCATCTTTGGCCTGACCTGGCTGGCGCTTTCCGTCATTGTGCAAACGGTGTCCAATTTACCGGCAGCTACGGCCGTTTCCACCCAAACCCTCATCCTCACCATCGCCGCCGCCCTTTTTGCTGCCTTTTTTACCCTGGTGTACCGGTGGGTGAATGAGTTTACCCGGCGCATTTTTTTACGCGGCCAACAAAAACGGGAAGTGGCGTTGGCCGAATTCAGCAACATTGCCGGTAACATGCCCGAACCGGCGCAGTTGGGCCAGATTTTTCTGCGGCTGGTGCAGTCCAACCTGACGACCGACGACGCCTGGTTGTTTAAGGCAGATGATGGGCCGGGGGGTCGGCTGGTGTTACGGCCGTTAGCCAGCCTGGACAAACTCCCTTACACGCCCGCCGACTTCAACCCGGACAGCCCTTTTAGCCAACACTTGCGCCAGAACAACACGCCGCTTATCCACTCAGACCTGGACACAATCGAGCAGTATGCAGACATTCCCGAAGCCGAGCGTGACCTGCTCACCCGGTGGCAGCGGGTGTTGTACCAACCCTTACATGCCGGGGATACGCTCATTGGCGTGTTGGCGCTTGGCCCCAAATACACCGGCGAAGGGTACAGCCAGGAAGAGCTGGCGCTGCTGGATGGCTGGGCGGCCCAGATCAGCCCGCTGCTGGCCCAGGCGCACAATCTGGCCAGCCTGCGCCAGATTAACGATTATGTCTTCCGCCAAAACCAGACGTTAGCCCGCGAAAAGCAGCATCTCCAGGAATTGGTAAACCTGTACGCCGACTTCATGGAGATGATCTCACCGGACTTACGACGGCCGTTTACCGACCTCAACCGCGAGATGCAAAAATACCAGACCAAAGCAGGCGAAAAAGAAGCGCAGATCGTCGGCGAAATCGTCACTGAAGTGAGCCAGCAAATTGCCGCTCTGCGTACCCCCATTGACAATCTCATCACCATTTCCGCCCGCATCCAGATGCGCAGCCAGTTTAAGTTTGAGCCAGTTCACCTGGACCACATTGCTCAGGAAGCCATCCGCCATCTGCACAGCATGGCCGAAGCCCGCCGCGTGAAAATTGATTTCCACGCCAACCCCAGCCACGCCACTGCTTTAGGCGATGCGCCCCAATTGTTAGAAGCCACCCAACATCTGCTCCATAACGCCATCAAATTCAATAAAATTGGCGGCATGGTCATGGTAGAGTGTGGCAGTGAAGGCAGCGACGCCTTTCTGCGCATCCTGGACAACGGCGTGGGCATCCCCGAAGAACGGTTGGGCACGCTGTGGGAAGGGTTCAATACGGCCGGTAAAAATGGCAACGGCCGTCGCGCCGGCATGGGTCTGGCGCTGGCCCAATTCATCATCAAGGCCCACGGCGGGCACATCACCGCCGAAAGCAAATACGGCAACGGCAGTACGTTTACCATTTACCTGCCGCTTGTGTATGAAGAGTGAGCCGTAATCCGTAACCCGTGATCCGTCGGTTTACGGATTACGGTTCACGGATTACGAATTACGGATTACGTGTCTTTCACCACCCCCCTCGCCCTCCTGTTGTTCCTGGCAATTCCCTTCATCGCCTGGGTGGGCTGGCCTCGCGGGGGGCCGCGTAGCGGTGGACGTAACCGGCGGGAGTGGGCCAGTTTGGGATTGCGGGTGCTGATTTTGCTGCTGCTGGCGCTGGCTTTGGCAGGGACGCAGCTTGTTCAGGCCAATAACAAGCTGGCCGTCGTTTTCCTGGTGGACGCTTCCGACTCCATCAGCCCGGAACAGGCCGCCCAGGCAGAAGCGTTTGTGCAAACGGCCGTGTCCCGCATGAAACCGGATGACCAGACGGCCGTCATCCTCTTTGGCAGCAACGCCCTCGTCGAACGCCCCATGAGCGCGTTGGCCGAACTGGCCCCCATCACCTCCGTGCCCCAACGCCTGCAAACCAACCTGGCCGAAGCCATCCGCCTGGGGCTGGCTCTCTTCCCGGCAGGCAGCGGTCGCCGCATCGTCATCCTCAGCGATGGCATTGCTACCATTGGCGACACCGAAGCCGCCGCCAAACTGGCCGCCAACGCCGGTGTGGAAATCAGCTATGTGCCGCTCATTCGCCAGACAGATGGCGATCTGATCGAAGCCTGGGTCGCCGACGTGCGCGCCCCCACGCGCATCAGCCAGGGCGAGATTTTCCGCATTGACATCACCGCCGAAAGCACGGCCAACATGCCGGCCACGCTGCGCATCCTCTCCGGCGGTACGGTGGTACATGAAGAGCCGGTAGATTTGCGGCGCGGCGTCAACAACTTTTCGGTACGTCTGCGCGCCGGGGAGCAGGAGTTTGCCCGCTACCGGGTGCAAATTGAGCCACAAAACGATACCTATTTTCAAAATAACGAACTGGCTGCTTTCACCGAAATCGTTGGCCCGCCGCGGGTACTGCTGGTAGCAAACGATGGCACGGTAAACGACGACGGCACACCGCAGCCGGATGAATCCCCCCAACTACAGGCGGCATTGGCAGCGGTGGGGCTGCCCGTTGACCGCATCACACCGGCCGAATTTCCCTCCAGCCTGGCCCAATTGAGCAACTACGCCACCATTGTGCTGGTAAATGTGAATGCCAAAAATCTGACGCCGCGCAAGATGGAAACGCTGCAAAGTTATGTGCGTGACCTGGGCGGCGGGTTGGTGGCGGTGGGTGGCCCGCAAAGCTACGGTATGGGCGGCTACTTCAAAACGCCGCTGGAAGAGACGCTGCCGGTGGATATGCAAATTAAAGACCAGGAGCGTTTCCCGGCGGTGAGCATGGTCATCGTCATTGACCGCTCCGGCAGTATGGGTGCAGACGAGGGGGGCGTGAGCAAAATTCAACTGGCGGCCGAGGGCGCGGTGCGGGTGGTAGAACTGCTGAATGATTTTGACTACATCACCGTCATCCCCGTAGACACGGCGCCGGACAATCCCATTGGCCCCCTGCCCGCCAGCGAGCGGGTAACAGCCATTAACCTGATCCGGGAGATTGGCGCGGGCGGCGGTGGTATTTATGTGCGCACGGGGTTGGAAGCGGCGGCCGAAGCGTTGGCGCAGTCGCCCACGCCCATCAAACACATCATCGTCCTGGCCGATGGCGCGGATTCGGAACAGAAGGAGGGGGTGCCAGAACTGCTGGACGGACTGACGGCCGAAGACGTAACCATTTCGTTTGTGAGCATTGGCAGTGGCCCGGATGTGCCCTGGCTGCAAGAGATGGCGGAACGGGGCAACGGCCGTTTCCATTTTACCGACCGCGCCGCCAACCTGCCCCAAATTTTTACGCAGGAGACCACCAACATCCAGCGCAGCTATCTTATTGAAGAGCGATTCTTCCCAGAACTCAGCAGCAGCAGTCCGATTTTGAGCGGCATTACGGCCGTGCCCCCCCTCTACGGCTACGTGGGCAGCAGTCCCAAAAATACCGCCCAGGTGATCCTGACCACGCACCAGGGCGACCCGCTGCTGGCGGCCTGGCAGTATGGGCTGGGGCGGGCGGTGGCCTGGACGTCGGACGCCACCGGGCGCTGGGCGCAGGATTGGGTGCAGTGGCAGGGCTTCCCCGCTTTTTGGGCGCAGGCCGTCCGCTGGACGGTGTCGCAGGATCGGGACAGCAATGTGGAAACGGCCGTGACCTTCACCGATGACCAGGCCTTGTTGACGGTGGATGCGCGCAGCACGGCGGGCAGTTTCCTCAATAACCTGGCGATGTCTGCCAACATTGTGGCCCCAGATGGGCAGGTGCAGAATGTGACCCTGGCCCAGATTGCGCCGGGGCGGTACGAGGGGCGCTTTACGCCGTCACGGGATGGGGCGTACTTTATCCGGGTGGCGGGCAGCGACCCCACCGATGACGAGGTAGCCATTGGGCAAACCAGTGGTTGGGTGTTGGGGTATTCGCCGGAGTACAAACAGTTTGAGGCTAATCCCGACCTGCTGGCGGCGCTGGCAGAACGCACCGGCGGGCAAGATTTATCCGCATTGGCGGGGGAGAATGCGGCCGCGGATTATATTTTTAGCCATAACCTGAGCACACAGGCGGTGTCACAGCCGATCTGGCCCTGGCTGGCGCTGGTGGCGGTGCTGCTGCTGCCGCTGGATATTGCCCTGCGCCGGTTGGTGATCACGCGGCGGGACATGGAGCGGGCGTATGCGGCCACGTTCGGCCGTTGGCTGCCGCAGCCGGTGCAGCCCGCGCCACAAACGGAGCAGGTATCGCGCCTGTTCCAGGCCAAACAGCGGGCGGGGGTGCAAAAACAGGGGGAGAACGCAGAGGGGACACCGCCGCCGCCCATTCAGCGTGAGGATGCGGTTCAACAGGAGAGGAAGGTAGAGGGGAGTGGAGTACGGCCCGAAGCTGCTTCGGGTTCGCCATCGGCCCCACCGCCACCAAAACCCACACCCACATCACCACCCACCAGCGGCACTCTTGCCAGCCGCCTGCTGGACAAAAAGCGCCAACAGAAAGAAGAATAGGCTTGATTTATTCACCTCACCTATGAATGGAATTCACAGGCTGATACATGAAGTACGCTAAAGCGCGCCAGACATAACGCGCTGAAGCGCGGTTGTGTTTATCAGACGCCGAATTTCATTCGGTGGCTTTCAGGAGCCTACCCCGTTATATCCTGCCGTTGGAACAGCACCAAGATCAGGCCGATGCCCACCACCAGCCAGACCGCCAGGACGGTGAGCGAAAAGGCCACGCTATCTACCGGGGGCGTCAGGTTGCGCATCTCAAAAAAGAAGTGAGACATATTGGTAGGGGTATCAAAACGGACCCAGGAGCTAATGTTGTTGACGTTGTAGGTAGGCGTAAAGCGGAAAATATGCAGCAGCCAATCCGATTCCAGCCAGGCGGCTAACGGCATGAACAGAAAGGCGGTCACCGGCTCAATGATGACAAAACCCAGCCCGACGACGATACCGCCCACCATGGAACGCATCAACATGGCGGCAAAGGCAGCGTACACGGCCGTGATCAACACCGTAATAAACGCCAGCGCTGCATTGAGCGCATAATCTCCGGCAAACTGGCGCAGTACCGCCGCCGAGATCGTCGGGCCATAGGGCACATCGGCAATACGCGTCAGCACAGCAAACCCCAGCCCCACGATAATGGACATGAGGACAAAGGAAAAAACGACCAGCGTGCCCAACGTCAGAAACTTCACGCCAATGAGCGCGGGGCGGCGGTGGCGGGGCAGGATATTTTTCCAGGTGCCCCATTGATATTCACCGGCAAAGGTCACGGCCGTTAACCCCATCAGCAGCATTTGTACCAACGTATTCGTGGGGAAGCTCCACACCGCAATCACCGTATCCGTCCACAACGGCGGCGCGGCAAACAAATTCTGGGCAAAATTGTCCATCGCCAGCACTAATAAACTGACGAACACCAACACGCCCAGTGCGCCCACCGGAAATATCCACAGCAAAAAGCCCACCACCCACTTGTTGCCCACTGTTTTTTGTAATTCTGCGCGGTATAAGTTCCACATATTCTTACCTGCCTACCACTTGCTACCTGCTACTTGCTACCTGCCACCTTATTCCCCCGTCACTTCCAGGAAAAATTGTTCCAAACTTTGCCGCTCGCGGCGCACCTGGTAGATAGCAACCTCATGGGCTGCCAGTGTTTGCACCACTTGCGGCGCATCCTCCCGGCTGGCGGTGATGGTGATGGTATTGCCATTGGGGGTGACGGGCCAGTGAGGGGCGAGTACGGCCGTCGCCCTATCCACCGGTTCTGCTTCCACTACCAACTGCGTCTGGCCTGCCAGCAAGTCAGCCACCACCCCTTCGCGGATGATCTCGCCCTTGTTGATAATGGCTACCCGGTCACACACCTGCTCCACTTCGCCCAACAAATGGCTGGAAAGGAAAACGGTCTTGCCCTGTTTCTGCGCCAGGTCGCGGATGAAGGTGCGCATCTCCTGAATGCCCGCCGGGTCCAGGCCGTTAGTCGGTTCATCCAGAATCACCAGGTCAGGGTCATGCAGCAGGGCCGCCGCCAGCCCCAGCCGCTGTTTCATGCCGGTGGAGTACCCTTTCACCTGCCGGTCGGCGCGGCCAGCCAGCCCCACCACATCCAGCATGGTCTGAATGCGGACAGCGTCGTAATGGTTGCCGGTGCGGGCCAGCACTTCCAGGTTTTTGCGCCCGGTGAGGAAGGGATAAAAGGCGGCGCCTTCGACCAACGCGCCTACGCGCTGTAAGACGGCGTGGTCGGTATGCACGTTACGGCCGTAGACAAACAGATCGCCGGCGGACGGCCGTATCAAATCCATGATCATACGAATGGTGGTCGTTTTGCCGGCCCCGTTTGGCTCCAAAAAACCATACACCTGCCCGGCAGCCACACGCAGGTTGATGCCCCGCACCGCCTGTACGCGGTACTTACGGCGGCCAAAGGTTTTGCTCACATCCTCTAGTCGAATCGCGGTTGTATCGCTCATATGAGAATCCCGGTAAACCTGTCTGGAAAATGGGTCGCGGATGAACGCGGATGAGGGGGGAGAGGGAAAGATGAATGCATGACGACTATTGTATGGCTGTCATCTGGCAGCGTCAATAACGGGTGGGCGTTATAATCCCGGCAAACCACGAGGAGGAAAAACAATGAAACCGGAACAAGATGCTTACGGCCGTGAAGTGTATGACTTTTACCTGGGGCAACCCGTGACGGAAATCATCGAGCGCGAGGATGGGCTGATCGGCCTGTCGGCCAGCTTACCGGCTGGTTATTTTGCGCCGTACCTGGAATGGCCATCATGGCAGCAAGAGGCAATCGGATTCGCGCACGGTGAACCCGGAGCGGCTTCGGGCCGCTGCCTGGACATTGGCTGTGGGCCTGGGCGTGTAAGCCTTCATTTGCAGGAACAAGGGCGCGAAGTTGTCGGTATTGATAATTCACCTCTGGCTATCGAGACAGCTAAACTGCGCGGTGTGAAAGATGCTCGCGTTCTCTCTATCACCCAGGTCAGCCGCCAGGCGTTGGGGGTGTTTGGCACGATCATCATGTTTGGGAACAACTTTGGCCTGTTTGGCAATGTGGCGCGGGCCAGGTGGCTGCTGCGCCGGTTTGCGGGAATGACGACAGCAAACGGCCGTATCCTGGCCGAAAGCCGCGCCGTATACCAGACCACCGATCCGGATCACCTGGCTTACCAGGAATGGAACCGGCAGCGGGGACGCATGTCTGGGCAAATTCGCATTCGGGTACGCCACAAAACGCTTATTGGCCCCTGGTTTGATTACCTTATGGTCTCACCGGCGGAAATGGCGGACATTGTAGCCGGGACCGGCTGGCAGGTAGGGCGGATTATTCAGCAGGAGGGGGAGGCCGTGTATACGGCCGTGTTGGAGAAGGTGTGATGATGGCTAAAAAACGGATCAGACCCATTGTCATTTGTTTGTTTTGGCATGACGGCCGTATCCTGGTGGAGATACAACCGGACTCGGTAAAAGGGGATTGGTTTTGTCGGCCGTTGGGTGGGGCCATCGAGTTTGGCGAAGATAGCCGGACGGCGCTGGTGCGGGAGATTCAGGAAGAGTTGGGGGTGGAAATTGAGAATGTGCGGCTGTTGGGGGTGCTGGAAAACCTCTTTGTGTATGAAGGGCAGCCGGGGCATGAAATCGTCTTTGTGTATGACGCCGCGTTTGTAGACCAGTCGCTCTACCAGCAAGAGACCATCCAGGCTTATGAACATGGCAATAGCAGCCACTTCACCGCCCAATGGCAATCGCTGGCCCAAATAACCGAGAGCAACATCAGGCTGGTTCCCGAAGGTTTATTGGCGCTGCTCACCGGTTAAAGACACGGCCGTATGACGAACACAGGTGGTTGGTTGACGGCCGTGACCTGAAAATCGCTTGATCGTTTAGTCCGTGCTGTTGGCAAATAAATGCGGATAGAGTTAACGTACCTGCCCATGCTTGAGAAACCCGATTTCCCAGACGAGAAAATCATCACTTGTTTGCAGGTGGAATACGGACTGGACATTGTCCAGGTGGTCTTTCTGCCGCTAGGAGGTGATTTGAGTACGGCCGTTTATCGGGGAGTGACCGACGATGACACGCCGTACTTTTGCAAGCTAAAGCGCGAATTTTTTGATGAAACGGCCGTGTCCTTACCCAGATTTTTGAGCGAGCAGGGTATCGCCGAAATCATCCCTCCGCTCGCCACTCAATCAGGCCAGCTCTGGGCAAAGTTGGACGAATTCAATCTGATCCTTTACCCATTTGTGGCGGGTACAGCCGGGTATGAGCTTGAATTGTCTGAGCGGCAATGGGCAGATTTTGGCGCAGCCCTGAAACGGATTCACACGACGACCATACCCCCCACGATCAGCCGGAACATCCCCAGGGAGGACTACTCACCAGAGTGGCGAGAAAGATGCCGGCAAATCTTCAAGCGTTTGGATGATGAAACCTTTGCTGATCCCATTATGGCGGATATGGCTGTGCTCTTACATTCCAAACGCGCCATGATCCTCAATGCTGTCGAGCGGGCGGAACAGCTTGCTCACGCCATGTCCACCCGCGCAATGGAATTTGTGTTATGCCACTCAGATATTCATCCGGGCAACCTTTTCATTGATACGAAGGGAACTCTGTTTATTGTAGATTGGGACTACCCCATGCTGGCACCAAAGGAACGCGACCTGATGTTCATCGGCGGCGGGCAAGGATTTATACCTTATATCGCCGAACAAGAAGAAACGCTTTTCTATCGAGGGTACGGCCGAACGCCGCTTGATCCGATGGCGTTGGCGTATTACCGCTACGAACGCGGCATTACCGATATATCAGTCGAGTGCGAGCGCATCCTTTTGGACACGCTAGGCGATCAAGACCGCGCCCAGGCCCTACAGTATGTACAGTATTACTTATTACCCGGCGGCACGATAGAGATGGCGTACAAATCGGACAACACACGCATGTAGTCTGCCCGGTTTTGGCTTCGGCTGATTCGCAAAACGTTTGCTGACACCCGATTACCCCTTCATCGAAAACAGGTTGACACTGTGTACACAGTTAATACAATTGACACTGTGGCAACGGTAATTCATATTTGCAAGCATGATTTTTGAGGAGTAAGGTGCGATGACCACACGAATTGGGGCACGAGAAGCGCGGAATCAGTTTGCCGATTTGCTTGGTCGGGTTCATTACAGTGGCGAAACTGTCATTGTGGAACGGGCGGGAAAACCGATGGTGGCGATGATCCCGGTAGAGATGTTTGAACAGATGTTAGCCGAACGAGAAGCGCGTTTTGCCGTAATTGACGCCATCCGCGAACGGATGCCTGCTGTCTCTGAAGATGAACTGTCTCAGGATATAGCTGAAGCGCTGGCAGCAGTGCGCGCTCATTCCAATTGATGTGGCGCGTTGTTTTGGATACGAACCTGTTTGTAAGCAGCCTTCTGGTCAAGTCTGGCTTACCAGCACAGGCTTTGGATGCCTGGCGCCAACGAAAATGCCTTTTGGTTACCTCGCCGTCCCTGATTGCAGAAATCGTCAACACTTTGAACTACCCCCACATTCGCCACAAGTACCCCATCACTGATGAACACATCATAAAATTGGTTACCTTATTGGAACAGGATGCCCTTGTTGTTCCGGGCACAGCAAACGTTTCGGGTGTTATTCCCGCCGATCCCGACGATGAAATGATACTGGCCTGTGCCCTTGATGGGCAGGCTGACTTCATTGCCAGTGGCGACCGTCACCTGCTCGAATTAAGGGAATATCAGGGCATACCCATCATAACCGCGCGCGAGTTTTTGAATAGACTATCGGAGAATACGTCGTAGGGGGATATATCACAGTTTATCGTGTTTATTGAAGCGGGCACGGCCGTGATCCTCAAATCGCCGGATCATTTAGCCAGCGCAGTGGGTAAACAAGTGCGGATAGAATTTGCGTGAGGTGTGATTTTGTACGACTCACCAGTGCTGCGGAGGCGGCTACCGCCACTTAACCCCCCACTGCACCCGGCGGCAAAACCGCAGGCGAACCAGGCCCACTAGAGACATAGGAGGCTCAATTGTCAGAGATTCTGATTAGACCGGCTCGAATAGAAGATTGTCCGGCACTGGGTCGCATTATCGTTGCTGCGACCCAAGACGCCTTTCGTGGCCTGGTTCCCGATCTCTGCCTGGAATGGTTGACACCCGAAGAAAGCGCTGCCAATTGGGCCAAAAACTTCCAGTCAGAACAAAGCCTTGCACCGGGAGATTTCCTCTTTGTGGCCGAAACGAAACGTCATCGTGTTATAGGTTTCGCCATGTTGTGTGAGCTATCAGCCGATAATGAACAAGACTCGCACAATCTCAAGGCCTTTTCGCACGACCTCGCTTCCCTGCAAGTGGACCCAACCTGGCAACGACAGGGAGTGGGTCGTCGTTTGCTTTCGCATGTGGCGGGCCAGATGTGGTCTGAAGGAGCTACGCATTTACTGGTTAGGGTACTGGCTGAAAATCCAAACCGAGGATTCTATGAGCACTTAGGCGCCCTGCAACTGGGTTCACGGCCGTATGAATGGGAAGGGTATATGACAGAAGAGATACTTTATGGTTGGGATGACATGCACGGATTGCGCAACACCATCTAACATGGCGTTAACGGCCGTACACCTCCTCCCTCAAAACATCGCGCAAACACTCAATTGATCACATGCAAAGGAATACCGGCGACGGTAGGCACGGCCGTAACCACTCCTTTGTGGTGGCTGCGTTTCGGTACCGGCGGGCACTCCCACGCCTCCGGTTCTGTTTCCCGGCGCAACTCTTTCAGCTTGGGTAGGATGCCGCAGGCAAAACAGTGGTGGCGGCAGTCCACCCGCGTCTCCTGCTGCTGGCTCATCAGGTAATCTTGCGTCAGGAACTTCTTCGTCACCGCCACATCTATGTGTTCCCAGGGGAACACTTCGTCAATGCGCCGTTTGCGATGGGTGTAAAAATAGGGGTCTAAGCCTTCGGCCGTAAACGCTTCCAGCCAGGCATCCTCCCGGAAATACTCCATCCAGGCGTCAAACTTCGCGCCACTGCGCCAGGCACGTTCCACCGCTTCCGCCACCCGCCGGTCGCCCCGGCTCAGGAAACCCTCAAACACCGATTCACGCGGGTCATTCCAGCGTAACCGCAGGCCATGGCCGCGCATCTCGTTTTTCAGCAGGTCTAGCTTGGCGTAAATTTTGTCCAGTTCATCCATCGGCTCCCACTGGAAGGGGGTGTGTGGTTTGGGGATGAAGGTGCTGACGCCCACATTCAGGCTGGCTTTGTTGCCGTGAATCTTGCGCCCTTCGGCCAACACCTGCTTGCACAGGTCAATGATCGCTTCCACATCCTCCATCTCCTCCATCGGGTGGCCGATCATGAAGTAGAGTTTGATGGTGCGCCAGTCGCGCCGGTAAATTTCGCGGGCCGTTTCCAGCAGTTCGGCATGGCTGACGTATTTGTTGATGGTGTTGCGCATCTTTTCGGTGGCGGCTTCGGGGGCGAGCGTGAATCCACCACGACGGCCGTCGCCCAGATTATCCATCAACTGTGTCGAAACCGACTCAATCCGCAGCGACGGCAGCGAAATGTTCAGCCCCAAATGGCCGAACCGCTGCCCAATCTTCTCCGTCAGTTCCAGCACGTGCGTATAATCGCTGGACGACAGCGACAGAAGGGCAATCTCTTCATAGCCCGTGCTGTCCAGAATTTTTTGCATGGCGTCCAGCACTTCCGCCACCGGCCGTTCCCGCACCGGGCGCGTCACCATGCCCGCATGGCAAAAGCGGCAGCCGCGTGTACAGCCGCGCATAATCTCAATCGGGGCGCGGTTATGCACCGTCTCCACAAAGGGGATGATGAAATCGGTCACCGGCGGCGGCAGTACGGGCACAATGGTTTTCAATACTTTGGCGGGCGCTTCCGGCATATTGGGCGTGATAGTGGCAATCGCCCCATCGTCATGGTAAGTGACATCGTAAAAACGGGGCACGTAACAGCCCTCAATCTGGGCGATGTAACGAAGCTGCGTCTCCCGGTCTAAATGGCTGGCGGCGCGCATGACGCCAATGATCTGGAGAATCGCTTCCTCCCCTTCGCCAATGACAAAGACATCAATAAAGGGGGCCATCGGCTCCGGGTTGTAACAGGCATGGCCACCGGCAATCACCAGCGGGTACGTCTCGTCCCGATCCAGGCTGCGTACCGGCAGCCCGGCCAAATCCAGCAGGTTCAGCGCATTGGTGTAAAGCTGCTCGTAGGGCAGGCTAAACGCCAGCAGGTCAAATTCGCGGATAGCGTGTTTGCTTTCCAGGGAAAAGAGGGGCAGCCCCTTGTCGCGCATAATGCTTTCCATGTCCGTCCAGGGGCAGTAGACGCGCTCCGCCAGCAGGTTTTGATGTTTGTTGATGATGTCGTAGAGGATCATCAAGCCCAGATTGGACATGCCAATGTCGTATATGTCCGGGAAGGCCAGGGCCACGCGGTATTCAATATCCGCCCAATCTTTGACAATCTGGTTATATTCGCCACCGGTATACCGCCCCGGTTTGCTCACACGGGGCAAAATGCGTTCCAGGGCAATTTCAATTTGTTCGGGAGTCATCATCGTCTGTTCCTGCTTTTGCGAGTTGTGACCTTGATTATAACAAAGTTGCGCGAGCAGCCTGCAACTTGCTCATTTCCTGTATAATGCCGCTGTCAAATTCAACACTGGTATGAAACACTTTATCGAAATCACCGACTTTACGACAGAAGAAATAGCCCATATCCTGGATCGCGCTGATGATTTGCGGACATGCTGGCAAACCAACTCGATGCCCCAAAGACTGGTGGGCCAAAAAATCGCCCTGTGGTTTTATGGCAGCGGCTTCAGGAACAGGGTTGCTTTCGAGATTGGGGCACGGGCCATGGGCGCGGATATTTGTTTTATTCCCGGCGAACTGGGCGTTCAAGAGCCGCTGGAAGACATCGGCCATTACCTCAACAACTGGTTTTCCATGCTGGTACTTCGGGCGAAGTCCCATGCCGCCTTAATCAGCGTGGCAAGCCAGGTTGATATACCGCTCATCAATGCGCGTACCAACTACAATCATCCGTGCGAAATCCTGGGAGATTTGCAATTTATTCGACAGCGCCGGGGATCTCTCGATGAACTGAACGTGGTGTTTGTGGGCGAGGTAACAAATTTGTGCATGAGTTGGTTTGAAACGGCCGTCAGGCTGCCCATTTCCGTCACACAAGTGGCCCCCCTGGGATATGAACTGGGTGCGGAATCGCTGGCCCGCCTGAATGCACACGCCCGTGGACGAGTGGAGGTCAGCCACGATCTGGCCGACTCCATCCGTCCAGACACCGACGTGATCTACACCGATACCTGGCCAACAATCGGGGAACAATCAGAAATCAGAGCCGCGTTTCTGCCCTATCAAATTAACATGTCGCTCCTCGACCAAATGAATCAGGACGGGTTTTTCTTGCCGTGCCCACCCGTGACCAGAGGCCAGGAGGTTTCTGTAGAGGCCATGAATTCGCCATTGTGCCTGAACTACCAGGCCAAGGAGTTTTTGCTCCACATGCAAAACGCGATTATGGAATTTCTGGTAACGGCCGTTTGACAAGGATAAACTAACTGTATCCTTTTACAACGGCCAGTCGCGGAGCATACGTTCTGTTTCTTCGGAGTGGCCGCTTTCATCGCGCACCATGTCTTCTAACTGCACCATCGCCCCTTTGTCACCAAAGGCTTCTGCTTCCCGGGCGCGGGTGGTGTAATCCTCCACGGCGCGGCGTTCGGCGGCTAAGATGGCTTGCAGCATTTCGCGGTTGTTGTGCGCTGCGGGTACAGGGCGGGGCTGCGTGGTGGGTTCACCGCCCAGGGCCACAATTTTGTTGGCCAGATATTGGGCATGAAGCTGCTCATCGGCTACTTCGGCCAGGAAGAATTGGGAAAGTTGGGGGCGGTAGGGGCCGGTCGCTTTGGCGGCGTAGGTGAGGTATTGGATGATGGCGCCCAATTCACCCGCCAGGTCTTCGTTTAGATGGTCAATGAAAGTTTGCTTATCCATGTGTGTCTCCTTCAAAAAACAATCCATAGATTATACAGATTGCACAGATTTTCTTATCTGCGGAATCTATGGATTCTCACTTATTAAACCGAGTGTAACAGGGGGCCATAGGGCGGCAAGTGTCAGATGTCATTTTCTTTGCATACTATGTCTCTTTTTTAAGACTACGGCCGTGCCCTGCCCTATAATGTTGCTACCACGCGCAAAAAGGAGAATGGATATGCCAATTTTGCAGAATTACAAGCAGTTTAACGGCCGTCACTGGGAAACAGGCACGGTACGCAACTATTTTGACTACATTGGGGTGAAAGCGCCGCACACGGCACGGCCGTACAGCGAAGCATTGCTCATGGGCGTCAGCGGCGGCGCGGTAATGGGCTACTTTTCCTTTGCTTATGAAGGGTACGACCCCCACGCCCGCATCCTGACGCGCAACACCTTTGACCCGTTCGATACCATGCTCTCCCGCCTGGGCGTGGTGCAAAACGTGCGCCAGACCAACAAGCCGGAAAAAGGCGTGGCCAATCTGTTGGCTGCGCTAGAAGAAGGTCTCCCGGCCATCGTCTGGGCCGACATGTGGAGTCTGCCGTACAACGCCCTCTCCTATGACGACGGCATGTGGGCGATGTTCCCCATTCTGGTCTATGGTTATGACGAAACGGCCAATCAGGTGAACATTGCCGACCGGGCGCAGGCACCGCTGACCATCACCATAAGCGAACTGGCTGCTGCGCGGGGCCGGGTGAAAAAAGATAAGTTCCGTTTGCTGACGTTGGAGCCGCCGCTACCAGAAAAACTGCCAACGGCCGTGCAGTTGGGCATATGGGACTGCATTAAACTGTTCACAGAAAAACCGCCAAAAGGCAGCCGCAACAACTTTGGCTTGCAAGCCTACCGCTGGTGGGCCGAACTGCTGACCAAACCGACGGCCCGCCTGAGCTGGGCAAAAGAGTTTCCGCCTGGCCGCAAAATGCTGTCTGGGTTGACCAATGCTTTTGGCGACATCAACAGCTTTGGCAAACAGGGGCACGCCGAACGAGACGTATACGCCGATTTTCTGGAAGAAGCGGCCGTCTTACTCAACAAACCCGACCTGAAAGAATCCGCTGCCCATTTCCGCCGCAGCGCCACCGCCTGGGACGCACTCAGTCTGGCGCTGCTGCCGGATGAGGTAGCCCCTTTCAAAGGGACCCGCGAATTGATGCTGCGGCGGCGTGATATTTTCTCCACACAGGGCAATGCAGCTGTAGGCGAGATGAAAGAGATTGACGGCCGTCTGCAAGCCATCATGGACGAAATGGAGCATGATTTTCCACTGGATGCGGCGGGGGTGACGGCCGTGCGCCAGAACATCGCCGACCACACCATGCACATTCACGGCATTGAAACCGAAGCCGTTGCCTCCCTCAAAGCGGCTATGAGCTAGACCCGTGATGCGTGATGTGTGACCTGAAGTCAGATTACAGGTCACGGGATCACTGACCACCGATGACCTTCCCGAAAAAACCATAGAGAACCACACGGGATCAGAGACACAGAAGATTTTAAACAGAGAAAACTCTGTGCCTCCGTGTCTCTGTGGTGACTTTTTTAGTAGACTCACCGAATCGAACCATAATCAGAATTTTGTGGTAAAAATTCAGGCCAGGGCCTGGCAGTTTTTTTGAAGAGCCTGGCAACCCTGCACACAAAGGAGGATCATTTGACGGACAATATTCCTTACATCGAACTGAGCGGGCGTGGTGATGTGCTGCACTTCGCCCACCCCAATGCCTATCCACCCGCCTGTTTCCGGCAGTTTTTGGCCCCGTTTACGCAGAAATACCGGGTGCTGGCCATGGAGCAACGGCCGTTGTGGCCCGGCGCTCGCCCTGAATCTTTGCCTGACTGGCGGGCACTGGCCGATGACTTGATTGACTTTTTTGATCAACAAGGTCTGCGCCAGGTGATTGGCCTGGGGCACTCGTTGGGGGCCGTGCTGACCGTGGTAGCTGCCGCCAAACGACCAGACCTTTTTCGGCAACTGGTGTTGGTGGACCCCGTGTTTATGATGCCGGATATGTTGACCGCTATTGCCCAATTGCCCGGTGGTGTGCAGGAATTTCCACTACTGGCGGCGGCACGTAACCGGCGGTATCAATGGCCCGATTTGCAGACAGCGTTTGCCCATTACCGGCAAAAGCCCGTTTTTGCCCGCTTCTCTGATGAATCATTGTGGGATTATGTTAATAACAGTTTCGCTTTGGACGAGGACAATCTGTTTACCCTGCGCTTTCCGCGTGAGTGGGAGGCGCATTTGTATGGGCAGATGATGGGGAATGGGGGATTGGTGTGGGATTATCTGCCGCAGGTAACGCAGCCAACGCTGGCCGTGCGGGCTGCGGAGACGGACACACTGCACCCAGAAGCCTGGGCGCGCTGGCAGCAGATTCAGCCGCAGGCGACTTTTGTGGAGGTGGCGGAGGTGGGGCATATGTTGATGTTGGAACGGCCGTTGCCCGTAGCCAACCTCATCCTGTCCCATCTGGCATGACGGGGTGGCCGTCGCTTAAATTCCAGCCACCAACCGATAGCCAAAACCGCGCACCGTCAGCAGCAGTTCCGGGTGGCTGCTGTCCTTCTCAATTTTGGCCCGCAGCCGCTGTACATGCACATCCACCGTGCGCGAATCACCCAGATATTCATACCCCCATACCTGGCGCAGCAGCGTTTCCCGGCCAAAAACATAGCCCGGTCGCTGCATAAAAAGTTGCAGCAGGGCGTACTCTTTGGGCGTCAGTTCAATCTCAACGCTATCCAATTCTACCCGGCACAGGTGAGGGAACAGGGCAAGCGGCCCACAGCGCAGCGGCGATTCCCCCGTGTCGCCCTCCATTTGCCCCACCAACCGGAACAGGGCGCGCACCTGGGCCAATAGCTCGCCGGGGGCAAATGGCTTGGTCAGATAAGCGTCAGCCCCCAGTTCCAATCCCAGCACCTTGTCTGGCAGTGTATCCCTGGCGGTGAGCATGAGAATGGGCACGTAGAGGGGGTGTTGGCGAATGGCCCGGCAGACCTGGTAACCATCCATATCCGGCAGCATGATGTCCAGAATAACCAGGTCCGGCTGGGTGGCAAACTGGCTGAGGGCGTCTGCGCCGGTGGCGGCTACGGCCGTTTCATACCCCGCGCGCTGCAAAATGGCCGCCAGGGCACTGGTGATCGCCGGCTCATCATCCACCAGCAAAATGCGTTTGCTCTCCATGCCTGGCACTATAACACAGCGCAGGCCAGGAAAAAAGGAGAGAAGGGGGGTGAGATTGGGGATATGTGTAAGCTGGTTGGTCGGGAAAGGGGCAGGTGACACATCAGGCCCATCAACTTCGGTGAGACAAAGGCGGCCCTAAATGGCAGCCCCATACCCATCGTAACAGTTTTAATCAGTGGGTCTTCAGGAATTCAGGGGGTTGACAACCTGTGAAGCGTGAAACGTGACCAGAGAGACATCACGTTTCACGCCTCACGTTTCACGTCTCACGCCACCCCCACGAAATCCCAAAGAGCCTAATCAATTTCTGGCGGTCAAACCCGTTATGACAAACCTTCCAGGAAAGTTATATAATCGCCCTCGGTCTGAATTTTCAGCAACTTGTGATGAGGTGGCATCCGCAGATGCATGTTTGCAGGTACACACGCCACTCACCACCTCTGATTGAAATGGTACGATTGAGAGCAGGGAAGGCCCCCAAACAGAGCAAATTGTCCCCGACGGCCGTTTCCTTCAGCAAACGCTTATTGAGCCGCATCTCCACGCCTACTCTGCCCCTTCCCCTCTGGTTATCAACCGGAATGTCGGCCTTGTGGCTGTTGTTTTTGCTGCTGGCCCTGCTCAGCCATTCCAACGGTTGGCAACAAGGGCCGTTTACCTGGGGCGGCGTCTGGCTGCCCGGCGGCTGGCGCGTTGGGTTTTTGAGCCTGCTGCCGCTGCTGTTGGCGGTGGGGTTGGCCTGGCGCTGGTGGGAAGCGCAGCGCAGCGGCGATTGGTCATGGGGCGCATGGCGCGTCACCCTGCCGCTGGTGGGGCTGACGCTGTTGGCGGCAGTGAATGGGGTCATTTGGCAATGGGACACGGCCGTCCTCATGCTGATCCTCTTCTGGCTCGTTTACCTCAGCCTGATCCACTTCTTTCCCCCACAGCCCCCCTGGTACGGCCTGATCGCGGTCATAGCCCTGGTCATCATTGTGCAGGCAGGCGTGGCCGTGGCTCAGTTTGGGTTGCAGCGTGAATTGGGTCTGGCCTGGTTGGGCGAACCAACCTTAACCCCGTTTGAGCGGGGTATTAGCGTGGTGATGAATGGCGAAGCGCCCTGGCTGCGGGCGTATGGCCTGAACAGCCATCCCAACCGGCTGGGCTGGAAGCTGGTTTTGTTGTGGCTGATGCTGTGGCCTTGCCAGCGTATTGCCACCGGCTGGCTGCGGGCAGTGGTGTGGCTGGCGCTGCTCAGCGGTATGGCTGGCATCCTGGTCAGCCTGTCCCGCTCCGCCTGGCTGGCCTGGCTGGCGGGCACGGCCGTCTTTTTGCTGGCAGACTGGGTGTCATGGCGAAAGAAACTGCTACGGCCGTCTCGCCACCTTCTCCGATCCCGCTCCCATCTTCTGCTTGTTGGTCTCATGTTGGCCGGGCCGACGCTGTTTGCTCTGGCATATGAGCCACTGGTGGTTGGCCGGTTTTCCCGACCCAGCGACGCCCTGGAAATTTTGTCCTTATCAGAACGGCTGCGGGATGCGCCGTTGGCCTGGCAGCTCATGCTAAACAATCCCTGGAGCGGCGTTGGCCTGGGGCAGTATCGTCAGGCGGCCACACAACTGCACCCACTGGCCGGGCTGGTTCACGCAACACCGCTGCTGGTGGGGGCAGAACTGGGTATGCCCGGTTTTCTGGGTTGGCTTTGTTTGCTGGCGGCGCCACTGCTGCGCCGGGATCTGCTGCTCACCTTTGCGCCGCAGACGGCCGTGTGGGTAGCCATCATCCTCATCGGTCTGCTCCAGCCTGAGCCAACACCATTCACCATGCAGGGGGCGATCTTGTTTGGCATGGCCGCCGCTCTCTGGTCTGTGCCCTGGCCCACTCCCAATCTCCCAATCCTGAGAGGTTCCTGTTGATTGCAGTTGTCCTTCGCCATCGTCTGGCGAAAAACACCTTGACCAAACTGTCTTCCGAATTGGTGGGGCGGCTGGCGATGCTGGCGCTGGTCATCCTGGCGGCGCGGCGGCTGGGCGCTGCCAGTTTTGGTTTGTACAGCTATGGGCTTGCGTTGGGGCTGGTGTGGGCGCAGGTAGCGGATATGGGGTTGCAGGTATTAACCGCGCGCGAAGTGGCCGTCCACGGCCGTGCCTCCCAATCTTACGCCCGCATGGCCTTTCACCTGAAGCTGGGGCTGAGTCTGGTGGTCATAGCCGGGCTGCTGCTGGCAACGGCCAACCAGCCGCCCCCGGCCCGCCTGAGCCTGCTGTTGTTAGGCGTGATGCAGTTGAGCAACACTTTCCTGGAATTTATGGCCTACATTTTTCGTGGGCAGCAGGCGTTAGCCCAGGAGGCGTGGTTGTTGGGGGCGGCGCGGGTGATGATGGCCGTCACCGGTGTTCTGATCCTGTGGCGGGGCGGCGGCGTGAACGGGCTGGCGCTGGCCGGTTTGGCAGCCATCTTAACCATGACCACCATTGGCCTGTATCGGCTGCGGCAGGCCGGTTGGTTGCAACGGTTGTCCCGGCCCGTCACCGATCCCGTGCCTGGCGATTACACCTACGGCCGTCTACTGCGCCATGCCCTCCCTCTGGGCATTGCCATTTTCCTCTCCATTGCCTATACCCGGCTGGCGGTTTTGATGTTGCAGGCGCGTCTGGGGGAAACGGCCGTGGCCCAATTCAGCGCCGCCGCCCGGCTGGTGGAGCCGATGCAAATCATTCCTGCTTCCCTGCTGGCTGCTGTTTTTCCCGCTATTGCCCTGGCCTGGCAGCAAAACCGCGCCCACGCGCGGCGGCTGGGCATCCATGTGAGTGGGCTGTTGGCCGGTTGCGGCTTGCTGCTGGCAATCGCGTTCTGGTGGGTAGCCGGATGGTTGATGCCCTTGTTATACGGCCGTGCCTACACTCCCGGTATCCCCGTGCTGCAACTGCTGGCCCTGGCTCTCATCCCCGCTTTTGCCAATTACAGCCTGACCCATTACCTGATTGCCCGCCGCCAGCAAGCCTATCTGACCTTTTTTAACGGCGGTATGCTGGCCGTTCATGCCCTGTTATGCTGGCGGTTCATCCCCATTTACGGCATCACCGGCCCCGCCATTTCCATGATTCTGGCCGAGTGCCTGCTGTTCATTGCCTGTTTGTTCGTTTTACTTTTCGCAAACCCTCGCCCTGGCCCA
Organism: Chloroflexota bacterium; assembly: GCA_035444285.1. Classification (GTDB taxonomy): domain Bacteria; phylum Chloroflexota; class Anaerolineae; order Promineifilales; family Promineifilaceae; genus CAADGU01. The sequence goes on from DAOMOK010000014.1 coordinate 101,790, forward strand.
CCCCCTGAGAGGGGGAAGGAACAGATGCCAAGTGTGGGTGAGGCCAAATCATAATGACCCGGATATTATCTCGTCTACCTCTCATTAGTTTAACCCTGCTGGCGTTTAGCCTGCCGTTTGAACTGGACAAACCGCTGTGGCACATTGGGCCGCTGACAGTAACAAACGTGGAGGTGTTGTTGGGGCTGACACTCCTGACAACGGCCGTGAATCTGCTCTACACACGCACCCGGCCCCGCCTGCCCGACCGTTACTGGCTGTGGCTGCTGCCCTTTGGCCTGGCGCTGCTGTTGGCGGCCATCCTTGCTCCCACCTACCAGGCCAACGCCCTGAAAGCCGCCCTGCGGCTGATGAGCGGTGTTTTGCTGGCGCTGGCTGCCTTACAAATTGTACGCCGACAGCGTGATGGGTATCTGGTGGCGGTTGGCCTGTTAGCGGGTGGCCTCATCGCGGCTGGCATCGGCATGTGGGAGAGTTATCGCTATCAGGAATTGGCCTGGCTCTCGCTGTTTCGGGTTAAAGTGACGGTAGCCGGGCAATATATCCGGCTCACCGGCCCGTTTGACTACACCAATCAGGCGGCCATGTTCATTGAAGCCTCGCTGCCTTTTTTGCTGGCGCTGGCCTGGGTGGTTTCCTACGGGGCCGCCTATGGCAAATTGACCGGCCGTCGCCGTTGGCTTTTATTGGCATGTTTGGGCTTACTTACCGCTTTTTATGTGCAGGCCAGTGTGTTGACCTTTAGCCGGGCCAGTTTTGCCACTATCATGTTGGTAAGTCTGCTCCTGGCCGGTTGGTTGTGGTGGCGGGCGCCATCAGACTGGCGGGCGCCATCAGACTGGCGGGCGCCATCAGACTGGCGGGCGCCATCAGACT
>DAOMOK010000014.1:102765-182088 GCA_035444285.1 Chloroflexota bacterium
GGCGGGCGCCAGAGGACTGGCGTCGGCTGAGCGCCTGGTGGCTGGGGTTGGCGCTGCTTACCGGGGTGTTAGCCACGGCCAACTTTGTGGCTAACAATGCTTTCCGGCTGCGGCTGCAAGCGGGTAATGAAGATCAATGGTATCTGGCCGAACTGGAAACGCCGGCAGCACTGACTTTGGCGGCGAATGAATCGGTCAAAGTGACGGTCACGGCCGTGAACAGCGGCAAGCTCATCTGGCAAAGTGAAGGGACGCCGCCCATTTTGCTAGGGGCGCGTTGGGTAAATCAGGAGACGGGGCGAGAGCATGGGCAGCCGCGCTGGCCTTTTCCCCGCTCTGTGATGCCCGGCCAACAGGTGCAAATGCCGGTTAACGTCAGAGCGCCATCCCAACCGGGCACATATGATTTGTATTGGGACGTGGTGCAGGAACAGGTGACCTGGTTTGGCAGTAAAAGCGGCCGTTTTGCCATCACGACGGTGACCGTGACGCCGCCAAAACCGGGCACGGCCGTGACCCCCACCGAAACAACGCGCTCAGGATGGGGCTATAACACCCCTATTCCCAACCGGCGTACCCTATGGACGGTGGGTTGGCAGATGTGGCAGGAACGGCCGTGGCTGGGGTTTGGCTTTGATAACTTCCGCCTGCTCTACGGCCCCCGGCTGGGCGACCCACGCCTGAACAACACCATCCACACCAATAACTGGTATCTGGAAATGCTGGTTTCGCTGGGCATCTTGGGCGCGGTCCCTTTTTTCCTCTGGTTGTTCTGGTTGGGTATAGACCTGTTCCGGCATACCGGACGCCGCCAAGCCTCCATGTGGTCGCTGGCGATTGCTGCCGGCCTGCTGGCTTTTCTGGTGCATGGCCTTCTCGATTTCTTCTTGTTATTTAATGCGACTGGCTTATTATTCTGGCTGTTAGCCGGCCTGTGGGCGGCTGAGAAAAAAAGTTATGCGGATTGGAATTGAATGTACACCGATGTTAGGAAATCGGTCGGGCGTGGGGCATTACACCGAGCAGCTTGTCACGCACCTGGCGCAGGTGAGGCCGGAGTGGGAATTTACGCTCTTTAGTAACCGTCCCTTAGCGCGCCAGACGGCGCCCGGCGTCAGCCTGGCAAATGGCTATTTTCCGCGCAGCCGCTGGCTGTGGATGCAGTTGAAATTGCCCGGCGCTATCCGCCAGACCCGGCCTGATCTATGCCATTTCCCTAATAATTCGGCGCCTGTCTGGCATGTAAGGCCCTACGTGGCCACCATTCACGACGCCTCCCTCTTTTTATATCGCCGCCATCATCCCTGGTCGCGGCTGCTGGCTTTGCGCCTGTTGTTACCCCTGGTGGCGCGGCAAGCTACGGCCGTGATCACCGATTCCGAAGCGGCCCGCGCCGATCTGGTGCGTGTGTTGCACCTGCCCCCCGATAAAGTCCATGCCATTCACCTGGCCGTAGCCGACGCTTTTCAGCCTATGACAGAGGCGACAGAGCGGGAAAGGCTGCAAAAAAAGTACAACCTGCCTGCCCAATTTATCCTCTATGTGGGCGCCATTGAGCCGCGCAAAAATATCCGGCGGCTCATCCAGGCATTGAGCCGCGCCCACCAGATGGGCGCAATGGCGCATTTGTGCTTGGTGGGGCCAAACGGCCGTTTGTTGGATGAGTTGCAGCAAGAGGCGGCGCAGGTGGGGTTGTCTGGATTCATTCACTACCTGGGTTATGTGCCCCAGGCAGACCTGCCCGGCCTCTATTCACTGGCGACGGTGTTTGCTTTTCCCTCTTTGTATGAAGGGTTTGGTCTGCCCCCCTTAGAGGCTATGGCCTGCGGCACGCCGGTGCTTACCAGCCGCCAGACGGCAATGGAGGAGGTGTGTGGGGAGGCGGCCTGGTTGGTGGACCCGCATGATGTAGCGGAGATGGCTGCCGGGTTGCACACCCTGTTGACGGACGCCAGCCAGCGTGAGATGTTGCGGGAGCGGGGCAGGCAGCGGGTGAAACAATTCACCTGGGCGCAAACGGCAGAGAAAACGGCCGTTGTTTATGAACAGGCGTTGCGGGGATTAGCCGGGCAAGGTTAACCCCTGGTAGATTTGGGTAAAGGTGTGGGCCGTGTGGGGCAGACCGTAGCCGGCGACGGCCGTTTCTCTTGCCGCCTGCCGTAATTGTTCATACTTCTCTTTATCTGCCAGAATATCTAAAATTTGCGCCGCCAGGGTGTCCGGATCATGGGTAGCAGGGCGGGCGGTTACTTCTGGCAGCAGGCCCACGGCCGTGCCCACCACCGGCAGCCCACACGCCAACGCCTCCACCACCGCCACCCCCTGTGATTCGTGCCGCGAAGTTTGCACATACAGATGCGCCTGGGGATATAGGGTGGGCATGGCCGGATAAGCTACCTTGCCGGGCCAGGTGATGGCTTCGGCCAGACCATATTGCCCGGCCAATTGTTGCAATGCTGCCCGGCCTGGCCCCTCTCCGGCGAGAATGAGGTGGAGGGTGGGCGCGGCCCGAAACCGCTTTGGGTTCGCCGTCTGCACCCGCCGCAGCACTTCCAATAACAACCGCTGTTCTTTTACCGGAATGAGGGAGGCGGCCTGGATGAGGGTGGGGCGCTCCCAATCGGGCGTTGGCTGGGGACAGAACTTGTTTATGTCAACCCCCAGCGGGGCCAGGTGCAGTTTGGCAGAGGGGATACCCTGGGCCTGGCATTGCTCTAGCTGGTAAAGTGAACCGGCGGTCACGGCCGTAGCGCCGCGCAGCGCCAGGCGAATGATGTTGCGCCGCAACCGGGTGGCCTGTGTGCCATAGTTCAGGTCACGGAAATACACCAGTTCACCGCCGCCGATGCTGACGACGACGGGCCGTTTGAGAAGACCGGCGGCAAGCACGCCCGTCAGCCCCGGTTCATCGGCCCAAAAAGCGTGCAGAATGTGGAACGGCCGTTGGCGATGCATTCTTACAATCGTCCGCACTGCCCGTTGCCACAGATGAAACGAATACAGCCCGCCACGCTGCCCACCACCCAACGCAATATGTGTCAACCCGCCAAAACGGTAAACGCCCGCCGCCGGGTAACGCAGGCTGAACACCGTCACCTCATGCGTTTGTGCCAGTTGGCAGGCCAGATTTTGCAGCGAAGGAATGGCCCAATGGTCAGCATCACGACTGAAGCCGGGCACGATAAGGGCAATTCTCATGGTGAAATCTTGTACAAAACCAACGAGCCATAAGTGGCTATCGGCGTTAGTTCTGCCTGTGTTTGCAGCCAGGTGAAGTTGCGTTCCGGGCTTTTGCCCACCCATTGGCTGAGGATGTTGTCGGGATTAAGCAGCAGGTAGATAGCCGTCTGCGTTGCCAAAATATCAGCCAGATCATCCTCCGTCAGGTTGAAGATTTCGCGGGTGTCTACGGCCGTGTAATGCTGCAACGTGCCCGTCAGGTCAAAGGCGATGAGGATGGTGTCTGGGGGTAGGGCAGTGGCGATGGTCACGGCCGTCTCTTTGCGCTCATTGGCCCAGGCGGCAAAACGCCCCACGTCCCGCACCGTCCAGACCAGGCTGCCCAGCAAGGCCAGCGCACAATACACCCGCAAAAGAGGCCGCCAGCGCGTCGCCAGTCGCTGCCACAGCCAGTCAACCCCCAACCCCACCAATACCAGCAGCGGCGGGAAGAAGGAAAGTGGGAAACGCCAGTTTTGCCAGGGCACACCTGCCAGGAAGAGGTAGATGGTCAGGAGCCAGCCAACCAACAGCGCCGCCAGCGCCGCTGGCTGCCGCCGCAGCGCCCATAACCCCAACAGCCAGAAGGGGGCCAGCAAAGGGAAAATGTAGGCGGGGTGAAAGGCGGGCCGGGCGTAAAAGTAACCGGTGCTGTATTCATATGTGAAACGGCCGTCGGCATTCACCATCTCTTTCTGAAAGGCATTAGCCAGATGCCAGCTATATACCTGTAAATCGCCGGTATAAGATGGCGCGGCGCGCGCCAGGTCAGCCGCCGAATGTAAAGTCAACAGCGCCAGGCCAATGCACACGGCCGTAGCCGCCGCCCTTACCATTTGCCGCCATGAATAATTGGCCTGCCGCCAGGCCAGCCACGCGGCCACGCCCCAGGGCACAACCAGCAACCCATATACCCAGCGCGTCAGTGTAGCCAGAGAGAGCGCCACCGCCGCCGCCGCCAGCCATCTGATGGACAGCAGCTGCACGTACCGCACCATCAGCCAGGCCGACAGCGTAGCCCAAAATAGAGCGGCCATATCCGCCATCAGCGAGATGCTGGAAAGGGTGAGTTGGGCAGCGGTAGCGGCTAACAATCCGGCCACGATCCCCCCTGCATATGTTTCGGGCCGGTATTCGCGCACCAGCCAATAGACTAGCGGCGCAATCGCCGCCCCGGTGCATACACTGGTCAACTGCCCGGCTGCGGGCTGCGCCCCGGCAAACAGGCTGGCTAACACCACGAGCAGTGGATAGCCCAGAGGCCAGAAGAAGGGGGGCGGCAGTTCCCCGGCAAACAGCGCCTGCCGCAGCGCCAGCGCATAATCGAAGTACGCAAACGAGTCCTGGCCGTATAACCCATCAAATTGGGTTAGCCTGATGGCAAGCAGGCGTACCGCCAGCGAGAGAAGAAAGAGGAGAAGTGGAATCCAGTGGGTTTTCATCGGTAGCCGATAACCGGTGAATGGTGAAGGTTTCACGAGATTCCCATTGCTTCTCACCGATTGTTGCTATCGTACCTGATTGCCCTGTTTTATGGTACAGTCCGGTCATGTCTGCTGGCCCCATACACCGGTTGCACCGTCGTTTCTGGCAAAAAATGCGCTGGACTTATTTTCAGCTTTTTCAGCGCCACCGGCATAACCGGCTGGTGTTGGAAAGGGCAGCGGGACGGCCGTTACTCATTTTGCCAGAGGTCTTTAACCCCACGCTCTTTTTCACCAGCGAGTTTATGGTCGCGTCGTTCAATGAACGGCTGATCCCCCCTGGCTCACGGGTGTTGGACATGGGCACGGGTTCAGGAATAGGGGCTATTTTTGCAGCGCAATGGGCGGGAGCGGTCACGGCCGTAGACATTAACCCGGCGGCGGTGCGCTGCGCCACCATCAATGTGCTGTTGAATCATCTGGAAGGTTGTGTGGATGTGAGGCAGGGGGATTTGTTCACGGCCGTGCCCGGTGAACACTTTGACATCATTCTCTTTAACCCACCCTATTTTCCCGGCGACCCCCAAAATATGCTGGATTACGCCTTTTATAGTATTGACATAATCCCTCGCTTTGCGGCGCAGGCAACCGACCACTTAACTGACCAGGGAGCCATTTTGTTACTGTTATCCTCGGACACGGCCGTGGCGGACATCCTCCATCTGTTTGATGAACAAGGGTTTGCCGCCAGCATCGTTGCCCGGCAAAAGATGCCCGGCGAGACCATCCTGTTATACCGGCTCGTCTGCATGAGATGAAAAAGTTGGCTCTTTGGGATTTCGCGGGTTGTCAACCTCCTGAATTCCCGAAGACCCAAAAAGTTTCTGGAGTCGAGGTTTTAGCCGTAAGCGATCACGACACAAAACAAAGATGGTTTTGGTAATTGGCCTGGATGGCGCGACCTATGATTTATTGACTCCCTGGCTGGCGGCGGGCCATTTGCCCACGATGGCCGGGTTGGTAGCGCGGGGCAGTTCTGGCCCGCTGCGTTCCACGCTGCCGCCCGTCACGGCCCCGGCCTGGGCCAGTTTTATGACCGGTAAAAATCCAGCGGGGCATGGGGTTTTTGACTTTTTTCGGCCGCATTCGCCGGATATGGATAAGCCGGAGATGGTGAATATGGCCGATTTGCGAGCGCGGCCGTTGTGGGATTATTTATCGGCAGCCGGGCGGCGGGTGGGGGTACTCAATGTGCCGCTGACGTACCCGCCGCCGCCGGTGAACGGTTTTGTCGTGCCCGGCCTGCTTAGCCCGGATGAGGGGCAAACAACGTATCCGCCGGATTTTTTACGGCCGTACCGGGCTGAATTGGGGCCTTATCGCCTGACGCCACACGCCGTTTACCACCCCAAGCGCGTTGCGGCATTTATCGCTGACGTGCGAGAGGTGACGGCCGCGCAAATTCGTTACGCGCTGCGCATCGCCGAAGATCACCCCGTAGATTTTCTGATGGTACACTTTTTTATGACCGACCTGGCGCAGCATAAGTTGTGGCGCTATCTGGACGCCACGCACCCGTTCTACGGGCCAGAGTCAGGCGCCCGGTTTGGCACGGCCGTGCGTGACGTGTTCGCCCAGATTGACACCGCGTTGGCTGGGTTGCTGGCAATGTTACCGGAGGATACGGCCGTTATCCTGATGAGTGATCACGGTTTTGGCCCGCAGCGCCAGGTGGTGAACCTGAACCTTTATCTGCTGGAGGCCGGTCTGCTCGCCTTAAAGCCAGAGGGGTGGGTACGGCTGCGGGCGGCTCTGGCGCGGCAGCCGCAGGCGGCCCGGTGGGCCATGCGGCTGCTGCGCCTGGGTGGGCGCGAGCGGCTGTTGGCTTATGCCGATGTGGCCTGGCAGCAAACGACGGCCTACGCCCAAGGGCACATGGGCCAGGTCTATTTGAATGTGCAGGGGCGGGAGCCGCAGGGTATTGTGCCCGCGGAGGATTATCTGGCGGTTCGCCAGCGTGTGATGCAGGTATTACAAGATTTGCGGGAACCGGCGACCGGTCGCGCCTTGGTAGAAACCGTCGTGCCGCGTGAAGAGGCAGGGGCGGGGCCACATCTGGCAGGTGGGCCTGATTTGCACGTGGTGATGGCCGACCCCGCCGATGTGGTCTACCCCATGTTTGCCACCGATGGGCAATTACTGGCGCGGCAGTGGCTGGCCGACTCCGGTAATCACCGACCAGAGGGGATTTTGGTGGCGTGTGGCCCGGTAATCCGGCACGGCCGTATCCACGGCGCCCGCCTCATTGACCTGGCCCCCACCATCCTGCATCTGTTGGGCGTACCCATACCGGATGATATGGACGGCCGTGTGCTGCTGGAAATGTTCACCGCTGAATTTCAGCAAGAGCGCCCCGTTTGCACCCAACCAGCCGCAGCCTTTGTCCCATTTGCTGCTCCCTCATCCGACCAGGCGCAGGCGGTCATTGCCGAACGGCTGCGCACCTTAGGCTACCTGGGATGATGAAACTGGCCGGCTGGCGCGCCTGGCAGCGCAAACCGCACTGGGTGAAGTGGCAGCGCCGGGCAAAGGTAGCGGCGGCAAACACGGCCAACAATCTGCTGCCGCTTATCTTCACGCCGGTCATCTCTTTGCTGGTAATTCGCCAGAGTTCGGCGGCGCAGTGGGGGGCGTTTGTAGGCGTCTTGATCACCGTGCAGCTAGGCGCGCACACGGCGGCCTGGGGCAACCAGGAATACTTGCTGCGGGAGTTTAGCCGCAACCCGGCGCGCATGGCTTCTGCCTGGCAAACCAGCCTGTTTACCCGGCTGGCGCTGCTGACCGGCCTGTCGCTCATAGCCCTCTGGTTTTATCCCGGACAGGCGGGCTGGGTTATTTTGTGGGGGGCGGCGCTGGCGCTGCGGCAATCGTTTAACGTGTTGGTGACGTACAAGCGGGATTTTACGTTTGCGGCGCTGGTGGAAATAGCGGGATTGGGGGTGATGGTCACGGCCGTCCTGCTGAACGGCGACACGCTTTCTACCGGCTGGCTCATCCGCCTGTTTGCCCTGACGGCGCTGGCGCGGAGCATGGCCTTGCTGTTTCGTTTTCGGTGGGTGGTGGGGGGATGGTACGGCCGTTTCCATTTCCCTTACTTTCGCCTGGCGTTCCCCTTTTTCCTGCTGGGTTTTGTGGGGATGCTCAACTCGCGCCTCGATCTTTATCTGGTCAGCCTCTATTTGCCCGCCGCCGAGGTTGGTTCATACCAGGTTTTTGCCAATTTTCTGCTTTACCTGCAATCATTAGCCGCCTTTATGCTGCTGCCGTTTGTTAAAAGCATTTACCGCGTCCGCTACCCAACCATCCGTAAAATTAGCCTGACTTCTGGCGGCCTGGGGCTGCTTATCACGCCGCCGGCCATGATCTTGTTATATGTTTTACTGACGTATCTGTATGGCATCCGGCTGCCGCCGCCTTTTTTCTTGTTTGGCGCGCTGGCGGTCTGGCCGATTTTCTTTTTCTTGCCGGTGATTTATGGGCTGTACAAGGCCGAAAGGGAGACGGCCGTGTTGCAAGTCAATATCATCAGCATTGGCCTGGCGCTGGGCTTAAACCTGCTGTTGCTGCCTCGTTGGGGTATGCTGGGCGTGGTGATAGCTATGGCGGTGGTAAAGTGGGCGGTTTTGTTGATTTATCTGGCGCGGGGGAGGCGTTTGCTGGCATGAGCCAATCCTATCTAACACACCTGGCTGCTTTAGCTGCTGCCGACATCCATCCGCTGGGAAGCGTGGCCAGCCAGCATTTGCTGGCAGCTTTAGATTTACAGCCAGGCCAGCGCGTCCTGGAGATTGGCTGCGGCACAGGGGGAACCATGATACGGGCGGCGCGGCAAACGGCCGTCACTGTAGACGGCGTAGATTTGCTGCCGGAAATGCTGCGGGCAGCGCAGCAGCGGCGGCGCGCCGGCTCATGGGCCAATACCTCGCTGACCCAGGCGGATAGCGCCGCCCTGCCCTTTGCCGGGCAAACGTTTGATAGGGTTTATAGCGAATCTGTAGTGGGTTTCCAACCAGAGGCTGCCGCCGAGGCGATGCTGCGCCAAATTTTCCGCGTCTTGAAACCGGGCGGCGTCTACGTGGCGAATGAGGCCATCTGGCAAGCGGGCGTTTCTCCGGCGCGGGTTGCTGCCATTTATGCCGCCTGCATGGCTGACTTTGGCATCTGCCAGGCGTCGCCACAAGCCTGGGGGGTGGATGCGTGGCAGCGCCTGATGCGGCAAACGGGTTTTCAGGTGGCAGCGGCTGATTTGCTGGATGAGATAGTAGCGGCAGAAAGGGCGGGGGACGGCCGTGCCTCCCCCGCCGCCACTCGTTTTCCCCGGCTTTCTCACTGGCGGCGGCTGGCGCATCCCCGGCTGGCCTGGCAAAGCCTGGTATATCGTCGCCGCCTGGCCCGCCACAGGAACGATGGGCAATGGCTGGAAAGCCGCCTCTTTGTGCTGGTAAAACCGGAGATAACAAGACGTGGATGGGCGCATGAATAAATGGCGGGTTCACATGTTGGGGCATGCTCATCAGACAGTGCCCGTGCTGAAGATGCAAAGCCATACCTACAGCGCCATTGGCGTTTACCAGTGCCATTGGTCGGCACGTGTGGAAGCCGAACCGTAAATTTCCCAGGTATGTCTCATTACCGGTTGCTCCTACCGCTCTTGCTCTTTTATTGGGCCGTGTCGCTGCATACCCTGGGCCATGCGCCCCGTGTGCAGGGGGACGAACCCTGGTTGGCTTCAGCGGCCTGGAAACTGACAACAACCGGCGTTTTAGGATCAGATATGTTCACCGGCTTTCAGCGCATGGAGGCGCGGGTTTATGGTTTTATGCCCATCCAGCCCCTGTCGTTGGCCCTGGTATTTCGCCTGGGTGGGCTGGGGTTGTTTCAGGCGCGGTTTGTTTCGGTGATGATGGGGCTGCTGGTGCTGGCGTTGACCTATTGTTTAGGCAAGCGGTTGTATGGCGCGGCGGTGGGGGTCACGGCCGTGTTCCTTCTCCTCCTCTGGCGTACCAGTGTTCTCACCGCCATGCTGCTCAGCGGCATTCTCTTCGTAGACGTGTCTCGCATTGCCCGCTATGACATCTTTGTGCCGGTATTGGGATTGGCGGCGCTGCATTTGTATCTATCGGCTCGCCGCCGGAGACGGTGGTGGTGGTATGCGGCGGCGGGAGGGTTGGCGGCTCTTTCGGCGTTGGCTAACGTCTATGGCGTGTTTTGGGTAGGCGTCCTGTTCATTTTGCTGTTGTGGAACCGAGATGGCTGGCGGGCCGGTTGCTGGTTGCTGGTGGGAACGGCCGTTGCCTGGCTGCCTTATCTGTTGTACATCGGCCAGGATGTGGCCGCCTGGCGAGGACAGCTTCTTGTTTATCCCAACCGGTATGAACTGTTTTCCTGGCGCTGGTATTTGCAGAACGTTGCCCGTGAGCCGCAGCGTTATGCGCCCGGTCTGGACGGGCATCCCTGGCAGATGGTGATGCGGCCTGGACTACTGCTTTTGCTGCTGGCGCTGCCGTTGTCTACAGCAACTCTGGCGCAGCGGGCTATCTGGCGGCGGGATGGAGCGGCGCGGCTGCTGGTGACCCCTGCCATTGTGCTGCCACTCGCTTTTGCCCTGCTAATCCATTCCAAGTTCATCAATTACCTGGTGACGATAGCGCCGGTGTGGGCGTTGGTGTTGGCCTGGGGTGGGGTGATGATGTGGCGGCGCGGGGGATGGACACGGCCGTTGTTGGCGATCCTCGTTTTTTTTATGCTGTTAGAAGGAGGCAGCCGCCACCAGGCTTTGTGGCGGGCCAGCCAGACCATCCAGCCTTACAAACCATTTATCAGCCAGGTGCGCGGGCATATTCCCGCCGGCGCGCGCATATTGGGGTCGCAGACCTTTTGGTTTGGGCTGGAAGATTTCGATTACCGCAGTTGGTTTGTGCCCCTGGCGCACATGAGAGACGTCACGGTTTATGCCCGCCCTTCCCTGCCTGAGGCGTTGACGGCAGTGAACCCTACCGTGATCCTGATTGATGATGGTCTGCACGAGGTGTGGACGGCCAACCCGGACGTGGCCGAAACGTTTTATTTCTGGATGGCGCAGGTGGGTTTTGCCCAACAAGGGGTGGTGGAGAATGAGACCTACGGCCGTATGGAAATTTGGGTACGGCCGTGACTGACGGTGAAAAGGAATCCATCCACAAAAGGCGAGGACGTTACTCAATTTAATCTGTGGTTGCCCTATACAGGAGTAAAGTACGCTTGGAGGAATGCAAGAGGCCCTTTATACTTTATTAAGCAAATGAACATTTTCCCCAATACGGCAAGATATTGAAGGTCTTGATCTTAAGCCAAGGATAAAACATGAAACACGACTATAAATGCAACCCAGAAATGGAAATTTTAGGGCAAACCCTGTATGCCTATCTTGATAATGTACAGATTGAGATTATTGAGCCAATCTTTAGAAAACATGGCATGACCGACCCTGACCCAGAAAAATGGTATCCGTTACAACCTGTTCTGGATTTGTTGAAAGAACTGCAAGAAGGCCCGGGCGCCACCGCGAATCTGGTAGCCGTTGGCGTAAAAATAGCGGAATATGGCTTAGAACCCGAAGACATCATAGCGGCCCCATTACCGGTCGTCCTTGAACATTGGAACGACCACATGCATCTGAGTTTTCGCAACGGAGATCCTGGCGAAATCATTACCGAAAAGGTGCATGACAAGTTTTATAAAGTCACGCAGAAAAATATATTCCCAGACAGTCTGTGTTATGGACTGGCCTATGGTTTTGCCCGCAGCCGATTACCGTTAGGTACGAATTTTAAGGTCTGGTATGAAGACTACAATAACCGCATAGATTATGGCGGCGGCGACAAGACGGTTATCTGTATTGAGTGGGAATAGTCACGCCAGACATCCGATTTCTTGAAGAAATCGGATGTTTACCCATGCACGGCCATTGACCATCCCGCCATCCTGGTTGATAATCGCCGCATGGACATCCTGCTCTCGCACGGATATTTCATCGCCGAGGACGCCCACGAACAGGCGATTATGAAGCCGTACCCTACACTGGGGCTGCTCTACCTCTCCTCCCACCTCAAAGCCAAAGGGTTCGCTGTAGATTTATACGATACCACTTTCCAGACGATGGCCGATTTTGTAGCGCATGTCAGAGAGACACGGCCGTCGCTCGTTGGCCTCTACTGCAATCTGATGACCAAACAAAACATCCTGCGCATGATGCCCGTCTGCCGGGAAGTGGGGGCCACCGTCGTTCTGGGCGGCCCGGAACCGGTGAGTTATGCCGCCGAATACCTGGCACGGGGGGCGGGCATCATTGTCAGCGGCGAAGGGGAGTTGACGCTAGAAGAATTGATTCCCCATCTGGCGCAGCACGGCCGTACCAACCTCCATTCCATCCAGGGCATTATCTTTCAGGATGAGGATGGGCACGTGGTAAAGACGGCGGCACGGCCGTATATCAAAGACCTCTCTGCCCAACCCTGGCCCGACCGCGCCGCCATAGACATGCCCCGCTACCTGCACACCTGGAAAACCCATCACGGCGTGAGTTCCGTCTCCCTCATCACCGCCCGCGGCTGTCCCTACACCTGCACCTGGTGCAGCCACACCGTCTTCGGCCACAGCCACCGCCGCCGCTCTATCGAGGATGTGGTCAACGAGGTGGTCTGGATCCAGGAAACGTACCAGCCTGACCAGCTTTGGTACGCCGACGACGTGCTGACCATCGCCCCGCGCTGGTTCCTCAGTTACGCCGCCGAACTCAAGAAGCGGGGCATCCGCGTCCCCTTCGAGTGCATCAGCCGCCCCGACCGATTAGATGAAGAAATAATTACTGCCCTGGCGGAAATGGGTTGCGCCCGGCTCTGGCTCGGTTCCGAAAGCGGCTCGCAGCGCATGCTCGACGCCATGCAGCGCAAAACAACGGTAGACGACTTGCTGGCGAAAAACAAACTGCTGCAAGCGGCGGGCATTGAAGTGGGCATGTTTATCATGCTCGGCTACGAGGGCGAAGAGGTGCGCGATATTGAAGCGACGGCCGATTACCTGAAACAGTCCAACCCCGATATTTTCCTGACGACGGTGGCCTACCCCATCAAAGGCACCGCCTTTTATGAGGAAGTGGCCGACCGGGTAACGACGCCGCTGGAGTGGGACGACCGTACCGACCGGGATTTGCAGGTGAACGGCCGTTACTCCCGCCAATTTTATGACCATGCCACCCGCTGGCTGGTGAACGAAGTGAATCTACACAAAGCCAGACAGTCGGGAGAACGCAACCCTGCCCGCCTGGGCAAATTGTTCCTCAACGCCCAACGTGGCCGCCTGGGTATGCGCCTGACCCAACATCAACGCGAAAACGGCCGTACCCCAGACGCCAGCGGTCGCGGCTGGCCCGCTGACGAGCGCGCGGCCGATGCCTGGTGAGTTGGAAAAGTGAGCAGTAAGCAGTGAGCAGTAGGCAGTCTGCCACCGCTCACTGCTCACCGCTCACCGCTTACTCCTATGGATCCCTCTGCCTTCGACGCCTTCGCCCCCACCTACGACGCTGACTTTACCCATACCTGGCTGGGCCAACTGCTGCGGCAGCGGGTGTGGCGGGTGTTGGCGCAGCAGTTCACGGCCGGACGGCATCTCCTGGAACTGGCCTGCGGTACGGGCGAGGACGCCGTCTGGCTGGCACAGCAAGGCATCCTCGTAACGGCCACCGATGGATCGGCGGAGATGGTGCGCGCCACGGCCGTGAAAGCCGAACAAGCGGGTGTGAGTGAAAGGGTCACGGCCGTGCCGCTTTCCCTGCAAGACCTCGTGGCGGGGCGTAATCCGTATTCCGTAACCCGTCATCCGATTATGGATTACCGATTACGGATTACCGATTACGGATTACCGATTACCGATTACGATGGCGTTGTAAGCAACTTCGGCGGTCTGAATACCATTGGCGAATGGCGGCCTTTGGCGGAAAGTCTGGCCGGGCTGGTTAAATCGGGCGGCAAATTAGTATTGGTGGTGATGGGGCCATGGTGCCCCTGGGAAGTGGGCTGGCATTTGCTGCATGGGGAATGGGGTACGGCCGTGCGCCGTTTCCGCTCCTCCGCCCCCGCCGCCATTGGCAAGAACACCATCCCCATCTGGTACCCATCCGCCCGGCGGTTGCGCCAGGAGTTTGCTCCCTGGTTTGACCATGTCCACACTGAAAGCCTCGGTTTATGGTTGCCACCCAGCTATCTGGGTCATCTGGTCGAACGCTGGCCTCGTCTTTTCACCCGGCTGAACCGGTGGGAACGCCGCACCGCCCGGTTGACCGGCGGCTGGGGCGACCATTATGTGCTTGTGTTGGAAAGAATTGAAGGAGTGTAATGGAGTAATTGGGAAATTACCCAATTACATTTTAATAAGCACGGCCAAAAATGGCCTGGCGGGTGGCTGGTTGGCCGGTGTAGAAGCAGACGCCTTCGCCGCCGGGTTGGGCCAGGGGGAAGCAGCGAATGGTGGCTTTGGTTTCTTCTTTGACGCGGGTCTCGTCGGCGTCGCTGCCCGCCCACCAGACGCGGGCAAATCCGGTGGACACGGCCGTCTTGAAATCCCCATAATTCGTCACATCGTGCGTATTCTCGTCCCGGAAACGGGTGGCTTTGTCCAGCATGGCTTGCTGAATGTCTGCCAGCAGCGCCGTCACGGTGTGCGCCAGCCCGTCTTGCGAGACGAACTGTTTGCCAGCCTTGCCGGGCACATCACGCCGGGCCAGGGCAACCGAGTTGTTTTCCACATCGCGCGGGCCAATTTCCAGCCGCAGCGGTACGCCGCGCAGTTCCCAATCGTTGAATTTGTAGCCGGGCGTCAGGTTTTCGCGGTCGTCTACTTTCACGCGCACACCAGCGTCGCTGAGTTCTTGTTGGATACGGTGGGTGGCGGTGAGTACGGCCGTTTTGTCTTCATCTTTGCGGTAAATGGGCACCATTACCACCTGGTAAGGGGCTAAGCGGGGCGGCAGAATCAGCCCATTGTCATCGCCATGTGTCATAATGATTGCCCCCACAAAGCGGGTGCTGAGACCCCAGGATGTTGTCCAGCAATGCTGCAAT
The DNA here is from genome assembly GCA_035444285.1 of Chloroflexota bacterium. Classification (GTDB taxonomy): domain Bacteria; phylum Chloroflexota; class Anaerolineae; order Promineifilales; family Promineifilaceae; genus CAADGU01. The sequence continues at coordinate 117,566 of DAOMOK010000014.1, forward strand.
TCGTTGTTGGTGTCCAGATATTGAATGTCAAACGCCCGCGCAAAGTTTTGCCCCAGATTGTGTGAAGTGCCGGATTGCAATGCCTTGCCGTCGCCCATCATCGCTTCAATGGTCAAGGTCTGATCCGCCCCGGCGAACCGTTCCATTGCCGACTTTTCACCGGGAATGACGGGTACGGCCGCTTCATTGATGGCAAAATCGGCATACACATCCAGCATCATGCGGGTGCGTTCGTCGGCTTCGGCGGCGGTAGCGTGGGCAGTGTGCCCTTCCTGCCAGAAAAATTCCAACGTGCGCAGGAATAATTTGGTACGCAGTTCCCAGCGCACCACGCTGTTCCACAGGTTAATGAGAATGGGCAGGTCGCGGTAGCTCTGTACCCAATTGGCATAGGCGTGGCCGATCATCGTCTCCGAGGTGGGACGCACCACAATTGGTTCGGCCAATTCCTGACCACCGCCATGTGTGACCACCGCCAGTTCAGGCGCAAAGCCTTCCACGTGCTGCGCCTCTTTTTGCAAGAAGCTCATGGGGATGAACATGGGGAACCCGGCATTTTGCACACCGGTGGCTTTGAAGCGCCTGTCAAGGGCGGCCTGGATATTTTCCCAGAGCGCCCAGCCATACGGTTTGACGATCATGGTGCCACGCACGGGGCCATAATCGGCCAGGTCTGCTTTCAGTACTAGAGAGTTGTACCACTCGTTGTAATCTTCAGAACGGGAAATCAGTTTGTCTTTATCAGCCATTTGTCGTCTTTTAGCAGTGCCAGGCACAGGGCGGTAGCATTGTGGTCAATCAAAGCATTCGTGCCCTGTGCCTGGCACTTTCACAGGTTTTTGCGAAAGGGAAGTATAACAATCCACCAGAGGGGCGTCAAAACAGCGTAAAGGAGATGGGTATTCTGTGAAATTTTTGTTTGAAGTGGGGAATAATCCTTAAAAATGCTTGCCATCTTATTCTCATTGCTTTAACATGAGTGTTTATCACCTCTGGTAGCAGAGGCGAACAATATCTTTGCTAGGCTTCTCGCGCCTGGACATTTCAAATATAAGGAAGGAAGATAAACTCATGGCTTTTAGTGTAAAGAATTCCAAAGGTAGCACCTATTTTCTGCACAAGCGGGACACGACGTTGAAAAACGGCCGTACCCAAACCATCTACTTCTTTGCCAAAGAGGTAAAGGATGGCGCAATGGATGCCGTACCCGCCGGGTATCAGGTATCTGAGAGCAAGAATGGCTTGCCGGTCTTGAAAAAGGCCTAGTCGTTCCCGTTTTTTATTTGTGGCCCCAACCTGGTTGTTGGGGCTTTTTGTTTTCTGGTGGGGGAAAACCGGACGCGGATTTTCTGGATAAACGCGGATTTGTAAGATTAAAAATCTGCGTTTGTTCGCTCTCAATTTTAGGGCAGATAGAGATGAGGAATTCTTTTTTAGATGTGCCTGCGGAGTCACATTTTCCGTTGCAGAATTTGCCGTGGGGGGTGTTTTGTGTGCGGGATGACGGCCGTAAACGCATCGGTACACGCCTGGGTGATTGGGTGGTGGATGTGACCGCGCTGCAAGCGCATGGTGTGTTTGATGGGCCACACCTGCGCGGCACGGCCGTGTTTGACCAACCCACCCTTAATTCCTTCATGGCGTTGGGTGCGCCTGCCTGGGCGGAAGCCCGCGCCACTTTGCAAACACTGTTGGCGGCGGATACGCCGGTGATGCGCGATAATGCCGAATGGCAGTCGCAGGTTTTGTACCCGGCGGCGGATGTGACCATGCATCTGCCTGCGGCTATTGGCGATTACACCGATTTTTACGCTTCGGAATACCACGCCGCCCATGTGGGCAAAATGTTCCGTCCGGATGAGGCGCCGCTGCTGCCGAATTGGAAGCAGTTACCGGTGGGGTATCACGGCCGTGCCAGTTCCATTGTGTTGAGCGGCGCAGAAGTGATACGGCCGTGTGGTCAGATTCTCCCGCCCGGCGCAACCAATCCCATCTATGCTGCCTCTGCTGAACTGGATTTTGAACTGGAAATGGGCTTTTTCATCGGCCCTGGCAATGTATTGGGGCAGCCTATTCCGGTGAATCAGGCAGAAGAGCATATTTTTGGCCTGATGTTGCTGAATGATTGGAGCGCCCGCGACATGCAGCGGTGGGAATATCGGCCACTTGGTCCGTTTTTGGCTAAGAATTTTGCCACTTCCATTTCGCCCTGGGTGGTGACGCTGGCGGCGTTACGGCCGTTTCAAACCCCCGGCCCCACCCAAGACCCCACGCCGCTGCCTTACCTGCAAACGGCAAACACGACCTATGACATTCAGCTAGAGGTCTCGCTTAAAAGTGAACGGATGGACATGCCGCAGGTCATCAGCCGCAGCAATTTCCGGCATTTGTATTGGAACATGGCGCAGATGGTGGCGCACCACACCGTTACCGGTTGTAATTTGCGTCCTGGGGATTTGCTGGCGACAGGGACGATTAGCGGGCCAACCACCGATTCTTCAGGCAGCTTATTGGAACTGGCCTGGCGAGGTACCAAACCGCTCACGCTGCCCACAGGCGAAACGCGCACCTTTTTGCAGGATGGCGACGAACTGATCATGACGGGTTGGGCACAGGGGGATGGGTATCGTGTGGGGTTGGGGGAGGTGTACGGCCGGGTGACGGGCACGGCCGTTTAACCGGTATGATGGGCGGGCACTGCCAGCGGCAGCGTGAAAGAAAATGTGCTACCCTGTCCGGGGCCTGGGCTAACGGCCGTCAACTCCCCACCCATGGCCCAAATGAGATGCCGGGAAATGGTCAGGCCAATGCCGCTGCCACCGCTGGCGCGGGCGCGTGACGAGTCTACCCGGTAAAAACGCTCAAACACATAGGGCAGCGCCTCGGTTGGGATGCCCACGCCCGTGTCGGTCACATCCAGTTGCGCCTGGTGCGGCAGCCGGTGCAGGCGCAGGGTAATACGGCCGTCTGGCAGCGTATACCGCAGCGCATTGCTCACCAGATTCAGCAGCACTTGTGTCACCCGATCCGGATCGGCATGGACGGTAACGGCCGTGTCCGGCGTTTCCACCGCCAGCGTGATTTGCCCGGCCTGCGCCGCCGGTAACAGGCTGGTTTGCACCTGCCGCGCCAGTTCCGCCAGATCAAACGGCCGTAACTGCAAAACAATTTGCCCTGCCTCCACCCGCGACAGTTGGTGAATGTCCTCCACCAGCCGCCCCATCCGGTTTATTTCTTGCAGCATCCAACCATACGTCTCCTCATCGGCTGCAAACAGACCATCTTGCAGCCCTTCCAGATAGCCTTTCAGCCCGGTGAGGGGCGTGCGCAGTTCGTGGGAGATGTTAGCCAGCAGGGCCACGCGCTGCTGCTCCACCTGGGCCAACGAGGCGGCCATTTCATTGAAGTTGATGACCAGTTGGGCCATGGCCTCGCCGCTGTTGGTGGGGATGGCGACACGTTCATCGTAACGGCCGTCGGCAATGCGGCGGCTGCTGTTTGCCATCTGGCGCAGGGGCATGATGAGGGTGCGCCACAATACCAGGCTGGAAACCACGCCGGCGCTGATGGCTGCCAGCGCCGCCACCGCCACCGACCAGCCCACCGCCTGGCGAAATGCCGCCACCAGCGCCGCTTCCACGGCTACCAGTTGCGCCTGGTTGGGACCAATCGGCGACAATAAGGCATGGATGATGTCCGCCGCCGCGTACCGGGTGATCCCCCAGGTCGCCAGCAGCATCACCGCCACACCCACCAACGCCACCAGGAATTGGGCAGCAATGAGCCGCCAGCGCAATCGTTTATGCCAGGGCATTATGTTTGTTTGGGATCTGTAAATTTGTAGCCAATGCCGCGAATGGTCTCGATCATGGGGGCGTCGGTCTGTTCTTGCAATTTGCGCCGCACCTGGCCCACATACACGTCCACCACCCGGTCATTCCCGTAAAAGCTGCTGCCCCACACATGGTTCAGCAGTTGTTCGCGGGTGAGGACGCGCCCGGCGCTGGACGCCAACGCCCAAAGCACCTGGAATTCGGTGACGGTGAGGTCTAACGGCCGTTCCCCCATCACCGCTTCATGGCTGTCCAGATCAATGGACAGGTGGGCAAAGTGGAGTGTATGGTGCTGCCGTCCGCCGCCGGTATCTCGCTGCCGCCGCAAAATGGCTTCTACCCGCGCCACCATCTCCCGCGGGCTGAACGGTTTGGTCAGGTAATCATCGGCCCCCAGGCGCAGCCCGGCTACGCGGTCGGCTTCCTCACTGCGGGCGGTGAGCATGAGGATGTAGACAGCGGAGCTTTCGCGCAGACGGGTGGCGACTTCCATGCCATCCATGCCCGGCAGGTTCAAATCCAGCACCACCAGGTCTGGTTGTGTGCTGAGGGCCAGGGTGAGGGCGTCACGGCCGTTGTCTACGCACGTCACGCTAAACCCGGCGCTTTCCAGGTAGGTCTGCACAATTTTGCGGATGCTGGCCTCGTCTTCTACCACCAGAATTTTCGGTTTAGCCATCATGCCCCCATTATATACCTGATGGGGTGAAGGGGTGAGGGGGTGAAGGGAGAAGGATAACGCCTTACCGATTCATTACAAATCCCATAATCAGGGTTTACGCGCCCATGTTATACTGGCAAACAGATACATAAAAAAGTGAATCCGGCAGGTTGCTGAAATCTGTCTGATCTGGTGAGGAATAAACCATGTTATTGAAATACTTTTATGACCCTAAAATTGCCCACGCCTCTTATCTGGTGGGCTGCCAGGCTACCGGTGAGGCGGTGATTATTGATCCGGGCCGTGATATTGAACCGTATCTACAAACGGCCGAAATGAACGACATGCGCATTGTAGGCGCGGCCGAAACCCACATCCACGCGGACTTTGTTTCCGGGGCGCGAGAACTGGCCGAACGCACCGGGGCCACGTTGTATCTCTCCGATGAAGGGGACGAAAACTGGAAGTATCTGTACCTGGATGGGTACAAACACCAATTGCTGCATGATGGCGATCAATTTCACGTGGGCAAACTGCGGCTGGAGGTGATACACACGCCGGGCCATACGCCGGAACATATTTCCTTTATTTTGACGGATGTAGGCGGCGGGGCCGACCGGCCGATGGGTATTTTTACCGGGGATTTTGTGTTTGTGGGGGCCATTGGTCGGCCGGATTTGTTGGAGAAGGCGGCGGGGGTGATGGGCACGGCCGTGCCCGGCGCGCGGGCCATGTTCCACTCTGTACAGCGATTCAAACAACTACCAGACTATTTGCAGGTGTGGCCAGCGCATGGCGCGGGCAGCGCCTGCGGCAAAGGGCTGGGGGCTATTCCTTCCAGCACCGTTGGCTATGAAAAGTTATTTAACCCGGCGCTGGCTTACACAGAGGAAGAGGCATTTGTGGATTATTTGCTGGCCGATCAGCCGGAGCCGCCGGTTTATTTTGCAGTGATGAAACGGGTAAACAAGGAAGGGCCAGCCGTATGGCACCGCCAACCGGCGCCGGAGCATCTGCCTGCCAGCCGCCTGCCAGAACTGCTGGCCAAGGGGGCGATGGTGGTGGATACACGGCCGTCTGGCTCTTTTGCCGCGCAGCACATGCCCGGCACGATCAATATCCCGGCCAACCTGTTGTCTGCCTGGGCCGGTTGGTTTGTGGATTATGAACGGCCGTTGTATCTGATTATAGATGGGCTGCAAGTGGCGGAAGCGGTGCGAGACCTGGCGTATATCGGTATTGATCAAACGGTGGGGTATTTTGAGACGGCCGTGATTGAAACTCTGGCGCAGATGGGGCAGCGGATGAACTGTTATGAAACGGCCGTGCCTGCCAAAGTCGCCGACCGCATCCTGAGCAAGGAAATGTTGGTACTAGATGTGCGTAACCAGACCGAATGGGACGAAGGGCACATCCCCGGCGCGTGCCACATCATGCTGGGTTATCTGCCCGGACGCGCCCATGAAGTCATTAACGGCTTACCGATTGTGGTCAATTGTGAGACAGGCGGTCGTTCGGCCCTGGCTGCCAGCATTCTGGCGGCGCAAGGCGCTAAAGAAGTGGTTAACTTGCAAGGTGGTATGCGTGATTGGGCGCTGGCGGGTTTGCCGGTTGATCGTGATGCGTAATCCGTAATCCATGAGCCGTAATCCGTGCCCGGTCATCGGATTACGGTTCACGGATTACGGTTCACGAGTTACGGTTCACGAGTTACGGTTCACGAGTCTGTGGCAGGCATCGTCCAACTGTGGTACGCTTTTTTTATAACATTTTATCCGCGTCATCCGCGAGAATCTGCGTTCTACATAAGGAGAAAAATCATGCCAAGTGAACTTTCAAATCAAACAGGTCGGGCGGGCAGCGCCACTGGCGTTGGCGCACAAATGCAAGAAGGAGCCATCAGCCGGCTGATTGTAGTCACCTTTGCCGATTCGGCCCAGGCCGAAGGACTGTACGAGGCGCTGGTAGCGTTGGATAAACAAAAAGTGGTCAATCTGGAAGATGCCGTCTTTGTGTCCAGAAATGCCGAAGGCAAGCTGGCTGTGGATGAACGAGTACACAACGAAAAGCGCAGTGGCACGGTGAAGGGGGCAGTATTGGGCACTCTGATTGGCTTTATGCTGGGTGGCCCGGTCTTGGGTCTGGCCGGTGGCGCTGTCGTGGGCCGTTTGATTGGCAAACGCATGGATTTGGGCATTGATGAAGGCACCATCCAGTCTGTGTCCGCGGCGGTGGACGAAGGCCAGACGGCCTTGTTTATTATGGGGTCGGCCAGACACGCACCTTCGGTGGTGGAGGCGTTTAGAAAGTTTCATGGCACGATTATTGAGACAACGGTGGAACCAGATGCGCGGGCACGATTGCAGCGGGCGCTTGATGAGGAGAATGAGGAGTAGGCCGGTAATCCGTAATCGGTAATCGGTAATCAGTGAAGAGCGGCGCCGGGCGTGGGGTACATGTACCCCGCGCCCGGCGCTTTTTATTGGGGGCAACGGCCGTCTTGACATCACATGTCGCGTATGTATAATACGTTTAGTTTGAACTAAACGATATACACAAAGGAGATGACATGGACGACCAACTCGCCCTGGCCCGGCAAAATTTCATCCAAAGCATGAGCCGCATCAGCCATTTTTGGGGGTTCCCCAAAGCGATGGGGGCCATTTACGGCGCCATTTACCTGTCGCCGCAGCCTGTTTCCCTGGATGAACTGGTGGAGCAGGTGGGCGTGACGAAGGGGGCAGTCAGCACCAACGTGCGCACATTGGAACGGCTGGGCATGGTACACAAATATCTGGAAGTGGGCGACCGCAAAGATTATTACACGGCCGAAACCGATTTCTGGAAGGTAATTCGCGGGGTATTGAAGGAGCGGGAGCAGCAGGAATTTGACCTGGCGCTGCGGGCGGTGGCCGAGAGTCTGGAACTGGCGCGTACCCCGGCAGCGCTGGCGGCGGATGCGGACACGGCCGTTTTCTACCAACAGCGTATGACCAATATTCAAGACTTTTTTGGCAGCCTGGACAATCTGGTAGCGATGCTGATTGCGCTGGATAACCTGCGCTCTGGTTCGCTCTCCCGGTTGTTTGGCAATCAGTAGAAATTGTCAATTGGCAATTGATAATTGCCAATTGACAACTTTATCGAGGCAAAACATGACTGAAAACACAACCCATGCCGTTACCGGCGCTTTTGGTTACTCTGGCAAGTACATTGCCCAACGGCTGCTGACCCAGGGCAAACAGGTGGTAACGTTGACCAATTCGACGGATCGGGACAATGCCTTTCACGGCCGTGTACACGCCCGCCCCTTTCACTTTGACAACCCGGCGCAACTGGTGGAATCGCTACAAGGAGTGTCGGTGCTGTACAACACCTACTGGGTGCGTTTCAATCACAAGACCTTCAAACACGCTGACGCTGTGCAAAACAGCATCATCCTGTTCAACGCCGCCAAAGCCGCCGGGGTGCAGCGCATCGTACATGTCAGTATCACCAATCCATCGCTTGATTCGCCGTTGGAGTATTTTCAGGGCAAAGCGGTACTAGAGCAGGCGCTCATAGACACCGGTCTTTCTTATGCCATTTTGCGGCCAACGGTGCTGTTTGGCAAAGAGGATATTCTCATCAACAACATCACCTGGTTGCTGCGCAAATTCCCTGTGTTTGGGCTGTTTGGCGACGGGCAGTATCGGTTGCAGCCGATTTATGTGGATGACCTGGCGTGGCTGGCGGTGGAACAAGGCCAAAACGACCAAAACGTGATTCTCAACGCCATTGGCCCGGAAACGTTCACCTACCGGGAGCTGGTGCAAAAATTAGGGGAGATTATTGGGGTGCAACGGCCGTTGCTCTCCATTCCGCCCGCTCTCGGTTTTGTGGCCGGGCAGGTGGTGGGGCGGCTGGTGAACGATGTACTCATCACCCGCGAGGAAATTGAGGGGCTGATGGCCGATCTGCTCTACGTGGACAGCCCGCCCACAGGCACCACGCGCCTGACAGATTGGGCGCAAAAACATGCCGCCACCTTAGGCAAACAATACACCAGTGAACTGGCCCGCCGCCGCGACCGCCAGGCAGCCTACGCCTCAAACTAACCAAAAAGTGGTCGGCAGGTGAACCTGCCGACCACTCTCCACCGCTTACGGATCACGGGTCACGGACTACGGACTACGGACTACCGATTACGGATCACCGCTAACCGCCACCCAATCACAAACAGCAAACTCAGCGTTACGAAGGAAAACAATAAGACGACCACCACAGGCTTGTGAGCGGCGGTGGTGAAGGTGGTCAGGGTCACGGCCGTTGGCGCATTCCCCGTCTGCCCCAACAAAAAGTGGGAAAAGCCCGGCGTATCCCCTTCCGCATAACTATAGCCGCCAGAGGCGCTTCCAGTAGACCGATTAGTCGTCAGTTCCACCCAGGTACCACTGCCGTCCGGCAGATTGCGGTAAACCGATAGGTTGCCCTGGGCAATGCCATTCAGTTCACTGGCCGTCAGGGCATACAACCGCACCTGCGCCGCGCCACTGGTAGTTGGGGTGATTTCGTAGCAGCGCCAGGTATAGTTGGGTGAAGTGCCGCCGTCAGTGGTGCAATACTCGCCAGTGTTCAAACGGCGCACCGAAACCGTTGTATCCCCCAGGTTTGCGCCGCTAACCGTTGTGTTGACGGTCACGCCACGATATTGCACGGTTGTTCCCCCGCTGTTGGTGATGTGTAAGAAATCCACAGAAGCATTATTGACCGGGCGGGTTTGTTGCAGTGTGCCATTATTGGTCAAAGAGGTGGCGACAACAGGAATGTTGGTGCCAGGAATGATGACGGTAGCCCCGCTGTTAACGGTCAAAGTGTCAAACCCTGTCGTGGAACTGCCGCTAATAGTTTGAGGTGAGGTTCCGTTAAAAATGACGGCGATGATGTCATTACCATTTGTAGATGTAAAAGTACCATTATTCACAAAATCACCGCCAACATTCAGCGTATGCGTATTGGGGTTTGCACCCGGAGGATCGGTCAATGTAATCGTGCCGCCTGTGTTAATGGTTACACTACCAGAAACCGTCATGGTCCTGCTGGTATTGTTTTGTGTGTTCATATTCAGAGTACCGGCATTGTTTATCGTTAAACTGTTGATCGTTACCGGGCTGGTATTCAAGGTGACGGTGTGCCCACTGGCAATGATGACATCGTCTCCACTCTGTGGCCCACTGGCACACCCTGTCCAGGTAATAGATGTCCAACTACCAGTACCACCTGAGGTGCAGGTAGCCTGAACATCGGCGGCAGCAGGACTGGTGCGGCCTATTAACAGGGCCAGTGTCAGCACCAGAAGGGCTTTCACAAATAGGGGGAAGATAGATTTCTGTTTCACAATGTTTTCTCCTTTTTCGATGGGACGGTAATTGTCAACTACTGGCAGGATTTTGCTGCCAGGCTATCATACTCGAAAAAGGGAGATTTGTTGGTTGAGTTTTGGTTAAACAAGGCGGCAAAGGTTTTGCCGGATGGGCAAGGGGGTGACCGGACAGCGCCTGGAATGGATGGGCGACTTTTTCTTCTGGCTCTAAAATGGGGGGTTGGTTGGGAACACGGCCGTGCCCCAACCAACCGGGACAAATCAGACCCAGGCAGCTTTTTCAAAGATGCCTCTAATATGAAGCTAACAGATTCAGCTATCTAAAGCTGCCACAGGGCCTTAAACTGGCGACGTAAATCCGTAACATCGCCGGTCACCGAAACAGTCGCCAGCGGCGCGTAATGATGGGTGACGCCATGCGGCGGCAGCGAGTCAGGGTCGTCTACCGGGCCGGGCCACTCCACATCGCCGGTAGCGGTGCGCGCCGGAACGAGCCAGTAATCGCCGCTGCGGTAGCTGTGCGGGGTCTCGTTTGGGCCGGGCTGAAACTGTATTTCAATGCCATCTTCCAGCCGCAGCCAACGCTCTTCGGGTATTTCGGCCATATACCCATCCCAACGCCGCAGCAGAGGGTGTGTGCTGCTTTCCCCGTCATAGGTAATGCCGGGCGCTTCGGAAAGGGTGACGGCCATGGTCAGGTGGTCTACGGCCTGCACGGTTAACAGCGGCCCTGGCTGGTCACGCAGGGCCAGGCCATCATCCAGCACCTCCACCCAATCGCCGGGCTGTAAGCCGCTACGGCCGTCGCGCCCCAACCCTTCCACCGTCGCCACTTTCCCGCTCAGGCTGCGAATGGGAAAAACAACAGAGCCGTTATCACGCGACCATTTACAAGAGGGGCGCTGCGGTCTGCCGTTGGCGTCCAGGCCGCCATGGTGAACCTCCACCCGGTAAAGCTGGTTTTCCGCGCCGCGATAGCGGGCATCCGGCGGGGTGATGCAGGCATCATCTGGCTGGCCGCCCCCTTGTCCGGCGCGCGCTTTCAACAGGCCCCGGTTGGCCGCCTGCCAACGTTGTGTAAAGTTTCGCCAATCCTCATCATTTGTGGGGCCGTCGGGCATCTCGCCGCTCACCTTTACCTGCCAGACAAGTTGGGCGCGCACGGCCGTGTCCGCCCCACCCAGCGCCACTTCCCGGATCGTGTCGTCTTGGACGGCCGTGATCAACCGCTCCCACACATCCAGATAGACCAGAAAGGGCAGGTCTGGCAGCGGGTTATCATCTTCATTTAACGGGTAGTTGGCCTGTCCATAGTAGGTGACAGGGATAACATTGCCCTCTTCGTCATAACGCGCCGGGTTTTCACACAGACGGCCGTCTACATAGTAACGGCCGTTGCCAATCTGCAAATCCACAATCGTGCCGCTACGCTCAACCGGCGTCATCTGAAAACCCACGTTCGCCTGCGGCCCCGCGTGAGGGCCAATCAGGTCGGCGGCCAACGCCTGCAGATAGTGCAGCAGAATCGCGCCTTGTTCGTTCCAGTCTGCGTCCAACTGTACACGCCCCTGCTGCATCAGCACGCGCGTAAATTGTCTGGCCGGGTCAAAAGTGTTACGGGTGAAGTCCCCTTTCATGGTGTCCTCCTACGGGCGATTTAGAAAATCACCCTACAAGTGGTTGGTTAGCTCGCAAAAATAAGGCCGGCGTCCATTCCCGCCGGGGTGAATTCATCCAGCCGGGCGCGCAAATTCGCTTCCCGCTGCGGCTGGTACAGATGGTGAAATGCGCCCATCTCTGACTCATCATCCGCGCCACGCCGGATTTCCGGGGCGCAGGTGAGCGCCAACTGGCAGTAGGTGGGCGTGCCGTAGCGGGTGCTGTTGAATTGGGGCCGTACCCGCAATTGTTCCCGTTCTCTGGCCTGGGTATCACTGGTCGGTATGGGCTGCTCCACCAGGTCTGGCTGGCATTGGTAACGGCGCGGCGTGCGCGAACCGGGGGCCACGTAACAAAAGCGCATACAGCCGCGCTGCCGCCGGCCGACGCGCACCCGGCTCATAAAGATGCTGTTTTCGGCCAGATCAATGGCGTGGACAAACACTTTGCCAATGACGGTGCTGCGCAAGACGGTCAGCACCGCGTGGGCCAGCGGCCAACCCGGTGCGCCCAGCGCCTCGCAGGCCGGGCTGTCGCAGTCCGCGCCGGTGGCGTCCAGGATGCTGTCGCTGAGGTGGATGGTGATGGGGTCGGTGCGCACCTGATCGGCCGTCACCTGAATGGTGCCCAGGATGCTGTGTTCGATGTGGACGTGGGCGCCGGTGTTGATCAGTTCCAGGCTAGGTTCGTTTGGCCGTCGCGGTTCGCAGTTGTTGTCCAGCATCCAGCCGGGCACCAGGGTGGTGTGGCGAATGGTGAGGCGGCACAAATCTTCGGCCGGGTGAGCATCGGGCGGCGCATCCGGGTCCATTTCCGGGCCGATGATTTGCAGGCTACGGCCGTTAATCAGCAGCCCATCCAGCGTAAAGCGGCTGCCTGCCTCACCCGTCACCGTAAAAGCGTCGGGCCGGTCGGCCATATAATCGAGCAGGCGAATGATGGGGCGCGTCCCGTTGGCAGCGCGTAGTTGCAAGTCATGTTCCGCTTTCAGATGAATGCGAATGGGCAGGGTATAAACGCCGCTGTCCATAATCTCGATGACCGCTTGTGCGGGCTGTTCTTCAAACTCCTTGCTGTGTTCATCCCAGGCGGCCAACGCCTTTTGCAATTCATCCTTGCCCCGCACCGGGTAAACAACAGCGCCCGCCGGTTGTGACAGGGTGCGCGGGTACCCACCGCCGCCCATATCGGCGCTAAAAGCGTAGTGGTAATTGACGCGCACCCCCTGTTTGGGTAACTGGTTGGCCGGGAAAAGGATGCGCCCCAATTCAGGGTCAACGGCGATGTAGTTGCGCGGTACAGTGTATTGCCAGTCGCTCAGGTCGGCGGGGATGATCTGGCTGTTCGCCAACGGCTGCGGCGCCCCCTTGCGCGGCCAGTCCGGCGCCCAGATGAGCAGACTTTTGCCCGCGCCATAATAATCAGGCGACGCCTGGGTCATTTGTTTGCCGTTGCGCTCTATCCGTTCTTCAAACGGCCGTCGCCGGATAGGCACTGGCAAGTTCAATGGTTCGGCAATGTGCGTTGGTTCCGGTTCCGGCTGTGGCCGGTTGTAAAGGGGGGTGTCATTGCCTAACGCGCTGAAGGTGTAGACATGTGGCCCCACCTGTTCCAGGCAGTAAGCGGGCGTTTCCGTGACGGAGTAACTTTTGAGCCGCCAGATGAAGAGGCCGACGCTGTTGAGATTGGGCCATCCGCTGCGGCGCGGTGAATTGATGCGGCGCACATCTACCGTGTGCGCCAGTTGGGTAAAGGGCGACCCCAACAAATCAAGGGCAATTCCCTGGCGCAGGTCGGCAGTACGGCCGTGACCCAATCGCACATGGTTCAACCCCTGCGTGTGGCCCAGCAGCCGGTAAAACTCCACCGCCCGCGTCGGCCAACCGGCCACATCATGGGCCAGCAGTTCCAGCAGCGCCAGCGTCCCTTTGCGCCGCCGGTAGCGGATGGTGTTGGCTACCTCCTGGCGCGGGATCAGGATTTTGTTCCGCTGGCCGGTCATATCATCCGATTGACCTGCTTCCGGTACCGGTTGGTAGCCGATCAAATCGCCGATGTAGGGCACAACCCAATCCTGGCAGGTCTCGATAAACCAGTTTTCATACAGTTGCTCAATATCCGCCTCCACCATGTGTACCTGCTCGGCCATCACCCGCAGTAAGGCTTGCAGCGCGTAGCCCTGTTCTACGTCACGCTGGCGGTAGACGACGGGCAGCAGTTCATAAAGACGGTCGGGATTTTTAGTCATGGGATAACTCCGTCAGGATCAGCGTATCCGGCACATCCGGGCTAAGGTAAACCAGTTCGGCCGGTTGGATATGCTCATCCGGGTCTGTGGCGGTGGGGTTGATGTGGGCCATGTCGGCCACAATGCGTGGTCGCAGTGTCAACGTATGGGCCAGGTTGGTCAATTCTTCCAGGCTGGCGTCCCCGGCAATGGCGTCCAGAATATCAACATCCACATAGGCGACGCCGGGTATGGCCTGGATGGCGCTGATCACTTCGCTCAGCACCACATCCTGCCCTAGATGGCGGCGATCAAAACTGAATGTGTCGAGCAATCTGGCCCGGATTTGGGGGGCCACTGCTTCCCACAGGTAGTCGGGCAGCACCCGCACTTTGCCGCTGATGATGAGCAGTTTACGGCCGTAAATGTCTATCTGCACCGGCTGGTAGGGGTCGCCAAACTGGCGGACGGCCTGGCTCAGATTGCGGTACAGGTCAGAATTTTTGTCAATGGGGATGTCACCGGCCCCGGCAATGGTCAGATGTACCACCTGGCGACGGCCGTCCGCCAACCGTACCGCGCTCGCCTTGCCAATCCCGGCAAACGTGCGCGCAAAGTCGGCATAATCGGCGACGGAGACCAGTCGATCCAGGGCGATAACGGCAATGGGCGCGTTGCGCCGCGCCTGATCACGGCTGTCGCAGTCAGCGCCGCCGGTAGCAGGCAGCGGGTTGATGACGCCTTTGACACCCAACGGCCGTGTCACCAACAAACTGATTTGCCCGGCGCTCACGTTGCCCATCTTGCCGATGCCGTTGCGGTACACGGCTTTAACGTTTTCAACGCCGGTGGGCAGGCGCGTTCCGTAACGGCCGTCGCCAAAAATCACCATCATCTTCTCTTCATCGTCCGTCTGCGTGGTGAAAACACGGTCGGCCGCTGCCAGCCCCACCAGATGCGCCGCCTCGTGCCATTTAATATCATTGACCCGCACCACCAGGCTGCTTTCCACGCCGTTGGCGGTGGGCGCCGAGACAAAGGTGACGGGCGGCTGTTTGAGGGTGAAACGTTGGAACGGTTTGCTGCCATCGCCGCTGCCCAACACCTCCTGGCGCGTCTCGCCGTGCGTGGCTTTGGCTACGTTGCCGTAAATGGTGACGGTGTCGCGTTTGTAGCAGTAGGCCAGGTCGTTTGCCAGTTGCAGCCGGGTATGGGTGGTTTCACCGGGCAGGGTAGGCGTGTAATCCTGCTCCACCCCGGCCAACATCACCAGTTCGGTGGCCGGGATGCCGGGTAAATGAGCGGCCGTTTCTTCATCGCCGTCTCTGGTAGAGGCGGTCTCTGGCTCTTCCGGTTTCACGTCGGTGCGTTCACCGCTGATGATCAACCAGCGCCCCGCTTCCAGCCCATCGTACAGACCATCCAGTTCGATTTCGTTTCCACAAATCGCTTCGGCTATCGGGTCAATGGGCGCTTCGGCCAGGGTGAGTGGTTCGCTTTGGGCAAACACGGCCGTGCCGCGAATCACGCCAAATCCATCCTGCGCCGGGTTCAGCCAGGGGCGGTCTAAGGTCAGGCGGGTACTTTTCAGGCCGGGCAGGCCATAGTCAGCTCTGGACTGTTCGCTGACGGCCGTTACCTGGGCGACCACTGTTTGTGGAATGTGGTTTTCGTCACCGGGGTCGCCAAAGGCAGACGGCCGTACCAGCGCCACCCAACTACCGGGCACAATCTGCCCATAGGTTGTATCCAGCCAGACCACATCGGCCACTTCGGTGGATACGTTGGCCTGGGTATTTAGCTCTCCATGAATACTTATCTCAGGGGAGTTGTTAGCACCCCTTATCCCTACTTCTGGCTCATTGCTGGCGCTGTTAAACCGCAACGTCACCGGATTGCTACCACTGCTTGTCACGTGGAATCGGCCCTGGGTATCTATACGGCCATCCACCACCATCGGCCGGTGGGCGAAGCGGAAACGCATGGCGATGGGCAATCTCTCCCTCTCTGAATCACCCACCGAAAGCGTCACGTGGATGGTTTCATTGGCCGCCGGGAATGGTATATCCAATTCTCTGTCCTCTATGGGCAGCGGTGGTTCCTCAACCGGCGGGAACATGAGGGAATGATCGCCCATCTCAAATATCAGGCGTATATTCTGATTCCGCTGATCGGCGGGCCGTTCCAGGCGCAGCCGAATGGCAAAAGATTCACTGGCGGGGGCATTATGGCCGAAGACGGAGGCGCGGGTGCGTAAGGCCAACACCTTTGCGCTCACACCCGGCGTCAGCGGCAGTTCGCGCCAGGTTTGGTACAACACGGGAGCCAATTCCGGGCGCAGCGCCGCCAACAGCCGGGGGGCAATGTCGGCGGTGGCGGCGTAGGTTTGCCGGGCATCGCGGGGCAACTGCAACCGATTGGCAGGCTGAAGGGACGCCGGTTTGGCGGCGGCCGACAGATAGGGCGCCAGATGGGTGAGGGGGGAGGTTTCGCCGTTGGCCGCGCCTGGCCTCTCTTCGGCCGTGTCCGTTCCCCGACCCCAGGACATGGCTGACCGTATGGCCGTTAGTTCCGTGACAATTTCGCCCACCCACTTCCTTAACCACCTGTAATGGCCTTCTTCCGCAATTGCCTGCTCTCGTTTGAGAGCAGCCAACGTCTGGTTAAACGTCAGACGCATGTGTCGCGCCGACGTCTGAGTTTGCAGTTCTGTGGCCAACGTTTGCAGAATGTCAACCACTCGACCGGTCATGGCGCGCGCCGGGCTTACGGTGAAAGCGGCCAGGTTGAGGTAGTGGTCAAGGAAGGGCTGCATGTCGGGGGCAACGGCCGTGCCCGAACCCCGGCCCGGCCATAATGATTGCAGTACTACCTGGGTGCGGTCTTCCGCCGCCTGCACCGTGACGCTCTCCACCTGGCGTAAAACCTGCTCTTCCGTTCCCAGCCCAAAGACGAACAAGAGCGGGTCGCCCGCTTTTAAGTTCGTGGCAATGCCCGCAAAATAGAGCGTATTGTCCTCCATAAACGAGACCCGGCCTGGTCGTGGCAGCCTGAGTTTGTGCGGCCGTGTCTGGCGCGGTTTCAGTTCGTTCCATTCGGCGCGGGCGGGCAGCGGTTCGGCCGTTTCAAAAAATTGCGGCAGTTCGCCCGGGCCGGGAATGCTCTGGGAACGGCTGCTCATCGGGATCGTCACCTGATAGCCGCTATCCAGAGTAAAGGCCAGGTAGGTGCTGGCGGCCACGCCGGGGCGCAGCCGGTAGCCCACCAGCCGCGCCAGTTCCAGGATGGAGCGGCGCTCGGTGGCCGTGCGCAGGTAGCCCTCGTTGGCAATGCGCTCCTGGTAAAAGGTGAGGACATCGGCCACCGTGGCCCAGCCATCCAGCAGGGCCATGGCCGGGTCGCTGCGCTGGCGGGTGGTCAGGCTTTGCAAGGGGTAGATGGTTTCTGTTTCCTCGCTGCCATCGGCAGCGGGCATTTCCAGGGCCAGGTTGGAGAGGCGGGCAATCATCGTTTCCAGAAAGCTGCTGTGTGTGCCCACCCGGTAAACCAGGGCATCCAGTCCTGGCCGGTTGGCAACAAGCAGCGGCGTCAATTCTTCGACGCCTTCGCAGCAACCGCAGCTATGAGTCAGGTCTGTTTCGTTCATCGTCCACCTTCCAATTCCAGCGTGAGACGGCCGTTTTCGGGCACGTTCGGGTCGTTATCCAGCCGGGCCACTTCCAGCGGGCCGAGCGGCAAAATGCCCTCTGCAATGGCCTGGCGCGATGGTTCATCCAACCGCTGCAACGTTTTGACCGTCACGCTTTCTACACCGGGTACGGCCTGGGCAGCGGCGACCAGGCTGCTGAGGGTGATCCCCTCGCCAAAAGTGAGGTTATCGGGATGGAAAAAACCGGGACGGCCGTTGCCCTGCCGCCGACGGCTAAACCGGTCTAACAAAGCCCCCTTAACGTGGCCGCGTAAATAGTTGGGCCGCACGCAGATGTGCAGCGTGATTTCCAGCGAAACCTGCCGCGCCGGGAGTACCCCCACCTCATGGCCGATGCGCCGGTAGCGGTGCAAATGACTAGCAATGGCGTCCAGCAGTAATGGGTCGGCTTGTGCCTGGCCGTGTGCGTCTACGACCACCAGTACTTCGTACCAGCCGCCCGTCCAGCGCAGTCTGGCGGCGGCGCGCTGCACCTGGGGAAAGTCGCGCATGACGATGGCGACGTAGTCGTCGGCAGTAATGGCCCGCTCTAGCCGCTGGCGAAAGGCGTGCGGGGCAAACAACTTGACTTCGTGCATTGGTTCGGGGGCCAGGCCACCTTGCGCGGGCAGCGGGTTGCGCACCAGGCGAATGCCATCCACCTGCTTAGAACGATACACCAGGTGGCTGATGGCCTCCGCGCCCACGTTGCCCGCCGGGCCACTGCCGGTGCGGTAGGTGGCCAGAAAGCGGCTGTGGGCGGCGGGCTGGCGGCCTAATTCGCCATCACCAAAACGGAGGGTGGCACGGCCGTCTTCTTCCACTTCGGCCACAAAATGCAGACTGTCGGCGGTGCTGCCCAGCAAATCCGGCTGCGCCAGCCACACAGCGGCCGGTACTTCTGCTATGTCGGTCTGTTCGTTGGCACAGAAGGGATCATCAATGCTCAACAGCCGGATGGCGGGTGCGGCCTGGCGCGGGTTTTGTTGTAGCCGGCCGGCCGCTGCGCTGCTTTCCGGCAAAGGCTGGCTAAACAGGAGGGGTGCGCGTGACAATTGGGGCCGGAAACGGCCAGGGATGTGCTGCACATCGGACAGGCGGCCACATTCACAGTCGGCCTCGCTGGTTTGCAGGGGAACGCAACCCAGGTCTTCATCGTTGGTGGGACGGCCGTGATCCACCAGGATGATGTTGCCCCGCGCCACGCTAATGTTGGGCAACGGCTGGCAGTCCGGCGGGCGGGCAGCGGCGGAGATGCACAGGGGGAAGGGCAGCGCATCTGCTTCTTCCCAGGCGATTTCCAGAACCGGCTGCTGGTACAGTTCATCTACCGCCTGCTCCACTTTGGTCAGGCGTACCACGTGGCGGTGGGTGGGGTCGGCGTCGGCCGGGTTGCCCGTTTTGGGGCCGATGACTTCCTCAAAAAGCAGAAAGTCGCCGGGATGCAGGTTATCCAGATCACGCTGGTAGACGATTTGTTTAGGCGGCGGTTCGTCGGCTTCTTTGCTCCGTTTTTTGCGGGCCGTTTGTTTGACATCTATTTCCGGTTCTACTTCAACGGCACGGCCGTCGTACAGCGTGGCCGACGTGGCTCCTTCCGGCAGGCAACATTCCTGGTCGCCCCAGGTGTAAAAGTAGATGCGGTTATGGTTCTCATAGAGCCGGATAGGCGCGGCCGGGCCGTCGGCCGGCGCCACCAGCCAGCGTTGGTACTCTGGCAGCCAGGTGGCCTGGTAACGGCGCGGCGCCGGTGGCAGCAGAGGCGCAAATAGTTCGAACTGGTCGGCGGGAATAAGGCGCACTTCCTCCCAGGAGAGGATGGCGCTGCTCAAGGCGCTGCTTTCGGCCAGGCTGGTGCTAAAGAGGGCGTCGTCCGGGTCTAGCTGCGGGTTGCCTTCCACTTCCAGGTAAAGCCAGGCGCGGGCATTGCAGCCTTCGTGCATGTGGTAATCCACCAGGCGGGCGTGGCGGCGCACGGAGATGCGGCGGCGGGCGGTGTCCAGGTATGCTTCGGTGGCCACGGCATCTTGATAATAGCTGAGGTAGTCGCCGGTGTAGGCCAGCAGTTCCACCAGGGCAATGCCGAGGTCTGGCACATGCCGCTCCTGCCACTCCGGCATGAGCAGCGCCAGCCGGTCCAGAATGAGTTGGCGGAAGCTGGCGTAATCCTTGGCCAGGTAGTTGATCTCCGGCTCGATGACCGGTTCCGGCGGGCACACAACTGGCTGGTGACAGTCCAGGTCGCTGGGGCAGTTGACCTTGAAGCTGAAATCCAGGCAGGCGTAGCGGGGGTCAAAGTTGGGGTAGGGCTGGCCGGTGGCACGGCCGTCGTCGCCCAATTCCACAACACACAGCCGGTAAGTGGAAAAATCGCCGGGCCGGTCTACGGTCAGGATCAGGCAATCGTCCAGCGTCGGGTCTGGCTGGTCACACAGTTCCAGCGCCACTACCTGAATCCCCGTGATGCGGCGGCCACCGCTGATCTGAAAGTGGTCGGGCGTCAGGTCGGACGGGATTTGGCCCAGGAAAAAGAGTGTCAGATGGCGCTGATCGTCGCTCACTTCCAGATAATCCAGCCCATTAAAATCCGCCCGGCGGACGGCGTGGCGGCGTTGTTCGTCCTGACAAGCTAGCTTTAGTTCGTTCATCATGGCCCACTCCGTTCAAACGTGGCCGTGCGCGGTTCGCCGCTGCGGCGCACGGCGTACTGCACAAAGACGCGCAGAGTAGAGTCCTCGCTGGTCACTTCTAATGCCTGCACTTCAATCAGGTCGCCCAGCCAGCGTTGCAGCCCGGCCTGAATGGTGAATTGCAGCGCCGCCGCCAGTTCCGGGCTGTTGGGGGCGAAGATTAACTGCAACAGGCCACTGCCAAAGTCGGGCCGGTTGACCCGCTCGCCGGCGTTGGTGAAGAGAAACTGCTCGATCATGTCGCGGATGTGGTCGTCGTGGGTGGTGAGGGCGGTGCGGTGACGGCCGTCTATGTGAAAAGGAAAATCTATCTGTATCATCACTCACATTCCTGTGACCCGTGGTTGGGTCAACACAATCAGCAATGGCGTCCCGGTAGGCGCACAAATTGCCTGGCTATCCAGCAGCAACAGCGGCTGCCCGTTGGAGGTGATGCGGGTAGCGGCCGTGACAAATTGGGCGGTGACGCATGGGCCATTGGCTGCTGGTGGCGGCGGCAGGGTACAACCGGCCACCATGTAGGGTGAAGTAACAGCCACAGTGGGCTGCCCACTGACCGTCACCCGTGGATTAGGTATGGTTGGCTGCGCCTGCCCTGCGTGTGAGCACAACACCTGCGCGCCAACATGAAGTAGAAAACCAGGCATATTAAGTCACCACCAGGGCCACCTTGTTGATCATGACTGAAGGGCCTAATAGTTCAATTGAAGCCCCTTTGCCATTACTGATAAAGATGCCCGCATCATTCACCACAACATAAGCACCCGTAGTACTGCGTAGAATAATGCCACCTGTGGTAGGCGTGGGTGGCATAACCGGCGGCGGGGGTGAAGGTGGCATGTCGCTAACAATAATGGCATTTTGTAGTGTGGTTTGCAGGACGATGCTAGGGCTGGCAGGATTCCCTGCCAGGGCCGCCATTGGCACCTCTGCCGCCGAAGCCCACCAACCACCCGTCCACACCGGATAATCGGGGTCGCCATTCTCAAATTGGATCCATACCCCCGAGCCAATAACTGGAACCACAAATGTACCAGCCTGTCTGCTTGTAAAGGACACACAGGGCATTGCCCAGGTTGAAGGTGTCAGGCCACCCACATCGGGCACGACTACTTGAATACGTCCTGTTTGCATGGGGTCAACATTGTTGATTACAGTGCCTCGGTAGACACCAAAGTATTTTGGATTTTCGTTTGTCATACGCTTACCTTCTCGACGGAGGATTTGACCCCACCCCGAACCAATGTGAAATTCTGTTTGTATTCGCCACGCTTGATTGAATGCGTCACACTTTTGACATTATAGAGACCATCATAGTAGACTCCGGCACCACGCACCGCCACTTTTTGTCGAGCTTTCAACACGTGCCCATAGCGCAGGACATCGAGTGTTCCCGATCCGCTGATTGCATCATCCGTTGCCATTAATGCACCGATAACTAATAGTGCCGCTTCGCCAAAACTCTTACTGGCCAGATCGCCTATTATCTGGCTTTTTAATGGTGTTGGCGCCTTTTGTGAAAGGGATGCCTTCAGAAAATCGATATTCGGAATGGGAACGGGAATAGGAATCTTGCTGTTAGGTTCCAAGATCGTAGCAATGTATTGTGTTGCCGCCAGACCATCATATGAAAAGTTGAGTGATTCAACGTTTGTCGCCCCATCCAGATTAATACTTAAGGCAGGCTGTGTGGGTAAAAAGCCACCAAAGTCAGGCCCCCAATAAGCAATACTAGTGCCAGGATTTGGACCTGGATCAATATAAAAGCTAGAGCCGCTTTGTTGTCCCAAAGCCATCACATACCTGTAATCTGTTCCTTGCTGTTTGGGAAAACGATCTAGCGGATTGCGGATGATGTTGACAATATCGGGAATAACGACCGGCACGACGCCGAACATAAGATATTTGGCCAACACCAAATTAACGATAGCAAAATTTGGGAGAGCAGGATAAGGAATACCAGTCAGATCGATGAAATTCATTAAAGCAGAAATATCTAGCCCGGTGATACTCAAGGTTGATTTTCCTGGCTCGCTGCTTGGTGTCACGTCTTGCTTGGTAATAATGCCGTCCATGAGAACGGTACGAGAGCCCTTAACAGTAACAGTAATAATGACACGCTTACGCGGATCAAAAAAGCCCGAAGCCAATAGGTTTTGACTAATTGGCGAATTTTTGCCAAGCGTGAATTTCATTTGAAAGCCGCCCTGGCTGCCCACGCTGGTTGTGATCGTCACATCGGTCAAGGCATCAATGACTGTTTGTGGCACTGGGTCGGGATTCATTGAACCCATATGCAGCGACAAGTAAAAGCCTTGATTCATAATGCTGATCCAGTAATGCCTGCGGGTAGCGTAATGCGTAGAAGCCGTCCGATCGTTTTGGTCAATTCCTCTGGTCGCATTGCATTGTTAGCATCGCAAAGGCGCCAGAATTGTTCCGGGTCGCCCAGGTACTTGGCAGTGATATTATCCAGCCGGTCACCTTGGGTGACGGTATGGTATTGAAGCAGCTGAAACCGATCGGCGGATGGAATAAATCGACGGCGCAGATAAACAACCGCTTCGTCTCCGTCAACAGACAGCTTCGCTATCTTGATACCAAAGTATCGGCTCGTAGCTGGATAGGGATTAGGGAGTTGATCGTTTGCTCCGAACAGTGCCTGTAATGGATCACTCATGGAATTCCTCCGATGCCCAGGGTACTGAATACACTCTGACTCAAAGATGACAGGTGCTCTTTTTGTTGATGATAGGCCATAAACAAACTCCCCCCTTTTGTAGCCAGACCCAAGTCGTCCGAGTTTAATACCCGCATACCCAGGCTGATCTTAGCCCGAATAGGGTTTAGATAAGGGTCAAACGCTTCCTCGGTGATACTAAACTCTGTCAGACGAACAGGCAGAATGCGGTTCTTGCTCCAGACGAACAGAGTGAGGGCGGCCTCCATGGGCATAATTTCAAGCGTCCCTGCCTGCGCCAGGTTGAAGTTCGCCTGGACCTGGCTGCTGGATGGATAGACGATCGCTTCCAATGCGGCAAGCTGAGGAAATATGCCGAACTGCACCGTCGTCTGATTTTGGTCAGGGAATTCAAGTTGATCTGCCGCGTCAATCTCAGCCTCAACTTTGATGGTCTCCACAGGCGGACCTTTTAGACGCAGTGCTTCCGAGCGGTCACCGCCCTCGGTCACTGCCTGTACCTGGAGCGTGCGCGTGAGCGTATCCGGGTTGTATTGCAGAGCGATGACACGTTGCACTTGCGCGGTCGTCGAATTGAGTAAGACAATGCCGCCTTTGAGGAGTCTGGGTGAGTTGGGGAAGGTAGTCATCGATTATTCCTCTCGGTAACACCGTGAATTTGTCAGGGTTAAGCATGAGGATGCGAAGGGCTCATAGAAGATGGTCATTAGGTTTTTTCCCAGTTGGGTTGCCCAGGTAGGCACGGTATTACTCATTTTCTGCCTCTGTCATATCTTTAGGGATTTCTGTCACACGCAGATCGTGGATCGCAGACTCGAAAACCATCATTTCAGGGGTAAGCATTTCGGCTGCAATCTGAAAAGCGATCCGAGAACCAACCTGACGCCATAGACTATGCGCATCTGCCGGATGGGGTTGATAAACGATCAATTGACGGTTGGCCCTGTCGATCGGTCGCAATACTGTCAGAATTGCAGCATCGAAAACAGCGAATCGGTTGTCCTCGAAGTCGTCGGTCATCGCACTCGGCATGAACCCCATTATTTGAGCCTCGATATCGATTCGTGGCGGCGTGTCTACGGTCATCATGGTAAAGATCTCCATTTGTGTTGTTCCTACTTCGGGATTTTCACTTTTCTAGATGTCCCAGCCCGGCACTTCGATTTCGCCGATGTACTTTCGGCCACCGGGAACACGATGTCGTATCGTCGGATCAGGACTATAGTGTGAAGAACCTGTGATGTCAGCCCTGATTTTCGGCTCGTCAATCGTACCATCAGATTTCCGGTACCCTGGTTCGGCTTCTGGAAGGCCATGTCGTATACCAAATTTCTCGGCCTCGACCCGTGCATGAATTTCACCTTCAGCACCTTCAACCCCGCTGACTATATGATCTAGTTCATGAAATAAGACTGAGGCGGCGACTTCGTTTGACATAGCCTTGAACAGCCGGATCTCCTTCGTGACTTTATTTGCATTACCCTGCAAGCCGGTTATCTCTTCTTCCTCGATCCTGCCATCGGCGTATTCCCATTTTTCGAATGCTTGCTCGAAGCGAATGATCTTAATGCCCCGATCACCAATGGTCTTGAGAGCTGCCTGGTCACCGTGGCGCACCATAATCTTTTTCACACCTTGAACGGTCCAATCTGCACCGAAGCTTATCGCCTCAATTTCCTGGTTTTCGATAATTGCGTCGATCTGCTTGCGGTTTTCGCCGTCAAAACGTGTTTTCAGAGCGTCAATTCCGATCTTGGGCAGGATGTATACAAGCTCGCTGGGAATCGAATCACGCAACAATGCCAGTATCCCTTTCTGATCGTCGTCACTCAGGTAGCCTGAGGCCATCTCCTGAATAAGCAAAACTCGAATCGGAACAGTCAGGATCGAGAACCCGGACTGTCCAGCCTGCCAACGCTGAATGACCGCCCGCGCTTTATTGTCGCTGCTGGTTTTCCCTTCAATACGACCTTTCTCCAGTTCCTTGAGATAGACTTTCAGCTCATCGTCAGAGAATGTCGTTTTGTCAAACGCCCCAGCCAATGCGGCGATACCCAATCCTAGCCCGATCCCACCGAGGATGCCTGCACCGATGCCCAAACCGCGCGCTGCCTCATTGGAAAGCGTATGCACGGTCGCACTGGGTTGCTGAGTAACTGCGACACGTCGGCCACTCATGATTTGCTTGGCGGAATTGTCCGCCTCGACCTCTGCCGCATCAGAGGGATCGCTGACCGACTGCTCGTACTGTAGGTGTCCTGCACAATTCACTCCTTGTTGCACGACATGTGTCAATTCGTGTGCCAGCAAATGCCCACCCGCATGGGTCGCCGGCGCATATTGTCCCGCCCCAAACACTACGCTCCGATTTACTGTATATGCCAGCGCGTCGACTGCCAGCGCCGATTCTGCCGCTTTCGTATCCGTATGGATGCGTACCTGGCTGAAATTGTGTCCAAAACGAGGTTCCATAAAGCTGCGCGTCGCCGAGTCGAGCGGCTGGCCAGGTGAACGTAACACTTCGCGGACAATGGGCGGGACAGTTCCCGGCTCGTTCTGGTTCGTCGCTTTGCGCTGTAACCGCTGTTTGCGGCACTCAGCACATTCGCCGCCAGCCACCGTATGATTGCCGCAGGCGCATTTTCGCTGCAGAAGGTTGGGACGAGTCGGGGCCAAGGTCGATATGGATTCCTGACCCTTTTGAACGGGGTTGTACTCGCTCATTGCAATTACCTCTCGCAAACTCTGCTCTCCTCGCCGAGTCTATCGATCAAATTGACTCATGCTCTTTATTTTTGGCTTCAAAATGCACCTGCCAGTGCTATGCTTCCTGATGGTTTAGTCGAGTATTCGATAGTTTTTCAGTTCCAAGACCCAAGTATCCCCGCCGCTTGCGGTTCCTTGCATAAGTAATCCCCCAGAGACTTTTGCCTTTGGATAGCCCGGCGCTCTTCGGACGATCGCTTCAACCATTACCTTTTTCCCAAGAGTCGTCGTATCCCACTCAGAAAGTCCACGTACAAGAATCGCGTTCTCGGGTCCTATCATAAGCAAAGCGCCTGCCTTGGCATTCTGCGCGATACCGCTGATGTTTATCTCCGTGTCCCGCTTCGTACTCCAATCGATAGCATCTGAACTCATAGCGCACCTCTCACATTCACTAACTCTTATATTTTTAGAAAGTCGAGAAATTAACAGATCTCTGATCCTAATGTCGCACCCCAACTGCCACACAAAATACTTGCCGGTCGAAATCTAGCATCGGTTTCGAATATGACTGCAGGTTGCTCTCGTAAGCCTCCATACGATCAGAAAACGCTGGTGGACCGCAGTCGGGGTCTCCGCTCAGAGGCCAATCACAGTGATTTGCATGCCACCACTTCCCTGTTTTCTCATCGTAGAGCCCATAATCAAAATTAATAAACTCGTAGCTGTCAAAGTTCGGCCGCGGTGCATCATCGTGGGCACTCAGGTCGACTTTCCCAGTTTTTGGATCGGGCTTAAACTCCTTTCCACCGGACCAGAATCGTTTTGAGAAAATTATGGCCTTCCTGTCCGGGCGATTAGCTTCCAAGAAAGCATTCATGGTCTTTGCTGCTTCCCAGACTTGGGCAAAAGTGTCGTAGCAATTTGTAAGGTCAGGATTACCCAAATCTTCCATGTTCAACGCAGTGACGCCAACGCATCCACGCCCTAAAGTTTTCTTCTCCTCCTCGGTCATTGAATGACCATGTTCCTTTTCCCACTTATCGATATAGGCTTCAACCGAAAGGGTATTTCGCTCTTGTGAGCCACGTGGATGTAACGAATTGAGTTCTGGAAATAGAGCATAGAGTGAATCGAGCTGTTTCCCATCAATCTTGTCGTACAACCGCTCAATACCGATACGATCTGCAATTGTTGTGCGCTCCTTCGGCGACGCCTCATTCAGGATCACGACAATCGCGTCTTCGTCGTCGTCGCCTGTAACCCCCGACAGCATTTCCTCAATGAGCAGGATACGAACCGGCAAGTCTTCCCCCTTGAACAACCCCTTCGCTACAACATCGCGCGCCTTGTTATCACTGTCTCGATTGTCCTCGATCCGCTTCTTTGTTCTCAGGAGTGTCAAATAGGCGGTGAGTTCGGCCTCAGAAAAGTGCTCCTTGTCAAACGCTCCAGCCAACGCGGCGATACCCAATCCTAGTCCGATCCCACCGAGGATACCTGCGCCGATACCTAAACCCGACGCTGCCTCATTGGAAAGCGTATGCACGGTCGCACTGGGTTGCTGAGTAACTGCGACACGTCGGCCACTCATGATTTGCTTGGCGGAATTGTCCGCCTCGACCTCTGCAGCATCGGAGGGATCGCTGATCGCCTTCTCGTATTGCAGGTTTCCCGCACACCTCACACCTTGTTGCACGACATGCGTCAATTCGTGCGCCAGCAAATGCCCGCCCGCATGTGTCTTCGGCGCGTACTGTCCCGCGCCAAACACGACACTCCGACCCACTGTATACGCCAGCGCGTCGACCGCCCACGCCGACTCTGCCGCCTTCGTGTCCGTATGCACCCGCACGCTGCTGAAATCGTGCCCGAAGCGCGGTTCCATATAGGCGCGTGTAGTCGGATCGAGCGGCTGTCCAGGTGAGCGTAGTACTTCGTTGACGATAGGAAGTACGGTTTCTTGTTGATTCTGGTTTGTGGCTTTGCGTTGCAACCGCTTTTTGCGGCACTCGGCGCATTCGCCGCCGGTCATGGTGTGGTTGCCGCAGGCGCATTGGCGCTGCAAGACGCCGCCGGCAGGTGCGGGCGTGGCTGCTTTTTGCTGGGGCGTTTGTAGTTGCATGGCTGCCAGACTCATCGGCCGTTCCCTCCGTAAACCGCCTGCGCAATTTGTTGGCCTAACCGTGCCGGGTTGTGGTCGCTGCCCAACTGAATGGCCCCGGCCGGAATCGAAGGCACAATGCCACTGGCGGGTAGACCAGCCGGCAAGCCACCTTCGTTGATCAGACGGGTCAGTTCGGTGGTCACGGCCGTACCCAACACCGCTCGCTCCCGTACCGAAAGCGTAATCCCGTCTAATACGAGCCGTTCAATGTGCAAATTTACGTCCATGTTGTTCATTGAAAATCCACCTCCCGCAACGGCCGTCCCAGCTTGCGAAATTCCGAACGGGCCGCCGACAGGATGAGGGACATGGTAACGGGTGTACCGGCCTGCGCCGCCAGAAAAGCGGCATTCAGGGCCACGTTGTGAATGTTGCCGCCGGTCAGGTTCAGGCGGGCCAGCCGCGCCATGTCTACCTTCTCTTGCGCCAATTTTTCAAAGGTCTCTCGTTCCAATTCACCCAACTCCGCCTGAGCTGCGGCCGCTGTCAGGAACTCTTCCGTGACCACCTGCGTTTGCGGCGGGAAGACCTTTGTCCACATGGCCTGCCGTTCGGCCGGGCCGGGGAAGGGGAAGTTGACGATGAAACGCAGGCGGCGCATAAAGGCGCTGTCCAGGGCGCTTTTCATGTTGGTGGCCAGGATGGCCAGGCCACGATAGCTCTCCATGCGCTGCAACAGGTAGTTGATCTCGATGTTGGCGTAGCGGTCGTGGCTGTCTTTTACCTCGCTGCGTTTGCCAAACAGGGCGTCCGCTTCGTCAAAAAAGAGAATGGCCCCGCCATCTTCGGCCGCATCAAACAGGCGGCGCAAATTTTTCTCCGTCTCACCGATGTATTTGCTGACCACGGCCGATAAATCTATGCGATACAAATTCAGCCGCAGTTCATTGGCAATCACCTCGGCGGCCATCGTCTTGCCCGTGCCACTTTCCCCGGCAAAGAGGGCGTTAATGCCCAGTCCCCGGTTCATCTTCGCCCGGAAGCCCCACTCGTCGTAGACCAGGCTGCGCTGCCGCACCTGATCGGCGATCTGGCGTAACAAGATTAGCTCCTCGTTGGGCAGCACGATGTCATCCCAGGTGGCTTTGGTATCGAGCCGCTGCGCCAGCACATCCAGCCGAGGGCGGGTGGTGAGCAGGCTGGCGTCCCAAAGCTCCGTAAGGCGTAATCCGTGATCCGTGATCCGTGAGGAGGGTTCTTCATCCTCTGTTGTGTTTTGGGCCGTGACGCGCTGGACAATCTGGTGGATCGTCACCCCATTCAAATTGAACTGCCCCGCCAGCAGCGCCGGCCCCTCCACCGTAACCTGCTCGCGGGCGCTGCGTCCGTCGCTCTCTGCCAACTGCTCGCGGACGCTGCGTCCGTCGCTCACTGCTAACCGCTCACTACTCAAAGCCTCTGCCCAAATCACCTGCTGCTCTGCCGGGGTGGGTTTGTCTACTTCTACGGCCGTGGTCACCGCCCCCAACCCTGGCCGCATATCACGGGTACCAATCAAAATTGGCCCCTGGCTGCGCGCCAGAAAACGGTGCAGGGCGGAAATGGCCGGTGAGGCCGACGCTTCTGGTTGGGTCGAGCCATCCACATCTTGCGCATCCAGATAAAGGGCGACGGGCAGCAGAATGCTTTCACGCTGCCACAGGCGGGCCAGCGTCTCTAATTCACCCGCCTGGGCGGGCAGCAGTTCCACCGGCAGGCGGTACAGATGCAAATCGAGTGCGGCGGCCACCGCCTGGGCTACCATTTGTTGGCTGAGGGGGTCTGCCCCCACCAGTTGCACGGGTGAAACACCCTGTTGGAGGTGCTGCGCGGCTAGATGCACGGCCGTTGCCTGCGAATCCGGCAACTCTTCAACACCAACAGCCACATCAAAGGGCACGAACAAGGGAGCCAGGCGGTCATCCAGATAGTTCAGCCCCTTCAAATAATTGACGATGCGCTCGTCGGCGCGCAGGGCGCTGGTGGTGAGCGGCTGCGCTCCCGGCTGGTTGATTTCGATGAGCCGCCAGTAGCGCAACGGCCGTTCCGGGGACAACGCTTCCCAGGCCGGTTCATCAAACAAGGCCAGCGCCAGGGCAAAGGTGGGGTACGGCCGTGCCGGATCATCTTGGGCCAGGGCGCACAACCCGGCGAGGCGCGTGTCCAGTTCCAGCGCCGCGCACAGCAGCAGCAGGTCTCGCTCAAATGGCGACAGCCCCAAGCGCTGGCTCAAAATATACAGCGCCGGCGGCGGCTCCATCGCCCCGGTGGCCGCCATGTTCGCTGCCGCCTGCGCAATTTGTTCCTCCGTTACCCCATTGGCCGGGGGAGGTAGCAACAGCGGATCTGTTTCGGCTGCCGTTTCTGACGCAGGCCGCCGCAAACGCCAGCGGTTGGCCGGTTCCATGGAGGCAGACGGCGCGGGGGCAGCCATAACAGGTATCGGTTCGCTGGCTGCCCGCTGCCGCAGGCGTAGACGTAACCAGGCCAGCGCCGCCGCCAGGAAATCATCATTGCCTTGCTGCCACTCTTCCAGCCTGGTCATGGGAGCGCCACCTTTTGGTTCTGGTCAAACTGTGGCGGCTGCGCCTGATAATCAATCAATAAACTGTCAACGCCATCTACCCGCAGCCGGGTGAAAAACTCAGCGCCGGTCGGAAATTTGCCGGGCGGATCATCTACGGCCACAAAGGTCAAATTATTGGTGGCGGTGGGATGCGGCTGGGCCGGAATCTCGTGTGGCCCCAGCAGCAGCGCCACCCGCTGTTCTGGTCGCACGGTGGGATTGGCCGTTATTGTTAAAGTGATTTCGTTGCCATTGCGCACGGCCGTGGGCACCGTCAATTGTGGCGATAGCGCAAACGGCAGTTCGTTGCTGGTGCGGCTAAACGTTTCATCGGGCCGGGTAAGCTGCACGGCCACGGTATAGATGCCGGCCGGCAGATCGTCTGGCTGGTTCGGTGTGACCACTTGTAAGCCGGTGGCGGTGTTGCCCGCTTCAGGCGGTGCGGTCACAGGGTCAGTCAGGAGGGGGTGCCGGAATAAAATGGTGATGGCAGTCCCATCCAGATGATGGCCAGTCAGGGTCAGCGTTTCATTGAGCCGGACTGATGGCTGTTTATTGGGGAAAGCCACGGCCGTGAGCGTTGGGTACGGTGGGATCAGGTCGGGCTGGCTGGTGACGCCCCGGTCTTCTTCACCGCGCCGTAAAACCGGCAGCGGCGTCCGCGCCGGACGGTTGCTTTCAATTAACACCACCGACGCCTCATAAGCGGCCGAAAGCCGGTACTGCGTCTGAAACGCCGTCCACAACTTGGACATCTCATCCAGAGCGAAAGGCTGAAGAGTTAAACGCACTCGTTCCACCTGGGTGTGTAAGTCATTGCCGGTCAGGGCATTCTGGATTTCGGCCTGCCCCAACAGCGCATGGTCATGCAAAATGCTCATCGCTCGGCCCAGCAGGCGATGACCGATAAAGGCGGCGTCTTCTTCGTTGTCGCGCACATAGGCCGTCAGCAAGTAATGAAGGATGAGGGGCAGCGGCGGCTGGCCTGTTTCGCCCGGCCGTATCTGGCGCGGCATATCCTGGTTGCGCCAGGCGGCATGGGGGCTGACCTGGTATAGGAACAGGTTAACCTGCCGGGCAAAATTCTGGTTGGCCGCTTCGTCCAGGGGACGAGCAGTCACTTCCGTGCCCGCCAGCAATGGGTCGCTGCTGGGGTCTACGGCCGGGCTGGCGTTGATGCGGGTATCCAGCAGATTGCGCAGCGTGGCGGTGACGGCGGCAATGGCTAAGGAATTACTCATGGCCGGCCTCCATTTCGCTGGCGCAAATACTCATCCAGGCTCAAGACCGGCGTTTGCGGCCGTTTCTTCTCCACTTTAGTCGGCGTGGGTGGCGTGGCCCGGACTTCAATGCGGCCAATGGTAATTTGCACAGTGGGCGCGGATTCTGGCGGCGTTGTGACCGGCGGCTGGTGATTGGTTGGCCGCCCGGTTGCCGGGGCGAACGGTTTGATCTGGTCGGGATGGATGGCAACCGGGGAAGTGGCGGGTCTGCCAGACTGTTCGTGAGCAGCCGACGGAGTTGTTGCCGGTGGAGATGGTTGGACGGGCTGCTCCCGGACAATTTCCACCAGCGTGGGCGTGGTTTCGGCAGGTGTTTCGGTCACAGATTTTAACAACGTGACTTGTTCCCTGATGATGGTGGGGGGACTGACTTCTTTTGCCGGTTGTCGTTCTGCCAGGCGCTGAGGAGGCAAGGGTATGACGTTGGCAGGGGCAAGGGGGGCGGTCGCTGGTGGCGGCGTAGGCGCATGGGCGGGTTGAACCGGTTGAGGAACGTCAGGCGTAGATGGGCCTGATATGGGCAGTCTGGCCGCCTGGTTTGCTGTGGCGGGAGGCGGTACGGGCGGGGTTGGGGGCGTCACGGCCGTATCCAATGCATAAGGCGCGTGTGGCCATGGCTGAACATCTCGCCTGGTTGGTGGGCGTGATGGGGCCGGGTCTACGGCCGTCTCCTCTTCACCAGTGACAGCAGGCAGGAAAGGGAGAGCCATGCCCGACCAGGGTTCAAATAGCGAAACGGGCCGGGGTTGGATCACGGCCGTTTCCGGCAAGTGCCGCGCCACCAGACTGTCCAGATAACTAAGCGTTTTCATGGGCGAACCATTTCCAGATAAAAGCGCCGCCGCCAGGGCGTCAGCGCCAGGATATCGGCTTCTGACCAGCCATAAGCGGCAGCCAACAGGTGGACTTCGTGCATGACCCGGTAGGCCCAGGTATTGATCTCGGCCCAAAAGAAGGCCACGATGTCAAAGGGGGCCAGCCAGTGATGGGCGCACGCCGGGCAATCCAGCGCCAGTTGCACATCCGCCTGGGGATCGGCGGCGGCCATCTGGGTGATAATCGCTTCTACCACCGTTTTCGGCAGGGCATCGGCGGCGATGGTTTTGCCCTTGCGCCGGGCGTCGAGCAGGCAGCATTGAAACAGTAAGCGCCGGTTCTCGGTGGGGTCACGTTCGCTGGTCACGGCCGTGACATCCACACTATTCGGCAGGCGGAAGCGCACGGTATAACCGTCGTGAGCCAGTGTTAGTTCGGCTATCTCGGTGGGTGGTAAAGCACGAATATCCGCCACTTGAAAGGTGAGTTCCAGCTTATCGGCGCAGGCAGGGCAGGTTGCCAGACAGGTCAGGTTGGGGCCAAACATCCATTCGCGCAAGGTCAGGATACGGCCGTCGCGCACACCAATGCTCCATTCGGCCAGCTCTCCGGCCGGCGTTTCCGGGAAGGCCGCCGCCAGCAGCAACAGCGCCCATTGCGCCAGCGGCTGCACCAGCCCCTGTTCCCAGATGGTTAAGAGTTGTGTGGTGGATAACGGCCGCATGGTTGAGGAGCGGGTAATCGGTGAACGGTAATCGGTAGATGACCGATTACCGATTACGGATTACCGATCACGCCGGTTCCGTAAACGACTCTTCAGCCGGCTCGGCGACCTCATAGTCCCGTTCCCAGCCTTCGTTTTCCAGCTTGAGTGTTTGAATGAGGACGGCGTTGGCATTGGCATCCAGGTCAGCCTGCGCCTGGAATTCGGAAACCCAACAGCGATACACCTTATACCGCAGCGCCAATTGGCCCGCTTCGTTATACACCTCGATGATGATGTCTTTGCGAAAATCTTTGAGCGCCACTTCCGCGCCCAGACCGGCGCCGTAATTCCAGACCTTGTTAGCCCACTGCTCAAACTCTTTGTCATGGGTGACGCCCCGTTCCAGGGTGATGGCCTCATACTCAGTGCGGCCTGGTGACTTGCGGCTGCTGCTGGGGTCGCCGCCATCACGGTGCTTAACTACCTCGGTAGTGCGCTTCAAAGCGCCCACCTTGCTAATGCCGGCCACAGGGGTGGTGTTGCCCACCCAAAAGACGCGAAATTTGAAATTCTTATACGGATCGAACCGTTCGGTATTCACTGTAAACTGAGCCATGAGTTCCTCCCTACGCCTGAATCTGGCCAGCCATCTGCTGCAGCTTGATGACCACAAATTCGGCCGGTTTGAGCGGCGCGAAGCCAACGATGATGTTGACGATGCCCAGGTTAATATCATTCTGGGTAGTCGTTTCTTTGTCGCATTTCACAAAGTATGCCTCGCGCGGCGAACTGCCCTGGAAGGCGCCCTGGCGAAAGAGATTGTGCATAAAAGCGCCCACGTTGAGGCGAATTTGCCCCCATAAGGGTTCGTCATTGGGTTCAAATACGACCCAGTGAGTGCCCCGGTAAAGGCTTTCTTCAATAAACAGGGCCAGACGGCGCACGGGAACATATTTCCACTCGGAGGCCAGGCGGTCATCCCCTTGCAATGTGCGCGCACCCCACACTACGCGACCGGCAGCGGGCATGGCGCGCAGGCAGTTAACGCCCAAGGGATTGAGTTCCCCATTTTCGGCGTCGGTGAGGGGAAGGCTGAGCTGCGGCACACCGACCAGAGTGGCTTCCAGGCCGGCCGGTGCTTTCCAGACGCCGCGCTGTGTGTCGGTGCGGGCAAAAATGCCGGCAACGGCGCCACAAGCGGCAAAACTTTCTACCTGAGCATCGTGCAGGGGATTGGGCTGGCGCAGGCGGGGGAAGAATAGGGCGGCATTTTTGCTGCGGGTGCCCACGTGGTCTTCGTTGGGGTCTTTGAATTTGCTCACGGCCGTGGCCTTATCTGTCCAGTTCTTCGGCGCATCCACAATAAGCATGGCCCGCCGTTTTTCACAGTAGGCGGCGGCGTCAGCCATCAGCGTCACATCCACATCCAGGGGATCGGTGGGGTTCCGGTAAGGCGGAATGCAGAGCAAATTGAAGAGGTCGGCCTGTTCCAGAGCGTACATCCCCTTTTTGTCTTGCTCGCCGTTGGCAGGCGTGAAGTTGGCTTTAATCAGGTAAATGCCATCGGATACAGCATCGAATCTGGCCTGCCTGGCATTCGCCAACGCCGCCTTAGCTGCGTCCACTGCTGCCTGCGCCGCATCAATGGCCGTTTGATCTGGCGGCACGGCCTGTTGGGCCGCCGCCAGCACTTTTTTCTTCTCGGCCAGGTCCTTTTCCGCCGCCGTTACATCGTCGTCACCGTCGGCGATAGCGGGTGGATTGGCGGGATCAAGGGGGTTGGCGCTATCCCAACGCACCAGCTTTGAATCTTCGAGCACATTGTCAATACGGCGCGGGCTGTTCTTAAAGGTCAGGTTGGCATATCGCTCGGTGGCACCGCCAGGTCCGGCATCGCTGACGGTGAGGTTGAAGAGGTCGGTCGTGGTCAGGCCCATGGCCAGGGCGGCGCTTTCGCTGACATCGGTATCTACGCTGGCGCGCAGGTATGCACCCCAGCGGCCTTCACTGGCTGCCTCCAACTGCACCGTGCTGGCGCTAAATGAGGCCAGCGAGGGAGTAGCGCCATTGCCCGTTTCCGCATTAAAGAGACGGACGATAATCGCCTGACTGCCGCCGTTCAGATAAAAGTCGCGCACGGCGTACCCCAGGCTGCTTTCTGCCCACAGGCCACCAAAGATGCGCTCAAAATCGCCAAAACTGTTGATCACCACCGCTTCATCGGTGGGGCCGCGCCGGGCGCGACCGATAAAGGCGGTGATGGAGGTGGCGACGCCGGTTATGGTGCGCACCCCGCTGGGTATTTCCTCAATATAAACGCCGGGATAGGTCAGTGTGACTGGCATGGAAACCTCCTTTCGTCACTGGGTTACGGCCGTGACCATTTGACGGCCTTAACTTGTTTTGATTGTTTCAGGGTTATCTGGGTTGTCATTTGATTGGTCATCATCCTGGTTGCTTATCCAGGTTTGGATCATCTGGGTTAATTTGGGCCACTCCATAAAACGGCCAATAACGACTCCCCGCAAATTCACAAGCTCACCATGTACCAACTGATTTTCCTTATCTATTGCCAGGCGCAATATCAATGTCATATGGCGCTTATCCGCAAGGTGGTTGTCCA
Organism: Chloroflexota bacterium; assembly: GCA_035444285.1. GTDB lineage: Bacteria > Chloroflexota > Anaerolineae > Promineifilales > Promineifilaceae > CAADGU01. Next base: position 153,233 of record DAOMOK010000014.1, read on the forward strand.
TACGGTTTTTCCTTATGAGGCGCCCACAGCCCTGGCGGTATGCGGCTCAATTAGCAGAGGCAGTGTAACGGCCGTGCCTGATGCCTGGCTGAAACACGACTGAATTGCGTCTGAACTTTGGCTGAAGTCTGGCTGATGGGCCCAGTTTTTCTGGGAGACCTGACAGGTTTTTAGAAACCTGTCAGGTCTTAACCGTCAGACGGTGTGCGGGGTTAGCCGAACCTGGTCGTACAACTGCACTGTTTGCTGCTCTGGCACGGCGTCGAATTCTGCGTACAGAATATCCACGCACAAACGATACTGGCGCAGCGCCTGGGCGCGTTCGCCGCGCCGCACATAACAGCGCATCACCAGGCGGTGAGCGTCTTCACGGCAGGCATCATTTTTCAGGAGTTGGTCAGCGTAGTGCAGGCAACGGCCGTAATCCTCTGTGGCAAAACAGTAATCGGCCAGATGGGCTAAAATTGTCAGAAAGTGGGCACGCAGCCGTTCCCGCACCATCACGCAGTGAATGTCTGTACCAGCGCATAGATCGCCCCGGTACAACCGCGCGGCCTGGGTATAAAAGGAGACAGCGACCGTCAGGTTATTTGACAACATGTGGTGGTCCCCGGCCTTGATTAGATTTTCAAACCAGGTCACATCTACACCTACGCCCGCCGCCTGGTTGAGCCGATAATACCCATCCTCATGTACAACGGGCGTGTCGCCGCCAATCTCGTCACCGAGCATCTTACGCAGACTGTACGTCAGGCTGTTGAGCGATTGACCAGCCAGGTCTGGGGGATGGCCGGGCCACATGGTTTCCAGGAGCATGTCACGTGGTACAGGCTGGTCAGGTTCCAGCCCCAGGCAGCGGAGCAGGTGTTCGGCCTTGCCGCCGTTCAGGGAAATGGGATGGCCGCCTTTTAAGACCCGAAAATCACCAAGCAGGCAAATCAAAATTGGCCAGAGGGTGTCATCCACGGGAGTATGGCAAACGGCATCATTAAGTTCTAATGTCACGTCACCAATGGGATACATTCTGACTTCCTTCAACACTTTGTATTGCAGATGCGGTATAAGCTGCTTGCAAATATGCAGGTATTCGACTATCAGGGAAGCATGCCGTGTTCGTGTTGTTGAAAACAAAGTGTATACTGGCTGTTTAGTCTATAGGGGCATCGTTAAACTACCGTTAAGGCAAATAAATGGATGGCTCGCGTGGCCCCAGCTTACCCCCCATTGCGTTGGCTCTGGATCAAAAAGATAAGGGCGACCCTTGTGGTCGCCCTTATGCTAAACCACTATAAAACTCTTCGGGTCTGGCTGTCAGTTACGAGGCGTTGGCCACAAAATCAATGATGAGTTCTACCTCTTCTTCCACGTTGGCTACATTGGGCACACTGGGGATTTGCAGGCCATAGTCGCCGCGGCTGACGGTGGCGGTGGCAGTCCCAGTGAGTTGTGTGGCTGACACGGCCGTTGCCTGCACCGTAAACGTCACCGCATTGGTCACATCCCGAATGGTCAGATTGCCGGCAATGGTAAATGTCACCGGGTCGTCCACATTCACCGATTCCGGCAGGCCGGTCACGGCCGTAGGCGTAAAGGTGATAAATTCATACGCCCCTGTGTCCAAAATCTCGTTCTGGATGGCCCGGTTGCGGAAATTATTGTCCGTAGCCAGGGTACGGGCGTTAATCTGAATGATACCCACCTGGGTAGCCGTCGGGTTGCTCAGGTCTACGGCCAGTTCACCGGCCACCTGATTGGTCGTCCCCACCACGGTAATGCGGCTGCCGCGCAAATCTTCGTCCAGTTCAAAACGTACCTGGGATTGCGCCGGGTCAATCTGGAAGATGACCGGGCCGGTGGCTGTTGTGCCTGTATCGGCAATGGCCGTGTCCGATGCAGCCGCCGCAGTTGGCGTTTCAATGACCAGCGGCACGGCTTCAATAGGCGCGCTGGCTGCTTCTGGCTCTTGCAATAAACCACAGGCGCTCAAGAACACGGCCGTGACCACCAGCAATCCCCCACCCAGTAAAAATCGTCTTAACTTCATACATTTACTCCTCATTGTTTGAATTGTTTTGCAGGCAGCACACCATGCTGGCCTGTCAGTCAGTCATGTTAATCTACTCAGATTTAGGAATTGTTGGGGAATTGTTCAGGAATTGTTAAATCGGGAGCGCAGTTTAGCAAGACCTGACAGGTTTAAGAAAACCTGTCAGGTCTTGAGCGACAGAATCGGCGATTCGGCGCGCCAGGGCGAATCATCTTTCTGAAAATGGCACCATTCTACAACCTGGGCAGCCACGGCCGTAGCCACATCTCCCGGCTCATTTTCCGCCAGCGCCAGGGCCGCCACCCGCACTCCAAACCCGGCGAACTCGCGGGCACACTCCCGCGTAAAGCCGATGACGCCGGCTTTACTGGCGCAATAAGCCGCCCGATTTTCAAAAGGAACTTCCATGCCTGCTGTAGAGGCGATATTGAGGATCAGCCCACCCCGCTCTGTGTTTTCATCGGCCATGACCCGGCCACACAACTGGCTCATAAAAAACACGCCCTTCAAATTGACATCCAGACAGCGGTTCCAATCCCATTCATCCATTTTCAAAATGGGCGACTGGGGCATGACGGCCGCGTTATTCACCAAAATATCAAGCTGTGCCCACGCCGCGCGGGTGGTCTCAATCAAATGAACGCATTGGAATTTATTGGCTATATCGGCAGGTACGGCAATAGCCTGCCCACCCGCCCGCTGGATTTCCGCTGCTACCCGCTCTGCCCGGTCTGGGTTCAGGTCGTTGACCGCCACCCGTATGCCGGCGGCTGCCAGGGCATGAGCCACGGCCGTGCCAATACCCTGCCCGGCCCCGGTGATGATGGCGACTTTGTTGGTGAGTGGTTGCATGAGTGGGTGCATTTCGTTATCCGTACTCGGTAATCCGTTATCCGTATTCCGTTACGGCTCACGGATTACGGCTCACGGGTTACGGGTTACGGGTCATGTCCTCAGGCAGGGGAATGGGGGTTGGCTAAAAAACTGTAGCCGGTGCCCCAGGCCGAGAGAATGTAGTGTGGCTCTTTGGGGTTGGCCTCAATTTTGCGGCGCAGCCGGTAAACGTGGGTATGCAGGCGGTCTTCGTAGGCGTCATCTTGCGGCCAGACGCGGCGCAGCAGAAATTCATTGGTCACGGTACGGCCGGCGTTACGCATGAGGATGTACAACAACTTTGTTTCGGTGGGCGTTAGTTGCACCGGCTCTGGCTTTTGCGGCACAAACGCTTTGCGGTTGGGGAAATCTATCTGCAAATTGGCGTCTACACGGATGACTGGCTCTAAGGTGTAGGCAAAATCGCCCAGACGACGCAGCACCCGCCGCACGCGGGCTACCAGTTCACCAGAACGGAACGGCTTGACGATATAATCTTCGGCATACCGCTCCAAACCCTGGATGATGGTTTGTTCATCGTCAATAGCGGTGAGCATGATGATGGGCAAGTCAGAAAAATCGAGAATAGCCTGGCACAGTTCAAACCCATCCATACCAGGCATGTTCAGGTCTACGATGGCCAGATGGGGCAGACCATGCCGGGAAATTTGTTGCAGCGCTTCATCGCCGGACACGGCCGTGATCACCCGAAACCCCTCATGCTCCAACGTCGGCTTCACGGCGTTCAAAATGAAAGGGCTGTCATCTACCACCAGAATGGTTTGCACTTCGCTGTTGGTCTGCTCAACCGGTAACATGGCTGAATAGTAATCCAGCACAGGGGGAAAGGCAAGCATTTACACAGCCGCCGGGCAAATATCCCGCAACGCGCAGTTGGCGCAATCCGGGCGGCGGGCTTTGCACAGGGCACGGCCGTGAAAAATGAGCAGGTGTGAAATTTCAATCCAGTTCTCCTGGGGAATGAGCGCCATTAACTCTTGCTCCACCTTCACCGGGTCTTCATTGGTGCTTGTCCAGCCCAGCCGGTGGGCAATGCGCTTGACATGAGTGTCTACGGTAATGCCTTCGGCACGGCCGTAAATCTCGCCCAGCACCACATTAGCCGTCTTACGCGCCACCCCATTCAGCCGCAGCAGGTCTTCCATCCGCTGCGGCACGTCACCGCCATATTCATGCACAATCATCTGCGCCGACTCCTGAATAAATTTCGCTTTTTGCCGGAAAAAGCCGGTAGGCCGGATGATCTCTTCCAATTCCGCTCTGTCCGCACCCGCCAGCGCCATCGCATCCGGGAAGCGGGCAAACAAACCCGGCGTCACCTGGTTCACCCGTTCATCCGTACACTGCGCCGACAAAATCGTAGCTGTCAACAACTGGATGGGCGTTTCGTAGTTCAATTCGCAGTGCGCGTCCGGGTACATCTGGCGCAGGCGGGTCACGGCCGTTGTCACCTGGTCTTTGTTTACTATCATGTCTGTCCTTGTTGTTGTAGATGAGAGATTAGGGATCAAATAATCTCTAACCGCCAATCTCCAATCTCCCTTGTTTCCTCAGCCTGTGTATAATGGGTGCGTGGAAAATTTGCAGCACATCAAACCCTTTCCCACCCCCACAGGGGCGCTGTTTAGCGGCAGCCCACGCATCCCTCAGTATCCATTGGGAGGAATAATACCTTGAACTTGAATTTTGGCAGGGAAGTTTGCAGCCATTTGGAGATTGCCCGTTCGCGTGAATGGCTGGTCACGAATGGCATCGGCGGTTTTGCCTCCGGTACCATCGCCGGGATGCTCACCCGGCGTTATCACGGCTTGCTGCTGGCGGCGCTGAAGCCACCCGTTGGCCGCACGTTGCTGCTGACTAAACTGGACGAAACGGCCGAATACGATGGCATCTACCCCGAAAGCGGCCGTTTTTACCCGCTGTATGTCAATCATTGGGCCAATGATTCCGTAGAACCCGATGGCTGGCAGCATCTCAACAGTTTCCATCTGGAAGGGACAACGGCCGTGTGGACATACGGCATCGCCAACGCCTTGCTGGAAAAACGCATCTGGATGGAACATGGCGCGAATACCACCTACATCCAATACCGGTTGGCGCGGGCCAGCGGCCCCCTGCGCCTGGAAGCCAAAGCCTTCGCCAACTTCCGCGACTACCACAGCACCAGCATCTCTGACGATTTGGAGCCGGAAATTGAGCCGGTCACACACGGCCTGCGCCTGCAAATGGATGAAGACGCCGTTCCCTTCTACCTGCTCAGCAGCCAGGCAGAAATGGAACCCCGCAGCCAATGGTATGAAGATTATTACCTGGCCATTGAGGAGTATCGCGGGCAAAATGACATTGAAGAAGACCATTTGTATGCCGCCCGCATTCAAGCCACACTGCGTCCCGGTGAATCATTCACCCTGGTTGCCAGCACCGAGGCAGATGCTGACCTGGACGGGGGGGCGGCGCTGGCGCGACGACAGGCGTATGAAGCCGAACTACTGGAACGCGCCAATCGCCAGTTCACCGTCCCCGTGCCTGCCGCCATCCAACAACTGGCGCTGGCAGCCGACCAGTTTGTAGTCAAACGGCCGACTGCTAATGACCCCGACGGCCGTTCCGCTGCGGACGGCCGTTCCCTTATTGCCGGCTACCACTGGTTTAGTGATTGGGGCCGGGACACCATGATCGCCCTGCCCGGCCTCACATTAACCACCGGTCGGCCAGAAATCGCCGCCAGCATCCTGCGCACCTACGCCCAATTTGTAGACATGGGCATGATCCCCAACCGCTTCCCCGACCAGGGCGAGCGCCCCGAATACAACACCGTAGACGCCACCCTCTGGTATTTCCAGGCCATCCGCGCCCATCATGCCGCCACCGGCGACCTATCATTGGTACGCGACCTTTTCCCCGTGTTGCAGGACGTGATCAAATGGCACAAACGTGGCACCCGCCACCGCATCTATATGGACGAACAAGACGGCCTGCTCTTTGCCGGGGAGGAAGGGGTGCAGCTCACCTGGATGGACGCCAAAGTAGATGACTGGGTAGTAACGCCACGTGTGGGCAAACCGGTGGAGATTAACGCCCTCTGGTACAATGCGCTGCGCACGCTGGCCGAATTTGCCCACCTGCTGGGTGAAGACGCCGCCCCCTATGAGGCGCTGGCTGACAAGGCGGCAACCGGCTTTCGCCGCTTCTGGTACGCCAAAATGGGCTACTGTTACGATGTGCTGGATGGCCCGGATGGGCACGATGGCAGTTTGCGCCCTAACCAGTTATTTGCCATCTCCCTGCCACACAGCCTGCTCAGCCATGAACAACAGCGTTCGGTGGTGGATGCCTGCGCCCGCCACCTGCTGACGCCTCTCGGCCTGCGATCCCTCTCGCCGGACGATCCACTTTATAAAGGACATTACGGTGGCGACCGCTACAAGCGGGATGGCGCCTATCACCAGGGCACGGTCTGGGGCTGGCTAATTGGCCCCTTTGTCAGCGCCCATTTGCGCGTCTATGGTCATCCGGCCGAAGCCCGCACGTACCTGTATTCACTGCTGCACCATCTGGCCGACCATGGCGTGGGCAGCATCAGCGAAATTTTTGATGGCGACCCGCCCTTTACGCCGCGTGGCTGCATTGCCCAGGCATGGAGCGTAGCGGAATTGTTGAGAGTGTGGCGAGAGACGGAGAATGGAGATTGAGAGATCAGGAGATTGGTAATCTTTTCATCTCTTAATCAATCTCCCAATCTCTTTTCAGGAAGAATATGGCTGAACAAAAACCCAGATTTGGCCCCGAACATTTTGCGGCGGGGGATTATATTATCCGGCAGGGGGATGAGCCGGATAAGTTCTACATTGTCACACGCGGCCGTGCGGAAGTGATTTTGCAGCCGGCTGATGGGTTGGACGAGGTGATTGACCAGCTTGGCCCTGGCGACTACTTCGGCGAGGTAGGCATGGTGCGCCGCAGCCGCCGTATGGCTTCCGTGCGGGCGCTAACAGAGATGGACGTGATGGGCATGGATTACCAGACGTTTATGAACTGGATGAACAGCGCCCCAGAGGTGGCCGATGAGATTGATGCGGTGATCGAAGAGCGGCTGCTGAACGCCGGTGAGATACCGGAACAGTTTACGGAAGCGGTACCCCAGGGGATGCTGGCATACCTGGAAGAGAGCGCGCCGACTGAGGATACGGCCGTGCCCCCCTCCCTCTTTTTCGCCAAAGATAGCGTCATCATTCACCAGGGCGACCCCTCTGATACGTTTTATGTGATTATTGAGGGCTTTGTCACCGTGAGCAAGGTTACAACTGACGGCCGTTACCTGACCATCAACCATCTCACCACCGGCGACTATTTTGGCGAGATTGGCCTGTTGGATGGCAGCCCACGTATTGCCACCGTTACCGCCCTGACGGACGTGAAGCTGATCAGCTTTGATCGCGACACCTTCATCGCCTGGATGCGCAAGTCCCCTGGCAGCCAGGAAGACCTGCGCCGCGAAGCCAGCCGCCGCCGCAAAGATACCGGGGCGCTGTCCGCGCCGAAGGGGAGTGATTCGTAATTCGTTGTCCGTAATCCGTTGTCGGTCTTTTTTTTGAGGAGAGAAAATGGTAAAGCAAATAAAAATCATCGTTGAAAAACATCCTGATGGTGAGCAAACCAAATGATTGAGTCTCTTAAACAGCAGGCGGGGGGGAAGGCTGTGGAGTTGGCGGTAAGGCCCGGTATGGTGATCGGGTTGGGTACGGGCAGCACGGCCGTACACGCCACGCGCAAAATCGGCCAGTTATGGCAGGCGGGGGCACTGCCGGGCATCGTCGGCATCCCCACTTCGGAAGCGACGGCGCAAGAAGCCGCCCGGTTTGGTATCCCCCTGGGAACACTAGACGACTATCCGGTGATTGATGTGACCATTGATGGCGCAGATGAAATTGACCCGGATTTCAACCTTATTAAGGGACTGGGTGGGGCGCTGCTGCGCGAGAAAATTGTAGCGACAGCCTCCAAACGCATGGTGGTAGTGGCCGATGACCGTAAGCAGGTGACGCTGTTGGGAAGCCGCGCCCCGGTACCGGTGGAAGTCGTGCCGTTTGCGACACGGCCGTGTGGAGACTACCTGGCTTCCTTAGGCGCACGAGTGGTAAAGCGATTGGGGGATGGTGCCCAGCCAGTCATCACCGATGAAAACAATATCATCCTCGACTGTTATTTTGACGGCATACCTGATCCCACCGGGCTGGCTCAGGCGATCCGCCAACAGCCCGGTGTCGTTGAACATGGCCTTTTCCTCGGTCTGGCAACCGACGTGATATTGGCAAACCCCAATGGCGTCATGCTTTCACACAGAGCTTGACATAAGGAGGCGAGATGGTAAAGCGAGTAGCTTTTGCGAGAGTACCATTATTATTCATGGGGGCTATCACGGCCGTGACCATCTTTGGTTTGATCACGCTGCTGGCATATACAAACGCAGCCAAAGCCCCACAGCAAGGAACGCCTTCCGTCTTCCTCCCCCTGGTCATGTCTCCATCAGGCATGTGTTATTATGTGGAGACGGACGATGCCGTGGTGATCGAGATGGAATCCATCCCCACAGTAGAGCAGTGGCAGTTACAGACCGGTTTTCCCGATTACACCGGCAGCGGCTATTATGTCTGGACCGGCCCTGACTATTTGGCGCAACCTGGCATTGCCGTCTTAAGCTATCCCATCAGTCTGACCAAATCTGGCACCTATCGTTTGAACATTCGCAATTCCCATCCACTCAGCCCCACTGACTTTAACGATGTCTGGGTGCGACTGGATGACCGCCCCTGGATTAAAGGTTTTTCTAATGTGGTGGATACCTGGACATATGACTTTAACTTTGATTACGGCGGTGGACATCTGACGGCGGCGGAATTTTTCAATGTGCAGCCGGGATTACACACGTTGGAACTATCCGCCCGTTCCGCCGGCTTCCGCCTGGACCGCCTGGTGCTTTCCACTAATGGCATGGGACAACTCGATACCTGGCCGGAATCACCCTGTGTGCCATAGCCAGGATTGGTTCAATCTCCAAAGATTGAACCAATCTAAATCTTATTACCGCCGGATGATGGGCAAATAGAGCTTTTCATTTAACTCCATCACCACAATGGGCAGCGTGGTCAGGCCAGCAGCATCACCGCTGTTTGAGCTATTGCCATTCACGGAATTACCGGCGCCATACATGATGACGGTTCCAGTGATAACCGGTGCCGTCCAGGCATAGCTGAAAACCACCTCGCCATCCTGGTTGACGGATTTGGGTGCAGTATGGGCAATTTCACTGTTGAGCAACTGTGTCTCGCCGCTTAGAGAGAGCAGGCTGCCGCCGCTGACGGCCACATTGAGTCCACCAGAAATTTCTTGCCCACCGGAAATAGTCAGATAATACATTTGGGTATCACCGGGCTGAACAATTTGAGGGCCAACAATGCTGACCTCTGGTGTTATGCCGCCCTGGTGACAATTGTTGCAACTGTTGCCGCCATTCATGCCGGAAAACCCGGCAATGCCTGTTGAGAAACTAAACACATATTGAACCAGACCAAAAGCCAGCACAGCTACCGAAAACATGAGCAAAGTTCTTTTCATCATGTTGAATTATCCTTTTCTCTGGTAGAAAATTGCGCGCAAATGATAGTGTACTTTCGTCGTTCTGGCTATTTGGCGGCCGCTGTTTTGCTGCTCTATGGGCTGCTCACCATCGGCTACGCGCTGGTTATACCCGTTTTTGAAGCGCCTGATGAAAACCATCACTTTTATACGGTACAGGCCATTGCCGCCAACGGCCGTTTACCGGTCGCGGCCCCCCCTGACGGGACGGCGGATAATCTGGCACGGCAGGAAGCGGCGCAGCCGCCGCTTTATTATGTGCTGTTGGCCTTATTATTGGGTGACGCTGGCGATATGCCGGCCCTGCAGCTAAATCCGTATGCCCAATTAGGCCAGACGACGGGCAACCCCAATTTATATGTGCATGAGGTGGAGAGACCGATCACAGAAACGGCCGTATTCCGCCTCCGTCTATTCTCCCTTTTTCTGGGTGTGTTGACGCTGGTGATCATTTACCACGCGGGGCGGCTGTTATGGCCGCCGCAGCCACACCGAGCCTTGCTGGCCATGACCCTGGTAGCCTTTTTGCCACAATTCAATTTTCTCCATGCCGTCATGAGTAATGACACGCTGATCATTTTTTTCAGTTCCCTGGTCATCTGGCAAGTTTTAAGGCTGTGGTTAATCAGCATCAACCAGAAACGGTTATTTTTGTTAGGGGTCACGCTGGGCGCCGCCATGCTCAGCAAAACGGCCGGGCTGCTGCTGCTGGTATGGGTGATGGGTGTGGCCGGCTGGTGGTGGTGGCGGCACGGGGAACGATACGGCCGTTGGCCCATGGCCCGCGACTTTCTCTTGCTTACCCTCCTGCCCACGTTTCTCATCGCCGGTTGGTGGTTCTGGCGCAACTGGCTGCTCTACGGCGACCTGACGGCAACGAATGTATTTATTGAACTGGCCGGCGGCGAACGAACACTTACCGTCCAGCAGCTATTTCGTGAGTTTATTCCCGTAGCCCAATCCGCCATTGCCTATTTTGGCTGGATGACGGTAAAACCGCCATCGTTCATCTACTGGCTGTGGGGGGGGATTGTTCTGTCTGGTTTGTGGGGAATAGGCACGGCCGTATACCGCCGCGAGCCTATGCGATGGGATTTAGTGGGCATCCTGACCGGTTGGGTGGCGCTGCTGATAGTTGGCTGGCTGCAATTTATGCTCAGAACTCCGGCCGAGCAAGGACGTCTGCTCTTTCCGGCCTTACTGCCCATTTCTCTGGCGCTGGCTTATGGGCTGAGTCAGTTCCGCACCGGCTGGCTGGCCGGGCCTGTTGCCTTTACCACCACGTGTTACACCGTGTTGGTACTCATCCCGGCCGCCTATGCACCACCACCGCTGATCACAGAGGGAGGCTTACCACCCACTGTTCACCAGGTGGCGGCAACATGGGGCGCTTTGGAATTGGTGGCAGTGGAGCCTTTACCGGCTACGGCCGTGCCCGGTGAGCGAATTGAGATGACCCTGTACTGGCGCAAGACTGGCGAAATCAAGCATCCTCCCACCGAGGTTGTTACCGTTTTGGGATACGACCTGGCCTTGGTTGGCAGTCGGCATACCTATCACGGTAACGGGCTTTTTCCCGCTACCCTGTGGCCTGATGACAAAATCATCGTGGATACCGTTTCTGTTTATCTGGAGCCAGCGATGAATACCCCAACCGAAGTACGCCTGTTTCTCTCTATTCTGGACGCAGGCGACAGTGTGGAAATTGGCCGGGTGAAGGTTGCCCCGGCCCAATGGCCAAAAGCAGACGCGCCCCCCCTGGCGCAATGGGGAGACGGCGTCTGGCTAACTAATGCGCAGGTTTTCACCACCTCCCATACGCTGGAAGTTCAGTTGCAATGGCATATCACGCAGCCACCGACCCAGGAACTCACCACATTTGTGCATCTGGGCGACCCCACCGCGCCACCGCTGGCCCAGGCAGATGGCTCCCCCCGAAACGGTTTTTACCCAACCTCACATTGGGCGGCGGGTGAGGTATTTACCGATACGTATACACTCATGCTGCCGGATGGAGAGGGGGACGGCCGTTACCCCCTTCACATCGGCTTTTACAACCCGGCTACCGGCAGCCGCCTACCCCTTTTTGTAAACGGTCAACGCCAGCCCTACGACGCTTACTGGTTGGGTCAATTTTCGGCCACAATTCGGTAAACACGCGCCTGATTGCTGGTACTCCAGGTACCCATGTACAACTCACCCGCTGCATCTTCGCCAAATGTGCTGATAAACACTCCGGTACCTACCATGCGTGCTCTGAACCACTCATTCTCGTTTTCAGGCAAGCGGCTCAACACCTTCAAGACGCCATTACAAAAATCCCCCACAATATAGTGCCCACGCAAAGCCGGATACGCACGGCCGTTGTACACAAACCCCCCAACAATCGAGCAACCCTCAGACTGGTCATATTCATATATCGGGAACGTATACTGAGCCTGAGGGAAACAACCCCCGGCAATTTCTGGATGAGGCACTCGTTGGTCAAAACTGCCCTCCCAACAACGCCAGCCATAATTCAAGCCACCGACCGAACCGGCCACTTCTCTGTTTACCTCTTCTCGTTCCCATTCACCCACATCGGCAATAAACATATCTCCGGTGGCGCGATCAAAACTAAAGCGCCAGGGGTTACGCAACCCTCTGGCCCAAATCTCGTCGCAGTTAGGGCCGCTGCCATCGGCAAATGGATTATCTGCGGGAATAGTGTAGTGAAAATTGACAATACCCTCATTGCAATTATCTTGTGGCGGCAGCCCGGTCCCGTTCACATCAATCCTTAACATCTTGCCTAACAAGGTGTCTAAACGGTGCCCATTGTTAGCCGGGTCATGCACATCTGGACTGCCATGGTGGGGGTCAGGGCCGCCATCACCAATGCCAATATAGAGATAACCATCCGGCCCAAAATTCAAGTCACCGCCATTGTGTACCAGGCTCAAAAGCTCTGTTTTGTCAATGCGCATGATCAATGTCGCGCTCTGTTTGTTCGCCAGATTAGGATTTGTCTGGCTGACGGAATAACGCGCGATATACACCTGGTTTGTAAATTTGCGCGTGTAACTGACGTAGAAATAAGGGGTGGTTGGGTAATCAGGGTGAAACACTAATCCCAACAGACCCTGCTCCCAATTCTGTATAGTCACCACGTCCGTTATGTCAAGAAATGGGGTTGGTAATACCTGTCCATTAGGCTGGACGATGTAAATGACTCCCTGGCGCGCCGTCACAAACAGGCGTTCGTCTCCAGCTGAGGCGATATCCGTGATGGTGTCGGTACTAATGACGCCCGAAAAGGGGACGGCGTGAACAGGCGGCGCCGGCAAGATAGGCACAAATATAGCCGGCAAAAAAATGGAACTCTGGCCTGCGGGTGAGGTCGCTAAATAGAGGGAACCGGCCTCAACTACGCCAACTTCCGTGTGACCTGCCTGCATAACCAGAACCACGGCGCTCAGAAATACAAACAGAAACACCATATGAAACAGTTTCTTATAACGTTGCATACTAATCCTGTAATTCCAAGACAATCGGTGAGGAAACCGCACCTTTGTAGTTAAATGCGTTTTCCTGGACCACTACGATGATATTAAGGCCACCATTAACATGGGAACGGCTCAGTTGTACTGGCAACTGAATTGTTCCCCCGTTGGAGAAGTATTCATACTCGCGGGCAGTCAGCGCCGTGTTGGCCTCAAATGGGTCAAGGTCAAATCCGCCACCAGGCACGCCTTCCGTAAAAAGCCCTCCCTCGATAAGTAATGCCCTGACTAAACCCCGTGAGGATGTTTCAATTTGTAAGGTCTGGTGTGGTTCAGTGACAACGGCCGTATTCCCCGACACGCCCACTACCTGTACCTGCGGCGCCGACGGTAAGTTAGTGCGCACAACAGATCTGGAGCCTCCCAAGCTGTGTGGCAACCGAAAAGTTTGCCCACTCAACACGGTGCTGTCGGCAAACGTCACGGTCACCGTAGCCCCCACCAGCTCCAACCCAGACACGCTGCCAGATTCATACGGCCCCGGTGCTTGTACACCGCGAATGCTGGTGGGGTCCACATCCACCGAAAATGTGAATGTTTCTCCCGGATCGAAGTGGGTAAAGGCCAGATTCAGCCGATCATACCCATCGTGATGTGGGTTGGCAAAATTGTGCCCGGCGAAACCAACCAGCGTACCATTACTGTCCACCGTCAGGTCTTTGGCTACTAGATCGCCAGCAATGCCATTCGGATCATACACCATATCCATAAACACGGCCGTGCTTAAATCAATGGCGACATGGATAACGGGCTGCGTATTACCCGCCGGGTTTGTCAGCACAAATGAATGTGGCTCAAACGTGCTGCTAAATAATCCCCCTGTCGGGGTAATCTGTAGTATGAATTCCTCTGAAGGGGTCAACTCCTCTGGGCGCATCACCACCGGTAAAAAAATGACATGATTATCGGCAGGCTGTGATGCCGAAAACAACGACGCCACTACCGTAAACAAGAGAATAAAAGAAAACAAGAAGTAATTCATGCCTATGACCTCCACAAGATTGAGCACATCCCCCCTTGTCACGGAGGTGAAATAACTGGGCAAGAACGCGAGATAATGGGCAAAAAAGTCATCTCACCACCGATCCCGTGCCCACTCAAACCCGCCAGTTGGCTGCTTTCTAATAAAACGACCCAGTCTGCGTTCACATCCAAAGGTGGCAAACCTATGTTCACCAGCCCCCCACCCGAAACGGTGCGCGGCCCGCCGGCAAACACCCCGTTTCGAGGATCAAACCAGCGCAGTCTGAATGCACCGGAGATGCCGGACAAATTGAGTTGGCCGCTGCCATCTGCCACCGGCAAATATAGGGCGTATACCTCACCCGGCTTCGCAAAAACCTGACCAATGCCCCTGCTTATGTTTTCACCAACCAGTAACGTATCGTCTGGGGACATCTCCCAAAAAGGTAAGTTATCGCTCATAAAATGCCGGGCATAGCTGGTATATCGCCACATTTTTTCCCGATATCGAAAATCTTCCAGGTTCAAATCCCCCCCCATGGGCAGGGGATAGTAGCCCATGTACCATTCGATATTACCACCGCTAAAATAGATGGGGTATAACAACTGCACCCGCAGGTTGTCTTCATTTGAACTGGTTAGCGAAGTGGAATTTTCATCCATATCCACCACCCAGGGGCGACCAGTATCCGCCGAGTAAATTCTCCAGGAGTCCACAATGCTGTTAGCCTGATCAGACGTGTATTGAATGGACGTGTTGGTGAACTTTGGATCCCCAAGCAGTTGCAGGTAATCGGAGAAATCATTCAGGTGCGTATGGACGGCAATTTGATGTTTGTTCCAATCTAGTGCCTGAATATAGCCGGCAAACTCGTGCAGTTGATTAACGCTGTATTCGTTTTCCTCACTCAGATTCCACTTGATAGCCAATAGATGTCCAAACCGGGCGATCAATTCCCGGTAATAGAGCTTTCGTTCCACGCCCAAGGCGCCGCCATCCAGCCAGGTGCGGTTCGGAAATTCTGTTTCCGCCAACACAATGTGCAGGGCAATCCCCTTGTTTTGCGCATGGTCCAGCACAATGCCCCATTGATGCAGCTTACTGATGTCATAATGAGTTTTATTGTAGCGGGTGTTCTCCGGGGCAATAAAGGGATAAACGTCTTGCCCATCGCCACCCAGATTCATGGGCAAAAAATAGATGGAATTAATGCCTTGCGAAGACATATAATTCAAAGCACCAATGATCCCTTTGGCGTCATAACCGGTGTCTTCGCTGACAAAGTTGGGGTCACCTGGTCGCCAGTCGGCTCTATGCGGCTCATAGTAATGCAGAAAATCTGGCAAGGGGCCGCCCTGGCTAACGGTATTATCAAAACCGGCATAGGCCAGGAAGTTTTCCGGGCTGTCGATCCCTCCCTTTATCCAGTAATCACCATCGGCAAACTTGAGATAGTGACTGCCCACATACTGCAAACGGCCGTGCGCCAGCAGACCTGGTTGAGGGCATATCGGGTCGTGTATGTGAAAGGCGCCACTGGCCCCGTGAAAGCTATGGGGCGTGCCATTATTCATGTCCAAATCAACGGCGATGTTGGCCCCAGAGTGAAAGGCCACAGTGTATTGCCAGTTGCCAGCGCTGTCGGGTGCAAAGATGACGCGCCAGATATTGCCGCTGCCATAACCCTGCCCGTTACCGGCAAAAAAGCCGGGTACGTGGTATACCTGGCCTTGTGGCCCGGTGAACGTTACTTGTAGCCGGTAATCAAGAAATGGGTTGGGAGCGTCGTCAGTTTCATGCGCGAAGGGACCAGTAAAATCAATGGTGAGGGGATGCCATTTGGTCAATTCGCCAGACACGGCCGTCTCCGGTGCTCCATATGAGTACAATATGGCTTCCGGGCGGTTGGTGGGGAAGAGTACGGCCGTGCCCCCACCTAAACAAAACAGAATAACTATTAACAAAAAAGTGTTTCTTTTCAACATAGAGAGGTATCCCAGAGATCGCTCGGCTGCTTACGACCCCCGATTGACAGCGAGCAAATGCCATTGCCGCACCCCAAAGGGAGTGAGGACGTAATTTTGCAGTTCCGGGCTGACGAGGACGGCGCTGAGGCCATGATTGAGAAAGATGACCGGCGCGTCAGCTACAATTTCATCTTCGATTTCTGCATAGAGTGCCATACGCCGATTCACATCTCTTTCGATGCGAGCGGCTTCTAATTGGGCATCTACCGTGATGTTTTGGTAGCCGCCAATGTTTTGGCGAGAGCCGCTGTGGTAGAGAATGTCCAGGAAATTTTGCGGATCGGGGTAGTCGGCGCACCAACCACTATCATAAAAATGGCCGACTTTGCCGCTGTATATTTCATCATAGTATTGATAAGGGTCTATGATTTGGGGTTCGATGTTGACGCCTAAATTGTCTTGCCACATGGTGATCAGAGCAGCAGTATAGCCGCCTACATTACCGTAACCTGAAGTGGTATAGGTGAGGGTAGGAAACTGGCTCATGTCACTGTAGCCTGCTTCGGCCAATAGCTGCCGCGCCTTTTCCGGGTCAAAGGGGTAGCCGCGTTCTGGCTTGTAGACGTAGCCGGGCATGCCCGGCGGCAGCACGCCGGCAGACAGAATAGCATTACCGTCGGCGAAGGTTTCGATGAGTAGTTCTCGATCCAACGCCAGATTAAACGCCTGCCGCACCCGCACATCGTCAAAGGGCGCCAGCCGGTTATTCAGGCCAATGGTAGACGTGCAGAGGGCAACGGCCGTATGCAACTCATTATAAAAACGATTATTCGGATCACGCGCCCGTTCCAGGTTGGCGCCGCCAATGCCCACCAGATCGATCTGCCCCTGTTCATACCGCCCCAACGACAACCCTGGCCCCAGATTGATGACAATGTGTTTCACCGCGGCTGGCTCTAAATAATAATTGTCATACCTTTCCAACACCATCTGTTCATCATCTTGCCAGGACTGTAATTTGAATGGCCCGGTACCATTGGGGCGATGCTCCCAATTGGCATCCGTGACATTGTTTTTATCCACCACAAAAGCGACAGGGTAGGCCAGTTTTTGCAGGAAGTAGACCACCGGCTCACGCAGGTGCACTTCCAGGGTATGGTCGTCAAGGGCGCGCAGGCCGCTAATGTGGTCAGCCTGCCCATCTAACATCTCTTGCACACCGGCAATATCGCCCAGGTAGGTCTGGGCCGTATCGGAACCGGTGGTGGGGTTAGCCGCCCGTTCCCAGGAGTAGATGACATCTTGGGCGGTGAGGGCACGGCCGTCGTGAAACAGGGCATTTTTCCGCAGATAAAAGGTATACGTCAGGCCGTCCTCACTCACCGTCCAGCCGGCTGCCAGTTCCGGCTGCACCTGCATCGTCTGATCCAGCGTCACCAACCCACTGAAGATGTGGCCTAATTCACCATCTGGCCCGCCGTGCGTTTTGGCCGGGTCTAACGTTTGCGGTTGCCCACCATCAAAAAAGATGGCGTCGTTGCGGTCTACGCCTGTGGGAATGTCGGCGCTGCCTTGTGTCAATTGGTCAGTCAACCGGCAGCTGAGTGAGAGTAAAGCAAGCAGGATGAGGAGGTGGGCGACCTGAGGCCGCTTGGGTGAAAGGGTGAGGGGGTGTTTCATGGGGGTATTGGCTCTGCCGCCGAATGGAATTCGGCATCTGTTATGAGAAGTCTGCTGAAGCAGACTGGCGGAATTCGGCGTCCGAAGAGTGCGCTTTAGCGCACTTTGGGTAACAGCCTGGGAATTCATTCCCAGGCGATGGCGGTACCTGGAAGTCAACATTGGCACTCAGATTCGTCGCCTCCTGGCGAAAAATAAACCCACAAGCAGCAAGGGGACAAGCCCTATATTGCAGATGCCGGGGTTAGTGGAGGGGACGTTGGTGAGCGGCACGGACGTGGCCGCAGCCGATGGCGGCGTGGGCAGGCTGGCGGGCAGTCCTTCGGGCACAATGGTGGGAATGGCAGCCGGGTTGATGGGCGTGGGCGTGGGCGGGATGTCACGCGAGGGCAGACCCAGGGATGCCCGCCATTCCAATTCCAGACCATCCACGTTGAAGCCGTAGACTTCTTCCAGAGCAGCATCGGTGCTTTTGCCTTCGGCCAGGGTGAGGATTAGCTGCTGCAATGGGTCACGGCCGTAACTCTCCAATAAATAGGCCACCGTGCTGTAACTCTGGCTGTAGGCGATACCCGCTTCCGGTCCGTGCGCAGAAAACGCGCCATTCAGGCTGCGCAGCGGTTCAAAACTGTTATTGGCCAATCCCCGCTCAATATCGGCGCGAATGTCGGGCGATGGCTCGCCTTCGGCGTAGACCGCCAGCCCTTCTTCCAACCAGTTTGGCCGACTGCCACCCACACAACTACGGCCGTACTGCGCCACCACCAGGTGCGCCAGTTCATGCGGCACCACATCCTGCCCCCACGTATTCGCCAGCGATGGTGGGATGCCCATGAGGATGACGTTGTACTCGCTAAAGGCTACGCCACCGGCCCAATCTTGAATGTACAAGACGGCGTCACGCATATCGGCCGTATCGCCGTAAATGAATAGGTTCACCTCGTCTTGCAGTTCAATGCCCATTTCATTTTCCAGCCGTTCCAGACCAGACACAGCCGCTTCCAACAGGGTTGGCCCTACATTGCCCTGATACCAGTGCAATTTGAGATTATCGGCTTCAACGGTGCGCCAGGTGTAGCGGTTATCGGTAAAGGTGTGCGTCTGTGGCGGTGTAGTGAAGGTCTGCCCGTCAGCATCGGTGAGCGTCCAACTCCAGGTCACGGCCGTGCCCGGCGGCGGATTGCCGGAGCGCACCATTTCCCACGTCCACTCTAGCCTATCACCGGCAATCGTCACCGGCACAGTCGCCCCGGCATCCAGACAACTTACCTTGCTCACATCGTAGTGCAGGGTGGCCTGAGTGATGTCCACGGGCGCATCCACATCCAGCCGGAAAATGACACGGCGTGGGTAGCCGCTGTCATCCAGCGTATCGGTCTGCACCGTGATGGGTGATTGGGCAAACAGGGGATGGGCTACGGCCGTGATAAGCAGCAATACCAGTGTAAAAATTGACCCGCGAAGGGCGCGGAGAGCGCGACGTTTTGCCAGGCAAAAATTCGTGTCATTTGTGAAATTCGTAGCCTCTTTCATTGATCTCGTCAGGCGTCGTGGAAACACGGTCACTCCTTTTTGTGTGTTACGGCCGTGACCGCCACCACCAGCCCGCCAGTCCTACCGCCAGTAAGAGGCCGCCGCCAATAAAGAGGAAGGAAAGATTGTTGGTCGCCGCTGGTTGATCGCTGGTCGCTGATAGTTGTTCATTTGTTGTGGGCGTGGCTGGCACTTCGGCAATTTCTGTGGCCGGGACAGGCGTTTCGGTTAACATAAGCGTGGCGGTTGGGACGGCCGTGTCCGTTGGTGCAGGTGTGGCGGTTGGGGTAGCGGTTGGGGTGCGCGTCGGGCGTGGCGTATTGGTTGGCCGGGGGGTGTTGGTATGGGCAACGGCCGTGTCTGTAACATCAGTGGCGGGTGTTTTGGTACTCGGCACAGGCGAAGTGGCCGTGTAGGTGGGCGCATTGGGGTCGGGGGTGTTGGCAGGCATGGTCGCGCCGTCCGGTGTGCCTGTTTCGCTGCTGGCGGTGGGGGGGGGCGGTGCATTGCCCCCTGGCGGCGCAGAAGGCACAGAGCCGCCTTCTTTCGCCTGCACCAGATAGAATACCGAACCGCCAATCATGCAATAATCCCCGGCCGTTTGCACGCACAATGCGCCGGGCAGGTCCACTTTGAAAAGCCCATTTTGGGCGCTAATAGTGCGACGACCTCCCCACATGTCTACGAGTACGGCCGTGTTGGACGTGGCTTCAATCTCCGCCTGCTGCGGCGCGGGCAGCCGCGAAAAAAGGACGTGCGTGGTATATGTGCCCTGATCCAGCCGCACCTGCCCCACCTCATTCCACCGTTCCCGCCGCGCCCCCTGCGCCCCCGCCAGGTAACGAATGGCGACCTGATAACTGTTGAATGCGGGCCGCCGTGATCCATCCATGCGCAGCAGGCCAAACGGTTCCGGGTTGGCGGCTTCATCGCCAGGAATATCCTGCAATTTGTAGATGGCAATACGCTGCGCCCCCGCCGCCATGGCCACGGCCAATGCCTGGGGAATGTAGGCCGCCTGCTCATCCAATGCCACCTGGAACGTCCAGTTCGCCACAGGCCAGGTGGGGTCGTTGCTGGGCGGCGCATTGGTTTCCACCAGCCAGAGTGGTTTCCAGGGGATGCCCCGGCTCTGCACCGCCCCGTAAAAGGTCTGGATCAGCGAAAAGACGGAGTCGGGCTGAAAATAGAGGTGGGCGGTGATGACATCGAAGTAATAGTTATGCTCCGGCGCAGCGGGGTCGGCCACCACTACGTCTAAAAATTGATAGATGTAATTGGGATTCCAAAAGTAGGTGAACGCCGGCAGATGAATAACGGCGTTGGGGTTGGTTTCTTTGGCGACCAGATAGGCTGTGCGCTGCAACTGCAAAAAATCCTGGATAGTACCAGGCCAGGTGAAACCGGGCGCATTGGGGTCGTTGATGTCTGGCTCGTTCCAGATGATCCAGTGGCGGATACGGCCGTTATACCGCCCCACCGCCTCCCGCACAAAATTGGCCCAGGTATTGTTGGGGTCATCATGGGGCAGATTCAGCCCGGCGGGCAGGCCGTTATTCCAGGCCCAGTCCGGCACACCAATGAGCAATCCAACAACGGTACGGCCGTTGGCAATCTCATTATTGATCTGGGCGTCACTGACCCTGGGCGTCCAGGTACCGGAACCACCGGCCTGCACTTCCGCCCAGTGAAAACGTACCCGCGTCCAGGCCACGCCCAGGTTGTTGGCCTCCGTCGGGTTGACATAACTTTCAACAATACCAAAACGGGCATCAACCGGCGCCGCCGCTGGTCTTTCCGGCGGCGCCGCCGCCGCACTTCCGGCAATGATGAACAAAACAAGTAGACATAACGATAATTTCCACAACTTCATATCTCAAGTTTACTTGTGGCCCCTGGTGACTGGCAAATTATGCGGGCATAAACAGGCGGAATTTGAGCCACAGATTAGACGAATGATACGGATGCACACTGATTTTATCCGTGAATAGCCACAGTATCCGTGACATCCATGGCTCAATTTTCGGGTTCTTTGAAGTCGTAGAGGCCGTTTTCGACGCGCCATTGCTGGCCGCAGGTGGGGTTGGGGCAGGCAAGACGGCCGTCCACTGGCGCACCCAACGCTGTTTTGCAGGTGGGGCAGGCGAAGAAGGTGGTGGGCACGGCCGTGTAACCCACTGCCGGATGACGCACCTCTAAAAAGACGCTGGGGGACAACTGCCACCAATTTCCCGTGCGCTGGGCCATGGCGTCTAGCTTTACCAACAAGCCGGTGGGTACCGTCTTCTTTAGTGGGCCAAAACGGTAATGGGAGACGGTCAGGGCGCGCTGTGGTGCAAAACCAACGGCCAACAACTGCTGCCGAATCCACTGCGGGTGAAAGTCAAAGTTGAGGGCGGCAAACTCTACCGGTTCGCCGGTAAACGGCGACCAATCCTGGCGACCGGCCCAATAGCGGGCGATGGCTTTGAGGTTTTTTTTGTTGGCAAATTCGAGGATGTAACGGCCGTGTGGCCGGGCAATACGCGCCAGTTCATAAAACAATGCGGGCACGTCGGCGGCATGGTGCAGGGTGCGAATTTGCACCATCGTGGTAAACAGGCCGTCTACAAAAGGCATGTTATACCAGTTACCGGCTACATAAATGAAACGGGGGTCGTCGCCCAGATGTGCCTGGGCTTCACGCAGCAGGGAACGAGAATAGTCAAAGAGAACAACTTTATTGTAACCGTGGTATTCGTCGGCGAGACGGCCGTAGCCCGCCCCGATCTCAATCAATGTTTCGCCGGTGGGTGGCATCAAGCGGCGTAAGGCAATGCGCTCTACCTGATCTTCATAAGCACGGCCCTGCCCCTCCCAAAACCGCGTCCGATAATCCGAACCTTCATAATCACAAACAGGTGGTGTATCACTCATAGGGCCGGATTATAGTCCGTGGTGGGGCGATTGAGAAAATCGCCCCACACTTTACTTCGGTTCCAGCGTGGCGCTGGTGGCGCGCTGCACCAGTTCTTCATTGGAGGAGGGCAGATTAGTGACTAAGGCGTTTAGGGGATTAAACAAATTTTGTAGTTTGGTGAAAGGCACACCCAGGTCTGTTTCGCTCAGTTGAATTTGTACGGGCACATCGGTGGAGACATGCACTGGCTGGTTGACAGGCACATCCAGATTTAGAGCAACCGGCAACGAGGTGTTGGCCGGTAATGCCAAAACGACCGTGCCATTGATAGTGCCGCCGCCTGCCGGCAGAATAAACGTGGCATTGACACTTAGTGGTACATCTTCAATGATCCGTACATTGGTTGTTGTGGACAGGGGGATAGTCGTGTTGAGTTGCAAATCTTTATCCAGAGGAATGGTGGTGGAGATGGTGGCATTGCTCATCATAATAAAGCTGTCATTTAGCCCACCCACAATTGGTTCCACCGTGTTGTTGAGAATAACGGGGACAATTAGCGGCGAGATCAGCAACAGCACAATTAAGAGGGTAAAGTTCAGCACAAAGGAAAAGATGATGGCAAACGATTTGAACGCCTCCCAGGGTTTTCCTTCCCACACCCAGTTACTTCTTTCGTTCATTTTGACCTCCAGTTGCGCATCAAGTTGACATATTATTCAAACAACATTATGGTAACACGAATCAGGCAAAGTGTAAACCGCCATGTTTCACGGGAAACAATTGCGGGAACGAATGATTAGAGTAGAATTAGTAGAAAGTGAGATCGGGAGAATCCGGCTAAATCGCATGAATGAAGGGTCAACAGGTAGCCAACCGACAGCGGGTAACACAAATACCAATGATGTTGCTGTCTTTTTAGATTTAGACAATCTGGTAATTGGGGCCAAACAAGCCAATTTAACATTTGACATCAATCTCATCCTTGACCAGATCAAACGGATGACACACGGCCGTATTGTGCTGCGTCGTTCGTATGGTGATTGGCGGCAAAACCAACAGCTAATGAAAGACCTGGCTGTCGCCGGTTTTTCAACGCAGTCCACCATCCGCATCAACAACTTCAGCAAAAATCTGGCGGATATGCAAATCGTTGTAGATACGATGGACACGCTCATTGATGGGCACCAATACAGCACCTACGTGCTTATCACCGGCGACCGAGATTTTACGCCGTTGGTGCAATCGCTGCGCAAACGAGGCAAACACGTCATTGGTTTGGGCATCCGGCACACCGCCAGCAGAAGCTTTGTGAGCCTGTGTGATGAATATGTGTTTTACGAAGACATTGTGCCTTCGGCAAAACTGAATGATGCCCAGGTAGAATTGTTTCTGCAAACGGCCGTAGATAAATTACTCACTGAAGAAACGCAGGTGCGCGCCAGCGTGCTGCGCCAGCAGCTTTCTGAATTAAGTAATGGCGCTTTTGATAAAAGCGCCTATGCGGAAGGCAGCTTTCGCAAATTCCTGGAAAAATACAGCCACATCCTGGAAATCAAACAGGTCAACACCACCCTCTATGTGTGCCTGCCACAGAAACAGGACCAGCAACGGCCGTTACATGAACGCTACCGCAGCCAGCTCAAAAAGGCGCGCCTGCGTATTGTCCCCGTTGAGCAGCGTTTCCCCATCCTCAAAGACATGATCGTGAACCTGCAAAAAAACGATCAACTACGCTGGCGGGAACTGATTGACGTTTTGGCAGAGAAATACGAACAGGAAAACAAAGACATTTCAAAGAACACCGTAAACGCCATTTTGTTGGTGGCGCGGCGCGCCCAGGTAGTGCGTACCTTGAAAAGCAAATCGCTTTCCACCGCCCCCCTTCTGCTGGAAGTAAAAGGGGATAAAGCGTTTCAGGAAGCGGTCATGCGCTGTGATGCCGCCTACCTGCAAGAAATGCTGACCCTGTCTGAACCCTTTGACCTGGATGAAGCGGCATTGGCGCTATATTACACCCCCGGTCATACCCGCTACCTGAAGGTGGTGATGAAAACGTATGATCAGGGGGAAGGGTGAGCCAAAGCCCGAAGTCAGACTTCGGTTCACCCACTCTGATCAGCCAGATTCACCTCATCACGGTGGCCTAACCCCTTGCTGTTATCAATGAAATAGAGACGACTGGGGCGCAAGCAATACCAGTTCACTTTCGCCAGGGCCGCCCGCATAGCGGCGTCTGCCTGTGCGATAAACGGGAATTTGCTTGTGTAAAAGGCAACGGCCGTTGCCCTCTCATCACCTGCCAACATCACCACTTCACCTTCCAATTGAATCCCCTGGATCGCCCCCCAATCCCGATAATCTTCCTGAATGGCGGCGGCTATATGTGCCCGCGTGCCCATATTTTGCCCATGCCGGGTGTGCCCGGCGGAAAGAAAGTACAGATTAAAACCATCATTCACATAGAACACGGCCGTTGCCCATACCCCTTCGACCCCAGCCGTTGCCAACGTCATTACCTGATGATTGCGCAAATAGGCCAATGCCGCTGCCCTGACAGCCGCCTCACTCACCTTTTGCTCCTTGCCAGCGATCAAACAAATCTTCGGGCAGTGCAATGTCTAACAAATCGCACAGCCGGTTTACCGTCTGATCCACAATCGCCATCACCGACTGCGGCTTGTGATAAAAGGCGGGCATTGGCGGGGCCACAATAGCCCCGATTTCCGTCGCCTGCACCAACAGGCGCAAATGACCCAAATGCAGCGGTGTTTCACGGGGAACAATGACCAACCGGCGGCGCTCTTTCAATACCACATCCGCCGCCCGCAGCAATAAATTATCGCTAAAGGAATGGGCAATCCCGGCCAACGTCTTCATGGAGCAGGGAACCACCACCATGCCATCCGTCTTAAACGATCCCGAAGAAATGGCTGCTGCAATGTCCATGAAACGATAATGCACATCGGCCATGGCCACCACTTGTTCTGGAGTGTAGGTGGTTTCCAGGCTGATGGTAATGCCGGCGGCGCTGCTCATTACCAGATGCGTTTCCACATCAGGAACCGTATGCAGCACTTCTAACAACCGGATGCCATAGATGACGCCGCTCGCCCCTGTTATGCCGACGATAATCTTTTTCATTGTGTACCCTCTTTCCTGTTCATGGGCAATCACAAGGGTTGCCCCTACACAATGAATTGTAGCCAGAAAAACCAAATCCCTCTACAATCTCATCTGACGGGGTACTGATTAACTCATCTGCCCGCAGGAGGTTGAGAGACTGGGAGTCCACCTAAATCTCTCAATCTCCTGATCTCAAAACGACGATTCCTGACCACCTGAAAAGAGAAACGGCCGTGAAAAAAACATTTGTAACCGACTTGCAAGCCGGAAATTTGCTAGAGAATGAACCCTTTTTATTGCAAGATGTCGTCATCCGTAAAACGAAAGACGGCCGTGACTACCTCTTGGGCAATCTGCGTGATAAGTCGGGACTGGTAGCGTTTGTCTATTGGGATGTGCCTGATTACGTCTTCCGTTGGGCACAACCCGGACGCATTGTCCTCATCACCGGGCGCATCAACAACTACAAAGACAGTCTGCAAATTACCGTCACCGATTTGAATGAATGCCTCAATCCCGATTTGGCCGTTTTTTTACCCACCAGTTCCCGCCCCCGTGAGGCAATGCTGGCCGAATTGAAAGACATTGTCGGTTTATTGGCCGAACCCTGGCGCGCGTTGGTGGAACAACTGCTGCTGGCCGATGCCGCATTTTTGCACCAATTCTCCATTGCCCCTGCCGCCCGCAAAATGCACCATGCGTACCTGGGTGGTTTGTTGGAACACAGTCTGAGCATGGCCAACCTGGCGCATACGTTGGCCGACCATTACCCCCATGTCAACCGAGACCTGCTGGTGACGGGCACACTGCTGCACGATATAGGCAAAGCAATTGAGTATGATGTGGCGCAGGGGTTTTCTTTTTCTGATGACGGCCGTCTCGTGGGCCATATTGTGCGCGCAGTGGTCATGATCGAAAAAGCGGCGCTCACTCTCGGTAACATTTCGGAAGAAGATTTGCGACAAATCATTCACCTGGTCACTTCCCATCATGGCACACTGGAATGGGGATCACCCATTACCCCCAAAACACTGGAAGCCATTCTGCTGCACCAACTCGATTTGCTAGATAGCCGCGTGCAAGGGTACTTCGACCATCTAAATGATGATGTCAGCCAAAATGACTGGACGGCAAAATCCAGCCCTATGTTTGGCACAGACCTGCGCTATCCCAACGACTATCCCCGCTCCTCAGCATCCGAATCCGGCAACGCGGATCATGAATGACCAGACGCGCCGCCTGATTACCACCATCCACCACAGCTCGCGCCAGATTGTCCTGGTGACCGCAGGCGCCGGCGCCCAGGCATTAGCCGATTTGCTGGCGGTGGCCGGCGCCAGCCGCACTTTATTGGAAGCCATCGTCCCTTACAGCGCCGCCGCCTTTGACAATTTTCTGGGATATACACCGGCAAAATATGTGGCCCAAGACACGGCCGTTTCCCTTGCCGGTTGCGCCCTTTCACACGCACGAGAATTAGCTCCCTCCGCAAACGTCCTCGGCCTGGCCTGCACCGCCACCATCACCACCGACTACCCCAAACGCGGCGACCATCACGCCCATGTAGCTGTCTGGCAGCCAGAGAATGTTGTGGCCTGTGATCTGCATCTGGACAAAGGCGCGCGCAGTCGGGAAGAAGAAGAGCGACTCATAAGCAATCTTATGTTAAATTGTCTGGCGCAGGCGATGGCGCTGCCGGAACAATTGCCGCTAGACATCACTCCTGCTGACCTTCTGACCACTACCGAGGCAGACTTCACCCGGTATGCGCGCCAACTCACCAACCAGGAAATCTCGTACTTCGGCATAAACAGCGACGGCCGTGTCCTTACCACCCCACCTGCTGCCATATTATCTGGCGCTTTTAACCCCCTGCATCAAGGGCACATCCAACTGGCCCAGGCTGCCAGCAACCATCTTGGTGTACCGGTGGCGTTTGAATGCACGGCCGTGAACGCCGACAAACCCCCTCTGCCATCGGAAACCCTGCTCAACCGTATGGCTCAATTTGCCGGGCGCTGGCCCGTTTTTGCCAGCGCCGCCCCCACCTTTGTGGAAAAGGCACGGCTTTATCCCGGTATTCCCTTCGTGGTGGGATATGACACGGCCGTGCGCATTTTGCAACTGCGCTTCTATCAAAACAGTTCAGAAGCCATGTACCGTGCATTGGATGAAATGAAGACGTATGGCAACACCTTCCTTGTTGCCGGTCGCCTGGGTGATGATGATGTCTTTCACGACATAGACGACCTGAACGTTCCTGCACAATTTACAGGTCTCTTCCAACCACTGCCCGCCAAGCTTTTTCGCCTGGACATCTCCTCAACGCAACTTCGCACACAATCAGATGCTTGACATAACGCCAAGTTTGTCCATTAGGCTAATCCGTTCTAAAATGCTCCTCGAAGCATAAAAATCAAAGATTTCGCAGATGATGCATTCATTTCTTCTTTTGCCCCTTTGTCTCTTTGCGTCTTTGCGTTAAATCCCTCTGGAGAATCTGTATGCGCATTTTGATAACCGGTTCCAGCGGCCAAATTGGCACCAATCTGGGCCAATACCTGCAAAATCAGGGCCATTATGTTTTTGGCATTGACAAACGGCCGAACACCTGGACAAACGACATTGAAACCCTGTTGCAGGACCTCAGCTCCCCCTACCGTGACTTTGATAAAGGTATTGGCAATGTGGAGTACCCGCCCAATCTGGACGCAGTCGTCCACTTCGCCGCCCATGCTAAAGTCCATGAATTGGTGCAGCAGCCCCACCGCGCCCTGGAAAATATCACCATGACCTTCAACGTGCTGGAATTTTGCCGCCACCACAACATCCCTATCATCTTCAGCAGTTCGCGCGAAGTGTATGGCGACATCCATCGCTACATCACCGAAGAGTCTTACGCCGATTTTGCCTTCACCGAAAGCCCTTACTCCGCCAGCAAAATCTCCGGTGAGGCGCTCATTTATTCTTACGCACAATGTTACGGGCTGAAATATCTGGTGTTCCGCTTTAGCAACGTCTACGGCCGTTATGACAACGACATCGAGCGCATGTTACGGGTGATTCCCTATTTTATCCGCGAGATAGATTACGGCCGTCCTATCACCATCTACGGTCAGGACAAAGTGCTGGACTTCACCTACATTGACGACTGTGTCAGTGGCGTCTACCGGGGAATTGCGCGATTAGTCAATGGACAAATTGCCAACCACACCATCAACCTGGCCTACGGGCAGGGCAACAGCCTGGTAGACATGGCTCGCTTCATCGGCGAAGAATTGGGTAAAACGCCTGATGTCACCATCGAACCCTCCCGCGTGGGCGAAGTTACCCACTACGTCGCCAACGTCGGCAAAGCCCGCGCCCTACTCGATTACACGCCGCAAACACCCCTGCGTGAAGGCATTGCCAAAGCCGTCGCCTGGTCAATGGATTGGTGGAGACAACATCCGTAAGCCGTGAACCGTAATCCGTAATCCGTAATCCGTTTTTCGGTTTACGGATTACGATTTACGATTGTAACTATTCAGGTGTGAGTTGAGGCATGAGGAGCTCGCCTTCAAAGAGGGAA
>DAOMOK010000015.1:0-170909 GCA_035444285.1 Chloroflexota bacterium
TTCCCTCTTTGAAGGCGAGCTCCTCATGCCTCAACTCACACCTGAATAGTTACTCCAATTCTTCATAATCAAACCAGTCAAAGCTGGCGTAATTGCTGCTATCACGGCCGTTGCTGCTGGCATACAGACCGATATACGCGCCCACAAAACCGCCGGCGACGGGAGTGCTGAGGATACGGCCGTCTACATTTCCAGCTACCAACGTCCATTTCTCCGGTTCCGAAGCCACATAAAAGCTGTAATCCTGCTCGTGACCTTCCGCTTTTAGATAGAATGCCCCTGCCAGAATAGGTCTTTGGGCAATGATCTCTTCCTCGCCGCGTACCCGTTTGATCAGGCAAATAACCGGTTCGTCGGCCAGGGTAACAACAAAACGAAAGTGAAAATCATTGTTTTGCAGCAGCACCAGACCAGCGCACTCGTTTTCATGGTGGGGGGTGAAGGCCACGGCCGTAGCCGCCCTAAAATGAATGTGCTGCTGCCGACGGCCGACAAAACTGGGGTTGGCCCATTCGGATAACTGCTCGGGGCGTAATTGTAGCACCAGATGGCCGGGCTGTTTAGACAAACTCCAGAAATCTTCTCGCGGGGTGCGCAGAAAGTTCCATTCATAAGCCAGCGCCGGTGTATCAAAATCATCCCGCGCCGGGCGAGACGGCCAGGGATGGGGCGGCAGGTTGGGCAGCGGATAGGCGGCTTCTACGCGACCGGTTCCGGGGCTGACAATCGGCCAACCCTCCTCCCAACGCACCGGAACCAGAAATGTCTCCCGGCCCAGGTTGTAGAAGTAGCCGCCATACGGCCGCATCGCCAGCAGCACCATCCACCATTCCCCGTTTTGTGTCTGCACCAGGTCGCCATGCCCCGCGCCGACGATGGGATAGTCCAGCCCCAGGTGCCGGTGCGTCAGGATGGGATTGCCGAGGTTGCCCACGTAGGGGCCGGTGATAGAGTCGCTACGGGCAATGGCAACCGCATGGTGGTGGGCGGTGCCACCCTCGGCCGTGAGCAGGTAGTAACGGCCGTCAATCTTGTAAATATGCGGCGCTTCCGACCAGACAACCCCCTTGACCGCGCCGTCCCAGATGACAATTGGTTCGCCCACTAACTGCATGGTGTTCAAGTCAAGTTCTTGCACATAGACTTCGGTGTGGCCGCGATAATGACCTTCTTCCATCAGGTTTGTGCCACAATACCAGGCACTGCCGTCATCATCAAAAAGCAGCGACGGGTCAATGCCGGGCGTGGCGTCCAACCAGTATGGCTCAGACCAGGGGCCGGCCGGATCGGTGGCGGTGACAATGAAGTTGCCGGAATGGGTACGGCCGTCTACCAGCGTATTGATGACGTAAAACAGTCCGTTGGCATACCGGATCGTGGGGGCGTATAGGCCGGCTGACGGCCGTATGCCATCCAGATCGAGCTGCGACGGCCGATCCAGCACATGCCCCATCTGCCGCCAATGCACCAGATCGCGGCTGTGGAAAATGGGCAGGCCGGGGAAATACTCAAAGGTAGAGGTGACCAGGTAATAATCTTCCCCCACCCGGCAAATAGACGGGTCGGGATAACAGCCAGAGAGAATAGGATTTTTGAACATCGTATACTTTATTTGAGATTAGAGATCAGGTTGAGGGATCGAGTATACCGGTAAATAAGATTTCTTAACTTTAACGTAAGCGTTCAGTCCCTCTGGAGACCTGACAGGTTTTTGGCCTGTAAAGCTTCAAGTTGAACGAGTAATAAACCTGTCAGGTCTGAACGGTTACCAATTTCCCAATCTCCATTCTTTTATACAACCTGCACTTCACTAAAGAATTTTTGGCGCGCCGGGATTTCTTGTGTCTCGCCGACGATTTCAATTTGTGTATGCAGGCGAATATCATCTGAGGAAATGCCCACCATCAACTCGACGATGCCAGGTTCTACAATTTGCCGCATGGCCCCATCGTAAAAGCCTAACTGATTGGCAAAAAGGGTAAAAGTCACGGTGCGGCTGGCGCCGGCCGGGACGGTGACGCGCTGGAAACCTTTGAGCTCTTTCAACGGCCGTGTCACACTTGCCACCTTATCCCATACATACAACTGCACCACCTCATCGCCATCTCGCGCCCCCGTATTTGTCACCGTCAGGCTGATCTGCACCGCCTCGTTAGCAGAGATGGCTTGTTTGTCCACCTGCAAATTGTGCAAATCAAACTGCGTATAACTCAGCCCAAAACCAAACGGCCACAGCGGTTTGTTGCTCAAATCTACATATTCCCCTTTCCAATGGGAACGACCGCCAGACGGTTTGTGGCCGTAAAAGATGGGAATCTGCCCTACGGCGCGGGGGAAGGTGATGGGCAATTTGCCGCCAGGGTTGGCGTCGCCAAACAGCACATCGGCCACCGCTTCCGCCCCTTCCTCGCCCGGCAGCCAGGCTTCGACAATGGCAGGGATATTTTCAGCAATCCAGTTGATGCTCAGCGGACGGCCGTTCAGCAGCACCACCACCACCGGTGTACCCGTCGCCGCTACTGCCTGCACCAGTTCCTCCTGCACGCCGGGCAAATTGATGTCCGCCCGATCCCGTGATTCGCCGCAGGTGCAGTCATTTGTCAGGCCAGATTTTTCGCCGACAAACACCAGCGCCACATCAGACTGCGCTGCCGCCGCCACTGCCTCGGCAAAACCGGAGCGATCATCGCCCGTTAATTCACAACCGGCGGCAAACTGCACGGCCGTGTCAGCCCCCACCATTTCCTGAATCGCTGCCAGAATGGGGCGAATGGTCACAAAGTTATCCACCAGTTCCACACTGTCCGGTACGGGGATATTGAAGGTGTTGTGGCCGGCTCGCGTCATTTCCTGCAAGGATTCAATGTGACAGGGATAGGCATAGTCGCCCAACAGGTGGCGGGCGTTGTTGGCCTGTGGGCCAATAACGGCAATAGCCTTGAGATTCTTGGGCAGGGGCAGCAGGTCGCCTTCATTTTTGAGCAGCACGATGGATTTTTGGGCGATGGTGCGCGCCAGTTGGCGTTGGGCGGTAGTGTCGAACACGGCCGTCGCCTCTGCCTCATCTACATACGGATTTTCAAACAGCCCCAGCTTCAACTTCATCTCTAACACGCGGGCCACGCTCTGGTCAATCAACGCCTGGTCAATTACACCCTCGCACACGGCCGTGAGCAGCGGTTCACCATAACAATCGGTGCTGGGCAGTTCCACGTCAATCCCGGCGCTCAGGGCCAGCCTGGCCGAATCCACCTTGTTGTCACTCACCCCGTGCGCCCGTTGCAGTTGTTCCACTGCAAAATAATCGGAGACCACCATGCCATCAAAACCCCATTCCTCCCGCAAAATGTCTGTCAACAGTTCCTTCGAGGCGGCGCAGGGCACACCGTCCAGTTCATGGTAGGCATTCATCACTGATTGCAGGTTGGCTTCTTTGACGGCGGCTTCAAACGGCCGTAAAAAGACCTCGCGCAGTTCCCGCGCTGGAATATGGGCCGGCGTCCAGTTCATTCCCCCTTCTGTCTGCCCGTAACCCACAAAATGTTTGGCGGTGGCAATAATCCCTTCCTGCCAGTTTGCCCCTTGCAGCCCGCGCACAAAATGCACCCCCATCTGAGAGATGAGATAAGGGTCTTCGCCAAACGTCTCCTCTACTCGTCCCCAACGGGGATCGCGGGTCACATCCAGCACCGGCGACAAACCCTGGTGCGCGCCAGCGGCCCGCATTTGCTGCCGCACCACATCCGCCATCGCTTCCACCAGTTCCGGCGCCCACGTACCGGCCACGCCAATGATTTGCGGGAAGCAGGTGGCGTCACGCGCCATGTAGCCGCTGCAACATTCCTCATGCACCAGCGCCGGAATGCCCAGCCGCGTTTTTTCTAGCAGATAACGCTGGATGGCGTTGGCCGCTTTAGCGCCGTCGGCCGGGTTCAGGCTGCTGGCGCCGGCCACGCGGGTAATCTGGCCGATCCCTTCTGCCAGCAACCCATCCGCCTTCGGCACGTCAAATTGCCCATCTTTCAACAACTGATAGACCCAGGCGCTGCCCAATTGGGCCACCTTTTCTTCAAGCGTCATCCGGGCCAACAAATCGCGCGCGCGCACGGCCGTTGGCTGGCTGGCGTCACGGTATAGGGCATCATTCTCAATTGCTTCTCGCATGTGTCGGTCTCCAAATAAATCTACTCATGAATATCAAACTTGCCACTCACCTGCAACAGCGCCATCATGTATAACAGGCCATCGTAATAGCGCCACTGCCCAGAGGGAATGTTCATATCCCATAGCGCCTGCACAAATTCGGCGCGCTGTGGGTGGTCGGCGGCCAATGCTACCACGGCATTCATGGCGATCAGGCCGGGTGAACGGTCGGTGGAAAGCGGCTCACCGTCCAGACTATATTGATTGACGTAGCTGTCAATTCCCTGATCAAGAAAGAAACTGAGCCAACGGTTGCTTTGTGCCACTGCCCACTCGTCCTCGCCAAACCAGATGTAGTCCACCGCGATGTTCATGCCGGTGCGCCAGGCGTCAAATCGAAAATCCTTGTGCGACGCGCCGCCGCCAAAGTGCAGCGGCGTGCCATCAAATTGAGCGTAGTCAGGGAACAGGCCGGTTTGGGGGTGTACGGCCGTTTGCCAGAATGCCCGGCTCTTCACGGCCGCATCCGCCCACGCCGCGTTATCCTGCGCCGCCCATTCCGCCCATAGCCGGTAATAATGTGGCACATGGTACGAGGGGTCCGTAAACTGACTTACCCGCCCCCGTGTGGGCACAAACACAATCAGGTTTGTCTCCTCGTCAAACATATTGGTCGCCAGGACGCTGTTGCCCTTCGTGTGGCGCATGGTGTGCAAAATTTCATTCGCCTGCTGGCTGTAGTTAAAAATACCTTCCCCATCGCCCCAACGATGCGCGGCAAAAAACAAGGCCATGGCCATCCATACTTCGCCATCGCTGGCCGGGTTGGCATCAATCTGGCTGCCATCGTCTCGATTATGCCAGGAAAAATACCCCTTATACGGCTCCTCCTCGTGGTACATATACGTCCTGGCCCACTGCCAGATACGGTCAAACTCCTCTTGTTTGTCTAACTGCACGGCAATCATCATGCCATAGGAGATGCCCTCAGAGCGGATGTCGTCATTGCCGATGTCTTTGACATAGGCCATATCGTCACCGACCGGGTAATAGACCGCCTGTGTCTCCGGGTTGCCGTAGAAAAGCTGCTGCCAGGCGGTCTCAATTTTGGCGTCCACCTCCGCCTGGGATTTGCCCAACAGTTCGGCAAACAGGTTGGGTGGTTGGCCGCCGGTAAAAACGGGTATGTGTGGTGGTGGGGTGGGCACGGCCGTGATCACCCCCGCCTCTCTCTGGGCACACCCCACCAGGAAAACGCCGAATAATACAATGCTAAAGAACTGTCTACGGCCGTTGACGCTAAGAAATTGACAACAAAAATCACCACGCATCTTCTCACCCTGTCACCTCGTCAGAGACAACCTACCCCTTCAACTCGCCCCCCGTCAAACCCGTCACAATATACCGTTCCGCCAGCAGGTAAAAGAGAACCGCCGGAATAATCAGCAGCGCAATATAAGCCATTACCCTGGCCCACTCCGTGCCATACTGACCCTGAAATTGCATAATGCCCAATGTCAACGGCCACTTTTTGGAATCCCCTAACACCACCAGGGACAGAAAATACTCATTCCAGGCATTCACTACCGTCAACGTGGCAATAGCCGCTATCGCCGGCCGCGCCAGCGGAAACAACACATGCCGGAAAAAACCAAACGTTGTACAGCCGTCAATATAAGATGCATCTTCCAACTCGCCTGGTACCGCCCGGAAAAAGCCAATCAAAATCACCGTACTGCCCGGCAGTGAAAACGTAACCAGCGGCAAGATGACGCCCCAATAACTGTTAATTAGACCCAAATTCCGAATTTGTAGAAAAACCGGCAAGATAGCCACCACTAAGGGAAAGAGCAGCCCAATTGAAAGAATGTTAAAAAGAAAAGAGCGCCCCTTAAAATTCACCCGCGCAAAAATAGCCGCCAGCGGGCTGGCAATGATGACCACCAGAAAAGTAGTCGTCAGCGTAATTCGTAAACTATTCGCCACCGTCCGCCAGAAATCTGGCCTTTCCAAAATATCAGTGTAGTTTTCCCACTTGATACCGGTCTGCGGCAGCGCCACCGGGTTAGACATAAACTCACCCGTAGTGCGGATGCTGCCCAGAATCACCACCACCACCGGGCTAAACATGAGCAAAGCCACCACAATCACAAACAAATACATCAGAAATCGGCTCAAGGTCAATTTGGGTGCTGCACTTTTGGTCATCTCTCCACCTCAGTCCGCCATTGTGCGGTGCAAAATTACACGCTGATACCCAATGGAAAACAGCAAAGTCATCGAAAACAGGATAACGGCCAACGCACTGCCATAGCCCAATTGCATTCGCTGAATGCCAAATTTATACAGATAGGTGACGATCAATTCACTGCGGAATGCAGGTCCCCCACCGGTCAATATCCACACCACAATAAACTGCTGAAACGACCCCAAAATAGACAAAAAGACGGTCAGGGCAATCGTATCCCGCATCATTGGCAAGGTAACAAAGCGCAGTACCTGATACTCATTCGCGCCGGCTACCCGTGCCGAATCTTCCACCTCTCTAGAGATATTTTGCAGACCGGCCATATAAAGCAGCATATGAAAGCCAAAAAACTTCCAGGTAAGCACCACAAAGATAGCTATCAGCACCGTATTCAGGCCCGTTAACCAGGCTGTGCCCGCGTAAGCCGGATTGAAGATTTCCAAAAACCTGTTCAGCAGTCCCCCCCGGGGGTTATACACATACAACCAGATATAGGCAGCAACAATTTCGGAAAAAACGTAGGGCAAGAAAAACAAGGTGCGAAAAAAGCGTTGGAACCGTAACTGTCCTCTTACCAGAATGAGCGCAAGGGCCATTGCCAACGGCAATTGAATGAGCAATGACAATATCATGATGATAAAGGAATGCCGGATTGCCCCGCGAAACACCGCCTCAGAAAAAGCACGCCGATAATTGTCCAGACCCACGAAGTTATCCAATGGTCCCAGGCCATTCCAATTGTACGTGCTGTAATAGGCTGCCTGCGCAATAGGGATAAGCAAAAATGTGGCCAACAACACAAAACCGGGCAGCAAACAAGCCACAATCAATACCGTTTTGTTCCACTGGGTGCGCCTTTTATCAGCGTTTGCCTGCGTCCGCGATGGCGTTCCTGCCAGCATTCTGGTCTCGTCCATTAGGCCCTCACCAAAGGTGCGACGCACGTTAACGTGCATCGCACCTGAATAAGAGGAGTTAGTTTCCCAATTCCATGGCGGCTGCGTCTTCAATTTGCTGCGCCAATTCGGCAGCGCTAATCACACCGGCAAACAACTGCTCTACAGCATCGTTGACGGCGCCACCAACCGCTGGCGGCAAGAATTGGTCATAATACAGTTGGAAGTAAGCGGCATTGTTACGCGCCTGCACAATCGCCTGCTGGATGGGATCGGTGATGGCAGTTTCCGTGCCCACCATAGTCGGCGGCCCGAAACCCACATCGTTTAATGCCTGTATCTGGTTTTCCGGTCTGGTGAGGAAACGCAAGAAGGCGACAGCCTCTTCCGACGCATTCTTGCCAACGGCAATACCATCACCGCCGCCCAGCACATCACTGGCGTTACCGGCGCCACCTTCAACCATGGGAAACGGGAACCAGCCCAGGTTAGCCACACCTTCGCCGCTTTCGCTGTTACTGCGTTGTACACTCTGGTGCCACTGCCCCATCAGTTCCATAGCCGCTTCACCATTTCCAAACGCCGACGCTGAATCACCATAGGAAAAACCGAGATAACCCTGGGGGAAGGGTTCCAGGTTAATCAACTCTTGCAAATCTTCCCCGGCCTTCACAAAGGGGG
This sequence comes from Chloroflexota bacterium, assembly GCA_035444285.1. GTDB lineage: Bacteria > Chloroflexota > Anaerolineae > Promineifilales > Promineifilaceae > CAADGU01. The sequence goes on from DAOMOK010000015.1 coordinate 7,969, forward strand.
CATCGGTAAATGAACCATCGCGGGTGAACGCTTTCAGGAAAGCATCTTCGCCGCCGTTGCGAATGGCTAAATATACCCACCAGAAATGCCCCGGCCATTTGTCGCCTTCACCAATCGTAATGGGGGTAATGCCCGCATCTTTCAAAGTCTGAACAGCACCTAAAAATTCAGACCAGGTCTTGGGCGGGTTTTCGGGATCAAGCCCGGCCTGCTCAAACAGGTCTTTATTGTAATAGATACCAACAGCGCCCCATTGCCAGGGCACGCCATAGTATGCGCCATCTTTGCTGTACAAATCCAATGCTGCTTTGGCAGCAACCGAATCCTGCCATTCGCCACGAAGGGCGGGGGTTATATCTTTCAACAAACCGGCATCGGCATAAGCCCAGAGGACGCCGCCACCCCAGCTTTGGAACAGATCGGGCGGTTGACCCGATTGCATGACGGTTGTCAGACGAGATTTGAAGGCTTCGTTTTCCAGGACGGTGATGTTGATTTTGACGCACGGGTTTTCGGCCATAAACTCGTCGGCTTTGGACTGCCAATAAGCCTGTTCGGCTTCGGCCGTAGAGATGTGCCACCATTCAATTTCTACCGTTTCGCTACAGGTATCAGCAGCCTGAGCTGGCGTATCCGCCGGTTCTTCTGCCACCACTTCTTGAGCGGGTGCGGTTGTGGGTGCGGTTGTGGGCGCAGCCGTGCTGCCGCCACAGGCTACCAGGGTCATGCCTAAAGCCAATAAACACAACAACAATGCAACTTTTATCTTGTTCATGATTCTCCTCGCTTATAGGTTAACTATTGTGAACATGCTCTGATAAATGGGAAAGGGATAACGTATATTTATTTGATTTATGGGCGCCTCCTCTTTTGCTAAAGTTCCAAATAAAATCTGCAAACGTTTGCAAAGATGGTAAAAAAAATGTCCCCACTCTCGTTTTTTACAAACGGGGCGGGGCCGTTGATGCACGCTGGACAAGTTCTGTAGGCAATGTAATGCTGGTTGGTTTTTGCGCCGGGTTGCCAATCCAGTCCAGTAACATTTGGGTTGCCTGCCGTCCCATCTCGACCATTGGTTGGCGCAAGGTAGTGAGTGGTGGGTTTAAGATGGCAGCCAGGGGAATGTCATCGAACCCAACCAGCGACATATCCTGGGGCACGTGCCGGCCGCGCTCCCGAAACAGCTCAAGTGCGCCTTGGGCCATCACATCATTGGAGGCAAACACGGCCGTAGGCGGTTCCGCCAGGTCAAGCAAAGTTTCCGCCCCCTGGTAGCCGCTGCTCTGCTCAAAATTGCCCATGACGATCAAGTCCGGGTCTACAGGAATGCCATGGTCGGACAGAGCGGCCTTATACCCATCCAGGCGGTCACGTGCGCTAACCATATCCATCCAGCCGGCTATCTTGCCAATACGCCGATGCCCCAGCGCGATGAGGTGGCTGGTGGCGTCGTACCCGCCCTGGAAATTGGTCGCAGTGACGGCCACATCATTTTCGTCAATGCCTACCTGGTCTATGAGAACATAGGGAAAATCACGGGCGCGCAAGGATTCGATGTAGGCTTCTGGCTGGCGTGGCAAGACAATGAGCAAACCATCGGCCAGGCCGCGCGCCATCATATTGACATACGTGGATTCTTTGGTGCGGCGACGGTGGGTGGTGTAGAGCATAAGTTCATAGTCATATGTGGCCAACACATCATCAATTCCCCGAAATATCTCTGCCATGTATTGGGTAGACATGTTGTGGACTAAAAGACCAATGACGTGGGACTGACCACCAGCCAGGGAGCGCGCCTGCAAATTAGCCTGATAACCTAAACGGTGCATGGCCTGTGCCACTCTTTCGCGGGTTTCGGGCTTGACATAGGTTTTGTTGTTGACCACACGGGAGACAGTGGAGTATGAGACGCCGGCTTCCCTGGCGACATCAATGATGGTTATGTCAGTGGGAGTTTTTTTATGGGCCATTTCTCTCTATCCATCTAAAATTGCAAGCGTTTGCAAAACAATATCAAAAAGAAAGCAGGTTGTCAATGATTTTCTGCAAACGTTTGCGATATTGGGTAATGGAGGTGGAAAAGGGAGAGCAATACGGCCGTCCCCCCCGTCAGGCTAGAAGCGTTTGCGCCAATTGCTTGATCTGGTTGGCAATGAAGTGGTCGGGGTAAGCCAGGACAAACACTTTTTGGCTACCCAGGGCCATCATGGAGTCAGAATGGGGCAGCAGGGCGCCGACAGGACAGGCATATTGGGTTTGCAGTTGGGTGCGCAGGTCGCCGAGGGGGATGGATTTGGGGATTTTGTTGGCGACGAGGACGAGGTTGGGCACGCCTAGTTTGCGCGAGATGCTGACGATCACGGCCGTGCCCTGATAATCCTGGTAGTCGGGACGCAAAATAATCGCTTCCGCATCGGACACACTCACGGACATGAGCGTCTCGTTATTCAGGCCGGGATGGGTATCTATGAGCAGCACATCCAGATTGAGGGTTTCTAGCAACCGTTCGTAGCCATCTACCAGCAGGCCCACATCATACCCTCTGATCACTTTGGCAATTTCGCTGGCCTGGGTACGCGAGGGCACCAGGTATAAACGCCCGGTGAGGTTGGGGTTGAGTTGGGTGGTAATGTCCATGGCCGCCTGCTCGATGTCACAGTTGCCGTGCAGGTAATCGTTAAGGGCATATAACGGCGGCGGCGCATCTTCGCCCAGACCCAGGATCATGTGGATGCCGGGGGATTGAATGTCGGTATCTACCACGGCGACTCGTTTGCCCAGGGCGGCATAGGTGGCGGCCAGGTTGGCGGTGGTGTTAGATTTACCGGTACCGCCTCGATAGGAGTGAATGGAGATGATTTTTCCCATGATGTTTTCCAGAGGTCATTGAGTAATTGGGTAATCACGTAATTGCTCAATTCATGTGGTGCTTCATTTTAATCAAGGATTCCTGCGCTCTTGAACGTCTTGAGCAGTTTTTGATGAATCCCTTTGCTTAATTGTTTGTTGCCATGAACGGGTACTGAGATTGAACTACCGTCATCAAACTCAATGATGACATGTGAGCCTTTCCCTTCTCTGATTGCCCGAACTTTATCTGACTTCCGGGCCAGGTTAACAAAATCTTTACCTGTTTTAGGCTCCTTTTCCCCCATACTCTACCTCATCATTGTCTGCTTCACTTTCTTCATATTTCTTGTGCTTCATACCCAACGCGGCAAAGCCGTCATGTTGTTCTACATAGTCAATGATGGCATCTAGCAGGCCATCAAAGAATTCTTCAGCTTCGCAACTTTCGGGAAGTTCAATCACACCATCTATCGTCAGATCGTGTTCGATTGTTTGCCTCTCGACCAATACTACAGGTTTGTTTGCCAGTTTAACGGTCATTGCTCGTTCTCCTTAGACGAAGGTGTCTACCATCGCCTTAATTTCCTGGCTGATACGGTGATCGGGGTGGCGCAGGACGAAGATGTCCTGGCTGGCCAGGGTCATCATTTCGTCGGCGTGGGGCAGGATGGCGGCGACGGGGCAGCGGTATTTGCTTTCGACCAGTTCACGTACCTGGGTGAAGTCGTACACTTCGGGCATTTTGTTGATGACCAGGCGCATGTCGGGAACCTGTAATTTGCGCGCCACTTCGACGGTCACAGCCGTGCCCTGGTAATCCTGGTAATCTGGCCGCAGCGTAATCAACAGCGTATCGGTGATGGCAATGGACAGCAGCGTTTCATTGCTCAGGCCCGGATGGGTGTCCACCAACAGCACATCCAGTTTCAGCGCCTCGATTAGATCGTCAAAGCCATCATTGAGCAACCCCACATCATACCCTTCACGCAGCAGCCGGGAAATCTCGGCCGTTTTTATGCTGCCCGGCAGTAAATAGACCTGACCGGGAATGTTGGGGCCTAAATTGGCCGTCACATCATAGGCCGCTTCTTGAATCTCACACTCACCCCACAAAAAATGGTTGAGCACAAAACCGAGATCAGGGCTTTCCAGATCGAAATTAAAGAGCATATGGATGCCGGGTGAGTTTAAGTCGGTGTCCACCACCGCGATGCGTTTGCCCTTCATCGCCAACGCCGCCGCAATGTTGGCGGTCGTGTTAGACTTACCCGTGCCTCCCCGGAATGAGTGTATGGATATGATTCGAGACATAGCTCTCCTATAAATAAAGTTTGTAGTAGGCGATTTATCGCCGTTCATAGGCGATAAATCGCCTACGACAAACCAGTTACCGCTCTTCTTCCTTACTCGATTGCCGACGACGGCGGATGTCAGCGGCGCGGGCCTGCAAATCCTGGAAGAAGTCAGAATCCACCGTCTCACTGACCGTCTTTTGTAATTTTGCCTCATCAATTTCAATGCGCAACTGTTGGATTTCCTGGCGCAACACCTGTTCGCGGATATAGGCTTCCAGCGCCGCCACCGCCAGCGAGGAGAAGGATTCCATCATCTGCTGCAAGTTGGGGTCGAAGGGGATGATTTGCCCGGTCTGGGCGTCGGTGGCGTTGAGCAGTTGCAACACGCCTTTCACGTCGCCCAGGCTGTTTTTGAGGGGAATGGTGAGCATAGATTGGGTGCGGTAACCGGTCTGCTCGTCAAAGCGGCGCGGGCCGCTGAAGTCAAATTCGGTGGCGGCGTATACATCGGGGATGTTGATGGCCTGGCCGGTGTGAGTGACGTGGGCGGCGACGTTCTGGTGGTTGGCACGGCCGTGTTCATCAAACAAGGCCAGCGGCGGGAAAGTGACCGCATTGCCGGTTGTGCCGCCTAAGGCAATGTCCAACGAATTATTGCGCATGATGACAAATTGCAATTTTTCATCTTCGGTGCGCAGGTAGAGGCTGCCGGCGTCGGCATGGCAAAATGTTTTGGCTTCTACCAGCATCTTTTCCAACATCCGGTCAAAATCTTGCTCCGATGAAAGCTCTACGCCAATAGGGATAACCACGTTTAGCAGGTTATCGGCGCGGTCACGTTCCTGACGCACCTGACCCAACGTGGTACGCAACTGCCCGGTCATGCGGTTAAAGGTCAGCGCCAGGACGCCAATTTCGTCGGCGGACTCCACCTGAGCCTGCGCTTGCAAGTCACCGCCACGAATGCGTTCGGACACGGCCGTCAATCGCCCCACCGGCCCCACGATATTGCGCCGGAACAGATAAGCCAGCATTACGCCAAAGACAATGGCAATCGCCCCAATCGTCAACGTTAACTGGCGCGACTGCGACAGGCTCACCGTGCCTGCGCCCAATTCCCGCTGCAACTGCAACTGCTGGCTGGCGGTGATATTTTCCAATAGCCGCAGCATATCATCGGCCAACGGCAGCACCTTTTCCCGGAACAACAGTAAATCTTGCCGCCATTCATCGCTCTCCAGGACAGGGAAAACCTGCTCTTCCGGCAGGACTAAAAACGCCTCGCGGTTCACGCCAACGGCCGTAAGCAAAGTCACCTGCTCCTCATTAAACTCACCCCGCCCTATCCGCTCTTGCAGCGCCGTCCACGCCTGGTCATTGAGCAGGCTGTTAGCAATATATTCGCTGCGATAACTGCGATTGCGGGTGGTGGTATAACTGCGTAACCCGGATAACATCGCCAGGAAGGAGCTTTGGAACCGGGCCAGGTCACGCAAGACCGCCACATCCTCGATAGCCGCTTCACGGGCCACACTGTCAATCACCTTTTGCGTATCTAACAGCACATTACCAGCCAGGGTGGTACCCTCGGTAGCCACAATCTTGTAGGCCGGTTCCCGCGCCAGTTGGTCATCGCGCAGCACAAAGGATTCTTCGGCCCAGTCATCATAGGTCAGCAGCGCCATGCGCAGTTGGGACAATATGGCTAACTGCTCCTGGTTGCTGCTGCCGGTGGCCGCCAGCAGCGGTTCCAGATTGTCCAGGTTAGATTCAAATGCGATTTGCGCCGCCAGATAATCATACAAAAAGCGTTCGTCCCCCAGTGCCAGATAGCCGCGTGTATTGGAGAGCATCCGCAGCAGGTTGGATTCGGCGGCGGCCGCTTCCAGGGCAATGGGCACCCGCAGTTGGTTCGTATCTTCAATCTTCTGGCTGGCGTCGTCACTACTGAAGTAACTGAGCGCCGCCACCAGCAGCGTCAACAGCACCAAAATCGAAAACCCAATCGTCAGTTTACGACTGATGGGAATGCGGCGAAAAAGAGAGAAGGTTTGGGGATTGGTTGTTTCCGTGTGAACCTCCGCCGCCATGACTTCCAGCACCGGCATATCGGGTGTCATTTGCTGTTCGGTCATTGTTTACGCCTCCACTCGTGTACGTTCCACAGGTGCGAATCCCAATCGGTCAGTTCCACCCCCTCTATCCGGTTGCTCACGCCGGACACGCGCGCCCGGCTGATGAGGGGGATGACAATACCGTTCTCCACCAGCATATCATTCATTTCCTTAAAAAGTTGTTCACGTTCTGCCGGGTCTGTTTCCGTCACTACCTGGGCATAGAGAGCATCATATGTCTCGCTGCACCAGCGGGCCACATTCACGCCCACCCAGGCGCCATCGGTGGCCTGCGGAATACGGGCGCACGTCCATTCACGCATGTAAGAGGTAGGGTCCGGCGTCTGGTTGCCATTGGTGAACATGGGTATATCGGCCGTACCCGCCCACAAGCTGTTGGGGATGGTGGTGCTGGTACTAAAAAATTGCCCGCTGACATCCAGTTTCAAGTCAATACCAATTTGACCCAACGATTGCTGGATGAGGCGCTGCGTGGCCTGACGCAAGGCGTTAGGGCCGGTGCGTAAGGTGAGGGTGAGGTCACGGCCGTCCTTATCCACAATCCCATCCCCGTTTGTATCCACCCAGCCGGCTTGCGCCAGTAATTGCCTGGATTTTTCCAGATCGTAAGGGTAAAAGTCTTGCTCGGAGCGAAAGTTGGCCGGAGCAAACAAGATGGCGTTGGCTACCGCCCCCGTTGGACCATACAAAGCAGCAATCGCTTCCTTATCAATGGCGTGGGCGATGGCCTGGGCCACGTACAGGTTGCTTTCATCGGCAGCCACGTTCAAAAAGGGATGAGGCGTCTGGAAGGTGGTGTCGTTGGGGTCATTCTGGATGAGGGAAAGGAACTCCACCCGCCCCCCCAGGCTGTTCATCAACCGCCCCACCCCGTTACCTTCGGCAACCATCTTATCCAGCACATCCCCTTCCAGTTGCAGGTTATAAGCAAAGTCCACGTCGCCAAATTGCAAGACAGCGCCGGCCGCTTCCACGGCCGTACCGCCTCCCTGCATCTCTACCCGCTGAAAATACAAGTCTTCCCTGCCCCGGTAATACGGATTCACCTCATAAATCAATTTCACCGTCGTCACCAGTTCACTGCCCAAGAACAATACTTCTTCCGTGTTGGCCGACAGTAACTGATACGGCCCCGTGCCCACCGACGGCGTGGGCGGGTCGCTTGTTTCGGAATAGATGTGCCCCGGTATGATCATGCCCTCTGTGCCCACAAACGGCAGCGCCCAGGCCGGATTGGTATCTTTGAAATTGACCTGGACGGTTTGCAAATCTACCACTTCCACGCTGTCTACGGCGTTATAAGTGCTGGCTGTGACCGCGCCTTCACTCTGAATGAAGTCGTAGGTAAACTTGATGTCGTGGGCGGTAAAGGCTTTGCCATCTGACCAGCGCAGTCCCGCCGGAATTTTCCAGCGCACCCATTTCAGGTCAGGATCGAGCAGGCCATTCTCAAAGGTAGGGATTTCGGCGGCGAGCACGGGTACCAATTCACCCTCGGCGTTAAAGCTGGCCAGGGGTTCATAAATCAGGCGGGCGGCGTCTCGGTCGGCGGTGGCGCTGGTGAGGTGCGGATTCACCACTTTGGGCGCCTGCCACCAAAACAGGCGCAAAGTGCGGTCTCTTAACTCGGACGTGGGAATGACAATTGGGGTAGCGGTAGGCCGGATGGGGGGTTCGTTCACGGCCGTGCAGCTTACCAAAAAGAGCAACAACAACACGAAAATACGTTTGTTTTCCATAAGTTCTACTCTGGTAATGCGTGATGCGTGGGGCCTCTCCGGTCGCGCATCACGCATCACGTCTCACGCCGCCCTCTCCCCCCAAATCAACAAATAATACGAATGGCATAACATCGGGCCATTTTCTAGATCGGCTTCCAGGCGAGCCAGACCGCGCCGCCAGGCCACTTCATCAATCAGGTGCAGCGATGAATATGCCTTGTTGCGATACCCGGCAGGGTCATACAGCATATACGGAAACTCCGCCATCTTTTCCACGATATTCGTAAATCCCGCTTCAGCCTTTTCGGCCAACAATTCATGGGTGGTAGGATAACGCGCCAGGTTAACGGCTATTGTCTCCGGGAAGTAGGTGGCTAACGGTTCTCGATGGCTGATGATCCACTCTGAATCGGTGACGGTGCAAACCTTCCCACCCGGCTTCAACACCCGCATCACTTCTTGAAAATAAGTCAGTCTGTGCTGGATGTGGTGGCTCACATCCACCGTGTATACCAGGTCAAACATTTCGTCGGGAAAATCCAGGTGGCGAGCATACCCCTGGCGCCACTGAATGCCATCGGCGCGTGGGTTAGCCCTGGCCTGGGCCAGCATCTTTTCGGCCGGGTCAAGACCATAACAGAGGGCATGGGTGCGATTGGCAATTTCCGTCAGGTAGTTGCCCGTGCCACAACCCACTTCCAGGACAACGCTTTCGGCATTGACATTGCCGCGCACCATTAAGTCCTCCAACACAGGCGGGTCAATTTTGCGAAACTGGGCGTACTCGTCCGCAAAGGTATTAAAGTCTTGTCTGGGGCGTTTATTCCCTTCTCGTTCGGTTAAGGGTGTAGTTGTCATTGGTCTCGTAGGGCGATTTTGCCAAATCGCCCTACATCTTCATGTGCTGTACCAGATACACATCCAGCCACTCATCAAATTTGTAACCCACTTCTTTCAGCAGGCCCACCGTGCGAAAGCCGATGGATTCTACCATGCGGCGGCTGACTTCGTTGCCGGCATACACGTTGCCCATGACGGTATGATACCCGGCATTGTAGGCGGCCTCTAGCAACGCTACCAGCAATGCCTTGCCAATCCCCTGACCGCGATAATCCTGGCGGATGTATTCAGAGGCGATGACAGTACGGCCGTAAGCCGGCCGATCCGACCACTTGCTTACCGAGGCAAACCCCACCACCTGTCCCTCATCTTCGGCTACCAGGATGGGGTAGGCGGGCATGTGCTGGTGATACCACGCTTCCCGGTCGGCCACCGTCTTGGGCACGGTGTCAAACGTATTGCGCGTGTACAGAATGGCCTCGTTGTATATCTCCGTAATGGCCGGGATGTCGTGGGGGGTTGCGGGGCGGATGGTGGTCATTGGTACGTAATCCGTAATCCGTTATCCGTTATCCGATTACGGATTACGGTCAACCGGCTATTCAAGCTGGTCTAACACCTTATGCAGCGCCCGTGGATGAGATTTGGTCAGGCGGGCCACCTGGTCGGTGGTTTCGCGCAGGCGTTGGCTGAGGACGTTGATCAATTCTAGTGACAGATCAGGGTGCTGCCGCGCCAGGGCAATCAGCGGTTCGCGGCGCAGGGTGAGGGTGAGGGTGTCTTGCAGGGCTACGGCCGTGTCCGTGCGGGCGCTGGCGTCAAACAAATTCATCTCGCCAAAGTAGGAGTATGCCTCAATGGTCGCCAACCGGGCTACTACCCCTTTCCGTGATTCCCGTTCAATGCTAACCCGCCCTTGCACCACCACATACAGTTGGCCGCCGGGATCGCCCTCTTTGTAAACCACCCCATCTTCTGTATAAAACGCCTCTTCGCAGACGGAAGCCAGCACCTTCAGTTGGTCCACCGTCATCTCGCGGAAAAAGAGAACCTCTTTCAGGAAAATGATGCGTTCAATGGTAGATAACATCGCGCCCTCCTTGTATGGTACGGCCACTTCGGCTACGCTCAGTGCAGGCGTCAACCCCTTCCCGGCCATCCGTTCGTTCGCCCGCTGCACCGCCAGCCGCACCTCTTCTTCCGGGGCCAAATTGGCTGCCTGCAACCAGGCCAGCACACGGGTAATAGGTATGCTCTTTGCTACTGTGGGTGGTGGATAATAAACCGTTTCTAAAGCAGCCGGCGTCGGCGGCGCAGGTGTTGGCTCATCGGCGACCAGATCATCCAACAAGCCGCTGGCGCGGGCGGCGCGTTCCCGCCGCGCCTGGCGGGCATCCACCGGATTGCTCTCCGCTGGTGGCGTATCCCCCCCCGCAGAAATGGCATCGCCGTCTTCGATGAGCATATCCAGCACATCGGCGCGGCGGCGGCGGGGGCGGCGTTCAGCGTCACGGCCGTCGGCCACAGGCGGTTCTTCTGGTTTTGGTGGTGTGCTCGCCTGTGGGTTGGCGCCTTGAGGCGCTACCATCGCCTGCCCGATCTCACCTAAGGCATACACGGCAATCGAACGGGGCCAGGGATCAACCGCCAGGTCGGTTGCCAGCTTTTCCATTGCCTCGGCTGTGCTGGGAAACTTCATATCCCACAATTCCTGGCTAATTTGCCGAATTTCCGCCAATGAAGCCTGCGGTCTCGCTATGGGCGCGATCATCTCGGCCGTCTGCGCCGATGTTAATGATTCCAACGCCTCTATCGCATTGGCCTGCACCCGCTCCACGTCACTGGCCAATGATTCCCGAATGACGGCGACCGATTCTGGCCGCTGCACGGCCGTGAGCAAAAAGAAAATCTCGTCCAGCAACCGGCTGTTTTCATTCTGAAAAACCGTCAGCAGCACGTTCACGGCCGTGTAACTCTTGATAGGAGTTAATGCTTCGATATAACCTGCATTTTCGGCAATTTGCAGTAAGTTCGCCTGCACCTGGGCCGTCACCAGCGGGCCATATTCGCGCCGATTGATGCGCCCCAGAATAACCGTCGCCATTTTGCGCAGTTGCGGGTTGGGTGAATCCAGCAGGGGATGAACGGTGGGGATTACCTTTTTGCCCAGACCGGTGAGCACGGTCACGGCCGTAGCCCGCAACTGCGGGCTGTTATCATTCAACGTTTCCGCCAGCAGTGGGTAGAGTCGCTGGTCGCCCAGACGCGCCAGTGTCACCAACGACGCCTCACGGGTGCGCTCCACCGGATCATGCAAACGGTCGCTCATCCCCTGTGTCACCTGTTCCGCTACCGGCGCCGGCAGTTTTTGCGTGGAAAGTTGTTCCAAAACCAACGCCGCTTCCAGGCGCACCCGGTCAGAACTGTCCGGCAGCATCCTGATCACATTGCCCACATAACCAACATCTTCCGTTTGCCCCAGGGCGCGCAGCGCCGCCGCCCGTTCCACCGATTCCTCACTGGCTAACATCATTTGCACCTGGCGCAGCGCCTGCTCACGCTGTGCCAGGTCGCCGTAGCGCAGCAGGCCGGGCAGTGCTTGCAGGCGCACGGCCGTGTCCGAATCATCCAGCATCCGCGCCGCTGCCGCCAGATAATGGGTATCTTGCGCCCCATCCACCCGCTCCAGCCCGGCCAACGCCGAGCGGCGTACTCGCGCGTCTTCGTCGGCCAAAAATTCGGCGAAGAAATCATGCACCGCCGGTACGGGGGCCGCTACCGCCGCCAGAATATCCAGCACCGCCGCCCGCATATGGGCATCCCGGCTGCGGGCCACATCGGCCAAAACGGGCACCGCCTTGTCGCCACCCACCTCGCTGATCAGCGTGACCATAAACAGGGTCATTTCATCACTCTGGCTCTGTTCCAGCCGCTCGCGCAGCCATTCCAGCGCCGCCGGGTCTGTCACCGTCACATCCGCCACCTCCTGTCCTAACAAAAAGGAGTAATCCTCCTGCTCCAACATCGTCACCAGGGCGCTGGTGTACTGGCGGCTCACCCGCCAGGCCGCCCCCAGATAGACGCCAGCAACCACCACCAACAGCACCGGCAGCACCCAGGCAATGCCGGTAATAAAGGGCAATAATAATAACAAACCACCCACCAATGACGCGGTGGGCACGAGCAAGCCATTCACAAAGGCGCGCGCCCGCCCTTTCATGCGCAGGGGGACAGCGTTGTAGAGCAGGTTGTCAATGGGATTACGGAAGGTGGTGTTGAGAACGTTGGCGGAGAGGTAGGCCAGCGAGCCTAAAATGACTATGCCGGGTGTCAACGACAGGAAGATGAAAATAAGCAGCCCACCGGCAATGCTTGCCGTACCCACCGGAAAAATCAGATTGGCATTGTGCAGCCCCATTTTGTTGATCAGGCGGCTCAGCAAGAAAATTTGCACCGGCAGCAGCAGCAGGTTGGCCCACCCTTCCAGATTGCCCAGGAAATTGGTGGCGGCGACATGGCTGCCAAAGGCGCTGTCAATGATGCGGCTGCTCTCAAATTTCATCAAGATGAGCAGCAAGGAAACCAGCAGGGTGGCCATGGCCAGCCAGCGCAGATAGGGCGAGGCCATGACGTAGCGGTAGCCTTCGCGCAGGCTTTCGCTGAAAGAGATGGTTGTGGTGGTGGGGGATGGGGGAGTCACGCCTGCACTGAGCGTAGCCGAAGTGGCCGTGTCCCCCTCCCCTCGCAAAATATACGGCGACAACCAGACCAACCCGGCCATCACCAGCAGCGCCAGTGCCCACAGGGCAATAACCGCTTCGGAAGAACCCAACCAGCGTGTCAAGAAACCAACGCTGAACCCGGCAAAGGCGCCAGCCAGCCGCGCATTAGAGGCCAACACGGGCACGATGCGTTTGGCGGCGCGGGCATCATAAAAGCCGGTGACATACGTCCACCAATGCAAATTGAGGATGAAGGGGATAACGGTAAAGAGCGGATAGAGCAGGAATACACCCGCCGCCTGATAATCGGCCACAAGCAGATACCAGCCAATGAGTACGGCCGTGGCGCTGCCCAGGGCGATGATCCAGAGGAGACGGCCGTGGTTCAGCCGGTCGGCAAAAGGGGAATAGAGTGCCACCAGCACAATAGCCGCCACCCCTTCCACAATAAAGTTAAAACCGAGCCGGTCTACCCCCACCACCTGCCAGAACAGCGGCTGCACCGTCAGTTTGCCCCAGGTAATGCCCGTTACCGCCAGAAATGCCATCAAAAACAGCAGTAAAACACGCGGCCACTCTTCACGGCGAATGTTAAAGAGGCGGTTAATGAAGGCGGGCATACGGCGTAGTATACACGAAAGAAATGGAGTAGGTAAGGGGTGGGATGAGGGGGCACGGCCGTATCATATTGCTGAGAGGCGGGTTTTTGCAGCACGGCCGTACCCTCCCTCGACGGCCGTTCTCTTTACGTGAATGTGGTGGTGGGTACGGCCGTAAACCCCCTTGTTACCGCATGGTTTTCCGAGTTTGTGGTAATCATAGCCGGGGGTAGACCTTGCCACTGGCAGACGCGATTTCAATCGCCGAGTTGTTGACATTCTTCAAATTGCCGCAATCATACCCGCCAAGACAGCATCAAACATCCTCCATAGGCTGATACCGCCGCAGAAAAACATCCTCTGCATTGGCCGCGCCAATCAGCACCATCTCCATCTGCGAAAACAACAGCGTCTGTGGGTCAGGGTTGATGATCGTGTCGTCGTGATGTTTCAGGGCAATGACCGTACAACCTGTTTCCTGCCGTATGGCCGCTTCCGCAATGCTCTTGCCGTGTAACGCTTTGGGTGTTTTCACTTTGAAAATGCCCAACCCCTCGGCAACCACCAGAATGTCCCCCCGATCCAGGAAACTCATGATCGCATTTGTGCCCATCGAGGCATAAGACATGACAAAATCGGCCCCGGCGCGGTGCAACGTTTCCACGTTTCTTTCCAGCGTGGCCCGGCTGATGATCTGAATATCCGGGCGCAGGCGGCGGCAATAAATGGTCAGGTAAATGTTGGTGTTATCATCATTGGTCGTCACCACCACCGTATCCGTCTCGCGGATGCCCGCCTTTTCCAGAATGGACAAGTCAGCCGCATCGCCCAACACATATTTCTCTGGGTCGCGGATACGCTCTGGCAATTTGTCCACGATCCGGTAATCCAGGCCACGTTCCAGCAAAGCCCGCGCTGTGGCCCGCCCCACACGGCCGCCGCCCAAAATGACCACCGGCTTTTCGTGGTTGCGCCGGTGGTAATACAGCTCGTTATACCGGTTCATTTGCTCTCCCGAACCGGCCAGCACCAGGACCGTATCGGCCGTGATCACCGTATCCGCGTCAGCATTCTCATATTGACCGCGCACCCAAACGCCTAATACCGAAATGCCCGCATCCTCGCGCAGGCCGCTGTGATGCAACTGTTTACCCACCAGCGGCGTGTCGCGCACGGCCGCTTCGGCAATCACCAGGTCTTCAAATTCGCCAATCACATGCGCCAGCGTATCCCCGCCGGAAACCCGGCGCGACAACGCCTGCCCCATCATCTCCCCTAACCGGAAAACGTAGTTACAACCGGCCAGATACAAAATGTCTATCGAGGCCGAAGCATTCGCCGTGGCCACAATGCGCACCTCTTCTGATACCTCACGCACAGTAAAAGCCACATTGGTATTCATCATATCGTTGTTACTGGTGGCTACCAGGGCGGCATGTTCCACGTGGATACGGCGATAAGTCTCCGGGTTATCCAGGTCGCCCCGCACCACCGCGTACCCCAGGTCATGCAGCCGCAGCGCCTCTTCCAAATCGGCCACCAGCAGCACATAGGGATAATGGAACAGGTCTAGCTTTTTGATTAGCGCCCTGGTCACGGCGTCAAGCGAGGTGATAATGACATGGTCGTGGACTTTTTCTGGTAGCTGCGTCGGGGCGCGGGCTTCGGATTGGGCTTTGACCCAGGGGGCGTAGAAAAATTCGATGAAGGTGAACGGCAGCAGCACCAGCAGCAAAACGATGCCCGTCAGCAGCACGATAATAGAAAACAGCCGCCCCAGGTCTGAATGAAACGTAATATCGCCGAACCCCAGCGTAGACATGACGGTCAGTGTCCAGTAAAAACCGGTAATCCAGCTAAAACTGCGCCCCTCCCAGTCCATGATGTAGTGGAACAAAATGCTGTAGAGGGTAATAACGGCCGTCAGGATTATTAGAAAGCGAAACAGGCTGAACAACTGCACCCGGCTGGGCCGATGGCGTAGGAAATAATACAGTTGGGAGGGCAAAAATTTCATACCACGCAAAAAGTATACCTCTGCCAACTACAAAAGAAAACCTATGAACAGTAGCCATGCCATCAACATTCCTTGCCTCCCTCCTGTATGCTTATACAATCAGACATATGGAACGACAAATTTACCTTGAAGATATTCCGCTGGATGAGGCGTGGGCCGCCTGGCGAGGGGCGCTGGCAGCGGCTGGATTATGGCAGCCATTGGGTAATGAAGAGGTACCGCTGGCGGAGGCCAACGGCCGTACCACCGCTGCCGCTATCTGGGCCAGACTCTCCTCCCCGCACTACCACGCCAGCGCCATGGACGGCTTCGCCGTGCGCGCCCAAGACACCCATGCCGCCACCGAAACCAACCCCATCCATCTGACACTGGTGGAGGATTTTGACCCGACCGGTGAAAGTGGTATGGCCCCGGCCAAAGCGGTGAACACGGGCCATCCCCTGCCCATCTGGGCCAACAGCGTGATCATGATCGAACACACGCAGCCCGTCGCCGATGAACACGGCCGTCCGGCCATTGAGATTCGCGCGTCCCTACCACCCTGGCAGCATGTGCGGGCCATGGGTGAAGATATGGTCGCCACCGAACTGGTGCTGCCCGCCAACCACACCTTGCGTCCGGTGGATTTGGGCGCGTTGGCCGGGTCGGGGCATACGGCCGTACCCGTTTACCGCCGTCCCCGTGTAGCCATCATCCCCACCGGCTCCGAACTCATCTCCCCGGAAGATGCCGCCCACACTGGCATTCACCCCGGCCAGATCATCGAATACAACAGCCTGGTACTGGCGGCGCAGGTAGAAAATTGGGGCGGCCAAGCCACTCGCTGGCCGATTGTGCCCGATGAATTTGAAGCCATTCAAACGGCCGTGCGCGCCGCCGCCACCTCCCACGATCTCATCCTGCTCAATGCCGGTTCCTCCGCCGGTTCCGAAGATTACACCGCTCATGTAGTGCAATCGCTGGGCACATTGCTGGTGCATGGTGTGGCGGTTCGCCCTGGCCACCCCGTCATTTTAGGCACGATCCAATCTGACGAGGTGACAAGGTGGCAAGGTGACACGGTGTCACTCTCTCACCCCATCACCTTGTCACCCCTTCACCCCCTCACCCCCATCATCGGCGTACCCGGCTACCCAGTCAGCGCCGCCCTCACCGGCGAAATTTTTGTGGAACCGCTGCTGGCGCGTTGGCGGGGGCAGCCACCCTACCAGCCACAAACACTGACGGCCGTGCTCACCCGTAAAGTTGTCTCCCATACCGGTGACGATGACTATGTGCGCGTGGCCGTCGGCAAAGTGGGTGGGCGCACATTGGCCACGCCCATCAGCCGGGGGGCTGGCGTCATCTCCTCACTGGTGCGGGCTGATGGCATTGTGCGCATTCCTCGGTTTAGCGAAGGGGCGGATATGGGCACGGCCGTAACCGTCCACCTCTACCGCCCCGCCCACGAGATTGAGAACAGCATCCTGGTCATTGGCAGCCACGACCTGACGCTGGATTTGCTGGCCCAATTCCTGGCGGAGCCGCAATTCCTGGCGGAACGTAGTAACCGCCGGTTGGTCTCCGCCAATGTGGGCAGCCTGGGTGGACTGGTGGCGCTGCGGCGCGGTGAAGCCCATCTGGCCGGTTCCCACCTGCTTGACCCGGAAACGGGCGAATACAACGTCAGCACTATCCGCCAATACCTGCCTGGCGAACAAATCGTGCTGGTGACGCTAGTGGGGCGAGAACAGGGGTGGATGGTGCCCAAAGGCAACCCCAAAAGGCTGACCGGCTGGGCTGACGCGGCCAACCCGGATGTACAAATTGTCAACCGGCAGCGCGGGGCGGGTACGCGGGTGCTGCTGGATTATGAATTGGGCAAATTGGGGATTACGCCGGAGCAGGTGCGGGGCTACGGCCGTGAAGAGTATACCCATCTGGCGGTCGCTGCCGCCGTTGCCTCCGGCACGGCTGATACCGGGCTGGGCATTCGCGCCGCCGCCCGCGCTCTGGAACTGGACTTTATGCCCCTGGCGCATGAGCAGTATGACCTGGTAATCCCACAACCACACTATGAAAGCGCATTGTTACGGCCGTTGTTAGATTTGTTGCACGATGCGGAATTTCGCACGGCCGTAGCTGCCATGCCCGGTTATGACGTTGGCCCTATGGGTCACACGCGCCTGCTTACTCCTTAGTGCTGTTGGCGCTGGCGGGGGTGTGAAGTTTGGGGGACAACCTGACGGCCGTGCCCCACACCCATTGTGTCAACTTCACCGGCGTTAACGGCCGTACCCCAACGGGTGAATGGCTTGTAACGCCTTCAGGAAGCTGCCGTCCACTTCCTCCCGCGCTATCAGTCGTTCATACTGTTCGGCCTGCATGGCATAAATTTGTTTGAAATCGCTCATAGGCAGGGGCGGTGTTTAGGGTTTGACCGGAACTTCATCTATCCCCCGTATTGGCCCATGTGCGGGATACACTCGTACCGCGCCGCGTTCGCGGAGACGTTTCCAGGTGGCCACGGCCGTGGGGTTGTCAAAAGCGAAGGCTTCCGGCGGCAGGTCGCCGGTGAAAACCGACCCATCATCGAGAAGGAGCGAAACACAATGATCCGAATGGCCGGGCGTGTGCAGGATTTCACCGGCGATCCCCATCTGGCGCAGGAGTTGGCGGCTCTGCGCAAACGAGATGACGATGTTGCCATGCTCGGTAATTTCCACGTAGTTGTCTGTGGGCTTGGTCCAGGTCTTCATAACAGGAATGGCGCTCACCTGCACATCGAGTACGAGGAGGGGAACACCTTCGCGCTTCAGTTCTTCGGCCAGACCGGCATGGTCAATATGGTAATGGGTGGCGAGAGCGTAGCGGATTTCGTGCAAGGGAATGCCCATTCGTTTCAGATTCGCCTTCATCGCGCCGAGGGTGCCGGGCCAGCCGATATCTACCAGCAAGCGTGAACGCCCCGCGCTGACTACCCAATAATTGGTTGAGCGATAACCGACGTTCACAATCGTGAGAGAGGCATCTTTGTTCATAGGCTTCATGAGGGGCAGCAGGTTGCCGCAATTGCTATGAAAAGTACACCGCAAAAGTAGGAATCAGGATCGGTAAATTGCCCGGCAGATGCAGCACCATTTCATTCACTAATTTCCCTTCGTTTATTACGTTCCTTCGGGAATAATCAGCCGCTTTTCTAAAATCAATGTTGCCTGTGCTGTTTCGGATAGCTGCTTATCACCATCATATTCGATGATCTTATTGAACCCTCGCTGTACCCAAAAGCGGAGAGCGGGCCAATTTTTCAGGTAAACTTCCAGCCATATTGCCATGTATCCCCGTTCTGCTAACTGCTGCGACAGCCCGGCAACCACTTCCTGAGCATATTGCTTGCCCTGATGTTCCGGGTGTATGACAAACATGGAAATGAAGGCGGTGGCTGGCTGTGGCAGCCGGGCGGAGTGGTGCTGCACATGAAAGTAGCCGATGGATTCACGGCCGTCTATCGTTTCCAAACGCTGTAGGCGGAAGCCCTGTTCCACGCCGGTGTCGGTCAGGCTTTTTTCCACCAACTGCCGGATCTCATCCTCATCCACAAGCTGAAATGTAGGATCCCATTGTTCAACGTAATGGCAAGAATTGAATATCTGCGTCAGGCACGGAACGTCCCTCAGTTGGCTGTCTTTAACGCGAATGCGCGCTGTAGACCATTCCGGCGGGAGGTATTCTCGTGTGGTGCCAGTCTCAGTTTTCATGCCGTTGCTCACTCACTTCTGTCAAGCGATAAAGGATAAAAGGGGTAAGGTCGCGATTGTAACAACTTTTCATCTGCCTGGGCAACGCCACTTACGTCAAGCGCATGGCGCTACAGGCACCGGCAAAATGCAAAAACCGAGGGAACCTGTCTATGTTATAATGCCTCAGACCACCAGCCCACTGTCTGTGGCTGGAACTACCCGGCACGGCAGCCCGACCACCTGACAACACGGCAACATGATAGCAACTAACACACACCCGGCATGACCGGGTAATAGGAGGCTACAATGTTTCGCCTGAGAACCCTGTTCATTTACACGCTTCCCCTCTTGCCCATCCTGTTTCTTATGAACCGGTCAGCGCCGCCTGCGCAGAGCCATTTCGCCACACCGCAGGGCGCTATCTTCACCAACAGCGGCCAATCACTTGGCGGCGAGACGGGCAACGGTGTCGCTCTAGGCGACCTGGACGGCGACGGCGACGTTGACGCCTTTGTCGCCAACGACGCCGGCGGCGGTGAGGCCAACCACATTTGGTTCAACCAGGGCAACGGTCTCTTCACCGACGGCCCTGTCTTAGGCACGACCAATGGGCACGGCGTCGCCCTCGGCGACCTGGACGGCGATGGCGATCTGGACGCTATCGTCGCCGGCCTTCCCCCCAGCCAATCGGCCGCTGCCGGCAGCGGCTCCAATCAGGTCTGGCTCAACCAGGGCGGCGCTCAAGGCGGCGCCGAAGGCGACTTTGCCCCCGGCGATGCCTTTGGCCTCTTTGCCAGTTACGGCGTTGCCATTGGCGACATAGACAATGATGGCGATCAGGACGCGCTGGCCGTCGGCAACAGCAACCAGGTCTGGCTCAACGACGGCGACGCCACCTTCGCTGCCGGTTTCGCCTTTCCCTTCCAATTTAGCGAGTCGGTGGCTCTGGCTGACCTGGACAGCGACGGCTGGCTGGACGCTATCATTGCCGACAGCGCTTCCGGCCCTGATAACCGCATCTGGTGGAACGATGGCAACTGGATTCCAGGGCCGGGTTCTTTCACACAAGGTATGGCTCTCCCCACCACCAGCCTCATGCAGGGCGTAGCCATCGCCAACCTGGATGCCGATAACCTACCCGACATCTTTCTGGCCGGCAGCGGCCCCGATCAAATCTACTGGAACGAGGGCGCTCGCGACTTCAGCACGGCCGGGCCGCTCTCCGTCAGTGATAGTAGTTGGGCCATCGCCCTGGCTGATGTAGACGGCGACACCCTTCTGGACGCGGTCATCGCCAACATCACCGCCGAACCCAATCGCCTGTGGCATAACGACGGCGGCCGTGTTTTCACCGTCATCCAGGAATTTGGCGACGAAATCGGCCTCTATTGGAGCCGGGGGTTAGGATTAAGCGACCTCAACGGCGACGGCTCGGCCGACCTGTTCGAGGTGACAACGGCCGAAGACCGCGTCTGGTTCAACCAAAGCGTGCCACCAGTTATCCCTAACGAAGCAGGCTGGCAGGTGCAGCTTCTAGACGCGCGGGGGGACGCGGGTTATTCACCTTCACTGGCGCTAGATGCCAATGGTTATCCCCATATCAGTTACGGCCGTCTCTTTCAGGACCCCGATGACTTCGTTTCTTACCTGCAATACACCCGCTGGGACGGCGTTCGCTGGCATAGCCAATTCGTTGACAACAGCGTCTCCGAAGCCTCAATTGCTCTGGATACCAATGGCAACCCCCACATCGCTTACACTACCGGCCCAGGTAATGTTCTCCGCTACGCCACCTGGGATGGCGTGGCCTGGCAGGTTCAGCAGGTAGACCAGGCTCCTTTTCCGCAGACGATGGCCCTCGGCTCATTGGCTCTCGACGCCAACAACCGCGCCCATATCATCTACAACACCTTCAGCAATACCTCACCCAACCCGGAACTGCTGAAATATGCCCATTGGGACGGCGCGGCCTGGCAACTCCAGACAGTGGATAACGGGCTGGTCTATGACAGTGAAGTCGTGCTCGATTCATCCGGCACACCACACCTCAGCTACGCCTTTCGGGAAGAATTCGATACTTACGTTTTGAAATATGCCGTTTGGGATGGGGCAGCCTGGCAAATCGTGATTCTCGATGGGGAAGTACAGGATGCCGGCGTTTTTGTCGCCTCCTTAAACCTTGATGCCAGCGATAATCCCCATATTGGTTATATTCTGGATGATTTCAACAGCGGCGATCTGCTCAAATACACTTATTGGAATGGGGCAACCTGGCAAACACAAACGGTTATCACCCTAGACCCAGATCATAAAATCCTTGATATTTCCGTAGATGTGGACACGGCCGTCAACCCCCACCTCGTATATTACCTGTCTGATCCCCCGGCTGGCGGCCATTGGATACAGCACAGCTATTGGGATGGTGTATCGTGGCAGACGGAAACGCTGGATGGTGGGGCTACAACAACCACCTTCCGCGACCAATTGGTGGCGATGGCTCTGGATGCAGCCGATAACCTGCACACCGCCTATTACGCTCCAGGCTACGAAGACCTGCGTTATGTTTCCTGGGCAACCAACTGGCAAGTCCGCACACTCCCGGAAACCGGCACAGTGGAGACTCCGGCTATTGCCGTTGGCAATGCTGTTCCGGCCATTGGCTACTATAAGCCGGGCAGCGGCCAGGTGAAGCTGGCAACCTGGGACGAACCCTGGGTGTTGAACCCCGTTGACTTCGTGAGTGCGCCGGTTAATGACCTGGCTGTAGCTGCCGGGCCGCAGTATGAACACATCAGTTATTATGACGCCGACAACCAACGCCTGCTCTACAGCTATTGGAACGGCCTCGCCTGGACAACGGAAGTGGTGGACGAAGCAGGTGATGTCGGCCGTTACAATGATCTGGTGCTTGCCGGTAATGTTGATGGCTCACCCTGGATCGCCTATTGGGATGACACTACATTGCGCATCAAACTAGCGCGACCAGTTATCAATTCCGTCCTCTGGGACATCTTCCCCAACAATGCCGGGCCTGTTCTGAACAGCAGCAGCGGGCCGCTCTCGCTGGCTGTTTTGCCGGGCGGCATGGGCGTCAGCTATTACGATGGCGTTAGCGGCGACCTGCGTCTGGCACACTGGACGGCCGCAACTGCAACCTGGGCTGATGAACGGGTAGATGGTCTTACGGCCGATGTAGGCCAACTGAACAGCCTGCAAACCGATTGGACAGAGAGCATCCCGGTGGTGGCTTATTATGATGAAACAAATGACGCCATCCGGCTCGCCTACAAAACGGCCGTTGGCTGGCAAATGCAGACGGCCGTGACCGCAGCCGGCGGCGTCACCAGTCTGGCTCTGGAACTGGGCCTCCACTCCCGCCACCACGCCCGCATTGCTTACACTACTGGCAGCGGTACACTGCATGTAGCCGGGCTACGCAACGGTGCCTGGCAGATTGAGATTGTAGAGAGCGGGGCGGCGGCGCTGAACGAAGTCTCCCTGGCGCACGACACACGCCTTCATCTGACCTATACCCACGCCGGCACCGGTTTACAATACGCTTTTCGCACAGCTACCTTGAATGTAAACAGCGCCAATCCGGCCATGCCGCCTGGCCTTCCACCCAGTAGTTATAACCCATTGGATCCTTGCGCCGCCGACCTGTCGCCCGGTGAGCAGATCAACTTGTCCGCCCCCGCTCGATCCGTTCTTCCCGCCACACGCCTGAATCAGGCTGAACCACTCAACGACTCTGGCATCTTTGGCGGCATGATGAACTTGTTCGGTGCTACCTCAGGCGGGCAACATTACATTGACCTATATATTCAATATGGCTCTGAGATGGGGCAACTGGGGCTGGATGACCCCAGTTTACTCTGGGATGCCTTTGGCACGCTACAAAATTTCCTGCCCGGTCTGGAGGCGCTGGTCATGGGGCGGGGGGATGAGGTGGTTGTCACCCAAGAAATGGTTGACGATGCCCTAAATGTGTGGCAGCAGTTGGCAGCGGCGGGCAGCCCAGCGTTGACGGCCGTGATCAACACCGAACTGGCGCAATATAAGAATCTGCAAGATTTTGTGGGGCTGACGTTTGATGAGTGGGCGCTGGCGATTGGGGTGGACCCACCGTCGGAGACGGTTTATTTACCGATTATCAGTAAGGAATAGGCGAAGGGGCTACGGCCGTGCCCCCATATCCCTTCTCCACAACCAAAAGTCAGGTGGCTCTGCCTTGAATATCGGCCACAACGGGCAAAATATGTGGAATTTCACCCGCCGGGATTATCTGGCATTTGCGGGGCAGTAAAGAGTCTTTCCACGCGAAACGATTGTTGGTTCTGTCGGGCGTGCCACAAATCGTACTGCGTCTGCTGGTTAAGCCAGCTTTCGGCGGAAGTGTCGAAGGCGATGGAAAGCCTGATAGCCATTTCAGGGCTGATACCTGCATGACCATTTAGAATAGATGACAGCGTTTTACGGCTGACGCCCAGCGCTTCTGCTGCTCTGGTCACCGTTAATCCCAAAGGTTCTAAACACAACTCTTTAATGATTTCACCGGGATGCGGCGGGTTATACATTTGCATCATTTCCATTACCTCAATGGTAGTCCTCGTAATTGACTACCGTAGCATCTGGGCCATCAAACTGAAAGGTGATGCGCCAGTTACCGCTTACACGCACTGACCAGGTACCTTGTCTATCCCCTTTCAATTCATGCAGATGCAAACCGGGCAAGTTCATGTCCCGCGGACTGGTGGAAGCGTTGAGCCGATCCAAGATAAGCCGTCGTTTACCTGCGTGAGCCGCCTGAATTCCGGCTAGGGAATTTATGTTTTGCTATATGGCTCCACCGTCAGCAAATGGGGGATAGCTTTGTAATGTTTACGATTGAAGGTATGTAACGGCAAAGCCAGGGCAACGGCCGTTTGACCAATTAAGGCATCCAACAATCCGATGCTGTGGCTGAGATGATGTCGGGCAAAGAGTGCCAGCGCAGCGTCACATGTTTCTGGTGATGGCCAGACGATATCCACGCTCGCCAATGCCTTCTCTACTTTGGATTATTCAGATTTGTTTTTACATCCCTGCAACAATTCCATCACCACAAAACCAGGTAAGCTGATGCCTTCTTCCCCCAGGCCAGCTAACCAGGCAACGGCAGGTGGATGCTGCCGAAGCAGGTCTATCATGACATCGCTATCCAGAATAATCATCCTTCACCCATGTCGCCTATAGTGGGCCGTCGCTGCGCTTCCTCACGCAATTGGCGGGCATAATTGGCGCTATCTGGTATATCTTGGCGGTCTTTCCAGAGACCAATCAAACCGGAGTGAAGTAGTTGCCGCGCCGTCATTCCAGGTTGTTGTGATTTTTCAGAGGGAGTAAGTAACAATAAAACCTCAACTTGCTGACCGGCTTCAACAGGCAGGTTCCGGATGGTTAACTCGCCTCTTTTTTGGACTGTTTGTTGAATGTGAATGGCTTCCATCTGTTGCACCATTTCCTTATCAAAATAGAGTGCTTCAACAATACACTTGATGAGTATATTCGTCAACGCGGCTGGACGGACAAGAGGTGATGGGGGGAAGCTACGGCCGTACACCCCCCTTTCCCTTCTCCACAACTAAAAGTCAGGTGGCTCTGCCTTGAGAACTGGCTGCAACAAGGGCTACGGCCGTGACCCCCACTTCCCTTCTCCATGAGCAAAAGCCAGGCGGCACGGTCTTGAAAACCGGCCACAAGGCAGATACTGAATTCAGAAAGGTAAATCATCTTCCTCATGTATGTTAGTGTTTACTTCCTCTCTTTTGCCTTCCAGGAGTTCTATCATTAACCTGACTTTTTCAAATAATTCATCGTACGTGATTACTTGTACGCCTTGTAAATGTGAGCGGAACAATTCAAAAGATCGCTTTTTGGTGGGATTCGTTAATTCAGATTGATGAGTTCCAGCAATGATCAAACAGATTGGTTCAAACGATTCAAGTTCATATTGGTTATTGCTTTGCAACGAAGCAAAGTTGCTTATAAGACTACGCCTGTAGTTTAGTACTTGGACAATTGAACCAGATAAATCACTTGAAATACTGTAAGCATTATCGCGGTATTGCGAATGCAGCAACCTTGTCTGAGGAGTTTTTATTTCGATTAGTACAGCATTTTCGCTTATATTATTCTTTGCCAAGAAGTCAACAATATTCCCGCCAACGTTTCCCAGATCCTTTCCACCAAGAAAAGCCTTATCTTTTACAATGACTACTGGATAAGCGAAAATTTGCGAGAGAACAAACGCATGATTTAAAAACGTCTCTTGCCAAAACTCCTCACTAGCATTGTTCTTATTTTCATCCCAAATTTTGAGGCTCGCCTTTAAAGCAGTCAAACCTGCGATAACTGAAAGTTCTTGTAAATTTTCCGGTTCCAGATTTTCTAACTGCTGGACAACTTGCTCTGATAGACCAACTTGACCACACCACCGTAGCAAGCGGGATAGCAACTTAGAACCACTGTCTGGCTCTTGATTAAGCAAATTAGTCAAATCCCCTTGACTTACAGCCAAAAGTGTCCCAAGTCCAACATCTATGGGTACATACTCGGTTATGCCGGAAGGTATTCCCTCTCGTCTATATATCTCGTACAGAGTAGCAAGGCTTTGGAAAAAATGGAGTAGCTCCGCGCTTTTGAGTTCTATTTTAACCCATTCATTGGCTTTTAATTGAGATAAATTCAAGTCCTTTACGTCTTCCCAACTATCAGATTTCCGTTTTCTCTGGAAAATGAAGTTTCCTTTAACTGAAGCTTCTTTGTCATTAATGTTATCGAGAAGCAGAGGGCGAAATATCAGTCTTGTGGTCTGAGTTTCGCGCAATACTACGTCATCAGCTACAGCAGATACTCTGGACGTTGAATTTACCCTAATCCCATTCATTTTTGACCCACTCTTTCCGAATCAATGATCTGAAATTCTCCTAGCCATAAGACGACAGACGAGTGATGTAATCTGGCGGTAACTGCGATTTTATCAACTATTGTCGGTCATGAACAATGCAAATTGTGATAAACAGACGGCCGTTATGCCAGGCGCTACGGCCGTCTCAAATCCCCATCAACGCATCATTCACCTGTTTGAGGAACTGGTTGCTGACGGAGTACGCTTCCATGTCTTCCTTCACCTGGGCATAGAGCAGGGCGTTGTTGATGGCAAACCCCATCTGGTTGGCTACCGTATTCAGCAGGCGAATCTGGCGCGGCTGCCAGGTGTGGCTCTGGCGCATGGCCACCACCAGCACCCCCACCACCCGGCGATGGGCACGGCCGTCAATCATCACTTCCGGGCACGATAACGGCACCGCCGCCACCGCCTGCACCTGCTCCATCTCGTGCATCACCTGGCACAAGGCCATCGCCTGGGACACATCATTCAAATGGCGCGCCTTATTCTCGTGGGCCACCTCCCCTTCCAACGTATCCAAAATGGGCAAATGGCGCACGGCCTCCACAAATTCCGCCGACAACGCTTCATGCGCCGCCAGCCGCAGCCCGGCCCGTTCATTATCACTGTCTTCCATCAGATAGAGCCAGGCCGCTTCCGTCTGCAACATCTGTTTGATCCGCCCCAATACCTCCTCTAACACCGGCCCCAACTCCAACGTCTGCACCAGCATCTCCGAAATATCGTTCAGCGTGGTAAAGTCGGCATTGTGGCGCTGCACTTCCTCTTCCGCTTCCATCATCGCCGCCAGCAGCAGTTCCAGGTCGCCCTCTTTGGCTTCCAGGGTCATGGAGGGCACATGCACACTGCGCGTGGGCAGCGTGGGCACGGCCGGCGGTTCATCCAGCAGCGGCAGCAGCGATTGGCTCATGGTGATGAGGGGGTCAAACTGTACGGCCGTGAATGCCCCCACCTTATTACACGCTACCAAAATCACCCGCATCTTCTGTTCTTCCGGGTCTGAGAAATAAGCGGCCACCAGCGACCGCGCCCCCTCCTCCTGTAAACTTTTCAACATGGGCAGCGGCTGGCGGGCATTCACCTGCGCCAGATTCTTCACCAACAAATTATGGGTCAGCAATTGGTGGAAGGGGAAATAAGCATACGAATTGCGGAACTGGGCATACTCGCTGGTAAAAATCGGCGACAAGCCATAATCGGCCGCCAGCGTAATCTGCAAATCCTCCTTCAGCTTATCTATAAAGAAAATCGCGCCAATCGTCCCACCTAAACTGGCGACCAGGTCGGCCAACTTGGCCTGCAACGGCGGCAGCAGCGGCGGCGGTGTTTCCAGGGTATCGGCCGTACCCTCCCCCGTCATCGCCTGGCTCAAAAACATCTCCGCCATATACCACAGCCGCTCCCGCAGCCGCAGCGATTCCAGCGCAATGGCAATACCCTGGGCAATGGCTATGAGAAAATGGGTGGAAGCGGGTGAAAAACGAGACTCGTCCACCGTACCCGCCACCAGCGTGCCCAATAACTGCTCCCCGGCAAACAGCGGCAGGCTCATCAGGCTGCTCACCTCAGCCGCGGCTAACAACATGCGCTCCCCTTCGTCGGCGCTCTCCGACTCTTCCACCAGCGCCCCCGTGCCCGCCACCAGATGGGGCATCAACGTGGCCGCACCGGCGTCAAACTGCTTGCCCGTCAGGATGCGCACCAGATCAGGCGTCAGCCCTTCATGCGCCCCCAATGATAACTCTTTGGTGGCCGGATCAATAATCACTATCGCGCCTACCTTCGCCTCGGTCATCTCCAACGCCTGCGACAGCCCCAGCTTCAGCAGCGCCGCCGGTTCCGTCATGCGGCTGGCCTGGTAGGGGAATGAGGTCAGGGCGCGTATGACCCGGTTGCGCCGTTCAATGTTCACGCCGGCCAACCGCAGCGTCGCCCGGTACCGCTCCATTTTCAGACGGGCATCTTCCAACTCTTTTTTTGTTCTTTCTAGCTCTTTACGGATGTTTGACGAACTACCCCATCCTCCTTTCATTGTTGTCACCATTTCGCTAACCATAATCTTGATAGAGGTGGCTCGATAGGTATCGAACCACCTCTATCAAGCTAACCACTTCATCAACGTCACCCGCACATTCTTCGCGCCAACTTCTTCCACCAGCCCTTCATCCACCAGCGCCAGGGCGTTGGTGAGGGCAGAATCGTGCTGCGATGCCTGCGTCACTTGCCCATCGGCTTCCAGTAACTTTTCATCGCTGGTATCAATGCTGGTCACTTGAATGCCCACATGCTCTGGCGTATTGACACCAGCGATAAGTATTTCGCCCGGTGTGTTAATTTTTAGGGCCAAAATACGAGCCAGCTCACTGGCTGCCAGCGAGATACGCGCCTGGTCAATGGTGCCAAAACCCATGGCGCGGGCGACTTCACGCGCCCGCAGCCGCGCCGTCACAATGTCCAGGTCGCTCTTAATTACAATCCTTTCACTCACCGTCTTATTTACTTTATCCATCGCAACCCTTCCCTTGAAGCCCTTCCCTTGAAGCCCTTCCCTCTTCACCGATTACCGACCACCGATTACCGATTACCACTACAAACCTTCGCGCTCTTCGCGTCCTTCGCGGATATAGTCTGTTCATAGCAGCCCCATCTGTTTGATGGTTTCCAGCAAGACCAGATCGGCAAAGTTATCTTTGGGTATGTAATCCACGGCGCCGGTATTCAGGCCAATCAGGGCATCCTCGGCGCGGTCACGGGTGGTGAGCATGATGACCGGGATTTCGGCTACGGAGGGATCGGCCTTGAGGCGGCGACATACTTCAAAACCGTTGATGTCCGGCAGTTCAATATCCAGAATAATCAGATCATAGAATGATTCGTGGGCAGCTTGCAATCCATCACGGCCGTTTGCCACCCAGCGCACCATACAACCGTTTTCTTCTAAATTAGTCTTGAAACGTAGTGCTTGCACGGCCGTGTCCTCTACCAATAATATCGCCGCGCCGCCATTGGGTTCAGGGTTGGTTGTTGTCATTGTTCGCTCCGCTGAAATTGGGTAATTACCACATCGTTAACAAAACAATCTCAACTTCTCATGCCATTCCAACGAGCCTTCGAGGAAGAATCCCTCCCACTTGTACATGAAAAGGATTCCTCGCGCCGAAGGCTCCGCTCGGAATGACAGGTGAGCATCAAAGTTAAGAGAGTTTATTGAACGGCGTAATTACATTATTACTCAATTGCACAGTTACCTCTACTACAAATATCCCAAAATCCTCTCCGCAATTTTATCCACCGGCTGCACCGTTTCCACCGCATTTTTTTGAATGGCCGCAGCGGGCATCCCAAAAATAAGGCTGGTGGCTTCATCCTGGGCCAGAGTGTGCGCGCCGGTTTGTCGCAGCGCCGCCAATCCCTGCACGCCATCATCACCCATACCGGTAAGAATGACGCCGACGGCCGTGTCCCCATACACCTGCGCCGTCGTAGCAAACAGCCGGTCGGCCGAGGGGCAGTAGCGGTCGTCCAGCACAGGTGGCAGCAGCATCACCGTGCCACCCGCCTTCACGACCAGATGGCGGTCATCCGGGGCCACAAGTACCAGGCCGGGGCACAACACCTCGCCAGCCTGCGCCAGACGCACAGACAGCGCCGTTTGCCGGTTCAGCCAGGCCGCCAGATCGGCGGCAAAACCACGCGCCACATGCTGCACCACCAGAATCGGCGCCGGAAAATCGGCCGGTAAACGGCCCAACACGGCCGTCAGCGCGCCCGGCCCGCCCGTTGATGCCGCCAGAGCTAACAGGTGGACACGGCCGTGCCGTTTTGCCATTTTGGCCGGTATCGCTGGGATGGGGGTTGGATACGGCCGTCGCACCACCTTCACGCCCGCCATCAACTTCACCTGTTTCACCAGTTCCGCCGTCACCTCCGGGCCATCGTCCAGCGCCGGTTTGGGTACTATCGTGACCGCCCCGGCCTGCAACGCCTGAAACGTCATCTCCTTCTTACCCTTGGGCAATTGGCCGCTCATCATCACAATCGGGCAGGGCGCTTCCGCCATAATTTGCCGCACCGCCTCATACCCATTCAGGTGGGGCATATACACATCCATCGCCACCACATCCGGGTGCAGCCGTTTCGCCAGCCGCACCGCCTCCGCGCCATCCCGCGCCGCACCCACCACCTGTACACCCGGTGTATTCTGGAAAATCGTCACCAGCAACTCCCGGCAAACCGGCGAATCTTCGGCCACGAGGAGGCGGATGGGGGTTTGGGGGAGGTCGGTCATACTTGTTCGTAAACCGTAATCCGTGACCCGTAATCCGACGGGTCACGGATTACGGGTCACGGGTTACGGATAACGGCTTACAGAGTCAACTGCTCAATCATCTCCAACAAATTCCCCTGGTCAAAACGGTTTTTCACAATGTAAGCATCAGCGCCGACTTCAATGCCGCGCGCTTTGTCAGCCGGGGAATCACGCGATGTTACCAAAATGACCGGGATGTCTTTATAGCGCATATCCAGTTTCACCCGCCGCGTCAGGTCAAAACCATCCAGGCGGGGCATGTTCACATCGGTCACAATCACATCTGGTAAATGGGCATCCGTCACCAACAGACCCAGCGCCTCCTCACCATTAGTCGCCAGCCGCACCTGATACCCCTGCGCTTCCAGAATGTTCTTCTCCAGCGTGCGGGTGGTGATGGAGTCGTCTACGACGAGGACAGTCTTGGAGCGTGACCCGTTATCCATGACCCGTAATCCGTGATGCGTGATGCGTGATGCGTGACTCGTCGGCTGACGGTTTACGGATAACGACTCACGGCTTACGAAATTGGCTGCCAGTTTCAGCAAATCGGCGGCGTGCAGCACCAGCACAATCTGCCCAGAACCGAGCGTGGTAGCCCCCATCAGCCCACCGACGCGGGCCAACTGGCTACCCAGGCTTTTAATGACCAGTTCTTGTTCCCCCACCAGGCTGTCTACCACCAGCGCCAGCCGCCTTTCGGCCACGCCGATGATGACAACGGTCAGCCGGTCGGCAGATGGCGGCGTGGCCGGTAACTCTAACAAATCGGCCAGATAAGCCAGGGCAATGGGCTGGCCCTGCTCTACAATCACTTCCCGTCCTTCCAGATGGGTGATGGCTTGCGGCGGCACAAACAGCATCCGCTCCACGGTAGTCAACGGCAGGGCAAAGGTTTGCCCACCCGCCGTCAGCAGCAAGCCGCGTGAACTGGTCAGGGTGAGCGGCAGGATCATGGTGAAAGTCGTGCCCTGCCCTGGGACAAAGTTGACGGTCAGGCTGCCGTGCAGCGCCTCAACATTCTGGCGGGCCACATCCAGCCCCACACCACGCCCGGAAATATCGGTAATGCGGGCGCTGGTGGAGAACCCGGCGCGGAAGATGAGGGCAGCGGCCTCGGCGTCGCTGAGAGCGGCGGCTTCGGCGGAGGTGAGCAGATGGTGGCGCACGGCCGTGTCCCTTAACCGCGCCACAGCCAACCCCGCCCCATCATCCTGTACGGTGATGATCACATTGTTCCCCTGCTGCCCGGCGCTGATGGTAATGGTAGCCTGGGGTGGTTTGTTTGATTGCTGGCGCACGGCCGTTGGCTCGATGCCGTGATCCACCGCATTGCGCAGCAGGTGCATGAGCGGGTCTTTCATCTGCTCCAACAGCCGCTTGTCCAGTTCCGTCTCGCCATCGATGATGACCAGGGCTACCTGTTTGTCTTGCTGCCGCGCCAGGTCACGCACCATGCGGTCAAACGGGGTGGTAATGGTGGTCAGCGGCAGCATCCGCACTCGTTTGATCCCTTCTTCCAGTTCACCCATAATCAACGAGAGACGCAGCAGGTCATTGCCAAACTGACGGTGGAGGGTACTGGTCTGAACATTCAACTGGCGCAACTGTTCTTGATTACGGTCAAGAAATTCCAGCAGCGGCGGCAGCTCTTTGGGCAGGAGGCTGCGGCCCGAAGCCATTTCCGGTGTACCATCTGCCTCATCAGGCGCCCAACGAACCAGACGGTGATAATAGGCCCGCTGCACCCGCCACTCTTTCTGCCAGGCGGCGGCTAATTGCTGCATCTGCCCTATCTCCGCCAGCCGTTGTTCGGCGCGAATTTTTACGGCTAACAGTTCGCTCAACTGCACCATGAGCGCATCCAGCTTGCTGACGGCTACGCGGATCGTCTCATCGGGGGCAGCGGATGGGAGCGGATAAGCAGATGGGGGAGGCGGGGTGGGCAGTGGGGATGCTGGCTGTGGCGTGGTTGGCTGCTGCACGGCCGTTTCCAGACGGGCGAGCAGGGCTAAGACAGTGGCAGGAATCGCGGTGTTGCCGCTTTCCGCCTGGGCCACCAACAGTTCCACCGCGTCTAACGACTGGTAGAGCATGTCAAACAGATCGGGCGTGAAGGGGAGACGGCCGTCCTTCGTCAATGAGAGCAGTTCTTCCAGAGCGTGGCCGAGGCTTTCGACGGCCGTCAATCCCACCGCCCGCGCCGAACCCTTCAGACTATGCGCCTCACGGAAAATCTCGTCCAGTGTAGCCTGCCGCTGCGGACTGTCCGGTTCCCGTTCCAACGCCAACAAACCCTGCATCATGGTTTGCAGGTGTTCGCGTTGTTCCGTCTGGAACGTGGCGATAAGTTTGCGGCGGATGTCTTCGCTTAATCCCATGACATTTTGTAGGACGATTTTGCAAAATCGTCCTACTTTAACTTATACCTATCCACAATCGCCTCCATCTGCTGCGCCAGGGAGGTGAGTTCCTGGGCGGAAAGTTCTACCTGGCGGGTGGAGGCCATATTTTGCACGGTGGCCTGATTAATACTGTGCATGGCCTGGGCCAACTGCTCCATACCGGTCATTTGCTGCTGGGCGCTGGCCACAATTTGTTGAGCGGCGTTGGCGCTTTCGGCAATGCTGGCGGCTAACTGCTGGATGGCCTCGCCCGTTTGCCCGGTTAGCTGCACGCCCACTTCCACACCTTTGTTGCCCTCTTCCGTCGCCATCACAGCCATATTGGTGGCCCGCTGAATCTCGTTCAGAATCGCCTTTACCTGAGCAGTGGCCTGGCGGGATTGTTCGGCCAGATTGCGCACCTCCACGGCGACAACGGCAAAACCTTTGCCGTGTTCACCAGCCCGCGCCGCTTCTACCGAGGCGTTCAGCGCCAATAAATTGCTCTGGGCGGCAATGTCATTCACTGTAGCGGTAATTTCGCCAATTTGCTGCGTCTGTTCACTGAGCAGCAGGATATTTTCGGCAATGCCATCCACCAACTGCTTGATTTGGGCCATGCTGTTGATGGTATTGCTGACGGTTTGCTGGCCGATCTGGGAGACATCGCGGGTGTACAGCGATTGCTCGGCCACCTGCTGCGCCTTTTGGAAGGCTTGTTCGGCGATGGCCCGTACTTCGTCTATGGTGGTGGAGGTTTGAGAGATGGCGGTGGAGTTTTCGGTGGCGGAGGCGGCCTGCTGCGACGTAGCTGCCAGGATTTCCGCCGCACCTACAGAAATGTTGGCGCTGGCGTCACTGATCTGATTGGTGATGCGGGTCATACTTTCCACCATGCCATTGAGGTTGTGCCCCAGGGTACTCATCTCGTCATCAACGCCATTGACAGAGAGGCGAACAGTGAGGTCGCCGCTGGCAACACGTTCGATAAAGCGATTGTAATCGTTGACGGTGTTTTCGATGGCCTCTTTGGAGCGGGTGATGCTGCGGGCGATGAAAAGGCCAAAGATGGTGGTAAGGACAAGGAGAATAATCACGGCCGTGACCATCACTGCCACTGCCGACCCCATCTCAGCGCCGCTGACAACATTGATTTGCCACAGGGCAACGGCCGTCAACAGCAGCAATGCCACACCATAAACACCCATCAACCAAAAAAGCCGCGCGCGGGTTGTTGTATTCTTCAACATACGTTCCTCAGAAAATGGTCAAATCTGTCTTTATTTGTAAGCGTTCAGTCCCTCTGGAGACCTGACAGGTTTTTGGCCTGTAAAGCTTCAAGTTGAACGAGTAATAAACCTGTCAGGTCTGAACGATTACCTTTATTCATCATCAGGCGCCCGGTTCTTCGTAAACAACCAACTGTTTTTGCTCAAAGAGGGCATTTAACTCGACGATGGCGCACATGCCCGGCGCAATGCCACGTATGAATGAGGCAATGCCGTCTGCGGCGGTTGTCAGCGGCGGCTCTATTTCCACGTCGAGTACCATCGTCACATCTTCCACCAGGTCGGCCAAAAATCCAACTTCAATCCCGGCGGCCTGTACCACCACAATCTGGCTGGTAGCCAGCAGGCTGCGCCCAGGCAGGGCCAACACCGCCTGTAAATCTATGACCGAAAGAAAACGGCCGCGCGCGCTAAAAATACCCACCACATAATCGGGCGTTCGCGGCACGGGTGTGATGGGCTGTGGTGGATAGAGTTCCAACACATGGGCCGCATCAATGGCATACCGTTCCTGGCCTAACTGGAAAATGAGCAGATGCAGCAAACGGCCGTCTGTCTCTGCCGCCGCCGGTTTTGCTAACTCTTGCGCCCGCCGCGCCAGAATCGCCGCCACCTGCACGGGGGTGTAGTCGGGGTCAATGATGGTGATGGGAGACTGTGTTTCCATCGTCGTACTGAAAATGAGTGGGTGAGCAGGTGAAAGAGTGAGCAGGTGTCACCCTTTCACCTGCTCACCCGATCTCTTCCAACATCTGCTGGGCTACGGCCGTCAGCCGCCGGGCGCTGGTGTGGTCGGTGCCGGGCAGGAGGGCATCGGCGGGGATAGATTCCATGCGGTGCAACACGTTTTTGAGCGCCCGCTGCGCCATCATCACCTGCGATTGTTTTTTGTATAACACAGCCAGATGGAAGTAGGCCAACGGCCGTTCCGGGTCCAGATATAACACTTTTTTCAAATTGTGGATGGCCGCTTCCGGGCGGCCTTCGTGTTCTTCAATCATGGCTAACACATAATAAACTTCCGGCAATAAGGGATCAACTGTCTGTGCTTTTTCGCACCAGGCGCGCGCCTGTGCCCACTGCCCCCGGTCGGCATGGATGCGGGCCAGCAAACAGAGGGTGGCAGCTTGCGGCGGCGCGGTCGCGGCAGCTTTTTCCAGGAGGGTGACGGCTTCTTCAACACGGCCGTGATGCAATAACCGCTGCGCCTCTTCATACACATCGGGGACGGGTAGGGCTGGCGGCTGTGGCAAAGGTTGTGAGGGAAGCGGGGTTGGTCTGACGGCCGTAGTTCCCCCTTTTTGATACACCAATGTCCCGGCCACAATGTGCCCGGTGAAGGCGCTGTACGTGGTCAACGAGGGTTCTGCGTGTCCCACCACCAGCCAGCCGCCCTCCACCAGTGCCCGATGAAACCGCCCCACCACCTGCCGTGTGGTTTCCGGCGCAAAGTAAATGGAGACATTGCGGCACAAGATCACATCCATGAAAACGGTATTGGTGGCGGCATCTGGAAAATCGTCGGCAGCCAGGTTATGGGGGGCAAATGTGACCAGGCGGCGCACCTCATCTCGCAGTTGGTAAAGGTCACGGCCGTTCTGCCTGGCAGGCGTGAAGTAATGCGGGCGTAACTGCTGCGCCCGCCCCTCGCGGAACGACCATTCGGCGTAGGTGGCCTGGCGCGCCTGCGCCAGATAATTTTCGTTGATGTCCGTAGCCAGAATGAGAATGCGCCAGTTGCTTATATCAGGGATCAGTTCGTGCAGCAGGATGGACAGGGAGTACGCTTCTTCGCCGGTGGCGCAGCCGGCGCTCCACAGCCGCAGTTGGGGGGGAACCGTTTTGCCCAACAGTGCCGCTGCTTCGCGTTTGCGGCTGATCAAGGCGGGCAGGATGTGCTGCGTCAGCGCATCAAATTGGGCGCTGTCACGGAAGAAATGGGTTTCGCCAACGGTCAGCAGGTTTTGCAGGCGGGTCATTTCCAGCCGGGCCTGGGCTGACGCGCCGAAGCGTAAGTGCTGGTAGTAGGCCACCGGATCGGTGATACCCTGGGGGGCGGTCTGCAAAGCTTTGTATACGGCCGTTTCTAGTTCTGCCCGCTTTTTATCAGGAAAATAAAGACCGCTGGCGGACTGCACCAGATCACGGAACTGCCAGAAGAGGTTATCTTCCAGCCGGTGGTCAATCATAACAGAGCCGCTCCTGGCGCTTGTCGGTTAATGCCATTTTTGCCATTGGTGGCAGAGCGGGATGATGAGGCGGGCAACCGTTGAGCCAACTGCTGCTGCTCCTGCTGATTTAGTAGATGGGCAGTATCTATGAGGGGAATCAATTCCTGACCGTATTGCACCACAGATGGGGCATCGTGTGTGGGCAAAGCCACTTCCACCACCTCGTGTACGGCATCTACAATTAGCGCCAAAAGCTGGTCGCCAGCCTCTACCAGGATGAGCGGGGTGTGCAAATGGTAGGGCATACAGTCCAGGCCAAAACGAAGGCGCAAATCTATGACAGGCACAACACGGCCGTGAACGTTAATCGCCCCTTGAATCCCCTGGGGCATTTGTGGCAGATGGGTAATGGCTACGATTTCAATGATCTGGTTGACGTCCGTGACCGGCAAACCATACCGTTGCGCTGCCAGTTGAAATGTGAGTACATGCCCGCTGGAGGCGTCTTTCAGCTCTGAAGTAGGAGATACCATACGTTGCTTGTTCATTTTCAGCACCCATCCTGTATCAGGAAATAGTAGCAGCCATACAAATTGGGATATGGGATATAACGCTTGCTTTAAGATACGCACAGAGAGAAGGCGCGCACTTCTACCTGGCACTCTGCTTTTGCCGCTCTGCTTTTGCAGATAACCGGCGCAATCTTCCCCGTGATGCGTGATGCGTGATGCGATTACTGCTCACTGCTCACTGCTCACCGATAACCGTTCACCGATTACCAGTTTACGGCGGTGGGTTGATTGCGGCAATACCCGTTATTGCCTGCCGGAATTATAGGGGAGAACGGCCGTGTTGTTTACCTGATTGTTGTACCATGACTGAGGGGCTATAGGAGGAGGCGGCAGGTAGCAGGTGGCAAGTGACAAGTGACAAGTGACCAGTGACTAGCTGCAGGTGGCAAGTGATGACCTGCTACATGCCACTTGCAACTTGCCGCCCATTCCCGTTTGTGCCTGGGGTCAATCAGAGGGATAATTGCCCGTCATGGCAATTTCTGAGCAAGAGCAGGTAACAGCCCATACAAACGGCCGTGTGCAGCCCCATCCGCACGACCGTGCCCCTCTGCCTGCTGACGATTACATGCTGCCGCAAGGGGGTGCGCCATTTCAGGTGTACGGCCGTTACCGGCGCATCTTGCTCTTTTTTGGCGGCATTATCCTGCAAATTATCTTGTGGGATTTGCTGGTGGCACGTCTGCCATTGTTGGGAGACTGGGCACGCGCCCGGCGATCGCCGCGGATACGGCGCTCATCCCGTCGTTTCCGCGCGCTGGCGTTGGAAATGGGCGGCGTGATGATCAAGCTGGGCCAGTTCCTAAGCTCTCGCGTGGATGTGCTGCCGGTGGAAGTAACAGAAGAGCTGCGCGGTTTGCAGGATGAAGTTCCGGCAGAACCCTCATCGCGCATGATGGCCGTGTTACGTGCCGAATTGCCCGACGCCGATCAACGTTTTGACCGCATTGAGCAAACACCGCTGGCAGCCGCCTCACTGGGGCAGGCACACCGCGCCTGGCTGCACAGCCCCAGCGACCCCATCCCCGTTGTCATCAAAATTCAACGCCCGGATATTGAAGAAATTGTGCGCACCGACCTGAATGCGCTACAGGTAGTGGCGCGTTTGGTCATGCACTACAAGCCCATCCGCCGCCGCGCGAACGTGCCGGCGCTGCTGGACGAGTTCGCCCGCACCCTTTGGGAAGAACTGGATTATGTGCTGGAAGCAGAAAATGTGGAGCGTTTTGCCGAACTATATGCGGACAGTGACCGGGTCTACATTCCCGCTGTTTATCGCCAACATTCCACGCGCCGGGTGATTGTGTTGGAAAATGTGGAGGGGATCAAAATTACAGATGTGGTCGGTATGGAAGCGATAGGCGTTAACCCCAAAGCGGTGGCAGAGACGCTGCTGGACACCTATTTCCACCAAATTTTCCAGGAAGGGTTTTTCCATGCCGACCCGCATCCGGGCAATTTGTTTGTGCGCCCACGCACCGACCTGCCCTGGGCCGTGTCGGCCAATGGAGACGCGCCACCGCAGTTGGCACGGCCGTTTTGGTTGACCTTTGTAGACTTTGGCATGGTGGGGCGCGTGCCCGACCTGATGGGTGAAAATTTGCGCCAGGTGTTGATCAGCGTCCTGCAAAAAGATGGCCGGGCGCTGACGCAGGCATATGCCCGGTTGGGCTTCTTCCTGCCCGGCGCGGATTTAGACCGTATTGCTGAAGCACAAACGGCGGTGTTGGAACGTATTTGGGGACGCAGTTTGTTGGAACTGACGCGCCCTGATCCAAAAGAGATTCAGGAGATCGGTGAGGAGTTCCGCGACCTGTTGTTTGAGTTTCCTATCCAGATACCACAAGATTTTATTTACCTGGGGCGGGCCATTGGCATGGTCTCCGGGCTGGTATCGCAGCTAGATGAAGAGATCAACCCCTGGTATTACTTTGAAAAGTACGGCGAGGGCCTGATCAGAGATCAGAAGGCGCAGCAGTGGACATGGGAGGCGGCGTGGGGGTTGATACGGCCGTATCTCTCCACCCCTGCCCGTGTGCAACGCCTGCTAACGATGGCCGAACAGGGGCAAATCCGGGTGCAGTCTGACCGGGAAATGCTGAAGCGATATGACAAAATTGAAAAGCGGCTGGGCCAGGTTGGCTGGAGCATCATCGGCGCAGCCAGTATTCTGTCGGCAACATTACTGTGGCTGAACCGGAAGAATGACCGGCAGGATTGAGTACACTGTCAACAAAAATCTGAGCCTTTTCGTGTTATTCCGACGAGTCTTCGAGGAGGGATTCCTCGCTCCGCAGACTCCGCTCGGAATGACAATTGCGGATGATTTGCAAAGCACAGTTTGCGCTTTATGAACTATGCCTGATTGTCTATTTTTAGTTTTGGAGCAATAAGATGTCTACGGATCAACCATACATTGAACTACTGGGAGCGTATCAGGCTGCCTGCAACCGGCACGATATTGAAGCGTGTGTGGCCATGTTTACAGAGGCGGGCGAAATTGTGTCTGGTGGGGAGAGTTATGTGGGCACGGCCGTCATTCGCGCTGCCCATGAATATGATCTGGCATCACACACCCTGGTGGAATTCCGAGATTTTGAAATAGAAGGCAACGTCGTTCGCTGTACCTTCTGGAACGAGCATGAATTGAGCCGGGCCATTGGGACGGGCGGCATGACAGGTAAGGCAGAATTTACCTTTGCTGACGGCCGTATTCAGAAATTTCATATTCTGCCGCCCGACGACACTGAACGGCAGCGGGTGATGGCGAAGGTGGGGCCGACTTTCAAATGGTTACGCGAGAATCATCCAGAGGCAGTGGCCCGGTGGCAAGGTTTTGATCGGGCAGCAGGGGAAGCGGTTACGGCCCTGGCCGATTTATGGCGGGCACATCAACAAGAGGGAGCATGATGCAAAAGAGTGACTTTCCCTTCTTTTTCCCCTTTCGGGTGCGGTATTCGGAGAAGACGCGCAAGGTGTGGTGTTTAATGCCCACTACCTGACCTATTTTGACACGGCCGTGACCGAATATCTGCGCTGGCGGGATTATAACGTCTGGCAACAGGCGGCCACTGGCTTTGACTTTCACACCGTCAAACGGTGGTGGAATATCGGGCGCCGATCAAGTTTGATGATGAGTTCGTCGCCTCAAGCATGATTTCTAAACCAGGCGACGGTCTCCCGGATTGCCTCTTCATACGTTGTGTGCCGGTCACCAAAGGCGGCCACAAACTGGCTGTGGTCCACCACATACGGTTCGGCAAATTCGTAAAACATCTCCTTCATCTCCCGGACTTCGGGCACAAACAGGCCCAGGGCAGCAATCATCCATTTGCCGGCAGCGCGCAGTTTAACCGGCCGGCCGATCTCATTCGCCACCAGGTTGGCAAACTGACGGGTAGAGATGGTGGGAGGATTGGGGATGTGCCAGGCACGGCCGTAAGTCACTTCCTGCTCGCTCAACGTCACCAACCCCCGGCCAAAGTCACGGATGAAGGTGTAGCTGTGTGGCAAATCGGGACTGCCTAACACATTCACCGTTTTCCCCGCTAACGCCGGGCCAAAAAAGATGTCGCCGAGGGCCGATCCTGATACACGCGGGCCATAAAAATCGGAGCCACGCCCAATCGCTGCCCGCACTTTGCCCGCCTGATGGGCGTCCAGCACAGCCCGGGCCATGGCTACGCGGGTTTTCCCCTTATGCCCGGCAGCCGCATACGGCAAATCCTCATGGATTGGCTGCCCGTTCGTCGGGCCATACATATAGAGGTTATCTCCCATCACCAGCCGGGCATTGGTGCGGGCAACTCCCTCCAAAATTCCCATCGTAATGGGCGGGAACTTTTCCGGCCATTCCGTATATTTCGGTTGGGCACAGTGGAACACCACATCCGCCCCGGCGCAAAGTTGGGCAACAGTGTCAGGTCTGGTGGCATCCCCGGCTATTACCTGGACACCGGCAGGCAACGGTTCGTCGGCTACGCCACGCCGGTTGACAATGGTGATGCAGTTTCTTTCGTATTCTATCAGGGCATCCATCACCGATAACCCCAGTGGGCCGCTACCAAAAATGATATATCGCGTTTCTCTGTTGTCCATTATTATTATCTCCCTTGAACATCGTTTGTAGTAGGCGATTTATCGCCTGCTGACGGCACTAAAGTGCCTACTACAAACCTTTGGTGGCTTGTGCCAACAGGCCACGGTTAACAGGCAGGTAAAAACAACCGCCAGTGCGCAGACGTATGTCAAACATAGTTTTATGTAAAGCTATGAATGGCTATCCGCCCACCCAATTACCGTTCACTGAAATCCCAATTCTGCGCAAATAGCCGCCACTTCCATCTGGTACAGCACCCCTGATTCGGCCAGACCGGGGACAAAGTGTTCGTACAATTCACCCCAGACCACACCATAGAGCCGCGCCCATATGGTCATGGTCAACACCACGCCAGCTGCGGGGACTTCTGTAGGCAGGGATTGAAGGATTTCGGTCACGACCGTGTGCATGGCCGGTGGGATTTCCTCATAAACCGGGGGCACGTTTAACCGCCCCATCTGCCACGCTTCTATCAGCACAAAACCGATGGCTTGCAAGACCTGGGAGGCAGGGGCGACCGTTTGCTCACGGGGGGCCTCATAGCCGGGGATGGGTGTGCCATAGATGAGGGTAAAATCCTGGGGATGCTGCACCGCCCATTCACGGAAAGCAAAAGCGATGGATTGAAAACGGCCGTGAAAGTCATCCCTCGCCTGAACCGCTTCCGCCATCATCATCGCCGCCGCCAATGATTGATACGCCTCCACAATCAACGCCGTCACCAGCGCATCCCGATTGGGAAAGTAACGATAAAGCGCCGGAGCCGTCAGCCCCATTTCGCGGGCAATGGAGCGCAACGAAAGTGCCGTCGCACCCATTGTAGCAATCTGCCGCCGGGCCACATCTTTAATTTCAGCCTCTGTTTCTTCTCGTCTCAGTTCTCGTCTGGTAAGGGTCATGGGGTATTGGATTGTTTACGCCGATAACATAGTTAACAGTGTAAATCATTCTTGAAACATTGTCAAGCCTTGTGCAATCAAACTCCCCCGTCCTGGCAGGACTGCCTAACGCTTGATCTGGTCCCGAAAGACGGCAATCTGGGCGCAATGCTCCCGCTTGTGGCCGCAATAGGTGTAGACGATGAAGTCGTCCAGGTCATAGTCCGCGCCATACCAGGGCAGAAGTCCATTTTCGCGCCGTTTTGCTTCAGGAATTTGGGCCAGCAGGGGCATCGTTTGCGCTTGAAGGGTTTCATATTCGGCCATCGTTTGCGCCACACTCAACTGCTGGCGAGCGTCTACTTCCACATCGTTAAACGCCAGATAATCGGCTTTATACCGTTCCAGCGTCGGGCCGGGTTCGCTGCCTGACAAATTTTCGAGAATCTCTATCAGCAATTGCTCAAATGAGGCCAGATGGGCAATGATCTGCTTGACCGACCAGACGCCACAGACCCCGGCTGTTTCCCAGTCCGTTTCCGGCAAATCTTTGACCGCGCCCAATACCGTAAAATGACCGTACTTGAGAATGTCTAATCCGTTCATCGTATACAACCCTCCGTTGAACCAATGGGAAAATAATCCCCATTGTACGCGAATTTGATGGGTTATGGGGAGGTGGGTTATGGGGAAGTGGTCTGGTAGGTTGGTAAGAGGATGCAAAAGGCGGCACCCTGACCTGGCTGGCTTTCTGCCCAGACACGGCCGTGCTGCGCTTCTACCAGTGATTTGACAATGGCTAATCCCAGACCGGAGCCGCCATCGGGGTAGCGCTGGCGGGCAGCGTCGCCACGATAGAAACGATCAAACGCATGAGCCAGGGCGTCCGGTGAAAGGCCAGGGCCGCTATCTTGCACCGAAAGCAAAACAGCATGATCCTGACGACGGGAGGAAAGGGTCACACGGCCGTCTGCCGGTGTAAACCGCAGCGCATTGCCCACCAGGTTATCTAATACCTGCGCCATAC
Organism: Chloroflexota bacterium; assembly: GCA_035444285.1. Classification (GTDB taxonomy): domain Bacteria; phylum Chloroflexota; class Anaerolineae; order Promineifilales; family Promineifilaceae; genus CAADGU01. Next base: position 50,548 of record DAOMOK010000015.1, read on the forward strand.
GGTCGGGGTCTACCTGCACCAACGGCAATTGGGCGGAAACATCCAATCCTAATGCGATTTGTTTGTCGGCTGCCTGGGGCAAATGGGCGGTGTACACACGCTCTAGCAGCGACTGCGGCGAAACCGGGCGCAGCGCCAGTGGCAGTTCACCTGCTTCAGCCAGGGATAGGATGCGTAAATCCTCAATGAGCCTGTTGAGCCTCCGCGCTTCATCGTAAACAATGTCCAATGTAGCCTGGTTGGCCGGCAATACGCCATCTCGCAGGGCTTCAGCATGACCGAGGATGATGCTGAGTGGGGTGCGCAGATCGTGGGCAATATCGGCCGTCATCTGGCGGCGCAAGGCCTGTGACTGCGCCACTTGCGCGCTCATCTGATTAAAGGAGGCGGCAAGCTGTCCCAGTTCGTCTTCGCTGCGAACGGGCACTTGCTGGGCCAGGTATCCCTGGGTCATCTGGTGAGTGGCGTGGGTGAGTTCTTGTAACGGCCGTGTCAGATTACGCGACAACACCCCGGCCAACAGCAACGAGACGCCTACTGCCCCCACCGCTGCCAGCAAAATTGCCAGGTTGACGCGCCGGGCGAAAAATGCCTGCATTTGCCGCTGTTCGGCTTCGCCGGGTTCCACCACATATCCAACCACTTCGCCATTGACGACAATGGGGGCGCCGGTGCGGGCCAGAGTCAGGGCTATCCGTTCCCCCACGCGCAGTCCACCGCCAGGCAGCACAACCACGCCCTGGGCATCGGTGATGGCAAAGGGGTTACGCTCGGCGACCGCGCCCCCCATCCCCATCATATGCCGGCCTAAGATACGGGGCATCAACTGGTGAACGCCCGTCCAACCACCATTGGCCGTGTAATAATCGGCTAACTGCTCTGCCAGGAGAGTCTGATTTTGTTCAGTGATATAGTTGCCAAATTCAACGGCCGTGATGCGGCTGGCCAGAAAGGAAACCAGGGCAATGCCGGTCAGGCTGACAAATAAAAAGGCCAGCGTTAGTTTTAGAGCCAGTGAGCGTCTAAAGTGCGGAAAAACAGACATCTTACTCCGGGGCAAAGCGATAACCCACACCATACACGGTTTCAATGTAACAGGGCTGGCGTGGATTGGGTTCTATTTTAGCGCGCAGGTTTTTAATATGGACATCAATCGTGCGTTCATACCCTTCAAAGGTATCCCCCTGTAACCTCTCCAACAAATCGAAACGGGAAAAGGTATGACCGGGCGCAGCCATCATGGCCGCCAGCAGATCAAACTCGGAGCGGGTGAGATCAACACGGACATCGTCTACTTTTACCATATAGCTGTCTTTGTCCAGCGTAATAGGCCCGGCGCGCAAAACGCCGGCATCGGGTAAATTTTGGCCGGTACGCCGCAACAGGGCGCGCACGCGCGCCAGCAGTTCACGGGGGCTAAAGGGCTTGGTCACATAATCATCTGCACCCAGTTCTAAACCCAGCACACGATCATCCTCTTCGACTTTGGCGGTGAGCAGAATCACCGGGGTATTTCGCTCCTGGCGGTGCCGGCGCAGGAATTCATGGCCGTTCAATTCAGGCATCATCAAATCGAGCAAGATGAGATCAGGTTTTTCCTGGCGAGCGAGGAAGAGGGCGTCACGGCCGTTGCCCGCCGCTACCACCCGAAATCCGCCCTGTTCCAGATATGCGGTTACCAGAGCCACCAGCCGCTCTTCATCATCAACAACAAGAATGGTTTTTGACATGGGCATCGTCCTTTGTCATTTGTCATTTGTCCTTTACCTCCAGTAGAGTAACGCGAAGTTGTTAAGGGATTATGAAGGGAATGTGCGGGGGCTGTAAAGAGGTGGGGGTAAGAAACAAAAACGGCCGTCAATGGGGGTTGACGGCCGTTTCACCTTGTTGATAATGCTACCTGCAAACCATGTTCTACTGATATTAAACAAGGCGACGGTACTTTCTGCCAACAATCACAGTAATAGTCGTGATAGAGATACCCAACAAACCCATTGCCAGGAGAAGAAAGAGTGGTGAGCGGTATTGCTGTGCATACAAACTTTCCAGAGAAACGGCCGTTGGTCCCTGAATCATGGTGGCATAAATTGAAAACTTGACAGTTTGACTAATCGGAGAAACCGGGAAAGAACCAGGCAAGTTGGCAAAGGTATGGGAAGTATGCCAGTTTACGCCTGTACCGTTTACCATCGCAAATCTCATGGAATTTGTCTCTGGCACAAAAGCTAACCAGTACGTGCCCGCCACCAGGGCCGTTTGCGTGAGGACGTTTTGCGTATTCCACCCATGGACCGGTGCAAAAGGTGCTGTTTCGCCCAAAAGTGTACCGGGACTGCCGCCATTATCATTGTAAATCCCCAGACGTAACTGTCCAGAAGGGTTTTGATTGTCTATATAAATGCTGATACTTTGTAAGTCGCCGCTTCCCCCTAATGAGGTCTGTTGGGCGTATAACCGGTCTCCATGTCCAGCACTGGTGCTATTCATGTTAGAGGTCTCGCCAAACGACCGAGGGGAAGACGGTGGTGTACAGTTAGAAAGTGATACCCGAAACTCATCCAATACTTCATCAGGGCCTTCAATCAAGACGCCATTTTCTGGCGATGAGAGCGTGACTGTGTAAGTTTGGCCTGGCAGCAGAGTTGTCGCCGTCCACGCTTCTGAACCACGCTCCCACTCAATAATCACAACGGTGCCAGAAACGGCCGTAATCTGGCAACCATCAGCCCAATCTTTCATATAAGCAAAAAGAGGGGCATCAGAATTACCGGCAAAGGGGTATACGGTGCGCGAGTTGAGATTTACACGGTTATTTGACTCAAATGCAGTATACCATGGCCAGGCAATCACCGCTCCCGTCCAATCTGCGGTGTTGGGAGGACAATCAAGAGTATTACAGCGCCAGCGGGTGCTTATAGAAGAAACCGGGTTGCACGTCAATGGATTGGTGCAAGGCGGCGGCGGTGGCGTGGGTGTCGGGGCATTATCTGTAGTACCTCCGCCAAAGTCATCCAGGATTGTAGTGCCAGCGTTAATGTTGAACAGGCCAATATACCCATCGTAGGCATAAAATGGCCAGTCCGTGACATCACGGCTATCTATCAATTGACCATTTTTATATACTTCCACCTGGCCGTTAGCTCTGGCATGAGCGCCAAATACATCCCCATTACTATAGGAAACTGGTATATTGGTCCCGCGCTGGTTCCAGCTCTGGGTCTCGCTATACGTCCATACCTGCACGTAACCCCCAGCCGGGTTATAGAAGACATCGATCAGCGCCGGCGGCGCATCGGTAATGTTCTGCGCTTTTAGAATCAGGCCAATTTCTTCCGCGGCCGCGTCAATGGTGGATAAGGTTACGCTTACCACCTGGCCGACGCCAAATGGAGAGGCGTTCCAGTAAATATCCTCATCATTGCCTGGACTAACCAGGAGCCGAGTAGAAGTGATGGCATAATTTGCTGTGGCGCCAGACCAGTTACTGCCCAATGGCCCATTAGGCCGGTTAAAATCGTCAAGAATGCCGGTGGAGAACGAGATAGATGGGGCTTCCTGACGTCCGGTTAGTGGAATGGGTGTGCCGGTCACGGCCGGTGCAGTTCTGGTGGGAATGGGGGGGGTGTTATCAAAGGCAACTCGACTTGTCCCAATGGCTTCGACATCCATTACTGATAGAAAGATAATGGCGACCAGCAAAGGAATAGAAACCAAAACTAAAATATTACGTTTGGGCATGATTGCTCTTTCCCATATTCTGAATTCATAGAACCTGCCTTTACCACTACCTACCCGGTTTTCCAATCGGATAGTAAATGGAAAGGAAAATAACCTTGCAAATAATCCCCGTAGTTATATCCGAGAACACTTTAGGTATAACTTACAATTAACGCAGATTGGCCCAATGTTTCGGATTGAACCAATCTACGTTGCGGGTCTGGGCATGGGTCTAGCGTACTAATGCAATTGGGGGCACATGTTTATACAATGTTGTCAACATTTTTTTATGCAAGTATGATAATGGGGCAGTTAGAAGTGAAGAGGAAGATACTTTAAGATGATCTGGTTAGCAGCAATTGGAATCTATTTTTTGGTAACGGCCGTGATCGTCATTTCTGTTTGTGCATTATCAGCACGAATGAGCCGGCACGAAGAGTGGAGCGAAATGCCGATTGTTGAGACTCGCAGTGAAGCTGCCAGCTCTCGTGATTATCAGGCTGATACAGCGCCTTCTACCTGAACCTGATTTACCTACTCCATAAATACAAAAGCCCGGCATCATGATGCCGGGCTTTTTTGATTCCGGACAATAGACCTGACAGGTTTTCTGAAACCTGTCAGGTCTGCCTGACTAAAGCCCGTTGGCGTAACATAGATACAATTAAATGCTCCAGCATCAAATGAATATCCTCAACATGTTCAATGCAGTGGCTGTCTACATGCAAATCCAGGTCAACCATCCCGCTGAGTTTGCCGCCATCAAAACCGGTAAATCCTATAGTATACGCGCCGACCTCATTGGCCAGGGTCATGCCTTCTAACACATTTGGTGAATTGCCACTGGCGGAAATACCGATCACAATATCGTCCGGTTGAATAAAGGGGGCTAACTGCTGCGCAAAGACCGAGGCATAACCTTCATCGTTAGCAAACGCGGAAAAAGAAGCCATATTATCTGTTAGGCCAATGACTTTGAAATGGGGCCAGCTCGGTTGGCGCGTATTTTTGCTCAGATCACAGACAAAATGGGAAGCTGTGGAAGCGCTGCCACCATTACCCATGATGAATATCTGACGGCCGTCTAGTCGCGCCTCATGTAATATGCCAATGGCCTGATCAATTAACGCCAACGGCAACATATCCAGCGTGTTTTTCAAATCAAAAATGTATTGATTAATCTGTTGGTTCATACGCATACTCCCATAAGACTAGGCTCGCAAATAATTAAAAATAACTTTTGAACCATCTGGTTCAATTTTAAATTGCAGCTCCTGCAACCCGTTTAAAGATTTCCGCACTGCATCCTGGCATTCGTATGGACAATACAACAATAAAAAGCCGCCCCCACCGGCGCCAGAAATTTTTCCGCCAATAGCCCCTGCCTTACGAGCCAGACAATAGATTTCGTCAAGCTGCCCATTGCTCACCTGGCTGGCCAGTTGGCGCTTGAGCAGCCAACTCTCATGTAACAACTCGCCAATAATATCAATCTTCCCCGCCGCCACTTCCTCACGAGCAATAAAAGCAATATGCTTCATTTCTTTCAGAATGGATAATTTGTCGCGGATATTCTGTTTTTGTTCGGTTAATACAGAATCCGAGCGGCGTGTGACGCCGGTGAAAAAGAGCATCGTATTTTCATTAAGCTTCTTGCGCTGCTCGGAGGTTAACGGAATTCGTTCAGAGCGTATACTACCATCGGTACCAAATTCCATAAAACGAAAGCCGCCATAAGCGGCAATATATTGATCCTGAACGCCGCTTGGTTTACCCAATATACCTATCTCAATCTCACACGCCTGCTGCGCTAATTCTTCAGCCGAAACTAGTTCACCTTTCAGGCTGTACATGGCATGAAGGGCGCCTACCGTCACGGTCGCCGATGACCCCAGCCCGGAACCTTCCGATGGGATGTCCCCCATTGTGGTTATTTCCACACCTTCAGTGATTCCTGTTTTGCGTAATGCTTCACGGATCAGTTCATGGTGAACCTCTTCCAGGTTATCTACCATTTCTGTTTTGGTATAGCCCACACGCAGCTTGCGATCAAACCGTTCTTTAATGGTAACAAAGATGTATTTGTCAATGGCGGTACTCAGGACGCACCCCCCTTCTTGTTGGTAATAAGAAGGAAAATCCGTCCCCCCGCCAAAAAAACTCACACGTAGAGGCGTTTGAACAATGATCATAGTTTTCTCTTTTTAGTCGGCCGAATTTCTCAGCCGAAATAACGGGGGTTGCTAATAGGCTCCCCGACCTTTCAACAAGGCCGGAATTGTCTGTATTAAAAGCTGAATATCTAGCCATATAGTCCAATTCCGAATGTAATACATATCCAGCCTGACTCTTTCGTCATACGAAATATCGGAACGACCGCTGACCTGCCACAGACCGGTAATGCCCGGCAATACGGTCAGCAAGTTTAATGCCCAATCATTGTACTTTTCCATTTCTGACGGCGAAATCATGCGCGGACCTACCAGGGACATCTGTCGCTTGAGGACATTGAACAGTTGCGGTAACTCATCCAGGCTGGCCTTACGCAAAAAACGGCCCGCGCGGGTGATACGCGGATCTTCTTTCAGTTTGTGATTTTCAGACAACTCATTTTGCAATTCTGGATGCTGCGCCAAAATCTCGTCTCCATTCACGTGCATGGTACGGAATTTATAGGCATCAAATTGACGACCGTTAATACCCATCACCCGCCGCCGATAAATAATGGGGCCTGGGGAATCCAGCTTGATGACAACGGCTATCAATAACATCAGTGGCAGCACAGCCAGCATAGCGGAAAAAATGATCGCGTAATCTAACATCAGCTTAAAAACACTGTCCATCCCGGTCATACGTACTTTTTGCACCCGAACTAATGGTGTACAGGCCATCTCCTTGACTTCTAAACCGGTGGTGATGATTTCAAACAGACCAGATGAGAGCCTGAGGTTTAACCCACTGACCAAGCCGTATCGCTTAAAGATGCTGAGCATTTCATGACGGGTCATGGAACTGGTGGCAATGATGAGTTCCTCAATGCCATACCGGGCAATTAAATGATCCAAATGTTGGGTGTCACCCAGACATTGCAGTTGTTTGTACACGGCCGTACCCGGCTTCGCATGATCATCCACATACCCCAGCACATGTAGGCCGGAGGTTTGCCAGCCCACCAGTTGCTCCCCCAAGAGCTTCCCTTCTTCGTTTATCCCCACAATCAGCGCCGGCGACAAATAATAACCCCGCCTACGCAGCGCATAAATAATGCGGCGAATCCAAAAGCGACCAAAACTGACAAATAGAAATGTAAACAGCCAGGCAATTAACAACCAGCCGCGCGCCAGGATAAAATCCACATGCAAAAAGCTGAAAATCACTACCACCATAATCCCCAGACTGATGGCCTTGAAAATCAGCGAGTATTCTTGTGTACCACCCAACAAGTTACGCCGGTTATAGAGACCAAATCCCCAAAACACAATCACCCACATGGGGTTCAAAAACAGGCTGATATTGCGATAATAATCGTAAACAGGAGCAATACTGATTTCAAACAGAGGAAGGGCTGAATAAAATCGCACAAAATACGCCAGCAGGAATGCTATTCCTACCATCGAAATGTCATTAATGATCAGGAAAACGGTGAGGAACCGCCATTGGTTGTATTGGAAAAAGACCGAAACCTTGTCAAACGGGTTAAATGGAGTCCCTACTGATTTCTCAATGGAATTGACTGTTGGATGCAAAGCTCGCACCTCCGCAAAGTATACTCAATGGCTCTTACTTATCTTCATTTACTGCTGGCACTGTAGAACTGGAACGTTAAGATCAAACTTACAAAATTATGAAGGGTTAACTTCAATCTGAGGCCAGACTTTAGGCACAAACCGCTGCGCCAGGTCGAACAGGCCATACCCGGCAAAAATCAAAAGCACCGCATCCACCGGCAGCCGGTAACGAATCAATGCCCAGGAGAGCAAATGGATACCTGTATACAAAATGGCAAATAGCAGCAACAAAAAGATGGGATGCTGCAAAAGTGACCATGACCAGTTGCGGCGCAGAGCCAAAAATACGCCATAGAGCATAAACGGCAGCAGCAGCCCAAAACTGCCAACACGGGTGACATTGCTTACCGCGCCCGAATCAGCCGAGGGCCAAAACATAAAATAAGCAGGGACCCGGCTCAGGGATAGCTGGGCAATCCGAACCGGATCGTCTGTGATAAAGGACAAACCAAGCTTCAACAACTCCTGATCAAGCGCCGCCTCATCAAGATGTTGGGATAACAGTTCCTCAGGGATAAGCTCCGTATAATCGTCCCGCAGGGGAATGAAGCGCGTATCATAAGCCGGATGGTTGGCCCAGAAAAAAGCATAACCGGCATTTGTGTTCAACAACACAAAACGATTGAACCGTTTGTAATTCGAGTAAGTAAAGGGTAGTACCATTGCCACAATAATGACGCCAGCCAAAATGGCTTCGGCCAGGGGAAACCACTTATCCCGCCGCCATCGCGCCCACAAAAGCCATAAGAGCTGAAATGGGATGATCAACAAATATAGCTGGCGCAGCAAAACGATCAGGCCAAATAAAAAACCAAGAAGCAATGCCCATTTGATGTCTGGCTTTCTTTCGGAATCAGCCAGGAGCATGGTGACATACAGGGATGCCAGGATTAAGGTGATGTAAAACGGTTCCGTCATAAGGGCGGCAGCATAGTAGACAAAGTAGATGTATACGGCCGTGAGCGCCGCCGCTATCAACCCCACTGTCGTATTAAAAATCCGCCGCCCAATCAGGTAAGCCAGATACGGCTGCAAAATCCCCACAATCACCGCCTGGAAAAGCCGGGCGACCACAGGGTTTTGCCCAAATAGTTTGTATACAAACGCCACATAGTAGGTGTACAGGTAACTCCAATGGGCTGTGGGCGCATTGGCCTCCGTTACCGGCCACCACCCCACCCCAAAGGTAAAACCATACCCGCCGTTGATACGCATGGCCAGGTTATGGTAAGAAATCTGGTCAAAAGTGCCGGGCAGTTCCTCAACCTGATTGCCAAAATACAGGGCAGATAGTATGCGCAAAAAAACGGAAAGTACGATAATAACAAAAAGCATTCGTTTGGGATTTTGGAGCAATTTTTGTGTCATAGCTATGTGTAAATCTCGGCCCATTGGGGATAGATTTTGTGCCAGTCATAATAGGATTCCAACGTTTGCCGCCCGGCCAACGCCAGTTGACCGGCTCTTTCCGGTTGTTGCAGCAGTTGCAGAGTGGCCTGAGCAAATGCAGCCGCGTCGTCGGCAATGAGAATGTCTTGCCCGTGTGTATAAGTAATGCCTTCGGCGCCAATGGTGGTGCTGACTATGGGCAATCCCCATGACCAGCCATCCACAATTTTAACCCGCATCCCGCCACCGGCATGAAGCGGCACGATAAACACGGCTGTCTCCTGCAAATAAGGCATCACATCCGCCACATACCCCGTTACCTCTACATTGACCAGACCGGGCTGGCTCAATTCGGCCGGGGGGTTCTTGCCGATTACGGTTAATCTGGCTGTAGGCGCTTCTCGTAGAATGTGCGGCCATACTTCCCGCGCAAACCAGACAATACCGGCGGCATTAGGCGGCCAATGCAGCCCACCTAAAAAGGTGACGCGGCCGGCACTATCGGCCCGCTTCACCACAGGTTTGGCGTTGGGGTCTACACAAATTGGTATTACCGAACCAGTAATTTTGGCGGCGGCGCGGGCGGCCTGAGACACGGCCGTTTTATCTTCGGCTGTCACCCATACCACCTGGTCAAACTGCTGGCAGGTTTCAACCTCAAACCGGGCCATATGGCGCGATTCCTGCCGTAAGATAAACCGCAGCAGCGGATTGCCCGACTCATCAGCCAATCGCTGCGGCACCAGATAAACCGCATTATGCTGATCCAGCACCGTTTTTAATTTGGGGTCAGCCGCTTTGGCCGTCAGGGCATATTGGGCCATCCATAATTGGTCGGCATGAACGGCGTCAAAGTCATTTTGGGCTACCAACGTGCGGATAAGGGCGTGCATGTCAGCCACGGTGTCACGCGCGATGAGAAACGGCCGTTGCCGCAGCAAACTCGTGCCCAAATACCACATATCTTTGAAGCGTGAACGCCGCATAAGAACCGTGTGGACAGCCTGGCAATACTGGCCTACGTGGTCAATATGCGCCTGTGCATCATTCTCACGCTGGAAAGCCACCAACGTGACCTCATGCCCCGCCTCTGCCAGGTATTGCAGCACATGATAAATTCTGACCTTTGGCCCGGCGTCAGCCGGATAAGGGATCAATTGGGATAAAAAGAGTATGCGCATTGTCCAGGTCTACAACTATCAGGGTAATTTCGTGCAAGAAAGAAGGGTTGGCTTGCACGGCATAACCTTCGCAAGCCAACCCTACAAATTCAATTAAGAACTGATGGCAGACCCTACGGGTTTCAGAAAACCCTTAGGGTCTGGCCCACGCAAGTTCCAGTTCTTTGGCCCGATTCACATACGCACCAATATGCTGACGGCATGTTTCGTACATGTCTTCTTTTGCCTGGTAAGCTCTGAACCAGGTTGTTATTTCGGCGGCGGCTTCTGGCAGTGTGTAAACCGGTCGCCAGTGCAAATACCGGGCCGCTTTTTCACAGTTCAGGCGCAAATAATGCGTTTCCACCTGGGCCAGGTTGGGATGCGTATGTTCCCACTCTCCCTCACCCCAATGGCAGATTAGCTCTTCTACCAGTTGGCGCGTGGAAACGCCGGTCTGGTCTAGTGGGCCAAAATTCCAGGCTTCGGCGAAGGGCGCTCCTTCTTGCAACAACTTCGCGCCCAACAACAGGTAGCCGCTCAATGGTTCCAACACGTGCTGCCACGGCCGTACACTGGCCGGATTGCGAATAGGTACCGTCTCCCCCGCTAACAGCGCCTTCATACAGTCCGGCACCAGGCGATACGCCGCAAAGTCGCCGCCGCCAATCACATTACCCGCTCTGGCCGAAGCAATGGCGACCTGATGGTCTGGATATTTATCGGGTGGGAAATAGATACGGCGGTATGACTGAATGGCTAATTCCGCCATCGCTTTGCTGGCGCCATATGGCTCAAAACCACCCAATTCATCATTTTCCCGGTAGCCCCACAGCCACTCCTTATCGGCATACACTTTATCCGTCGTAATGCAGACAACGGCTCTCACAGATGAAGTCGTCCGCACCGCTTCCAACAAATTAACCGTACCGGCGGCATTCACATCAAACGTCAATTTTGGTTCGCTGACGGAACGTAACACAATGGGTTGCGCTGCCAGGTGGAAAACGACCGTTGGCTGATGCGTTTCAATGGCGGCGCGTAAGGCGGCATAATCGGCCAGATCACCGCGCACATCGGTCACATGATGGTGTAAACCGGCAAGTTCAAAATGACTGGGGGTAGTGGGCGGTTGCGCCAGGCTGTAACCCACGACGTTGGCGCCCATTTCCAAAAGCCAGGTTGTCAACCAGGAACCTTTGAATCCGGTGTGCCCCGTCACCAGGACGGTCTGGCCGTTGTAGGTATTAAAAAAAAGGTTTCTCATGAACAAATCTACTCCTGCAATAGTTGGAATCATCTTGCGTCCGCGTAATAATAACGCTATTGCCGGAGTCGGTCACGAGAAACCTGAAAACCTGCCGCCAAATCAGCGGGCTGCTAATGTACTGTTTTTAGCCGCCGCCGGGAATGTCTTAAGAACACGGCCGTAGTCCCCAACATGAACACTCCCGCCGCCACAAAGGGCACGGCCGTCACCCCACCAGATTGCACGGTAAGCGATTGAAAGGATACGGCCGTTGGTGAAGCTGGTGTAAAACTAATATCATGCAAAGCAATGCCACCACCAAGTGGATTGTTCGATCCCGGCCCTGGCCTATACACGATAATGATTTGATTAACAGCAGAGCCAAAACTCACCGCAACATTCCCCCCATCCTGGTCATTATCAATCAGACCATTTATTGCTGTGGCCACATTGCCTGTAACGCTCACATTAGACGGGTTTGTAGCCGTTAAAGTTGGCGTTACAAGCCCACTAACGCCATTTAATCCTGATACCACGATTTGATCTATTAAAACATTACCAAAACCATCATCAAAAGCATCAATATCCATCAACGTAAAAGACACGCTGATAGCATGATGGGGAGAAAGAGAGATTGTCAAGGTTATCAACTCACTTGTATCCACGAAATCTGCACCAATAAAAAGTGTCGGTTCGCCTGCGCCACCCGTAATAGTATTATTTGTATTTGGTGAAGCAGGTAGATCTAAAAACCTGGAAGTGTCCCCCGAAAATACAAAGTTGAAATTTGTGTCAGGGCTGCCAACGGGAAAGTAAGATTGGGTGATAACTCTGGGAGGGAACGGCCAGGGATTAGTCTGCCAGTCAAAGAGACTTGGTGCAGCAAATACTGAGCCAACCAGTAAAATGAACAGCGCCAATGGGCCCATTATTATCAAAATAATACGATGCAATTTTTCCATTACTCCACCTCCAATGCTCATGCTAAAAACTCGCCTGGTTGGTAGTAACGGCTTTAACAGGCTTTTACTGCTGCAGTGGTTACTACCAACCTGTTATCTATTTTCAGAAAGAGTATCATAACTGAACCAAGGGCACAAGCCTGCACATTCAGGACTTCTTGGAGTCTGGCGTACCCCGTGATGCATGATGTAACATGCTTTCCCACACGCCACCCGGCAGTGATGATAAATGTCAACACACCATGATTTAGTGACAGATAACCACCGGTAAAAACATGAAGTATCTGGCCTGCGGCGGCTCGGTGGGTGTGCTGGTTGCCGTGGCGGTGGCGGTTGGGGTCGCCGTCGCATCATCACAAGGGGAACTGGTTGGCGTTGTCGTTGGCGTTGGTGTATGAATTGGCGTCTTGCTCGGCGTTGGCGTGGCCGTTAATGTGCCGGTAGCCGTAGGTGTATGGGGTAGTGTGCCCGTGGGTGTGTTGGTTGCCGTTCCCGTGGTTGTGGCGGTGAGGCTGGGTGTGCCCGTTGGTGTGTTAGTGGCTGTTTGGGTAGCCGTCGGCGTGGGGCTGAGTGTGCCCGTTGGTGTGTTGGTGGCTGTTGCTGTGGCCGTCGGCGTGGGCAGGAGGGCATAGATATAGATTACAGCGTCGCCACTAAAAGGAGCGGTAAAACTGCGCGTCGCCCCCCCCATCACCGGTGCGCCTGTTACTGTCGCCCCGGTAGCCGGATTGAGCCATTCCACCAATAGTTCGCCACTGGCAGCCGATAGATTCACCTGAACCGTACCTCCCTGCGGCAAATAAACCAGATATTCCGCGCCACTTGCCACCGCATTGGCCAGGCAATAACCAGTACTTGCCAGGTCATTTCTGGGGATCATCGCTGCCAGGTTCATCCGCTCCGCATAATTCAGGATATACCCCATATTCTGGCGTAAACTGACCCACTCCGGGTTATTGGGATTACACGGAGAGGGCGGCCAGACCGGTGAGCAGTCATATGGGTCCATGAAAATCATGTGCAGCCCGCGCACAAAACTCTTCCAGGCCCATTGCCGGTTCCCACCAATCCCCCACAAATGATCTGTATCCGAAATAATCACTTTTGCCCCGGTCGCTGCCGGAGGATTATCCATATAGCCACCATCTGCATTCGGCGCTATCCAATCAGCCGGGCTGGCAAACAGTTCGGCATTTGTGCCTCCGGGCCATTCCACCGTCATCCCCACCAGATGCTGTTTGGGTTTGGTGGTCTCGTAATCTTTTATGAAATTGATCATATGATACTGCCACTGTGTGGCATCACCGTGGCTCTCATTGCTGATTTCAAAAAGCACATTATCCAGGTCATTAACCGTATCAATCACCTTCCGAACATACAGCTCTTGTAGTGCAGTAATAGCCGGTACTGCCAACGTGTGCGCTTCATGGCCTTCCCCATCATTATTTGGATCCCCGTTAATGCCATTGATATTGTTCGCCACATGAAACGGATGCCCAGACCAGGGATTTAGACCGCCGTAATTTTTATCCTCAATACTCCACCCATCAAAAAGCATAATCGAGACATAGATGCCTCTTTCATCCGCTTCGATAACTCGTTGGCGCAATCGGTCAAAATAAGCCTGATTAAACAACGTCACGTCGAACTTCGGCTTACCATCCAAAGCAACTCCCGGCCCCGTGCGCTGATACATGGAAGGCGCAAAAAAAATATCGCCACTGTGCCACCCCCCCCACTTCGCCTGTTCCCAGGCCCACAGCCGCATGAAGTTATGGTTGTTTTCCACCATAAAATCGAGATAGCCGGTGTAATCAAATAGCGGTGGCGGGTCTGTTCCGGCGTTGTCCTGAAAATTCGTCCACGTGTGTGACCCTGTAAGCAAGATGGCACGACCTGATCCGTCAGAAAAATAACGGGGATTGGTAGGATGAACAACCAGCGGCCCACTCATCGCCGCCTGATTAAAAGCTTGTTGGGGCACGGCTGCGTTTAGTACGTTGCCCTGACCTGAAGTGACGACCGATGTTTGCCAAAGATCCGCTTGCGGCGAAAAATTCGCTAACGCTCGCTGCTCACTGGTTATGGCGAACAAACCATATGCGATAATGAAGAGCAAAAAAACGAACAGCCCATGAACAGGAAACCTTCTGAGGGAACTTGATAACAGCCAGGCAGTGATTCTCAGTGATCGCATACACTCCGATCCTTCTTCTTATAAATCGTTTTAATCGTTTGACTTGGTTGATCTGCTGCGCGGGGTTCCAAGACAGGAATTTATCACACAACTCTGATCGAAATCAGTTGACCACGAAGCATACTCAATGATTGGCAAACAGACCAGAATAAGCCAGGTGAGTTAACATTCACCTCATCCTTCTTTCTCTGTGATCCTAACAATTCAGTTCGGGAAGTTATTTATTGATACCTGGCCAATATCGAGAGATAGAGGGGGTCTTGGTGGCTACACCACGCAAAAAAAAGCAGGCCGGTTTGTAGCCGGCCTGCTTGCAGTTAGAGGCTTAGAGTTAAGGTTGGGGAAGCTCGACAGAGCCTCCGCCAAAGTCATCCAGAACGGTGGCGTTGGCATTCACCATGAACAGGCCAATATGGCCACCGCCACTGTAATAGGGCCAGTCTGTTACATCCCTGACAGCTAATAACACACCATTACGGAACAGTTCAACCTGGCCGTTTTCCCATGCGCGCGCTCCAAACTGATCTCCATTTGTGAATGTAACCGGTATATCAGCCCCGCGCTGCACCCAACCCTGGCCCAGATGGTACGTCCATACTTGAACTCGATTGTTTACAGGATCATACACAACAGCGATCTGCCCAGGACTATAAACACCGCTGCTTTGAGATTTTAGGACTAGATTGATCTCAGCAGCGCTCGTGTCAATTGCGGCCAACGTGATATAGACTTCCTGGTTTACACCGTAGGTAGTAGCGCTCCAGTAAATATCTTCACCGGCGCCAACCGTTAGCTGATTGGCAACAATTGTATAATCGGTTACATCGCCGCTCCAATTATTACCAAGAGACTCATCGGCGCGGTTGAAGTCATCCACAACGGCCGTACTAGGAAACCCTATATCAGGGATCGGCGTGCCAGGGGGTTCGGGGGTGCTGGTTGGCGGCGGGGTTGGCGTTGGTGTAACTGTTTTGTCAATCACCTGCGGCACACAGTTTTCCAACGTTACACTAAATCCCGGCGAATAGTCAGGCCCTTCGATCATGGCGTTATCTTCTGGGTGTACCAAATCAATGGTGTGGCTTTCGCCAGGCTCCAGGTAGGTTTCACGCCAGACCTCCGTACCCCGCTGCCATTCGATGATCAAGACTGTGCCGGAAACGGCCGTGACGTGACAGCCATCCGCCCATGCCCCCATGTAAGGGTAAAGCATTTCGCCAGCAAACGAATAGACCGTCCGTGATTGGTTACCCGCACGTGCATTACTCTCAAAAGCCGACCACGAAGGCCAGGCAATGACCGCGCTCACCCAATCCGGGTCTGTACAGCCATCAATATTGCAACGCCAATAGGATTGGATAGCCGAAACAGGGGCACATGTGGTGGGGTCCACACATGCTCCCGGTGTCGCTGTGGGCATCGGGTCACCAGTTGTCAGCGCATAAGTGAATACACCCTGATGACTCTGCACACTAACCACCTCCCCAGATACCAACCCAACAAGTATCTGCGATTGACCGGCAGACAATGTGGCCAGAAGGCGGTGGGACTCCGCGTCAGGCAAACCCGCGTAAATGGCTGCCACACCAGACGTAATAGCAATTGTCATACCTGTTGCCGCACTCTCCGGCAGGTAAATACCAGCCGACACCGTATAACCCAACCGGTTGTTAACCGCTCCTAAAGAATCAGGCCATACCAGGGCTTGCCCACTTAATGGGCTGCCCCAGGGACATGGACTGCCGGTACATGTCCAGGTTACAACCTGAGATGTATCCGGCGGTACTGGTTCAGTCGCTGTCGCCGTAGGTGTTACCGAGGGGGTATTGGTGGGGGTTGGTGTAGGACTGGGATCAGGCATAGTCAGAGTATATACAAACACCCCCTGGCTACCTTGCACACTGATTACTTCCCCCGCTGCCAAACCCGTAATTACAACAGACTGCCCTGCAGACAGCGTGGCCACCAACCAGTGGGACTGGGCATCAGGCAAACCCGCGTAAATGGCTGCCGCACCAGACGTAATAGCAATTGTCATACCTGTTGCCGCACTCTCCGGCAGATAAATACCCGCCGACACAGTGTAACCCAGCCGGCTGTTAGTCGCTCCCAAAGAATCAGGCCATACCAGGGCTTGCCCACTTAATGGACTGCC
The DNA here is from genome assembly GCA_035444285.1 of Chloroflexota bacterium. Taxonomy (GTDB): domain Bacteria; phylum Chloroflexota; class Anaerolineae; order Promineifilales; family Promineifilaceae; genus CAADGU01. Next base: position 67,165 of record DAOMOK010000015.1, read on the forward strand.
CCAGGGACATGGACTGCCGGTACAGGTCCAGGTCACAAGCTGCGAAGCATCGGACTCCGCAGGGAGCGTGGCCGTCGCGGTAGGCGTTGATGACGGCGAAGGGGTAGGTGTTAATGTTGGGTCAACGCCGGGTACTTCCAACGTGTAAATAAATGGGCCCTGGCTACTTTGTACACTAACGACCTCGCCAGGCGCTAATCCCGTGATGACAGACGATTGGCCTGGAGACAGCGTGGTTAACAAACGATGCGATTCGGCGTCGGGCAGTCCAGCATAAATAGCAGCCGCACCGGACAAGATAGTTACTGTGATGCCAGTCGCAGTGCTTTCTGGCAAATAAATGCCAGCAGATACCGTGTAACCCAGGCGATTACTCAAGGGTTCCAGAGTTGCCGGCCATACCAAAGCCTGCCCATTCAGGGAATTGCCCCACGGACAGGGCGCGCCAGAACATGTCCAGGTAACAAGTTCCGATGAGGTATCAGATTGAGCAAAACTTTGCGAAGAAATGTAAAACAGCAAGGACAATCCTACAAAAATCAGAGCGCCAATCATACGCAGGCGGGTTTTCAACATACAATTCTCCTTTTGGTTTTCCAGGGCAAGATGTGAACCTGAACAGCATATATCAGGCTTCAGAAGTCATTCACCCGTTCTTATCCCCATCCATTAAGCGAATGACCATTAACACCGGGCAAGAATACCGGCTTTGGCTTACCAATTTCCTTTCCTAACAAAAGCAAAGATATGGGTACCTTCCTGAATCCCGAAAATAAAGAGGAGTTCATACCCCTTCATCTGCACACGAAGTGTGGGGGGGTATGAACTCCTCAATTCACATTGGTTCAGGCCTGAGGTGCAATGTGCTTCAACCGTCAATGATGTGGGCATGATGTAACGGATGATGTGACGGATTGGTTGGCTGATTGACTTTGCTTGCTTATGTATGGGAGAAAAACGCGGCTGATATCCTCAATAGATAAAGTGGTAAAGGTGAAAAGTTCAGATGCAGCCTGGTTCCCCTGGGCATCTTCGGAATAAACCCGGTAATAATAAATGGTTGCAGGGGCTAGACCAGATAGATTAACCTGATGAGAGGTGGACAAATCCGTGATCATCGTTGTACTTATGTTTGGGGTTGGGGTAAGGCCATAAACAACCTGACCAGTAGCCGGTTCATCTGTTACCCAGCTGATCCAGGCTGTGGTGTCCAGGGCGGCAGCCGTCACCTGAGATATTTTCGGCGGCGTGGTATCCTCTGTTGACTGGTATAGATAAAGGACGGCATCCCCGCTAAAGGGCGCCGTAAAAGAGCGGACGGCGCCGCCATTGACTGTGCCACCATCAATCACAGTGCCGGAAGCGGGATTGAACCACTCAACGGTCAGTTCACCCGGCGTGTTGCTCAAATCTACCGTTGTGGCGCTATCACCCGGCAAATAAAGGGAGGGTTGCCTGTCCACTCCCGCTCGTTCAAGCAGAGCCGCAACCGTACTGCCCACCGGCAAGTAAACCAGGTATTCCGCCCCAGCAGCAACGGGGTTAGCCAGACAGTATTGCGTGGAACACAAGTCTCCACGCGGTGTCATGTCTACCAGGTTTATGCGGTCGGCGTAGGCGCGGGTGTATCCCATATTTAGTCGCAAGCTGACCCATTCCGGGTCATTTGGATTACAGGGATTGGGCGGCCAAACTGGCGAGCAGTTGTAAGGATCCATGAAGATGGGATTATGTCCTCTCACAAAGCTTTTCCATACCCACTCCCTATCGCCGCCAATGCCCCAAATGTGATCGGTATCAGAAATGATTACTTTACTACCATCTGATACCGGGGGATCAAAGTAGTTGTTGGGCGAAATCCAGTCGGCGGGGCTATTAAACAAGACGTTGTTATCACCACCCGGCCATTCAACAGTCATGCCCACTGGATGCTGTTTCGGTTTTGTACTTTCATAATCTTTGATGAAGTTAATCATGTGGTACTGCCACTCCCAGGAGCCACCATGGCTTTCGTTGCTGATCTCATACAAGACGTTATCCAGGTCATTGACCGTATCAATGACTTTTCTAACGTAGGCTTCCTGAAGAGCGGTAACAGCCGGGATTTGCATCGAGTGAACTTCATGTCCCTGATTATCATTACTGGGATCGCCGTTAATGCCATTGATGTTATTGCTGGCGTTGTAGGGATGGGCCAACCAGGGATTACCCCCCCCCAATCCCTTGTCCTCAATGGCCCAGCCGTCAAACAACATGATGGAAACATACATACCCCTATCACCGGCCTGAATCACACGTGCCCGCAGCCGGTCAAAATAGGCCTGGTTAAATTGGGTCACATCAAACTTTGGTTTGCCATCAAGAGCGGTGCCTGGCCCGGTTCGTGGATATAACATGGGAGCGAAGTATATTTCTTCTGACAACCAGGGGCCCCATTTTGCCTGTTCCCATTCCCACAGACGGAAAAAGTTGTGGTTTCTCTCCTCCAGATAATCCAGGTATCCGGTGTAGTCAAACACTACCGGCGGATCGGTAGCGCCGCTGTCTTGAAAATTAGCCCATGTATGGGTACCGGTCAGGTAGATGACACGGCCGTTACCATCGGTGAAGTAGCGTGGATTTGTGGGATGTACAAACAGGGGGCCGGTAGCCTCACCTGTTTCATTAACTGGTTGAAGCCAGGCCACGGCCGTTTGCTGTTTGGCCGACGACATGTATCGTGATGGACGTAACCAGTCATACAGAGCCGGATGCAGAGAGGCAACGGCTACAAAAACCGCCAGACCAAAGGCGACCAGCGCCAACAAACCGGCAATCCAGGTAATGGGTGAACGGAGTATCCTACGCCAAAGCCGAGGTTTGCCAGGCTCGCTGGTGTGTTGCCTGCGCTGCCACCGTCTTTTACCGGAAGGTTGAGTTAAGGGCATGTCTTGAGACAACGGCCGTTCCCCGTCAGCATGTCCTTTTAAGCTGTTCTCGACACTCATCTCATTTTTCTCCCCAAGTTACGTCAGCGTTCCTCGGAGACCTGACACAGATTGGCTTCGCAAAGCTTCAAGCTGAACTGGCTAGAAACCTGTCAGGTCTGAATGGTTACGCTTCAACTTTAGTAAATAGTAAATAGTTAGTCATACCAGGTTTCATAGGTATGAGAAAATCACCATCAAATGAAAACCCACGTGAGCAAAAGAAGTCAATCGTAAACCGTTTTGGTACCAGACAGGGGTAATGTTGGTAGCCAGCGCCGGTACTGAGCCATGCATCTACGGTGTCATCACTCATGCAATCCTCGGTTACAATATCAAAAGCAATTTTCCCACCAGGGCGCACTACGCGCATCATTTCTAAGAAATAACGCAAAATAACCATAGATGGCTGTCCGGGAAGAACTTTGTGATTATGCACCAGATCAATTGAGTTAGAGGGGGTAGCTGCCAAAGTCGTACCATCCGCCGGTTGGCGGGTTACGCCATACTGTTCAATCAGCCAATCAGCCCACTCATCGGCCGTTTCGTAGATTTCATAATACGCTGGTTTATAGGCCTGTACTATTTTTTCCAGATAGCGGCCAGAGCCAGGGCCAATTTCACACACCCGCTCAATCTTTGTATTAAAAGCGCCCAACGCGGCCATCTGATTGATGGTATCTTGTGTGGCGCCAGGCACATTATGCCGGGTATCAATGTAATCCCCCACAGACATGCCGGATTGTTCAGCCCCCTCCACCATTTCTTGCAGCGGGATGTAATCCCGGTAATCGGCGTAATATGCTTTGCGCCGCACCAGTTTGAGATTAAAAGCGCCAAGCATGGAATTAACACCGTCACGGGCGATTGTTTTAGGATTCATATCCATTCAACTCCTTAAAGTACAATTTTACGGCCGTAGAAAGCCTCAGCATACCCATCTGGCGCGCGTGACTCAATGCCACGCAAGGCCATGATAGATTCAAATAAACGGTCTGTAAACCAATGCTTATTGGTTTGTGTCTGAAAATGTTGTAACAAACAGGTAATTTTGTATGTGCCGATTTGTTGACTGAGGGGCACAAAGACATTGGGCGTGCCCAGGTCGCCATCATACTTGGGGATTTCATATTCCAGGACCAAATGATGGCGAAAGGTGTTCCAGGTTAACTCATTGAGCAGGCGATGATCCTGATGCAGGTCATGGCGATAGTGGGTGAAGATCAAATCGGGCGCCGTCGTTTGTTTCAATTCTTCAAAGTAGCCTTTGATTTCCGCGCCCATGTAAGGAAAGAAGCCGTCCCGAAAATCTTTGACAACGATTTCTTTGTGCGCCGCCTTCTCCAGGAATTGATGGGCGCTGGCTACTGCCTCCTGCTTACGACTTTCACTGGCGCTAAACACAATCCAATAAACGCTCAGGTTTGGGTACTCCTCAATCAGGCGCAAAATGGTACCGCCGCAGCCAATTTCGATGTCATCACTGTGTGCGCCCAGGCATAAAATCTGTGGGTTTGTGTCAGGAGGGAAGCTAAACTGAATGTTGAGCATATGCAGTCTCCAGGTGACGCGGTTGGGGTGGCGCGGTTAGAAACCGGCCACAGCAGAGGTGAGGCGGTTAGAAACCAACCACTACAAGTATACCCGGTTATTCCTGACGCCGATAATGCGCTACTAAATTGGAACGATCTAGCAAAATCTGATTACCATTTGTCTTTTCAATTTGGGGGCGTATCCGTCTCGTTGGCGTCGTTGCCGGAGTTTCCCACACGGCCCAGGGCATATCGGCGCGGGCAACCATATCGTCGAACATGGTCTTTTCTTTGAAAGTGTCCATGCAGGCCCAGAAATTGGGGTTGCGGTAGGTCATGAGTTGCTGCTCGGCAATCAGCCGTTGAAACGGCTGCATAACCAATTCTTCGCCGTCTTGAATGTAATCAAAAATGGCCGGTCGGAGAATGAAATAGCCGCCATTGATCCAGAAATCACCCCGATCAATGGCTTCGATACTGGTAACGAGGCCGTTTTCATTTTGGGTGACGTGATGGAAGGATTGCGACGGCCGTACCGAGAGAAAACCAGCTGTTTTATTCTGAGAAGTGAAGTATTCCAGGTAACGGTCCAGGTCTAAGTCACTCAAACCATCGGTGTAATTAGCCATAAACATCTCTTCGCCTTCCAGATACTTTTGCACGGCTTTTAGCCGCTGCCCAATGTTGCTGTGCAGGCCGGTATCTACAAAAGTGATCGTCCACTCAGAAATGTCTGTATTGTGCAACTGGACGGATCGTCCTCCCTCAGACATGACAAAATCATTGGAGAGACATTCGTCATAGTCCAGGAAATAACGCTTGATGTAGTCGCCCCGATACCCCAGGCAGAGAATGAAGTCTTTGTGACCGAAATGGGCATAGTACTTCATCAAGTGCCAGATGATGGGGCGGTAGCCGATGTCCACCATTGGCTTGGGAATGGTTTCCGAATACTCGCGCAGGCGGGTACCTAATCCACCACAAAATAAAACAACTTTCATCAGAGATCTCCTGCGAGCGATTTGGAAAATCGCCCCACATGTTAGTTGTGTTTGCGAAAGACGGGTTTGACAGGACGGCCGTCCAGATATTTTTCCACGCCCTCCTCCAAAGCCAGACGATACACAGCCAGCGCCTCACCAATGGCGCTGATGGTGTGGTCTACATCGGCGTCGCTGTGGGAATAACTAATGATGAGCGAAGGTAGAATGAGACCGCGTTTGATCGTTTCTTGCATGAACAGGGCGCGGTAAGCCTGGGAGGGCTGTTTTTGTTCATCTCTGGTGTAATAAACCAGATTACATGGTTTGCCTAACACGCCAAAGTAGTCATGTAAATTTAGTTCGTCCACAATGGCGTTGATGCCACGCGCCAGCCGCTCCCCTTGTTGGTGCAGGTGCGCGATGACCGGCTCTTCCTGGTAGATTTGCATGGTAGCCAGGGCGGCTGCCAGGGCGTGGGTTTCAGCGCCGTAGGTAGTGGAGAGCAGAAACACACGCTCAGCGTCGTGCTGCAAACCGCCGCGCTGCATGAACTCTTTTTTGCCGACGAGGGCGGAGACGGAAAAACCGTTGGCCATGGCTTTGCCGAAGGTAGAGAGGTCCGGCTCAACGTTGTAGAGTGTTTGCCCACCGCCCAGATGATGGCGGAAGCCGGTGATGATTTCATCCAGAATGAAAAGTGCGCCATTTTCGTGGCAGAGGCGGCGGGTTTCGTGCAGGAAGTTGTCTTGTGGCGGATCGTTTTTCTCCGGCTCCATGATCAGGCAGGCGATCTGACCGGGATATTGAGCAAACAGATTGCGCACGCTGTCCAGGTTGTTGTATTGGAAGGTGACGGTGAGCTGCTGCACGGCCGTGGGAATACCCGCATTCATCGCCGTATGACCAATAAACCAGTCGTCTACCGAAAAGAAGGGATGGTCTACACAAATGGCAACCAGGTCCCGGCCTGTGTAGGCGCGGGCCAATTTAATGGCCGCCGTGGTCACATCAGAGCCATTCTTAGCAAACTTCACCATTTCCGCGCCGGGGAGCAAGCTCAGCAGCTTTTCAGCGCATTCGATTTCAATGGGAGCGGGGCGCGTAAAGTTGATACCCTGCCGCATTTGCCGGTAGGCGGCTTCGTCCACCGCATCGTAAGCATGGCCCAGCGTAACCGCCCGTAAACCCATGCCGTATTCGATAAATTCATTGCCGTCCACATCCCAGACATGGCAGCCTTTCCCGCGCGCGATGAAACCGGGGGCATTTTCCGGGTATTGGTCATCCCCTTTGGCGTAGGTGTGCGCGCCGCCAGGAATGAGAGCGTGGCTCTTTTGCTGCAACGCCTTGGAGTGGCTGAAATTGGTAATCAGTGCTTGTTGTCCTGCGGATAAAACATTGCTATCTGTCATGTTGCGCTCTCTTTTTTAGACCCTAAGGGTTTCAGAAAACCCTTAGGGTCTTGTAGGGTCTTGGTGTTACACGGCCGTCAACAACCCATGCTCCTCTAAAACAGAGGCTACTTCACTAATCAACTCAAAACGAGTGCCAGCGCGTTCAGCAATATCCAGCAGGGTGTGGGTCCCGTCTGACAAATTCAACACCCACAACATTACCATCTCTCTTTCCCTGGTATCTTTTAGGCCACCTAATGCGCCGTAAAGTCCGCGCTTGCCTAATTGCGGTTCGCATTTGGGATTGGTGTTCAGATATGTTTTGTTCTTTTCCAGCACATTCAAAACCGCCAGATACCGGGAATAGGAATCGGCCAGAAATGCGGGCTGCACCAGGTCAAGATTGTCGGCGGAGGTGTGGTATTGGGGGTAACGGCCGTGTGGCGTGCGCGTCAAGCTCCCCACCGCCAGGTTAAAACCGGGCGAACAGTATTGTCGTTCATCATAACCATAGGGCGAAAAGTCCACCACTTCGTACTCTTGCCCGGCATGTGCCAGCACATGGGTAACGGCCCGATCAATTTCCGCATTTCCCTGGCGGCTGCGTTTGTAGGTGGCGTGACCGGGGTCGCCCACACAGGCCAACACCAGGCCATGTTTGATGCGTGACACATGGGCTTCATTCCGCGCCAGCCAGGTGATAGAACCTATCGTGCCGGGGATGAACAAAAAGCGATAGCTATACCGGCGCGGCTGCGTTTGCAGCGTTTTTGCCAGATACGTTGCCAGGGCCATGCCGGCCAGATTGTCGTTTGCCAGCGAAGGATGGCAGCAATGGCAGGAAAGCAAAATCTCGTCCTCGCTCTCACCCGGCAGGTAGTATTCACCATAGGTCAGATGTCCCGGCGCCAGCGTGGCGTCAATGTAGACTTCGTATTCGCCTTCAGGCAGACTTTGCCGCACCCGCTCGCTGAGACAAAAACCCCAGTTTTCGCGGTAATAGGAGGTACGGTAGGGAATCCAGTCGGGGTATTCTGGCAGGGAATACAGATGTTCGTTCAGTTCACTCAGCGACACATGGCGGTGAACGGGAACGCTATAGTTGAGGATGTGTAAGTTATGCTGCTGAAAGTCAATGATTTTTTGACCGGCAGCATTTTTGACGTAGGCGTCGCGGATGTTCCATTCGTAGGGGACGGTCCAATCGAACACGGCCGTGCCGCTGGACACCTCCTCAATCTGCAACGGAATATGCCGCCCAATAATCGCCAACGACTGCCGCACCCCATCGCCGGTAATGCTACGACAAATGGGGTACAACTCTGCCATCAGGTCGTGCATGGCCCGCCCCACCTCTTCCCCAGTTAAAGTCAAATCATCCATTAGAGTGTTAACAAAACCATGTGAATTTTGAAGTGTCATTCCGACGAGTCTTCGAGGAGGAATCTCTCCACTTGTGCAGGAGAGGGATTCCTCGCTCCGAAGACTTCGCTCGGAATGACAAGTCAATCTTGAAAGTTGGACATTTATTTTGCTGTGTAATTCATTAATCTTTGGCAAAAAAGAAGCGCGAAGATTCAAAAAAATCTTCGCGCTTTTTCACGTCCTTAGCAGATCATATTCCTACAAAATCAGGATAAGCTGTATCACGTTCCGAGATAATCTGCACCGCATCCGGCCACTCAATGGCAAAAGCCGGATCATCCCAGCGCACGCCCCGCGCATATTCCGGCGCATAAAACTCCGAAATCAGGTACAGCACTTCCGTCTCATCTTCCAGAGTCAACAAGCCATGCGCACACCGTTCCGGCACATAAAGCATGGTGTGGTTATCCGGCGTGAGCGTGATGCCAAAGTGCTGCTTATAAGTCGGCGATTCCGGCCGCAAATCCAGAACGACATCATAAATCGCGCCACGTGTACAGCGCACCACCTTCGCTTCAGCGTGGGGGGGTAATTGATAATGCATCCCGCGCAGTGTGCCCTTGCGTTTGTTAAAGGAGATGCTACATTGTGCCAGCCGGGGGTCCAGACCATGTTCCTGAAATTCCCGTTGGCACCAGGTACGCGCAAAAAAACCGCGCTCATCCTCCAACCGCTGAATGTCAATGACAAACGCGCCGGGCAGATGCGTTTCCGTAAAGATCATGCATACACCTGTACTTCGGGAATGGGTACCACGAACTGCCCACCCCACTCTCGAATGTAGGCCAATTGTGCCAGAATTTCATCCTTAAAATTCCAGGGCAGTATCAGCACATAATCTGGCTGCGTCTCCTCGATTTTGTCAGGATGGAAAATGGGGATATGCGTGCCCGGCAAGAATTTGCCTTGTTTGTAGGGATTGCGGTCCACCGTGTAATCGAGGAAATCGGTACGAATACCACAGTAATTGAGCAGCGTATTCCCTTTGCCCGGCGCACCGTAACCAACCACTGTTTTCCCGGCGCGTCTGGCCTGGATGAGGAATTCCAACAGTTTGCGTTTGGTTTCCTTTACCTGCTCCGCAAAAGAAGCATAATAGGCCATATCCGTTAGACCGGCAGCCAATTCCCGTTCTTGCAACGCCACAGCGCGGGCGCTAACCTCTTTGCTGCCATCATCATCATGGCAGGCATAGAGACGCAGCGAGCCGCCGTGGGTGGATAGTTCCTCCACGTCGAAGAGGGTCAGCCCATGCGCGGCGAATATTTTTTGGGCGGTGATAAAACTAAAATAAGAAAAATGCTCGTGGTAAATGGTGTCAAACTGGTTCTCCGCCACCAGGCACATCAGATGCGGAAACTCAATGGTGATCACCCCTTGCGGTTTGAGCAAAATCTTTAACCCACCTACAAAATCGTTTAAGTCTGGCACCTGCGCCAGCACATTATTGCCGGCGATCAGGTCGGCCGATAACCCTTCGGCCACCATACGTCGCGCACATTCCACGCCAAAAAACTCAACCCGCGTGGGCACACCTTTCTCAATAGCCACTTTGGCCACATTCGCCGCCGGTTCCACCCCTAACGACGGAATGTTTTTTTCCACAAAGTATTGCAGCAAATAGCCATCATTACTGGCCACTTCTACCACATGGCTCTTTTCATTCAGCCCAAACCGCGCCACCATCAGGTCGGTATACGCCTTTACATGCTGCAACCAGGAGTCGGCATAAGAAGAGAAGTAGGCATACTCGGTAAAGATATGTTCCGGGCTGACAAACTCTTCTAGCTGCACCAGGAAACATTCGGTGCATACGTAGACGTGCAGCGGGTAAAACGGCTCCATCTGGTTAACCATCTCGGCGCTGACGTAACTTTCACACAGCGGCGACATGCCCAAATCTACAAAGGTATGGTGTAAGGGGGTGTTGCAGAAACGGCAACGGCCGTTGCCGCCATTCACACCTGCCTGTTCTTCTAATAGTTGTGTCTCTATACTCATGCCCCAATCTCCTAAACGGCGACCTTTTCCGTCCAGCGCAAATTCATATCCAACTGCCCGGCATCCAGCAACTCCTTAATACGGTCCAGTCGCTTAAAGGTAGGCGCCTCATAATCTTCAGAGGTCAATTCCACCCGCAGGAAAGCGTCATACAACTCCTGCGCACCCAACCGCGCATTCCACTGCGGCTTAAACTCCGGCAGCATTTGCCCGATCTTGCTGAAATCCACCCGGTAAGAGCGTTTGTCCGGCCCCGCGTCCGGCGCATACTCAATGCGGCAGTTGGGTACAATCTCTTGCACAATTTCCGCCAGCTCGCGAATCTGGTAGTTCTCGGTGGAGATACCCACGTTGAAAGCCTGGTTATGAATCACTTCACGTGGTGCGCGCAAGGCCGCAATAAAAGCGCGGGAAATATCCTCTATATGGATAATCGGCCGCCAGGGCGTGCCATCACTCTTGAGATAAACCAGACCGGTGGTATGAGCCAGGGCTACCAGATCATGCAGCACCAAACCAAACCGTAGATGGGGCGAAACACCATAAGCCGTCGCATTACGCAAAAAAACCGGGCTGAAATTTTCATCCGCCAGTTTACGCACATCTTGCTCAAACAACATCTTGGTAACGCCATAGGGTGTCACCGGATTAAAGGCTGCTTCCTCATCCAGGGCATCCTCACCAGCGGCGGCCCCGTAGAGGCTGCATGAAGAGGCAAAGAGAAAGCGACCGATGCCCACCTGTTTGGCCAGTTCCGCCAGGCGCACCGAAGCCCGATGATTGATCTCATAGGTCAAATCGGGATTCAAATTACCAATGGGGTCATTGGAAAGAGCCGCCAGGTGAATAACGGCGTCAAATCCTTCCAGATCGGCCGGCGCCACATCCCGAATATCCTTCTGTATCTCAGGAATATCCGGAGCATGACCGTCAAAGATACACTCCGCAAAAAAATTACTGTCCAATCCGGTGACTTCATACCCCTCTTGCAGGAGCATGGAAGTTAAAACCGGCCCAATATAGCCATTATGGCCTGTTACTAATACGCGCATGATGTCCTCCATAACGCTTTTTTTATTTGTAATGATGAGTTTTATTAGCAGCATCAAGTGTTTCTTGATAGAGCCGCGGAAATAAAGGAATTCTTTGGTGAACGGCTAATAGCATGTCTTTTATCATTGAACGAAAATTCTGACGCATCAGCACCCATTGCACCATATGAAGATAACAACGCATCTTTTGATAGGCGCTTATTGAAGAATGCCTGATCGCCACCAGGCAATCTTTGAAAAACAACCATTTTATGAGAACTATTTTGTCCTTTAAGGATGTATCAAAAAATACAACACGCGACCGTTCCGAAGCCAACACTCCCCTGGTAGATTGCTGCGAATGAAGTCTGACAAAAAATAAACGTTCTGGAATTTCATAGAAGGCGCCCAACAAAGCAATATGCGCCAGGAACACTTCGTCTGAACAAGGATAACTGCCATGCATGACGGTTTTTTTCACCAGATTCGCACGCATTAATCCCGACGCTTGAATGACCCGATTGTCATTCGATAAGAGCAAGTTCCCAAAGCGAACGTGCGGTTCAGGGGAGCTGGTGTCAGGTAAAGGATCATAATCTTCCAAAACGACCCCGTTTTCATCAATCACCTTTCCCTTCGGAAAACATACCGACACGTCAGGGTGATTCTCTAGCACGTCAAGACATTTGGAAATGAAGTCCGGTGCAATCAGATCATCATAGTCTGCCCACTTGAAATACTCACCAGAAGACAACTCGAAAGCACGATTGTAGTTAGGGGCAATTCCCAGGTTTGTGCTACTACGATGGTACTTTATCCGTTTATCTTTGGCTGCGTATGCTTCACAAATCTGCCGGGTGCCATCTGTTGAACCGTTATCAGCAATGACCAGCTCAAAATCTGTAAAGGTCTGGTTGAGAATTGAATCCAGTGTGTCGCTGAGATATCGCTCTCCATTAAATACGGGCAAACCTATGCTTACTCGTGGTTTATTCTGTAGCAAGTTTTACTCCTCATGTAGCTAAGGATTGGCTTAACATGTATCGTCTACCGCTGTGTTGTAGTCTCATGTGGCAATAATATCTGACGCTTTGTTTGCCAGAATTTCAAGATTTTTCAATTCCTGGCCTACTTTCAACACAGTCTTGTCAAATCCGTCATCTTTATGAACTGCCACACCAGCTTGCTTGAACGTAGCAGCTTTGAAGAGGCGGCCAACATTGTGAATTTTAGGATTGTGGCTTCCAGTTCGGCTAATAAGCATGAAATCGGCTGCTGAGTCTATCATTTCAGTCATGCCCTCGTTCGCGTTTACCAACTGTCTCAGTTCCATGTATCGTTTGACATGTTCTCCAGTTACAGCATACGCCTCACATAAAAAATCCACCGTCATGTTTTCTTTTTCGTGATATTCCAATTCCTGTGTTTCCAGGCGAAGCATCCCGGTAATACCATGAGGCATCATGGGTTCTGCAACCAGACTTTTAAATAATCTGGCAAGCTGAGTCGGAAAGAACAAGATGTCATCATCCACCACAATCAGGTAATCTGGATCGAGTTCATTTGCCAGAATCCAACGATAACCACAGCCGCGTCTGATAGGTTGATTGATAAAGTGTAAGCGGTTGTCCTTAATTTTCACCTTGTCTCCAATGTTGATATCCGGGTTATGATTGGAAATTATCAGCTTATCCACAAAGCTACACTTGAGAATGTTGCGTACTTGCGGATTGATATGAATCATCCGGGACGGGTGATAGTAGGTGATCAGAACTGTGGCTTTTTGCGGAATGTCTACTGATACTGTTCGACCAACGTACCCGTTCAACACCCACATAAATTGCCTTAATTTTCTAGTTAATGCTGACACGGTGCCTTTCCTGTCGTCTCATTTCAACTAAGTCGTAAATCTTCTGGTAAGCAATATATCCGAGGTCAATCTGGCGTTTTGCTTGTTGGAGGAGATACGGCCGTAACCGTTCCGCTGCTGACCAGGCAAAATCAATGGCTGCTCCCATTTGCTGCGCCACGTTATCTTCATTCAGGTTGATGATCTGGCAACCTTCTTCACCAAATTCTGTAGTTAATCCTGCCAACTTGTTGGTATATTCCACCGATTTTGCCAGAGCGATGACAGGGATTCCCTGGCCCAGGGCAAAAACCGCCCCATGAAAAGTACCCGTGATCATAATGCGACAACGACTAATCCGATTGATCAAGTGTGCTGTTGACTCAAACCTCATCCAACTTGATGAACGTTTGTTGTGCCCTTTCATAATGGCTTCAATGTAGCGGATATCGGCCTCATTCACGTCAATGGGTGCGGCAATTAGCTCTGCACCATATTTTCGCGCAGCCTGAAGGATAACCGGGTGAATGGCGTTGATGTGCCTGTCATCCACCTGGGTGTACGCAGCGACACGTAAGCTAAGACCGATTCCAGTTCCGAGGTGGCTCTTGCGCGCCTGGTAAGCAAGTTCAATGGCATCATCCCCCGTCATAATCGCTTTATGTTGTGGTACATTGAGCAAATCCAACAAAGGACGGGCCACACGCTCTTCACGAATCATTATGTAGTCAAGCATGGGCAGAACTTCCCTGGCCCTGGCCCGCAGATTTTGGTCTTCAATCGGGCCAATACCCTGCCCTACCATAACGACCGGTACACCATAATTTACGGCAGCCTCCATTCGATCAAACATGGAATAGAGGAAACGCTGATCAAAGTCACACATATATCCGCCACCTGTTGGCGCGTAAAGATCATAATCGGCAATGCGGCTGTAAGGTAATGAAGGCTCAGGGGGTGATTGTTCGGTTGCCATAGGCTCAACGCTTCCCACCACTTCCTCCCCCCGCTCGCCATCATACTGTGGGGCATCCTGGTTTCGTGAAGAAGTCAATACCTGGCGTAATTTCCTGGCCGAGGAGACAATGCCTGTGTTGTGCTGAAGCCGCTCACGCATCTCAAACAATAATTGCCACATAGTCTTGGGCATATAACGATGCATCCCTTCGAGGCCTCTGCCGGTTTCCCACAAGTCATAAGGAGAAATTGGAATGGCACCAGGGATATAGACCCGGCAAAAATGGGGAGAGATTGACAAGACTTCAAATGAAGCCTCTGGCCAATGACGCCTAAATCTATCCAACGGGACTTCTAACAAAGCATTATTACCTTTGTTCCTATGATCATGAACTGCCTGGTCTAACATGATTCGCATGGTAATAAAATTCCTCTGAGTACATTTAAGCGGCAGCGCCTGCTAGTTGCCATTATCAGAAAAGAAAAATACTGGCGACGAGCTAAAATGATACTGAATATTTATAGCTTTCTAGCGTCTGCTGAGCGCACTTTTCCCATGAAAAAGTGGCAACGTGATGACAACCCTTTTTAATTAATTCTGACCGCAATGACTCATCCATTAATGTATTAGCCATAATACCAGCCATGCTTTCAGCATCTTCTGCCTGAAAATAAAGCGCAGCTTCCCCGGCAATTTCTGGAATGGAAGAATTATTAGCTGCAACCACAGGAATCCCGCAAGCCATTGCCTCTAAAGGGGGTAGCCCAAACCCTTCATAAAGCGAGGGAAACACAAATAACGTGGCGGCATTATAAAGAAGAACCAATTCTTCATTTGATACCTGCTTTAAAAAATATACTTGATTGGACAAACCTAATTGCTCAACTTGTGCAAACAATTCGGCAGTTAAGAAGGTATGAGTCCAAACAATTCCCAGGTTGAACCTCTCACGGAGATTGTCGGGCAATAAAGCATAAGCTTGAACTAATGTGGAGATATTCTTGCGTGGATCAGCAGAACCGATGGCAAGTATAAACTCAGAAGGAAGCTGACGAACTTGACGCACCGATTCTATCTGTACACGATCGTGTATAGGCCGGTATTGCGGACTGGGAGCCTCATATGTCACCAAAACTCGATTTCCGGAGACAC
The DNA here is from genome assembly GCA_035444285.1 of Chloroflexota bacterium. Classification (GTDB taxonomy): domain Bacteria; phylum Chloroflexota; class Anaerolineae; order Promineifilales; family Promineifilaceae; genus CAADGU01. The sequence continues at coordinate 82,456 of DAOMOK010000015.1, forward strand.
CCAGATGATGAATGATGCTTTCTCTGGCGGCCTGAGAAACAGTGAGGATGACAGCAGCTTTTCGAGCAGCGAGTCTAGGTATAAGTCGGTTATACCATTCCATCATTTTTCGCTGAAATGAAAGGGATTTCCCTTGCCTGAAACGTTCAGGAAAGAGCCAGATCATGTCGTGGATTGTCATTACTAAGGGGCACCCAAGATAAAGTGGCGCCGTAAGGCAGGGAGCATGGAACAAATCTGGTTTGTCCTGAGCTACCCGGCGGGTTAACCCAAGCTGCTCACGCCAGGGCATGCCTAATGCGGACATGGAACCTGGTACAACGTGGCTGGAAAAGTTGGCCTGGGTGGGTAACTTTGTGTCCGGCTGCATTGGGCGGTCAAGATATAAGATGTACTCGTTTTCTTGATCAACTTTCGCAAGGGCAATGATCAGGTTTTCGGTGTAAGTTTTAAATCCTCCTGCCTGAGGGTGCGTTAAAAAGCGGGCATCAATTCCGATTTTCATTTGACCTTCGTCCTTAAACCTTGCCAGAAAGTAGGTGAGAGCATTGGGGGAATAGTAAAGGATAGGGCAGCAAGGGAACGGGAAACGGCCGTGAACAAATTCCCCCGCTTCAAGTTCCATCCGGCTGAGGCCACATAGGCCCGACACACCCGTCCATGCCAGTAAGCGGATTGGGCTGAGGTATGCAAATACCTGAATGCATGTTGCATTCTGAGTGCCTTTTCCCGCCCCCAGCGATCACCTGCGAATATTGCGTCCCAGTTTGTTGTACTTCCCTCCTGTCCAATCCGGATCTGGGCGACAACAAACGGCGTATAAACAACAGGACCTCGCACGGCCAGACGACGGCCTAAATCGCGATCCTCAACACCGATAATTTCTGGTTCACAATCGAAGCCACCCACCGTAAAAAAATCGGCAGTGCGTAGGAACGAAACCTGAAAAGGGATGGACTCACCAGCAACGAGAATGGCAAAAATATCTCCCGCTAATTCTGGATGGAACTCATTAACCAGAATGCCTTCATTGTTGATGGTCTGGTAGCTGCCGTATAACCAAACGCCGCCTCCTACCTGGTCTAAGTGCCAAAAGGCGTCCAGGGCGCCCGGCAGCAGATAATCATCATCATCTAAAAAATGGAGGTATTTCCCTCTGGCGATAGCGGCGCCAGTATTCCGCGCCACACTGCGTTCACGGCGATTGGTATCAATGACCCGCACGCGCTGGCTGTGCTGCCAATCCATACTGGGCAACGGTTGACCAGAATCGTTGACTACAATCACTTCAAAATCTGCGGCCGTAAAGGGTTGATCTAAAACACTGCCTACAGCTTTAGACAAAGTCGCGCGATTTATCGTGGGAATAATCGTAGAACTGAACATGAAAACAGTTACTCATCCTATGAGGAAAAATAATGTCCTGGCAAAAATCCGATGCCAAGTTTAACGGCTATCAATAACGCTATGCCAGAATTTCTGAGGCAAAAGACTCCCCTGACCCATGCCAGGGTATATCCAACAAATCGGCTATTGTACCCGCTACATCGGCAAAAGCGGCCCGTGTTCCCAGATCGTGACCACGTTTGATGCATTGACCATAAGCCAGGAATGGCACCCGTTCACGGGAATGGTCGGTGCTGGTTGATGTCGGATCATTGCCGTGGTCGGCCGTGATGAATAACACATCATCAGGTCGCATTTGATTGGTTATCTCCGGCAGCCGATGATCAAACGCTTCCAGAGCAGCCGCATACCCTTGAGGATCGAGCCGATGGCCATACAGGGCATCGAAATCAACCAGATTGGCAAAGATAAGGCCAGATGTATCCCCACGTAAGAAGCCGAGAATGGCGTCCACGCCAGCCATATTATTACCGGTATGATTACTCTGGGTGAGGCCACGATGGGCAAAGATGTCTTCGATTTTACCAACGCCCATCACTTCCAGACAGGCTGCCTTGACCACATCTAAAATAGTGTCGGCGTGTGGTTCCAGACTGTAATCTTTGCGCCTTTCAGTACGGGTGAAGTTACCCAGACGACCGGTAAAGGGGCGAGCGATGACACGGCCAACGGCATGTTCACCGGTCAAGAGTTCACGGGCGATCTCACAAAAGCGATACAGCTCATCAATCGGAATAATTTCCTCGTGAGCGGCGATCTGAAAAACGCTATCGGCTGATGTATAAATGATCGGATACCCGGTACGCACATGCTCTTCACCCAGTTCTTTGAGGATTTCGGTGCCAGAGGCGGGATAATTGCCCAGCGTTTGGCGGCCAATGCGGCTCTCAAAAGAGTCCATTAACACGGCGGGGAAGCCGTGGGGGTAGGTGGGAAACGGCCGTTCCAACACCACCCCAGCTAACTCCCAATGTCCGGTGGTGGTATCTTTGCCGGCGCTTGTTTCGGTGAGACGGCCGTAGACACCAGCCGCCTTATTCATCGGGGGTACACCAACAATCTCCGTCGTATGACCTAACCCCAATTTTTCCAGGTTGGGCAAATGAAGACCACCAACCACCCGACTTATATTGCCCAGAGTATTGGCCGCTTCATCACCATAAACGCCAGCGTCAGGAGCATCACCACAGCCCACGCTGTCCAACACAAGTAGAGTTATACGTTTTACTGGTCTCACCATATTCTTCTTCTTTATGCAAATTATTAGTTCAAGGTAGCACCGCGATGGGCGCTAAATGAATGAAGGAGAGATATATTTCTCCCGGATACCGCGCCAAAAACTCAATTTAAACAAATCTGTTCCGGCCAAAAAAAATGCGGCGACAGCATAAAATCCCCGACTCAATGCTGTGAAAAAGCGACGTTGGCGGAACAGGTTATGAAACGTCGAAACCAGGTATAAATAAACAATATAACCATTCCAATAGGCAGAACCCTCTCCCGCTTCACGGGCAGAAAACCGCATTCGAGAAAACGAGCCTGGTAAACTCAATCCCTTTTCCCTTGACTGGCGCAGCTGGTCAAACAGATTGGAATAATCAGTGGTAGAGGATTCTATCCCTCTTCGGATAGTAGCAACAGGTGTTGGCGTGAACGCCATTGCAAAATCATGGCAAATCATACGAGACAAATCAATGTCTTCAGACCCGCCTAAAAGAGATGAGAGGGGAGCAAAACCACCGACTGAAAAGAAAGGAACAGCCTGAATGAATGATGCCTGAATGGGAATCCATTCTCCTACCATGATCTGCACAAAACAGTTACCGGTCAAATTTAAAGTGACATCTCTTAAAAATTCACCGGAATCATCAACAAACTGAAAAGCGCCATGTAGCCATGCAGCCTGACTATGGCAAGATAATTCCCAAAAAGCAGCAAAAGCACCCGGCATCATGCAATCATCATCATCCAAAAAGTGCAGGTATGTTCCTTTAGCAATGGCAGCGCCAGCATTTCGCGCCACACTCCTGTTACGCCGGTTTGTTTCTATGACACGCACCTGTGCTGATTGCTGCCAATCGGCCTTAGTCAATGGTTGTCCTGAATCATTGACAACAATGACCTCAAATTGATCTTTTGGAAAGTCCTGTTGCAAAACGCTGCTGACGGCACGCACAAGGGAAGGACGATTTACGGTGGGAATGATTGTTGAACAAAACATGGCGTAGCCCTAATTGCTCAAGGAATTTTCTGGACTCAATTCCCTCACTTGTGGGTTTCTATTTCGCTTCTTAAATAACCGAATGAAACGAACCGGCAGTCTCTGTGCTACCATCCAAAAGCGCATGTAATCATCAAACCACAACGGTTTCCTTTGCAAAACAGCCAAAATCAACCAAAAAAACATACGGGTGGCATACCAGGCATCGCTCAAAAACCAACGAATAATCTGTAAGGGGTTTCGGTCGTATGTAAGGAGGACATGCGTTTCAGCCAGACCACGCCCAATATGGTAAACGTAATCCTTGGTAAGACGGTCAGGATAAACCAGGTGATTAACCAATGCATTTGGAACATATAAAACTTTCCACCCCGCACTATGGATGCGGTCTGCCATCTCTGTATCCCCCGCTGCCAGGGCATGATCACCTGATCGGTCGAGATCGGTGCGGAAATAACCCAACTCTGCAAACAGGCTTCGCCGAATTGCCATGTTGCAAGAAAGCGGATAATACTCCCAGCGTGACACTTGCGTCGTCTCGACATACGGCAATCGATAAGCGCTAAGATGCATTTTGAGATCCCCTTGGAGCCAGGGAGGTACCGGTTGCCCTTGATAATCGAGCATTGAAGGGCCACCCACACACCCAACCTGTGGATCGGAAAATGGCTCCAAGAGTGCATTCAGCCATTCAGGGGTCGGGGGTGAATCGTCATCTAATAGACAAATAATCTCACCCTGGGCCTCCAACACACCGTGATTTCGTGCATAAGACACACCCTGCCTGCCCTCAAAGGTATATCGAACTGATAAATGAGGGTGCATTTGGGCAAAGTACAAAGAAATATCTTTTGTATGATCAGTTGAGGCATTGTCCACAACAATGGTTTCAAACAACGACGGGTCAGTTTTGAGTTGCGAGACGGCCGTTAAACAAAGTAAAAGAACATCTGCCCGATTGTAAGTAGGGATAATGATGCTTGCTTTCATGCTTTATTTCGAACACGTTGACATAGGCGTTTTTTAAGCGAGAGACCAACAGAGTTTTACAACATCTATATTGGACTTGAGTTCCTTTTCAGCCTGTTCACGTTTGGCAGGCAGAAGAAAGGCCACGCTCCAAACGAGAAGCTTCACCAAACTCAGGCTGCCCAGTAAAATCCTTAACGCCCAGGTGCGTAACGGACCATAATTTTTTTGGAAAAACAGCATATGGCCTCTATAAACCATTTTGCGACGGCTCCACCGATTCATGCTGCGTCCACCATAGTGAATGGTCGTTGCCTGCGGTAAATAATAGTTCTTCCAGCCGGCTTTCTTAAGCCGATACTGCAAATCGGCCTCATCCCCATAAATAAAATACTCTTCATCTAGCAAGCCAACGGTGTCAAGCGCCTGACGGCGAACCATCAAACAAGCCGACCCCATCCAATCAACTGATTTAGTTTCCTTATCCGTAACATTAGCAGGGTAGCCGGGCCACAATTTCTCACCGATTTGGGTGGCGATAAAAAATTCCTCGATCAGAGAGGGGAAATCATTGTAACAAGACTGGACAGTGCCGTCCGCATTTAATAGCTGCCCTCCAACAGCGCCAACATCAGGATGTTGGTCCAGATAATCCACCATGGCATCGAGCGAAGGGGCGTTTACTACCGTGTCATTATTCAACAGCAAGATATGCCGTCCGTTCGTCGCTTCAATCCCCTGGTTACTGGCTTTTCCCAACCCAACATTATGGTCGTTCTGGATGATGATTACCTCCGGGAATTTTTCCCGCAGCATTTCCTGGCTGCCGTCGGTGGAACCATTATCAACGACCACTATATCATAACTACTGCGTAATCCCCCGTCATATATGGAGTTCAGGCAAGGTTCAAGATATGCTTTATTGTTCCAACACACTAAAACAATGGACATATCCGGGGCTGTTTCCAGGTTTTGCATAATACCGGGATTGGTTGAGGTCGCTAGATTTTCCATTTTTTACTCCGCCCGAAAATGACGATCCATTTCCATAATTTCGTCATATGTTCCTAAGTCAATATAAACACCGTCTGGTATGGATACCCCGCGGAACTGGAACCCATCGGCAATGGCATTATTCATGATCAGGGCAAAATCAGCGATCCCCTTCTCGTAAACAGACTGGTGCAAATACTCTGTAAATCGCGGTCGCCAAATAATACAGCCCCACATCTCCGTTAAGTCAGTCTGCTTTGGTTTGTCTACAATCTCTACAACGCGATTGTCATCATTCAACCGGACCATGCCAAATTTTTCTGGTCGTTCGGTGGGAAATAGAACCAGAATTACATCGTCATCCGGTGCAGCTTTGTCATGGGCATAAGCAAACACATTGCTGGGCTGCATAATCGTATCGGCCATGCCAAAAAATACCGTTTTGCCATGTGTCAGATGGAAGGCTGAATCCAAAGCGTGGGCCAGGCCCGGTGAGGTAGAGGCGCCTTGTCCGTTTGGTGATGATTCCTGAACCACATAACTGATGTGACAATCAAACCGTTGCCCATTGCCAAAATAACCCACCAGTTGATGTTTTGTCTCGTTGATGACAAAAACAATGTGGTTGAGATGGGCTTCTGTGAGGCTGTTAACAACAAATTGAGAAATGGGTTTGTAATGATTATCTCGAATGACCGGATATAGCTCTTTGGGATACGGCAGCCCCAACCGTACACCTTTTCCGGCCGCAGGAATCAGGCCAATGATTTCTTCATGCATAATTTAAGCTCCTACAATGGTTGATAGTTTGAACCCTGACGCCATAAATGATTCTGCAATCACCTTCTAAGAGAAAAGTTGAGAACGTCAACATTCAGCACGAAATTTACTTGAGTGAAGTTTCGTTAAACCTTTCGGTACGTCAGAAAACAGGAGCGTCACGTGAATGACGCATGTGCGCCGGTCTGTGACGTCCCTACTGCCTCAGCCGAAGGATTGGCATACATTTGCTCCAGACTCACTAACCCACCTAAAAACAACCAGGCCGGAATGGCGCCACGAAAGCCATAATATCCGATGTTATAGACAAACGGAAAAAACCAGTCTGCCAGCAGTCCACCAACCAGGGTGCCAACCAACCCACCCAAAACGCAGTAAACATATGCCCTGGCAAAACCGGACGGTACGCGATCTTTTAAGCGCCAGCCCAATAACCCCTGCTCAATGGCAAACCAAATGACGCACACCATTCCCAATAGACCTGCCTGGGCAATGATGTCCACATACTGATTATGCGAATTAAAGCTAACAGCCCACCCCCTGATCGGGAACAAAGGTGTGTACCAATAGTAATTAGCTGGCCCAAGACCCAGGAGAGGGTTTACCTTGATGATCTCGAACATAATTATCCAGGCATCAACCCGTGTACCGTAACTGTAATCATCTGTGGCAATCGCTTGTGAAGTAAGAATGTAGGCCGCCACAGGCGCCACTAACACCATCAACAACCCCAAACGCCAGGAACGTAAAGCCAGGATGACAGCCACGGCGGCCATCGGTGGCAAGTAACCTGATTTCCACTCACTGTTTAGCACAAATCCCACAAAAAGTGTCATGGCTGTGACACCGAGCAGCACAAGCCGCCAAAACGGTTTTAGTTTGTCGTTAAATACTGCCTGACCAAAAGCCAGGGCCACCAACCATGTCCAGAACAAACTGTTGGAAATGGCGCCAATATGAAACAGGCGACTGGAAATGGGGCCAACGCCTGGCACCACCCACCCAGCCACAAAAAACGCACTCATGGCAATATAAACCCAGGTCATCCACTGCAACCAGTACAGTTCTCTTATTTGTTGGGCAACCAAGAGAAAAGCGCCAACGGCGCAGATAAAAATAAGCAAGCCGCCGATCTGCGTTTCCAGAGGAGCCGGCTGCGCATGACGAAACCAGGGCAATTGGCCAAAAAACAAGGATATGATGACTACCAATAAGAGGGCGAGGAGTGGTTTAACAGGCCGGGAGCGCACAACCCAGATATTGCGCTGCACAATGAACATTTCTAAAAACCATAAAGCTATCAGCAGCAGCAAAAATAGAACCGTTAAGTTTAAACCACCTGGCAGATCGGGTGAGGGCAGAACGAGCGAAGCGCCTACCAGCAGAAACAGCCCCAAAGGTGGTTTGTAGAGGAAAATCAAAACGGCCGTCACCGCCAAAACCATACCAATAACAAGCAACAACCTGGTCCTGGACAACACCAGAGGCAGCGCAATAGATATGAGGAGCACGGCCGTGATAATCACCAACCGCTGCACCCACACTATTTGGGCGATGGTGAGCAGCCGATGGTACAGCAACTGCCAACGCCGTTGGATATAGAACTCAGCAGTTGAAATGCTCTTAAGCATGAGTAACTCGATCAATCAACGCTAAAAAGCGTGGAGTAGTCACAGCACAATCATAATGCTCTGCTACAAATTGGTAAGCTTTTTCAGACAACCGGTGGCGCAATTCAGGATCGCATAATAACAGCAAAACCGCTTCCGCATATGCCTGGGGCGTATCAGCGATAAGAAGATGTTCGCCGTGACAGGCACCCAACCCTTCTGCTCCCTTAGACGTGGTGACAACCGGTGTGCGCAAAGCCATCGCCTCCAAGATTTTCAAACGAGTGCCGCCACCTATCTGGATTGGTACCAGACTTACCCAGGATGAAGCAATTAATCCTCTAATATCATCAACATAGCCGCTCAATACCACATTCCTGGCAGATGGCAGGGGTAAATTAGCATGGTCCCCTGTGATAGTCAACCGGACACCACCCTCCTGATCGAGAATAATTGGGTAAACTTCGGTCAAAAACCAGACCATCGCCTCATAATTGGCGTGATAACGAAACGACCCGGTGAAGATCAGGCTTCCCGCTTCCGGTGTTCGCCGGACAGACTCATATTCACAAAGGTTAATACAGTTAGGGATAACCTCAACCTCCTTGTAACCAGGAACCACTTCCGACAAAAGTTTTTTCTCACGCTCTGAGACCACAGTACAGGCGCGGAAATCAACCAGCAGCTTATTGAGATAATGTCTTTGTTTTGCCCAGGTCAGGCCATGCCGCAGACGGCCTTGCAGCGTTGTCGCCTGGGTAAACTGCTCGCGGAGCAACGCCACCTCCACCTCTTCAAGCAAAGCCGAGACGCCTCGAAAGTGCTTGCGGTAACCGGCCGGCCCCAACTGTGAGGCAATAATTAAGTCAAAATGACCATCCTGCAAAAGGGCGCTGAGCCGTTTTTCCATTTCCGCGGAACGGGTAGCCATCACAGAGCGAGGTGTTAAGCTGAAGAAGCCCAACCGGGCACGCCAGCTTGTGGGAACAAAATAAGGTGTAGGCACCGTCTCAATTTGACGACAAAGCGTAGACAACTCAGACTCAACCCCATCAGTTTGCGGCTCATCAATAAAGCTAAAAAGAGTTACTTCATGATGTTGCGCCAGCCCGCGTAACAAATTGAGGATCCTTAGTTTTGAGCCATTATTGGGGGGATCAGGATACCAGCCTGATAAAAACAGAATTCGCATACGCCCATTTGCCCGCTTACTGCGGCATCTGCCCCCAACGATGCTGCAAGAAATCTACCATACCGCGCCACATGGCGTCACGATGGTCTCGTTTGGAACGCCATTTTGGCTTTACCGTCCAACTGGTTAAGGTGCGTAACAATTGCAGCCAGGTAAAAACCCAAACCGTCAGAGGGGCACGATGTTTGGCGATGGTGAGCAACCGATTGCGTGTGCCGTAATAGGTCACGGAAGGTTTAGGATGGTAATCGCGCTGAACGCCTTTGTGCCACATCATTGCCTGGGGTACGTGCATCACGCGCCAACCGCTTTTACCGGCCCGCAGGCACCATTCGGTCTCCTCCCAATAATAAAAGTACCGCTCATCAATCATGCCCACCTGCTCAATGGCGGCACGACGCACCAGGATGCCACATCCTGAAATCCAACCCACCGCATGAGGCTGAACGAACTGTCCCTGGTCAGGCTCGTTCTGGGCCAGATGAATTGACTCCCAATAACGGCCGAACACCCCACCTGCGCTCTGAATGACATCTGGCTCATCATGGTGATACACCATCGGCCCACAAATCCCGATTTGGGGATCACTTTCACCAACGGCAACCATTTGGGTGAGGCAGTCCGGCGCCAGGATGGTGTCTTCGTTTAGCACAAAAACCCAATCTGCACCCTGGGCTACGGCCGTGCGAATCCCCACATTGTTATTGCCCGCATAACCCAAATTTTCCGTCAACGGAATGATCGTAACCTGGGGAAAAGCGGTTTGAATGGCCTCCACAGAGCCATCCGTGGAATGATTATCCAACACAATTGTCTGTAGATGGGGATAATCACTTTGTGCCAATGACTCAAGACAGGCCAATGTATCATCACGGCGATTTGTATTTAAGATAACAGTAACAATCAATGGGTGTGTCATACAAAGATACCTGATTATTCATTTTGCGGGCAGTGCCTTTCCGCCCTTATTACGGCCTGGCAGAAGCCGCTGCCAGGTCGGCTTGAACAACCGGGCTTCAGGACGAAGGGGTTGCCGGCTGGAGCCAGGCTTTGGGAAAATTCTTAGTCACTTCGAGGCCCTCAAATTCCTGGCTCTGGCGCGCGCCGTGCTGCTTCACCCAGGCGGCCATGCACGCCAGACCGTCTGCCAAAGAGGTGAGCGTCCGCTCCTCAAAAATGCGCAGCACCTTCTCGTGAGAAGAGTAGGCGTGGATAACCTCATTGCGAGCAGGCACATGCTGAATCTGCGGCGAAACACCCATCGCCTGGGCCACAGCCCGGGCCAACTGGTTGATGCTGTAGGGCTGGTCGGCGCCGATGTTAAAAATCTGATTGTAGGCGGCAGGGGTTTGAATGGAGTCTGCCATGATGGGGGCCATGTCGCCAACGTAACTAAAGGCGCGCGTTTGTTCACCATCGCCAAAAACAGTCATTGGTTTGCCCTGCAAAATCTGGTTCATAAATATACCGACCACGTTGCGGTATTTGTCGCCAATGTTTTGCTTCTCGCCATAGACGTTGTGGGGGCGGAAGATGATGTAGTCCAGACCAAACATTTCGTGACTGACTTTAAGTTCTTGCTCCACCGCCAGTTTAGCAATGCCGTAAGAGTCTTCGGGATACGGCCGTGTCTCTTCTGTCATCGGCAGTTCCGGGCTGGCGCCATAGACAGCGATGGAGGAAGTAAATACGAAACATTTGACGCCGGTGTTCACCGCAGCATTGATCAAATTCACGCTGCCGATCAGGTTGTTCTGGTAATTAAACCGTTTGATAAAGTGGCTCAAGCCCTCCGCCGCATAAGCGGCCAGATGATAAACGTGATCGAACCGTTCCCGGTGAAAAAGGGCGTCAACCAGTTGCACATCGTTAATACTGCCCTGAACAAATGTGGCCCCGGCCGGCACGTTATCGGTGAAACCGCCGCTCAAATCATCCAACACAATCACGCGATGCCCACGCTTAAGCAGTGCATCGGCGACATGCGAACCAATAAATCCGGCGCCGCCGGTTACTAAAATAGTGCTCATACCTTTATTCCCTCAGTTTTACAAAAGATAAATAACAACCTGGTTTGAAGCCAATATGTTACTCGGACTTGTGACTGGCAAATTGCCTATTGGCACACTCGGCCAGGTAATACTCCAGCTTTTCAACCGATTTTTCCCAGCTCCACTGTTGCAGCACGTGTTCTCTGGCCTGACGGCCGTACACCGTCACAATATCTGGATTTTGCAGCAGAAATTGAATTGCCTCAGCAAACAGCCGGGGATCACGCGGAACCAACAACCCCGTCTGCCCATGCACCACACTTTCCTGTACACCACCTTCCCGTACACCAATAACCGGAATCTCACACGCCATCGCCTCTACAGGGACCAGACCAAAAGGTTCTTGAACAGGCGCATAAACACAAAACTTTGCCCGATTATGCAAAACCGCTAACTGCTCCATGTTCAGGTTCGTAGAAATTTCTAGGGCAACGTGACGCTCTCTTGCCAAAGACTCAACATAATCCTTTTCCTCTGGGATAATACTGTTACAGGCAATGTGCAGTTTGGGGCGATCTTTTTGCGGAATGTAGCCAAGGCTCTCAACCAGAAAATCGAACCCCTTACGCGGTGAAAGCTCTCCAACGGAGACAATATAGTCTTCTTTTTGCTCCGCAGGTAATGGTCGGAATCCCTGCAAATTAACGCCATAATGACAGACAGGCGTCTCTACGGAGAATTCCTTTCGCATATGCTCTTGTGTGAAACTGGAGTTAGCCAATAAGAGCGACGTCTGTTTAACACTCTCTTTCTGCAAACTACTCAGACGATCCCGATAAAGTTTGATCAAGGGATCAACAGAATCCACCAATAGACGAAGTTGGTTAGGACGAGTATAAGGCCGATAGATTTCACGGTGGAAGCCCTGACCAAAAGGCTCATGCAGGTAATATACCCCAGGCGTCTTGCTGAATTGAAGTAAGGCTGGGATGACCGAAAACCGACAGGTATGCACAAAAAGCACATCATAAGCGCCACTGTCAATCCTTTCTGCAATTTGGCGATTCAATTTTATTAAGTCCCCCAGGTCACGCCACCGTTGAAGCTGGTTCAACCGGCCAAAAGGGCTGGATAAAAGAGTCCGGGGATGATACTCAAAAACTGCATGATGGTTTACATAAGGGCGCAAATCACAGAATTCGTGATCGGCCGTACTCATCGTAAATACATCCAGTTCATGATTGGCAGCCAGTCGAATTGTCCATTCCTGGATAGCTCGCTTGGCGCCGCCGCTTGGTGCATTATGAAAGAGAGCGATGCGCATTTGTTTCATGCCTGGAAGAGGGATGATGCCTTTTCGATATTTTATGAAGATTGAACGGGTTGAAGATCCGCAAATGGCGGCAGGTAATAAAGATCAACCTCCTTCATCGTTCGTATCCGCAGGACACGCCGGCAAAGTGGCGGACTGATCTGATACAAACCAGATACTACCATGCTGCGCCGATCACCTGGATCAAGTTCTGACGAACGACGAAACCAATCCTGAATATAATGATGCTGTTCTCCCCGCAATACCGCCTTGCTGGCCATCATGCGCAAAACCCACGCCTGTTTCTCTGGGGGCAAATCCGCAAATTCTGACCCTGCTATAATTTCTTCCTGCCGCTCTGGAACAGAACGCAGAAGATGCACCAATAAATCATAAAACACCTGAGCACGAATTTCTACGGAGCAATCCTTAAAACCCGCCAGCTTAATGGCGTTCAGCCGACATTTAGCCAGTTCCAAAGCACGCCTGTCAGATTTTATCTGCGTGGTTATATTTGTTTGATGCACACGGTACAGACATGTATAGGCGTCAACATAGCCAAAGGATGCTACTTCCGCATAACGAACAAAAAAATCCCAGTCCGGCCCAATAATGATGTTGGTATCATATGCTAACTGGTATTGTAGGATTGGCTCCCGGCGTAGAACTACACAAAGAGGCGGCCCAAATACATCTGAACCCCGCACTACCTCTTCAAAAATCCGCCCCTGAAATGGGCCGCGCCGCCGACTAGATAAAGACTGTATCTGGTTTCCGGCACTATCACAGTAGAAACCGTCTGTATAGACGCCTTGAACTTCTGGATGTGATTGCAGAAAGCGCACGGTGATTGCCAGGTGGTCTGGCAGATAAAGATCATCAGCATCTAAATAGGCTAAGAATTCACCCTCGGCCACACCAAGCGCCGTATTACGCGCGGCTGCTTCGCCCTGGTTAGGTTGATGAATGACTTTAATCCGTGCATCCGTAAATTGAGAAATAATCACGGCCGTCTGGTCTGTTGAACCATCGTCTACAATGATCAGCTCCCAATCGGCGTAACTTTGACGCAGCAAGCTCTCTATGGCTTCGGCAATGTATTGTTCCGCATTAAAGGCCGGCATGATCACACTGACAAGTTCTGAGCGCATCAATCTACCTCAATATACCACTTCTTTGGCTTTCACTAAAACCTTACGCCAACAACCCGGCGATTGACAAAGAGAAGGCTTTAGCCGGTGAATATATGTTATTCCGGCTAAAGCCTATGACAATTATATTTCTATAATGCTTACTAACTTACTGGCTGGCTTCCAGTGCCGCTACCAGGTTTTGAATATAAAACAAATCTCCTCGATAAAAGGCCGGTGCGTCCAACCACTTTACCAGTTCATTATATGGTTCATTCAGAATAAACGCCTTGGCCTGGAAGAGCGCCGGTGGGTCGTAAAGATGCTGGAAGGTTCCTTCCCCATATGAAGCATCAAATTTGGATACAAACCAGTAGGGCGCCACATATTCATATTCATTCACGGCCGTTTGCACCTGGCTGTTGAGATGCTGATTCAGGTAATCACCTAATTCGGGCGTCAAAAACATGAAATTTCTGGCAACGGCATAGCTATTGTGGTAGCTCATCTCCCAATCATTGCCACCTGTTCCCAATGGGGGATAGAGGGTATCTTTAGAAAATGAATTAACACGCAGGTTCAACATATTCTGGTAGCGGGTCACGGCCGTTTGATTTGGTGCATACCCGGCCAATTGCCGCAACTCTATGTACCCTTTGTATCCGGCAATATATTGATTGAGCCAGTAAGGTTTGGCTATAAATGCCTGATCGCTCAATGGCGCTTCAAGCTTACTGCTCATCTGATCAAATATGTTCTTCGCAAAAGTAGGGTTATTATTGCCGATAATTTGCGCATATTGCCAGGCCGCATAGAACGAGAAAGGTGGGAAATGCTGCCAATACCCACACCAACCACAAATTGGCTCTGTTGATGGATCGTATGGAGATGTGTAGGGTGTCCCCCAATGGGCCTGGGCTTCCGGCGGGATAATGTTTAGTTCCCGCGGCGCACCCGATCCCCAGCCAACGTGAACGATTCTGGTAAAATCATGTATTTTCCCTGGCCCGTAATAATCTTGCAGATACGTTTTTACCTGCTGCTGCGTGGCAGTGGAAAGATGGGGATAAGCCAACAGAAGCGTATAAACGGTATCGGCAGGATTTTGGAAATAATCGGATAACTCTCCTAAAGTACGTTCATCTACGTACCCACCATTTGCATACAGGTCAATAAATCCGGCCGAGTGATACCCTGGGCGAAGGGGGCCAGCCTCTATCATCTTTTGTATTTCTGTTTCCAGTCTTTGCGTTAGCTCTGGCTTCGTAGGTAGGGGTACACCGCTCTGTGCCGCCACAATGGTGGCTAACGGAAGCGGCGTTTGCGGGTTCGTTCCAGCGGGGCTAAAAGCAAGCAGTGCATTACCACGAAGCATAAATATCTTGCCCTGGTAAGGAATAGGCGGCGATTGCGTAGTACCATGTTTACCATATATACCATTGGGGCTTTGGTAACGGCCGCTGTAAATCTGCCACCCATCTGAATGATTGTATGCCGTGGGGTTGCCAGCGTTGTACATTTGTTGATAACCGGGCGCAAGGGAGTTGCTGGCTAGATTATAACCAAAGTAGTACCAGTCCCTATTGGACTGCCCCATTGGTTTGGTGACATCGTATGCACCGGATTCCCGATCACAACAAAGGTTCCAATAAATCAGTCTGCCTCCAGAGGAATAAGCCATAGGCTCATCGCTGGCATGGGCATTTGTTGCTCCTGGCCCATTGCCGGTGTGAACGCGGCTGATGTATTGGGTACCAAATTTCCAGCCCACCGGCCCGCTGCGTGAGATCCATCCGCCAGAAAAGTAAGCGGTTGCCTGATAATAAACACCATCAACACCGTTGATAACGGGTGGGTATTTGCTGCCGGCATGGGTCACAGCGCCCCAGGTGAAAGGCGCATATTCAAGCTGCCCATCACCATCAGAATCAAAGGTGAATTCCTGACCGTTTGCCGAATCTAGCACAAAAACCGTTCTGCGGTACGGTTTGCTTTCATAATAATTTGTGATGGGGCTGGCGTTCATTACGGCCGTGCCCGGTGCCCAATCCCCGCTAATGTTGTTACTAATCGGCCCAATCACGTCGCCAACAGGGATACCATTGAACAATTCACTATTTTCCACATGCGGCAGAAAGAAGCTGTTTTGGGTATCGGTTACATAATTTTCACCGCCAGTAAAGATAATGTAATCCTTTCCGGTAGCAGGATGTGTGTAAATAACCGGCCAATAAGAGTGAAAACCAGAACCGGGCAATGGCTGAGAACGCCAGGCGAGTGCGCCAGTTTGTGCATTGAGGGCATAGGCGCGGGCATCATTGGAGGCAAAGTAAACCACACCATTTTTGTAGGCAGCCGAGTAGAGAATCGGCCCATCCGTTTTATAACGCCAGAGCAATGCGCCGGTGGTGGCATTGAGCGCATAAAAATAACCATCCCGATTACCGGCATAGATGATGTTGTTCACGATGAGAGGGTTGGTTTCAAAACCGGCGCCGGCCAGGTAAGGAGTATAACCTGGTACCTGCTGACCAGAGTTAGCGTCAATGGCGTGAATGATGCGGTCATATCCGCCTACAAAGGCAACACTACGGCCGTTAACCGTGGCAATAGTAGGTGAATGGCCCAAAGGCACTTCAGTGGCATAAACCCATGCCAGCGCCCCATTATTGGCATCAAACGTATACAGGCCTCTTGCCGTGGAGATGTACACCTTGCCGTTAGCGGCAATCGGCTGAATTTTGTAGGGGATGTAGGGTTCAATAGGCCGATACCAGGCAACATTCAGCCCGCCTCTTACTTCTTCTGGGGTCCAGGAAGTTCGTTGGGGGTTAGCCGCCAACATAGCCCATTCATATGCTTCGCTGGCGATGATAACCGGTAAAAATACCGGGTTATTGCCGCCTACACTTTCAGACTGTCCGGCTCTGACGCCAGCCGTAGAATGCAAAACAGTGGCAAGAATAACCAGTATGGCAACAAAAAATCCCCCTTTTGTTAGTTTAATAACTTTGTCTTGTCTTGTGAAAGAATTAACCCCATG
Organism: Chloroflexota bacterium; assembly: GCA_035444285.1. Classification (GTDB taxonomy): domain Bacteria; phylum Chloroflexota; class Anaerolineae; order Promineifilales; family Promineifilaceae; genus CAADGU01. The sequence continues at coordinate 99,104 of DAOMOK010000015.1, forward strand.
AGATTTCCATTTTGTAAAATTTGAACTTAAAATCAACTTCTTCATGACTGCCCTTTTTCCTTAATAATTAAATTTGATAAGCAGTAGGACTTGTGGGGCGCTGGGTGCGGTGCCAGGGTCGTTAATCGCGCAACTCACCTTCATTTGACCCTGCAGGGGTGCCGGAGCCTACTCTAATCCATTATCGTGATTGACTTGATAGGAAAAAGGTACTTGATGAGAAGAATCTAATTGAGGAAAACCGGTGTGAAATAGAGGCATACGCAGCCATCGGCCTGTTCAAATCTGATCAACAGGTTGACCGACTATGAACGCTGAGAACAAACGCTCAAGACGGGAAAGATAATGTTCCCATGAGTGTTTTTGTTCAGCATCTTGACGAGCCTGGTGACCAAGCTGTGCGCAGAACGCCGGGTCTTGGAGCAAACGTTGCAGAGCCGATGCCATCGCGGAAACATCCCCTGGCGGCACCAACAGCCCATTTTGACCATCCTGAATGACGGTAGTCAGTTGTCCAACAGCAGATGCAATAACGGCCGTGCCCGCCGCCATGTACTCATATAACTTCAACGGGGACAACCACAAATCCTCCCCCAAGGCAGGGTAGGGAACCACGGCCACATCAGCCGCAGCCAAAAACCGGGGCACCTCTTCATGCGGCAGCAGCCCGGTAAAATGCACCGCACCATCAAGTCCCAACTCGTTGGCTCGCCGCTCCATCGCCTGCCGCCGATCCCCATCCCCAACCAACACCAGATGAACTTCAGGCATCTTTTCCCGCAGCGCTGCCAATGCCTCCAGCAACGTACTTACATCATGCCATTCATAGAAATTACCCACAAAAATAGCCAGTGGCGCATCACCCAAACCCAGTGCCGCACGTACTTCGGCTCGCGCCACCGGGTCCGGGCGAAAGCGGTGGACATCAGCCACATTGGGGAAAACAACCACCTTCTCCGGCGGTACATGCCACTGCGAGACCAGGTGTTTCTTTGCTGGCTCAGACACACAAATAATACAATTAGCCGCATCCAAATTGTCTTGGGCCGTCACTTTGGCTCGCCAACGCAATAGGCCGGTAATGGGCTTACCCATGTAATCGTGCTCTAAAATGTCGTCAGCCTCAAAATACAACACATACGGTATCTTAAGACGCTTGCAGGCTTTGGCTACGCCATTCTTGTACAGGCCATTCCGTTCATAGACCACATCGCAACCAGGCAAACACTGCATACAGGCATCATACAGGCGGAGGTTTAAGAACACATTCAAATAAGGCACATGCAGCCAACGTTGCACATGCCAGGCTGCCTTCTCTAAAAAGCCAAACCAACGGCTGGAAGACCATGTTCGCGGCGCCAATGCCAACTCGCTGAGATCATCAGTACACACAACCCTGTCCAGATAGTGGGGAACAACAAAAGTTACTCGATGCCCAAGATTTTTTAGACCTCTGGCTATATATGCTTGAATAATATAAGTGGCTTCTGGCCTTCCGCCGTCCATAGCCTGTTTGAGCGGCCCCAACTCTGGAGGACACATCGCAATCCGCAATGATTTAGTAGAATCACTGGTGAATATCAATTCTATGCTGCTCCTTCACATCCTTTATTGCTCCCCAGCCATAAACTATTATTCTCTCCCCCGCTTGTAACTTCATCAAAATGAGCAACCCCAGCAGAGTCAGACCTAACCAGATAGAGAGCGCGCAACACCTTGCTGTTCTAAACTCTTCCCTCGTCCTTGCCGGATAGCCTCCGTGTAGATGGACACAAAAAGATTACTGACGGCAACGGGCTGGAAAGGGCCTTTCTCATAAGAGTGGCGGGCCGCCTGGCCCAGGCTGGTTCGTAAGGCAGGGTCTTCTATTAACAGACGAATCTTTTCGGCCAGACAGGTCGGATTTTTCGGTTCACACAACAAGCCGTTTACACCATCTTCGATGATTTCTGGAATTCCGCCTACTGAAGTGGTTACAATGGCACGGCCGTAGGCCATCGCCTCCACCACGCCTAATGGCTGTCCTTCCAGAATGGAAGACATCACAAAAATATCTGTCTCGCTCATAATCCGCGAAAGTTCATCACGGCTGGTAAAAGCACCCACAAAAATAGCCGGCCCGTCCAGTTCAAGCTGCTCTGCGTATGCCAACAACTCCTGGCGCAAAACACCATCACCAAAGACTCTGAACTGGGCGGTTGGGTGCGCCAGTTTTATCTGGGCTATTGTTTCAAGAAGGTAGTTCAAACCCTTGGCCACTACCAGACGGGCGACAGTAGAGACCCGAATTGGTTCTTCTTCCTGTGGCAATTTGGCATCTGGCTTCCAGCCAGAAGCCATGGGGTCAGGTAAGAGGGGGCCTCTTACAACAATCGGCCTTGTTACACCACATACTGTACGCAATGCGCGTGCGCTTTCCTCAGAGACAGCTACCACCGTCGTTGCCTTGTTTATGCTCTGCTGAAACCCTTTCCACCAATCAAACTGCGCATCAGGCGTCTGATGCTCTTCATAAACAACAGGAACATTTTTGGCAGCCGCCCACTCAATGGCAAAAAGGAGGGTGCTGGTATATCCCTGAATGTGCAACACATCGGGCCGCCAACGAATACGCCACCAGTTGAGAAGCATACGCGCCAACGGTTCTCGCCGGTTTTCAGCAATAAATCGTTCGAATATCTTGCCACTTACACGGCCGTAGACACTGAGATAAGCCTGTCGCCAAGATCCCCGTCGGCGCAACCACAAACCAGCGGATAACAACAGAGTCACGGGAAGCAAAAACCACATGACTACGGTCAGAATTCTCTCCTTCGTAGGCCAATGGGATGCAGGCCATGACAACCATTTGGGTATCTGCGCAATGGTTACCCCATTTTCCCGCAGTCTGCGGAAATACTGGTTTTCTGGTGGCGTCCAGGTCATAGACAAAACGCTCACCTCCTGACCTTGCTGCTTCAGCCCAATAGCCAACGTCGCCGCATATTCTTCTAACCCGCCAAACTCTTGCGGATCAAAAAGCACCATACAAATTTTCATCTACTGTTCCATTTAAGCCATCTGATTGACCAGCGATTTTCTCTCATTTAGAGTTTGCCGCCAGATCAACGTTCAACTTATTTAACAATGTGAAACCCATCCACAACCTGACCCGTGAAGCCATACAATGACCCTGTCCAGTATGAGCTAAAAGTGCAAGAAGTGGTAGACCCTAACGTAATAGGTGTACAAACAAAGATATCCGCACCATTCCCACTGACACCTGATACAGAAAATGTCCCCGCGGTAGTCAGGTATATCTGGTTAGCCGTATGATCGGTCCAGGCGCCGTTAATCCATTCAGATGTCGTGTTGCTTAGACCTACATCCGACCCATCAAAATACAGCGTCCAACTGCTGCCACTCGTGTCCAAAGAAATAAGATCTTCGCCGCTACCAGATGCTCCCGTGACACTAAACGAACCGATTGTGCTGATAACCAGCCTTCCGTCCGCAGTGAAGTCAATGGCATCAATGTCCTCGTTGTTTGTCGTTAATCCCACAGTGGCGCCAACAAGATACCACGCAAAGATGCCTGAAGTATTGGCGCCCAGGGATGTGGGGATGAAACGAATAATATCGGAGTCATCCACACTGCCCAGGCCACTAACGGTAGCAGCCGCATCAAGGCTCAGTAATATAGACCCATCTGGCATCAGGTAAAATGCATTCACATCCCCGGTTATGCCCACATCTGAACCATCAAAGTACATTGACCACAAACCGGTTGCCATATCATAAACCAGAATATCCTCATCATTAAAAGAAACGCCACCGACTGTGCCATTGCTGGTTGAACTGACATAAAGCACGTCAGTTAATGAGGACGGCGTATTGGTGGCTGTAGGCGTGGGTGTTGGGGCCAGAGGCGTATTCGTCGGCGTTGGTGTAGCTGTAAAAGGCGTCGGAGAGGTAGTTGGCGTCGGCAAGATTCCCATTGTACCACCACCAAAATTGTCCAACACGGTATTACTCGCGCTAAACATGAACAGGCCAATGTAACCACCCTGGGCATAATAGGGCCAGGCTGTCACATCTCGAGTCCCAATCAAAACACCATTTCGATATACTTCAACCTGCCCATTCGCTTTGGCTCGTGCTCCAAACTGATCACCATTGACAAAAGTCACGGGAATGCTGGCCCCGCGCTGCACCCAACCTTGCGATGACTGGTATGTCCACACCTGTACCACATTACTAATGGGATCATACAACACATCAATGATTCCAGGTGTAAAACTACTACTGCTCTGTGACTTCAACCCCAGCCCTATCTCGGTGCTACTCAGGTTAATCGTGGTTAACGTGAAAAAGGCTTCCTGGTCTGCCCCAAATGAGGAACTATTCCAATAAATATCCTGCTCACCTGAGCTTGTGACTACTAACTGGTTCGTGTTAATCGTGTAACCTACTGTCTTACCTGACCAATTGTTGCCCAATACGCCATTTGCCCGGTTAAAGTCATCCACCACTCCCGTAGTTGGAAAATCCAAAGCCGGGGTTGACGTAGAAGTAGGTGATGAAGTAGCCGTTGGTGGCAGTGGTGTGTTCGTTGGTGTATTGGTTGCTGTTGGCGGTAATGACGTCTCGGTTGGCGTTGATGTCGCCGTTGGCGGCAGCGGCGTGTTTGTTGGCGTGTTGGTCGCCGTCGGCGGTAATGGCGTCTCAGTTGGTGTTGATGTGACTGTTGGCGGCAGCGGTGTGTTCGTTGGCGTGTTGGTCGCCGTCGGCGGTAATGGCGTCTCAGTTGGTGTTGATGTGACCGTTGGCGGCAGCGGTGTGTTTGTTGGGGTGTTGGTCACTGTTGGCGGCAATGGAGTCTCAGATGGTGTTGATGTAGCTGTTGGCGGCAGCGGCGTATTTGTTGGCGTACTGGTCGCCGTCGGCGGTAATGGCGTCTCAGTTGGTGTTGATGTGATCGTCGGCGGCAATGGCGTATTTGTTGGCGTATTGGTCGCCGTCGGCGGTGATGGCGTTTCAGTTGGTGTTGATGTGGCCGTTGGCGGCAATGGCGTATTTGTTGGCGTATTGGTTGCCGTCGGCGGCAATGGCGTTTCAGTTGGTGTTGATGTAGCCGTTGGCGGCAACGGCGTATTTGTTGGCGTATTGGTCGCCGTCGGCGGTGATGGCGTTTCAGTTGGTGTTGATGTGGCCGTTGGCGGCAATGGCGTATTTGTTGGCGTATTGGTTGCCGTCGGCGGCAATGGCGTTTCAGTTGGTGTTGACGTAGCCGTTGGCGGCAGCGGCGTATTTGTTGGCGTATTGGTTGCCGTCGGCGGAAGCGAGGTTTCGGTCGGCGTTGATGTAACTGTTGGGGGTATTGGAGAAGGTGTTGAGGTAGGCAATGTTCCCATCGTCCCACCACCAAAATTGTCCAAAACAGTACCGCTGGCGCTTAGCATAAACAAACCGATATAACCACCTTGAGCGTAATAAGGCCAGGTTGTTACATTCTGGGACCCAACCAAGCTGCCATTCTTATAGATTTCGACTTGCCCATTGGCCCTGGCTCGAACCCCAAATCGATCAGCATTGATAAAAGTTACCGGAATACTGCTGCCGTGTTGAATCCAACCTTGAGTAGAATGAAACGTCCAGACCTGCACCTGCTGCGAACCAGGATTATATAACACATCAATCAGACCTGGGCTATAACTACTGCCGCTTTGGGATTTGAGAGCCAAACCTATTTCGGCGCTGCCCAAACCAATAGTAGTCATGGTGACATATGCTTCTTGGTCTGCCGCAAACGAAGATCCGTTCCAGTAAATGTCCTGCTCGCCAGAATTACTGACCCGTATTTGATTAGAAGTGATGCTATAACCACCCACAGTACCAGACCAGTTGCCACCCAATGATCCATCAGGCCGATCAAAAGTATCTATCTCACCCGTGGATGGGAACTCCATTCCGGGAATCGGCGTGTTGGTCGGGGTGGATGGGCCTGGTGTATTAGTCGGGATGGAAGTGGGCGGTGTACCTGTTACAGTTTGCGTCGGTGTACTCGTCGCCCCGGCAACCTCGGCATCGAGTTTGAGGCCCACCGCCAGGTTTTGTTGGGCTACACGCAAAACATTGGTGAAATCAATATTTGAAACCGTATCGCCACAATCATGATAATTGGGGCGGTAATATAACCAACCACCACCGCTGCTAACGGCCGTCTGCCCATAGTCCCAATAGGAATGTTCATCCGAGTTTTGAACCCCACCATCCATACCAAAACCGATGACAATGCCATATTCTGCCCGTACCTGGTTGAAGAGATTGGCAATTCGTTGTGATTCAGCGCCATTGTAAGAGACCTGGTTCATATAACCGGTAGGATTGCCCGGGTAGGGCCAGCCAATATGGTCCATGACCAAACCGGCTTTGATTTGCTCCCCACGCGCCAGGGCTTGTTGAACGTGATAGGTTGAACCAAAGTATGCCGAACCTCTTTGTACACTGTATTCTTCGGAGGCCCAGAGAATGAAACGCATCGAGTAGCGGTTAGGATAGTCTCTAAGGACGCGAGCTAGTTCAATCACGGCCGTAGTGCCAGAAGCGTTATCGTTTCCACCTGGTGATTCAGGTACCGTATCATAATGTCCACTGAACTCAATATAAACATTGGGATAATCGCTGCCCACCTTGGTTACATAAACGTTATGCCCGGCGCCGCCCGGCAACTGCTCCATTGTGATAGCCTCTGGTGGGAAACCCATTGCCTCAAACCGCTCTTTGATATAGTCAGCAGACATCTCGATGGTGCTTTTCGGATAGACTGTGCTGCCATAAGTACAGTTGGCATTTATAAAAGGACGGAAATTGTCCTCCCGGCGTGGGCCGTACAGTGTAACCAGATCGGACGCCACAGCAGCCAGATTTGCCGAATTAACTTGATTGATGTAGTCAGGAATGGGGTCATCCGCCTGAACGGCTGCATATTTCCCACCACTTAAAAACACAACCATAAACAGTGAAACTACCAGAACAACCCCAACTTGTTTATTCAAGTACCTAGACATGATACCCTCCTCTACTAGCACACCAAGAGCCCGTTTGCTCTTACAACACACTCAAGTACCCAATGGGGAATGCAAAAAGTCAAATTCCTTAATTGCCTGTACGACACACGCCTGGTCAGTTTCCTCCAGGTCATTATAAAACGGCAAACGTAATAGGCGGTCACTCACATCCTCTGTCACAGGACAGTCACCCGCTTTACCCCCATATTTCCGCCCCATATCTGACAGATTGAGGGGCAGATAATGAAAAACAGCAAGGATACCACGCGCTTTCAAGTGGCTGATCAAAGCCTGGCGATACTCTAGCGACGGGAGCAGCACATAGAACATGTGGTAAGATTGTTCACAGTGTGCAGGAATAGTCGGAAGTTGGACCCCTTTGCTTTCAGCCCAATCTTGAAGATGATCGTTGTAATAGTGCCAGATTTTCTGCCGTTTTGCCTGAATCTCCTCGCGCGCTTCCAGTTGGGCATACAAGAAAGCCGCCAGTAAATCAGACATGAGAAAGCTAGAACCAATATCTACCCATGTATATTTATCTACCTGACCTCGGAAAAAGCGGCTGCGGTTCGTACCCTTTTCCCGAACAATTTCAGCACGCTCAATGCAACGGGAATCATTTATGATCAGCGCTCCCCCTTCACCACAGATAAAATTCTTGGTTTCGTGAAAACTCTGAGTGGCAAATGTGCCAAATGTGCCCAAGTAGCGTCCCTTGTATTTGCCAAACAAACCATGCGCATTGTCCTCAACAATGGGGATATTATACTTGGTGGCAATGGCGCCAATGGCATCCATCTCACACCCCACCCCGGCATAGTGAACAGGCACAATGCCGCGCGTCCGTTCGGTTATCAAACCCTCAAGCTGAGTTTCGTCCATATTGAGTGTATCAGGGCGAATATCCACAAACACCGGCTTGGCCCCTCGCAAAACAAATGCATTGGGAGTGCTAACAAAGGTGAATGAAGGCACAATCACCTCATCCCCAGGTTGAATATCTAGAAGCAGCGCGCTCATTTCCAGAGCATGGGTGCAGGAGGTTGTTAAGAGAACACGGGGTACCTGCAGCGCCTGTTCTAAATAGGCATGGCACTTTTTGGTAAAAGCCGCATCACCGGCAGAATGACCTTGATGGATGGCCTGTGAAATATAGAATAGTTCCTTACCTACAATTGTTGGACGGTTAAAATCAATGTCATACATTTTTTCATTTTTCATGAGCCACCTCAGTGACAATGTTCAGCTTTATGCTTGTAGTGCCTTTTCACGCCACCCCCAAATGAAATCGGAGGCTGCTGGACCACAGTTAAATAACAAATCAAGAATAGAAACGGCATGATCAAAGGGGGGAAATTGCTGCTTATACTCAGGATAACCAGAATAATCCTTGTATATCAGTTCAATCCCTGTATCAACAAAACTTTGTTCCTCAAGATAATCTTTGGCGGCCGGCCCAGATACATACACGGTTGCTTCGGCTTTCTGCAATAAGTCTAGTAATCGATCCAGCTTCTTACCGGTAGGACAAAACTCTCGAGAATCCCTAAACTCGGTTTTAATTCCTAAGAACTCGATGCTGATAGCTTTGATCAGATATTGATTTAACTCTGAGAGGTTTGTCCAGGTAACTTTAGTAAAAACGTGCTCGAAGAAAGGGCCATATAAATCAAAGTAAGGCGCTTTTGAGTAAGATTGTTTGAGTGTAGCCCAGTGTTTTTTGGGCCACTGCTCATTTAACAACTCAACCTCACAAATTAACCTTTGCTCTGAAGAGCCAACTGGGACTGTCAACCATTTTGCGCCATGCGCTGTTTTGATTTTGTTGCGATTGCGCCAACTATTCTTGGTATATTGCACATCATCATAAAAAATAAAATGATCAACATCATGAATAATGTCAAAATACCCTTTCCAGGGGATGTAGTTTGACTGAATTACGGCTACCTTTTTCATCAATGACTCTCATTTCTTAGGGATAACGCTGCGGAATCAATTGGGTTTTTTGAATAATCTGATCGTTTGCGAATTTATTGTCCAGTCTATATAAGCAGCGTATTCATGAATACCCTCTTGATAGCTTTTTGGGCACATCTCGAATCTGTCTACTAGAATACGCCGTTCGCCTACAAGAAGGCTTACGCCGGGCAATGGATTTAGGGCTTTCACCTTCCTTTGTATTTCCTGGATGTTAGTGGCCGTTTCCAGGTAGCCGTCTACGGCCGTTGGCTTAGGCGCATTAGTAGCCAGTGAATGGTCTTGTGGTATGCCCGCTGGCTGTGTAAAGCCAGAAAAAAGTTGCAAGACGTCAGGCGTCATGTCACCCGCCAGTTGCGCCAGCCTCCACCTGAGCTGCCCATCATTCTCCACATCACTAATATCTAGTTCTCGTTGGAGCAAGATGTCACCTTCATCCAATCCCTCGGTAATGTAATGAGCCGTTATACCTGTGACCGTATCCCCATTAAGCAAGGCGGCACTAGAAGGACAGGGGCCACGATATTGCGGCAGAAGTGAGGGATGCAAGTTCACAACACCAAGCTTTGGCAGGGTCAAAACGTTTGTTTTTAAGATTTGTTTGAATGTAGCGACAAGAATGAGGTCTGGCGCCAGGTCTTGCAGCAAGGTCATACCATCCTCACTACTCACCTTTATTCCATGGTAACAGCACACCTGGTTCCGCTCACACAATGTGTGCAAATGCTCTTCCTCATAATAAGGGAAAGGATTGTCATATTTGACCGTAAAAACCCCTCTGACATTAACACTAGCTTCGGCCAACAATGCCTTCAGAACAGTGTTGCCAAATCCGGTCAAGGCAAACAAAACAACGTTAAGACGATGACCTTCATCCATCTTTTTTATTCTCCCGATTTTTAGTTATTTACACGAGTATTTGGAACCAGAAACTGGATTCCGACTGGCATATTGGTTTCAGGCCAACTGTGATTATGGTCTGTATTTGGGCGTACTAAATGCCTACTTAGGGTTAAGTCCCTTAACCGACCGAAACAGTGTGGAAATGACACCACGATTTGTCATATACCTGGGATTATTGACCACAGCCTGAAAGATCGCCCCCGGTACTTCTGAATACTCCCGTTGGTTATATCGTTGAAAAGCACGATTGATCCAAAAATAGCTAATTAACTGAGAAATATCGACATTCGTACCCATACCATTTAGATACGAAGCCAGAGTGCGCAGTCTAATCTGAGTCGCTTCCGGGCCGTATTCAGCTTCATAACCTAGCAGATGGTAACTGACGGCGCTCATGTAAGCTTCATCAATCTGAGCATTTAACCGGGCCGCCTGCCTGAAATGCCTCTCGGCATCCGCTGGCCGATCCCAAATAACTGCCCGTGTACCCTTTAGCAGATAACCTTGGGCAATCGCCCAAGGTAATTTTTCCACAATAGAAGTGGCTTCCAGAGGAAGTTGCGAGAAAATATCCCGCAACAAACTTTCGTGGTTCAGGCGTTCATCAGCGATACAATTGGTCAATAAATTAACAACCAGTTCTCCTGGTTGGCCTCTCAAAATAGCCGGTTTCAATTGAACAGCTTGTCGCAAAAATTGTTGCCCCAGGCCAACTTCATTCTGTGCATACGCCATATACCCCCAATACATATACATATTGGCGTGAGCGGCAGGGCGCAAAGCCAGCACTTCAGGTGGACAGCGATCATCGTCGAATATTTTGTCCTGGTTGTTTAACTCAGATTGGCAGGCTGCCGCCAGGTTTCTAATAATCCGCCCTGAATGATGGCGACGGTAATTAAGTACACGACCCACATTGGCAAATTTACAGCCGGCCATATATAGATGGCTAAAGTGAAGGATTTCAGCGCCACGGCTACCTTTGGCCATGTCTATTTTCAGTGCCCAATCACGCCTGAGAACAACATCGCTGGGAGCAAGTGGGAACCAGAGGACAAGGTCTGCCAGAGTAATCTCTTCAGGGGGACGCCAGATATCTCGAATTGTTTTCTCGGAAAAATTTAGCTCGAAACGGCCGTTATAAGTAAACCCAACATCAGGATGATCTTTCAGGTACGCAACATGAACCTGGAGCTTTTCCGGATGGAAAAAATCATCTTGATCCAGGAAGGCAATGATTTCCCCAGACGATGCTTGCAGTCCGGTAAGTCTGGCCCTGTCCGCCCCAAGATTCTCCTCGTGTCTGATATATTTCAGACGAGAATCGTCAAACTGCTCCACCACAGATGCAGAATCATCTGGAGATACATCGTCAACCAGAATATATTCAAAGTGGTGATAAGTCTGCGCAAGAACACTCTGTATGGTCTCACCTAAAAATTCCGCCCCATTATACACAGGCGTAATAATACTTACTTTAGGGTGATTCATCTTCATTGTTTAAATAATGTCCGCAAATCTAAACTCCACACGTTTGAAGAACCAGGACCCGACCAGAAAAATAGCTATCGTAATAATGGCTGCCTGAAGCAGATAAGGCCCTGGCAATCGCTGGTATATCAGAATATCACGATACGACTCAAGGATTCCGGCCATAGGATTGAGAAAATAGAGTGTACGCAGTTGCTCCGGTACCATTGACACCGGGTAAATGATGGGGGAAGCATAAAACCATAACTGAAGCCCTAATGCCAGCAATGATTGCACATCTCTAAAAAACACATTCGCCGCCGCCATGCCCAGACCAATGCCCACAATCAATAATAGTTGAACGATCAGAATAAGCGGCAAAAAAATGAGCGTCTGTGGGGAAAAAGGTACCCGAAATATCAACATAAGGATAAACAACAATCCGAGCGCCACGCCAAAATCCATCAGGCGGGCGAGCATAGCCGCAACAGGTAATATCTCCCGTGGAAAATATATCTTGGTCACCAATCCCATATTAGCAACAATGGATTGCGACATATCAGACAGAGACGATGCCAATAACGTCCACGGCACAATCGCCACATAAGAAAAAACTGGATACGGAATATCACCTGTATCAACCGGTACAATCCGCGTAAATATGATCGAAAATATAGCCACCTGAGCAGCAGGCTGAAAAATGGCCCACAACCAGCCTAGTGCAGATTGTTGATATCGGGCTCGAATATTGCGCCCTGTCCAGGAGAATAGAAGGTCTCTCGACTGATATAGTTGTCTCGTTTGGATAAGCATTTTGGATTTTCTCTGGGTTGAATGATGGCTTGAAATATGCCTGTCAAATGCAGGCAGTTTCACAAGGCCACTAGATTAGATAAGCGATGTCATCACCAATTGAGGCTCCGCGAAATTGCCGTTGTCAGAAGAGGCCAGATGTGGCTGATGACTCCAATGGGTATTTGGTTCAAACACGCCACTGTCGTCTGTATAACTTAAAACGGAACCCTTCACGGAGAACCAGTCTGATCGCCCGGCACGGGTCACAATACCGATGGAGTCGCTCTCATTCAAAAACCAGGCCTCAGCATAATAAGTTCCGGTAATAAGCTGCAATGGCTCTAGATTCAATGACACGACACCTTGCCCCCGCTCAATTGTCAGATCAAAATTGTCCAGCTTGGTTCGCATCATACAACAGGTCAGACCATCTGAACGATGGATAAATACGGACACATGGACTTTTCCCAGCGGTTTGTAGGCATTGTAATGAATTCGGATTTGGGCTGGTTGGTTATTAGCCAGGCTCGCGGATTCGCCACTTTGTGTTCCAATCACTTCCACCCTGGTAATTTCCACATCGCCGGTTTCGTCATCAAATACCTGGCTCATATTTTCCAGTTTGGCCGTTCGCCTTTGGTGAAGGTCTTGCTCATATAAAGCGATAATTTCTTTGGGGCTGCCTGCGTTTTTTACTCTGCCTTTCTCAAGATAGAGCGCACGATTGCAAACAGCCTGAATCAGGTAGAAGTTGTGTGAAACAAAAATAATGCTGGTCCCCTTTCCAATAAGCTCCCGAATGCGCTGCATACACTTCTGTTGAAATGCAGCGTCACCAACAGCCAAAACCTCATCTACCAATAGTATTTCCGGGTTAATACAAGAGGCAACCGCAAAACCTAACCGGACTGTCATGCCAGATGAATACCGCTTGACCGGCGTATCTATGAACTGCTCAAGTTCAGAAAAATCTACAATTTCGTCAAATTGACTGGCTATTTGCTTGCGGCTGAGGCCCAAAATTGTTCCGTTCAAAAAGATATTTTCTCTACCGGTGAGGTCAGGATGGAAACCAGCGCCCAGTTCAATCAAAGCCGACAAGTGCCCATCCATATAAATGGAACCAGTAGTTGGCTTAGAGATGTTTGCTAACAGCTTCAAAATTGTCGTCTTACCGGCGCCATTCGCGCCAACAAGAGCTAACGATTCCCCTGATCGCAATTCAAAATTAACATCTTCAAGTGCCAGAAATGAACGGTTTTGAATCCCGCCTGAATTATCTTTTCCTAATGATCGTTTGACCCAGCCCGATATGATTGTCGGCAAACTGGTCCTGGTCAAGCCCAGGTGATATTGTTTGGTTACATTTTCAAACTTGACGTGAGTTTTCACAAAGACTCTCCATATAGTAGTCAGGTAACAGCTTTTCCGTTACCAAAAATTGCTCTTCAATTTAGACGATGACCCTCTTTCTCTCTAAAGCAGGTATGGCAACTGAATGATAACCACCGTTTCAGCGACGGTAATTGGATAGATAATAAGCCCGGCTCAAGATGATAAGAATCAGCAAAGCCACAGGCGCAAGCCCAACGACAACAAGCCCCGCAGGATTTTCAAAGAAAAGTAGGCCAGAAGGCTGGCTTACATTAAGGTTGGCCGGAGCAGGCAGGGCCTCAGATGATGTAGAAAGATCGTCTGGTGTTGGGATAACTGTTTGTGGTTGGGCCGCAGAAGGTTCTGGCTGGGGCAGGTTAGCTATTACAGGAAGTTCGGGGGCTTCCAGTGGGGCATAAGAATACCAGACGCCATTCCCCTTTAAGCCGGGATCAGAACGCCAGGTAACGAACAATATATTGCCCTGGCTGATGATTGCCTGAACATCAAAAGGATCAAACGCATTGTCGCCCGTTAAATCATGAATGGCTGGGCCAGAGACAATTGGTTCTGGTGTGGACCAACGGCCGTCTTGCCAGATGCTATGCCAGGTACCGTGTATATCCGGGCTGCCGGTAATTCGCTGCGCCCAAAGGAAATGCAATACCTGGCTGTTGTCAATTACAAATGCCACAACCCCATTCACGCCGGTATGTATAAAAGGATTTATCGGATCCGTCCAAGAATCTCCACCATCACTGGATCGCCTCATCGTTATACCACTGTAGGCAACAAATATCTCACCGTCATGTTCGATCACAGCCGGATATAAAACCCCATAACCAGTTTTTTCCTCTGCCAGCACCTTTGGCTTACTCCACTGCCTCTCTTGAATATCCAGATTGGCATAATTAATCTGCCGGCCATTACCCCCGGTATCTCTTACATCCCACACAGCATGAAATATACCGGATGCTCCCGGCGCCAGGTCAAGAATGACGGGGAAATTTTCACTGAATGTCAGGAAAGACGGATCAGGATTGGACCACGTCTCACCGCCATCATCAGAATAAATGGTATACAAACCATTCCCCTGTCTACGACCACTGAAAATGATGGCAAGATTACCAGATTCGTCTCCTGTAACAGCAGCCAGCTCCGGATCACCCGCATTTTCACCAACCACAATCGGTGTAGACCAGGCTGTGGCCCGTCCAGCATCGGCTAATAACGCTTTGGAATAATAGATATTTGCATCCGTGCTATCACCACCCCAAAAAGTAAGGTGAAGCGTACCGGTTTCTGGTTCCAGGTAAACCCCGGTCACACGAGCGTCTCTTTTATTCGGCGATAAGATAATGTCAATTGGCGCACTCCACCCCTCATTCATCGTCCAATAATTGTAAACAATAGCCCTTAACGGTTCATCCTTTTCAACAAACCATTGAGAGGAAAAGGCATGAACCGTTCTGTTCTGATCGGCAATCATTAACGGCGGATTAGTCATGGGATGATAATCCGGTATTGTTTGTTGCGGCAACCAGGTCTGCGGTTGTTGGGCAAAAATCTCCTGGTGGGCAATAAAAAGCAGGAGAGAAATCTGGCATAACCGTACTACCCATTGTCCCAGACGGCTCTTGACCAGTATTTTCGCTGAAGTTTGTGTATTCACCAGAATTGCACTCTTTTGCACGATACTATATCGTTCAATACGTTAATAAGAATCCGACAATTTAAGGAATAACAAGATATGGTTACATTCTTACAATTGGCATGGTTCCAAATTCAACAGAGTTATAGAGCTGCAGGAGCATTATTATCCGTATTGATCGTGCTCACTACAATAGCTCTAACGCCTGATCAACGCATTGACGCCCAAAACCAATCAGACGCCCCCAAAATAAACATTCCCTATTGGGGGCAGGGACCTGATAATAATTACCCTGACTACACCTTACTTTGGTTTGGTCAGGTTAGCCCAACCAATAATTATGCCGATGTGCGTATGGCTTATACCGATGAGCATTTGGAAGTGATTTTCCATATCATTGACCGGCGCCTTTGGCATGATCCAAATCCAACTGTACCACAACTAACGAATTGGGACGCCGTTTCCCTTTACCTCGATATGGACGGAAATGTTGGTCAAAATCCAGACGCCAATGCCCATCGCTTCGTTGTGCAGTTGGGTGCAAACACAGCCGGTGATGCCTATCAGACCGCTTATCGCGGCAATGGCTCATCCTGGGTACAGGCCACTACCGATTTTACAGGCTGGCACGGCTGGCGCGGTGAAGGTTTTAACAATAATAATGACGACAAAGGGTGGACGGCTTTTTTTGTCATCCCGTTTAGCAGCCTGGGCTTGAGCAGCGCACCACCCAAGAATTCAACGTGGGGTCTTGCCCTCACCGTACACGACCGGGACGACGCCGGTGGTACACCCATTGCTGATCAAATCTGGCCCGAATCTATGAACCCACAGTCGCCGTCTACGTGGGGGCAATTGGGTTTTAGCATTCCCTATTTTTCACATCCACCAGGTATTCCGGGTGGCGTGACCATCGTGCGCCAGGGATTAAATGGAGCAACAGTGCCCGACGGCCATGTGGGTGGGCACACGACTTGCGGCGATGGGATTGACCATTGGAGCGAATGGGGTGAAGCCAATTATGCCGGTTATGAACAGATTAACATTCAAAATCAGTGGGATGTTTCTGACTATCCTTGTTTCTCAAAATACTTTGTTACCTTTCCCATGAATAATGTTCCGCCCGGTAAAATCATTCTGTCAGCCACACTGACAATGAGCCTGTTCGGCAATGCTGGCGGCGGCCCATGGGGGGAGCCGCCGGATTCATTTATTCAGGTCTTTTCCGTTGGCGAGGCGTGGAACGAAAATACGCTCACCTGGAATAACGCCCCGCTGGCTAAGGAGAATTTCGCTGGCACGTTTGTGCACCCTGCGTCAGATGGTCAGTCCAACGTTTACCACTGGGATGTGAGCACGGCCGTGACCAGAGCCTACTCATCTGGGCAACCAGCACACCTGGCCCTGTATTCAGCCGACGGCCCTATGCACACAGGGAAATACTTCTGGTCTTCCAATGTAGGTGATTGGAACGCCTCCGGCAGACCCACCCTGGAAATTGTTTGGGGTGACGTTTGCGGATCGGGTGGCATTGAGTGTCACTTCACGTATTTGCCAATAATCAGAAGATAGGCTAAGGAGCGCTATTGCTTACTTCGTAGTGCGCGCAGTCGGAGAATAAAGGTGAGCATAACCAGCAAACCAACCGGAATAATGGTCAGGATAGCAGCTGCGACCAACGCATTGCCGCTTGACAAAAACCCAGGTAGCAAGGAAGACCCACCACTGTTTTCATTGACTCCCAAAGTAAAGTCTACCGTTGGTGTGGCCTGGGTGGTCGGGGTGGCTGCGAGAGCCATATCTTCAGGCGCCTCTGTCGGCGTGGGCGTCAGGGTAGGCAAAGGAGTGGCGGTTACAGCCGGGGTAGCTACCATGCGTTCTGTTAATAACAATTGAGCTTGCACTGTACCTTCAATATTTGTCGTGCCGTTATAAAGAGCCACCATACGGCCGTCTGCCATCACAGCCGACAGTAGCGTAGCCCTCTCCTCTACCGGCTGGGGTGAAAGTTCCATCGCCTCCTCTTCTTGCCAGCGAACCCCTTGCCACAACCAGTGCCGCAAAAAGGATGCATCCCTACCTATGCTCGTCTCCTTTTCTAATTGCAGTAAATAAACCACCTCCGCCTGATCAACCACCAACGCCGCCACCGCATAGGGATCGGTCACGCTGGCAACCCGGACAGCCGGACTCCACGTCCGACCACTGTCCAGGGATTGTTGATGCCACAAGTTTAAGCGGCTGCCGTCCCAATCTTGCCATGTGCGATGGACGATACGTTCACCAATACCAACCATGTCATTCCACAGGATGGGGGATGTAGCCTGATTGCTTCGCTCTACCAATGCCGGCTCACTCCAGGTAACACCACCGTCTTGCGTTTGGGCATAATACAGGGTGGACTTGCCCAGACTTTCCGGCAAGGTTTTCTGCTGCCACAGCATATGAAGCCGATTATCTTGAGTCCATGCCAGACGTGGTTGCTGGGGCAGGTCACCTTCTAATCCGATGTCAGTGAAGAGATGAGCAGACGACCAGGTCTTTCCTCCATCGGATGAGGTAAGTAAGTAGACGCCGCGCTCCTCGTTTACCAAAACGACATAGGCTACATAGATATTGCCGGCGGGATCGATCAGTATATCGGGATCGCCTATAGCCGATTGATGATTAGCCAGCAATTGGGGCGACATCCATTCCAAAAACGAGGCCGCGCGAGCGCCATTTGCCTGGCTGAAATAGAGATGGTCGCCTGTGTTTCCACGCCAGACGGCCAATATCAACCCGTCTTGACCGGTAGTTATCGCCGGTTGATCGGCATAACCAGATGTCGAGAGTATCGTGGTCGGCCCTATCCAGCGCCCGCTGTCCCATTGTTCATAGTGAAGTTCCTGACCGGGTTGAGGAAATGCAGGCACAATCTCATTACCCTGGGACTGGCTCCACATCATGTGCAGCCGATTCTCCTGGTCAACAACTATATCAGAAGACAAGATCAGGCCATCCAAAACCGCTACGGCCGCCGGCGTACTCCACAAAGGGTCAGTCAACGGGGCAACATCCAGAGATTGTAACGGCCGTGACGTAAACCAGACATCTTGCCCAACCCCTCGCCCACAACTAACAACACCCAGTTGATCGTTATGAACAAAGATCTGACGGCCACAAGTCAGGCTGATAGATCGAAAAACCGTCTCATCAATAAAAGAAGTCAACTCCGCTTGAGGTTGCGGAATACCCCAATGCCCATCTTTCCAAAGCAGCAGGTGATTTTGTGCCGCGAGTTTTGCCACAAGCACCGGCCAGCTGCCGCCTGTCAAAAATTGGCTTTCTTCTGGGCACTGATCAAACTCAGCCAATGGGAGTTGCGGAGACTCCCAGGTGCGGCCATTATCAGGCGACCATTGATGATACAGATCACAGGCAGCGCCATCATGGCCTGCCTGCCAGGTCAAATGAACAGCATTGCCATCCGTTGACATTTGTATGCCCGATGGCCCAACAGCATCCATCGCATCCATCTCTTGGCGACTGTCCAGCACCAACGGCTGGCTCCAGTTTTGGCCATTATCAAATGAAGAGGCAACCAGGATTTGCTCTAAGGCCTGATCATCCCAGGCGATATGCACATTGGCATTGTCGTCTATTGCCAGATGCACGTTGGCATCAGCCTTTGTTAACAGGCGGAAATAATTGGAAGAATAGATGAGAAATGGTTCCGACCAGGTAAAACCGCCATCATCGGAACTAACATAAAAAAGGCCAGGCAGCGTTGGATTTGAGGTGAGATAGACTAAATGGTGACGGCCGTTTTCGTCCATACTCACATCAAAGGCCAACACATCATCGGCAATCTGCTGGCGCAAATCCCAGGCATCAAAAACCGTAAACGCATCCGCCTCCACCCGGCTGCGAAACAAACCATTTTCCGCATCCAACCAGAAGGCATGAATCAAGTTGTTCTCGTCAGCAAAAAGATGCGCCGGGAACAACGGCGTTCGGTCCTGTGCGCTCAGATCAGTGGAATATCGTCGCGTACCAAATGGCAATTCTGCTAACTGAGGTATACTCCAGGTGCGATTATTCCCTTGCACATAAACAATACCATCAAGGGAATCTTGCCAGACGATGTGTACCACACCATTGGCATCTACCACAGCTTGCGGGGTATTGGCCGTACCTGACTGTGACAAATTGATCGGGGCCATCCATGAATTGTCTGAATTTTGGCTTATCGCCGGCGAAATCCTAAACACGCCTCCCCAGAATAAGATCACCATCACGGCGATGAACGCTCTTTTCATTAGTTGTTTCATAGTATCATGCCGCCATCATTTCCAAAGCGGCCACGGTCATGCAATAGATTTTCAAAATAAAGCCACTGCGAGTATACCCACATTTTTAGCAAGCTCCGCCATTCTAAGGCATTATCCTTAGCTAACTGCATCGTAGATTTATGCTCTCCGGAGCGATGGCTACAACAGAGAGCAAATAACAGGCCAGATCCCAAATTGCCACCAACAATCTTACTCAAACATTCGTTTAAAAACGTGCTGAGATTTGAGTGCAACCATTGGATAAACTGTTGTATTTTCGTGGCGTTTGGCTCTAGCCGTTCAAGTAATAGATGGACCGTCCCTTCCCACGTGTGCGACGGCTTCTGTTGCTTTTTTGCGGAGCAGTCTCTACCTTTCCCAGGTCTGTCCTATCAATTTGTATACGCCTGACCTGGCCCAGATAAGTTAAAAGAATCTGCACCCTGCCATGCGGTGTGAGCGTTCGCTCAAACAAGGCCGACATATTGCGTAATGGCCCCTGGGTAATTTTCACCTCATCGCCAGGTTCAAATGTATAGGCTTCCCATCCGCCATCAGCTTCAATAGTGGCCAGTTCCCGTCGCAAATATTCAATGGTACCATTGGGCACGGGAACCGGTGGCTCGTCATCAAAGGCGACAAGGCACTTTAAGCCAGGCGTCCATTTGAGTTCTGCGGCGACACCTTCTTCAAAATCAGCTTCAACAAACAAATAAGTTGGGAAAAAAGGTTTCCACAACAGTTTGTTCTTGTTCTCAAGTATGGGTACTTGTGGCAGATAGGTATTGAATCCCCGCTGCTGCATAATGGCTGCCACCTGGTGTTCGCAGTTGGCTTTTGTATGTGCCGCATACCACTGTTTCATAAGGTTGACTATTCATCTTTTTTCTTACAAGCAGTCTTATAGTTGGTTCACCCGTGTGAAGACCGATGTAAGCCAGTTAGTAAGTGGTTTTTGGTAGATTTATGGTTGGTGGTTTTTTTGAGAGATGACATATGAAAATTCTGTTTATTGTCCCTTATGTACCCAATTTGATTCGTGTACGGCCGTATAACATCCTGCGTTCGCTCAGTGCCCGTGGCCACCAGATCACCCTCCTTACCCTGGTAAGCGACCAACAAGACCTGGCTGATCTTGAGCAGATCAAACCATATTGCCACGCCATACACACCGTTCAGATGTCGAAAAAGAACTCCATTATCAATTGTCTGAAGGTGGTACCCAGCCGCACCCCTTTCCAAAGCGTTTACTCCTGGCAGCCTTCCTTACTAAAGTTAGCCGGAGACCTGGATAAATTTGATGTGGTACATGTGGAACATTTGCGGGGCGCGCAATATGGGCTGGCCCTCAAACAACATTCTCATCTGCCGGTCATATGGGATAGCGTAGACTGCATCACCCACCTGTTTCGCCAGGCAGTGGCAAAAAGCGAGGATTTTGTCCGGCGCTGGCGCAGCCGTCTGGATCTGAAGCGCACAGAATGGTTTGAAGGGTGGGCGATTAATCAATTTGACCATGTACTGGTAACATCAAAGCTAGATAAAACACAGCTACTGGCCCTGGACAACCAGCCCCAGGCGCTTACTGCGCCAATAACCGTACTGCCCAATGGTGTAGATTTCGACTATTTCCAGCCAAACCCTGCTATACCCACCGACGCCAATACCCTTGTAGTCACGGGAAAGATGAGTTACCATGCCAATATCAGCATGTCGTTGCATCTAGTTCATGACATTATGCCCAGGGTGTGGCAGCAGAATCCAGCAGTAAAATTGTTGGTAGTGGGTAAAGACCCCACGCCGGAAATTGCCGAACTCAACCAACACCCGGCTATCACCGTCACCGGCACCGTACCAGACATCCCACCGTATTTACACCAGGCAACGCTGGCGGTGGCGCCTATCACTTACAATGCGGGTATTCAGAACAAGATATTAGAGGCAATGGCTTGTGGCACGGCCGTAGTGACTACCTCCCAGGCAATCAGCAGCCTCAACATCCAACCAAAGCAAGAGATAGCCATTGCAGACACGCCAGAGGATTTTTCCCAGGCTATTCTAAAGCTCCTCCGGGACGAACAGACACGACAAGAAATGGCAAAAGCCGGTTATACTTACGTCCGGAACCATCACAATTGGGAAACCATTGCTCATAACTTAGAATCCATTTATCTGGAGACCATGCACGCCAAAAAATATCTCACGCATACCCAGACTAAGCAAGAGCAGAGTTTAATTCTTAACTAACCAGCAACACACAAAACGCAACTCATGTGGGGCGCATTTTAAGAGCAGAACAGCTAAACCAAATCCTTATTTCAACAAAACGCAATTCGTTTAACTTTGGCACTAGAGGGGAAACTATGGAGATTAGAAATTATATTGCACCTTTGCTCAAATGGTGGTGGCTCATTCTAATATCCACCATGATAGCCGGTGTTTCCAGTTATTTTGCTGTCAGCCAACAACCACGAACATACCAATCGGCAACAACGCTCATCATCGGTAATGCCATCGAAAACCCCAATCCTTCGGGTAATGACTTTTACCTGTCACAACAACTTGCCGGCACTTATGTCGGTCTGGCCTACCGTTCATCTGTCCGCCAGGCAATAATGGAAACATTGGGGCTTACCTGGCTGCCCGATATCCGAGTGACACAGAACTCAAATACCATTGTCATTTTAGTCACCGCTTACAGTCCGGAACTGGCCCAAGCCGTAGCCGCCGAACTGGCAAATCAACTCATCCTCCTCAGTCCAACTTCCGCATCAGAGAACCGGGAGCGCCAGGATTTTATTAACAAACAGCTTGACGATTATGAGATCGCCATTACCGAAACCAGCGCCCAGATCGTCGAAAAGAACAATCAACTTCCCAACCTGATTAGCGCCAGGGAAATCGCCGCGCTTCAAAGCGAGATTGAAACGTTAGATGCAACTTTGCAGCGTTTACAAACAACCTACGCCCTGCTGTTACAAAACACACAAAAAGGAGCCACTAACACACTCAGCATCATCGAACCGGCTTACCTGCCGCAATCGCCCGTTGATCCCCGAAATGAAATCACCGTTATCGTGGCCATGGCGGTTGGTTTTGTGCTGGCGGCAGCTGCGGCATTTTTAATGGAATATCTGGATGATACCATTCAGACGCCTGAACAACTGTCCCAATTAACCCAGGAACCAACTGTTGTAAATATCGGGCAGATGAAAGCATCAGATAACGGTCTGGCAACTGTGACCGAACCTCGTTCATCAGTGTCAGAAGCTTTCCGCGTGCTGCGGACTGGTGTGCAGTTTGCTTCTATAGACAATCCACTCCAGGTGGTTCTGGTCACCAGCGCCACACCGGGCGAAGGTAAAACAACTGTCTCTGCCAATCTGGCAGTAGTTCTGGCTCAGGCAGGGCATAAAGTGCTGCTGATAGACGCAGATCTGCGCAGCCCTTCCCAACAAGATACGTTTAAGCTGGACAATTCAAGCGGGCTTACCACAGTCTTGCTGTTTTTTGAAAAAGCGCACAAAGACGGCCGTCTACAACAAGTAATAGAAAAAGCGATTCGCCCCACCAACGTCCCGGGGTTGGAAGTCCTGAGTAGTGGCCCTATTCCTCCCAATCCATCGGAACTGCTTGGGTCGGCTAAGATGCGCGAATTACTGGAATATCTCAAGCAGGAATACGATTATATCGTCTTTGATTCACCCCCTGTACTTCCGGTAACAGATGCTGTTATATTGAGTTTGCTGGTAGACCGCACGCTGCTGGTGGTGCGGGCCGGGAAAAGCCGTTCAAAATACATCCAACACGTTTCACAACGGCTGCATGAGGTCAATGCCAACCTGTTGGGCTGTGTCTTGAATGGGACAAGCGCCCGTAACAGCTACTATGGAGATTACTCCGAATATCCCTATCCAGAGTCCCGAAAAGATGATAAGGATGAAAAAGCTACCAAGATCAATCGCGGCCTAAAGAAAAAGATTATTACCCAATAGAATTTTCGCCTACCGGCTAAACAGGCCGTATTTGAGGATGGCATATACGGCTCGAAAGCCATCCCTCCAGTTGATCTTTTTGCCTTCGGCGTAGGTACGGCCGTAATAAGAAATGCCCACCTCATAGATACGGCAATCCTTCAGTTTGGCTATTTTTGCCGTTACCTCCGGCTCAAAACCGAACCGCTCTTCCTTTAACTCAATCTGGTCCAAGATGCTTTTGCGGAACACCTTGTAACACACTTCCATATCCGTCAGGTTAAGATTGGTAAAGGCATTAGACATCAGCGTCAGCCCTTTGTTGCCCAATGAATGCCAGAAATACAGCACCCGGTGCGATTCACCCCCGATAAAACGAGAACCATACACCACATCCGCCTTATCTTCTAACATCGGTCGGAGCAGCTTACCATATTCAGCCGGGTCGTATTCCAGGTCAGCATCCTGAACAATAACAAAATCCCCCTGTGCGCGCGCAAAACCGGTACGCAAAGCAGCCCCCTTCCCCCTATTTTGTTCGTGAAAGATGATCACCACATTGTCCGCTTCAGCTTCCAACTTCCGTAAATAATCGCGTGTGCCATCAGCAGAGCCATCATCCACAACAATCAGTTCCCGATCTATTTCCAGAGGCGCGTCCTGCACCTTCTTAATAATTGTTTCTATTGTGTTAATTTCATTGTAACAGGGAATCACAATGGAAAGTTTCATAGGGTCGCCTCGTCAATTCTTAGATGTGGGTGGATTTTATCACCGCTGTGAGGCGTATAATACATGAAAAAAAGAGCAGGGCACACCGGGTACCCTGCTCTTGCATGACGATTGGTTGATTGGCAGATGATTAAACGATCAGCGCCCAGGCCTCATCAATCACCTGAACTGGGTGCTGACTTTGGCATGATGGGCGCTCCTTCATCTGTGCCCGCCCAACTGAGATGTTGTAGACCGACGCTCAGCGCCGAACGCAGGGTGGACACATCAGACATCAACATCTTTAAGTAGGTAAAGATAGGGCCGGGACGGAAGGCCCATTCACGAAAGGCCTGTTTTTGCCAGTAAAGCAGCCTCTCTGCCGACAAATTGGGGTAATCCAGCACTGTGCCTTTGTCCATATCCACATTTTCCCAACGGGTGCCGGGACGGAACCAGCCATTTTCCACCACTTCAAAGAAGAAAGGTGTACCCGGATAAGGCGCAGCCACATGGAACAGGGCAATGTCTAATGGCAGCTTCTTGGCAAAATCAATAGTCTGGCGAATGGTTTCTTCCGTTTCGCCAGGTAGGCCGATGATGAAGTAACCCCAGTTCATAATACCCGCTTTCTTGGCCCATTCCAGCGAGCGGGCTGCTTTTTCGGGGTAAGCGCCTTTGCGAGCATGGCGCAAAATCTGTTCATTGCCACTTTCAATACCCCAGGAGATAAGGCGGCAGCCGGCCTTACCCATGAGTTGCAACATTTCTTCATCCACGTAATCCACCCGGCTGTTGCACGTCCAACGGATGTTGATGTTCTGCTCAATCATCAGTTTGCACAGTTCCACAACCTGATCTCGATTGACGGTGAACAGGTCGGCATACATGTGAATGTTGTGAATGCCCTGCTTCTTGAGCTGCCACATTTCTTCAACCAACAATTGTGGCGAACGAAGGCGAGCTGTGTATTGGTAACTGACGTGTTTGATGCAGTAAGTGCAGCCGGCCGGGCAACCACGACTGGTGACGATAAAGGTGAATGGCCCTTTGATGAGAGGCATTCGGTATTTTTGCAGAGGCAGCATCTCGTGAAGCGGGATAGGCAAATCGTTCAGGTCGTTGATAAACGGCCGTGTGAAATTCACCACGATCTCCTCCCCGTTCCGCCAGGCAACGCCCTTGATACCGTGCATACTCACCGTGCCATCTTCATGGATGGCCGGTTTGTACAGCATATCGTGTTTGTCAAAGATGGTATTGATTTCCGGGGA
This sequence comes from Chloroflexota bacterium, assembly GCA_035444285.1. Taxonomy (GTDB): domain Bacteria; phylum Chloroflexota; class Anaerolineae; order Promineifilales; family Promineifilaceae; genus CAADGU01. The sequence continues at coordinate 124,595 of DAOMOK010000015.1, forward strand.
GCGTTCGTCAAAACGATTTTCCAGATGATCCAGCAAGTCACGAATGGTCAGGTCTGGTTCGCCTACCAGCACAAAATCCAGAGCGGGATACGGCCGTAATGTCTCTTTGGGAATCGGCGTTACATGCGTGCCAAAAGCGATGGTCTTGGCCCCCCGTGCCTTCGCCAGGAAACAGCCAAACATATCATTTTCCAGCGTCGGCGCCGTCACCTGGGTCATGTAATACTTGGGTTTGTAGATGTCTAGCTGGCGGGTAAACTCTTCCCAGCCCATGCGCTCGGCATTGGCATCAATGATGCCCACTTTGTAAACCGGGTGCAGCAATGCCGCCATCTGCGCCAGCGACACCTGTGGCCAGACCATATTTTCACGGGTGCGGCGACCCACCCGGTGTTGGGTACGAATCCACAGACCGCCGTCTGGCGTGGGTGGATTCACCAGTAAAATATCTACGGCCGTAGACGGCCGTCCTTCCTCTAATAACCCCTGTTGTACAATCGCATCCGCATTCGGAAAATCCGCCATGCGCAGCTTGGGTACACGGCGGGTGCCCAAATTCTCGCGCAATGGATCTTTTTCTTTTTTCACGTCCTCATGAGTCGTTTCACTCATCAATCAATCTCCTTACATTGTGTAAGACCGGTTTCTTGTCCACAATACCTGCTAGAAATTAACCCATTTTGATACGTCATCCCGCAAATTCTCAGTTATTCTAAACATCTTCAAATGGGAGGCTCATGGATTGCTTTATAACCTGCCGGTCTATTAACTCACGGTACCAGGCTCCTGATGGGGAGCAGCAAGCATAGCAAAACACGGCAAAATTAAGATTGTGCTTAACAGTCTACTGATACACACCTATCGTTCTGAATAAATAAAAAGACCGGCTCAAGGTTGTAAGATACCATGAGCCAGTCAGAGATGTGGGGAGATTCCTACCAGACTATCCATCAATTCAGATAATAAAACAGATCGCCGCCCAATTGCGGCTGGCGCAATTTGCGCAACGCATTGCGCTCAATCTGGCGGATACGCTCACGGGATAGATTAAATAAATCGCCCACCTCTTTCAGGGTGTGTGATTTGTAACCACGCAGCCCATAACGCAAACACAGAATATTGGTCTCTTTAGGTGGCAGTTTATCCAACAACTCTTCAATCTTTTCCGAGAGCAATTTACGCGCCACCAGTTCTGTCGGCTGCGGCCCTTCACTGTCTTCTACAAAGCTACCTAATTCATTATCCGCTTCCTGACCGGCGGGCTGTTCCAGCGACAGGAGGGGCATGGTTATTTCCAGCAACATCTGCACCCGGTGGATGGGCATGTTGGTTTCTTCGGCCAGTTCTTCAGCGGTCGCCGCACGGCCGTACACCTGCTCCAGTTCTCGTTTAGCCCGATACAGGCGACGGATGGTCACGCCTTTATTAGCCGGAATGCGAATGGTACGGCCGTGATTGGCAATGGCCCGCGTAATAGATTGACGAATCCACCAGGTGGCATACGTACTGAAACGGTTGCCCATAGTGTAGTCGAATTTGTCTACGGCCGTGATCAACCCCACATTGCCCTCTTGTATCAAATCCAGAAAATCCAGCCCCTGGTCCCGATACTTCTTGGCAATGTTGATCACCAGCCGCACATTCGCTCGCGTCAGCGCCGCCCGCGCCTCCTCACCCTGAGTGACCAGGGTTTGCGCTTCTGCCTTTTCCACCGGCGTTAACCGCCCGCGCTGCAACTGTTTGGTCGCCAGTTGCCCCGCCTCAATTTGCATCGCCAACTGCACTTCTTCCTCGGCCGTTAACAAGGTAATGCCCCGATTCTCCGTTAGATACAATCCCAGGAAATCAATATCCTCGGCCACATACTCTCCATCTTCCAGCAATTCACTCTCATCAAAGTCAAAGCTGACTTCATATTCTGCTTCATCATCAAAGTAAGGTCGCATCTCCATCACCATCTCCTTAAGCCACTCATTTATGTACAATACACGCGCATTATAACTGTTTTGTATAGTTTTTGTCAAGTTTAGTTTGCCCAAAAAAAAGAGCGGTTATCCGCTCTTCATCCACTGAGATTGTGAGATTAGGAGATTGATCAGCGCAATCTCTCAATCTCCCCACACCCTACCGCAACCAACGCGCTGCATTCGCTCGCTTTAATTCCGCATCGAGGTTTAATTTGAACAATTCCATATTGGCCAACGGCCGTTTCAAATTGTAGCTATCCATCCGTTTATTCAGCTTCTCAATCTGCGCCGTCCACTTCAAACAGGCATCATCCCAGGAGAGTGTCAGGCTGTCACGTTCGGTCGCGGTGGTCACGGCCGTGAACCGCTCCACGTGCCACGTCCACTTCCGTTCAATCTCTGCCCGCAGTTCGGCCGTGTCCGCCAACACCAGGTTCCGCTCCATAATCCAGGCCGGCGGCAAATCATTCTCCTTCAAAATCGAATGGGCTAACTCCTGCCCCGCCTCAAAGTGATTGCTCTTCAGATCGAGCGGCTTCCCCTTCCCCTTCAAATTGTCAAACATCCCCTTCTCCACCCCCTCCTGAATCAACTCCTCCATCAGACCATTCCAATCGCTCCGCATCCGCTGTTGATGTTCAGCCTTTTCCATTGCATTTTGCATTGTATCTTTCATGCACTCATCCATCAGGTTGTCCTCACAGGCCGCTCGTTTGTGAAATTAAGCACAAACACTATACCATTTTTTAGCAGTGCCCGGCAAGGGGCAAAATCACCTTGATTGATCACGGCCGTTCCACCTCCAGGATAATCGCATATTCCTCAATGCGGCAGATAAATCTGCACCAACAGAGGGCAAAGTTGGCCTTCGCCGACTGAAACCCAGCCCACGAAGGTGGGCTTTGCCCTTTGAAGCCGCAGGGCGAAGCGTCGCGTGAGCGACATTTTAATCGCCGGGATTTGAGTATGCAATCGCCCTATTCCGACCCTTGCCTGACACTACTTAACCTCCAATTTGTGGTAGAATTGGAACTTACGTTCTTAAGTGCCTGGCACAGGGCAAAACCAATTGCACTACCCAACACCTCATGCCCTGTGCCAGGCACTACTCAAACAAAGAGGATGTTATGCCCAAATTTGAACTTGTTTCCGATTTTCAACCCATGGGCGACCAGCCCGAGGCCATTATTCAACTGGTAGAAAGCGTCGAAAAAGGCGACCGTTTCCAAACCCTGCTGGGCGCTACCGGCACCGGCAAAACCTTCACCATCGCCAACGTCATCCAGCAAACGCAGCGCCCCACCCTCGTCATCGCCCACAACAAAACATTAGCCGCCCAACTCTACAGCGAATTCCGCGAATTTTTCCCCAAAAACGCCGTCTCCTACTTCGTCAGCTACTACGACTACTACCAGCCTGAAGCCTACGTCCCCCGCCACGATCTCTACATCGAAAAAGAGACACAAATCAACGATGAGATCGGCCGTCTGCGCCTGCTGGCGATGTCTAACCTGCTCAGCCGCGAAGATGTCATCATTGTCGCCTCTGTCTCTTGCATTTACGGCATCGGCAACCCGGAAGCGTGGGGTAAAGTCACCGTAGAAATCGAACGCGGCAAAACCTACCGCCGTGACCTCTTGCTGCGTCACCTGGTAGACATTCAATACGACCGCAACGACCTGGACTTACGACGCGGCACCTTCCGCGTGCGCGGTGACACCTTGCAAATCTTCCCCGCCTACGCCGAATCCGCCTACCTGGTAGAATTTTGGGGTGATGAAGTGGAGCGCATTGCCGAATTTGACGCCCTCACCGGCGAAGTGCTGCTGGAGATGACCAGGGTCAAGGTGTTCCCCGCCCGCGAATTTGTCACCGACGAAGACAAACTGCACCAGGCCATCGAAGACATTGACCGGGAATTACAAGAACGCATCTCCTGGTTCAAATCACAGAACATGCTGCTGGAAGCGCAGCGCATCGAGCAGCGCACCAGTTATGACCTGGAAATGCTGCGCGAAATCGGCTTCACGTCCGGCATTGAAAACTACAGCCGCCACTTAGACCAACGAGATGAAGGCACGCCGCCCTGGACGCTGCTCGATTATTTCCCCGGCAACTACCTGCTGGTCATTGACGAAAGCCACATGAGCATACCCCAAATTCGCGGCATGTACGCCGGCGACAAGAGCCGCAAACAAACATTGGTAGATTACGGCTTCCGCCTGCCCAGCGCCATGGACAACCGCCCGCTGAACTTTGAGGAGTTTGGCGAGCGCGTCCACCAGGCGATCTTCACCAGCGCCACCCCCGGCCCGTTTGAAATGGAACATTCGGCCGCCGTGGTACGGCAGGTCATCCGCCCCACCGGTGTGTTAGACCCCGAAGTCGAAGTGCGCCCGGTACGCGGTCAGGTGGATGACTTGCTGGGCGAAATCAACCAGCGCACAGAGCATGGTGAACGGGTGCTGGTCACAACCCTCACCAAACGCATGGCCGAAGACCTGGCCGATTATTTGTTAGAAATGGGCGTAAAAGTCCATTACCTGCACTCAGAAGTGCATACCATTGAGCGCACCGAGATTTTGCGCGACTTGCGCATGGGCGTATTTGACGTGGTGGTGGGCATCAACCTGCTGCGTGAAGGGTTGGATTTGCCGGAAGTGTCATTGGTAGCTATTTTGGACGCGGACAAGGAAGGCTTTTTGCGCTCCGGCACATCACTCATTCAGACGATTGGCCGGGCGGCGCGGCATGTGGAAGGCAAGGTCATCATGTATGCGGACAGGATGACCGATTCGATGAAGATGGCGATTGACGAAACCAACCGTCGCCGCGCTGTGCAACGGGCTTACAACGAGGAACATGGCATCGAACCACGTAGCATCCACAAAGCAGTACGCGACCTGACAGATGATATTGCCCATGACAAAGAGCTGGCGCTGGCCGAGAAGCGCGAAGGCTACACCACCGTCGCCGACCTGCCCAAAGACGAACTGCACAAAATCATCACCGAGTTGGAAAAGCAGATGAAGGCGGCAGCGCAGGCGCTAGAATTTGAAAAAGCCGCCCAACTGCGCGACCAGATTGTGGAACTACGGCAGTTGATGGTCTTGAAAGAAGCGGGCGCCGACGGCGACTTGCCCGCCTGGGAGCGGATGCGGCGGCTGGATGCAGCCGGAATTTCCTACGAGATAGGTGAGTAGAGATTGGAGATTGGAGATTGGGGTATGATGGAAGGGAAAACCTCATGCCTATTTTGTTCGCGTTCAGATGAATGGAAATCGTAGCCCGGACATCCCTGTCCGGGGCACTCATCGGGCAAGGATGCCCGATTATAAAGGAGAAACTCACGAATGGATTTGATATTTCTGCATGGCGGCGGTGACAAAGCCGAAAGCCGCCAGGATACATTTGGCCGTTTTGTGGCGGCGGCGAATGCGGCTGCTAACGGTCCTATCGCCCTGGTTATTGCTGAAGCCAATGAAGACGATGCCCGCGAAAGCTGGCGGGCTTATAGCGCCATTTTCACGGCGTTGGGTGTTTTACCGGAACAGTTACGGCCGTTCTACACATCAGCAACCACACCCCTCACCTATGACATGTTGGCAAATGCCGCGCCGTCTGGCCTGTTTGTGTGTGGCGGCGTTACCCCCTATTACCATCAGGCCCTTTGCGCCGATGCTACCTGGGTAGACTATTTACGGGCGGCCCACATTCCCTATGGCGGCACATCGGCCGGGGCAGCCGTAGCCGCGCAGCAGGCTATCCTGGGCGGCTGGCAGGCCGAACGGCAAGGACAACCCCGCGAGATTTTGTTTGTGGGTGCGGGTGAGGGACTCAACCCTCTGACTGTGCGCCCTGGGTTGGGCATTGTCCCCTTTGCGGTGGACGTACATGCCAGCCAGATGGGCACACTCACCCGGCTGATTCATGCGGTGGAATTGGGATTGGTGGCAGAGGGCTGGGCAATTGACGAAAATACGATGTTGGTAGTAAACGGCCGTACCCCTCACATCTACGGTCTCGGCCACTGTTATCACGTCTCCCGCGCCGCTAATGGCCCGGTGCAGGTAAGCATCCATACCGCTTCAGATAGTCGCTGATGGATAAAAAAGTGCAGATTGAGATTGACTCCTCACCCACGCCGGAGGATGAACTCATCGTCTGGGATGGACTGCGCCAATACAACGAGGCTCATGTACCCGGCGCTGGTGACACCGCCTTCGCCGTCTTCTTGCGCAGCGAGGATGGCGTCATTCATGGCGGCGTCCTGGCCAGAGCGGGGCGCGGCTGGCTGCACATCAGTTCCCTGTGGGTAGAGGCCAGTCTGCGGGGGCAGGGATACGGTACACAACTCATGGCCGCCGCCGAAGCGGAGGGCGTGCGGCACGGCTGCCACAGTGCCTACCTGGACACTTTCAGCTTTCAAGCGCCTGGCTTTTACAAACAGCGCGGTTACGAAGTGTTCGGTACGCTTGACGCCTTCCCAGAAGGACACCAACGCTTCTTCATGTGCAAATCACTATGGGCAAAACCGTGATGCGTGAAACGGGAACCCTCTCCGGTCACGCATCACGCATCACGATGGGAAGCCTCATCCTAACCAGTCAGGCTATGTTCCCCGACTACAAGGCTCTCCGGCTGCGCCGTCTGCCGACCGGCCCGCGCCCCCAAATTCCCCCGCAGCACCCGCCACATAATGCGCGGGTGCATCACACTGGGCGGCGGCTCAACCAGATTCACCACCTTCAGGAACGCGACGGAAACAACAGCGTCATGTTGGGCGGCGTGGTGCAATTTGCTGATGTACCAGTTGATAAAGCGCACCATGCCATTGCGTGGCCCTTCTACTTCCGGGAAGCGCAGGTCATTGCCCACGGCCGTACTCCAGGGAATGTCAATAATCTTGCCCGCCTGCTTAAAGAATCGTTCCGCCAACCGTGCCTCCCCCTGCGCCAGGCAGCCGTCCAGCGCCGCAGCCTCCATGGCCGCCACCGACATCCCCTGCGCGTAAACAGGGTTAAAACTCGCCAGCGCATCGCCCATCACCAGATACCCCTGCGGGAAACGGGTCAATTGCTCATAACGGCGGCGCAAATTGGAGGGAATTTTGTGGGTAGCCGGTTCACCAATTGGTTCGGCGTCCTTGATTACCTGATAAATCGCCGGGTTGGGCAGGCAGCGTACAAATTCCAGCAGGCTGGCCTGATCCGGTTTTGCCTGTCCACCCAGATAGCCGGCCACCGTTAACATCCAACGGCCACCCTCCTGGCTCAGCAAAACGCCCACTCGCGGATTCTCCGGTGAGGCGGCCATCACGAGGGCGTTCACGCCCGGAATATGTTCCGGTTTGCGCCGGTACTGGCAGGAAGTGTAGGTGACGCCCACTTTGACGGCTTCTTCAGACGGCCGTTCATACCCCAACTCTTCCAACCAGGCCGGGCTGCGTGAACCGCGCCCACTGGCATCCACCACCAGGTCGGCATTCAGGCTTTCTTCGGCGCTGCCCGCCTTCCGCCGGATGATGCGTACACCGCTGATACGGCCGTTGTCCGGCGTTGCCAGCAGCCCCAGCACGTCACACCCTTCCACCGCCTGCACATTGGGCAAGGCCAGGACCCGCGCCCGCACCTCCGCTTCCAGCCGGGGGCGGCTGATGTTGATGGCGTTCACGCCGCTCATGGTCGGTTGGTGGCAGCCACCTTCATGGAACCAACGGACTAAATAGCTGACATCCCCGTAATCTGCGCCCAGGCTGATCAGGCGCTCTGTCAGACCGGGGAAATACCCCTCCATGATTTGCAGCCCTTGCGCCAGGACGGCATGGGCGTGGCGGCCCTGGGGCACACCTTTACGGTTTTCACCTCCTGTCGGAAAGGTGTCCCGTTCCAGCAGCGTCACCTGTTCAAAATGATCGGCCAATACGCGGGCGGCCAACAAACCGCCCATACTCGCCCCAATGACCACTGCCCGCTTGCCTGCAAAAGTTTTAGATTGAGCCATTTTAGATTCTCCTTTGTGCTGTTGAGGGCGTTGGATGTTGTGGACATCCTCACGCCACGGATTACCAGACAAAGAAGAGTCTAGGCCAGGTCGTTGTTAACTCTCCAGCCAACTTGTTGCTAACTTTTTGCTAAAAAAAGGAAACTGCCAGGGCTATTATTCCTGCGAAGGCAGGAATCCACAATGGATACTCGCCTTCGCGGGTATGACATACTAAAAAAGCAGGGTTTTCCAAGCCCTTCGGGTCTACGGGGATTATGACTCGACGCCGTACAGCTCTTGCCGCCAGAGCCAGGCAATAAGCTGCTCCACCGCTTTGCCGAGTTGGTAGCGGTAGGTGCTGAAGGGCAGATCGAGCAGTTCGGCGGCCGCTTCCTGGGTGGGCGCCGGTTCAAAAAAAGTATGCCAGAGAACGCGATATAACTTCTGGCTTTTGGGGCTGGCGGTCAGCGTCTCCGCTCCTTCGCGCAGGAGTGCTTGCAGATGCGCGGGGGTTGGTTCAGCTTCACTCCGGTCGCGCAGGCAGCGGGAGCGCAGCAGAGGGTTTTGCGCCAGCAAATCGGGACGCCGTACATCTTTTAATGCCTGGCGCACCGCTTCGGCAAATTCCGGCTCGGACAGCACCACCGGCTGCGGCGTGTGGGGCAGATTTTCCAGGGCGATGATCTCATCCAGCAGCTCCCGCTCGCCCATGATGTTCATCCATTCCAGCACCGGCTCGGCCCGCCAATCGTGGGCAAAAACGCCAAACGACTGCTCATCCATGGCAAAACCGGCGTTGGCCGCCAGCGGCATCCGCAGATATTCAAACATGTCGGCGTAGTGGTCGCTGTTAGATTGGGCAATGAAGGAGTAGGCCAGGCGGGGGGTGTTGAAGAAGAGACGCAGGCTGACCATGGCGGCCATGTTGAAGATGGCCGGGGAATCCTGGTAATGCTCGGCGTCTATCCAGTTGCGGAAGTAGAGGACAACCTCGCCGGGACGGAGGGGAGCGGCGGTTTGCAGATAGCGCACGGCCGTTGCCACTGCCGGATCCGCCGCACTATCTTCGGCCGTTACCTGACCGATTTCCAACACCTGGCAAAAACCGGCAACGGCCGAGCCGGCGGCGCGAAACACATAAAACGTGGCCTGCGGCTGCGTCTGCCAGTAGCGGGCAGCCGCCAGTGATTCCTCCCCCTGGTGCCGCCGGATCATCTGCTCGATGGCCGGCATGTCGGCCCGCCGGGCCACATCAATATACAGCTGGCCCAATGACTGCCATTCGTAGAAAGAGCGCATGAACGGGTTATTGCGGTGCAGAAAGAGTAGGGCAAAAACGGCAAACTGCTGCGCCAACCCGGTGCGCTGCTGGATTTGCTGAATAATGTAACTGCGTACCTGGAAATGCAGTTCGCGGAAGCGTTTCAGGTTGCGCCAGCGCAGTTCCGCCTCCAGCAGTTCCCGCACCAGATCATGCGGAAACAGGCCAAACGGCCCTTGCTCAATAAAGGAAAGGTCGCGCAGCCATTGGAAGGCAGCGAAACTGTGTTCCGCGCCCAGACAGTGCGCCAGCATCTCCTCATCGGTGGTGAAGGCATGGGCACAAATCTCCAACGCCTGGCGGAAGGTAGGGTTGGGCACATCGGCCACAAACCGTTCCAGCAGCACACGCACAATGTCCGGGTCTTGTTTCAGGTCAAAGGCGCTGGCCGATTGATTCTGCCCGAACAAATCGGCTGCCAGGGAGAGGGCTAACGGGTGGCCATAGGTCATGCCCAACACATGGTCAATTTGGGACTCCGGTAAGCCCTGACCACGCAGGTAAGTGGCGCTCTCCTCAGGGCGCAGGTTGCGCAGGGAGATGATGCGCGTTAGCTCTGCCCAGCCGCCGGCGCGCCAGGCGGCGGGCGGCGGCTGGCGTCCGGCGATGACGACAATGGCCCGCTCCGGCAGTTCCGGCAAAAAGGACTCGCGCAGCCAGCCGTCCAGAGGCATCAGCAGTTCATAGGTGTCCAACAAGAGAACCAGATCGGGCAGGGACGCCAGGACATCCAGGGGGGATTGCTCTGGCGGCAGGTTGAGGGCCATTTGCACGGCCGTGAAAAAACCGGCGGGTGAGGCATCCAGGTGACGGCCGTCCAGCAGGATAGGTGTGTGCCCGGCCTCTTGCGCACTATGGGCAAACTGGCGCAGCAGCGTCGTTTTGCCCATGCCGCCAGGGCCATAGAGGTGCAGCACGGCAAAGTCGGGTACGTCCCGGCTGAGGGCAGCGCGGAATAGTTCCAGTTCGGCGCTGCGGCCAACAAAGCGTTGGCGGCGGGCCTGGTTCAGGCGGTTGGCTAAACGAGCAGCCATGGCAGATTTCTCCTCCACTAAATTTAGCGCAAAGGGGACAGGATGCCAAAGAAACAAGGGATTTTGGAGGCCTGATCGGTTTTCTAAACTCTCAAGTCTGCGCCGTTACCGGCCAGATTCACATTGTTCCAAATGTAAGTATTGGCGACATTCCGCATCGGTCAATGAACGAGTCAAGCGCGATTGAGCCAGCGTTAGTAGATTGTCAATGGGCAGCACATACAGGCGCACCAAGCCATCCCCCACAGTGACGGCCAGATAAACGCCGTCTGGACTGAAAGCAACTTCACGGCCGTTATTACCCACACCCGGCAGCGTCAATCTTTCAGTGCCTGTGTTCACATCCCACAACTTAACCGCTCCATCAAAGCCAATGGTCGCCACCTGCGTATCGTCAGGACTAAACACCGCATCCCACACCACACTGCTGTGCCCTGCCAGGACGTGAGCGACAGCAATATCCTCGCCATTCAGCGCCCAGATTCGTGCCAGATTATCGGCCCCGGCTGTGGCTAACATACGGCCGTCATGACTAAAGTTCACCCCATTGACCGGCGCGTTATGGTCAGGCAGCGTCGCCACCAACTCCCCATCGGCCAATAGCCATACTTTGACGGCGCCGTCCGTGCTGCCGGTGGCTAACAAACGGCCGTCTGGACTGATTGCCGCCCGTTCAATAGAGCCGTCATGCCCCGCCCAGGAATTTTCAAGCTGGCCGGTTTGGGTATCCCAGACCTGGATCAGGCCGGGGATTTCCGCGCCCTCGCCAACCGTCACCAGCCAACGGCCGTCTGGCGAAATCGCCACATCCAGAATTGGCCCGCCGTGCCCGCTAAACGAGTGAACGGCTGCTCCCGTGCTGAGCTGCCAGATCACGGCCGTATCATTCAACGCCGACGTCACCAACCGCTGTCCATCCGGGCTGTATTGCACCGAGAATTGCCGCCATTCGTCGGCCACCATCTGGCCAACTTCCGCGCCGGAATGTGCGTCCCATAGCTTCACCCGCCCATCCCAACTGGCCGTCGCCAACTGCGCCCCATCCGGGCTGAAATCGGCGCCAAACATCACCCAGTCGTGCCCATCCAGGGTCAACCATTCCCGATTACCGGCGCGGGTCACATCCCAGATGCGAATGACGCCATCCTCCGCGCCTGAAGCCAACCGTCGGCCATCCGGGGAAAACGCCAGGTTGGCAATGATCCCTTTGTGTCCCGGCAGCCTGAGCAGTTCCTCCCCTGTGGCCGCATCCCAAATTTTGACGATGGCGTCTGTACCCCCACCGGCCAGCCAACGGCCGTCCGGCGTGAAAGCAACCGCATACGCCCGCGCCGGGTCTCCGGGCACACGCAGCAATTCCGCGCCGCTGGCCGTGTCCCACACCTTGATCGTGCCGTCCCAACTGGCCGTAGCCGCTCTTGACCCATCCTGGCTCAGCGCCAGGTCTGTCAGGCGATCCGTGTGGTCGGCCATTACCAGCCGTTCTGTTCCACTGCCAATATCCCATATGCGGGCGCTGTTGTCAGTGGAGGCAGAAAACAGTTCCGCCCCATCGGGACTAAAGGCAATGTCACGCACCGATTCGGCGTGGCCGGAGAACGTTGCGATTTCCACCCCGGTGGTGGTATCCCACAACTTGATGCTGTTGTCCCGGCTGGCGGTAGCGGCCAACGCCCCATCTGGGCTAAAGGCCACGTCGGTGACTTCCGCGCCATGACCGGTCAGGATGTGGCGCGGGGTGGTGAGCCGTGGCTGGCTCATGTCCAACTCCCAGATCATGGCCGTGCCGTCGGCGCTGGCTGTGGCCAACAAATTGTCATCTGGCGACAGGGCGACGGCGATCACCGGCGCACTGTGGGCATCCACGACGAGCAGTTGTGTTCCTTGCGCGGCATCCCAGATAACGGCCGTATTCCCCACCCCGGAAGCCGCCAGCCAATCCCCCGTCTGGCTGTAGTAAACGTCATGGCACCAGACATTGGCCGGGCAATTCGCCACCCCGCCGCCGGGCAGCACCCGCTCCTGGCGCAGGGCCATGAGCGCCTGGCGTAAGGCCGACTCGGCTTCCGGCAGCACAAAGCCATCGGTGGTGTAGGTGGTGTTAACTGCCGTCATCGCCAGCAGGATGCTCAGTTCCACGTCGGTCTGGATGCTGTTGAGCGCCGCCAGGGAAAGTTCGCGGGCGGTGGCCAGACGGGCCTGGGCTTGCGCGGCTTCTTGTTCCTGAATGGCGACGGCTTCGGCGGTGGCCCGCTGCCAACTTTCGGCTTCGGCGGTGGATTGGGCGTTGACGGCCGTTTGTGCCGCTGCCTCCGTATTGTCCCGTTCCGCCTCGGCGATCTGGCGTTGTTCATTGGCAATGACTTCGGCAGTCATGGCTGCCGCTGCCTGGACGGCCGCCCGCGCCTCTTGTGTGCTGGCCAGGCTGGCATTGTGGCGGGCTTGCTCAGCATTCAGCGCCGATTGGCGACCGGCAGCCAGGGCTACGACAGCTAACAGGGCCGCCACCACCAGCGCCCCCGTCAGATACAGGGCACGGCGGCGCAGGCGATTGGCCGCTTCGGCCTGAATCTCTGCCCGGCGATGCTCGGCCTCCGCCAACTGCTGCGCCGTCGCCAATTCACGTTGGCGGCGCGCTTCCTCGGCGGCGAACTGATCCTGGCGCGCCGCCAGGCTGGCATCCAGATAAGCCCGCTCATCCTGGGTCAGCGCCAGGTTGGTGTGGGCAGCCCAGGCGGCAAACTGGTCTAGCCGGGTGTGCGTCAGCAGCAGCCCGGCGTCTCGATTTTCATCCAACCATTCCTGGGTCAAAAGCTGCAATCGCTGGTGTTGGTACAGGTCATCGCGGCTTTCTTCCAGCCAGGAGCGCAGCCGTTCCCACTCCCGCAGCAGCGCTTCATGCGCCAGTTCGACGGTAGGGCGTCTGCTGGCGGGGTCATTGTCCAGCGTCAACAGCCGGTGCGCGGCGTAACTGTTGATGATGTCATCTACCAGGTCTTCGTCGCTGGTGATGGCGTTCAGATCGGCGCGCTGCACGCGGCGGCGGGTGTCTGGCAGCCCGGCCTTGCCTTCATCAATGGCCACCAGGCGCAAAAACATCTGCCGGATCGCCGCCTGTCCCGCTTCATCCTGTTCCCGGAACATTTCCTCGGCGCGTCTGGCTAAAGCGCCAGCGACGCCGCCAATCGCCTGATACGCCTGCCGGGTCAGGGTGCGATCCTGGCGCTGCTCAAACAGTTCGGTGAGGGCGTATTGCAGCAAGGGCAGCCCACCCGGTTGGTATAACACGTCGTCAATGATCGTCGCCGCCAGGCCAGCCTCACAGGTGACGCCCGCCTGTTCGGCCGGTAAAACAATCGCCTGCTCTAGTTCCTGCGCCGAAAGGGGGAGGACCGTTTCCATATAGCGGCGCACCAGGTCGCCGAACAAGGGGTAATAGAGTGGGCGGTCGTAATAATCGGCGCGGAGGGCGAGCACGACTCGTATACGGCTGCGGGCATCGGTTACGGCCGTTGCCAGAATCTGCAAAAAGTGGCGGCGCGCGGTCTCATCTGTGGTCAGGGTAAACAACTCCTCAAACTGGTCAATCACCAGCACGAGTTCGCTGTTGTCCCTGGGCAAGAGCAGCTCCGCCACGCGCAGCAGTCCGTTTTCGTCGCGTTCCAACTGGGCGCGTAAATCGCCCGGTTGCGCGGCGGCGATGCGAATAAGACAGACTTCCAATTCATCCAGGGGGCGGGTGCCGGGGGTCATCTGGGCGATAAACCAGCGTTCGGAACCGGCGATTTCGCCCCGGCTCAAAGCGGGAATGAGGCCAGCGTGGATCAGGCTGGATTTGCCACTGCCGCTGGGGCCGACGACGGCCAGGAAACGCCGGTTGGCAGCAGCGGATGGGTCTTGTTTGGAAGGTCTGGATGAGTCGGCGTTATTCAGGCGGGTGAGCAGCCGCCGGATGAGCGTCTCGCGGCCAAAATAGTTGCGAGCATCGGCTACGGCAAACGGCCGTAACCCTTTATACGGGTTCACGGGTGCCGGTACAAGCCAGTTGGCCGACCTGTCGCCCACAGTGGCAACCATCTCTTCCTCATCCGCTACCAGCAGGTCTAGCTCTCTGGCACGCAGGATGGCCTGGCGACGGTTATGCACACCCAGCTTGGTGTATATCTGGCGGATGTACCACTTGACGGTAGATAGCTCAATAAACAGCACCTCGGCGATCTCGCGGTTGGCCTTGCCCTGGATGACAAGCAGCAAAATCTCCTGCTCCCGCAACGTGAGGGCTTCCACGAGCGCGGCGCGTCCTTCTTCCTCTAACCGCGCCGCCTGGCGGAAAGCCGCCGCCATTTCCATGACATTGCCAAACCGATATTTGGGATTTTTAACTGTTGCCCGCTGAATGACTTCGTTAATGCCTTCCTGTACCAATGGATCTAGGGACTCGATCAGTGGCAGCGGCTCATTAAGATGCTTGAAGATACGTTCGACGCCGGTGAGGTCGGGGAATGGGTGCCGCCCGGTGAGAAGTTCATACAGTGTGACGCCTAAGGAGTACACATCGGTCTGGGGCGTCACCGGCTGGCTGCGGGCCTGCTCTGGTGACAGATAGTCAGGTGAGCCGATGACGGCCCCGGCAATGGTGGTCTGAGACCCGGCATCCCCCAACTGTTTGGCGATGCCAAAGTCGGCCAGGTAGGCGTTGCCCTCTTCATCCAACAGAATGTTGGAGGGCTTCAAATCTCTATGGATGATGCCGGCGGCATGGGCTGTCGCCAGACCAGCAGCTATCTGGTCTAGCAACAGGGCCGCCGCGTTCAAAGCGTATGGCCCTTCGGCCAGCGCTTCCTTCAGGCTGCCTCCCCGCAGCCAGCGCATGACCAGGTACGCGCCTTCGGGATCGCGCCAATAGTCGTAGAGGGGGACGATGTGCAGATGCTCCAACCGGGCCACCAGTTGCGCTTCATTTTCAAAGCGACGGATAAATTCTGGCTGGTTGGCCAGGCCGGGCAGAATGACCTTGATGGCTACTTCGCGGCCTAAGGTGGTCTGGTAGGCGCGGTATACAGCGCCGAAGCCGCCGCTGCCGATGCGTTCCAGAATTTTATATCCTTTGATTGTTTGTCCGGTTTGGTAGGTCATGTTTCCTCTTGGAGAAGTAGTGCCAGGCAAAGGGCAAAACTGTTTTGGTTAACCAGAGTCGAAAAGCCCTTTGCGGGGCACTGCCGTTCAATTGGAAACAGTATAAAGGAAGACGGCCGTTCTCCCACAAATCCCCTCCTTTTCCCCTCCTTCCCCGTTTGACCCGCTGGCTTTAGTGTGAGGGGCATGGTTGGCACAAATGTTTATACCCATAAGGAGATGATTGACAATGAACAAAAAGTATATGCAAAAGTTTATCGGTTTGAGCGTCATTGGTGTGCTGCTCTTATTGCTCCTGGCTGCCTGCGGCCAAAGTGGTGAACCAGCCGAATCCCTGGCGGTAGTTGATGGGCCAGAAAGCACGACGCAGGCAGGTAACGGGGCGCAGACGGATGAGCAGAGCGAGCCGCTGCGCCTGGAGGCCAATGGGGAAGTCCCCTTCTACGCCCGTTTTGGCGAAAACGAGACATTTGCTGACGGCGAGTGGGCGGTCATTATCTTTTATCGCTCCCCGGACTGCATCCCGGCCGACTTTAACCTGAATCAGTTTTTCCATTTTCCCGACGAAACCGGGCCGGGCGCTTTTGGCTGCGCCCCACCCACAACCACATCGGTGGAACTCTGGGCCAACAGCCCGGAAACGGACCCCGCGCCTTTGGTGGCGGAAATGACGGGGCGCGGCGCGGTGCCTGTCTGGTTTTTTGCCCAGGCGGATATCGAGACGGCTCTGGCGGATGGCGTGGTGACCATCGGTGAACTAGCCGCGATACCGTCACGCCGGGTGGGCACGGCCGTCACCTACACAGAACTGCTGCATCCCAGCCAATCAAATGCACAGCCGCTCATCCAGTTTGCGGCCGAGGGTATGTTGGCGGATGGCGACTGCTTTGCGGTGGACGTCAGCCAGGGCGCGCCGGATGTGGCCGATCATACGACCCTGCTGATCAATGCCTGTGGCGCGGCCGTGCCCAAAACTTATCCTGAAGGAACCCTGGCGGAATATCTGGCGGCCGACGGCCGTTTCACCACCTTTCTGGAACTCACGGACGAAGTGATTCACGAAGAAGCGCCGCCGCTGCTGGTGCAACCGGCGCGAACACTGACCGTCTTTGCCCCTACCGACGAGGCGTTTGCGGCGATGCCCCCCGACCTGCTGGCGCAGTTGAGGAGCGATCCCCGGCTGGCCGAAGAGCTGCTTTTCCACCACACCCTGGACAGGCCGCTGCAATCCAAAGATTTCGGTCTGCTTAGAACCTGGCCGACGATCATTACGCCGGTGCATATTTCCTTTGAGATAGACGGCGACCAGATCAAGTATGACGGCGCACTCGTGATTGAAAAAGACATCCCGGTTGGCAGCAGTTTTATCCACGTTGTGGCTGCGGTGACTGGTCTGCATTTGTTAACGGACTGAAAGTGCAGCGGCGATTGCGGATGTCCTATGTGGATTTGGGAGTGGATTTGGGGCAAGGGTCTCATGCGGGAGGGACGGCCGTTTTGTTAGGCTGTTTTCAGTAGACGTTCAGCACTCAGGAGATGTCCAATGCCCATTCAACCAAATTTTTTAGAACGAACCGCCTTTTTTACGCTCAACGCCGCGCCCGCGCCGATGTTGGATCTGGCCGGGGGGCTGGCGCTTCAGGTAATCAACACGGCCGTGCGTCTCGACCTCTTCACCGCGCTGAAAGAACGGCCGTCTACCCCCACCGAACTGGCGCAAAGCCTGAACTGCCAGGAACGCGGGTTGGAGAAACTGCTGGCAGCGCTGGCGGCAATTGGCTATGTGGTGGGACGCGACGGCCGTTACCACAACAGCGCCATGACCGACAAATGGTTTGTGCAAAGTGAGATGCTAGACATGAAGGCCGCCCTGCTTGTCTTTGACACCTTTTTCCGGGAACTGTGGCCCCATGCGCCAGAAGTGGTGCGGAGTGGGGAACGGCCGTTTAACTTCTACGACTTCACCGCCAACACGCCCGGCCTCAGCCACGCCCACCAGACGATGATGCAGAGCAGCGCCAATCTGGTGGGGGCAACCATCGTCAACAAGATGGCGCTGCCCGCCAGCGCCTGCCGCCTGCTGGATGTAGGCGGTGGACACGGCCAGTTCACCATTCACTTTTGCCAGGCACATTCCCAACTGACGGCCACCATCATGGACAGCGAAGCCGCCCTGGAGACGGCGCAGCAAAACCTGGAAGCGGCCCACCTCGCTGAGCGGGTAGACCTGTATGCCGCCGATCTGTGGCAGGTGGCCTGGGGCACGGAGTGGGACGCCATCCTGCTCTTTAACCTGCTGCACCATTACGACCTGGATACCAACCACAAACTGTTAATGAAAGCCCATGCCGCGCTGAAACCAGGCGGCAAGGTGGCAATTTTTGATCAGGTGGCGGGCAAGCAGTTTGGCTCAGCCACCAACGCCATTGTGCAGTTGGTGGGGTTGATGTATTACCTGTTTGCCGACGGCCGTGTCTTCACCCGCGCCGAGCTAACCGGCCTGCTCACCAATACCGGCTTCCAAAACATTCAGTTTTATCCCATGCGTCAGGCCCCCGGCAGCAGCCTGCTGGTGGCCGAAAAGTAACGCAGGCATCCCTGCCTGCCATCACCGTGACCACAGGCAAGGATGCCTGCGGTACAACATATTTAAGGAGAAAATCATGTCCCGTTTTGATCAAATGCAACTCAAGCTGTTAGGTCTCGCCTTCATCGTTGGCCCGCTGCTGCTTGTCACGGCTGCGCTCACCTTTTTGGCCGGTATCGGCGTAAGTTCTTATGGCGTGAGTAGTTGGGTGGAGGGGGTGCTGATGACCCTCGCCTTCTTGCTTTTTGTGCCAATTTATTTGCATCTGGCCCGTGTGATGGGCCAGCGTGCGCCTCGGTTGGGGCTGGTTTGCACTGTTACCGGTCTGGGCATTGGGCTGGGCATGTTGCCCGCCAATGCCCGCATCACGCAGGCCGGCCTAGATCAGGCTGGTGTGGATGTCGCCGTTTTTAGCCTGCAAGCGCCAGGGCAAATGGTGTTGGTTCTCTGGATGGGCTTGGGTTTGTTGACCACGATTCTGTTAGGGATTGGTTTTTTGGTCAAAGGGGGATTGCCGCGCTGGACGGCCGTTCTGCTCATCCTGGCCCCCATCGTTTTTGTCATGGGGCAGGGTGGGGATGAATCCATCGCCTGGTGGCAGGTCAACATCATGTACCCGCTGGGCTGCCTGCTCTACTTTGCCGCCTTTGCCCCCATTGGCTGGCGCTACCTGACCCAACCGGCAAGCAATCTGGTGAACGAGATTGGGGGGCAAACGGCCGTTGCCTGATTCATGTTGAACAGATTGAACAGGAGCATAAATAAGGAGGCATGTATGCCAAAATATCAACAGCTTATGCAGAAATTTCTAGGTTTTGCTTGTATCGTAGGGCCACTACTCTTTTTTATCGGGACACTCTTTTTACCCTTAGGCAACCAGGGCATCGGCGGCATGATCGCCCCTTATGGCGTGGCTTTGCTCATTCCCGTTTTTATGGAAATGGGGCGTTGGATCGGGCAGGTACAGCCCCGCTATGGTTTCGTTTGCACTGTCCTGGCGCTGCTGACCACGGCTAGTAGCACGGCCGCTATGTTTACCTGGGCAACAAGTGAAGCGCTCATTAACGATTTGGCATTGACCCATGAGGAAATCGGGTTGTACATTGGCAATGACCCCTACATTTTCCCCTTTGCTATATTGTCGGCGCTGTTCCCCATTATGATAATGCTCCTGGCTGTTGGCCTGTGGCGCAATCACATTGGGCCGCGTTCGGTTCCGGCGCTGTTTGTAGTGGGCGCCGTCGCCTTTCTCATTTTTGTGGTGGGTGGCTATATGGAGGGGACGATGTTTCCGGTACCGGTGTTTATCTGGCTACTGGCTTTGCTGCCTATGGGGTGGCGGTTATGGACAGGCGAAATGGATGGGATATGGGCGCAAACGGCCGTAGCCTGACTTACCCCGTCACTCCACTGATTCCCACTCATCCCGCGAGACATTAGCCTGCCGTAACAGTCGGGAAAGTAGGGCCGCACTAATATCGCCGCGGTGTGGATTCGGCAAAATAAGTCGTTGTGACTGGCGCAGCATAAAGTGGTGCCGCCCACCAGAAAAAGGGGCTTCAGACCCTAATTTTTGCAGGCGGTGGATAAATTCGCGGCGTGAAATTGGAGAAAGCTTGGGCACGTTAAAAAGCGACTGGAGCTGGTAATTCTATCGTTGTGTCTGCCAGCGAAGGAATGGGCAACCCTTTGGCAATACTAAAAAACAGCCAATCTTCAACGGCCGCCGCCAGATTGCGACGACACGCTTCAAGCGTTGGGCCTGTCGCCCAAACGCCGGGCAAGTCGGCAATCTCACCATAAAAGGGTTCTTCATCCTCAATCATTTCATACTGGGCCAACTCTAGAGCTTTGTGAATGTATTCTAAAATCATGGGCTTTTTATTCCTGTCAAGATTGGCTTAAACAACTCAATCGTTAACAGGGCAGATTATATCATACAAGGAAAATTCAAATGAAACGTGTTTTGAAATGGATTGGGATTGTGATTGGGGGGTTGTTGGGCATCATTATTCTGGCCTATGTTGTTCTGTGGGCCATCAGCGCCAGCCGGTTGAACCGCACGTATGAAGTCACGGCCGTATACAACCTCACCCTGCCCACCGACCCGGAACGTATCGCCGCCGGGGAAAAGCTGTACACCATTTATTGTGAAAGCTGCCATGGGGCCAACCTGGCGGGGGCTAGCTTTTCTGAGGATCCCGCCTTTGGCGAAATTTACAGCGCTAATCTCACCAGCGGCGCAAATGGCATCGGCCGCAGCTACAGCGACGACGAGATCGCCAGAGCGATCTGGTATGGAGTGAAACAAGATGGCTCGCCCACGGTGGGTATGCCCTACGAATTTAATCAGGGCATTCACGTCGGCGACATGGAAAACCTGCTTGCCTATCTACGCAGCGCGCCGCCGGTGGACACCAATCATCCCACGCCCAGCTACGGCCCCATGTTGCGCGTCTTCCACGCCGCCAACCTGTTTCCCCTGGTGACGGCGGAAAATGTGGAGATGAGCCAGCCGCCGCCCGCCATCGTTTCCCCGGACGATACATTGGCCTATGGTGCCTATCTGTCCGTGTTCTGCACCGCCTGTCACGGCCCCGATTTTGCCGGGATTGCCATAGCCGAATCGCCCTCGCTGTGGACGGCCGTCACCACCTGGACCGAAGCAGAGTTTGAGCAGGCCATGACACAAGGGGTGCGCCCCGATGGCAGCCAGATGGACCCGGAAATGATGCCCTGGCCCTCCTTCAACCTCTACACCGAGGCCGAGCGCCACGCCATCTGGGCTTATTTGCAAAGCCTGGACCTGGTGGCTACAGAATAATGAAAAAGGTTGCTCTGTTTTTTATCGCCATTGCCGCCCTGATCTTGGGCGTTACCACCAAATCTCTGCTCACCGGGCCGGGTGAGCATGAACGGCTGCGCTAATGACAGACAAAAAATAGGTGATTGATTTATGAAACAAAGACTCATTTTCATTGGCGCCATACTGACAATGATATTTACCCTTTTCCTGTCTACCGGACAGCCATCCCCTCTTTACGGGAATGAACTTGCCCATCACCCAACTGTTCAATCTGGCGCTTTTGCACCAGACACCCCCGGCATCCAGGTTGCGCCAACGCGCATTGTCAGCCAACAGGCCGTAAACACCCAGGTTGAACATTCTTTAACCATCAGCAACACGGGGGATACAGACCTGGCATGGAGCATCTTTGAAGCGAGTGATGCCAGCCAGTCAATGAGCAGCGGCGGCAACTGGGTAGACACCTTTGACACCTATCCCACCGGCGCCAATATGCATGGCGTGGGTGGCTGGAAAGGTTGGGAAAACAACCCCATTTTCACAGCCTTTACCAATGATGTCCGGGCGCGCAGCGCGCCTAACTCGTTGGACATCGCCTCTAATTCTGACCTGGTACGAGAGTTCAGTGGCATCAGCAGCGGCTATTGGATTTTCACAGCCTGGCAATACGTGCCCAGTTCCATGGTCGGCAGCAGCTATTTCATCATGCTCAATACGTACAGTGACAATGGACCAAAAAATTGGTCGGTGCAGGTGCAGTTTGATGGCTCTGCGAATGTCATCAGAAACGATGGTATTGCTGGCGGCACAGCGACCCTGATCACCGACCGATGGGTTGAACTCAGGCTGGAGATTGATCTGGACCAGGACACCCAAGCTTTCTATTATGACGACCAGATATTTTACACAGCCCCTTGGTCTGATGGAGTCAGCGGCAATGGTGCAGTCAACATAGCCGCCGTAGACATGTATGCCGGTGGCGCCTCGTCAGTATATTATGACGATATGTCGTTGTTACAATCACAGGTTTGTGACACGCCTACACCCATAGATTGGGTCATGACCGATCCTGCCAGCGGCGTGATCCCGCCAAACGCAGCCTCGGCGGTCACTGTAACCTTTGATACGACTGACCTCCTGATAGGCACTCATCGAGGTGTGCTTTGTATTCAGAGTAATGACCCCATCAGCCCATTCATCCCTGTGCCGTTGACAACACGTGTTGTCAGAGGCGAACCGGATCATGAACTCTTTCTGCCCGTGATTGTGAGGAATTAGTGCGGCTACCAGAAGCTGATACACTTCTTGCACTTACAAAGGGAAGCACGACCATGACTTCACACCCAGACAACCCTGCACATGATGCCTGGTCGTCCTGATTTGAAGAGATACGATGCCAGATAACTTGCCCTTACCGCAAACCCTGATCATCCTCTCCGGCTTGCCCGGCTGCGGCAAAACGACGCTGGCGCGGCTGTTGGTGCCAGAATTGCAACTGCCCATCCTGACTGTAGATGACGTGGTAGATGCCATCCCACCGCATATGACCGGCCACTCAGAGCGGTTTTGGGAAGATATGGTGCATATCTTATTGCATCTGGTGGATGCCCAACTGGCCTGGGGCCACAGCGTCATTGTGGATTCCGTCTTCATGGGTGTAGATGAAAACCAAACGCAGCACACTTGGAGCGACCGCCAACGCGCCTATGAAATCGCCCAAAGCCGTCAGGTCAACTTCCGCCCCATCTACTGCTACATTTCTGACGAGGTAGTCTGGCGGGAACGGCTGGCGCAACGCGCCCGACAGTTCCCCGACGCGCCGGCCGCCACCTGGACGCAGGTGGACACACAGCGGCATTATTTCCAGCCCTGGCAGCCGGGTCAGGCGCTTTTCCTGGATGGCCTGAACAGTGTGGCCGATAATTTTGCTACGGCCGTTAGTTTTATCGCCAATCCAGATGTTCGTTTGACAGGTTGGCAATAGTTGCTGCCGCTGACGCCGATCACGATAATTGAGTACAAACGTCAAGGCAGCACCTGTCAACAAAAGGAAAAGTTCATGCACACACACCCTACTGACGAACCCGCAGGTTTTGTAGACGGCTGGCAAGAAGGACATCTGCTGGCCAACGGAATCGGCATCCACTATTACCGCACCGGCGGAAACAAGCCCCCGCTCATTCTGGCGCATGGCGTTACCGATAACGGCCTTTGCTGGCGGCGTGTGGCCCTGGCGCTACAAGCTGATTTTGACCTGATCATGGTAGATGCCCGCGGCCACGGCCGTTCCGACAAGCCGCCCACAGGGTACACCTACGAAAATTTCGCCGCCGATTTAGCCGCCTTTATCCAGGAAATGGAGCTCGGCGCGGCGGCCGTCATGGGCCACTCCATGGGCGCTTTCACGGCTATGGTGACGGCGGCCCAGCATCCCCACCTGATCAGCAAACTCATTCTGGAAGACCCGCCCCTGATGAGTGAACAGGCGGCGGCCGAATTGGCGGAACGGTTCACACAGGGGGCGGCGATGTTCTCGATGATGCAAGAGCAGCCTGTGGCCGCGATTATGCAGTTCGCCCAACAGATGAACAGCGATTGGCACGAGATGGAGTTTCCGGCGTGGGCTGAGTCAAAGAAACAATTTGCGTCACAGGTGTTTCCTGAGTTGGGAGTGGCAGCGACACAGGTTGATTGGCGGGCATTGATTCGGCAACTGACCATGCCCACCTTGCTCATTACTGCTGACAACACCCCTCGCCCCTCAGGGCCAGCCATTGTCACCCCTGAGATTGCCGCCGCAGCGGTGGCCCTCAATCCCGGCATCAAACTGGCTTATCTGCCTGACGCCGGTCATAACATTCGCCGGGAACAATTCGATCTGTTTATGCAAACCATACGGCCGTTTCTAACCACATGAGTTGGGCACGGGAATCAGGAAGGTAGATAGGGTAGATCATGCAAGAAAACGTCATCACTAATCTGGAACAAGTCACAACGGAATGGCTCACGGCCGTTCTCCATGAGAGCGGCGCCTTGACCCAGGGCACGGTCACGGCCGTAACCACGGACGCCGGGCGCGGTAACTGGTCGGAAAGCGGCTCGCTGCAACTGACCTATTCACCGGACGCGCAGGGGGAACGGCCGTCGCGCCTTTTCCTCAAGATGGTGAACGCCGATACTGGCGACGGCGAGTTTTTCGGTTCATCCGAAGTGGATTATTACCTGCGCGACTATGTGGATGTGCCCGATGCGCCGCTGCTGCGTTGTTACGACGGCCGTTACTCTGCCGCCATTCATCGCTACCACCTGCTGCTGGAAGATGTGTCTGCCAGCCACACCATCGCCTGCGACAAACCATCTACCCTGGAATATGGCCTGGCGTTGGCGGAGGCGTTTGCTATTTTGCACGGCCGTTGGTGGGGGGCGGCGGCATTGGCTGAAGCCAATGCGCTCCGGCACGACGCCGATCATATTCGCCGCTTTGTGTCCATTGCTGAACCGGGCGCGGGGCACATCATCGCCAAAGTTGCTAACGAGTTGGCCCCGCACTGGCCCGCCGCCATCCGGGACATCTTCGCCCGCCACCCCCAGACGATGATCAACCGCACACAAGACCTCAATGGCTTTACGATCATGCACGGCGACGCCGGTTGTTACAACATTATGGCGCCGCGGCAGGGGATACGGCCGTTATACCTGATTGACCGCCAACCCTTCGACTGGGGCCTGACCACCTGGCTGGGCGTCTACGATCTGGCCTACGCCATCGTCTTCCATGGCGATATGAATGCCCGCCAATGGGAACGGCCGATCCTGCGCCACTACCACGAAACGCTCATCAAGCGCGGCGTACAGGGCTACGCCTGGGAGCAACTATGGGACGATTATCGGCTGTGTGTGGCCATGGGCGTTTACATCGCCGTCGAGTATTGTCGCGGCGGCGTCAATCAGGAGACGCAATGGGTCTGGCTGCCCATGCTGCAACGCACCCTCACCGCCTGCGATGATCTCAACTGCGCTGAATTATGGAGTTGATAAGCTCAGGAAAAACAAGCGCATGAATCTGGTAGAAGCAGCCCGAAAGATGACGATACCTGAACAGACGGCCGTCTGGCCGCAGCGTCTGCTCCTGGCGCTGTGGGTGAGCGTCGCGGCTGCGTTTCTGGCAATTTTTGTGACCGATCTCTGGCTCAGTTACCCCATGCTGGCTGCCCCTTGTACGGGCGAGGCGTGTCATTATCAGGCCATTGGGCCAACTGAAGCGGCGGTTCTGGCAGAGTGGGGTCTGCCCGTGTCTGCCTACGCCCTTTACATATTGGGCATTTCCGTCGTGCCGGTCATTCTTTTTTGCGCCCTGGCCATCCTCATGCTTGTTCGTCTCTACCCGCAGCGCAGCAAAATGTTCTACTCCCTCACGCTCATTATCATTCCCGTGGTGGCCATCACCAGTTTTGATGTGGTCGCCGACACTTTCCCCCGTCTGACTGTCCCCATCCAACTGGTCGTCATTACCGGTCATTTGCTGCTTATGTCCCTGTTTCTGGTTTTTCCGCGCAGCCGGTTCGAGCCGCGTTGGACGGCCGTTCTGCCAATTTTCTCCGCCTTTTTCGGTCTCTATCCCCTTTTTTTCGCTGAACAGATGCCGCTGCCGATCAGCCAGCCTTACTTTTTGCTGCTCCTGCTCGTGTTGGCCGTCATCTTCTATCGTTACCGGCGGCTCTTTGACGAGAGCGAAAGACGGCAAACCCGATTGGCGATTTTAGGTATCTTCATCTTCTTTATCGGCGTTCCCATTTGGAGCTACACTTTTGAGATAGCCACGCCCGCGCCTGGCCAGGCCAGGCTGTTGACCACAGTGGGCGGCTGGACGCTGTGCATTATCGCCACCATCGCCCTGCCCGCCGCCCTATTTGCCGCTATTTTACGCGATCGGCTGTGGGATATGGCGATTATTCTGAATCGGACGCTGGTGTATGGCGGTCTTTCCTTGGGCATTGTCACCGTTTACGCACTGGTTGTAGGCGGGTTGGGCGCACTGTTTCATACACAAGGCAACCTCTTGTTAACGCTGCTGGCTACCGGACTCGCTGCCGCGCTGTTCCAACCGGCGCGGGAATGGCTGCAAAAAACGGTCAACCGGCTGATGTTTGGCGAACGGGATGATCCCTATGCAGTGCTGTCGAAATTGGGGCGGCAGTTGGGCGAAACGGCCGTGCCCGGCCAGACTCTGCCCGCCATCACCACCACCATCACCCAATCCCTCAAACTGCCCTACGCCGCCATCCAGCTCACCACCGCCGACGGCGCCCCAGATGGGGGGCGGCAAACAGCCGCCAGCAGCGGCCAGCCAGCGCCCGGCAGCGAAGAGTGGCCGCTGCTGCACCAGGGGGAATTAGTCGGCTGGCTCATCGTCGCCCCCCGCTCCGCTCAGGAGCAGTTTACGAATCGGGAATGTCAACTGCTAACCGATATTGCCGGGCAGGCCGGCGCGGCGACTTACGCCGTGCGCCTCACCACCGCCCTGCAACGTTCCCGCGAACGGCTGGTGCTGGCCCGTGAGGAAGAGCGCCGCCGCATCCGCCGCGACCTGCACGACGAGCTAGGCCCCACCCTGGCCAGCCAGACCTTTGCCATTGACGCCATCCTCGACCTGCTGGAAAACAATCCCCAGGAAGCGTCCCGCCTGCTACACAGCTTGAAGGCGCAAAATCAGGCCACCGTGTCCGAGATTCGGCGGCTGGTGCATGAACTGCGTCCGCCGGCGCTGGATGAGTTGGGAATGATGGCCGCCTTACAGGCGCACGCAGCCCAACTCAACAAACCACAAACCCTGCACATTCAGATCACCGCCCAGCCGGACCCCCTGCCGCCACTTTCGGCGGCGGTGGAAGTGGCCGTTTACCGCATTGTGTTGGAGGCCATCACCAATGTGGTGCGCCATGCCCAGGCGCGGCGCTGTGATGTGCAGGTAGTCAGTAACGGCCGTGCCCAACTCCACCTCACGATCCATGACGACGGCAGCGGCCTGCCACCACACCTGTGCTACGGCGTGGGTATTCGCTCCATGCACGAACGGGCTGAAGAACTGGGTGGATGGTTGGTTGTGGAAAACAGAGAGAAGGGGGTGCGGGTAACGGCCGTATTGCCCCTAACTTTCCAAAGTGAAACTGATGACGCATGAAAATCACGCCCGCCACCGTTTTTAACTTCAAAGTCGCCCAGGCAGCGGATTTGCCCCTGGTGATGGAAATTTTGGCCGAAGCCGCCGCCTGGCTAAAACAAAAAGGGATTGATCAATGGCCGTCGCCGCCTAACGAACATTGGCAGCGACGCATGGCTGAAGCCATTCAGCGAGAGGAAGTGTACACCGTCGGCATCGTCAAAAACCGTTTTGGCATTGTGCGCTTCACCTGGGCTGATCTTTACTGGCCCGATGACAATCTGGCCGGTTACGTGCATTCGATAGCCGTGCGCAGCGAAATGCACGGGCAAAATCTGGGCGGCCTGATTTTGTTCTGGGCAATGATGAAAACGAAGCAAGCGGGGCGACAATTTCTGCGGCTGGATTGTTTGGCGGGGAACGGCCGTCTGCGCCGTTACTACGAGGATCGGGGTTTCAGCTACCAGAGCGAGGTCATTAATCAGGATTACACGGCCGCCCTGTATGAAAGGGAGATCGGCTACAATCAATGACCCATCTCACCATTTTAGCCCTCGGTTCGCGGGGAGATGTGCTGCCTTACGTGGTGTTGGGCGCAGGCTTGCAGCAACATGGGTTTACTGTGCGCGTTGTGACCTTCGAGAGCTTTGCGCCGCTGGCCGCCCGACACAACCTGGAGTTTACGGCCGTGCCCGGCGACGCCGAACAGATCACCACCAGCGGCAGCGGCATCTCCCTGACCGAATCCGGCACCAACGTCTGGCACATGTGGCAGGCGCTCAAAGCCTCTTACTGGCAGTTAGCCGCCAGCATCACCGAGGCATTATCCCAACCGCGCATCTGGCAAACCGACGCCATCATCAACCAGCTTCCTGGCGGCCTGTTTGGCCTGGATTTGGCCGAAAAGTTACGCATCCCGCACATCACCGCCGCCGTCATGCCCTTGCTGCGCACCCGCGCCTTTCCGATGCTCGCCTTCCCACCAGGGTTGGCTTTTTTGCCTGGCTACACTCCGCTCACCTACCGGCTGGCAGAGCAAATCGTCTGGTCTGGCTTTCGCCAGGCGGTAAACCGCTGGCGTAAAGACGTATTGGGGCTGCCACCGCAGCCATTCTGGGGTCGTTTTAGCCAGATGGGGCAGCTCCCCACGCTGTTGGGTTTTAGCGAACAGATTGTGCCCCGCCCGCCTGATTGGGGCGCTAATGTGCACTTCACCGGTTATTGGCAGCCCCAAGAGCCGGAATGGGAACCGCCGCTTGATTTGCAGCGCTTTTTGGCCGCCGGGCCGCCGCCCGTTTTTATCGGCTTCGGCAGTATGCCCGTGCGTGACCCGCAGCAGGTGACGCAAACGGTGCTGGAGGCCGTACAGAAGAGTGGGCAGCGGGCCATTCTGCATTCTGGATGGGCGGGTATTGGGCAAGCTGAGTTACCAGATACCGTTTACCAGCTTGATTATGCGCCTTACAGCTGGCTCTTTCCGCAAATGGCCGCTGTGGTGCATCATGGTGGTTCTGGCACCACCGGTTTTGGCTTTTGGGCGGGTGTGCCCACTATTTTAGTGCCGTTTTTATTTGACCAATTCTACTGGGGGCGGCGGATTGAGGCGCTGGGCGTAGGGCCATCACCTGTACCGTACAAGAAGTTGACAGCCGCCCGATTGGCGGCGGCTATAGACACGGCCGTGACTAACCCCCTCATCCGCCAACGCGCCGCCGATCTGGGATGCATGATCCGGCAAGAAGAAGGGGTTGCCAACGCCGTCAACATTGTTCAACAGATTTTGACCGATTTTCGCGGAGTAAACTTATGAAACCCATTCGTATCCTGGTGGTTGATGACCACAAGTTGTTTCGAGAGGGATTGGCGGCGCTATTGAATGCGGCAACGGAAACGGCCGTCGTCGGTGAAGCGGCTACCGGCGCAGAAGCCATCGCCCAGGCCGCTGCCGTCACCCCCGAAGTCATCCTCATGGACATCCATATGCCGGACATGAACGGCATTGAGGCCACTCGCCGCATCCTGGCCAACCAGCCGGAAATCAGGATCATCATGCTCACCATGTTGGAAGATGACGATTCGCTCTTTGCGGCCATGAGCGCCGGGGCGCGGGGTTATATTTTGAAGGGGGCAGACAAGGCCGAGGTGTTACAGACGGTCACGGCCGTTGCCGAAGGGCAGGCGCTCTTTGGCCCGGCCATTGCCCAACGGCTGCTACACTTCTTCCAGACCGACAAACCCTTAACCAGCCAAACCAGCCAATCACCCCCCACCGAAATGTTCCCCGACCTGACCGACCGGGAACGGGAAGTGCTGACGCTGATCGCTCAGGGCAAGAACAACAGCGACATTGCCGAAACCCTGGTCATCAGCCCCAAAACGGTGCGCAACCACATCACCAGCATCTTCAGCAAACTGCAAGTGGCCGACCGCGCCGAGGCCATTGTCAAGGCGCGGGATGCGGGGTTGGAGTAGGAAATAATTGGGGAAATGGGGGAGTTGTATAATCGTAATTTGTGCCCGATATAGTATACTTTTATTCGATTATGTCCATTCTTGTGATAAGGAGAAAATATATGCGAAGCATTCGGCTCGTGTTTGTTGTTTTACTTTTAACTTCAGTGTTCGCCGTAGTCGGTGTGATATTAATGGCCGCATCCCCCTCTCTGGCTCTCACACAAACCGCTTCCTCCACCCAATGGCAAGTGGAACCGGCAAATTATCCTCTGGGCAGCGGTATTGTTCTGACCAAACGGTGGGAACAGACCCGAACATTTGTGCCACAACCCATGAGATTACCGTGACCATGGGCATGGATGTTTTCTATTGTTACTCCGTTACCAACAATTCTGCCTCCACGCTTGATTATCACACAGTCGAAGACAGCGATCTGGGAATTATTCTCAACCAATTCCCCCATTCCTTATCGCCGGGCGCCAGCGCATTTATTACCGCAAGCGCCACACCGCTTCAAAGTGTCACCAACACCGCCTCATGGACGGCTGAAAACCCGGCTGATTATAATATGATTACCGGTAGTTGCACTTTCCCGGACATCAGTGCCACTGGAACCCCTCTCAACCTCTCCGACGACGAGGAAGTTGATCTCACTCTACCCTTTTTATTCCCATTTTATAATCGTCTCAGCAACCAGATTACGGTTAGCAACAATGGCGTCATCGTTGTAGACGCCCCTGGTTCAAATGTTCCCTTTACCAATGAACCTCTTCCTTCTTCTTCATTACTGAATGCGCTGGTTCCCTTCTGGGATGACCTGGACAGCGAGACGGGCAATGTGTATGTTGGGCTGTATACGTACACCCTGGCTTTGGAGGACGATCTGTTGGCAATGCCGCTGCAAAACGTGCAGGGGACTGAAAATGCTCAGGGAGCACCCACTTATTATGTGGTGCAATGGCATGAACGTTCTCACTTCCCAGGGCCTAGCCCCAGTACCGTCACCTTTGCCGCCGCTATGATTGCCCCCGGTCAGGGGTTGGATGGCTATATATTCTTTTGCTACCCGGACACTACCTTTGGTAATCCGGCGCTGGATTTCGGGGCTTCGGCAACCATTGGCCTCAACAGCGGTGGCTCTATCGCCAAACAGTTTTCTTATGACACCGCTCATCCGGAATTGACCGGAACGTTTGGCATAGGGTTTTTGCCGTTGGGTGGTGGGCAAGCACATTCAGCCGAAGATACCGCCCATGTTGCCGTCCTTCGCTCTGTTTATCTGCCCGTTGTCGTATCGCCGTAATCCTTGACACATAAATCGTGATTCGTGATCCGAAGTTGGGCATCGGATTACGGACTTCGGATTATGAATCACGGATCTCCACCAGCACCTCGTCCCGCGCCACCGTCTGCCCGGACGTTACATGCACGGCCGTGACCACCCCACTCAATGGCGCTCTGATCTCATTCTCCATCTTCATCGCTTCCAGCACCAGGATGGAGTTGCCCGCTTCTACGTAGTCCCCCACCTGCACCCGGATGTGGGTGATGAGGCCGGGAATAGGCGCTTTGACACGGCCGTCGCCGCTACGAGGCCGGCTCACCTCAGCATCCAGGTCTTTAATCTCCAACCGGTGCAGCCCACTAAACGCCTTAATCCAGGTGAGATGGGGATCAATGACAAACTCATACGGCCGTTCCCCCACCACCAGCCACTCCACCTCCCCATTCAGCAGCGCCGCCTGCGGCAGCAGCACCTTCAGCCGCTCCCCATCCACCATCACCTCATAGCCCGACCCATTCGGCGAAGGCAGATTCAACGTCACATCATATGTGTGCCCGTCTATGGTCACTTGTAAGTTACTCATAATGCCCTTGTTTCGTAACCCGTAACCCGTAACCCGTTATCGGATTACGGATTACGGATTACCGATCACCGATTACCGATTACGGTTTACGGATTACGGATTACCGATTCTCCGGCTCTCCCGATGCCAGCCAGACAGCAGCCGCTCCGGAGCCGCCGGGTCAAATTGTTGGTGCCGCCGTATGTAGGTGATGGCGGCAATAACCGCCAGATCACGTAGATGGGGTGCAGCCGCGCCGTTTTTCAGGGCTGGCTCTTTCAGCGAACCGGTATGGTAACGGCCGTTCACAAACCCCTCCGCCGCCACAATTTGCTGCAACAACGGAATGTTGGTGGGAATACCAGCCACCGCAAAATCAGCTAAACCCTGGCGCAAACGGGCAATACTTGCCGCCCGCTCCGGCCCCCAGGCTGTTAATTTGGCAAAAAGCGGCGCATACGCCGCGGGCACCTGGCAGCCACTATAGGTATAAGTGTCTACGCGAATATCCGGCCCGCTGGGCACACGCAGCCGGGCCAACCGGCCTGGACTGGGCAAGAAGTGCCGCCAGGGGTCTTCTGCATAAATGCGCGCCAATACCGCCCAGCCACACAGGTAAATGTCTTCTTGCCGGAAAGAAAGAGTTTCACCGGCAGCTACGCGAATTTGCTCCTGCAACAGGTCTACACCTGACCGCATCTCTGTCAGTGGATGCTCTACCTGGATGCGGGCTTTAATCTCGCTGAAATAAAAGTCGCCGCTGTCCGTGACTAAAAATTCCACCGAACCCACATTTTGGTAATGAAAGAGGCGGGCAATGGCTACGGCCGTTTGCCACAATCGCGCCCGTTCATCCGGCATCAGGCAGGGGGCGGGCGACTCCTCAATCACCTTCTGGTTATGGTACATAATCGAGCCTTCCCGCTCGCCCAGGCAAACCAGATTGCCAAACCGGTCGCCCACAACCTGCACACTGATCTGGTGCGCGGGCAGAATCGCTTTTTCCAGGTAGACCCGCCAATCGCTGTAATCGGCCTGTGACTGATGCCCGTGCCGAATCGTTTTCGCCAGCCACTCAGGCGAAAGCGCCAGGCGGGCGCCACGCCCCCGCCCACCCCGGTATGATTTGATCACCAGCGGGTAGCCCATTTGGTCGGCTGCGCGCTGCAATTCAACGGCGTCATCACGGCCGTAGCCGTCCGGCGAACTCTCTACCGTCAAAAAACCGGCCTCCCGCACCCGCGCCAGCGCCGCCAGTTTATCCCGCGTCTGCTGCAAGAGTTCCGGCGGCGGCCCAATGAAGGTGATGCCCGCATCCTGGCACAGTTGGGCAAAATCCGTCTCTTCGGCCAGAAAACCATACCCCGGATAAATGGCGTCCGCGCCCCGCGCCTGCGCCAGTTGCACCAGCGCCGGGCCATCCATAAAAAAGTCCGGCGAATCCACCCGCACACATTCATCCGCCAGCCGCACGTGCAGCGAACTCATGTCGGAGGGGTCGTAAAGGGCCACGGCCGTGATCCCCATCTCCCGACACACCCGCACCGCCCGCACGGCGATCTCGCCCCGGTTGGCAATTAAAATTTTGTTGAACATCGTTCCCTTCCTTAAAGGCGTACCGTAGGGCGAGGCAGTTGGGTTCACATCCATCTTGCAAGACCAGTTGTACCCCAACTGCCTCGCCCCTACCCATCCCCTACCGCCCCCTCTACATCGGCGAAATCCCATGTTTGCGCGCCACGTGCCGCTCCCGTTTCGAGAGCGTCAGTTCCAGCGCCCGGATCAACGTGCGGCGCGTATCTCGCGGCTGGATGACATCATCAATCAGCCCCCGCGCCGCCGCCACATAGGGATTGTTAAAGCGCGTCTCGTAATCCTCCACCAGTTCACGCCGTCTGGCGTCTGGGTCAGCCGCTTCCTGCACCTCTTTGCGGAAGAGAATGTTCACCGCCCCCTCCGCGCCCATTACGGCAATTTCGGCATTGGGCCAGGCATAAAGCAAATCGCCGCGCAGCCCTTTGCTGCTCATCACGCAGTACGCACCGCCATAACTCTTGCGCAAAATCACCATCAGCTTGGGCACCGTGGCCTCGCTGTAGGCATAAATCAGCCGCGCCCCGTTGCGGATAATGCCACCGTATTCCTGATCCTTGCCCGGCAGAAAACCAGGCACGTCTTGCAGGGTGATGATGGGCACGTTATAAGCGTCACAAATGCGGATGAAGTGGGTGGCTTTCAGAGAGGCTTTGATGTCAATGCAACCTGCCAACACCATCGGCTGGTTGGCGACGATGCCCACCACGTAGCCATTGAGCCGGGCAAAACCGACCACCATATTTTGCGCCCACAGTTGATGCACTTCAAAGAAACGGCCGTCATCCACCAGACTGGCAATCACCCGGCGCACTTCATAGGGCTTGTGGGGGTCGGTGGGCACAATCTCTTCCAGTTCCGGGCAGGGGCGGTGCGGGTCGTCTAACGGCCGTATATACGGCGGATCATCCTGGTTATTCCCAGGCAGGTAACTGAGCAGTTCCCGCACCCGCGCCAGGCACTCTTTGTCATCTCCCGTCAGGAAATGGCAGACGCCGCTTTCCTGGCTGTGCATCAGGCCACCGCCCAACTCCTCAAAGGTCACGTCCTCCTGCATCACCGCCTTCACCACCTGCGGCCCGGTGATGAACATGTAGCTCTTTTCGGTCATAAACACAAAATCCGTCAGCGCCGGGGAATAAACGGCCCCACCCGCACACGGCCCCATGATCACCGAAATCTGGGGGATGACGCCGGACGCCTCGCAATTGGCGTCGAAAATTTTGGCGTACCCGCCCAGACTGTCTACCCCTTCTTGAATGCGCGCCCCGCCGGAGTCATTGATGGCGACAAAAGGGCAGCCATATTGCAGTGCCATGCGCATCGCCTTGGCGATCTTGTTGGCGTGCATTTCGCCCAGCGAGCCACCCATGACGCCCGCGTCTTGCGAGGCAGCCATGACGTGACGGCCGTTGACCAGCCCAAAACCAACCACCACCCCATCGCCATACCGCGACCCTTTGCCGCCCACATAGCTCTCATATCGGGGCAGCGCCAACGAATCAATCTCTTCAAACGTGCCCGTGTCAAACAGCAAATCCAGCCGCTCGCGCGCCGTCAACCGCCCTTTACCATGCTGGCTGGCGGCTTCCTTCTCCGTCCCCCGCGCCAGCCCCTTGCGTTTATCCAGTTCCTCTTTATAAACCTGCATCTCTTTGATCATCTTCAACCTCAAGACCACAGCAGATAGGGAAATGAACGGATTTTCTTCATCTGTTCATTTTGCCATCCGTTGTTGTCACCCCACCGCAATGGTCAATACAAACTCATCCTCCACCCGCCACCAGCCGGTTAAGGGAGGAGCGGGTTGGGGCAAACGGCCGTTATCACAGCGAATGGCAAAGGGCATCCAGGTTGCGGACGGCCGTGCCACCGGCTCAATCAGGCAGCTCACAGCACGGGTGTTCACCGACAGCCCCAGGTGCAACGCTTTCAGCACGGCTTCTTTGGCGCTCCACACGGCCGTTTCCCAAACCGCCCGCTCTCGCCCCACCAGGCCATACCCCAGCGCAATTTCTGCCTGCGTAAAATACTCCTCGGCAAAACCGGGCGGGCGCGGCTGAATCAATTCCATATCGGCGCCAATCGGCGAGCGGGTTTTTTCGATAGCGGCCACAAAGGCACGGCCGTGGGCATGGCTGATCGAAATGGAGAACCGGTAATCGGTAATCGGTAATCGGTAATCAGGGGCGCCATCAGGATTGTTGGTAATGGTAATCATGTCCAGGGGCAGTGCGACGCCATTGGTTTCCCAGATGATCGTTTGCAATAGCCGTTTGGCCGTCCAACGCCCCAACAACCAATCGGTGCGCCGCTTTATCGTCTTCAACTCCTGAAACCGCGCCAACTCCGGTTCCGTCAGGTAATCACACGCCGGAATTTCGTGGTGTGTCTGTGTTAGCCAATGAATCATGGTAATCAGTAATCTGTGATCGGTCATCGGTCTGTCGAGCAATGACCGGCATCATCGTTTTGAGAAACCCCTTCCCCTGTCATTCCGAACGAAGTCTTCGGAGTGAGGAATCTTTCACCTGTACAAATGGGAGGGATTCCTCCTCGAAGACTCGTCGGAATGACCCGGGAAAGTTCACATTATTTGTTAACGCTACAAAGTGACCTGGCCTGGCAATGAAACTGTTTGGTAGCCTGTCAGGGTCAGGTAGACAGCGCCTTCCGTATCCACAACCTGGGCGTTGAACTCTGCGCCGCCATTTACGGCTTCGACGAGGGCATATAGGCGACGGCCGTTCGCCACCTCCCGCTCCTGCCGATAAACCGATACCGTCCCAATCGCCCGCGGCAAGGCCATCGTCTGCTGCTGCCGAATTTGCCACACACCCGCCGTCTGAAAGCAAAGTTCAATCAGGCGCGGGGCCATCAGTTCCGGCGCATTGGCCGGACTCATGTTGGGTGGCAGATTCTCTGCCAGCAGCCCAATCGCCCGATTGCCATCCGCCGTTACCGATTCCAACACCCGATAGGCCGGGCCGTGGAAGTAGATGTTGTAGATAGCGTTTGCTGTCACGTCCATCTGCTCCGGCGGTGTAAAGGGCACAGGCACGGCCGTTGGCGCTTCTTTGCTCATCCGTACCGTCGCCGTAAAGTGCAACTTCTCCTGCAATCCGCCCTTCAACTCCCGGCGGGAATGGAGGGCAGCGTACACCGCCAACCCATCGCCGTCCGGCACGGCCGTACCTCGCAAATACAACGTCTGCGGCTCCATCCGGTAAAACTTAAAGGGGGCGTGGAACTGTTCGTCCGTCACGGCCGTGACGCGATACGCCGGCGCCATCATTTTTGCCAACTCCGCAAACGCCTCCGTACCCATCACCCCCGGCAGCAGCGGCGTCCCCTCCATCGCATGATCAAAGAGGAACGGCTGCTCCTGTGGATTGAGCGTCGTCTCCACCTCCCATCCACCATACACCTTCGCCGCCATCAAGCCAGCAACCAGCAACCAACTCTCTGTGCCTCCGCGCCTCCGCGTTAAAACAAACCCGCCCGTTTCATCCCACTCATCCACTAGCAAACCCAGCTTACCACCTACCAGCACCTCACCACTGCCAACCAACAGTTCGCGGCGCACGGTGGGAATACCGGCGGCTGGCGGCAGCATCTCAATACCGGCGTACTCCATGATCTTGGGAATGGAGCCGCGTGTAGCCATGCCAATGCCACCCCAGGCCGTCCAGTCAATGGCAATCGCCTTCGTCTCTGGCCGTGTGCGTTGTAAACTGCTGGTGAGCTTGCACAACAGGTCATTGGCCGCGCTGTAATCCGTTTGCCCGGCATTGCCAAAACGACCGGCTACCGAGCTAAAGACCACCGTCGCCCCCATGGGCAGCTCCTGGGCGGCGTGCAGCAGGCTGTAAAAACCGTCCGCCTTGATGTCATACACCAGGTCAAACTGGGCTGCGTCTTTCTGGTTAAGCGCCTTGCTGATTTCAATACCGCCCGCATGAACCAGCACATCAATCCGGCCAAATTGCTGTCGGATTTCGGCGACAATCCCGGTCAGGGCTTCGTGGTCGAGCAAATTGACGCTGCGGTACACGGCCGTACCGCCCGCCCTTTCCACCGCCTCAATTGCGCTTAACGCCGCCTCCAACCGCTCCACAACCGCCAGCTTCTTCTCGATCATCACCGGCGTCGGCTTCTCGCCCGCCGCCTTCGTCTCTACGATGAGCCGCTGTTTCAAAGCGTCCTTATCCGTGCGGAACAGGGCAATTTGCGGATCGGTACGATTGGGTTCCGGCGTCAAATCCAGCAGGTAGAATGTGCCACCGCTGGCAGCCGACAGGTCGGCCACAATGGCGCTGGTAATGCCACCCGCCGCCCCCGTCACCAGGAAAATGGTATCGCGGTTGAGCAAAATTGGCTGTGGTCGGCGTCCCCACCGTGCCACATTGTCGTAGTCGGCGGGCTGTTCCATCAGGGTGATGGTGTAACGGCCGTCCCGCCAATACCCCACCTCCACACAGCCCGGATCGGTCAGCGTCTCCGCAAGCAACAAATCGGCAAAGGCAGCCGTCTTGCGGCTGAGTCCAAAATCTACGGCTTTCACCAGGGTGGACGGCCGTTCTCGTTTGTACGCCTTGGTGAAGCCGGTGACGCCGCCGCCCAATGGCGCCAGGGCCGGTTCTGGGCCATAACCATGCAGCCCACCCAACCGCGTGGCTGTCACCAGGAACGTGCCCGGCTTGTCCACCGTGTCATACAGCGCCCGCATGGTCACAGACAAATTCTTGACACGCACCCGGTTCTCCTCCCGCCAGTCGGTCAGCGTCATCGCCGCCAGATCGGGTTCCACGTCCAACGCGGGCAGCCAGTAAACACCCTGCACCGGCCCCTCAGCCAGCCACTCTTGCACCTGCGCCGTCAACGTTTCCGCAGCCAGAGCCACATCAAGCGGCAGCACGGTCACACCCAGTTTTTCCAGCTTCTTGACGAGTGCCTTACCCACGCCGCCTTCATCCAGAGCCACAACCACGCGGCTGCCTTCGTTCAGCATTACGCCGGTCGGTTTGCAGCGGTCGAGCGACGGCCGTAACGCGGGCATCGGCGCCCGGCGCGGCATCGTATCCGCGTCCGCCAGCGTGTATTCCGGTTCGATTTGGGGAATCAGGGGTGGCGCAACGGCCGTGTCCGCCGCCGCGTCACCCTCTATGCTTTTTTTGCGTCAAATGACACCGCAATCGGCTCGGAGATTGGAGATTGCAGATTGGAGATTAGCGACCGCTC
This sequence comes from Chloroflexota bacterium, assembly GCA_035444285.1. GTDB lineage: Bacteria > Chloroflexota > Anaerolineae > Promineifilales > Promineifilaceae > CAADGU01. Next base: position 162,726 of record DAOMOK010000015.1, read on the forward strand.
ACTGCTTACCGCTAACTGCTCACTTCTTACCAAATCCGGCCGCATCTCCCGCACAAACCCCACCACCTTCGCCAATGTGTTGTAGTCGCGCAGACTCAAGTCATCGCGGCGGGGGATGTTGAACTCAGTGCGAATCGCCAGGAACGTCTCCGCCTGTTTCACCGTGTCCACACCCAAATCCGCTTCCAAATCCAAATCCATTTCCAGCATGTCAGTCGGATAGCCGGTCTGCTCCGCCACTATCGCCAGCACTTTGTCGGCAATAGGATCAGAGATTGGGAGATTGGGAGATTGGGAGACTTCTAACTGCTCGCCTCTCACGGCCAACTGCTCACTGCTCACCGCTAACTGCTCACTTCTTCCCAAATCAGGCCGCATCTCCCGCACAAACCCCACCACCTTCGCCAATGTGTTGTAGTCGCGCAGACTCAAGTCATCGCGGCGGGGGATGTTGAACTCAGTGCGAATCGCCAGGAACGTCTCCGCCTGTTTCACCGTGTCCACACCCAAATCCGCTTCCAAATCCAAATCCATTTCCAGCATGTCAGTCGGATAGCCGGTCTGCTCCGCCACTATCGCCAGCACTTTGTCGGCAATAGGATCAGAGATTGGGAGATTGGGAGATTGGGAGACTTCTAACTGCTCGCCTCTCACGGCCAACTGCTCACTGCTCACCGCTAACTGCTCACTTCTTCCCAAATCAGGCCGCATCTCCCGCACAAACCCCACCACCTTCGCCAGCGTGTTGTAGTCGCGCAGGCTCAGGTCATCGCGGCGGGGGATGTCGAATTCGGTACGAATCGCTAGAAACGTTTCGGCCTGTTTCACAGTATCAACGCCTAAATCCGCCTCCAAGTCCAAATCCATTTCCAGCATGTCGGTCGGATAACCAGTTTGTTCGGCCACAATGGCCAGAACTTTGTCGGCGATGGGATCGGAGATTGGGAGATTTGGAGATTGGGAGATTGCTTCGACCACCGGCCCTCCAATTTCCGGCTTCGGCTCGGTGATGACTGCCGGTGGATTCCCATTTGCGGGTACTTGCTCCACTTTCACTGCGGCCGGCGTCGGCTGCGGCAATGGTTGAGCCGGTTGGTTATTCATCGGCCGCGGCTGCACCTGAACGGGTGCTGGTACTGCTAACTGCTGACTGCTTACTGTAAACTGACCAGCAAACCCCGTCCGCAGCACCGGTTCCGTGCCATATTGCCAGGTGGAGGGACACGGCCGTTTGCCCGGCGCACCCTTAGCCACAATCCGCAAATTCCGCTTTTCCACTTCCAATTCGGCATAATCGTAACCGCTGACATCATCCAGCCACTTCTGGTAACGCGGTTTGTTTTCCACCCGATCCAACGCGCCGGGAATCCGCCGCGTCAGCGTCAGCGAGATTTGCGAACCAAAACCGGCGGCCAGATGCAGCGCATACTGCACCGGATAACGCCCACCCCGGCTCAGGTTCAATTCGCCTAAATCCGGGTCCACTTCCTTGTAATTGGGCACCGGCGGCACAATGCCATGCTCCAAGATTTTCAGGGCAATGACATCTTCCACACCCACGCCCATGGGATGCCCGGTGAAGCCTTTGGTATTGGCGACCACAATCTCTCTGGCTGCTTCGCCAAAAGTCTGCCGCAGCGCCACCACTTCCGCCGACGCCGAGCCGCCCCGCGCCGGGGTATACGTCTCGTGGGACATAAAGACCAATTGCGGCGCGATAGTGTAGCGGTTGAGGCCAAAACGGGTTTCGGCCGTGGTCATCAAGTCATTCATCACCTGGGCAATGTGGTCTACATCCAGCCGGGAGCCGTGGAAGGCGCTGTTGCGGATTTCGCTGCTGAGCAGTTCCACAATGCCGCGCATCCCGCGCTCTTGCACGGCGTCCTCGCTTTCCACCACCAGGGCACAGGCGCCCATGCCCAAAATGGTACCGTGCCGCCGTTTGTCAAAGGGCAGCGCTGCTTCCTCCACCCGATCATCGGTGGCGGCGGCGCCCAACGCCAGGAAACCGGCGCCAATCCATTCCAACAGATGGTCGCCGGTGACATCATCAGCGGCAATGACCAATACACGGCGGCAACGGCCGTTGCGAATCCAATCCTCCGCTATCGAAATCGCCTGAGTGGTGCTGGCGCAGGCCGCATTCACCTGCGTATTCGGGCCACGTGCGCCAATGTACTCGGCAAACTGGCTGTGCCCCATACTCAAAATACGGAAGATAAAACGCCGATCAAACACATACGCCTCCCGCGCCAACGTCTCGCGCAGGTCGTTAATGCGCCGTGTGATTTCCAGCAACGTCTGATTGTCGGTGCAGGTACGGCGCAGTTGATCCAGCATTTCCAACTGCTCGATGCGATTCTGGTAGACGTAGAACCGTTCAAAATCTTCCACAAAGCGGTCGCCGCCGGGGAAGGCGCTGGCAAAAATCACGCCCGTCTCGTCGCGCAGCGACTCCGGCAGCATCCAGCGCTGCGGCAGAAAGGTGCCGTTGCTGGCGTGTTTGTAGGTCATCACCAAAGGAATGCCCGCTTCGCGCAGCGCATCCAGCCCGGCGGCAAACGCTAACTGTGTGGTCACATCCAGCGAATCCACAAGCTTTTGGGGCACGCCATATTCGGCTGCCAGGTCAAAACTGCCGGGACGGCCGGCCAGTTTGATCACATCTTCAGCGTCATCAATGGGGGCAAAACGGCCGTCGCCGTTTTCATCCTTCACCAGCCGCGTAATCCGTTTGCCCACCATTTTGCGCCGGAAGCGTTCCGGGATCAGGTCTACAAACTGCTCGCCCTGCAAAATACGCCAGGCATTGTCCGGGGCCATCACCGCCTTCTCTGCGCCCGGCAGCCCCAGACCGGTACCGCTGATGACAATGGAGCCGAGCGGTGGGTGAGCGCGGTTGTAGGGGAGAGATGAGGTGAGGGCGGCGGGGATACCGGAGTAATTGGGTAATTGCGGCATTGGGATATTGGGATATTGGGGTACTGCCTGGGCTTCGACCACAGGGGAGCCATTTGTTTTAGCGGACATCGTTTCCTCTCTTCTTTTTTCTAACCGTTCTTCTAGTCGTTCACCTAACCGTTCACGGGTTACGGATAACGGATTACCGATTACGGATAACGGATTACCGTTTACCGATAACCGATTACCGGCATACCCCGCCGCATACAACGCACAAAGCGCCTGATTAAAAGCGGGCAGTTCGCCGGGTTTGGGATGGTTGGTCATCAGGGCCAACATATCGGTTTTCTCTTTGAATACGTCGTTGGCGAAGCCGCGCAGGGCGCGTTTGGGGCCAACTTCCACAAAAGCGCGCACACCAAAGTCATAGAGTGTGTGCAGCCCTTTCACCCATTGCACGGTGGCGGCCACTTGCTGTTGCAAATTGTCTTTAATGGCATCTACGGCCGTCGGGTAAAAATCACCCGTCACATTGGTTACAATGGGCAATGTGGGCGGCGCAATGTGCAGCCGGTCTAGCACCTGGCGCAGCGGCTTGCTGGCAGGGGCAATAATGCTGGTGTGGAAGGCGTGGCTGACGGGGATAATCATCGCCTGATAACCGGCCTCCTGGAAAAGGGTCACGGCCGTTTCCACGGCCGTACTCGCCCCACCAATCACACACTGGCTGCTGCTGTTGATATTGGCCGGAATGACATAACCATCCACCTGCTTCAGGGTGGCTTCCACCACATCAAACGGGGCCAGGACGGCAGCCATCTTGCCGTTGTCATCCAATTGCAAATGGGCCATCTCACCACCCCGCGCCGCTGCCGCTTCCAGCGCATCAGCGAAAGGCATGATACCGGCCACAATCAGCGCCGCATACTCACCCAGTGAATGACCCATGACCACGTCCGGGCTGAAACCAAATGATTGCAGCAGCCGGTACATGGCAATGTCCATGGTCAGCATCGCCGGTTGGGTGATCTCCGTTTGCATCAGGTCAAAGGTGGCTTTGTTCACGGCCGTACTGTCATTTGGGTCTACAAAAATATAGTCGGTCAACGGTTTGCCCAAAATCGGTTTCATCACTGCGTCCGCTTCGTCAAAAACGGCCTGCACTTCGGGGTATAAGGCGGCCAGTTCCCGGCCCATGTTCACATACTGGCTGCCCTGTCCGGGGAACATAAAGGCCACTTTCCCCTCCGGCTGGCCCGAACCGCGGAAAATGCCCTGCGCCTCCATCGCTTTCCATGCCGGTGGTGAATCAGAGACCATGACCTTCCGCGCCTTTTGCAGCCGATCCAGCAGTTCCGCCTGGTCGCCAAAATCAATCAGTAACCGCTCTGGGGATTCAATCACGGCCGTGTCCGGCAACTCCCGCGGCGGCGTCCAACCCGTCTCTACCTTGTTGAGGTATTGGTCGAGTTTCTCCTTCAATTCCTGCGGCGTCGCCGCCCCTATCGCCGCCATGCCACGAACAGGTGTTGGTGGTAATTCTTCCTCTGCGTCTCCGCGTCTCTGCGTTAAATCCGGTTTCTCAACAGCAAAAACCTTCTTCGGCTGTGTCAATTCCCCTGGCCGGTGTTCTTCCAGCACCACATGAAAATTGGTGCCGCCGAAGCCATAGGCGCTGACGCCGGCGCGGCGGGGTGTACCGTTGGTCGGTTCCCAGGCACGGCCGTCGTGCAGCAAATAAAACGGCGTCTGGCTAAAATCCACATACGAGTTGGGCGGATTGGCGTTCAGGGTAGGCGGAAGGATTTTGTGATGCAATGCCATGGTCGCTTTGAATAGCCCGGCTGCACCCGCGCCCGCCTTCAAATGACCGATATTGCTCTTAACCGATCCCAGTCCGATGCTGTTTCGCTTCGCGCTGCTAAACACTTTGCTCAGGCTTTCCACTTCGGCCACGTCGCCAACGGGGGTGCTGGTGCCGTGCGCTTCAATCAGCGTGGCCGTGACCGGGTCTAAACCGGCGTTTTCCCAGGCATACTGCATGGCTAACTGCTGCCCAATGGGGTTGGGCGCGGTAATGCCCTTGCCCTTGCCGTCGCTGGCCCCAGCCACGCCGCGAATGACAGCGTAAATTTTGTCGCCGTCTTGTTCGGCGTCAGCCAGGCGCTTGAGCAGGAAGAGGGCCGCCCCTTCACCCATAACAAAACCGTCCGCGCCGTCGCCAAACGGCCGTGTACCTGTCGCACTCAACGCCCCAATTTTGCAGAACTTCACAAACGGCCCGATGCCCATGTTCCGGTCTACACCACCGGTGATAGCTGCGTCTATTTTGTGTTCAAAGAGCAGTTCCATAGCCGCTTCCACGGCGGCAAAACTGGAGGCGCAGGCGGCGTCGGTGATGAAGTTAGGGCCGCGCAGATTGAGCATGTTGGCGATACGGCCGCTGACTATGTTGGGCAGTTCGCCGGGCATGGAGTCTTCGGTGATGGGTGGATATTGCTCGTCAATATGGTCATGCCAGCCGGCCAGGATGGCCTGGCGGGTGGGTGCAGGCAGCCCGGCAAATTCGGACACGGCCGTCAGCGCCCGCGCATACTTCGGAAAGACAATCCGTTCGTTGGTGGTGTAGTGCAGTTCGCCGCCCATGGCTGTGCCGATGATGGTGGCGGTGCGTTCGGTGTTTAACGGCCGTGCCGGATAGCCATAATCAGCCAGCACATCGGCGGCAATGGTCAACGCCCACTGCTGCCCCTCGTCCATGGCTGCCGCCACTTTGGGCGGCATCCGAAACCGTTTCCAATCAAATTGAAAACCCCGCACCCAGCCGCCGATTTTAGTGTACGTTTTGTCGGGGACTTTCGGGTCGGGGTCGTAATAATCGGCAATGGGCCACCGGTCAGGCGGCGTTTCGGTGATGCTGTACCGTTTGTTGAGGATGTTTTGCCAGAATGCGGCTGCGTTCAACGCCTCCGGCATAATCGCCCCCACCCCCACAATGGCAATGGCTTTGTCTGAGGTGTCGCTCATTTTCGTTCACTCCCTTTTCTTTGGAAAAGTGAGCGGTGAGCAGTAAGCAGTGAGCAGTTGGTACACCGCTTACTGCTCACTGCTAACCGCTTACTGCTTACTGAATACTTCACTCAATCTCTCTGCCGCAAAATCCATATCCCCTACCAGCCCCTCTTGCGCGGCGTAGATGCCGGGCAGGTCGAGGGATTGGGCTAATGCAGGATCGGTTTGGCCGGCGCCGATAGCCCAACGCAGACCTTCGGTGGCGACTTTGAGGGCGGCGTTACGGCCGTGAATGCGGCTGAGCGCCTGCCGGGTGGGGATGTCCAGGTGGATGGCTTCGGTCGGTTTGTCGGCGACCCGCTCGGCAAATATGGCGGCCGTTTCTGCATAGGCGATGAGTTCGCCCAGGCGGAACAGCACATGCTGGTTGCGCGTCAGCCGGTCCAGCCGGCAGCGCTCCAGGATGACGGCCAATGCCCGCAGCGCCAGCGCCGCATAATTGGCCCCATTCTCCGGCTGTTCCTGGTGGATGAATGACAGGCGGTTGGCCCATTCCTTGTAATAATCGCCGCGTGATTTGAGATGCAACTGCCAGCGGTCGCGGGCAATCGTCCACTCCATAATCTCCGACGTGCCTTCGTAAATGGTGGTGATGCGCACGTCCCGTTTGATTTTTTCTACCATATATTCTTTGGTGTAGCCGTAACCGCCGTGCGCCTGAATGGCATCTTCGGCCGCTTTGTTACCCGCTTCGGTCGCCATGTATTTGGCGACCGCCCCTTCCGTTTGCAGCCCTTCTTCGCCGCTGCCCAACCGTTCCGCCACCCATTCAATGTAGCTGCGGGCCGCTTCCAGCCGGGCGGCGTTGGGCACAATCAGCTTGTGGGTGTAGCCCTGCTTCTGGCTGAGGGGTGTGCCGCCCTGGATACGCTCTTGCGAGTAGCGAATGGCGCGGCGCAAGGCTTCCCAGCCAGCGCCCAACCCAAATGCGCCCACCATGAGGCGGGTGTAACCAAAAACGGCCTGCGCCTGGGCCAGCCCCTGCCCTTCCTGTAAACCAACCAGCCGGTCGGCGGGTACATAGACATTATCCAGAAAGAGAGCGGCGGTGTTGCTGGCGCGGATGCCATGTTTGTCTTCCGGTTTGCCGCGCGTGAAACCTTCGCTGTCCCGGTCTACCACAAACCAGCTTGGCCCGCCGGGAGCCAACGCCAAAATGGTGTACAAATCGGCCACGCCGCCGTTGCTGATCCACTGCTTTTGGCCGGTAATGTGGTAACCGGTAACGACGCCATCTTCGAGAATGGGTTCGGCTTTAGTGGTCATAGCCGCCAGGTCGGAACCGGCCTGCGGCTCTGTGGCGCCATAGGCCATGAGCAGCGCTTCTTCAGCGATACGGCCGTACCAATACTTCTTCTGCTCTTCCGTCGCCCCCACGCTGATGGGGTCGGAGCCGAGGAAGGTGGCTAAGACGCCGGTGGCCACGCCCAGGTCAATGGAGGCCATCAGTTCGCTGACGCGGTATATGTCATACGCGCCGCCGCCCAGGCCATCGTACTGTTCGGGGATAAACAGCAGATGCAACCCCAGCGAGGTAGGGTCATATAATTCTTGTAAAACTTCGTGGGGGAATTCGTCGTTGTGATCTAGTTTGAGCAGATAATCGGAGGTTAGTTTTTTCTCGGCATATTTTTTGAGTGTGTCGAGAATCATGTCGCGGGTTTCTTTGTCCAGGCCAACGGCCGTTTCTTCCATTTTAAACATCGCTTTCTCCTTCTGTCAGTAAGCAGTGAGCAGTAAGCAGTGAGCAATAAGCAGTGCTCCACACCGCTCACTGCTTACTGCTCACCGCTAACTTTTCAATACGGTCAGGGTCTACAGATTGTGGGATAATTCACAATCTCTATGCTGTATTGTAGGCGTTAGAGAGGTGAGACCAGAGTGACAAGTGTCATATCCTCCAAAGGCGAAAAGCATAATGCAGTGTGTCATTTTGAAACTGTCGCACCGGCAAAAAAGCGCCATATGCCGCTTCTTCCCTGGTTGGCGTATAATGCCCCATCTGCTGATTCGCTTGTGGTTCTTCAGGATTTCGTGGGGTCCGGCGTGATGCGTGAAACATGATGCGTGAATGCTCTCTGGTCACGGTTTTCGCAGCACGTAACCGTTCAGACCTGACAGGTTTTTTACTCGCTTAACTTGAAGCTTTGCAGGCTAAAACCTGTCACCTTATTTTTGAACGAAAACGTTCAAACAGAAGGGGTTTCTATT